>NZ_JAQPCG010000004.1 GCF_028464145.1 Maribacter sp. PR1
CGTATTGTCGCCCGTTCCGTCACCATCCGTATCGGCATCCTCGTTCTCGTCCAACGGGAAGTCGTCATCCGTGTCCGGGGTACCATCGTTGTCGTCATCGGTATCCGCATTGTCGCCCGTTCCGTCACCATCCGTATCGGCATCCTCGTTCTCGTCCAACGGGAAATCGTCATCCGTGTCCGGGGTACCATCGTTGTCGTCATCGGTATCCGTATTGTCGCCCGTTCCGTCACCATCCGTATCGGCATCCTCGTTCTCGTCCAACGGGAAGTCGTCATCCGTGTCCGGGGTACCATCGTTGTCGTCATCGGTATCCGCATTGTCGCCCGTTCCGTCACCATCCGTATCGGTATCCTCGTTCTCGTCCAACGGGAAGTCGTCATCCGTGTCCGGGGTACCATCGTTGTCGTCATCGGTATCCGCATTGTCGCCCGTTCCGTCACCATCCGTATCGGTATCCTCGTTCTCGTCCAACGGGAAGTCGTCATCCGTGTCCGGGGTACCATCGTTGTCGTCATCTTCATCGCATACGTCACCCATACTATCACCGTCCGTATCGGTTTGATCTGCGTTGGCAATATTGAGACAATTGTCAGACGAATCGTTTATGCCATCACCATCTTCATCCGTATCATCTTGTATTGTGATTGTGAAACTCTTTTCAAAACTACTTCCCTCTGAATCAGTTGTCGAAATTCGTACGGAATAAGAAGATTTTGTCTCATAGTCAAATACTTCGCCAGCCTCCAGATTGCTTCCGTTTATAATAAAGGAAGTATTATTATCATCACCTGACCCTGATACAAATACATAGGTATGTGAGTCAGTTGCATCGGCATCTATCGTGCTCAATGAACCTACTACTTGATTAACTGTATTATTTTCCTGAATTGAAGTTTGGGAAATTGTGATGTCCACTGGTGGATTGCTTACATTCAATATTGGGTTCACCGTAAATTTGTAATACAATCTGCCAAAGAGATTACCTGCTCCCCCATCTATGGTCCCACTGCTTAAACATTGCATATAGACCCTTTGAAGACCTGTACCCGGTGGATTTCCAGGAGCTTCTTTTAAAACTACATAATAATCCTCATTGGCGTCTAACACCGTATTGGTAGAAAAAGTAAACTGAACCTCGGTTGCAGAAGTATTCGCCGACATAGTGATTGTCTCGGAGGTACCTAGTAGGGAGTTGAATTTTACGCCGGGACTAGCAGAAGCTGGGTCATTATCCGTTTCATGCAATTCAAGAAACAAATCATAGGCATTATTGAGGTCAGTATTGTCCAGTTTTAAGGTAACCGTACTTAAGATTCCATTTTCCGTAGGTACAAGTGTCTGCCATGCTCCGTACCATCCAGTACTACAGTTCCCCGTCGTATCCGAAATTTCAGATTCTATTGAACTTGTACCACTTTCATTGGTCAATTCAATATAAAAATCGTCAGCACCATTTGGAACAGTAATTTCAACAGTTTCTGCATCTAACACATTAAATGACGCATTAAGACCATTAATAGTAACGCCGCTTGTTGTTAAGAGATTAGCACCTGAAATTGTCACCGTTTCCCCATAGGCCGCAGTTTCGGGTGTGAAAGAGTTTAAAACTGGAGGTGCCTCCTTCGTATGAAGATCCTCACTAATAATTTCAGTAAACACATAATCCACTCCATCAAAATACTCGGAAACAAAGTAAAAATCGTAATCTGTGTAGGCGGATAGCCCCGTTAGACTAAATACATGTTCCACATCTGCCTGCATGACGGCATTTCCAGAAGTTAACACAGAAACCCCATTATAGTCCACACCGGCTTTTATCTGGGCCTCGCTAGGTGTAGTAGCCCCATCTGGAACCAATACATAGTATCCCGTACCTGCCTCTGCTGTAGTTGCTGCATAATCGGCGGATTCGTATGAGATATTATCGAAGGCCCCAATGGCAGCACTAGCCACTCTTGCGATAATCTCGTCGATTTCAGGTAGGGTGCCCGCTCCATAATACCAGATAAGCTCATCGCTTTCATTGACACCCAAATCATCAAAACGCACATAAAGAGCATAAGAACCATCACCGGTTTCAGTGATAAGGTTACTTGCAGGGTTTTGATTCGTGGCATTCGTAAAACTGCAACATCTATTAATCGTGGAATATGCCCTATCTGAATTACTGAAAAATAGAATAGCTTCTTGCGCAGTGGATATTTTGATTGCCTTTGCCTGATCGGTCATGGCCGATATGGCCACAAATTCCTCGTCAATCAAATTTCCCCGGGTTTTTGTTGGTCGATCTGTTCCCCCAACATAATCATCTCGGGTTCCGACCCATAACCTAACGTTAGAAGCGGGAGTTCCACTGATATTGGTGATTTTAACTTTTATCCCAATGTAGCCTTCAGGTTGCAAGAGTTCATAAATATTTTCTACTAAAAACGATTGGCCATTTAGAGTAATGTTGCCTGAAGTTTTTATTTGGCCGTATCCATCCCCAGTGGTAGGATTTGTTACTGTAAAATTACTATAATCAAAGGTTTGGCTGTTAAATGCAGGATTCACTACCATGGATCCATTTGTATTCCAATTATTTGTACCATCCCCACCTACAGCCCATTGTATATCCAAAGGATAGCTGCTGTATGTTAGCTTTCTATAGGTAGATCCATTATAGTAAAATGGCTGTTCCATATTTCCTGCTGAATTAATGGAGTTTTGACTACCGTTTCCTATTCTTAAACGATCGTTGTTCAATATTCTATTGGTTTGAGCCAACAGACTGGTCACATTAAAAAACAATCCAAAAAGCAGAAGAATACCGATTTTTGTAAAATTTGCTTTCATACTTTCTTTTATAATTTGTTGGTTAATAACCAAGCTAGGTTTTGCTTGGTAAATTGAAATTCGGCGTTTGCGTTATTCTCAATACGTCCATTCTTTTGAGAAAGGTAAATTCGGACCAAGGCCTTGTCATTCTCAACATTCAATGTATGAATCTGAACTAGGGGAAAATCGCCAATATTTTCAACCTGATTCTTTTGTATGACTTCAATAGGAATATTGTTTATAGTGAAATTCTCTGGCAGATCTAACACAACACCATGATCTAGCAGATAAATTTGTGATACCTCATTTAAGTTTAATTCTAATTTGTTCCAGATAATTTCATCTGAAATAGCTTTGGATAAAAGTACTTTAGTGGTGTAGTTTCCACCACTCTCCTGTGCCGATAGCTTCTGTACCCAAACAGATAGAACTAAGATAAAGGGTAGTAAGATTTTTTTTGGTTTTAGATTCATAGGGTTAAGGAATTTAGGGTTGGCCGATTTTTTGATATATCGGCATAGAATTAATTTTGGCATTACTTTCTATTTTAGAATATTAAATATCAATTGGTTAGAATTATTTTTCGATTTTACCTTTGCCCATAAGGTTTTAAAAAAGGCGTAAGAAATCCCAGGTCCCCTATTTGGGACTTTTAAAATTTATGGTATCTACATACCATTAGTCAATAAATTTTCAGGATTATAGTATAATGGTCGAGGTTACTTTATCATAAAATTTTTAATTGGTCGGTCTATAATTATATAGACATAATTTTTGAACAACATTATCGCTCAATAAATTAATTTTGATTTTGTCTTGTAAGAAAACGGCTATATTATTATCTTATTATAATATAATATTGTAAGAATTGACAAATATCAATTTAATGTATTTTCCTACTTTTTAAAATTTTGGAAAATTCGGTAAGTAGATCTTGCGTGATAATTTCAACCAATTGATAATCATTTATTTAGTCTCCAATAAAAACTAGAATATCGTTCATCTGCATACTTTTTCCGATGAATGGCAATTTTTTAACTTCCAACGTATTTTTTCAATAATCGACTTAACGTTTCTGGTCTCATGGCCAAAAAAGAGGCTAAATACTTCTTTGGAATACGATTGGCGTATTCTTTTTTACTATGTTCGATAAAGTAATTTAACCTATTTATTGCGGTTGGAATTCTGGCTAGCAATACTCTATGTTCCGAAAGTTTATAATATTTCTCCAACATTATCCTACTTATATGATTCATTTCAGGAAAATGACGAAGACAATACTGATAATCCTCATATTCTATGTAATCACAATAGGTCTCTTCTAAACACTGGATATTCTCCAAGGCCTGTCCATTTTCAAAAAATCCTGTTATCGACGTGAAAATTTCATTCTCACTATCTATCCAAGTGGTTATTTCATCTTCCCCGCTATTGAAAAAACCTCTCACCAAGCCTTCTTTAATCAAATATAATCTTTCGCATTTCCCCCCAGATTTAACGACCAATTCGTTTTTTTGAAAGTGACAACTCTTTATTTTTTTACTTAGAAAAGACCTTAATTCTTTTCCCATAGGGTAGATAGCGTTCAGAAAAATAATAATGTAAAGATTTTTTTCTGCTGAGGAAGATGCGGACATTGAAAAATAAGACTAAGTTATTTATATCAAAAATACATTAAACCTAAAATAATGCAAGGAAATCTTTGTGGTATAAAAACAATCGAAAATTAAAAAACAATTTAATTGTTAGACAAAACCTTTACCTGTATGTACCTCTGTTTCACTTTATTTGGGATACCAAAAGATAAACTCAGATTGTAACTCATTTGACTTAGAGTTTCTATAAAAGTTTTTTAAAGGCTATCTTTAGGATATAAATTATTGTTAAATCAGAGCACACGCTACCGCATACGATTTTGACGAGAATATTTTAGAAAACCTCTCGAAAATCTCATAAATAGAGGTTTTAACTAAACTCATAACTCGAAGATATTAAGGCAAAATATTGAAGTCGGTGGTGGATTCTATATTCCTATCCTGATAGACCAGTGTCCAACCCAAACTATTTGTTAACACATAAAATTTTTGAAGTTCGCTTAACAATCTGTTCTTGGCATTTGTTCTTAATGTGGAGGCTTCCACTTTTTTTAGCAGTGCATTTTTTACATTTCGTTTTATGGTATTATAATCCCCCGCATCAAATTGATTAAGATAATCGGCGGTGACATCGTAATACTCAAAGTCGGGATTTAACTTAATTTCAGGTTCCGGAATGCTTTTGATTGTTAAGGTTTTGGCGTCCTCATCCAGTTCAAAGCTCACTTTACTTAAGTCGTAGGATATACTAACATCCGCATTAACCACAACAAGAGCTTTCTTCTCTGCTGTAATTAAAGGGCCAAATAGTTCTTTAGAGTCCCTATAATTATAAACTTCCGCAAAATGCCCTTCAGTAACAATAAGTTTGGATACATTCTCAACCTGTTGCTGTATCAACATAGAGTTTTCCTCAAGAATAGCTTCAGATGTATTTTCGTCACCACAAGACTTGACAATAAAAACCACTGCCAAGGTAATTAGGACTCCATAAATAAATCTTTTCATATTAGGAGGAATTGCCAAAGTTCATAAAGGGGTACTTACTTTTAATATACGCAATTTTTTGAGTGAGCGACTTTAAAAACTTTTGATGTGCTTCAGACCCTACATCAAAAGGCCTATGGGCTAGACCCTTTTGGATTTCCGCTACTTGCTCCATAACCTCCTCCACATCCTTGGAAACCAAGACCTCTTTAAATTTTTCCCATATATAATCTATAGCCAAGGAATTGGGATGCACCATATCTCTTTCATAAAAACGATAATCCCGTAGCTCATCCATCATAATTTCGTAACTCGGGAAATAAAAACCTTTAATACCCAATGGTAGAACGCCGAGCAATTCGTGGACGGCCGTAATTAGATGTGATTTACTTCTTTGGTTCTCAACAAACCCATCTTTTAAGTGCCGAACAGGAGAAATGGTAAGCACAATACTGGTATCTGGATTTATTTCTTCAATAGCACTTGCTATACTCTGAAGACTGCCTCTAATTTCATCTATATTAAGCAGGTGTTTACCAAATTCCTTTTGTGGTACCTTATGACAATTCGCTACAAATTGATTGCTTTTCTCGTGTTGATACACCCATGCGGTACCCAGAGTTATAAAAACATGGGAAGCTTCCCTTAAAAACTGATTTGTTCGGGTAAGGGCTATATTTAAATTCTTCAATAATTCCTCCTTAGAAGCCGAACTTAGATTCGAATGCGCATCAAAACAATGCCAGCGGCCATTTAATCGGAAGATATCTTCTTCAAGATACTCATATTTATTCAGTGCTTTTTGAAGCAAATTATCAATGGCCAAGGGATTGAAAAGAATCCCAAAGGGATTCTGTAAGGTCTGAAATTGGTAGTAGTCCAATTTTGCTCCCATATTTTGTGAAAAACAAGACCCGAGCATAAGTATTTTACTGGAATAATCTAATTGACCTGAAATAGGTTCCAAAGGTATTTGGGTCTGAAGTTTCATTTTATTTGATTAAATGGAAGCCGGAATTATATTTTTAAACTAAGCTCCCAAGGAATTAACCTAAATATCCTTTGGCCTTTTCCAAGGCTTCTGGAATCCCTGCTGGATTTTTGCCCCCGGCAGTAGCAAAAAAAGGTTGCCCTCCTCCTCCTCCTTGAATGAATTTACCCAATTCCCGAACAATAGAACCCGCATTCAAGCCCTTCGAGGCTACCAATTCTTTAGAAATATAACAGGAGAGTAGTGCTTTACCCTCTTTTTCTGTGGCAAATACCAAAAATAAATCGGAATTATTCTGTCCCATTTCAAAACTCAAATCCTTGATACCAGCGGCATCCAGATCGAGTTTTTTCACTAGAAATCGGACTCCATTTTTCTCCTGCAATTCATTTTGCAGATCGCCTTTAAGATTTTTGGCCTTGTCCTTGAGCAATGTGGCGATTTGTTTCTTTAATTCTGCATTCTCATCCTGCAGGTTGGTTACCGCCTTTACAGCGTCTTGGGGATTTCCCAAAACCCCTGTAATTTCGTTAAGGGACCTATTGCTCTCTGCATAAAAGTCCTTTACGGCATCACTGGTAATCGCTTCTATTCTACGAATCCCAGCCGCCACAGCCCCCTCCGACCTGATTTTGAAATGCCAAATGTCCGAGGTGTTTTTTACATGCGTTCCTCCGCATAATTCAATGGATTTTCCAAACCGGATAGTCCTAACCGCATCCCCATATTTTTCACCAAACAAGGCCATTGCCCCATCTTCCAAAGCTTCTTTCACAGGTACATTGCGATGCTCCTCCAATTGTAAATGTCCCGAAATACGGGCATTCACAAAGGATTCCACGGCTTCCAGTTCGTCTTTTGTCATTTTTGAAAAATGGGAAAAATCGAAACGTAGATATTTTGAATGCACCGCAGATCCCTTTTGTTCCACGTGGGTTCCCAATACTTCTCTCAGGGCCTGATGCAGCAAATGGGTAGCCGTATGGTTTGCCTCGGTTCTTCGGCGTTGTTCGCTATCCACTACGGCCTTAAATGTACCCTCAAGTTTTTTAGGAAGGTTTTTTGTAAAATGTATGATCTCGTTATTTTCCCTTTTCGTGTCGATAATGTAGACCACATCGCCATCCGAAGATTCCAAATAACCTTTGTCACCCACTTGTCCACCACCTTCCGGATAGAACGGGGTTTTATCTAAAACAAATTGAAAAAGGGTTCCATCTTTTTTAGATTCAATTTTTCTATACTTAATTATACTTACATTTTCAACCTCCAATTGATCATATCCAAGAAAGTTTTCCCCGTTATATTGATGTAAAATAATCCAGTCATCTTTTGATATTTCTGCAGCAGATTTAGATCTATTCTTTTGCTCTTGCATAGCTTTATTAAAGCCTTCTACATCGATAGAAATACCATTTTCACTAGCTATCAGCTGAGTTAAATCCAAAGGAAAACCATAAGTATCATACAATTCAAACACCTTGTCACCTTCAATTTTAAGACCATCACTAAAATCCATCATAGCACTTAATCGGCTTAATCCTTGGTCCAAAGTTTTCAAAAAGCTGTGTTCCTCTTCCTTGATAACATTTTTAATGAGTTGCTTTTGCTCCCTTAGCTCCGGAAAAGCTTCACCCATGCTTTGGGTAAGTACATTTGCCAAACGATACATAAAAGGCTCCTTGGTATTTAAGAACGTGAAGCCATAACGTACTGCTCTACGCAGTATTCTTCTTATTACATAACCCGCTCCCGTATTACTGGGCAACTGACCATCTGCGATAGAGAAGGCTACCGCCCTAATATGATCTGCAATGACGCGAATGGCTATATCCACTTCCTCGTTTTTTCCATACTGGGCATCCGTAATTATTTCTATCTCCCTTATCAATGGGGTAAATACATCCGTGTCGTAATTGGATTTTACATTTTGCAATACCATACAAAGTCGTTCAAAACCCATACCCGTATCCACGTGCTTGGCAGGTAGGCTTTCCAAAGAGCCGTCTGCTTTGCGATTGTATTGCATGAATACCAGATTCCAGATTTCCACCACTAAAGGATGGTCCTGATTTACCAAACTAGCGCCTGAAACTTTCGCCTTTTCTTCTGCGGAGCGAATATCCACGTGAATTTCTGAACAGGGGCCACAAGGACCTTGGTCTCCCATTTCCCAGAAGTTATCTTTCTTGTTGCCCATGATAATTCTATCCGAAGGAACAATTTTGTTCCAAATAGCATATGCTTCATTGTCCTTATCCAATCTATCGGCATCCTGACTTCCCTCAAAAACAGATACATATAGACAATCCTTATCTATTTTGTAAACCTCTGTCAATAACTCCCAAGCCCAGGTAATAGCCTCTTCCTTAAAATAATCGCCAAAACTCCAGTTACCCAACATCTCAAACATGGTATGATGATAGGTATCCTTACCTACCTCCTCCAAATCGTTGTGCTTACCACTTACACGCAAACATTTTTGAGTATCTACTACCCTAGAATTTTTAGGGGTATTAACTCCCAAGAAAAATTCCTTGAACTGGTTCATCCCTGCATTGGTAAAAAGTAACGTGGGGTCATCTTTTATGACCATAGGGGCAGAGGGTACAATTTTATGTTTTTTTCCTTCAAAAAATGCTAAGAACTGCTTTCGTATTTCCTTGGAATTCATCTAAAATGCTAAGCTTTTACAAATTTTAACTGTTTGTAGAAAACAATTTTTATATTTGTTTGTTATGTTAAAAATAAACCACAAAAATAGGATAAAATCCCTTCATGTCTAAAGTAAAGTACTATTACGATCCGGATACGCTTTCGTACAGGAAAATCGAGCCAGAAAAATCCAAACGATATAGAAATATCACATTTTTCTTTTTAGGTTCTTTTCTTTTTGGACTTCTGGGATTGATTTTACTTTTGAATACAAATATCATAAATACCCCTCGTGAGCTTTCGTTACAGCGAGAGGTAAAAAACTACGAACTCCAATTTGAGCTCCTCAATAAAAAAATGGAGCAGATTGAAGATGTTTTGGCCAATATTGAGGACCGGGACAACAATATTTATCGCTTATATTTTGAAGCCAACCCCATACCTGAAGAACAAAGACGTGCCGGTTTTGGAGGTATAAATCGGTATAAATCCTTGGAAGGTTTCAATAATTCCGAAATGGTGATTGCCACTACACAACGCTTGGACATCATTAAAAAACAAATGGCAATCCAATCCAAATCATTGGATGAAATTACCAAGTTGGCCGAGGAAAAAGAAAAACTTTTAATGTCCATTCCAGCCATTCAACCCATTAATAACGAGGACCTCACCAGAATGGCTTCCGGTTACGGTTGGCGTTCGGATCCATTTACCAAAGCTCGTAAAATGCATTACGGCATGGATTTTACCGCACCTAAAGGAACTCCTATTTATGCTTCGGGAGACGGAAAAGTAACAAGAGCGGACAATAATTCCTCCGGATACGGAAAACACATCCGTATTGACCATGGCTATGGTTATTTAAGTCTCTATGGACATTTAAGTCAGTATAACGTAAAAAGAGGCCAGAAAGTAAAAAGAGGAGACCTAATAGGTTTTGTGGGCAGTACCGGACGGTCTGAAGCGCCTCATTTGCACTATGAAGTATGGAAAGAGGATGCTCGTATTAACCCCATCAATTTCTACTATGGAAGTTTATCTCCGGAAGAATTTGAAAATATGCTGAAATTTGCCAACCAAGAAAATCAATCCCTGGATTAATGCAAGTAGAGCTACCCGAAAAACGATATTATGGAATTGGCGAAGTTGCTCGTGCCTTTGATGTAAATACTTCGTTAATACGTTTTTGGGAAAAGGAGTTTGATGTGCTACAGCCCAAGAAGAATGCAAAAGGAAATAGAAAGTTTACTCCTCAGGACATCAAAAACCTGCAATTGATCTATCACTTGGTCAAAGAACGAGGTTTTACATTAGATGGCGCCAAAATACACTTGAAAGAAGAAAAGCAAAAAACGCTCTCCAATTTTGAAATCATTCAAAAACTGGAGCGGGTGAAAGCGGAGCTTATCAAAATAAAGAATCAACTATAAACAAAACACACGACCATGAAAAAAGGAATCATTGCACTTATTGTACTCGGGGTAATTGCCCTAGGTATTTACCAATGGGCCGTTAGTTTCAATAACACTGCCATAGCCCTAAAAGAAACCTCAACCAAAACTTGGGCCAATGTGGAGAGCTCATACCAAAGAAGAAATGACCTTATTGGCAACCTAGTTAAAACGGTACAAGGAGCAGCGGATTTTGAGCGTGGAACACTAACGGACGTTATTGAGGCAAGAGCAAAAGCAACTTCGGTAAATATTGACCCAACAAATATAACACCTGAACAACTGGCTCAGTTCAATCAGGCTCAAAGTGGGCTAAGCAGTGCCTTAAGTCGATTGTTGGTTACCGTGGAACGCTATCCCGATTTAAAAGCGAACCAAAACTTTTTGGAACTACAGTCTCAACTGGAAGGGACGGAAAATAGAATCAACGTAGCTAGAGACCGCTTCAACGCCACTGTAGAACCCTATAACCTTCACATAAAGAAATTCCCTAACTCTATTTTGGCAGGAATTTTCAATTTTGATGAACTTGCTTATTTCCAATCCGAAGCTGGTTCCGAGCAGGCCCCTGATGTAAATTTTGAATTTGATTAGTACCCATGTCCAGAGTAGAGGATTTTTTGACCCAGCCCGAAGAACAGGAAATAGTCGAGGCCATTCTGGAAGCCGAAAAAAATACTTCTGGGGAAATCCGTGTACATATTGAAGCTCATACGAGGTCTAACCATTACGAACGTGCCAAGGAAGTATTCCGTTTATTAAAGATGGATAATACAAAGGATGCAAATGGAGTTTTGATCTATGTCGCGGTCAATGACAAGAAATTTGTTATTTGCGGGGACAAAGGAATCGATAAAGTAGTTCCAAATGGTTTTTGGGACTCCACGAAAACCACCATTGAAAATCATTTTAAAAAAGGACATTTTAAGGAAGGCTTAATTGCCGGAATTTCAGAAGCCGGAAAGGAATTACAAGACCATTTTCCCTGGCAACCTAATGACAGAAACGAGCTTAGCAATGAGATATCTAAAGGCTAGCCTTAGTTTTTTATTCTTTTTTAGTTTTCTTCACGTCTGGAGTCAGTTTGAGATACCTCCAAAACCTGATGTAGAAACCAGTGTATACGATTATATAAATCTACTGCCAGCCGGGCAAAAGAGTTCCCTTGAACAAAAATTAATCCGATATTCGGACAGTACCTCTACCCAAATCGTAATGGCCATAATAGCCAGTACTGAGGGAGAAAACATTAACTATTTGGGTGCCCAATGGGGGCAAAAATGGGGAATAGGGCAAAGCGGAAAAGACAATGGTGTATTAGTTATCCTTGCCAGAGATGATCGGAAAATTGCCATCAATACGGGCTATGGAGTAGAGGGTTTCTTGACCGATGCCATGTCTCGCCGAATTATTCAAAATATTATAATTCCTGAATTTAAAAAAGGAGATTATTATAGCGGTCTTGATCTGGGGGCAGATGCTATTTTTCAAGTACTTAATGGAGAATTTACAGAAGACCGAAATATTAATGAAAATGACGCCCCTCCTTTCTCTTCATTTTTACCCTTTATTATTTTCTTTGTGATTCTATTCATTTTATGGAGTCGCAAAGGTGGGAATAATGGTCGCGGAGGTAGACGCCGGGGCTTAAGTCTATGGGATGTTATTATTTTAAGCAATATGGGACGTAGTGGTTCCTCTGGTGGCGGATTCGGCGGAGGTAGTTTTGGTGGTGGTGGTTTTAGTGGTGGATTCGGCGGCGGCGGATTCGGTGGTGGTGGAGCCTCAGGAGGTTGGTAAATAATCAAATTCCAAAGCAACCATAAGCCCTATAATCCATCTTTCCTTAAAATTCCAATTATGAAAAAGTACTTCGTACTACTTTTTGCCTTGGGTCTATCATTAGGATGTGAAGAAAATAAAATCGATTGTAGCTTGGTTCTTTGTGAAGGCCCACCCGTCTTTCTTTTTGAGGTTATGAACAATGATAAAAATGTTATCGAAAATGGTACATATTCCATTGATGATATAACTATTGACGGAACGAATGCCAATATTTTTATTTTAGTAATACAGACTTGGGAAACGGCCTCGGGCGAAAAAACGGGAGTTGTACTTGACAATAACAGTTGGGAACCAAAAGTTTATAAAATCAACTTAAACCTAGCTTCAGATTTTAAAATTCCCATAGAAATAGATATGGGCTTAAGCGAAGCCGAAAGTTGTTGTGGAGGTATTCCCCGAGTAAATGGTATTGTAATCGACGGAGAGCGTCAACCGTTGAATAATGGAATTTTTTTTACTATCGACATAGAGTAATCTCGGCCTATTGTCAACAATTACTAATAAACTTATTTCTTCCTCATAAAAACTGTCATAGGAACTCCGGTAAAATCAAATTCCTCCCTAATTTTATTCTCAAGGTATCTTTTATAAGGGTCACGAACATATTGAGGCAAATTGCAGAAAAAAGCAAATTGTGGATATGGTGTCGGTAATTGCGTACAGAATTTAATCTTTACAAATTTTCCTTTGTAAGCCGGTGGAGGATAATTTTCAATAATTGGTAGCATAACGTCATTAAAATGCCTTGTCTTTATTTTTTTACTCCTGTTTTGATATACTTCCACGGCAGTTTCAATGGCCTTGTATATACGTTGCTTGGTCAAGACGGAAATAAAAAGGATGGGGACATCTGTAAATGGTTCAATGGCCTTTTTGATTCGTTGGGTATACTGCTTCATGGTATTGGTCTCCTTATCCTCAACCAAATCCCATTTATTTACCAAAATAACAATACCCTTATTATTTCTTGCAGCCAGCCAAAAAATATTCTCTACCTGACCATCGAAGCCCCTAGTGGCATCAAATAATAGCAGACAAACATCGCAATGTTCAATTGCACGAACAGAGCGCATTACAGAGTAAAACTCGAGGTCTTCCTTAACCTTTGATTTTCTCCTTATACCAGCAGTATCGACGAGATTAAATTCAAACCCAAATCGATTATATTTTGTATCAATACTATCCCTGGTAGTTCCAGCTATATCCGTAACAATATACCTTTCTTCACCAATCAAGGCATTAATAAAAGAGGATTTACCGGCATTGGGCCTACCCACAACCGCAAATCTAGGAAGTTCACTTTCATCATTTTCTACCTCCGGTAGTTTTTCCACCAAGGCATCCAATAATTCTCCTGTACCACTACCGTTAATACTGGACAAAGTATAAAAATCCCCTAATCCAAGGGAGTAAAATTCAACAGCATCTTCTTCCCTCATGGCGTTATCCACCTTGTTCACGGCTAAAAAAACGGGTTTATTAACACGCCTAAGAAGTTTGGCGACATCCTCATCCATTCCGGTTACCCCAGTTTCTACATCGACCATAAAAATAATGGCGTCCGCTTCCAGAATGGCCAATTCAACTTGTTTATCTATTTCTTGTTCAAAAATATCGTCACTACCCAAAACGTACCCTCCGGTATCGATAAGGGAAAATTCTTTACCGTTCCAGTCGCTCTTCCCATAATGTCGGTCACGAGTGACTCCGCTAGTAGCATCGACAATAGCCTCTCTTCGCTGAATCAAACGGTTAAAAAAAGTAGATTTTCCTACGTTAGGTCTTCCCACAATAGCAACAATAGCTCCCATAACTTTATGTTAGGGTACAAAGGTAGTTTTTAAGAATTAATCAATAATAAAAATTGAAGATATATTGAATTAATAGCTGCAGCCTAATCGAAGTATGAAAAAGAAAAATAATCAAGTAAAAAATTAATCAGAATTTTTACTTAAGCTAAGTTCCAGAAATAAATTATTTCGATTGATTTTTCTTACAAATATAGCTGGACTTCCAATCCATAATTCGCCATCAGGCACGTTTTTAGTTACAAGACTTCCAGCTCCAATCATTGAGTTTTGTCCTATGGACACACCCCCTAAGATTGTTGAATTAGAACCAATAGATGCACCTTTCTTTACCCATACATTTTGAAATTCGGACGGATATTGTTTGGATCTTGGATATTTATCATTAGAGAAAGTGACATTTGGACCTATAAATACATCGTCTTCTATTCTTGATCCATCCCACAAATAAACTCCACATTTAATAGTAACATTATTACCGATAACAACATCGTTTTCGATAAAAGTATGGCTATTAATATTACTATTTTCTCCTATTTTAGCATTTTCTAATATTACACTAAATTGCCAAACTTTCGTCGATTTACCAATTTTCTCAGTTTGAACATTTGCTAACGGATGTATCAAGGAATCCACCTCTTTGGTCTGACCTATTTTTTCAGCTTTAACATAATTCGAATCAGTAGGTAAGACTTTTTTATTTTTTGAATAGGATTTTTCTACTTCGATCAATTCAATTGTAGTAAGAAAATTAAAATCAGGTATTATTTTTTTGACTCTTTCAATTAATTTTTTAACAATAAATACATCCTTGAATCCAATAATACCACCATAAATTTTATATTTTTCAACTAAAAATTGTAAATTTTTTACATTTCCCAATATTGGATAACCATTTACATAAGTACCCATTTTTTTAAATGGGTCAATAAAACCGATGACCTTGTATTTTCCTTCTTTTTCAATACAATCTAATACGGCAATACTATGTCCAGAAGCTCCAAATATGACTATATTTTGCATTTCATCGAATTTTTTAAACACTTTGTCGATAATCAAAGATAGCCAAAGTTCAATATCATCAAAGAATTAAGGTCATTTTTTCGATAAAAATTTTAACCCATATACACGAAATTTCATTATCTTAATATATGATTCTTCTCTAAATACCTCAGCAACAAAACAAAGGAAGAAATTAGCGCTAAAAATAATTTAGATATTAGTTATTGTAGCCAAATCGTTTTAACTGTCGACTGTCGTTTCTCCAGTTCTTATTTACTTTTACGAAGATTTCAATATGGACTTGTTTATCGAAGAATTTTTCCAAGTCCTTTCGAGCTTCTACCCCGACTTTTTTCAAGGCACTACCCTTGTGCCCAATGATTATACCCTTTTGGGTTTCACGTTCCACCATGATTATAGAACGGATTCTTATAATCTCTTCATCCTCAAGAAATTCTTCGGTCTCTACTTCAACCGCATATGGAATTTCCTTCTTGTAATATAATAGTATTTTTTCCCGGATAGTTTCATTTACAAAAAACCGTTCCGGTTTATCGGTCAACTGATCTTTAGGGTAATAAGGTGGTGATTCCGGTAACAATTCTAAAATACGTTCAAAAACTCCTTGAACATTGAAATTTTGAAGTGCAGATACAGGGTGTATTTCTACAGAAGGAAGTTGTTTTTGCCAGTACTGCACCTGTTCTTCCAACAATTCTTGGCTCGCTCTGTCAACCTTGTTTAAAAGTAAAAGCACAGGAATTTTTGAATTCTTTATTTTATCAAAAAACCGTTCATCCTTTAAAGCCTTCTCCCCAATTTCCACCATATAGAGAAGTACATCTGCATCTTCAAAGGCCGACTTTACAAAATCCATCATGGATGATTGTAAATCATATGCGGGTTTTATGATACCGGGGGTATCCGATAAAATAACTTGAAAGTCATCACCGTTGACAATTCCTAAAATACGATGTCTTGTAGTTTGTGCCTTAGAGGTAATTATAGATAATTTTTCACCAACAAATGCATTCATCAAGGTTGACTTACCCACGTTTGGATTCCCAATTATATTTACAAAACCAGCTTTATGATTTTTCATTCTTTAATTTTTCAAAATAAATTTTAGCTGCAGCGTTTACCTTTGGCGCCAGTAAAAGTACGGCAATCATGTTGGGTATTACCATCAAGGCATAGGACAAATCAATTAAATTCTTTACAAGCTCTAAAGAAGCAACGGCTGCAAAAACAATCATTACTACAAAATAGACATTGTACCATCTCCCAATTCTGGCATTTGTCAAAAATGATAGACATTTAACCCCATAATAGGAATAGGTGAATAAGGTGGATAGTGCAAAAGCGGAGACTATAACCATCAAAAGTTCATCACCAAAACCAAACAAGGTCTTTTGAAATGCATTTAAGGTCATAACGATACCGCTTCCCTCCTCAAGATAAGCACCGCTAAGAATAATGACCACAGCAGTAAAGGTACATACTAGAATGGTATCAATAAAGGGTCCAAGCATGGCAACCAAACCCTCCCTTATGGGCTCATCGTTTTTTGACTGACCGTGATACATAGGTGCACTTCCCAGTCCAGCCTCATTTGAAAACATAGCTCTTCGAACTCCTATAATAACCAAGCCCCAAAATCCTCCAGTAACAAGTGTTTTAAAATTCCAAGCTTCCGTAATAATCATCTTTAATGAAGGTAGAACTTGGGACGCATTCATGACCATGACGATTATAACCGCAACCAAGTAAACCATAACCATGAAGGGAACAATCGCTGTTGCAACCTTGGCAATCTTTGCCAGACCACCGAAAATTACAAAAGAACTAACAATAGCTAACACAAAACCGATGGTTAATTTCCAGTTAAAATCACTCATTTCCATTATAGTTTCCGATGGCTCTATAACACTCATAAAGGTTTCCGTGAATTGATTTGCGGTAAAGACTCCTAAAAATCCGAAAAGACCCGCCAAGGCAAAGAAAATGGCCAAAGGTTTATACTTTTTACCCAGCCCCTTTATTATGTAAAACATTGGGCCTCCCTGTAAATGACCTTCTGAATCCTCGCCACGGAACATAATGGATAAACTACAGGAATAAAATTTAATACACACGCCTATTAAAGCAGTCATCCAAATCCAAAAAACAACACCGGGACCTCCATCATGGATGGCTATCGCTACTCCAGAAATATTTCCAAGTCCAACAGTGGCCGCTACAGCTGCCGATAAAGCCTGTAAGGAACTCACATCACCTTTTGCGTTTTTGTCGTCATATTTTCCTCGAGTTACAGCTAATGCGTGCCCAAAAAACCGATAGGGCATTAATTTGGAGTAAAACATTAAGAACAATCCTCCTCCAATTAAGAGAATAAACATAGGCCATTCCGTTCCTGAAATTGCCTGGACCAAAAAATCATTCAATTGCTCCATATATTCTAAAGTAGCTATTTAAAACGAAAATATCATTTTGAATATTAACAGAGGCCACGTAACGCAATTAATAATTTTCTTTTCTTAAGAATATTAAAATCAAAGTGGTTCTTATTTGGAAATTACATCAAAAGAATTGTATCTTTGTCGTCCATATCGCGGGATAGAGCAGTAGGTAGCTCGTCGGGCTCATAACCCGAAGGTCACTGGTTCGAGTCCAGTTCCCGCTACTAGACAACCCATTGATTAACAGCTTTTTAAAACTGTTGTCAATGGGTTCTTTTTTTGATATATTGCAAAGCGCATACGCTACCGCATACAAACACGGATTGGAAAGGAAAAAATATACGGAACCGAAAATATATCATGGCGGGGATAATTTCGACCTCTCCAAAAGGTGGTATGTCTACTACTCCTTCGCCAAACCCGACCTTTTAGACAAACTCGGAAATCCCGTGCTGGTTCGCCAGACACCGGTTACCATGAGTGTCAATAAAAATTTTAAGACCAAAGCGGAAAGGTTATTGCATTTAGGAATCATCAAGGAGGTTTTGCTGGAAATGTTGAAAGAAGGATATTCTCCTTACAAGGACAAGCTTAAGCTAAATTCAAAATCCTTGGAATATACGGCGGGAGCGGCACTGGATTATGCGTATGGCATAAAGCTCAGTGAACTTTCAGAAACTTCCGTCAAAGATTACAAAAGTCGATATGGCAGGTTTAAAACTTATTTGGATAAAAAAAATCTACTTGACAAAAGTATCCTCGGCATTACCAAACAGACCGTAAACGATTATCTCCAAACTATTGTCAAAGCGTCAAGTGCAAGAAATAGAAACAATACACGTATTGTATTGAGTTCCCTATTTGGTGAACTTGAAAATAACGATGTCATCCCAAGAAATTTTATCGAGAACATCAAGGTACTTAATACCAAATCGGTAAGCCATAGGACTTATTCCTTAGAAGTTTTGGAAGGTTTGTTTGCCTACATGAAGAAAAACGACCCTATTCTGTTGCTTTTCATAAAGTTCGTTTCCTATAATTTTTTACGTCCAATTGAGGTATGCAGACTTAGGTTAAAGGATATTTTCCTTTCTCAAAAACTATTGCGTGTCCAGGCAAAGAACAAACCGGAGAAGACTAAAATCATACCTGATATCGTTCTTCGCGAAATTCAGGATTTCGACTTCTCTGTACAAAATCACTTTTTGTTTACTCCTACCGGCATTGGAGAATGGGAAGCCACAGAATCAAGTAGAAGGGATTATTTTACAAAACGGTTCTGGAAGCTCAAAAAGAAATATAACGAATATCTACTCAAAACTGGTAAAACCCTGCAATTGGGAAGTGAATATACCATCTATTCCTTTAGGCATACGTTTATCACGCTGCTTTTTAGGAAGCTTAGAAAAGAGTTTACGTATACCGAAACTTGTGATAAGTTAATGCTGATTACGGGCCATTCCACTCTAGATGCGCTTAAGGCTTATTTGAAGGATATTGATGCAGAGCTTCCGGAAGACTATAGTGGTTTGTTATCTTTAATTTGAGGCAAAAGATTGTAGAACAAGGTGATTTTCCAATCAGTAAATGCTTCTTGCCTTGTCCAAAGTTTTTCATTGTTGTTATCATGAAAAACTTTTTCGCTTAGAACTGATCCACGGAGATGTTTTATTCAGTTCTCCCTGCAATATTAAAGGAGAATTAGGATACCCTGATTATACATAATGTGAAAAATTCTTAAATCCCATTACCATAGAAGTGAATTAAACTCTTTAAAAAAAGCGGATTTTGTAAGGAGTATCACTTTCGCAAAGTATATTTGAGCTAGTTTATCACAATTTTTCAATCATTGCCATAAGGCATAATGTAAAGAGTCCATTTAAACGCTTACAGGAGTAAACTATATCGGGTTTCCCTTGTCTACAAATACTTGGGTTTTAGAACACAAATTTCAACTAAATGGAAAAATAGAATTTATGTAAAATTCAAACATAACAATTGTGTTAAGGATACCCATTAAAGAATTAGATGTACCCCAATATGACGACGATCATGTGATTCGGTCATGGAAATGGTTTATGTCGTTTATGTCCAAAAAAGATTGGCAAAGAAGAAAAGCTGATATCGAGAATAAGATAGCAGTCCATTTTAAGGCTACACAACCTTTTTCAGAGCCTATTTCAGAAGGAACTTTATTAGTTGAAAAAAACGATGTAATTGGTTGGTATCTATATCTTTTGGATATGCTGATCAATGAACCACATAAGTACGAATACTTTCAGGGATCCAGAATTGTCCCGATTTTCAAACGTTTTGGACTAGACTTCGAATTATTGAAAAATATTGGAGGAGTCGAAAAGAAAATAAAAGATTTGATAAATAAAAGAAAATCAGAAGCCGATGCTTTTCTTTTTGAAATTATGACAGCACTTCTTTGGGCCAGAAATGGATATCAAGTAGCCTTTCTTGATGAAAAAAAAGCCGGTAAAACTTCGGACATCATAGCTAAAAGAGATGAAGAGACCTGGAGTATTGAGTGCAAAAGGCAATCAAAGACTTCCGACTACACTTATAGGGAAAATACGAAAAGACAAAAGATGGTTTCTTATATCAGCAAAACACTCTTAGAAAGAAACATTTTACTGGATATTGAATTTCATGTAGAACTTGAGAACCTACCCGATACTTTTTTAAAAGACCTATTGGAAGAAAAGCTAAAGAGGCCAGTTACTGGAAAAATTGTTTCAAATACCAAAGTGGATATAGAATTATCATTTGTTGATATGTTCAAAATAAAAGAGCATCTAGAAAATAATTCCGTTAAAGATTATTCCCCTATGCTACATAGTTTGATAGGAAAAAAGCCGATAGACAACAAGGGATTTACATGTGGTATAGCTGCCGATTATTTTAGAATTGGAGAAGGTGACGTTAATAACTTATACATATCATATATCAGTAATGCTTTTGGTGTTTATTGTAGCTGTGATGCCAAGGAAGCCTTGTGGGCCAAAGCCAGAGACATTAAAAATCAGGTGCATAAAGCAATGCAACAATTCAATTCTCAAAATAATGCCGTAATTCATGTGGGCATGGAGACATTTGACGGCCCCCAAGTTGAAAAGAAAAGATTTGATAAGATTAAGAGTACAATAGCACAAATAAGCACCGAGAACACTAATTTAAAATGGATTTTTTGTAGCTTTTTTCAAGCATATTCGAGACCTCACGAATATTATATTTTTGACGAGACCGTTTCAACGATATCACCATACTTAACGCCAAAGCCACCTCTTGATACACGTTTGATGATTGTACCCGAAGATGAAAATACCGAAGATGATTTGAATCATTGGGATAGGCCGTTACCATGATAAGAATTCATGTTAGTGATGGGTATATTATAGCCTCCCCTCATCAATCCATAAATTTGGATATATTCCAACCTTTAATACATCATCGATTGTCAGAATCGCAAAATCATTTGTACCTTTAGATTTAATTTAGTAAGTAACTAACTCTCGGGTTTTTTGGACGACCTTCGCTATGATCGATTTTGATATAATAGAAAATCTAGGCTTGGACAAGGCCGTCTCTGTTACGTCGAAATCGAATCAAATTTCTGATAGTCAGTCAGTTGTAATTAATCAAGTAAAAGATTTCGGTATTGATGAGATTTACTTCAGCACCGACGAAAATCATAATAGTTATCCTGCGGTTTTTTTAAAAAGGGTTCAAAAATTTGATGACCGAGCTCTTCGACAAGTTGCAATTGCTCAAAAAAAAATCTGGAACTTCAAAAAGGTTATTTTTCTATACGTTTATTCGGAAACTGAAATTCGTATTTACAATTGTGCGGAAAAACCTCTTTTGATCAAATCAGATGATTTTGATTATAAGAAAGAACTAAAAACACTCGAAATAGAGTCTTACAAGTTCTCGGATAAAGCCAAGCTTCAACAACTTCAAAACCTTTTTTCCACTATTGCCATTGATACAGGTATCATATGGACATTGGAAGAAGCGTTCGAGATTAGAAAGAAAATAAGCCTGCAACGAAGGGTCGATAAATACCTTGTAGAGAGCCTTACATATACTGCTAGGCAACTACAGGGAGAAGGATTGGACGTAAACCTTATCCATAAAATAATAATGCGTTCTCTATTTCTTCTATATTTAGAAGACAGGGGCGCAACTGATGAGAAATTTTATTCGAAAATAAAAAAAGGAGCAAAGTCCTATTTTGATATTCTGGACGATGCAGATAAAACATATTCCCTTTTCAGGAAACTGGAAGAATATTTCAATGGTAATGTTTTTACTCTAGACAGCAATGAGTCAATTTCTAGGGACCATCTAAAAATTATACGAAAGTGCTTTATCAACGGCAATGATAATTCTTTACAGCAGAATCTTTTCGAAGACTTACGTCTTTTCGATTTTAGTATTATTCAAATAGAATTATTAAGTGAAATCTACGAGAATTTCCTTGCCGAAATAAACCCAACTTTAAAGCAAGATACAGGTACGTATTATACACCACCTTCCCTAGTTGAACTCATATTGAATGAGAAATTACCGATTTCTAGAACAGAAAAAAAATTCAATATTAAGGTATTAGACCCAACTTGCGGCTCGGGTATTTTTTTGGTTGAAAGCTTTAAGCGTTTGGTAAAACGCCACGAAAATGCCAAAGGAGAAAAACTTACGGACTTCAATGCGCTGAAGAAGCTATTGACGGATAACATCTTCGGTATAGAGATACACCCTCAGTCCATCAAGGTAGCGGCTTTTAGTCTTTACCTGGCTTTGGTGGACAACTTGAATCCCAAGACGATTTGGCAGAACAAGGACTATCGTTTACCCTATTTGATAAACGACCCTTTGGATGATACCTTAATAGAACAAGGTGGTAACTTATTTCGTAGCGATACAATTCAGAAAAATCCCGAAGTAGAGAAAATCAATTTTGATTTGGTGGTGGGAAATCCGCCTTTCGGTACAAAGAACTTGTCCCAATCTATCCGTGATTATAGTGATAAGCACGGTTTTGCCAAGGAGATGGTTCTTCCATTTCTACATAAGGCGACAGCCTTCTCCGAATACGGGGAAATTGCTTTGATTTTTAATACCAAAATACTCACCAACACTAAAATAACATATCAAAATTTCAGGAAGTGGCTATTCAATGAGTGCTATGTGGAGAAAATATATAACTTCTCAATTTTAAGGAATGCACCTAAAAATTTTGGAGGTCAATTGTTCGGTTCGGCTACTGGTCCAATAAGTGTTGTTTTTTATCAAAAAAAAGCACCCAAGAAAAAATCGAGTACTATTGTTTACTATGCGCCTAAAACTTTTATTAAATCTAATGTAATTGAAGGTGTAAGCATTGATAGTTCAGATTTAAAGTTTTTACCGCGCAAAGAATGTGAAAAGCAAGACACCAAAATTTGGAAAGTTGCAATGTGGGGCGGATTGTCCGATTTTAGACTTATAGAAAAATTAAATTCTAAATCTTACCAAACTATTGAGCAATTCAATAAAGAGCATAGTATTGAATCGGGTGTTGGATTTCAACTTCTGACTCAAAAGAAGGATGAACCCAGACATTCGGAGATATTGTCCGAGCTACCTTATTTAGATGCCAGTTCAATAGAAAGGTTCTACACACAAAGTTCACGATTGAAAGGCATAAGAGATTCTGTTAAAACACCAAAATCAATATCCTTTTACAAAACGTTTTACAATGTAGATGATATCGATGATATTGAAAATTTCTCTCACTTCAGACGTCTTGGAGATATTCAAGCATTTGTAAATACCCACATAGTTGTCAAAAAAGGATTAGAAAAGAATAGTGTTTGCTCATCCTTAATCGATGTAGATTGCTCTTTTAGAGATGGTGTTTACGGTTTTTATTCAAGTAGTAATGATAATTTGATTCTTAAGGTTCTAAATTCATATTTCAATTCCAAGCTAAGTAGTTATTTCTTATTTATGACCATTTCTTCATATGGTATAGAAAGGGAACAGATTATGAAGAACGAATATCTTTCAATCCCCATTAATCTTAAGGAATCTGAGATTTCAAAAATTCTGAAGTTATCCGAAAAGTTTATCAAGAAAATCAAAGGTTTGGATTTTTGGAATATTGAAGAAAAGCGAAATCAATTGATAACTACTTTCAGTAAAACTGTAGAGGGTATTATCAATAAAAGTTTTGGATTGAATGAAGATGAAATTAACCTTTTAAATGATGCTTTGGACTACAGCTTAGATTTGTTTCACTCAAAAGCTAAGTCAAAAGCCCTGCATCCTGTTCGCAGTATTGAGGACTATTCAAAGAAAATTAGTGAAAGATTAAATCAGTTTTTAAATAGGCAAAACCTATTTGCGAATGCTACAGTATTTGATACAAGTCATTTTTCGCCTTTATTGCTAATGAAAATTTCGTTCGAAGAAAATGAAAAAGAAGTTTTAAAATCTCAAGAGAATGTAACACAGGAATTACAAAAGCTGGACAAGCATTTATGGACTAAACAAAGCACAAATATTTATTTCAGGAAAAAATTAAATTACAAAACAGGCAACGAGATTTTTATTGTTCGACCCAATCAGAGGCGATTCTGGACTCAATCAATGGCGATTGAAGATGCTTCAGAATTAATACTGGAAATCCTTAATGAAGTATAATAAATGGGATTAAACAAAGTTATAGTTGCCAGCTTCAAAAGAGGCTTTGAAGAAAAATGCTTTCGGCTGATAACAGAATCTTATGTTTCAGCTATGGAAACTAAAGTCATCAAACTAAACTGGGATGAAAATGACATTACTTCGGAGTTACACGATCACGTAAAAAAAAATCCACTTAGATTAAAGTGGAGTATTGTTACGAATGTTGAGCAGCACTTACCAAAAGATGAAATCAAAAAAGAAAAAGGCTTTGCTGCTAAACTACCTAGAATAGACCTTAGATTGGTAACCATAAATTCATCCTTAGAGTATGAATATCATATGGAAGCCAAAAATCTTGAGGAAAATGATTCAGGTTTAAAGCGACGTTATATTGATACTGGAATCAACAACTTTGTTTCAAAAAAATATGAAAATGGATGCCTACTTGGATATGTACTTGATGGGGATTTGGAGAAAACGGTAGACGGAGTTAACAAGCTTTTAAAGAAAGACCACAGGGAGCCTGAATATTTAAAACATCGAACCTCTGATTTACACGATAAATATTACGAATCAGAACACCCAGATAATTTGCTTATAAAGCATTTTATGTTTGATTTCGCCTCTTTACATAGTGCTTAAGGAAAATGAAGGGCTGTTCTTTTTTAAAGTGCTAGGTGCAATTTTAGTTCCGCATACCAATCTCAATCCCCTTAATTTTTCTATATAATTCTGTTGCATAGATGTCCGTCATTCCAGAGAGATAATCAACTATGCCCATCACTTTATCGTAGTTGGATTCGCTTTCAGTTCGATATTGTTTGGGTATTAAGATGAGAGCTTTTTTATCGGATTTCTCTTTTTTCTCTTTTAAGATTGGATATACAAAATGATTTAACAGCTCATACATTACATTATAACCGGCATTCTCTATTTCTACAACTGAACGGTCGTTGTAAATATGCTCTACAGAAAAATCTACAATTTGTTGAAGTGCGTTACAATCCTCAGCTATCATATCGAATAATGCCTTGTTATGTTTTCCAGCCACAATATTATCAAAATGCAGTTTATAAAATTCAAAAGCTTTAAATATCAGACTATTTATGGATTTAGCTCTTAAATAACTAATTCTTTCGTTTTTATCACTTATGGTAATTAGTGTTTTATCAAACTCCGAGACATCTTCAACGCCTAAACATCGAATTAAATTATCGAGCAACCCCTCACAATGGGAAGTTTCAATAATTCTTAGCCTCTGCGCATCTTCTAAATCTATAATATAATAGCAAATATCGTCGGCAGCCTCTACTAACCATACAAAAGGATGGCGTAAATATGATAAACCTGAAACTGACGTATCGATAATCATTCCCGTTTCTAATGCAACTTTTTCAAATGTTTCTTTTTCTGACTGTAAAAACCCAAACTTTTTTCTGTGCGTAAAATCGTTATTCCTAGCAGTAGATTCACAGGGATATTTTGCTATTGCCGCTAAAGTTGAATATGTAAGCCTTAAACCTCCTTTTGGTTTTCCATTTAGTTGCTGTGTTAAAACACGTATTGAATTTGCATTACCTTCAAAATTTGTTAAATCAGAATATTCTTTATCACTAAATCTTGATTTTAATTCCTTCTCATTTTTTTTGAAAAAACTGACCATTGCATCCTCTCCCGAATGGCCAAAAGCTGGATTTCCAATATCATGACACAAGCAAGCGGAAGACAAAACATTTTTTAAATGATTTCGATAGAAAGGCTTACTTTTTGAATCTAAATCATTGGCATAGATGTCATAAATATACTTTCCAACAAGTGAACCCAAAGAACGTCCTACTGAAGATACTTCTAGTGAGTGTGTTAATCTATTGTGCACAAAAACACTCCCAGGTAATGGAAATACTTGTGTCTTATTTTGAAGACGTCTGAATGCAGATGAAAAAATGATTCTATCGTAGTCTTTTTGATATCCAGACCGTGGGTCATCATTATCCTCGGGTTGGTCAACACCTGTACGTTGGGAAGAATATAGTTTGTTTAAATCCATATGTTTTTTTCAAATTGCACCTAAAATTTGATATTTGAAACCTAAAATACTGATTTAACAATTGACTTGAAGAGATAAAGCAACTTTTTCATACGCATTGCCAGATTCTTTAGAAATCATAAACCATTTGGAGAAGATTAGATTTAGGGCTGATGTTAATACATCGAATTGTACTTCCTGAGGCCGCACTTGGATATACTCTTTACAGATCGCACCTTTTGTTAAGAGTTAATTGTGCAACCAGATTTTTAAATTCTTCCTTAAAAGTACAAATAACGACCTCCTATTTATTTAAGTGTAGCTTACCCATAGAAAGGAATAGGTTTCTATAATGTTTTTTTAGTTTTTCTTTTTCAGTCATGGGTTTGGGTTTATGGTCAGGACATGCCTTAGCTATCTTCTGGGATAGAATAGCTTCCAAATCCTCGACGGACAAGCTATCCACCAGGGCATTTAACAATTTATCGCTGACCAAGCCTCCTTCCATAATATGCTATAATCTCCTTTTTTTTCTCTTCTTCCTTCGCTTCCAGCGGTCAAAATCCTCCAACTCCATTTTGAACGGCGTAAAAGGATCGTCATCTAAGTCATTCTTTTGAGTGCCTCCCAAATCGTATTTTGGTTTTTCACTAATTTGGATTGTCCCTCCCGCAGCATCTTTTGTTTCTCCGCCAACGTTCCTTGATGAGCCTGTATCTTGAGCAACAGCTCCTTTATTTCCTTGTTCTGGATGATTATTTTCGAGAATAACTGTACGGTCTCTGATTTGTTCATAATCGATTTGTTTTATGATGTTGTTCCATGAATATTTTCGTCCCAAACTGCTCCCCTTATAAATAATCCCCTCATATCTGAAGGAGATGCCTGAGACCCTTCCTGTTGTTTTGCTGATATTGAACTTTGGGCGAATATCCCTAGACCGCAATTGATGGATGAACTCCTCTGTATTATTCGAGCGTTTTAATGCTTCGCCCAATTGCTGTTGAAGTATACTTTTGATTGGTGCGTTACCGGTTCGAAGCGATTTTTCAATCTCCTTTTGAGTGAGTGCCGCCCTTCGCTCCAAAGTTGTGTCCGGTAGCTCTGAAAGACCATACTTTATTTCCAGTTTTCGTACCAAACGTTCACTACGCTCATAGTCCTTGCTATCGCTGACCAGCTCTCCTGAGAGCTTTACCCTGTTGGCAACGATATGGATGTGTTGGTGGCTTTGGTCATCATGGCGGTACATGATATATTGGTTGTCATCGAATCCCATTCCGTTGAGATAATCCAATCCCATTGAAACGAATTCCTTATCGCTCATTTTTTCATCCGGCGGAAGGTTCAATGAAACATGATATACTGCCTTGCCCAGCCTAGGGCGTAGCTGCCTAATCACGTTGAACTCTTTGGTCATTTCGACCGCAGTGTCCAAATCTATGTTGGCATCAAGCACAACGGCCTGGCCCATTTCCACCTTTTTTTGATTGTAGGCCAACAGTCCGTAGAAATCCTTGCCCTTTATCTGTTTAGCTATCATTTGTTTTTAATATTCGATTTCAATTCTTGTAAAAGATGCCGTAGCTCTGCCAATTGCCGATATAAGCTTTCTGGCGAGTGCATTCGCAAATGGGAATTTCTCGTAAGCTGGTTGATGTTGTTGCCGATCCGGCTTAGTTCGACGAACAGTCTTCTATCTTCCGGTGTCACTTTGGTTCTTGGTAGCGGTCTGCCCGTAACCTTTTTTCGGATGTAATCCGGTATGCCCATGCCCAACGTTGCCGCATTTCCCGAAACGATTAAATATTCGTTGACCGTCATGCGTACATTGACCCGTATCGCTTTCAATGATTCAATATCCTTTTTTGGACGTGCCATAATTCAGGGGTTTGGGGAGGATACCCAACAAGACTCGCGAACGAAGTGAGCGGTTTTTGCTTGCAAAAACATGGCTTGCTACGTGACCTCCGATTAACTTAGGGCTAACCTACGGCAAGGCTATAAATAAAATGGATAGCGGTGTATATGGATTTATGTACACCGCTCGGTGTCAACAAAGGAGAATTTCCGTATAGGTCTTCTTTAGGGAGCCGACGGCCTCTTCGATTTGGAAATAGATGTGGGAATAGGACAATAGGTGGGCAATGGCCACTTTGTAATTTCCCATTTTCAGCCCGTTGTTCTCATAAAAAAGACATGGGTCTTTAGGGTGTACATCTTCAGGGGTCATGAACCTTGTCAGGGAACGCTGCGAAAACTCGAATCTCTGGGAAGCCCTTCTGTGAATTCCGTCAAGGGTCAGGTCATTGGGATATTTCGGGACATCGTAATAAAGTTCTTCCAAGATTACGATAAAAGCCCTTCTACGGGAAAGTTTCGGCTTTTGTGAAGCGATGCCGATTGCTTTTTGAAGATCTCGTACCAAACGTTCGGCCAATATAACTTGTGATTGGGAATATTCCTTTCCATTGATTTCTGGATGTTCCTCCTTGGCCAAATCTTCCAGATACCTGAGTAGTTTTTCGGATGGAATCATAACTTTGGACCGCCCCTGCGTTTGTTTATGGTTGGAAGATTCTGCAAAGCATTTTTCAAGGTCGAGGCAAGTTTTTCAGACCGTAAGGAAAGGCCCAATAGGTGTTGTTGCGTTATCGAACCCGCCAACAAATAATCTGTTAGAGCAGACTTATCTGGCCACAGCTTGGACTTCACGATAAGATGCAGCAGTAGTTGTTCATGCGCATCGAGATTATAGCGGGAATTTTCCAATTCCTTGCCAAAATTTTTGAGATAAACCTCGGGACGCGGTTTCTGTTCTTTCACGGTTTTCTCCACATTTTCCCATCCGTCCTGTATTGATAAATGCGCGGCCAAATAAGCCATAGAGAATCGACCATATTCCCATTTTCGGTACGAGGTGGTCTGGTCTAACAGTTCCATTTCCACAAAATCCACTAGCAATTCATTGGTCAATGGATTTTTCAAATCATACTCAATAATCTGGAGTGCTTCCAACTGTAATTTCGCTTGACCATCCAGGTTGTTTATCAGATGTCTTGCAAATGTTTGGGATAGGTCGAACAGCGGTTGTTTACCTTCCAGAATTGCCTTTAACAGCAGTTCCCTTCGCTCTTCGGGGACTTCGTCGTAATGAAGTCCATACGTAAATACAGTCGCGATAAGGGTTTTCAATTGACCGTCGGAAAGCGTAGAGGTATTGTGGGAAGTGGAATTCAATTCATCCATGACCTCCCCGAAAGATTGTCGATCGATAGGCCGACTAAAATCCAGTACTTTATATTGGGTTTCCGACATGGTATAAATTTAATCAATGTAAATTGTTCTTAACTTTTTGGCAAGGGAAATTCCATTCCCACTTTCCAATCCAATGCATTCATCTTTTTTAAGAAAGCTTGAATTCCCTGTACCAACTTTTCATAGGATGGGGAATCCCCATAAATCATCTGCTCCTGCATTGTTCTGTAATCCGACCTCCATGCTTCTTCAAATTTCGATGATGGAATGGGCCGTATGTGTTGAGGCTGGTGGAAATTATAATCGACCCCACCAAGTTTCGTAAAAACAAATCTATGGTTTACGATGGTTTCATATAATCCTTGGTCATGGATAGCATTGGTCGCAAATTCCGTTTTCGATAATTGAAAAATATCGTATAAATGACGGCTTAGCCTGTCTACCCTTATTTTTTCCTTGGGACGTTGGAATTCCTCATGCAGTAGGAACAGTTTTTCCAAAAAAGTTCTTTCGGGGGTTACGGAGGGAACGGATACTGGAGGTTTGACAAATTCAGCATCAGGATATTGTTCATCCACAAAAGAGCTTATCGGTTTTACATCAAAAGGTTCTCTTAGGGAGCGGCAACCTAGTTCGACCTGCACCCTTGGCTGAATATATCCGGGAGATTTCGTGATATAAGGATAGTAGATTTCAATAATGCGCGGGTCTTGGTCACTTGATTCGGCAGGAACGATTTTGAAGTCGACATCCTTAAATCCTTTTTCTTTAAATCGCTCCTGTAGCTCTGGATAAAACTGCCCTGAAATATAAGAACTCGTTTCCTTCCTCAGCTTAGTGAGCTGTTTTTTTGACAGTTCCCCCGAATACCTAAAAAACCTACGGTCAACGGCCAAGTCAACATCTTCACTAAACCGTTCTATGAGTTTCCATGCCTTGCTTAGCGAGGTCCCGCCCTTAAAGACCAAATGTTCCGCTATCCCCATTTCAAAGATGACCTTCAATGTCTGGACCACCCACCAATCTTTTTCAACGGCAAAATCGGGGATTCCCGTTTTGTTTTCTACATTTTTATAGATAGCAAGCCTGTCGGCTGCAGGTATGTCGTAAAATCTCATTTTATTCATGCTCCAAGCTCTTTTCCATAATTTTCCGAATCCATGCCGGTGCTAATGCGATATCGTGAAGCAGGTCTTTTTGGTCTTCTTTTTTCAAAAGGGCCACGATTTTTGCTTCTTCCTCATCGGTCAATCGATCTTTACCGATTTCACGAAGGGCCTGTATCACTAATCTGCTTATATCTCCCTTGGCCGATAAGTTCTTGGGGGTGGTCTTCTTTAATTTTATGCTTCGTTTTCCCAGTTTTATCTCCCGAGGAGCTCCGTCGGTAAGAAATACGAGTTTCATAGGAACTTGTGTGCTAAGCCCCAACGCACTTAGGGCATATACCCCGGTAGGCACCAACCTGATCTTGTCCCTTTTGGCAATGGCCATTGCAATCTCCTCGGCCGTTGGCAACACCTCTCCCACGTATTTACTTATTATGGGACGTACATAAATCCCTTGGGCTACCCTTTTTATAAAGCCCTCTTTTTCTATTCTGTGAAGTGCCAAACGTATTGCTTCGGGCGAACCCAGTTCTCTGAAGTCATCAGGAAATACAAGTTCTCCCCTACCCTTTTTAGAGATGGACTTTTTAATTTTGTACTCAACGCTCTCCATAGATACAAATCTATTTTGTAACAAATTTAGTAAATTTTTGTTACAAATAAGTTTAATGCCACCATTATGGAAACAAGGTCGAACGGAATAGCAAAAAAACAGTCTGAACGGATAATACAAAAGGAAAGGTGTGGAATCCCCGTAGGGGACTTCCATACGTTTCCGTTCCGTTTCGAGGGGGTTGTGCGAAAGCAAACCGTTCGGCCCCGACATCCCGCAGGGATTTCGGGGCCGAACGGTTTGCTTTCGCGCAACTTCCGCAGAAACCATGGGAAGGGAGAGAAAGAAACGGGACGATAATAGTGAAAGTTTCTATGGTCAGGAATACGACCTCGGCCATTTTTTGGCGGTATGATATCCCCATGCGGATATTTCCAATACCCCGAAGAGCCATATCAGATCCTTAATAAAGGGTATGCCGACCATAATGAAAAGAAAGAGCAAAAACGGGATTCTCAAAAAACGTTTGAACCTAAGCAATCCTTTAATAATAATGGCCATGAAAATGATAAAACCTAGAAAGGGTAATTTTTGATATAGAATTTCAAGTGATAGCATAATCTTTTAATTTTAAGTCGAATCTGTTTTTATATTCAAGGCTGACAAAATCCTTACTTTATCCCTGATTTTATTTGTTTAAGTAGTTTGAACTTTAGGAATTCATTTATAAACCATTGATTTTGATTTTCCAAGATTACCTAAAGCCCTAAGGGCTACAATCTTTAGTTTGCATGGAAAAAAAGTCTTTTTTGAAATCCCTGTTCGTATAAAGCCTATAAAATCCCGATCCGCATACTCTATTACCTTTACACCATAGAATTCATGGTCTGTACCGAAATCCAATGGTTTTCCTTTCAATTGTATTAAGCGGTAGAGGGCTTCGAGTTTTTCCCCTTGTAATCGGTTTCTATCGTTACGGTAGACGAAATCATGGATTACCCAATAGTGTTCTTTTTTAAGAAAAACCTTCTCATTTGTTTCAAAAATTTTCATAATCGGTAACCTATACTATTCTTGTTGCTTTTAGAATTACATTTTTGCACATTTCAGCCTGATCCCTTGCCGCCCCCTGATAGGATTCGGGCAATTCGGAAATACAATTAAAAAGGGTGTTTTTGGCTTTTTCCAACGCTTCCAAAAGATTTTTGGATTCGACCATTAAAAGGGCATTGGCATTGATTTGTCCTACTGTCAAAGAATAGGGGCATTCGGCTCTGTCCAACGGAAGTTTTGCGATAGTGTTGATATGGTTTTCTGATAATCTGTAATCCGTTATGATTTCTAAATACCTGTGTTCCGAACCGTTGGTAAAAATCGTAGCATTTTCCCTAATAGTCCAATTTCCTTTTGTTCCTTTAAATTCCATTTTTGTTGTTATTTTTTTTACTAAAAAAAGTCAGACCCCTATCGAATTTACCTTGCCCGATTCCAAATTCACGAACGCCCCGTGCTTCTGTATCTGCTTATGATACAACAACCGAAACAGACAATCGGACGTATGTGCGACCAATACATCGTTGATAAACAGGGATTGCTCGTTCAGCTTATCGGAGTAGGTACATCCCTCTCCCTGTAAGTTTGGTGTATCGTGCGTATCCAAATCGGGAAAGAAGTCAATGATGTTTTTTAGTTTATCCGCCATTTCAAAATCTTCCCGTTCCATTTTCCGTTCTTCATCGAAAAGCGTTCCCAAAACAAATTGCCCCGTATTTCTGCTGTTGCCCATATCCAACCAATAGAACATGGTGTCGTAATCTGTACCTTTATGGGGGTACTGAAATGATTTTGCCAATCGCACGCGAAAATTGGCATTGTCTACACAAGTGATGATGATATTTGCTCGAATATCCTTGCCACTTGACAATGCATCCATGGGAATACCCTGCCATTGCAGTCCAAAAGCCATGTTGACCTTATTGACTGCTTGGAAGACTTTATATTCCCCTACGTCAGATAGGGTGTACAATTGTCGCCCAACATTATTGGCTTCCACTCTATCGGAATCATAGGCGATTACATGAACCCCTGGGTGTCCTGTTTGCCGTAGGGCATAATCTATCCGTGCCAATCTTGCGAGCATCAACGAACCAGTACCCCCAACTCCGATCAATGCAATTGTAATGGGATGTGTTGGGTTGTAAAAATAGTTGGGTGCAAAATGGATTCTAGTTTTCATAAAGTTGGTTTAAGGTCATTTTGGTCGCTATCAATACCCTGTCATCGAAGGATGGTTTCCCGAAATTCTGTTTCATGACGTTTATGATATTGCCATCGACCAAACTAGTATGGTGCGTTTCGGTAAAAACAGAGCGGAAAAACTGTTGTTCGACAAATCCCATAACATCCTCATAGTAATCAAAGCCGTCATAATCCATAGAAGCATTGCCCATACAAACATTGCCTTGCTTACCCGTATTCAGCATCGGAGCATGGTATAAGACGGTATCGTCCGTTAGAGTGTCCTTTCGTTTTATGGCGAATATCTTTAATGAGTTTCCCTCTAGTTTAAAGACCAGTTTGGGCAAGGGGTATTTGCCTGACGGGATACCCGTTTTGGTCTCAAAATAGAGCATCCGTTGTTTGGGATGGGCGTACCATATCAATTGAAAATTGCCCTTGAAATCGAAGTGTATCAGATTTTTCGGAAGCATTCCCTTAAATCGGAACTTTATCAGTTCGCCTTCCAAGCAGGTAAAGATGTTTCGGGCGGTGTCCTTTGTCAACGGCATTCCTGCGGTCAACTTTGTTCCTGCTACTTCGTGATACGAAAAATAGTGGTCGTTGCGGTAATAGTTATCTTCCTTGGCATGCCCGATAATTGCAAACTTTGGTAGGTAATGGTCGGTTGCCTGTAATACTGCTATTCGTTCCATGTTTTAGAGTTCGTTTAATAGTTCGTTCAGATCGCTGATAAATTCTTCCAATCGGTTCAATCTATAAGGAATCTCTTCATCAAAAAGTTCGATATTGCCATCTTCGGCAATGGTATGTTGATAGGAGGAAATAATATCGTAATCGTTCGAGCAGTCGTTGAGCATTTGGATGTACCCATTGGAAAATGCGCTATCGGTACGATCGACGACTAGAAACGATTCCCAATGCTCGAACACACAATCATACTCGTCCCTGACACTCAACTGAAAAGGCACTTGAAAATCAATGTTTTCGGCCTTTAGCAATAGTTCTTTGATTTGCTTGTAAATCCGTTTTCGGGGGCGGTATTTATCTAATAAAGCTTTCCAATCCCTGATTTCGTAGCATTCCAAAAAAGTCCTGTACCTCGCATAGAAGGTTGTGGAGTGGTTCTTCATGATTTTCTTGTTGTCTCTGTAGTTCTCAACATCCTCGAAAAGAAATTCCCATAACCAACCGATTCTTGATTCATATTTTGGGAACAGACCCCCATAGGGTAGGCTCTTGATAAAGGATAAAAGGATGTGATAGAGTTTTCGGTTTCGATGTCTCAGTTCGATAACAGGGCGAATCGGAATCAAATACACCGTACTGCGGTTGGTGATGAACCGTTTCAGTATCAGCCGTAAATGTGCATCGTCATGTAACACTTCGATATGATCGATATTGCCTTTTACATAAAGCCTATTCGTACAACGAAGTATCAAATCGTCCAGACTATCGGAAACCGAGAATTGCCAATCGTCGATATTACCCGCAAAATTTCGGGTTACGTTAACCAATAATCGAGCAAGTGCCTTCTTGTCAATGTCGAATTCTTCACTTACCAAGGGTTGGGCAAGAACTGGCGCAACGCTTATGTCAGAAATGGAAAAACTTTCGGTAGCAGTACTTTGGGTCTTTGCGTTCCCCTTTGGTAATGTTTCTGTTGTACCGCCCGAAATAATCGGTCGTGGAACGGTGCGAGTTCTTTGGATGGGTTCGATCTGTATTTCGGTGTGCATTGTTCTTGTCTCAAAAATTCGTCTACGTTCATCACATCATCCTTTGGTTCCTGCCAAGGTCTTAAAGTGGATTTCATGGTAACCATCTACAATACCCTTGTCCATGATATTGGCGTTGGTCAGTTCGGCATACAACTGTGCGTAGTGTTCCATGACCTGCTCGTGGCTCAATTCGTAATCAATGTCGTCCAACTCAATGGAGTTATTGTTCCCGTCTTGGTAAACGTACTTTCGTGTGATAGTCGCTACTTCCATTATCTGAACAGATTTGGGGATTCATATACTTCCATGTCCTTGACGACCCTCTGCGCTTCTTTGTGGTTCGTGTCTATCTTCAAAATTGCTTTGGCAAGGTCGGTCGCCTTTTTGTGGTCTTCCATCGGGTTAAAATCCTTCTCCTTTAAAAGCTTTTTTAACTCGGTCGCCTTCTTGGAAACGGATTCCTTTTTCTTTTTGGCCTGTTGGGTCTTTTGTTCGGTTTCCTTCAATGCTTGCTCAAAAGCAAGGGTGTTCCTGAATAGGGAATTGGTCTGTTCCAAAGGTTTTTGGAGGATTTGAAAGAATTTTTCGTCCACTTCTTCAATCGTTCCTCTAAGGGTAAGTGGTTTCAGGGTTTGAAGTGCCTTGTCCTTCGCATTCGTTTTGGGCAGAACAGATACGCTGACCGTCTCATCATCGAACAGAATGCTGATGCCGTACTGTTCGATACCCATCTGTTTTAAGGTCGAAAAAAAATTGCTCATCTTGAAGTAGTATTTACTTGTTATACAGTCATTTAACTACTTTCAAGATACGCCCAAACCTTCGGCAATACCCGAAAAACCGGACAAAATTCCACCCTTGACTTCTTTCTCCCTATCCACAAAAAAGCGCCCCGAAGGGGCGTTGGAACTATGGTCTATATATTGGAATTGGGCAGGCTTGCCGAACTAACCTGAATCTCAGTTGCACTTTAAGGGTGTTCGAAGTATTAATCGATCATAATCTTGTCAAGCTTGAAAAGGACTATAGGCCTAGCATCAATTTATACTTAACCCGCCCGTTTTCGTTTGAGCGTTTTAATTTCATCTTTTAAAACCTGCATTTTCGCGATCTTGTCATCAGGAAAACCGACGGCCGTTTTTTTACGATGGGTTTCCAAAGTACGTAGGTTATAGTTCAGATCAAATTTTTTAGATTTGATTTCACGCTGTACCTTCTGACATAACTTGATAAGTTGCATGGCCACTTTTTCAGGGTCGAAGCGCTGCTGCTTTCTACCTGAAATGTGTATATTTTTAAACTCCAATCTAAAAGAGTAAAGATAATGCTCGTTTGAAGGTACATAGTCCGCCTGAAAAGCGAGATTCGCATTTAACGATGGAAAATGGGCGACCCTCTTGTGCTTTTGAACGTTCAGATTTAGCTTTGACCGTTCTACGATCGTGAAACCTAGATGCTTAATAAACTCCTTGGGGGCCTTGGTCGCTAGTTCTTTGGATACAAGAACGGAATTTGAAATTAGATCGTGCAATCCTTCTTTTAATCGGGACGAATCCTCGAATGCATCTTCATCTATCGGTAAGTTGAAAGTTTGTATTACTTTTTGTGCGCCTTCAAGCTCGACCAATTGTGAGACGATTTCTTTGTTCTCCTTTTCGATCCGTTCAACGGCCTTAAAGGAATTGGCCTTGTTGAGTTCGTGCAATCGCTTCTGCGACTGCAAAAACTTGAGATCGTCGGAAAGCTTTACCAATTGAAACTGGTCCATATCCCCAATAAGGGCGGCCTGCATCTGCTCGTAGGAGAGGCTTTTGTCATCGGGTACCAAATCATCATAAACACGTTTGTTCGGGTCGGCTTCCCGAATCTGTTCCCGAAACTTTTCTTTATGTGTATTGAGCGAATAGGAAAAGATATCGGTGGAATCCTTGATGCCATAGAACCGTTCTACTACCGTATTGCCATAAATTTGCGCCACTTCATTGCCCTTTCGTAGACCGCGTCCGGCCCGTTGGTCAAAAGCATCGGGGGAATAGGGAATATCCATATGAAAAATACCGACGACCCTTTTCTGAATGTTGGTGCCAGTACCTAATACTTGGGTACTGCCCAGAGCCACCCGTATTTCGCCGCTTCGGATTTTCTGCTGCATTTGATCGGTTCTGTTCCTTGCCTTTTCCTCTTGTGCCAAAGCGATTTCATTTGCAGGGATGCCGTATTCTTCAAGAAGTATCCCGCGCACCGTATCGTAGGAATTGTACTGGCCCGGTTTCCAAACGTTCAAGTCGGAGAATACCAAACAGACCCCTTTATGTTCCGATGTTTTTTTGTAAAGTTCGGCTACATCGCGACACAGCCTTTGCAGTTTGAACTGGTCGAGTTCCGTAAATTTCACGGCCATATTATCCTTGGCAAGTGGATCAATCAAAAGCGACCTATTGATGTTCAATGCGGTAATATGAGCGGATTTCATTTGCTCATCATCATATATGGGCAACTTGAAAAGTGCTTTTTGGTTTCGGTTCTTGGTAAATTCCAAGGATGCCTGCTTGAGTTCCTCGTATGCCGGAGTGGACTCTAGAATCACAAACTCCCTATCGGCTTCCAAGTCATGTGTCTTGAAATGTTTGTCTCGGCAGATGTGCGTAAAGGAATTGTACATCTTGCTCAATTCGGGGAGGTTGGTATAATATCGAAAACGGGCATGCATTCTAGGGTCCCCGAAGATATTGGGTTCAATACTTACACTTTGCTTCAAAAATATAGAGGCCCAGGCATCGAAATTAAAAATGTTCTTGCGTTTCAATGCCGATGGCGTCAGGTAGCGTTGATAGGCGTACAATTCCGTGACGGAGTTTTTTAAGGGCGTACCGCTATAAAAAAAGATATTATTGTCCGTTCCCATCCGCGCATGAACGGATTTGATACTGATCTCAAGGTCGAGGTTCCGTTGACTGTCCGAATGACTGTTAAGACCTGAAACGTTCTGATGCCGGGTCGTGAAACCGATATTTTTGAAATAATGCGCCTCGTCTATCATCAGAGCTTCGATACGCAAATCGGTCAAAGTGGTTTCGGTTTCCGTCGAACGCTCTTTTAACTTTTTCAGGGTGGCCTGTAGCTTGTCTTCCAAGTGTTCCTTTCTCTTGATCATCCCCTTTATCAATTTCTTGGATTCCTTCCCGTTTCCATATTGCTTCGCAGTTTCCAAATCCTGCTCTATCATCTCGATTTTTTCTTCCAAGGTCTCCAGAACAAAACCCCGTTCTTTCGGTATTTGCTTTAAATGTCCATGTTCGGCGATAATCAGGTCAACGGATTTATTGTCTTTTATAGTGCGTAAGGTTTTGGGGCGTTTGCTCTTGGCCATATTCTTGGAACTCAACCGTAGGATGTTCAGTTCAGGAAAGTTGGCCCTGATTTCCGCTTCGATTTGCGGGGCTACACTTTTTAGCGTGAGTAGCATAGTACGCTCACTTTTCCCGTGCTGTTTCAATTTATAGCCCAACATTGCCATAGAAAGGGTCTTGCCCTTGCCGACCTGATGGTCGTTCAAGGCACTTCCCTTTGTGAGACCGAACAGGGTAGAATCGATTTGATGCTGATAGGGCGGGTACACCAAGGTTTCGGGAAACGTGAGCCAACCCTTGGGTACGGTAATATTGATGTCGGCCAAAAAAGCCTGGTAATAGTTATCCTCAATGGTAGCTTTCAGTTCTTGGCGCCCTTCGATAAAGGATTTGAAATGGAGCTGTAGTTCCTCGTACAGATTTTGGGCCATCAAGGTTGCGTCCTTATCCAACTTTCTAATGGTCTTTCCTGAACTATCCTTGTAAGAAGTGAAAATGACGGGATACCTGTTTTCCGCGAAATGCTGTAATATTCTTTTGTAACCCGCCTTGACCTCATTATGCAGTACTACACTAAAACGTTCATGGGCCTCCAGATTATAATCCCTTGGAAATAGGAGCGTCAAAGTTGAATTGAACTGACCGACGTTGATTCGCACTTTTTCGTTTATGAGTTCCTCTAAAAAAGATTCCTTTGCGGTAATCGGGATAAAATGGCTTTCGAAATTGAACTCGATGTCGTTCAGATCCAATTTAACGGGCAACAGATCCGATAAGGTCCGCTCCATTTTAGCCGATTCGATTGCGTACGGTGGAGGATTGTTCTTAAGGTAATCGATCTTATCTTGGATGTAGCCGCTGGAAAAGAGAAAATAGGGAACCGTTCTATATCCGATTTCGGACTGCGGATCGGGTTCCAAAAAAAACGAACGGGTTTCGAGCGCGGTCAACAACAGGTCCTTTTCATTGGTCTTGAACGCTTCCGCTATTTTTGATAAATCGATTATCCCATTTTGGTCGAACTGGTAGCGGGCCATTTCTTCAGGATTCTCAAACCGTTTTTCTTCTGGCGCTGTATGTAGTTGCTCGCTGGTTTCCGGTATCTGTTCCTCTACCCGTTTTACGGGTTTCGATCGTAAAAATCGTTGCAGGGTAAACTCGGGGTTTTTACCATAGCTTTGGCCTTCCAATTTTTTCTCGAACTGTTGACGGATCTGCTCAAAGTAATGGTCTTCTTTCAGGAAAATGAGGTGTTGTTTCAACGAACCCCACTTGAAATGGAAAGTGTCCAACTGGTAATCAATATCCTGAAAGCGTTGGGTAATATACTGTTCCGAAAGTCTGCCCTTATCTATATTCAGGTTCAAAAGCACCAGGTCGTTCCGCATTCGGGCGTAATCCTGTATCAGCTCCGTGATCTTGTTCGGCACCTTCCTAAAGCTATAAGGGTCCGTGTAAAAGAATACCGCTCCCTTTTTGTCAAAGTTGTAGCTGCCAAAAAATAAGCGGGTAAACTGTTTGGCATCGTTGTCCTGCAATTTTATCGGCACGGGACCAACTTCCAATTCAGGAACTGTGGCTACTATAGGTTCCTCTTTATCGATAGCTGATGCTTGGGTAATGGTTTCCTGAACTTTTTGGGTCGTTCGAGGTGGAGCGATTTGTACAAAATCGAAATTATTGGACTGCCGTTCCAGAAACTCCGACAAGGATGTACCATCAGGTTCGATTACCATACTCGGTCGGTTATGGAAAAAACCAAGTTTCGGACTTCCGTTGACCTGTTCGGTATGCTCCTTAAAGAATTGATTGGTCATAAAACTTTGGCCTTCTATTTCAATGGTATCGGTTTCGACAAATTGCATTTCAACTTTGGAAAGGGCGTTTTTGTTCGTTGTCCTTCGATAGACCAATAGATCCGATACGACCTTTGTCCCTTCTTCGGAGAACAAATCCGTGTTAAAACGATTGGCCAGGAGCAAATCGTTCTCCATTAAGATCCTTTGTCTGAAATCATTATAGGCACTTCGTTCGGCAAAGGCCGAGGAGGTAATCAAGGCCGTAATACCCCCTGGTCGTACCATTTTAGGGGCGTGTAGATTGAAATAATTGCCTACGTTCTTTAGTGTGGGTTCGGTAAGATAATCGTGGCGGTAGGCCTTGGTGATCGGTATATCCCCAAAGGGAATATTGGTCATGACCAAATCAAATTTCCCCTGTTTTGCATGATTCAAATAGAATTCCTCGAAAGGGATGTTGAGCATCGTTACATTCGGACTTTTGATATTATTGGCCTTTAAAATTTCAAAGGACAGGATATTCGGTTCCAAGGCGGTAATTCGGGCATTGGGGAAGGCTTTTTTTAGCTGCTGAACGTAGGCCCCGTTTCCAGCCGAAGGTTCCAAAATGGTCTTTGGATCGAAACCATTTTTTTTCAGCAGATTGATCTTATACTCGATTACGGTTTTTGGTGTATAATAACTGGTCAGATGGTATCGTTTCAGGGAATCGAGAATTTCTTTCGAGGTTTCCGGAAATGCTTTTTCAATAGTTTGCAAGAGCTCATGTCCTACTTTCTCCTTTCCTTTTGGAGGATAGAACAATAGCTGCCCCAATTTTGCCAAGCCACCATTATTGATATAAAAATTACCGGGATTAGCAGCTTTTATCGTATCAAGAATGCGCGTCAAAATATCATTTTGCATCGCGAATTATTGAAGGGTTTTTACAATAGCTGCCCGTCCTACGGGCCCTTTTTCATTGAGCGCACTATAGATATTCAACAGTTCGTTGTTGGCGTGTTCAAGGGCGATCGGCCCGGTATGCCCATCGTCGAGAAACTGTTCCTGTAATCGGCCATGAAGGATATGGGCATTGATGGCGAAATCCAGTCGGTACTCGGCAGCGTCAAGATGTGCGATCAGGTTGGGGTATTCCTCCAAGGCGTGATAGCAAAAATGAAGGTCGGCGGCACATTCGTCCATGGCGAGTTGACGTTCCCAGTTCTTGATGGTTTCAAAATGTTCCGCTCTGAAAGCGATAACGCTATCGGTAAGTAAAAGTTCTTCTTGTGTCATTGTATTGATTTTATAAAGGTTCCTTTAATTTATAAGTTAATTCCAAATCAGTTTCTCGACTTGCTAGAGGACTGTTAAGCTCGATAAGGCGGTCGTACAGCATATTCTTGAAAACCATTACCGTGCTCAATTCAGCGAAACGGTAATCGATATGACACTCTTTTTCGGATAGGATGGTGAGCTTAAAGGTCTTTTCATCCGTTGCTTCGGGGTCATGGATTACCATATCGGTAGATATGTCCATTAAATCCGTGATACTATCCATATAGAAAATATCGTTCAGCATAATATGCCCTACCGTGTCGGTAATCTTGATTTCAAATAACATAGGTTCAAATTGAGATTTTAAAAGCTTTTTGTTTGTGCGACCTTGCAGTTTCCGATGCAATGGCACGTTCGCGGAATGCCCTATACAGTGCATAATAATGAGGGTAATTGGCCTTTAGCGATGCAATCGGCCTATACTCTTCCAGCTTTGGTCTTTGGCCATTTTTCATCAAGGCGTAAAATGTCTTGTTGGAACCATAATGTCTATTAAGTGCTAGTACTATTTTCGTACCGTGAACGGGAATGTCATCCGTCTTGACGAAAAAGTCCTTCTTCTTTATTACATCTTTTACAATCCTATATTTTAGATGTTTGGAAACGTTTTTGGAGTTCAAAAAATCGTCAAGCGCAGTCCATTGTTTGGGAGTGCCCTCATAATTTTCTCCCGCCGTCGCTTTTAAGAATAGTTTGTCATTGAAGGTTCCAAGTGATAAACCTATTTTAGTTTCGGCAAAAGGAGTAATCGATCTTTCCCCAAGAAGGGTGCGGAATTCTTCAGTTGAAAAGTAAACTCGGTTCCGGTCATTGCTCACGGCAAGATAGGGTGCCAAAATCACATAATCCTTCCGGATAACGGTCGGCACGAATAATCCATTCTTACCATCTTCAATACGTATGGCCAGCCCACGGGATAATTGCTCGGTAATATCGGTCGGTGGTGCAATGCTCTGAATTCCGTTTTGAAGGAACTTATTCTGCGAATACATGGTTTGCAAAGCAGTATTGAAAAATGCTAGTGATTTCTTTTGGATGGTTTTATCCAGATACGCCACGTCTTTATGAAAATATCGATGTTTCATAAAGAGTTTATCGGATCGGGACGGATAAATACGTTCTACAAGTTTCACGTATTCCGAATTGTCATTGGCATACCAAACTGGACAATTGTTCACTTTGTTGTAGGATAGGTACTTTTTGCTTTCCGACTTGCAGTACCCTAATAGAATGGACATCAAAGCAGTATCGCCTTCCAAAATGGTTATACGTCCTACCGGAGTGATCGTTCGGTCTTTTTGAAACAATAGGTCTTTGCTCTTTAAGCGCGCTAATTGTTCTTTCAATGCTGTATTGATGAAACCGGAGTCGGCCAACTCAAGATTTCGAACATAACGTAACTTTTTCAAGTCGTTCAGCTCATCGGTAGGATTGACCTTATATTCGAACTTCTGGAATGTATTGAAGCTAGGGTCAAGAAAACGGGACACCAAGTTTCGGACTTTGTAAAAAAGCTTGATCAGACTGCGTGGGTCAAATTTTATTTGCATGGCTTTTAATCGCTTAAAGGTTCTTCAATTTCAGGTATACTTCATACTTCAAATTGAATGAGCCTGTTGGGTCTATCCGCTTACCGTTCTTAATGATTTCGTAGTGAAGATGCGGACCGGTTGAAATACCGGTACTACCTACGGTTCCAATAAAATCGTGTGCGCCAATGGCCTCCCCTTCGGTAACCGAAACCGATTCCATATGGCCGTAAAGGGTTTGGAAACCATGGGAATGGGAAATCACGATATGGAGGCCGTGACCTTTTGGGCTGTTTTCGATACGTATGACCCTTCCGGCAGCGGTAGCATAAATCGGAGTGCCTTTTGCCGCGGCCAAATCGACACCAAAATGTTTTTTGGAAATCCGGTGTACAGGATGGTAGCGTTTACCATATGGACTCGAAAGGACGTAATGTTCCCGAAACAAAGGAACTGCCGAGGGAACGCTATCCAAAATTTTTGGAAGCAACGGAAGGAAAGGCTTTATTAGTTCCATTTGTTGGAAATTCTCCATCTGGACGAACAGTTCGCTTAGTTTCAGATATATTATGTCATCGGTCCGCGGCTCGTTTTCAGAAATTTTGGGATGCTGCGTCAAGGCACCAAGGTATTTCGGTCCTTGAACATCCCCGTAAAAAAAGCGGTTTGCCATAAAACAGAGAAAGAACAATCCGACGAAAATCCAGTAGGCGGCATTCTGTGGGGTAAAATAATCGACATCGTTTGAATTGGTCACACCGCCCACTTTTAAGGCGTATCCCTTTATCCATCCGACACTCGTTTTCCTAATACTTTTCCACCAGGCCATAGTTTCTCTTTTCTAAATTTTCGACCAAAAGTTTTGACATTTCAACAAATTTATTATATTTGCTGTAATAATTGCAAATATATGTAATTTTTACACACATGAACAATAAGTGGCGAAAATTTGACGAAACCCTTGACTTGGTTTTTCTATTGGAACATTTTGGATTGGCCGAAAAGCGGAAAATGCGGAAGTATATCAGCTATGGCACCCATAGTTCCAGTTACATAGTTATCAGCACCGATCTGGGTTATCGGTACTATAGACCGAACGCTCCCGAAAAGAAGCTCACTCCATTTGATTTTATATTGGAGCGTATTTCACGCAACGATACAAATACCAAATTGGGGCTTTGGTCAAGGGTCGATGAGTTCTATACTTTCATAGATAAGAAACCTGACTTTTTTTTGAACGATACATCTAAAAGTACATTGGAGACCGTTGCGCTCGATTACAATCATTTCAATGATTTCGATTCGGAGTTCTCATTGACCGCGCAATCAGCTCGGTCTGTATCCTTGCAAATCTTCGAGGATAGGATATTCGAAAATTCCAAGGGCCAATTATATTTTCCATATCGGAATCTCGCCAACAACCTTACGGGGTATGTCACGGAAAAGGGAGGCAAGCTATCCTTGCTCGCCGAAAGCGATATATCCGAATCGGTTTGGTTCAGTAAGGTGCCCAAGACCATAAAAAATCTGGTCGTGTTACGAAACCCAATGGAGGCCTTGGCATTTCAACGCAGGTTTGAACTTGAAGATGTGATTTTCCTGGCACTTTCCGATATCAACTATAGAAGTTCTAAAATACTCCTGCAAATCTTAAAACGTACCAAATTGAAAAAGATGGTGCTGAGTTTTACGGGTTCCTCAAAAATCGAAGGTTATATACAGGATTTGATGCTGATCTCCTTTATCAACGATTCCCACTTTTTAGTCAGGGTCGACAAGGAGCATCTTACCGTGAAATTCCACCCCGAGGGACAGAAACCTTTGGCGAAACTGCACAATGAAATCCTGAAATACAACGGTGGTCTGACGAAGGAATACCTGAAATTCAACAAAATTACCGACCAGTCCCTACTCGATAGAAAGAGTATCGTATTGAACCAGGAGAAGGAGTGGGTAGCTTGCCGAATTCCCTATGAGGTAAATGCGCTCCGCTATTTTCTTTGGAGCTATTATCGTAATTACATGCATAAGATCATAGAAATAGTAAAACCGACAAACGCCAATTGGGCAATAGAGTATGAAGAAAACGGGGCCTATACCGGCACCGAAAAATTAAAGGCCTTTAAAATGGCCGTATAAAAAAAGGGGGCGCTCCCGCCCCCTTTTATCCTTAATTCTGAACATGAAAAATGGAAATCTCATGCTTAGAATTGTAAAGTTAACAAATGTTTATTAATCCTTAATTTAAAACTTGAAAAATGGAAAATCAAGCAGAAAAGGTTTACGTAAAAGTGAACCAAAAGTGGCAACGGGCCACAGTAACCGGTAAGCAAGACGGCAAGGTGTCCGTTGTGACCAATGACGGGCAGTCGTTCAACCTGCCCACCAACAGCAAGTATTTTGAACCTATCGGCTCCAAAGAGCAAAAATTCGCTTACGGCGATGTCAAGGAACAGTTGGAGGGGCAATATATCAGTTACGCAAAGCTCCCAGAAAGCGTGCGGGATAATTTGGCCGAGGGGAAAGAATATTTTCATGAATCCACCTATATTTCGGAAGGGGAACTCAAAGAGGGCGCGAAAATGGTACAAATGGTATACGACCGTAATTTGGGTACTCGCTTGGATGTTCAGTATCGAAGGAACGAGGCGGTTACTTTGGACAAGGCATCGGCTTACAACCATAGTTTTACCGCTGACGAATTCCGGCGTATGGTGGAGCAAAAAGAGTTCGTAGTTTTTCAAGGAAGAACCAACGACGGAGAAGTGTTCCAAAAACTGGCTTATTATGAACCGAGGATACAGGATATCCGAACCAAATCCGCACTTTCTACCAACACGTATTTCTATGGAGAGAAATTGACCGTGAAACAGGCCGATGCACTTAACAAGGGCCAAGAAATCGAAATGGTCATCAAGAGCAAGAAACATGGTGTCAAGCCCTATCTGGTGTCCTATTCTCCACGAAGGGAATCCTACATTACCAAAAATGTCGAGTTGTCGAAAGCCAAAACCATGGAGGTACATCAGGACGAAAAAAAAAAGCCCCGCAGCCGAGGCATGAAAGTCTGATGGATTAACTGCTGGTTAAAGCGAAGGCCGTTCTTTCTGGACGGCCTTTTTTCACAAACTAACTTAATATACCCTAATATACCCGAGATATACCGTAGTCCATCGGAGAGATATAATGTCTTCCTCCACCAAACAATTATGATAAACTATTCCGAAGACCCTTTACACTATAAACAGCTGATAGCCCAAATCAATGAGGAGATAGACTTTTCCGGCTATTTGACAGCACAGGGTTATGACCTTTTAAAAAAAAGTACGGGTTCGCAAGAATTCAAAAAGAATGACGAGCGTATCGTATTACAGACCAAAAGGCATCCGGTCACTTATTTCAATCGTAACGACGGTTCGGACAAGGGACGTTTTTTTAAGTTCATACATATGCGCTCCGGAAATTTCTATGAAGCCATAAAATCTGGATTAGGGGCTATTAAAGAAACCTATCCGGCTGCAAATACTCACACGCATCAAAAGATCGTCAAGACTTTCAAAAGCCTTGAGGAACGTTATAACATCAATCCTTTGACCAAACCGATTTATTTAACCGAGGGACGCCAACTCAGTATGGCAACGCTTCATTCCGAGGCATTCAAGGGCAGAATCTTCAGTGCCTTTCATATCAATGATATCGGAGGCCGTATTGCGAATGTCGCCCTTCCGAAATATGGAACGGACGGCAATATCAAAAATTACACCTTATATAATCGACCGTACCGGGACAGAAAAGACGGTAAAATAAAGAAATTTCGATTATTCCTGAATGAGCGGTATGAATACCTTTTTGTTTCAAATCCAGAGGTCAAGGCGGACAAGGTGGTTTGTGTAGAAAGTGGCTTTGATGCATTGGCGTATCATGAACTACATGGTCTTCCAAAGGCCTTTTACATTTCGATGTCCGGCCATATCGATAATCGCAAGTTGGAGCAGTTTTTCCAATGGAATACCTTGGTTGGAGGGGCCACTAATCTACCGATTCATTTAGCATTTGACCATGATATCGAAGGAATGCGCTACGACCTTATGGTTGTGAGGAGTTGGATCAATCGACGGTCGGACCGCGTATTTATGGAACTTGATTGGAAGCGACCGAATATGCAAATTAAGCTGAACTATCATTCCGGCCCTCTGGCCGAAATGGAGCGGGATGCGAACTTTATCAATGAACAGATCGCCAGTGGTCCGGAAGGGCTGGCGCTGGTTTTTGAAAAGGCGATCTGCTTTAAGGACAAGGTGGTTTGGGAACTCGATCTTGACAAAATACAACGGTCTCCAAAAGCATCAAGGGACTATTGGAAGAGGGCAATCGGTATCCTTTCCGAATGTTTTACAAGGGGCACTATTAAAATAGATAAATCTCCTAACCAAAAAGATTGGAACGATGAACTGATTTCGGTAAAAAAAAAGTCCCGTTGTCAGCTAGCCCATCTCTAACGAACAAGATGGAAGAACAACAGAAGAAACGCAAACGGAAAGGATATGCAAGATAAAAACAAGGGGTACATGGGAATGTACTTGTCCGCTTTCTACTTCGTCATTATCGCCTTTCGGGAATATTATGCGCTGTATGTTTATCACTATGGTCAACAACCTTTATTGGATAAGACCTACGCGTATTTCGTTCGATCCGGGTTACCTACCAAGGGTATAATGGCCCGTATGCTGTTATTAGGTCTTTTGATGGGCGGAATCATGATATACCGGCCCATAAAGAAGGAAAATATCGACCGCACAAAAAGTGTTGTAGGGTTTATAATTTCCCTAAGTATCCTTTTTATATCAGGTCTTCCTTATGGAGCTTCCTTGAGCGACATGTATATTACTTTGATGCTTCTGACCTGCGCTTATATGGGCCTGATGACCTATGGTATGCGTTTGTTCCAGTTTCTCGATTTCATGAACCTGGCCGTCAAAGACCCGTTCAATGATGCGAACGAAACTTTTAAGCAGACCGAGGAGCGAATCGATACGCCCCACTCCGTGAATATTCCGTATGCTTATACCCACAAGGGGAAACAACGAAGAGGGTGGATCAATTTTGTCAATCTGTTTCGATCTTTGCTCGTTATCGGAACCCCGGGCAGCGGTAAGTCTTTTTCGGTAATCGAGGAAATCATGGCGCAGTTCATCGATAAGAAATTCGCTATGGTCATTTACGACTTCAAGTTCGACACCTTGACCCGTAAAGCCAATGGATACTTGCAAGAAGCCAAGAAAAAGCAGGGGGATAATTCTGAAACGCCTTTTCCAAAATTGTACCGAATTTGCTTTGACGACCTGAGAATGACCCATAAAAACAACCCTATGGATCCCTACAGACTAACGAATCAATCCGATGCCATCGATACCGCCGCGACCCTTATGAAGAACTTGAACCCGGAATGGATCAAGAGGCAGGACTACTTTTCTCGAAGTGCAATCAGTTATACCGGAGGCTGTATCTGGTATCTTAAGAAAAAATCCGAGGAGACCGGAAACTATATCTGTACCCCAGGCCATTTGACCATACTGACAACGGTCAAAATCGATATACTAATGGAAATCATGACCAAGGACGTCGAAGTGCGACAAATACTTGTACCCTTTCGTGACGCGCTCGAAAAAGAGGCCATGGAACAATTATCGGGTCAGACCAGTACCGTTCAGATAAGTCTTTCCAGTATGGCGACCAAAGAAATTTTTTATGTGATGTCCGGCAATGACTTTAGTCTTGATGTCAATGAACCAAGATATCCTAAAATCGTATCGCTTCAGAACAATCCCGAGCGAAAGGAAGTCTACTCCGCTCCTTTGGGCCTGTATATGAACACCATTCTAAAACAGGTCAACAAACCGGGCAAGCGCCCGATGGCCCTTATCATCGACGAAGTGCCAACGTTGTTCATTATGTTGTTACGGACTATTATCGATACCGGTCGGGAAAACAAGATTGCCACTATCTTAGGTCTACAAAGCGTAGGGCAGCTTATCTTGGACTATGGCAGGGAATTGGCCGATGTCATTTACGCCAACTGCGCCAATGTTATTTGCGGTGCGGCTAAAGGGGAGACCGCACGGCGATTGAGCGAACTTTTTGGAAAAATACATCAAGAACGAATTTCAAAAAATACGAGCAGTTCCGATGTGAGTACCAATTGGAGCACACAAATGATGGAACTTTTGCCCAAAAGTAAGGTGGCTTCAATGTCGACGGGTCATTTCGCCGGGATTTTGGCGGATACTTTCGAGCATCAGATACCAGAGAAAAAATGTTATGGCCAGCTACTTCCGGATATTGAAGGAAAAGAACGGGCCATGAAACATGAGCTACCCATTGTCAACGATTTCAGACCTGCGGATTACAAGGAACGTTTCGATGCGGAAATGAAACTTATCCGGGAACTGGAACTTCCGAAAAAAACCAGTCTACTTTTCGCGAGAGAAATCGGTTACATCGAGTTTTACGGAGCGCATCTGGACAAAGTGGGCAAGAGTAGCTTTACCAACGGTACCAAACGCAGAATCTTTAAAAGCGTGGTCAAGGAACTTCGCCTTTTCGAATACAAGAGTTCAATTTTAGAACTTTTAAACGAAGGTGCCGGTTCCCTTAAGTGGGGAAAGCTGTTCGGACACATTATAGAAGAGTTTTTGGTGCAAACGGAAATGGACCGGGTAGCTCAGGCGAAATTTGATCAGATCATCAACGAAGTCGACGAATTGGTCAAAGAGGAGTATAAGCGCAGTACCGGAAAAGAACTAAAGAGTGCCATATTTGACGAAAAGAAAATAAATGGTGAAATTGCAAAGTCGTTAAATAATTCGGAGACGGAAGTTGCCGAGTTTATGGATAACTTTGAAAAAGAATTGGAAGACCCCGAAATGAGCATTTTGGCCGACTTAGAAGAAGAATCAGAAAACATTTTTGAGGAGAAATTTTCCTCTCATCCCATAGAAAATTTTGAATAATGGATATTGAATCGATAATTGCACTAGACTCTAAAGACCTTGGATATATCGGGGAACGCTTAAGGGAAATACGACTTGAACTCGTCGAACTCGACGATATCGAGGACAAACGGTTCAGCGCGTTCTCCATTACCAATTTGAGCGAATACCTGAACATGGACCGCGCCACTTTGGCCAATGTCGAGCGAGGATCTTCGATGGTCAATTCGATAAAGATCATTCTCTATTTCTATAGCCTAGGGTACAATCCCATATGGATTCTTTTGCCCGACAATGAATTTATACAAAAGCGGAAGCTTGGGGAGAATATGGTCTATCAAGAAGGCCTTCAAGAGAAATTCCTTGAATTGGAAGAGCGCGTATCGGATGCCATAAAGGATTTTAAATCCGAATTATAGCATCTTTTCGCAGCCCTTAAGTCGATTCGCTTTAAGTTTCTTATAACAGTATAATCCCCTCCTTCGAATACCTACAAAGCAATGGTCATTGCTATATAGCAATATAGATACAATGCGTTATAGCTGTATAGCAACAATGCTATATAGCCTTATAGCATCATAGCACTATTGCATCGAATGCCCATAGTACCATATGGCCATATGACACTATAATCATATGACCATCTAATTTTAAAAATATACCTATGGAAACTAAAATTATCTCCTGTACGGGTGAAAAGGGCGGTTGTGGCAAAACGACCCTGAACATTATCCTGGCCACCAATCTTTTCCATTTGTACGGTAAAAAGGTGGTATTGATCGATATGGACAATCCGCAGTATTCGGTCTACAAAAAGCGGAAACGGGATTTGACACAAATCGGTGCGAACGAAACAAAAATCTTTCCCGTGGAACGGGCGACCGTTCATACCTTGGAACCGTTGATCAAAAAGTATTATGGCGCCGTGGATTTCGTTATTATCGATTTTCCGGGAAACCTGAACGAAGAGATGGTCAGGGGCCTCTTGTATGTTGAACACATTTTCATTCCCTTTTTTCTCGACGAATTGGAAATCGATAGTACGGCGGTATTCTATAAAACTTTGCGGAAGAACTTTCTGGGCAATGACAATAGGGTGCTACGTTCCGTCAATCTTTTTTTCAACCGTTATGAACTCGTCAAGGTCAATAAGTTCAACGCCGTCCGGAATACCCTGGCGGGCGCGGGAATGCCCATGATGCGACAAGTGGTCATGGAGCGAACCATTTACAGGGAGAAATATCGGAATACGCTCGTTCCCATCCCCTTATCTAAAGAAAACGGAGAACGGGGGCTTAAGCGATTTATGGAAGAAGTACTTGAAATATCAAAAAACTGAATATGGGAAAGAAGTTAAACGTCAAAGATTTGCTCGAATCAGCGATTTTGGACAATATGGATACACAAAAAGAAGTTAAAGGTCTCAGGGATGAGCGCGACCCGAACATGGAAAAGAATAATTTGACCGGCAATGATTCGGAAAATTTCAGACCGCAACATTTGGTTAAGGATAGTTTTCCCACGTCTAACTTAAATGAGAGTGAACGAAAAGAGGTAGCGGATTTCGAAATGTTTCTTGAGCAGGATCGGTACACCGATAAGAAGGAACAGTACATCTTCAGGTTGAGCAAGACCTGTTTCGAAGATTACGAAAAACTGGCAAGTGCCTATAATTATAAGTTGAACAAAAAGGTGTCCCGCAATGACATTATGCGAAAGGTCTTGGAACTGTATCATGAAAAAAGCATTATAAGATTAAAAGATATTATCGATAGGATTTGAATTGGCAATGGGAACATATCGTCTACGTGGTCATCTGTACTTTAGGGTTACTTTGGTACATGGTGGTCTTTGTCATACTCAAACGAAATAAAAAAGAAAAGAAAGTTCAGGAAAATGATTCATTTGTGCAAAAATCTTCTATATTTGTAAAAAATACATCTTTAAAGGAAAAAGATATGGACCAATTACTCAACCGTGTCGATGAAAACGAAACCAGCTCAGAGCTGTTGGATATTTTCAATGCTTCCGATAAGGATGTTCAGAATGAATCCTTAATTCCAGAACATGAAAAATTTAAGATTATCAAAAATTCCGAACCGCCGCCGGAAACGGAGGTGGACGATTCCGTGTAGTTATTTCTTGACTTTCCTTATTACCCTTGCCTTCCATCAACTTGGCTATGCCCAAATCGACGAACTTGTCGACCAGGTCAACCAAGCGGAACAGGGTACGGTCCAGATCGGCAACAGTATTTTTCGGATCATTAAGGTTGCCGCTAGCGTTCTCTTGGGAATCGCGGCCATTGCCTTTCTGATCATCAGGGAACAGAATCAGGATATGGCACGTAAAGTGGGCAATGTTATTTTGGGGCTGGTCATTTTCTATGGCCTTATCGAGATTGGGGAAAACTTGGCCGGGTAGCGATGGAAAACAAGCTGGTAAGAATCCCAAAGGCCCTTCAGAAGGATGTCTTCTTCTTCGGGCTACGCGCTAAATATGTGGACCAAGCCTTCAAGGGAACGTTTCTGTCCCTGATGTTGGGGCTGTTCTTGAGTACGTTCGTACCTACTTTTCTCAGTCTAATACTTTCCTTTTGTGCCGCGGCACTTTACATCGGGCTGATGCTCTTCTATTCCAAAGCATACGGTGAAAACGGTTTTATTAAATCCCGAGCGGACAAGAAAGGCCCGGATGCCATCAAGGGTCATGTGAACAAAAAACTCCTCGTGCTATGGAAAAAACGGTAAATCTATTGGACGCTTTTCCCATTTATGGGTACGAGGCCCCTATTCTGGTGTCGAAAGAAAAAGGTTGTATCAGTATTCCGTTGGAATTGGAGCTTCCGGAAATCTACACTATGGATGGAAAAGACTATTTGAACCTGAACCGGATAGTCTCCGGCATTCTGGAAATAATGGGGGAAAATTGCCTGTTGCACAAACAAGATCTTTTCTACGGGGAAACCTATGCCGTTGACCCTTTACGCATGAAACGCGATTTTTTCGAGACGCAAGATGAACTCTACTTTAAGAATAGGCCTTTTTTACGGCACCGTTCCTTTTTGGCGATACACAAGGTACCCAAGAGCTATATTGGCCGAACACCCCTAGGTGTCAATTCTTTTTTAAAAAAGGAACGCGGTTTCTATGGGAAAAACCCGTTACCCGCAGAATATCTAAACACCGAGGTCATGGCAGATTTTGAGGCCCGTGTCGGGGCCGTAAACGACCTGATAAACGATTCCGGTTTGATAGGCTCGAAAATATTGGGGTATGAAGACCTTTTCGAATCGGCCGGGTACTACGATAATTATCTGGAAGCAAGCTACCAAACGGGTACTGGCAGGGATGTTGATTTCTCAGGGAACACCTTGCACATTGGAGACAAACAGGGGCAGTACTTTACGCTGGAAAACTTGGACCAATTTTCAAAAGAGGATATGGCCTTTCATGAGTACTTCGGAAAATACACCATCGGTGAAAACCTTTTCCCCATCGGGAACCTTTTCTCTTTGGGCTTTAAGATCCCACACGAACATATCATCAACCAATACATCTATATTCCGGAGAAGGAAAAGGCCATGGGCAGGCTAAGGTCAAAGGCCAAACGCCTGAACAAATACGCTACCAATCGCAAAGGGGACAAAAACAGCACCTATCGGGACCAAATCTACGAGTTCCAACAATCGATACTGAACGACCACAAGGAATTGGTGTATTACCACCTGAACGTACTGGGGTTGGCCGATTCCAAAAAGACCTTTCGGTCGATGTGCAACACCGTAAAATCCGCATTCGGAAAATTGGGCATCCATGCCAAGGAAAATTCCGTGGATCGCAAAAATCTATTTTTCGGGGGCATTCTCGGTAACGGCATCGGTACGAGTATGGAACTGTACAGTCCGTTCTCCTCCGAAATGGCTTCCAGTCTATGGTATTTCGAAGGAGGTTATAAAAACAGGCTTCACGGTCCACACGGGCTGCGTATGGTCGATAGGGCCACGGGACAACCTTTACTGGTCAGTCTCTATCGCGACCCGGAAAAAAAGAACTGGATTTTTAACCGGGGGATGCTCATCGCATCGGGATCGGGCGGAGGGAAGACCTTCTTTACAAACGCCTATCTGTACTCTGAATATCGGGAAGGTGCGGAAATTTTGATTCTTGAAAACGGAAATTCATATGACAAGCTAGTGGATCAACTGAACGGGGTCACAATAGCGAACGACGACCAAAACCCGTTTACCTTCAATCCCTTTATACTCGATCCTATAGATGTTGTCGTTAAGGATGGCAAGAAAACCCTGACCGAACATAAACTGACCCAACTTATCGCTTTGGTGTATTTACTATATGGCCGTAAGGATAATGAAGCAGGGGATACCCATGATAGTGCGGTAGTCCGTACGATCATCGAATTCTTGGTTCAGGGATATTATCAGCATCAGTTTTCTAATGGTAGTTCCGACGATTCTTTTAATACATTCTACGACTACACACATCAAAATTTGAAAGCCCTAATGCAAACGAAGGGCATCCGAGATGAAATATTCGATCCCAATCTGTTCTTATTGTTGCTCAGCAAATACGCTCACGACGGACCGAGGGCCTATCTCTTGAATAGCAGGGATAAAAGAATAGCCCAACTGAGCCAGGAAAGATTGGTCTATTTCAAATTGGAAAATCTGGTCAATAATGAAGAACTTTTCCCCATTGTGGCATTTTTGATGATCGATGTGTTCGACAAAAAGTTGAAGGATCCGAAGAAACTTTCCCTCAATAAAATATTGGCCGTGGACGAGGCATGGAACCTGTTCGATAACCCCATTATGGCCCACTATTTCGATGCGATATCCAGAATGGCAAGAAAGTATGGAGGACAGCCCATATTCATATCGCAGAAGGTCGACGATTTCGTAAAATCAAAATTTATCGGCAAGACCATCGTGGTTAACAGTCATATCAAAGTGCTGCTCGACCTTGGTGAATTCGCCAACTCCTTTGATGAAATCCAGAACATATTAGGCCTGAACGCCAAACAAAAGCAACTGAACCTTTCCGTCAACAAGGATCTGCCCATAGGCCGAAAACTAAGGGAAATGGCCATTTGTTGGAAGGAACGAGTCAAGGTTTTTGGACTGGAAACATCCTTACCGACCAAATGCCTGTTCGAAACGAATCCGAACGAAAAAGCAAAAATCAATAGGCTGCATGAACAGCACGGTTATGATTGGGAACGGACCGCGATCGCATATAAACAATTGGAGATGGAACAAACCGATAGGGATTTGAAAACCCTGAACGGAAATAGTAAGAACACTTAAAACCAAAAAAATGAAAAATCAAAGACTAAAAATGGCTATTGCTATATGTTTTATAGGGATACTCCCTTGTTTGGCAACCGCGCAGATTCCGGTGACCGATGTAGCGGCGAACGCACAATTGGTACTGCTCAACTCAAATGTGGCGACGCTCAATTCGCAATTGGCAACGTTGAACGCGACCATGGGCAAGCTATTAGCACAGATGGAACGCAACGTTACTGCCAATTCCAGTTCCTCCAAAATCTTAAGTCAAGACCTGAGCGCGAAAAGAATGCCCGCCAGCTATGTCATGGGAAGTCCTGAAATGAATGAACTCTACGAACTAAAGGATAAGATCATAGCCTCCTATAAGGGTACGCAGAAGAACCTGCGAACCTTTACCAACTTGGAAAAAGTGGAAAAGAAGAGGGCTGCCAAGACATTGGCGGATGCCGTTTTACAGGTATCCTCCCTTGTTTCCCAAGGTTCACAAATTGCCTCCACCGGTGAAATTATCGAATCAGCGGACAGGTTATCGGCGCTCAGATCGATTTTGGAAAAGATGAACGGGTTATTGGACGATGTCATCAAAGTCAACACATCCCTTCTACAAAAAAACGAACATCGTAAAGCCGTCCATTCACTTATAAAAACAAATTAATGTACGCCTTACAATCAAGTTCGGGCTTTCGGATAACGGTCAATTCCATATTCGACCAATACATCGGCGATGCTTTTGCCAGTTTGGGGCCTACGCTGAGCATCGGATTCGGAATGGCGAAAATCGGTTTGGGCATTTTTGCCCTTACACACTTTGCAGGTAATGATCGAGCGGATGTTATTAAGGCGTTGAAATGGTTTCCCTTAATGTTCATTTTGTTCAACTATTCGGAATTCGCACACGCCATTTTTGAATTTTACAATAATCTAGGTTCATCGTTTGTTAGCACCCAAAAAAGTTGGGATACCATCGGACAAAAGATAGCTTTGGCGCAGATCGATGTAGCTGCGAACAACCTTGTGGAATGGAACCTGTTGAGCATGGACATCGATGGGCTACAGTCGTTCGCCCTTACGGGACTGGCCGGTTCGATAACTGCGTTCGCACATATTATCTCCACCTTGATATTCATAGGCATCAAGGCATTGGCCACCATTTATCTTTTCATCCTCATCATTTTCGGGCCTATCAATATCGGACTTTCTTTCATTCCCGCTATTTCGGGACTCTGGAAAGCATGGCTGCAAAAGTTCATGAGTATCTGTCTTTGGCTGCCCATGCTCTACGTGGTGGATATGTTCATGGTCAACCTTGTGGACCAGTTGGTCGATCATTTGCTTCGATACGGTTCCTATGATCTGGGACTGATCTTAAGTTCGTCCATGTTGATACTGATGACCTCTTTTTTTTATATCAAGGCACCCACTTTGGCAAATTTTGTGGTCCAGGGCCTTAATATTTCAGGAGGTGGAATCGTCGCCAAACCGAAACATTACGGTAAAAAAGCGATTCAAACGGCTATGGATGTGAAAAGTGGAGGAGCCACCAAAGCTGTCCGCACATTAATACAATAATCAACATATGGAAGGAAAATACGGGATAATCAATGACATCGCCCAGAGCAGAAGGCACAACAATAGATTGGTATACAGTTGTTTGGCAGTGATCGTTATCGTTTTCGGCATGGCCACCTACTATGTAATGAGGGCGGATCAGCGCGCCAAGAACAACGCCTATCTGCTTCATGGAGGGCAAAGGTTGCCCATGGCCCCCATTAGGGATGTCAAGGAAAATCTGCAAATACTTTGTGAAGGCCATCTTTACAATTTTCATGAGCTCTTCTTTTCCTTGGAACCTAATTTGAAGCTAATTAAAAGGGACATTGAAGGAAAGGCATTACACATGGTCGACTGGTCAGGCAACCGTTTATACGCCCGTTTGGTCGAAAAAAAGTACTTCCATGATGTGGCAATGCGCGACTATCGCTACTTTGTGGAACTTGATTCGATTCATATCGATTATGGAACCTACCCGTTTCCGTTCACATTTTACGGCAAACAGGCCATAGAAAAAGGCAAATCAACGACGTATAGGAACCTCATTACTAGAGGACAATTAAAAAAGTCGGGAGTTACCCCAAACAATTTAAACGGTATAAAGATTATTGACTTTCAGGTCGTAGACAATTCCGACTTGGAGCGCATGTAGTATGAAATTAAAAGAACAAATACAAGTTGTGAAGAGATGGGTGGTCAGAAACCAAAAGGTTGCTATGGCTTTACCTATCATTCTGATAATGACCAGTTTTTTTGTCATCGAAAATCTAAAGGATTTTAAGATGGGCGGTAATGACGCGGCAAACCTGAACGGGTTCAATACCGAATTGCCGGGCGAGACACCTACTTTGGATTCCGAAACCGCAGGCCGACAATGGAAGCTCAAGGATTCCTTGGAAAAGGAAGAAGTAGAAAATGCCGAAGCTGCCACTAACATGAAGGATTTGGAAAATTCCGAAAATGACTCTCTTCAGCGGATTTTAAAACAACTGGAAGGGCTGTCCATGAAGTCTAGTACCAAGGAAACCGCCAAAGCGGAAATCCCGGAAACCAGAAAAAACATGGTTAGGGAAAAGCAAACCGAAATAACGGCGAATGAGAAAAAAAAGCAGTTCGCGGAGGAACGGTTGGCCTATCGTGAAAAGCTACTAGAGGGTAAGGAAAAAATGATCGGCGATTCTCAAAACACACATAAGAATTTGTCCCCCGTACCAGTTTTGGATGCTAAACAGTCAATCTCATATAGAGCTACCGTATATGGCGACCAATTTATATTGCCCAATGAGAATGTCCGATTACTGCTCATGGAGGATATCGTTATAGGGAAGAAAAGGTTCAAGAAGAATACGTTTGTATACGCCATGGCCTCGATTAAGGAGAACAGGGTTTATCTGGACATCGACAATATCGAACATCATCCGGTAAGTCTATTGGTCAAAGATTTCAACGATGGCCGGGAAGGCATCTATAGCACACGTGCAGGGGAACTGTGGCGGGAATATAAGGCGAATGCAAGCAGTAATTTATTGACCAATGCTACCGATGAGCTGACCAACGGTTCTCCCGATTTAGTGACCGATATAGCAAGAGGATTGGGTTCCTTCCTTAGAAAGAAAAAATTACGGGAGAAAGAGAAGATTCTTTTGATGGACGATTACGAACTTTTATTGGTAACGCAATGAGAATAAAAACCTTCATATCATTATTTGTATTATTCGGTGCGCTTTTTGGAAATGCGCAGACGGACACTATTCCTGTTTCCAGGGATTATAAGACAATACTCGTCCTGCCCGGAATTTTCGATTTCTCCATCAACGGGAAAGAACTCAATTTCATCGAATCCTTCCCTGTCAAAAATGCGTCCGACAATGCAAAACGTATCGTCCTGCTAAGTTACAATGACGTGGCACCCGATACCGAAGATCATACCAATTACACGGTGTATACTAGGGATGGTCTTGCTTATGATTTTATCTTAAGACTGGTTGAAGTTCCTGTTAAGAAAAGGTGGCCGATTACCAAATCTATGTCCGAAAACCTGGAAGCGTTCTCCAAGCTAAAAGATAGTACCAATATCTCAACTTCAGTAGCTACGCCAAAACCTCCAATGGAGCGTACCGATATCGCTACAAGGACAAAAGAAGAAGAATTAGGGGTCTCGCCAAATGAAGAAACGACCGAAGAACCTTTGCCGCTCACTAGGGAACTCTATGTGCTCGACCGCATGGAATACGTTCGTCGGCGATGTTACTATAATCAGTTCAACAAAGGCAAGGTCATTCGCTATTTCGCCAAATATGATGATGTGTTCTTATGGCTTGAAAATGTCTTTTATGAAAACAACGAAATATACCTACAGTTCCGTTTGGAGAACAAAGCGCACATGCCCTACGATGTGAATTTTCTCAAATTCCGTATCGCTTCCAATTATAGGAACAGTCCGAACAATATTGACAAAAAACACGAGCCCTTGTTCCGGTATAAGGTTCCTAAAAGGGTAGAAGGGAATTCCGAAAACTACTTTATGGTGGTCTTCGATAAGTTCACATTGGATCGGAAGAAAGTACTTATGGTCAATGTGGACGAGGATAAAGGCAATAGGAACCTATCCCTGGATATCGACCATAGCGTTATCAATAACCCGTTAGCTTTTAAGTTATGAGAAATGTTCGTTTTTGTATAGCGATGGCATTATTGTTATCGGCTTCATTCTGCTTTGGCCAACTGAGGGGTAATCTTGCCTCATCGGTCGGTTTGAGTGGTGGCTATGTCGAAGATGGTTACGGCATCATGGGTACCTTCAATTTCCATCCCGACAGGTACCAGTATTTTCAGATAAGCGTATTGGCGGCCATTGCAGAAGATAAAGGAAGTCAGGATATCCCCTACAATATTTTTACCATACAACCTGGAATCTATTACCGGGTATTCGTGGCACCGCGAAAGAGAAATTTCAGCTTGTTTCTAGGCGGGGGCGGACTCTTCGGATACGAGGTCATCAACAATGGCAGTAATGAACTTCCAAGCGGAGCTTTGATAAACGCCAAAAGTCAATTCGTCTATGGCCTCTATGTCGGGGCGGAAGCGGAAGTAGGTATCAGCAATGATTTTTCCCTGCTCATAAAAGCGAACGAATACTACCATATCAATTCCGATGTTGGGAATTTTTATCCGTATGCCGGAGTCGGCCTACGTTATTTTTTGTTCTAAAAACGATTGTATGAAAATGAATGCCCCACAACGGATATTCGCGGTAACAACGCTATGTTTAGCTCTGATATTGGCATGTAGTAAGGACTTTGAGGATATCGTACAAGATTCCTTCGACTTTACGTTTGAAGGCACCAACGAAGAAAATGGATTCGTATTCGAAGCGACTAAAACGGATTTCATATTGGAACCCGAACGGATGGTTTCCAACGTTTCCTATTTCATGAAATACGATAATATTGACGGAAAAGGATATTACATAGGAACCGAAAACGATACGGTCCATGCGAACGATACCATATCGGTCAAAAATTTCAATCTTTCATACCGTTATATGCCCATTGATACAGGAATGCATAAGATAAAAGTCTTGGCTTGGGATTCCAATAAAATTGAAAAGGAGCTTGAGCTGATATACAATGTCAAGTATGCAAGTTTTAGCTTTTTACTGGGCAAGGGTACCGATGATTTCCTCATCAATAGCCCAAATCCAGTCAATGTGACTTTATTGAGGGATAGGAACACCGCTAATCCCGACCGAGAATCGTCAGAAGAGTTTGAGATTACCTACCAACTGGAAGATGGTTCGGGTAAACTTCTTCTGGGGGATACCGAATACGATGCCGGAAAACCTTTTATGTTACCTAAAGGCGTTACGGAATTTAGCTACCGACCGGAAACCTTGGGAGAACATAAATTGACAATGACCGCAAAGGCTCCCGATGGTGCCACATTGACCAATGAAATGTTATTGACGATAGAAAATATTGACTTTACTTTTAGGGCCACGGCGGCTTCCTCGCAGGTCGAGCTAGAAACCAATTTGGCCATCAATATCGACTTGCAGACCCAAGAAGAAGAAAGTGAGGTTACTTTCGACATAAGCCATTCCTTCTCGTCGGATAGCCAAGGTGCGGGAACCGTTCGGGATCAGAATGGTGGGGTAATGGACCCCGGTACTTTTCGTAAAATCAATCCGGGCAACTACAATTTTACTTTCGAGGACGATGAATTGGGACAGCGTAAAATCTATTTCGACCTCCGCGATAGCAATGGTCAGATAAAAAGGGATAGTGTTGAAATCGAAGTGGCCAATATTCCGTTCACGTTCAGTGGAAACTCGGAAAGTAACCAAGTTTTTGTAAATCAGCGGACACAGCTTAATTTCAACATCAAATCGAACGGCAACACATCCAACATCGATTACTTCCTGACCTATGATTTGGAGGAAGGAAATGGAACGATTACAGGGGTCGGCGGAAATACGATTCAGAACAATACGGACTATCCGGTCGATCTGGGCAATTTCCCGTTGTTCTATACGCCCGAAACCCTGGGCCCGCATCGGATCAGCTTTCTCGTTACCGACAATTATGGGCAGGCCGTCGGGCCTGTCGAAATCGACTTGGAGGCCAATCAGCTAGAACTGGAATTTAACGCCTCCGCCAATAGCAATGAAGTATTGGTTGGGCAACGGGGCACCGTTTCATTGAGCCTTATCGAAAAAGGGGATTATAATGGAGTTTCCTATGAACTGAATTATTTTATTTCCGGCGGTAATGCCGGACTATACAATGGAAATTCTCAAATTTCTCCTAGTCAATATTTTACCATAAGTCCAGGAAGTTTTGCTTATGATTTTATAGCCCAAGAATCAGGAACTTATGAAATTACCTTTTTGCTTCGAGATAGTAATGGACAGATTTTAGAAGAAAAAGTAACGTTGGTCGTTGCGAACAATGATTTTGCTATCAGTATGACCCCATCGATGGCAACGGAGTTTTCCAATATCCCGGTTGGGATTATTGTGGATATTGATGAAGTACCCGAAGGGGCAAACGATAGTTACACTGCCTTCTTTTCTTCGAGCCAGAACGGTTCGCTATCAGTTAATGGTGTTACTTACGGGCCTGGGGAAGAATTCCCATTGGGTGCAGGAGTCAATAATCTTACCTATACCGGACTTGAACCTGGCCAGCACAATATCATTCTTAGCGTGGAATCCGGTTCGGATGTTACGCGAACGGCCAACACCACCATAACGTATGACCAAGTGGACTTTACCTTTACGGCGGGAGCCCAAAAATCGGATATAACGGTTGGGGAAACCACCGGACTCAATTTTAATATTTCGGAAAGTGTGGGGTCTTCGAATTACACCATGCGCTTTAGCATGAACGGGAACGCACTCATCAGGGACAATAACGGTATTGAAGTGAGCCCCGGGAACAGTTACGATGTCAATACCGGCAACTTTAACTGGACGCTGGAGGGAACCAATGAAAGTAATGTTCGATTGGCTTTCACGGTTCGAAACGATACGGGATTGGAGAAAACAGTGGATATTACGGTAAACGTGGCGGCCAAGGATTACACCTTCACAGCATCAGGGACATTGCAGCAGGCCTATACCGGAGAACAGGTGGATATTAACTTCAATATTTCCGAAATCGGAATCGGTGGGGATGGCTATGAGATGTATTTTTCGGCAAACGGTAACAATGGTTCTTTTGAATACGGAGGCACTAGCTACTCCGCTGGCGAAAGTTTTGAGGTACCTGTGGGGGCATTCTCTGGAAAGTATGTCGGAACGACCGAAGGCAACCACAACATCACTTTTACAGTGCGCTCTTCATCCGATGTAGAGAAAAAAGCCAGTATGAATATCCAGTTCGATAAATACGAAGAGTTCTTTGATTTCAATATAAGCCAATCCTCCGAAGACAAATATGAGGGGCAGCAATTTGAATTGACCTCCGTAACGAATGCAACAACCGGTCATGATGTACGGGTAACTTATGAAATGACATTTACGTTTACGGGGACAAGTGCAGGCTATATTTATTATAAAAGCAGAATTTACAGGGAAGGAGACATAATTCCATTGGATTATGGTTCAACTCCCATGCGATTTTTTCCAGAGACCGATGAAAACTTTACCATCAATTTTCGGGTCGAGAATTCTACGGGCATTTCCCAAACGTTGAGTGAATCTATTATAATGTTCAAAAAGCCAACGGTAGCGGCCAAAGGAGAAAAGCGAAATATAAGCTGCGGTGGCCTGAATGGATGTGATTATCAAATAAGAATATTTACATGTTTCAATGCAAATTGCTCAGAGGCCTATAATGGCGCAACCATTCAACAGGTTGAAATACGGATTTATAACCGATTCGACCAAAGATGGGACACCAAACTTTTCAACTATAACGATGCTCAAGGTACTGGCGCTGATCGCATATTTTTAATGGAAGAAGAGCCGAGTGAGGGCAAATTACGATATCAAGACCAACCCTATGAGGTTAGAGTAATGGATACCAACGGTCAATGGAGCGATAAAACTACCGGAAACATTATCAGGGTTTAAGAACGCAAGGTTAGACTTTGGCCGTCAGCTTTTTTTAAAGGCTATGGTAACGATAACATCTTCATTGCCCAAATTGTCATTTGTCTCAACGACTAATTTGGTTTTAGAAAGCTCTTGAATACGCATTTCGTTTCGAATTTCGAATTGAATAATCGTGTTATTTATAAGCTCATAAGTATCTTCTTCAATGGTGGAGAAAGGGTCTTGCTCATCACATGCCAGTCCATTTTCATTGATAGAATAGGCACCACTTCCCACCGTTCCCATTTCAGTAAAAAAGGTAAGGTTGTCCTTGATACATTGCCTAATTTCTTGGGTGTTGAAAAGATCGATGTTAACGGTTCCGTCTCCGTTGATGTCAACGGCTCTATCGGTCATAATCGATTGATATTCCCATTGTCCCAAGAGGGCTTGGCTCCTGTCTGACTCCGCTACGCTATCATCATCGCTACTACATGAAAAAAATAGTAGCATTGGGAATACAAGAAAGACTAAAACATTTGGTTTCATTGGAAGTGCCTTGGATTAGTACAAATATATTAATGAGGATTACATATTTTAAACAAAAAATTCCAAAATTAATTGTGCGGCGGCAAGATAAATGCAAAACAGGCGATTTTTTTCGCCTGCTTTGGATTTATGTGCGGTTCCGAGGGTGTTCAAAAATCTGGAACTGAAAGACCCCGAGTGCGAACCGGCGTAGCGGTTCGCTCGGGAAGTCTTGAAGTGGAAGATTTTTGAACTTCCGCAGGAACATGGCAAACAAAGCCAATGCACCAGAACTAATGGTGCACACTTTTGATTCCTTTTCATTGTAAACGCGCATACTAAAATTCCTCCATTAGGCTCAATTTTTTTAAAGTTAAAAAAAAGATGATTTGCACTAAACTCCATTTCGTCATCAAACTAACTTATCAATCACGATTAAAAATAAATGGTAACGTAAAGCCTTTAAGTCATGGAAAATAAACGCATCCGCATTCAGCTTCTATCTCTACATGCAAAACTAACATTACCTTCATTGTTACTTTTCTTGTTCTTACCTTCGGCTAATTCCCAATCTACGAGTAAGGGAAATGACGGGCACAAAATGATACAAAATCTTCATGCTACCAATGCTTCGCCCATAAATAGCAAATCGATTGAAAACATGGACCATAACTGGCACTACGCGACCGAACATCCGGTAAGTCATGCCCCATTGGTCAAAGACGATGCGGTCTATTTTGGGGATTGGGGAGGCACGATATACAAAGTGGATGCGGAAAAGGGAAATTTAATTTGGGAAAAAAATATAGAAAATCCCATGACAGAATGGTCTTGGTACGGTTTTGCAGGAACCGGCACACTTGGTGACGGTAAGGTATTCGAGGCGAGTGTAGAGGGAAATGCCTTCGCACTCGACCAAAATTCGGGCGAACTGCTTTGGCAGACCGAGTTCACTGATGATCCCGAAGCAGGTAATCTTAGCGTACTGCTCTATCATGATGGTTTGGTATATATCGGTGTTTCTTCTGTCGAGGAAATGCTGGACTCCCCATCGTTTACCCCGAATCTTCAGGGAAAGGTAATCGCCTTGGATGCAAAGACTGGGGACAAGGTATGGGAAAGATTTCTGGTGGAACCTCCCCAAAATGGCGTACCGATGTGGACGTCATTTGCCCTCGATACTGAAAGCAACACCCTTTATTTTGCCACAGGGAACAATTATACTGGCGAGGAGGCCTCAAAGATGTCGGATTCAATGGTTGCGGTAGATTCCAAAACCGGAGATGTCAAATGGTTCTATCAAGTGACCCCTCATGATATATGGACACATCATGAAAAGAAAGGTCCGGATTATGATTTTTCCGGTGGCGCACAATTGTTTACCGCAGAAATTGATGGGGAAATGAGAAAACTAGTTGGAGCCGGTCAAAAAAGTGGCGTATATACAGTATGGGATGCAAAGACGGGTGACAAGGTTTGGGAATCCGCTATTGGATACGGAGGTGTAAAAGGAGGTATGCACAGCGAAGCTTCCATTGCAGACGGAACTGTGTATGTCTGGAGCAACAATAATTATGCGCATAAGCCACCAACCGACACGCCTCTAACCGTTAAAGCGTTGGATGTAGCCACGGGAGAGTTAAAATGGGTAGCAACCGAATCGCAACCGGCATCACTTGTTACGGGATACTTGGCAAATGATGTCTATATCGTCGGGTCTGTCGAAGGAACTATTCAGGCCTACAACGCCAAAGACGGAAAAAAGATATGGTCGCACAAAAATCCCGCCCCAATAATTTCTTGGCTAATTGTAGATGATGACTCGCTCTTTTTGGGCGGTGGCGTTCCTAAAATGTTCGGGGAATGGGCTGGTTCTAACAAAAAAGGACATGGCCTATATGCCTATTCGCTGAATCCATAGAGTTCCAAATTAGATGCCTTTCAAATTTTAGATTGAAAGTTTAGAATTTTTTAAGCTGTCGGTTTTTATGACAAATCCTCCATCTTAATTAGATGTTTGTACTTACAAGCATTTGACCGAGCAGAGAACCAGCGAATATACTAGGAATTAAATTTTTTGCAATTTAATGCGATAAAATAATTTGGACTATTTACCTATTAATCGTAATATTGCAATAAAATAATAAAGATTAAAAAATGGGATTAACCAAAACCGAAATATTCACAGACCAACAGAACCAGATTTCGGTCTTTGCGAAAGCGTTTGGACATCCTGCGAGAGTCGCCATACTGCAATATCTTTTTAAAATCGACACTTGTTTCTGTGGCGATTTAGTAAAGGAAATAGGCTTGGCTCAACCCACAATTTCCCAACATCTAAAAGAACTTAAATATTTGGGGCTTATTAAGGGAACCGTCGAGGGAACGAGCGTTTGCTATTGTATCGACAAGGAGAATTGGGCAGCGATGAAGGAAGTAATGGGAGATTTCCTTGACCAAGACCTTCCCGAGAACGAAGAATGTTGCTAAAAAATTTGTGATAATTAATCGTTTTATTGCAATAAACAAATAATTATAAATCATCCATATGAAGCTATCAGAAATCAAGGAAAGACTTTCAGGTCTTGATACCATAGGATTTGAACTTCCCAATGGCGAAATGGTGCCCAGCCATTATCACGTAACGGAAGTGGGCAAAATAAACAAGTCGTTCATCGATTGTGGCGGGACGATACGAAATGAAGAAGTCGTCAATTTTCAATTATGGGAGGCTGATGATTACGACCACAGGCTACATCCCGAAAAATTGGTACATATTATCGAACTTTCGGAAAGCGTCCTTGGGTTGCCCGATGCGGAAATCGAGGTGGAATACCAAGGAGAGACCATCGGAAAGTTCGGTCTGGACTTCAATGGCACAAATTTCCTACTCGTTTCCAAGCAGACCGATTGTCTTGCAAGAGACAAATGCGGTATCCCTGTCGAAAAACAAAAAATCAAATTGTCCGAACTATCCGAAGAACCGTGCTGCGCATCGGATGGAAATTGTTACTAACCCCTAGTATAGAACCCAAACAAAATGATAACAACGCAATCAACCGTATTTTCGGAAATTGAAAAGACGATTAAAAATCTAGATTCCAAAACCATTTCCAAGGAGCGAAAAGCTATTTTAAAATCGCTAACGGATTTTATCCGGTCAAAAGCTTCAAAGAACCAAGAAATTCGAATCAACTTTATCTGCACCCATAATTCACGTAGAAGTCATTTGTCCCAAGTTTGGGCGCAGACCATAGCGAACTACTTCAACGTAAAAAATGTGTTCTGTTATTCGGGCGGTACCGAAGCCACGGCCTTGTTTCCCAAAGTTGCGGAAACTCTGGAAAATTCCGGATTTCTGGTCAATGCTATTTCAAAGGGTAAGAATCCCATCTATAGCATTAAATATGCGGACAACGAACATCCCATCATCGGGTTTTCGAAAAAACTGGACGATGATTTCAACCCAAAATCCAGATTTGTGGCCATTATGACCTGTGATTCGGCCAATGAAGCCTGTCCGTTTGTTCCCGGAGCGGAAAAACGTATTCCCATTACTTTCGAAGACCCAAAGGCATTTGACGGTACACCACAACAAGCGGAAAAATACAAGGAAAGAAATCTGCAGATCGCAACTGAACTGTTTTACGTTTTCTCTCAAATAAACCTATAAAAAATGGCATCGAAAAAATTAAGCTTTCTCGATAGAAACCTGACACTGTGGATATTCGTGGCAATGGCCATTGGGGTCGGGCTTGGGTATTTCATCCCTACTTTTCCCGATTTCATAAACTCGTTCAGTAGCGGCTCGACCAATATTCCCATTGCTATCGGTTTGATATTGATGATGTACCCACCATTGGCCAAGGTCAACTATGCCCTCTTGCCCAAGGTGTTCAGAAATACGAAAATCCTTTCCATATCCCTTGTCCTGAATTGGATAATCGGCCCCGTTCTGATGTTCGTTCTGGCGATTACATTCCTGCGCGATTATCCCGAATATATGGTCGGACTGATTCTAATTGGTCTGGCACGTTGTATAGCCATGGTCTTGGTCTGGAACGACCTTGCAGAAGGCAGTAGCGAATATGGAGCTGGCCTTGTTGCGCTCAACAGTATTTTTCAAGTGTTCGCATACAGTTTTTATGCGTGGATCTTTATTACGGTGCTGCCACCCTATTTTGGATTTGAAAGTGCCATTGTAGATATTTCGATTGGTACCATAGCGGAAAGCGTGGCTATTTATTTAGGTATTCCGTTCGTAATGGGAATATTAAGCAGATTATTTTTAGTAAAACTAAAAGGCGAAGAATGGTACACAAGAAAATTTATCCCAAAAATCTCGCCCATAACCTTGATTGCACTCTTGTTTACGATCATAATAATGTTCTCGCTCAAAGGCGAACTGATTGTAGAAATCCCGATGGACGTTCTGATTATTGCAGTTCCTTTGCTCATCTATTTTACCCTAATGTTTATCATCGGCTTTTTCTTTACCAAAGCAACTGGTGCTGAATATGATAAAACAGCATCCGTTGCCTTTACGGCGGCAGGGAACAATTTTGAATTGGCCATCGCGGTCGCCATTGCGGTGTTCGGCCTTAATTCCGGTCAGGCTTTTGCCGGGGTAATTGGTCCGTTGGTGGAAGTACCGGCCCTGATACTTCTGGTCCGTGTTTCATTTTGGCTGCGTAAAAAATACTATGGCCCACAAACTGTACAAAACTAAATAGTCAATAAAACGAATGTTCTTACGATATCCCAAAGCTAGCTTAATTGGTCCTTTAAGGACTGTCTAGCGAGGAGGAGAATATAGCCTAATTGTGTTTAGTCCCACTTCATCCGTTGCAACCGAACCGCATTGAAAATAGCCAAAAGCGCCACACCCACATCGGCAAAAACCGCTTCCCACATTGTCGCAAGTCCACCTGCACCGAGAATTAGTACAATGACCTTGACACCGAAAGCAAGACCGATATTTTGCCATACGATACTCCGCGTTGAACGTCCAATTTTAATCGCCCTTGCAATCTTGCTCGGTTGGTCGGTCTGGATGATCACATCCGCCGTTTCAATGGCCACGTCACTGCCCAGACCGCCCATTGCGATACCCACGCCACTTGCTGCCAATACGGGTGCATCGTTGATGCCGTCGCCTATAAAAGCCACTTTCGTATCGGGTTGTTTCTTGAGTTCTTCGACTTCGTTCAGTTTATCTTCTGGTAACAATCCGCCTTTGGCCCAATCAATGTTCAACTCTTTAGAGACTTGCTGCGTAATGGAATCTTTGTCGCCAGAAAGCATTATGATTTTTGTAATTCCCGCATCCCTAATTTGTTTTATGGCCTGGTGCGCATCTTCTTTGAGTTCATCTGCAATGGTAACATAGCCTGCAAATTTTCCTTCAATGGCGACCATTACGATAGATTCCACGATACCGTCCGTTTCCGTGGGCACCTCTATGTTGTTCGAGGTCATCAATGCTTTGTTGCCTACCAACACCGTCTTTCCGTTGACCGTTCCCTTTAATCCCTTTCCGGCAACTTCCGAAACATCGTTCGCCTCATAATCCGACCCGTCCGCTTTATATTCCAGTATCGCCTTTGCAATGGGATGGGTGGATTGTTCTTCCATCGCCATCAGGTACTTCATAAACTCGGTTTCCTCAAATGTGATGGACTTGATTTCCTTGATTTTGAAAACCCCTTTGGTTACTGTTCCCGTTTTGTCCATTACGACCGTGTTCACTTTGGTCATGGCATCTAAAAAAGATGCTCCCTTGAATAGAATACCGTTGCGCGATGCTGCGCCCAAACCACCGAAATAGCCTAGAGGAATGGAAATGACCAATGCACAGGGACAGGAAATCACAAGGAATATCAGGGCTCGGTACAACCAATCCCGAAAGACGTAATCATCCACAAAAAAGTAAGGCAGGAACGTTAAGCCGATAGCGAGGAACACAACGATAGGTGTATAAATCCTTGCGAACTTCCTTATAAATAATTCAGTTTTAGATTTTCTGGCGGTCGCATTCTGAACCATATCGAGAATCCGAGCAATCGAACTGTCCTTAAATTCCTTGGTCGTCTCGATTTCAATTACACCGTCAAGATTGATGCTTCCGGCAAAAACGGTATCGCCCTTGGCAATGGTATCGGGTTTACTTTCGCCCGTCAAGGCCGCGGTATTGAAAGAACCCTTTTCAGAAAGTAGCATACCATCGAGCGGTACTTTCTCGCCCACACGCACCTGAATTTTCTCGCCTATCCGGACGGTCTCGGGATCTACGGGAACAAAATCGCCATCACGATATACCAATGCCTCGTTCGGACGGACATCAAGTAACGCTTTGATGTTTCCTTTTGCCCGGTTGACCGCTGCATTTTGGAAGAGTTCGCCCACGGCATAGAAAAGCATTACGGCCACACCTTCAGGATATTCCCTGATGGCGAACGCCCCCAGGGTTGCGATGGACATCAGGAAGAACTCGGTAAAGAAATCGCCGTTCTTTATACTGTTCCAACCTTCCTTGATCACGGGAAATCCAACAGGAATATAGGCCACCGTGTACCATACGATCCTAATCCACCCTTTGAAAAAAGGGAAGGCGTCAAAGTAATCAATGGCAATCCCTGCTATCAGCATCACAAAACTGAAAATAGCAGGCAAATAGGTGCTAAAATTTGATGCTTTTTCGGGACTTCCATGGTTGTGCCGGTCATCGTGTGTATGTTCTCCCTGATGTTTTTTGGGGTCTATATCCCGCAAGTTTACTTTTTTCTTTTTCATCTATTGTCCAATCCAAGTTTTTGCCTGTTCCTTATCTTTTAAATCGAAGTATTTCACTTCCGAACTTGTGAAGAAATCGGTGGCCTTGGCAGCCCATTCCTGCCATTTTTTTTCGCCAACAAAAGCCATTTTCCCGTAGTCTGAAATATGGGCGGAATCGACTTTCAAATCGGCCCAAAGTCCTTCCAGCTCGTAACCATGAAAATCTTCCATTTCAAAATAGAAATCGACCTTTTTGCCCTTGTCGACAATATCGTGGATAAGGGGATGTATTTTTTCTACGTCGTTCTTTGAAATCTTACCGCTGATTTTTGCTGAAATCAAATTGTCTTTTTTTGTATTCAGTATCTGTACCATTGTTTTAAATTTTAAGGTTTTGCTTTTAAATTAACCATTGTAGCGATGCAACGGAAGTGCATTTATTGTCCACTACACTTTTCGCAAATACCTTTGATGACCAAATTTGCATCTTCCGCTATAAACCCTTCCGGCAAATTTATATGAGGGATTTTATGTTCGGTCAGGCACACCGTTTCATCACAGTTCGCGCAATGAAAATGCAAATGCAGATCTTGGTCAAGTTCGCAGTTGCAACCAGGTTCACAGAGCGCATATTTGTGTATGCCCGTACCGTCATCTATTTGATGGACAACACCTTTTTCCTCAAAGGTTTTTAGGGTGCGGTAGAGCGTAGTCCTGTCGGATTTCGCAAAAGCGTTCTCGATATCCGTTAGGGCGACCGCAATTTCCTTTTCGGCCATATATTTATAGATCAGTATGCGCATAGCCGTAGGGCGTACACTTTTGCTTTCCAATGTTTTTTCAATTTCTTTCATTTCCTATCGATGTTGTTTTTGATTCTTTGTGCCTTGGAAAAAGCTTCCCATCCCTCTTTTGCCGCGTAGGGTACTATCAATAATGCTGCAACCGGGTCGGCCCACCACCAGCCCAGCCATTTCACGAGCAATAAACCTATTAGGACTACTACGGTTTGATACAGACAGATAAAAGTGTCCTTGGCATCTGCTAGCAGCGCGGGGCTATCCAGTTTATGCCCGTATTTTCTTTTATAATAGATCAAAATGGGGTTCACTGCCAAGGATATTATCAGTATTACAATACCTACCGTTGACCAAGATGCTGTTTCTTTACTTATTAGCTTTGATATGGAATCATAGGATATGAATACGCAGATGAGCGCAAAGGATATTGCGATTACGTATAGGGTTATCATTTTTCTTCGCTCTACACGCCTTTCGTCCAAACCCTTGATTTCGCCGTGCAATCGCCAGCCCAAAGTCCCTGCGCTTATGACTTCGATAGTGCTGTCCAATCCCCAGCCTATCAAAGCCGAGCTGTTTGCGGTAAATCCTGCAATGAGCGACACGACCACTTCGATAATGTCATAGATAACATTCCATATCTGAAGGGTTCTTGCCTCTTTTAAGTTCTGTTTTCGTCCAGTATCCATAGTTTAATCATCGTGTTCGTTCTCCCCTTTTTTCATTTCCGCCATAAGGTAATAGGCATTGTTGAATGCGAATTTTGTGTCGGGTGTTACGGATTCCAACAAATCAATGGCCACCCAATCCCCATTGTTTGTGCCGGGTACTATTTCCAAGGGTTTGAAATGCCATGCCCCATCTACCTTTTCCGCAGTAAAAACAAAGGATTTTTCGCCATCCTTGGCAATCGCACTTTCCGGCAACGCCATGGTTCGGGTATTGTCTATTTCGATACGCCCCTTGATGTACATACCGGGAATCAGGTCGCCCTCCTTGTTCTCTATCTCGGCGTGAACGTGTATCGCCTTGGGATCTTGTTCAAAAGTCTTGCTGACCGAATAGATTTCGGCGGTCAGTTCCCTTCCGGGAACGGACTGCACATTGAACCGTACCGTTTGGCCTTCCCTGACCTTATCCACATCCTTTTCAAAGACCATCAAATCGGCATGGACATGGTGCGTATTGACGATTTGGAAAAGGTCGGTCTGCGGTTCTACGTACTGCCCCGTTTTTACTTCTACGCTCTGCACGAAGCCCTCAATGGGACTTTGCAAACTTATCCGCTGATAAATCGTACCGTCTCGCACTCCGGAAGTATTGATGTTGAACTGTTTTAACTGGGCTTCAAGTCCGTTGACCATGGCCTTGGAAGCCTGATAATCCGCCTCGGCCTTCTGGAAGTTCATCCCCGAACCGACCCCGGCCTCATAAAGCCTTTTTTGGCGATTGTATTCCTTTTGCAAAAACTGGCTATTGCTGTACGCATTCAGGTAATCGGTCTGCTTCTGGATGATATTGGGATGTGATAGGTAGGCCACTGTTTGGCCTTTGTTGACTTTATCGCCCTCGATGACCTCGATGGAAACCACGTTTGCACCCACTACGGAAGTAATGGTCGCTTCGTTCTGTGGCGGTACTTCCAACTGCCCATTGGCCTCTATATAGCCGCTCATGTTTCTTTGTGCCAACGTATCGATCCTCATCTGCAACGCATCGTATTGTTTTTCCGTCAGCATAACTTCCTCGCCTTCGTTTTCCCCGCGCCGCATTGCCGTTTCGGAATGTTGGCCCTCTGGGACGTTTTTTTCTTTGGAATCCCCACAGGCCGAAAGGCCCAAGAGCAATCCCATCGAGACCAGTACTGTATGTTTTACTATATTTTTCATCGTTTATAAGGTATAATATTGAAGTTCGAATACGGATTTCAAGTAATTGTCAAGTGCTTCCAAAGCGTCCATTTCGGTCTGTATGGCATCCCGGATGATCTGGGTAAAAGCGGCATAGTCCACCGCACCTTCCGTATAGGCGAAAAGCGCACCTTTTCGCTGTTCCTTGGCGAGCGGAATGGCCTCGTCCCGATAGAACCGCCAAGAGCTTCGCCATTTTTGATAGGCGCGTAATGCCTGTGCGTACTCGGATCGCAGTTGTTGTTCTTTGAAAGCGGTATTGGTTTCGGCAATTTCCATTTCGAGTTTCGCCGCCTTTTTACGCCCTCGTTCGGGACCCGAGAACAGCGGAACCGATACACCTGCCTGATAGGTGTAAAAGCCGCTATCGCCATTTACCTTTTGAAGTCCGCCCTGAAGGTTAAGTTTGGGCAACAGATCGGCACGTGCGGCATTTAGCTCCGCTTCGGTTTCCGATAGGCGCATTTGCGAGAGCATCAGCCCTGGATGTTCCTGCAACTGAAAATCTGTTCCCAAGACCGTAAGTCCGCTTTCGTTCAATTCGTTGGGAACGGTATAGGCCGTTTCAGAGACCAACCACAGGTTCAGGCGTTGCAGGGCAATTGCAAAATCGCTCTCCGCCTGTCGCAGTTTATTGTGAATCTGCAAGGCCTGATTTTTGGCCGAAGCGAATTCCAATCGCGATATGGCCTCTACTTCCAGATTGAGTTCAATGGCGGTCGAGAACCTTTGGTAGATAGAATCCAGTTCCTTGTACAATAGGAGTTTTTGTTTTGCCTGAAAGGTTTCCGACCAGGCTTTTTTCACTTCCCGTTCCACTTGTAGTTCGGACAGGCCATAGGCCGCTTCCGCAAGCTGTACCCGCTGTTTTTGCAAGCGTTTTTTTGCACCGATGCCGAACAGGTCGATATTCTGCTGGCCTACACCTACGGTGGTATAAATGCCCTGACCATCGTTTATCTCCTCCCCGCCGGTAAAAACTTGGGTCTTGCCAAAATCGTATGCGTTCGCTTTCAGGGCGGTCTGTTTATCGATTTCAAGACGGTTGGTCTTCAGCAACGGAAAATTCTCCTTGGAAATGGCCACGGCCTGTTCCAAAGTAACGCTCGGCAATGAATCCTGTTGAATTTCCTGTGCGCCCATCATGCCCGAAGTAAACAATAAGCACACGACCGCGGTAGCCGCAATCCATTTTTTCTTGACCTTAAACGTTGTCGAACGCTTCTCCACCCATTGGTAGAATATGGGAAGGATGAACAGGGTCAATAAAGTGGATGTAATCAGGCCACCTATGACCACCGTTGCCAAGGGTCTTTGGACTTCCGCCCCGGCCGATGCGGAAATGGCCATGGGAAGGAAACCTAAAATATCGGTAAAGGCCGTTAACATTATGGGGCGTATCCTGCGTTTTGTACCTTCCGTGATACGGTCTTTAAGGTTGGTCACACCTTCTTCCTTCAGCTCATTGAGTCCGCTGATCATGACGAGGCCGTTAAGCACTGCCACCCCAAAGAGCACGATAAAACCGACCCCTGCGGAAATGCTAAAGGGCATATCGCGGAGCCATAGGGCAAAAACCCCGCCTATGGTCGCCATTGGGATGGCGAGATAGATCATGAATGTCTGGGGAAGGGATTTAAGCGCAAAATAGATAAGGATAAAAATAAGTAGCAACGCTATGGGAACGACCGTCTGCAGTTTTTTGCTGGCACGTTCCAAATTTTCAAAAGCCCCGCCATAGCGAATGAAGTAGCCGGATGGAAGCTCAAGTTGCGCATCCAGCTTTTGCTTGATTTCATTGACCAGCGATTCTACGTCACGCCCCCTGACGTTCACGCCTACATACGTCCTTCGGTTGGTGTTGTCGCGGCTTATCTGCATCGGCCCCGGTCGGTATTCGATGTTGGCGAGTTCACGTAGGGGAATTTGGCTGCCATTGGGCAGATTGATGAACAGGTTGCGCACATCGTCTATATCCCTGCGGTTGGCCTCGGTCAGTCTGACCACCATATCGAAGCGTTTTTCGCCTTCAAAAATGACACCTGCGCTTCTTCCCGCAAAGGCCGTTTGCACTGCATTGTTCAGTTGGCTGATGCTGACCCCGTACTGCGCAATCTTGCTACGGTCATATAGAATGGTCATTTGGGGCAGTCCGGTCGTAGCTTCGGCCCGCATATCGCCTATGCCGGGCGTGCCTGCGATGATCTTGGTAACTTCCTCGGCTTTCGCGGCAAGCATATCGATATCCTCTCCATAGATTTTTATGGCCACGTCCTCGCGGATACCTTCCAAAAGTTCATTGAAACGCATCTCGATGGGCTGCGTAAACTCATAGTTCACTCCCGGAACGATACTCACGGCTTCCTTCATTTTCTCGATGAGTTCGTCTTTGGACCCGGCACTTGTCCATTCATCCTTTGGTTTTAGTATCACGAAGACATCCGCGAAATCAAAGGGCATGGGGTCGGTGGGTACTTCGGCCACGCCGATACGGCTTACTATCTTCTCCACTTCGGGAAACTCGGCCTTTACGATACGTTCGATTTTCGTGGTGGTCTCGATGGTTTCCGTTAGGGAACTTCCCGGTTGAAGGATTGCGTGAAAGGCGATGTCGCCCTCATCCAATTGGGGGATGAACTCGCCCCCCATACGGGTAAACGTAAAAACGGCCAGCGCAAAAATCCCCAAAGCAACCGCTACGACGATTTTACTTTTATGAAGCGATTTCATTAACAATGGTTCGTATTTGCGTTCTATCCAATGCACGAACCTATCGCCGTAGGATGCCTTATCGGATTTCGGTGCCTTGATGAACAAGGCGGACATCATCGGAACGTAGGTCAAACAGAGTACCATAGCCCCTAACATTGCAAAGATGAACGTTAATGCCATCGGCTGGAACATTTTGCCCTCGACCCCTTCTAGGGCGAGGATGGGAAGGAAAACGATCAGTATGATGAGTTGCCCGAAAAATGCGGCGTTCATCATTTTTTTGGATGCGTTGGCCGCTATTCCATCCTTTTCTTCCCTCGGGATATCCAGCGCGCTATTCCCGTTTTCCGCTTTCTTTTTCCTTGCGTAACCGTACATCATGAAAACGGTGCTTTCGACAATAATGACCGCCCCATCCACGATGATACCGAAGTCGATGGCCCCCAGACTCATCAGGTTTGCCCATACATCAAAAACGTTCATCAGGATAAAAGCGAACAACAGGGACAGCGGAATCGTAGATGCCACGATAAGCCCTCCGCGCCAATTGCCCAATAGGAACACCAAAACAAAAATCACGATAAGGGCACCTTCGATAAGGTTGTTCCTGACCGTTCCGGTCGTTTTGGCAATAAGTTTGCTTCTGTCGAGCAAAGGTTCGATACGAACTCCCTCCGGAAGGGATTTTTGTATTTGTTCCATTCTGCCTTTGACATTTTCAATAACATCATTAGAGTTGGCACCTTTGAGCATCATGACCAATCCGCCGACTACCTCGCCCTGCCCGTCTTGGGTCAATGCACCATAGCGCACCGCAGCACCATATTGAACGGTGGCCACATCTTTGATGGTAATGGGTACACCGTTGCTGTTCTTAATGACGATTTTTTTGATGTCATCGAGGTTGCGGGCCAGTCCTTCGCCACGGATGAAATTGGCTTTGCGGTTCTTCTCTATGTAAGCACCGCCCGTATTCTGGTTGTTCAATTCAAGGGCTTCGAAAACATCGCCGATGGTAAGGTTGATCGCCTTAAGTTCATTGGGGTCGATGGCCACTTCGAACTGTTTTATCTTGCCACCGATGGCATTAATCTCTACCACCCCCGGCACCATTGCCATCTGGCGTTGTACGATCCAATCCTGCATAGTCCGAAGATCCGTGATGGAATATTTTTCCTTAAAATCAGGCTCTACCTTTAGGGTATATTGATAGATTTCCCCCAAGCCCGTGGTAATGGGACCCATAGATGGTTGTCCAAGACCTTCGGGAATCTGCTCACGCACTTCGGTCAGCTTTTCGGAAACCAATTGCCTAGGTAGGTAAGTGCCCATATCATCATCGAAAACGATGGTAACTACCGAAAGCCCAAAACGCGAAATGGAACGGATTTCCTTGACATTGGGAAGATTGCTCATCGCGATCTCTACGGGATAGGTCACGAACTGCTCGATATCCTCGGTTCCCAAATTGGGCGATTGTGTGATGACCTGCACCTGATTGTTGGTTATGTCCGGCACGGCATCGATGGGTACTTGGGTCATGCTCCATATGCCCGCACCTACAAGGGCAAGCGTGAGCAGACCGATAATGAATTTGTTATTGATCGAGAAATCAATGATTTTGTTGATCATGGATAAGGGTATTAATTCAGTTATAATTTGCGTCAGGTGTATCGCCAAAATGCTACACGCGACATTGACATATCCCAAAAAGGAATACATCAAAACAGGATATAGCTATCCTATAAAACTGAATTATGCCCGTGGTGGCTGTAAAAGGGAAAGTGAAATATCCTTGCCCAAACTGTCGAAATGGGCAAAATTAACTAGCGAAATAACAGGCTGGATGGGTTCAAAAATCGCCAAACGGAAATCGATGGTGTGCGAATGACAGCAGTGGCATTGGCAGAAAGGGGAACACAGTTCGCAATCTTGGCCGTGCTCGCCATCGTAGTCCATTACAGTAACGACCTGTGTGCCATCTTCAACAGCACTGGCATCGCTACAAGGCACAAAATTGAGTGCCAGAAAGTAGATGGATAATATGATTGCCAAAAATTTCACGATGCAAAGATAAAAGAATTATAGTGCAACTGTGTTGCAAAGGAGTCATGGAAAAAGGGCAACGTTCGTAACACCGCTCTTAATTTAGAATATTAGACATTAAATGTAAAAACTTTAGTCATTAGCGCTTATCCGCCAAATCGTATGCGTTTTATCATCGGTTACCAATAATGAGCCATCTTGAGTGACTATGGCACCTACCGGCCTACCGTATACTTCGTCCTCTTGGGGATCGACGATAAAACCGGTCAGAAAATCCTCTTCGGGCCCGGATGGCTTTCCGTTTTCAAAGGGGATATAGATGATCCGATATCCCGATAGTTTCTTTTTGTTCCAAGAGCCATGTTGCACGACAAACGCCCCACCGTTATATTTTTCCGGGAAACTATTTCCGTCATAAAAGACCAATCCTAAGGAAGCGGTGTGCGATTTTAGGGCATAATCGGGAATCAAGGCTTCGCCCCTTCTCGTGGGTTGTTCGATTTTAACTCTCGGATCTTGATGTCCGAAGTAGGTATAGGGCCATCCGTAAAAACCATCTTCTTGAACGCTGGTCAGATAGTCGGGTACCAGAAAGTTGCCTAATCCGTCGCGCTCGTTGACCACCGTCCATAGAACTTTTGTTTCGGGTTCCCAGTCCATCCCAACGGGATTTCGAAGACCAGAAGCAAATACTTCCAATTCGGAACCATCGATATTGCAGCGTAAAATGTTAGCCTTCAGCAATTCTTTTTCTATACCTTTCTCAGCAATATTGCTCCCACTTCCCACAGCCATATAGATTTTAGATTCGTCTCCGTTCGTTATGATGTTTCGGGTCCAATGTTGATTGACTTTTCCGGCTGGTAGCGTTGCTATTTTTTCTCCTTTGGCTGCAATGCTCAGTTGTCCTTCTTTATACTTATATCGCATCAATGCATCGGTATTCGCCACATAAAAAGAATCTCCAATAAGCAGCATACCGAAAGGTTGGTTTAAGCCATCGTGAAGAAAGGTTTCCCGGACATCGGGCATTCCATCGTTATCGGTATCGCGGAGCAGGGTAATCAGGTCGGCACTGTTTGACAGGTTCTTTGATTTACCGGCACCGATAAGCCATGCCCCTATCTGCTTGAAAACTCCGTAATTGGAATTGCTCTGGGCCACGAGAATATCGCCGTTGGGAAGCTCGTACAACCAACGTGGGTTTTCAAAGCCATCGGCGTATTTGGTAACGGTAAAACCTTCCGGTGCTTTGGGCGTCCTTCCGTTTTCCCAGCCTAGAACATTTGAAAAGTTCGAAACGGATTTCGTAGCGAACGGTTCTGGAAGTGAATCTATCGCTTTATCCTGTCCCAAGCCGTAGGCGGATATAATAAGGCTAAAAAATACTGCTAAAGTTCTCATAATGTTCGAATTTGATTGTTGATAGTCAAATCAAAATCAACCTTCCTTGTTTTCCAAGACTAATCTTGCTACTCAGTTAGGTTTCGTGTTTCTTCGTCTAGCTTTCCTTCAAATTTTGGCAATGGCCTGTTTTTCTGTTCCTCTTCCGTTTCTACTACACCATTTTCATTGATATCGTTTATCAGCCATTCCATTTCCATAATTTCCCTACGTTGTGCCTTTATAATTTCATCGGCGAGTTTCCTTACGCGGATATCCTCAATTTGAGACCGCTCACTTGTCAAAATGGCGATGGAATGGTGTGGGATCATACCTTCCATATAGTCAACGCCAGTCACGGTTACCTGACTTCTAACCAAACCAATACCACTGGCAATCAATACGATTCCCAACCCGATTATCGCTATGTTCACTCCCCGATTTTTGTACATACCCAGCATAAACAGAAGCATTATAATGATCATGGAGCCGGCCATGATTAGAGTCATAAAAAACCTTGTTTCACTAAACCAAAAGTGATCAATAATTTGGTAAGAATTTGTGTACATTAAAAAGAACATTGCCACCATTGCAGTAGCGATCATTCCGAAAAATTTACTATAGTTGTTGACGCTTTCTTGTTTGTTTTCCATCTTTTTAGATTTTATAAATTAATAGTTTTGATTGTTATTGTTTAAAATTAAATTCTTGTAAGAGTGCTATCCTCTATACAGGCTGAATATTTATGGATGCTCAGGCCTGTGAGGACGATTTGATCTTATGTTTTAATTACCCAAAGTTCATATAACTGTTATGAGTATTTAACGCTAACCGACTTTCTGTGGCTTTATCGAATACTGGCTATTTTGCAGCGCCTCTTGTAAGTTTTCTAACGGCACCTCATATTGGGACTCTACGGTTGCTTCCGCATCTTCCAAATCGACCGACACATCGGCGACACCTGTTACGTTCAAAAGTGATTTTTCTACATGGCCGCGACATCCGTTGCAGCTCATCCCTTCTATTGAATATGTCTTTTTCATTTTCTTGGAATTTGATCTGTTACTTTTCTATTACTTCTTGAACCCAACCGCCGTCGATCATCTTTTCCCCCGACCGATGGATTTTTGATTTCCGGAATGTTCGACACCATAGCCGTCTTCAAAATTTTCTGCGAAGTATTTGGCCGTTTTACTTCCATGGGTAGCGTATCTAAAGATAATTTTCTTTCTGCTGTATATGTGAGTTTTCATATTTCACTAACACATCCTTGCAGGCAGCCGCACATTTTTTACAGGCTTCCGCGCATTCCACACAATAATGATATTCGTGTTTTTCACATTCCGTGGCACATGACGTACAGAGCCTATGGCAATACTTTAGCAGGTCGCCAACGTCTTTGTAGGTCGTGGCCAGTATCTTTGCGGTCGTATTACAAATTTCGGCGCATACGAGATTGGCGCGAATGCAGTCTACCATAGCGGCGACGTCATCTTCATCTAAGCAGGCATCGGCACAACGATTACACTGAACAACACAATTATTCAAGGTTTTTATTAATGTCATTGAATTATCCATGATTGTTTTTAAGATTTATCCGCTTTTTGGCCTTACCTATTAAAAAAGACAGCTTTCCCAAAGTTCTACTAAAAATATCATTCGAAACCGTATAGGGTTGCCGTAAAAGATTTCATTTTTAATTCTATTAGAAAACCAGTTAAGAGATATTAAAATGGTTCTGCTGTGGAGGTCAAAATCAAATTCGATGTTTGAACTATTCTGTGGGGGAGGTAAAAAGTTGGGGATATTTTTTTATAAAGCTTTGGGCAAATAACTGCTCTTCATAAGATTATCAAAAAAATAGAAACCACAATGGCCGCCCTCTTCGAGGAAGACCTTTGTGGTTTCAATAATTGAAAAGCTTTTATCTAACCAGGTCCAATATTTTAAAAATTATCAGCAACAACATCAATCCCAAAAACCTTCGACCGCATCGCCCAGGTCATAGACTTCTACGCCCTTAATCCGTTTTAAAAGGATGCTGCTCGCCGCCGCGCTCCGATATCCGCTCGAACAGTGAACCACCGGATTAGGTTGTAGTTCACTTCCACTTCATACGCTGCAACCTAACCGCATTCAATATAGCTAATAATGCTACGCCTACATCTGCAAAAACCGCTTCCCACATCGTTGCCAAACCACCAGCTCATAAAATCAACACAATGACTTAAACACCAAATGCTATAATGATATTCTGCCATACAATTTCTCGAGTAGAACGACTTATTTTAAAGGCTTTGACCACTTTGGAAGGTTGGTCGGTTTGGATGATTACGTCTGCGGTTTCTATAGCCACATCGCTTCCCAAACCACCTATTGCAATACCAACATTACTTGCGGCTAAAACAGGTGCATCATTAATACCATCAATTACTAAATTTTTATTTTATCGGATAAAATTTTGAATTGATTCGGTTAACGTTTTCCTCATAAAACATCTTTTTTTGATAGTAAAAGAATAGTACTCACCTCTAAAAAAATGTAATTATGAAAAGTAAACTACTTTGCACAATACTGTTCCTTGGATCTTTTCTTTATAGCTTCTCTCAAGAATCCGTAGGACTCGAATTAGTAGCCGATAACTTTGTCTCTCCTGTAGCCCTTGTCGAATCACCTGATGATTCTGGAAGGTATTTTATTGTGGACCAGGTGGGAGTCATAAACATTTACTCGCCCAAAAGCGGTGTTCTCCCTACTCCTTTTTTGAACTTGAAGGATAAAATAGTCTCCCTAAAGGACGAACATGAAGAACGTGGGGTTTTGGGACTGGCCTTCCATCCAGATTACCGGGACAATGGAAAGTTCTTTGTTTACTATAGTGCTCCATTGAGCGATGATGGACCTGAAAACTGGGACCATACCAGCCATATTTCCGAATTTCGTGTGTCTCAGAATAACCCCAATCAAGCCGACAGGTCTTCGGAGCGAATAATTCTGAAAGTGCATCAGCCACAGGACAACCATAATGCCGGTAATATTGCTTTTGGGCCCGATGATTATCTGTACATAGCTCTAGGGGACGGCGGGGGCGCAAACGATATTGACAGAGGCCATGTGCCTGATTGGTATGGCGAAAACGCTGGTGGTAATGGCCAAGATGTAGAACAGAATCTTCTAGGAAGCATTTTACGTATTGATGTGGATGATGAATTTTCCACCTATGGAATTCCTGAGGATAATCCCTTTATTGACAAAGCTAGCATGGATGAGATTTATGCTTACGGCCTACGGAACCCTTTTAGATTTTCCTTTGATCTTAAAGGGGAGAATGAACTAATTGCTGGAGATGCTGGACAAGTTTCTTGGGAAGAAGTAAGTGTAATTACTAAAGGCGGCAACTATGGTTGGAACGTAAAGGAAGGAACCCATTGCTTTAACGCCTATAATAACGATAAGAGTAAAGGAGAATGCCCCGACGCGGATAAAATGGGTCAGCCCCTAATTGATCCCGTGATTGAGTTTAAACAAGGAGGAACTGATCAAGGTGGAAAAGGCCTTGTTGTAATAGGCGGACATGTTTATAGAGGAGATATGATTCCCACACTGGAAGGCAATTATATATTTGGTACTTGGACCCAACACCATGGCAAGCCTGCAGGAGCAATTTTTGTATCGGATAGGCAGCAATCGGATTCCGGAATGTGGAATTTTGAGGAACTAAAATTAAATCAAGAAAAGGGACTCGGTCATTTTCTTTTGGCATTTGGCCAGAACAACGAGGGTGAAGTATTTGTTCTTACCACCGACGAGCCTGGTCCTGTAGGTAATACCGGAAAGGTTTATCAGTTGGTAAAAGGTGAATGATAAATGAACGTGACTGAGACCTGTTCTCGAAAAAAGTCCGTCCAGCGAAGATTATATTTTGATTGACATCGTAACTCCAAACGTTGCAGGATTTCCCAAATCAATACAGCTTAATAGCAGAAGAAAGCTTATACCGAACCACTGTATTAAAAATCAATCATAATCTTCAATTACGATTTTTTCGGCAGCAACCCCTAAACTTTTTAAATCCTCAGTAACACTCTCCGTCATTTCGGGTGGGCCGCAAACATAGAAATACTGTGAAAAATCTTTTATAATAGACTTCAAAAAATCCCTGTCTATATGGCCCGTGGGATACTTTTGCGTTTCTTCTTCAGAAAGGATGTTCATAAACCTTTTTCCAAGTAACGTTTCAAATTCTTGCTCAAGAAAAATATCCTTTTCTGTTTTATTGGCAAAAATCAAGGAATTATAATCCATTTCGTTTTGAAATCCCAATGACTTGAAAATCGCAATAAATGGCGTTACTCCGGCACCTCCAGCCAAAAACACCCCCTTACCCTTGAACTGGATAGCCCCGAAGACATCTCCCAGAATCAGTTCGGCCCCTTCTTCCAGTTTAGAAAGTTTTTTGGTAACCCCATTAAGTGAGGGATAGACTTTAATCGTAAACTGCAAATCTTTCTCTCTTGGTAAATTAGTAAACGTGAAAGGTCTTTTTTCGTTCTTACAACCTTCCAAGTTGATTGCTATTTCTGTGGCCTGCCATGGTTCAAAATCATAATTTTCTGGTTTTTCCGTTACCACTTCCAGAACATTGTAATTTATGAACTCTATGGATTTGATTTTAACAATGTGCTTTTTCATTTACTCCTATTTTCAAATTTGTATTTCTTGACAAAGGCTTCTTTTGCACAACTTTCAATAGCCATTATCTTTTAATCGGAAAAAAGGTTTTGAAAAAAAATCATATTAATTTTTTCCATCTTATTCTTGACGCATATGGGACTTTCAGCCATACAGTCTTCACAACTATCGAAGAGAGTACAGGGGGTCAACTATTTTTAAAATCAAATGGATTAACAGTTTACAGGAATACATACGCATTGGAGGATATCCTATTTTTGCCCACGTCAATTATACATAGGCTTCTGCCGGAAACATTCGACTAACATTTGGTACAAATCAGGATGTTTCTTTTTAAGCAAATCTGGACGCTCAAAAAAGTATTCCAAAGCTACCGCAAAGAATTTAGCTTGATTTGTACCTCCATATTTTCGGATATCAGAATAATTGATAAACGTTTACCCTAAATTTAAGAACTTTTAACGAGTGTTGCATTCTGTGAATTTTAGAGTTAGGATTTAACTTCTTTAATTGGTTTCTATACGATTGATTTTATTAATAATTTAAATTAAGACCAACCCCAAAACCCATATCGCTGTCGTAATGAGTGGTAATCCCCAAATTACGTGTTGTGATATAACGCAAACCTGCCATATATTCCTTATCTGTATTCCACATCAGGTTCATACGCAACCTTTGGGTTATGGGTATATCATTGCGCTCAAATTGTATTCTGACGTTACCGTCCGTAAATATTTCTGCTTGTGCCATTACCAACATCGGTAGGGTGTAATTGACCCCTACACTCAATAAAGAGCGTTTATCCTTGGTGTTTTTTTGACCGAACAAATTTTCCTCAACCTCATTATGTCCCAATTTTCTATAGCGCCAGTCAAACCCAACAAACGGCATAAGCCACTGCATTTTTCCAATATATCTTCCTATGTGTGTTTCTGTTTCATAACCGTGCATATCATTGTAGCCCAAACGCCATTCGGTGCCAAAACTCCATCGTGTACTTTGAGCCATCAGCAATCCATCATTTCCGTTGGTCGCAAAATCGTTTTCTACCATCAGATGGAAATCCCGATCGTCACCTTTTAATTTTCTTAACGCCAATTCAGGGTTTGGTATCAAAGGATTTGGCTCTTGGTTTTCATAACTGAAAACCCTGCCCATACCGCTCATCATATGGTACAATATGTGGCAGTGAAAAAACCAGTCGCCTTCTACATTGGCCTCAAACTCGATAACATCGGTTTCCATAGGCATAATATCCACTACATTTTTTAGAGGTGCATACTCGCCTTGGCTGTTGAGCAACCTAAGGTCGTGGCCGTGCAGGTGCATCGGGTGTCGCATCATTGAATTGTTATACAGGGTAATCCTTACTTTCTCCCCTTTTTTTATTAATATTTTATCGCTTTCTGAAATAACCTTATTGTCCAAGCTCCAAACATAACGGTTCATATTGCCGGTTAACGTAAAGTGCAGTTCCTTTATGGGTGCATCCTGTGGAAGTTTTGTTACCGTAGGCGATTTCAACATAGCGTAGTTGAGGGTCGTAATGTTTGCAAGTTCGTTGCTCTTGTACATAGCTTCGCTCATCTTCATTCCATCCATATCCTGTTTTCCATCGATTTTGTGGCCATTAGGATCTTCGCCATCCATTTCCATTTTCTTGTCTTTTCCGTTATCCTCAGGACCGGTTATTTCAGGATACATCACCACGTTCATATCCATTTGCTGCATACTCATACTCATTCCCATTTGGTCCAGATCGCCGTTCATCTTCATCATTTCGTTCATCATTTCCATACCTTCAAAATATTTCAGTTTTGGAAGCCGTTCCGTAAGTTGTTTGATGCCCTCTCCAAGATATATGGAAGCCGATTTTGTACGGTCTTCCGGTGTTACTAAAAATTCAAAGGCAGTATTGTCCGCAGGAATGGTAACAACCACATCATAGGTTTCTGATACAGCAATAAGCATTCTATCAACATCCACAGGTTCCACATCATTACCGTCGTTGGCCACCACGGTTATTTTACCACCGGCGTAGGTAAGCCAAAAATAACTGGAAGCACCGCCATTTGAAACGCGCAGCCGTACTTTATCGCCAGCTTTTAAGCCCTTGAGGGATGTATCTTCATTTTCACTTTTGCCATTGATGAGGAATTTGTCATAATACACATCGCTCACGTCCATTGCAAGCATCCGTTTCCATTCATTATGAAGTTTTGTTTTAAAGTGCCCCTTTTTAATAGCCTCGGCATAACTCTGTGTAGTCCCTTTTTTTATGGCAAACCAGTCGGATGCGTTATGGAGCATACGGTGCACATTTTCTGGTTTCAAGTCCGTCCATTCGCTCAATACTATGGGAATGGTGGGCAGGTCGTCAATGCCTTTTCTGAAGGTCTTATCGTCCGGTCTCTTGTTCAAAATCATAGAACCATACATACCAATCTGTTCCTGAAGCCCAAAATGGCTGTGGTACCAATGGGTCCCGTGCTGTATGATTGGGAAGGTATATTTATGGACGGTGTGCGGCGGAATGGGCATTTGGGTAAGGTAAGGTACGCCATCTTCCTTATTGGGCAAAAACAGACCGTGCCAATGCAGGGCTGTTTCTTCATCCAACTCATTGTGCACATAAATTTCGGCAATGTCGCCTTCTGTGAACGTTAGCGTTGGCATTGGTATTTGTCCGTTCACTGCGATGGCACGTTTTTCCTTACCCGTAAAATTTACGATGGTATCACGAACATATAGTTCGTAGCGCACTATATTTTGTGCCTTTATGGAAAGCGTTCCGAGAAACAGGATTATTATAATAATTTTTTTCATTTTGGTATCAAAAATCAAATTTTATTGAATTCAATTTTTATTGTCAATAGTTTCCACAGTAGAGCCACAGCTTAACATTTGAGAACCATAATAGGGATTTTTAACGGTCTTGTCCTTGCTCAACCAATTGGCATCCTGCATTGGGCAGTATTGGTAATAAAGGGTCTCATTGGTATCGTAAAAAGAAGTTATATCGTGCATATATTTTGACAGAACCTTGAATGTTTCCCGTTGCTTGCCAATATCCTTGGTTGCTGCAATGCTTTTGGCGGCTTCCATTAAAGATGGCATTACCTTGGTTACAGCGGTTTGCCCTTCCGCCGTCAACGCTTCTGTTTTCAAGTTTTTCAATATAGTCAACAATTCCGCAGATTTTCCATTCGCTATCGTGGCATTGGTTTTTTACCAGGGCATCTTTTATAGCAAGATAATTATTGAACACGGCTTCCATTGGATTTGTTTCCGTCATTTCGGGCATTGTCATCTCCGAATGTTCCTTACCAGATGGCATCGCCATTTCCTGCATTGGTTCATTCGTTTCCATCTCCATTTTGGTATGGTCCATAGCAATTGCGGGCTGCTTTTGCTGACTATCGTACTTGCAACATTCGGCAAGTTGTGCATACCCAGCATTCGGTGCCAGATATTCGTCGTTGTCATAACCTGCCAACGCGATGCGTTTTAATATTTCGTCCCGATTTGTTTTTTCGGAATCAAAGGTTATTTTGGCCATTTTACTGTCCTTGTTCCAAGTAACGCTGGCCACATTTGTGAGGTTTCCCGCATTTTCGATAGCAGATTTGCACGTATAGCAGTTACCGGGAATTTTTACAGTTTCCGTTTTTGGGTTTTTAATTTGGGCGAAGCCGAAAGTTGTTGATAGCACCACTGATAGCACTATCAATATGTTGAATATTGATTTCATACATGAAAGATTTAAATTATTTGATACGTTTGAATTTTGAAAACAAGGATATAGTTTTCAATCTCACACAGCTTTGGCTGTGAAGGTAGGTGTACTAACTTAATTTTGGTGGAGACCAAATCTGGAAATAGACTGGTTTTGGCTCTTGTTTTGCATAGTTCCAAAGATTTTTGAAAGCAGCCATAGCAACAGGATTTGATGCTTCTGAAGTTGAAGAATAATTTATTGGTAAAATTGTGGTTGATGGGCAATGGCAGGTAATACTTCCACAAGTTCCATCGCAATCCTTTTCTTTCTTGTCTTGGCTTTTATGACCCTTGCAACAATCGCTCTTTGAGTGTTCTGCACTATCTGCACAACTGATTTTTTCAGATGGGTGGGAAAGGGCAATATGTGCCCATACGCTCGTTGGCACTAAAAAAATACCAAGGGTAATTACCATTATCACTATTTGAATCTTTTTTCCCATTTTGAATAACGCAGCGAATGTAGTGAAAAAAGGAATCCGTTTTACAGCTCGGTCTTCTGTAGAATTAAATCTGTGCTTTTATTATGAATGTCTGTCCAACTTCATCAGTTACACTTTCGGAGCTTAATATTTTCGGAAAAGCTTCTCGTACTAAAGAACGATAGAATTAATGAATGTGCTCCTCTTCATTCTGTTCTCATAAATCCATTTTATGGTCTCACATCTTTAGGCACATCAGTCATTTTTTGATTAAAACATTTAACCAACATCCCGTATAGCTCAGGATGCTTCTTTTTAAGCAAGTCCGGACGCTCAAAAAAGTATTCCGAGGCGACAGCAAAGAATTCGGCCTCATTGGTTCCTCCATATTTTCGGATATCCGACTGATTGTCGTTTATAGCTTCCATTTCCTTATGAATCAGTTTCAGCCAAGGAATCGCATATTGATGCTTTATCAAACGTTCGGGGACTCCGTCGGTTACATCGTCTATTTTATCTATAAGGTGTACAAATTCGTGAATCCCCGTATTGTTTTTATCACTGGTATTGTTAAAACCATGGTATAACGCTTTTTTGGAAAGTATCATCTGTTTCTCGAACCTCCCATTGCCGACAATTCCACCAATATTTCGCGATTGTCCTTTACTATTAAACTCCAAATCTTCATTGAAATGATCAGGGTACAATAGTATTCCGCTTAGATTGGTGTAATGCCACTCCTCGAACCCAAAAACTGGAATCACGGCACTTGTGGCAATCAATATTTTATCGAGTTCCTGTAATTCCAACTGTACTCCGTCAATATAGACTTCACTTAAAAATTGCATCATCCTTTGCTGAAAAACCACCTGTTTTTCTCCGGATAGGTTCTGATAAAAGAGCACATTTGCCATCAGCAAAGGATGCCAATGTTTGGGAAAGGGCTTGACCTTTTTCCTTCCTATCCTTGAAATGAGATAAAACATGAATAGAAGAATAAGTCCGAAAATAACGCTGTACATCATAATTGAACGAGCCGTTTATGAAATTTTGGTTCCTATTAGTATACACTTTCAGCCTTAAATCCTACTTTTTGCAAAGTTGATTTTACGTCTTCTTCGGTTGCACCATCGCTTTCAATGGTTAGGATTTTATCAGGATTAGCGGTATCTACTTCCCAACTTTCTACACCTTCTTGTTTGTTTAAAAAAGGGGTTACTTTCGATACACACCCACCACAATTGATATTTGTTTTAAATTTTAAAGTTTTCATAGTATTGAATTTATTTATTATTAAAGTTTTACTCGTTTAAGTCTTAAGCTATTTGCAACAACGGATACACTACTGAATGCCATTGCTGCACCTGCAATCATCGGGTCTAATAAAAATCCATTTACGGGATAAAGAACCCCTGCTGCGATTGGAATACCAATGATGTTGTAAATGAATGCCCAAAATAAGTTCTGACGTATGCCCAAAACAGTTCTTTTTGATAGCTCCAATGCTTTTGGGATGGATTGTAAATCTGACGTTATCAAGGTCATTTTCGCTACATCCATTGCTATATCCGAACCTTTACCCATTGCAATACTCACATTGGCTTGCGCCAAAGCGTGCGAATCGTTGATACCATCGCCTACCATTGCGACTATCTTTCCATCTGCCTGTAATTTTTCAACAAAAGCTGCTTTGTCCGAAGGCATTACTTCGCCCTGGTAATTTGAAATCCCCACCTGATTTGCCACGGCGGAAGCCGTTTTATTGTTATCTCCCGTGAGCATATACACCTCGATGTCTCTTTCTTGAAGCGTAACTATGGCTTTTTTTGAAGTTTCTTTAATCTTGTCCGCTATGGCGAGTATCGCGAGCACTTGATTTTCGCCACCAAAGAATATGACCGTTTTTGCCTTCTCTTCGAGACTTTCTGCCGTTTGCATTAAAGTAGCGTCAATTTGAATATTCTTTTCGACCATTAGTTTATGGTTGCCCACATAATATTTTGAACCATTCTCTGATTGCGCCTTTACTCCTTTTCCTGTAATGCTTTCGAAGGAAGTAATTTCTGCTTGTTCAATGTTTTCCCCTTTCAGATGATTGACTACCGCTTCTGCCAAAGGATGTTCTGATTGTGCTTCGATAGCCAAGAGAATTTCCTTGTATTGCTTTTGATTTTTAAGCTTATCCTTCCAAAGTATGTCGGTGACCAATGGTTTTCCTTCTGTAATCGTACCCGTTTTATCAAGGATTACTGCATTCACTTTATGGCCGAGCTCTAAACTTTCGGCATCCTTTATCAAAATATTATTTTCAGCTCCCTTGCCGATACCCACCATTATGGCGGTAGGCGTTGCCAAGCCCAAGGCACAGGGACAAGCGATAACCAATACGGCTACCGAGGTCAATAAGGCTTGTGAAAAGGCATTATCGCCCCCCACTGACATCCAGACTATGAAAGTTACAATGGAAATACCCAATACCACAGGAACAAAAATACCGGCAATCTTATCGACCAGTTTTTGAACGGGTGCCTTACTCCCTTGCGCTTGCCGAACCATTTTAATGATTTGGGAAAGCAGGGTTTCTCCACCTACTTTTTCAGCGGTAAATTGAAAGCTTCCTTTTTGATTAACGGTACCGGCAAAGACCTTTTCCCCTTGGGATTTCTGAACTGGAACAGGTTCTCCCGTAATCATACTTTCATCAACATACGAGCTTCCCTTGGAAACTTCGCCATCCACAGGAATCTTTTCTCCGGGACGTACCAAAATGGTCTGACCAACCTGTACGGATGCAATAGGGATTTCCTTCTCTTCCCCATTCTCAATAATTTTAAGGGTTTTTGGCTGAAGCCCCATCAGCTTTTTAATGGCCGAAGACGTATTTGATTTTGCTTTTTCTTCCAATAGTTTCCCCAAGGAAATAAAAGTGATAATCACGGTAGCCGCTTCGTAATACACGTGAGGTTCGATACCACGACTCAACCAAAATTCAGGAATAAAAGTATTGAACACACTAAACAGAAAAGCGATTCCGGTGCTTAAAGCTACCAATGTATCCATATTTGCTTTTCCGTGTTTGGCCTGTTTGAAGGCATTGATGAAAAAGCTACGCCCGAACCAAAAAAGAATGGGAAAGGCCAATACCAAAGAAATCCATTTGCCAGGTTCCCATTGCATATAGAACATTCCCAGCACAAAAATGGGTAGCGTAAGGATAGCTGACCAGATAGTACGGCTTTTTATGTCCTGATAGTGCTTTTGCTGAAGTTCTTGCTGTACTTCCGAAGGGTCTTCGGCATCTATTATAATATCATAACCGACCTCACGAAGCGCGTTTTGAAGTTGATTTGGACTCAACTCCTTGTCATATTCCACAAGAACGGAACTATTGGCAAAATTAACACTTGCATCAAACACACCTTCTGTGTGTTTTAATACAGATTCAACACTCGCTGCACAAGAGGCACAGGTCATTCCCGTAACAGGAAATGATTCCTTTACTCCTTTTTTAGTATTCTTTTCTTTGGTTTCAAATATGTTGATTGTCTCCATAAACCCATTCTTATTTGTATGTTACAAATTTCAGGATTAAAAGACTTTAATGTGTTACGTAATATGCTGAATGATTTGTAGAATTTGCTCTTCACAAATTATTACTAACCTATTGGATAAGTCGTTTTCAATTTATCTTTTATCACCGCAATGGATACGTGTCTATCAATCTCTACTATTTGTAATCAAATACCCTTTTGATTGAATGACCTTTTTTATCTCATCGACATTCGTTTTAGTGGTATCAAATTCTATAATTGAAGTTCCTCTTTCGAAAGACGTAGTTACATTTGTAACCCCATTAATTTTGTTTACAGAATGATTGATATTTTCTTCACAACCAGAGCATACCATCCCTTCAATATTCAACTTTACAGTTTGAATATGTGTATTGTTTGTTGCAACAATTCCTTTTGTGGCCATTGGGTGAAATATTTGTGGATAATAAGAAACCAATGTCATCACAACAACAAACACAGTAACTAACCACAAATAGAATTTCGACTTAAAAAATGATGGTTTATCAGTTTCACAGTTGTCACAATCGTCCACCTTCTTTTTTTTATAAACCTGATAAAAAGCCAATCCCAATGACAAAAATGCTATGGCCAATAGATAAGGTTTCAATGCAATAAGCCAAGAAAAATAGACAGAACTCCCACTAATACCAACTACACTTGTAAGTAGCAAAGGGCCCCAGCAGCATAGTTTGAGGGAAACTGCTGAAAATACAGCAGTCCCCATAGATGCTTTTTTGTTCAATTTAGTAATTGCCATACCTAACAGCTTCCTATGCCTGCATTTACCAAATCATCTCTTGTGATTTTGATGTTGGTGCAGCAATTCAATAGTTTTCCGTTAACAGCAATGGCAGGAACTCTTGTAACCCCATATTTCTTCATTTTTGAAACACAGATTTTACTTTCGCATTGCTCAGACAGATTATGAAGTGTGATTTCGCAGTCCTTTCCTGCTGTTTCTTTTACTAATTGCACCACAGGCTCGCATACTGGGCAACCTGCTGTAAAAATCTCGATTTGTCGTTTCATCTTATTTTAAGTTTAAATTAATAATGGAACAAAGATGAGAACGTGAGGTAGGGGGTCACCAAACTTTTTTTAGTCTTTTTTTTCGTTGTAGTTTTTTAATCTGGTTTCAATGGTTTGGATTTCTTTTAAGTGATTGGTCAAATCGGATAATTCCAAGTTAGGGAATTCACTTTTTAAATATTCAATTTTATCTTCGTTGCCACAATTTCCTGGGCAAGAGTCCACGGCCTTTACTATTCCAATAGCAAGTGCTTTTCTGTAAACCTCATCCAACAGTAAGTAATGTGCTTTTTGAATGCCTTTATCAATAGATTTGAACTGTATGTTTATTTGTTCGGGGTCTTTTCCCGCATCAAGCATTTTAACAATGCCGTTTAATTGACCGCTCAAAGTTTTTAATCTGGATTTAATATCCAAGATTAAATCAGTAGGTAATTTGTGTTGTTCCGTTTTCATAATTTGAATATTATATTGTTAACAACAACTTGCATCATTACAACTTTTATTTTCTTGAATTGGCGGGCAGGCCACAGTACCGTAAGAACAGAATACGCAACAATCTCCCTCGTTTGGTCTTAATACTTCTTTACAATTCTCGCACTCGTAAAAGAATTGACAAGCGTTCGTCGGCATTTCTTCTTCTTTTTTGTGTCCACATTTCGGACAAGTAATTTCTGATTTTAATATAGTTTTCATTCTATTTCTTTTTTGCCAGTCACTTTATAACCTGTAGAATTAATTGCCTTTTCAATAGCTACTTTAGAGGTTTTAGACTTATCAAACTCTACGACGGTACTTCCCTTTTCATACGAAGGGGTTACATTTATAATACCGTCCAATTCATTTACAGCGTGTTTTATGCTTTCTTCACAGCCAGAACAAGTCATTCCTTGAACATTAAAGTTTGCGATTTGAATATCTGATTGGTTTACAATGACCACTTCTTTTTTATTATCCGGATAAAAAATGGATGAATAATATGGAAATGCCAGCATTATAATTGCAAATGCTGTTACTATTCCCAAAAAGGTTTTTGACTGTATAAATTTTGGTTTCTCGTCCGTATCGCATTCACAATCGATTTCCTTTTGAGGTTTTAGTTTTTGATACCAAGCAAAGCCGAGCACTAAAATTGTCAACCCGATTAGATAAGGTCTAAAAGGTTCAATCCAAGAAAATGTTGAGGCAATTCCACTTGTTCCGGCGATTAAGGCCAAAACAGGTGTAATACAACATAATGAAGCCGTAATAGCAGCAAGTAAACCTGCACCAATTAATTTGTTCTCACGTTTCATATCGTTTCTAAAACTTTGTTTTTATCAAGTATTTCAAAAAACGGATTTAACAATGTTGAATATTCAGGGGTTAGTGAGTAAAAAATCGTTTGGGCATCTCTTTCGGTTTGCAATAAATTTCTGTCTTTCATTTTTCTCAAATGTTGAGAGATGGCAGAAATGTTCATTCCGAGAATGTCGCTTAAATCACAAACGCAGAGCTTTTTTTCCTCAAAAAGTAAATAGAGAATTTTCAGTCTCACGTTATTTCCAACCAATGAAAGTCCATTTGCTAAGTAATCAAATGTTTCGTTTAATTCTGAAACTGTTTCTTTACAACGGTTTATCTGTTCAATATCCGCCTGTTGTCTTATACAAGAATTATTTTCCATAAAGCAAAGTTACAATTATTTCTTATTTAAGCAAATGCTAAAATATAAATGTGAAATGATAGATAAATTTTAGCCATTATGTTTCTTTTGTTTTGATTTGTGTTTTTGTGAAAACTTAAACTGCTAAAATGTGCATCTGTTCTTTTAGCTTGTGGGTGAAGGTATTGCTGGCTTTACAGTTAATTGTCTTTTAAAACTACAAAACAGAAAATTCTGTATGGTGTTGAATGGTGTTGTGTGGTCCTCTGTTACACAGTGAATTTTGTCAAATCCTTTTTTTAATTCCGATGTTAATTCCTCTTCATTGTATTGTTTTATTTCAAGTCCGCTACATTTTTTTGGTCCATTTTGTGAAAAGGTTCCTATTATTAAATAACCACGTACAAATTTTGACGCTATCTTAATATATTTTTTAATCTGGTCATCCGTTGTAAGAAAATGAAAAGTTGCCCTGTCGTGCCAAACATCGAAAGATGTGTCAGGTTCAAATTCGATAATGTCGCTTACAATCCAATTTACTTTACTCGCCTTTTCTCCCAGTCTTTTTTTAGCTTTCGCAATTGCTTTTTCTGAAATATCAAGTACAGTAATGTTCTTATATTCTTCTTCAAGTAAATAGTCGACCAGTTTACTGTCGCCACCACCAATGTCTATAATTCTTGCATCTTTATTTAGTTTGAACGAACGTATAAACTCCAGTGAAGTTTTTGGTATTTCTTGCGTCCAACTTACCTGGTCTGGATTTTTAGTTTCGTAAACTGTTTCCCAATGTTTCTTTCTGTCAAATTTCATTTTGATATCTTAATTCAGTTTATTGGTAAATCATTATATTATCTATTGATTTAAAATGTCCCATTAAAAGTGGTAAATAACCTTAAATCTCATCCAAAGATTTTCGGTTCTTATTAACAGATTTCTTAAACTGTGTAGGTGTCATTCCGGTTACTTTTTTAAACTGATTGCTTAAGTATGCAACGCTACTATAATGAAGTTTAAAAGCTATCTCACTCAAGGTTAATTCATCGTAAACTATAAGTTCTTTAACACGTTCAATTTTCTGGTTTATGATGTACTGCTCAAACGTAATACTTTCTACCGACGAAAAAAGTGAACTTAAATATTTGTAGTCCAAGTTAAGTTCGCCTGTAACAATATCTGCCCATTTGAAATCGGTCTCTTGATTGGAATGATGGATTTTATCTACAACCAATGTTTTCATTTGTTCAATAAATTGACTTTTACGGTCGTCAATCAAACTAAAACCTGCATTTTGTAGCTTTTTTTGCAAAGATTTTTTTTCGAATTTGTTGAGCATCGAAACCAATTCTACTTCTCCTAACTTGACAGCTTTGTAATCAATGTTCAACCCTACCAAAATTTGGGAAACTGCCGATATACATCTCGGACAGACCATATTTTTTATGTGGATGGTATTATTCATAGGTTGAACAAATGCCTAATAAAATCTAAATTTAGATATATGATTAGTATTACAACAGCAATAAATAATCCTATCATCGCTGAAATTCCGATTACCTTATCTTTTTTTGTAATCGGATTTTTCTGCTTATATGTATTTTTCTTGTTTTTTCTTCTATTTCTTCTACTTTCACTCATCATCTTTCTTCTCTTTAAAAATATCAATGTCTGAAGAATCCTCTTTTTACCAATTAACTCTAAACCTGATTATTTTAATGTATCCCTAACCTCGCCGCAGGTTAACATTGCTTCACCATAATATGGGTTTCGGACTTCTTCCTCTAAACTTATCCAGTACGCTCCCTTGTTGTTGTCTGCCATTGGACAAAACTGGATATATACATCTTTATTGACCCCAAAGAGCTGTACACTACTAATCATATGTGCAGACAAATGCTTAAAATGCCCTCTTTGTTTTGAAATATCCGTATTACTTGAAATAGCGTTTGCCGAAGTATTTAATTCCTTCTGAATAGTCATCCAATGGTTATGTGCTTTTTCATCAGATAATAATTTCATATCCACTTTTTTCAAGGATTGGTTTATTTGTTTTCCTGCCTGTTGAGCGCCCTTGGCATCATCATTTACCAAAGCATCTTTTAAAAGGATATAATCATCAAAAACCTGTTTTAACTGATTCTGAAATTTGTTTGAAACTTCAATCCTTTCTTTCATTTGAGAATGGTTGGCTTCATTTGTATTTTCTACAGAATTATCTTCTTGCATTCCCAAATGCCCTTCGTGACCCGTCATTGTCTTGCCACCTTCTGCGTTCATCATCGATTTTTTTCCTTGCAATTGGGCTGCAGCATCCACTGTAAATGTCCCATTGGTCACTATTTCGTCGCCGCTTTCCAATCCGCTCAAAATGGTAAAGCTTTCTCCGTTGGTATTTCCCAGAGTGACCTCCCTCATTTCAAAAATCGGTTCGTTGGGGTTGGTCTTTACATAGACCACGGAACGTTCGCCCGTCCACATGACGGCAGTTGAAGGAACATTAATCACTTCATCGGATCTTTCGCTGGACATATCTATTCTGCCCTCAACGAACATACCAGGTTTTAATAGGTCTTCCGAATTGTTAAGCACTGCACGGACCATTACCGTTCTTGTAGCGGAGTTCAACAGTGGATCCACAAACGATACCTTCGCCGTAAATTCTTTATTCGGATATGCATTGGTGGTAAGCTTTATCTCTTGACCCGTCTTCAGGGATGCTATCTGGTTTTCGTAGGCATCGAATACTGCCCAGACGGAATTCAGGTTTGCTATTTTATAAAGGGGTTGGCCCTGCTTGACATAATCCCCTTCTTCTACCATTTTTTCGGTTACCGTTCCGGACACTGTGGCGTACACCGGAAAGTTTTCCTGAACCTGCCCCGACTCTTCAATGCTATTGATTTGTTTGTCAGAAAGCTTCCATAATTTTAGCTTGTTACGGACGGCCTTGTATAAGGCGGGCTGGGATTCTTTCATGGATGCCGCCGTAAGCAATTCTTGCTGTGCCGAAACAAGTTCGGGGGAATAGATTGTGGCAAGTAGCTTTCCTTTCCCTACGCTTTCCCCTGTATAGTTTACATACAGTTTTTCAATCCTGCCTGCAAAATAAGTAACCTGTACGGCGTTGGCCTCTTCGTTTTCCCTAATCTTCCCTGATAGTTTCAAGGAATTTCCATCCATACTGCCCTTACCGACCACAGAAGTACGTATGTTGGCTAAGGCCATGGCATTGTCGGTCATCTTGATTTCATTGGCACTAAGGCCTTCGGCCCCGGTCTCCGCAGGAATCAAATCCATTCCACAAATAGGGCAATCGCCAGGTTCGGGCTGCATAATCTGTGGGTGCATGGAGCAGGTCCACATTTGTTCGGCCGTTTCGCCAGAGTGGTCGTGCGTATCCGACATATCTGACAAGTCCTTTACCGCCATCTCATCCTCAGACGAACTGCTGAAAATAAGATATCCTGCTAACAGGCCAACAATAAGGGCCGTTCCAATATAAATGATGTTTTTGTTCATGATTTTAAGTATTAATGCTGTTTTATTGCTGTAGAATATTCAGTACAAATTGCTTGACTAATTTTTGTTTTCCTTTTTAGTATTACTTCGTCTTTTGATTTTTATGACCGAAGGCGATGATATATACCATAATAAAAACCCGCTTAAAACGGTTATTAGGCCTAAAAGCGAAAAGGCTCGGAGGACTATGGTATTAAAATCGTCCCTTCCTTGGTAATCCATGGTATGGGTCATCCATAGAAAGTCGAACCAACGCCAATCGCGATGGCGCAATGTTTGGAACGTACCGTCTTTGACAGACACATAGGCTTTTATATTTTCGGGTGTTTCATATGATATAGCATAGGCTGGAAGGGGTCTGTCTCGATATTCGCTATGGCTCCCCACTTCCTCGATTCGTTCTATGCTTTTGACTTTTAATTCAGGCAGCATATTTCTCCTCGCTACCTGAAGGGCATCCTGTTCCGATATTTCAGCTTTTAATGCACCTGTTTTTGCATTGACCAATTGACTGTGATTAACCCAATAATAAGGCTCTCCTGATATTTCTCTTAGTTCCAAAGAGGATATGGCTTTGGCTTTAATTTTTGTTGGACTGATCAAATCCGTATACGAAATTTTATCGACAGGATCCCGTCGAAATTGGTCGCCGTGTATCTCATCGATATCCGTCCAACTGAAATACATGCCGCTGATGGTCCACATTAAGAACTGAATTCCTAAAAAGAGACCTAGATAGCGATGTACCTTTCTTATCTTTAAAGCTGTTTGTCTTTTTACCATCTTATTTTACTTCAAAAGGAAATTCAATAGTGACTTTCTCCCAACTCATTTTAATAGTTCCTGATGTCTCGCTTGTTTTGTTGACTGTATATTCCAGATGTTCCTGAATATTTTCTGAAATCCTAGGAGTTGTCGAAAAGCGCAAAACATCATCCTTCTCATCATATTCATCCTTACCATGTTGGTCCCAGTTGCTATTAAAAATTACTGTCCATTCTTCTTGATTGGGAATTACAAAAAACCCATATTTTCCAGCTTTCAACATTTTTCCATCAATGGTTAAATCTTTGTTCATTTCTATCCAGGTCGCCATATGAGCTCCTGCCTGCCAGATAGCATCATAAGGAAGTAAACCACCAAAAACAATACGGTTCCGAACTCCTGGCGACGTATAATCAATATGAATGTGCGCATCGCCTACCATTGCCATTGTCTCGGTATGTGGACTTAATGACTTTTTCTTATCAGGTTCAGCAGTTTGAGAAATTGTTTCTACCTCTTTCGCCTCAAATTCTTTGGTCTCTTTAACTTCTTGCTTACAGGAAGCAACAAGGATAATACCGAGTACTACTATGATTTTTTTCATTTGTGATAGTTTTATTTTGTGTATTAAAGTATTCTTGTTAACATAACGACTGCCATCACAATCATAATGGTGTTTTCTATAAAGGTAGCTTCGGTCATAGGTAGTTTGAGTGCTGTACCCAGACAAGCGCATTGTATCGATTTTTTGTCCAGCAATATTTTGGTTACGCCCACGGTTGTAATCCCCAAAATGATTAGGGTTGCGATTAATGCGATGGGTATTTCAAAACGCATCAAGAACATCAATCCAAGAGCTGTTTCTATAAATGGATATACCCAAGCATAGGCTGGTACTATTTTGGCAAGTGGGTCATACATTCTAAAACTATCTGGAAAGCCTTTCAAGTCTAAAATTTTAAAGAAGCTAAAAACAATAAAGAACAACCCCATAAAGTCGAGCATCGCACTATTCCAATTTTCCCGTTGATAATTGAGTAACACCGTTGCGATAGCGATATAACCCAAAATAATGAGCAAAGGCTTCAACTGTTGTAGTTTTGATTTTTCAGTTTCCGCTTTCGAGAAAATGTTATCTTCATCGTTACCATTGCCAGTACTCGCAAAAACATTTTTCTCTGTTTTCTTTTCTGAAATGGTGTATTTTTCTGGAAGTGCTTTTTGAAATGTTGCGGTATCTATATGACCTTGCATTTGTATGATGGCTTCTTCCTTTTCAAGATTTACAGATACATTTGTGACACCGCTTACTTCCGAAAGCTTCTGCTCGACGCTGGTACGACAACCATTGCAGGTCATCCCTTGTATGTGGTAAGTGTGTTTCATAATTATGGTATAAAGAATTTTACAATCAGTCCACCTGCCAACCATATATAACAGATATAGGCTGCATATTTTAAAACACTCTCAAGCAATGGACTTTTCGGTGCCATTTCGCTCATTGAGTGCTCTACATCCTTTCTCTTGAAAAACCCTAAGTATATGAGATATCCTGAAATTGCGAGAAAAGCCATATTCAAATAGAAGGTATAGTCAATTTTGAAATGCTCTTTGTCCTGTATTTTAACTTGTGATGTGTCAGGCAACATACCCAACAAATCGAAAGAGTAATGCAGAGCCAAAGCTGTTCCTATTAATGCCGTAAACAGTAAGAATAAAATGAACAGCGACATTTTCCACCCATAATACTTGGCGTTAATACGAAGTACAGGAAAGACTACCAAATCACTAAAAATAAAAGCCATAACCCCTGCAAAACTCACGCCCTTTCCAAAAAGCAATGCCGCCAACGGAATATTACCCATTGAGCCAATAAAAGTCAAAAATGCGGCAATAGGTCCTACAACGATATGTTCCAATATTTCAAGAAAGGTAAAGTCTGTATTGCCCTGACCACTATTGATAAATAGTGTCTGGAAGAAAGAATCGGGAACGAAGGCTGCAACGATACCTGCAATGGTAAAGCCAACGGTAACGTCCTTCCATACCATCTGCCATTCCATCTTATATTTTTTGGCAACCCTTGCCCAACTATCTTCTTTCTTGATTTGTTTTTTCCAGTCTTTGGAATCATCCATTGAATCGTCATCTTCGTTCTCTAAATTCTTGCGCGCTTTTTCTATGAGCTTTTTAGGATTGATTATTCGTATCAAAATCCACGAAATAAGAATTAAAAGGATTCCACCTACATATTCGCCTACTACAAACTGCCATCCCAAAAATATGGAAATGATGATTCCAAGCTCAATTACCAGATTGGTCGATGCAAGAAGAAAGGCAATGGAAGACACAAAGCTTGCACCTTTTTTAAAGATAGATTTTGTGCCCGCTAAAGCCGAAAAACTACACGAGCTGCTTATAAAGCCGAAAAACGTGCCTAAGAGTACACTTTTACCTTCACTCTCGTTCATTGTTTTTTGCATCCTTTTTTCAGTCACAAAAATCTGTATCATACTACTGATGATATAGCCCAAAATGAAAGCCCAAAGTGCCATCCAGAAAAATCCAGTGGTCGTATAGGCTGCTTCGCCCCATTGTTTTAAGAATTCGCTCACAGTTTAAATTTTATTTTACATTTCTTGACGAAGAATGTGTTTTAATAATCTTCCATTTACCATCCATCTTTTTTAAGATTGACGTCGCTACTCCTTTTTTCTTTATTGTTCTACTTTCGCCTTTTTCATCTGGGTTGAGCACGATAGTGTAGATGTAGGTTTCGGTTGTAAATGCATAGGGCAAATCTACTTCCGCATCAATTTCATAATCTGAAAATTCAAATTTTTTGAAATGCCCCAACTCAGGTCCCAAATGGTGTTCTATATAGTGCGCATACGAGCCTTCTACACCACCAGATTCAAATACTTTGGAATCTTCGGTAAATAATTCAAAAGTACCTTCTGTCGTTAGGTTTTGAAGTGCATCCTTATATGTTTTCATTACTGTAAGCACAGCTTCTTTATCCGTATCTGCATCTTGACTGTACACTTGGCCTGTAGCCATTACAAGCAACATTAAGAGTGTTGTTAATTTTAGTTTTTTCATAATTTTTAGTTTTAAAGGTTATTTATTTACTCGGATTCTATTCACATTTGCAATACCAAAAACGAGTACAAAAAATCTAAGTGCCACCTCAAGTGCCACCAATGTCTTAGCTGTAACCGTTATTGGAACTATATCGCCGTAGCCCACAGATGAGAATGTAATTAGACTAAAATAGGACATATCGAAAAATGCCAACAGCCCATTACTTCCCGAACTATTATTTATCTTAAAATGAGCAGAATCAATAAAGTGTAATGCTGTATAATCTATGGCAAATGAAAGTACAATCAGAACAATTAAAAATCCGAATAACACTAAAACGTGGCTCAGCAAATGGCTCTGTCCGATAATTTTCATTAATTGATTAAAGGATAAGGCTATGATAAATCCTATCTTTAATAGCGTAAGGGCCAATAGTATAATCACAGCATAGATAGCATTAATATTAGGCAAGACATACAGCCCGATAGCTGTAGCAATAAGTACTACTAATAGTACGTACTTTGAACTATTGAAAAGTTGCCCATAAAAGGCAGCCGTAGTTTCTATGTCTTTTTCTTCGCTCATTCGGTTGAGGGTTTTATAAAAATTTCGTCATATGTCTTTTTCTCGGTTTCGTTTATTCGTCTAACAATGAACTTTCTAAGTATGCCCTTTCTATTTTCAATACCCATTGAACCTAATAATTCTTTAAGGGCTTTCATTGTGTTTTTATGGTAATTCGCCACTTTGGTTTTCTTGTCCTCTACAACGATGGAAGCAACCCGGGAAGGCACCATTGTGGTGATCCCCGTGGGGCAGGTGTCGAGGTTGCATTTTAAGGATTGTACACAGCCCAGGGCAAACATCATTCCTCTGGCACTATAACAGGTATCTGCGCCGAGTGCCAACATTCTGTAGATATCAAAAGCCGAAATGATTTTACCAGCTGCCATTACTTTTATCTCATCTCGCAACCCATACTTTTTAAGAATGCCGTTTGCGAAATGGACGGCTTCAATTATTGGCATACCTGCCCAATGTAGGGATTCCATATGGGCAGCACCAGAGCCACCTTCGGCACCGTCAATGGCAATGAAATCAGGATAGTTTTTCTTTTCAGCAAAAGCACGAACCATTCTTTCAAATTCATCTTTCTGTCCGATACAAAGCTTTATTCCTATGGGTTTTCCACTGGAAAGTTTTCTCAATTTTTCAATGAACAAAATCATTTCCTTGTCGTTTCCAAAGGCAGAATGGTGTGGTGGCGATAAAATTTCCGTTCCCTGCTCCACATCCCTGAATTCGGATATTTCCTTTGTGTTCTTCTTTGCCGGCAAAATTGCTCCAAAGCCAGGTTTGGCACCTTGCGATATTTTTATTTCAATCATTTTCACTACATCGTTGGTTGCGATGTCGGCGAATTTTTTGGCGTCAAAATTTCCTTCTGCATCACGACATCCAAAGTATCCCGTTCCAAACTGGTAGATAATATCTGCACCGTATTCTAGATGGTAAGGCGTAAAGCCACCTTCGCCGGTGTTTTGAGCAAAACCTGCTATTTTTGCACCACCGTTAAAAGCAAGGGTGGCATTTTTGCTTATGGAACCAAAACTCATTCCCGCAAGGTTGAGAATGCTAGCAGAGTAAGGTGTTGAGCAGTGGGAACTTCCTATAAGAACCCTGAAATCATCATTAACTTCTTTTGCAGGATAGGTGGAATGGGTAAACCATTCACGACCTACTTTATCATACGGAATTTGTGTTCCAAAAGGCTGACTTTTATTGGCGTCTGCGGCACGCTTATAGACGATTTCCTTTTGTATCCAAGTAAAGGGTTGTCCTTCCGTACGGTTGAGCAATAATGTTTCTTGGATAACGTGGCGCTGCTCCTCAAGAAAATTTGTGATTCTACCAAGCAAGGGATAGGTTCGCCTAATATTATTGGATTTTTGACAATAATCCAAAAGTCCTAAAATTAGGAAAGGAAGTATTACCAAGGCGAGCCACCATAGCAATGGATACAAGACGATTATGGCAACTAATGCCACAACCAAGATGATGCTCGTTATGATAAATCCTTTTCTCATTGCTCTTGTTTATAGTTCTTGTTTAATGTGAATGACCACCATTTTCCTCGTGACCTTCTTCGCTTTCGGTTCCGATATAATTTCCTTGTGGGCCAACTCCCTCTATATATACCAGCTGCGAACCAAAATGTCCTGCTTCGGAAACGGAATAGGCCGAAAAAGCCATTACTACAAAAACAGCTATTTCAAAACCACGCTTTAGTTTGACCCAAAACAGACTTACTATTTTCAAAATAGCTGCAAGGGCACTCGACCATAGTGTCCAATTGGCATATTTGTCGTGTTGTTCCAGTACACTTTTTGCCATTTCGGTAAGACCTTCTGTGTGCGGGTGCACAAATGTTCCAGCGACATACGCCCCAATAAACCCAGACCCTACCATTAATAGAATGACCCAATCCATTGTCCGGTTCAAGGTAAACAACTGTATCAATTGTAAAACCACCGCTAACAGCAATAGTACAATGGGAAAATGTACGACCATAGGGTGTAGGTTGGGAAACGCATCAAAATCTGCTTTTACGGAATCTGACTGGGCGACCGATGTTATGCCAACCGCTAATTCAGTTGCATAAAGGCTATTTCGTTCTTCATTTAAGGCAAGGGCTTTTGTCAAACTGCCCAAAAAGGCAAGGATCAAAATGATTGAAAAAAAATGTTTTGTTTTCATCTCTTACGGTTTTTAATTAATCCCCAATTAGTTGTAATGCTAAAGCCCAAAAAACTATGACGGCTATAATAGCATACATTATATAATTGAACCACTTATTTAATGGGTTCTTATTCGGCGCTTTCCGATTACCTGTATTACAACAATCTTTCATTTATTCATTCTTTGTGCCTGTCGAGGGAGGGGCAGTAAACACCAACCATTAACTAACTATTCCCTCCCTAACAGGACTTTTCCATATTGATAATCTGGGCGGACACAAAATTTGTTTCACAAACAATCTAAAAACACATTCCTGTCCAACCCAGATTTTACATTTCTAGATTTTTATCAGGCATAAACCGATTAATTCCCGAGAAAATTATGTAAGGCAACAATGCGAATTGTAGTAGCGGAGAAAGTCCAATTTCCACTAATGGCACCAAGGGCATTGCTTCTGCATAGCTCCAATCCCCATGCGCAATATGCCAAATTTCCCCAATAATTGCGCCAACACTTCCAATTAAAATCAAGGGTACTATTTTTTCATTATCTAAATCCATTATCCAATATATATTTCTATAGACCAGAGCAAACCCGAAAAAGAGTATAAGGACCATCAACATGTCGGCGACAGATGCCAAGGCGCAAAAGGAGATATGTTTCAAATCATACTTGAATCCTTCGTATAGTGGGCCTTGCGCCAGCTCCCATACAAAATTCAATGCAAAAGACGTTACTGCCACTGCAAACACAAACCTCCTATATTCCCCTCTGTCTTTTACCTGTTTCGCAAAATACAAATAGCCCAAAATGACCAAAGTCAACGCTATGGTGGGTACAACGAAAATGCCAAGGCTTAATTCTTCCATTTGTTTTCTACTTAGACTTCTTTTTTTTTAAGGCCATAAAGATTGGCGTTCAATTCTTTGGTCAACACCAATTGCATATTACCTGAAAGGGAAGGGGTTAACCAACTAACCAAACTAAATCGCCCCTTCCCATAACAGGCTTTTATTATTCGATTACCTCCGTCACTTTTCCGCAACTGAGCATTTGGGCGCCGTAATAAGGATTACGGATATCCTCAATTGACGATAACCAATAGGCGCCCCCGTTCAAGGCCATGGGACAAAAATCCTTATACAGTTTACCCGACGTTATTTTTCCTCTTAAAAGAGCTTCCATTTCAGTGCTCAGTTCTGAAAATGCTTTTCGCTGTACCTTTAAATTATCCGTAGCGGCTATCTTTTGTGATGCCGATAAAGCGGCATCGGCACCTTCAACTTTACCAAGTGCTTCGTTCAACATCTCCGCTCCCTTTTGGGCATCTCCCGGATTTGAACCGACCAGATCATTTTTTACATGCTCATAATGTTCGTAGGCATTGGCCACATTTTCATTGCTGAACTCAAGTGGGGTTTGCTTCATTTCCATTTTGCTATGGTCATGGTTCAACTTTATCTTTTCCTGTGCGTAAGAAAAAGTAAGGGTCAGTAACAGTAGGGCTGTAACCCCGTTTTTCAAATTCCTCATTGTTATCCTTTTTAAAATATTTTTATAGACTGTCCTTTAATTTTGATACCCAATCCAAAACGATTTTCTTTTCGTTGTCCGAAAGTCTTGCATCCCTATGGATGAGGGTGTATGATGTAAGGGGCATTTCATCATCCTCGATTTGACTTATAATGGATTTTAACTTGCTATTCTTTCTTCGTGATGAATAGGAATCCCATTCATTAAAATTCAATTCTTCCTTGCCATGCTCCACATGGTCTTCCAAGTACCACGCAACCGGTTGTACCTTGTTGTACCAAGGATAGTCGGTATTGTTGCTATGGCAGTCATAACAGGAGGTTTTGATGACGCTCTCGATATTTTTTGGCACCTCGTTAACGACCATAAAATCCGTTTTGGGTATCAAATCGCTTTGATTGCGTTCGGTGGGCATAAACTGGATGCCCACCAACGCAACCAGCAAAATCCATCCTGTGACCTTTACCGCCTTCACTTAATTGATCTGCTTTTGTACACTACCGCAGGTCATCATTTTACTGCCGTAATAAGGATTCTTAATTTCTTCAGTGGCACTTAACCATTGTGCTCCCTTATTATCGTTGTACATAGGACAATAGGCTTGGTAAAGTGTTCTTTCCGAACCTGCTATGGCCAAAAGGTCAATGACATCTTTGCTCAATATATCAAAGTGCTCACGTTGATGCCCGATGTCGCTTTTGGCGATATGTTCCGCATGTTCTGTGGCATCTTCAATAATGTCTGTTAACTCGGCCTGTTGTTCGTCTGAAAATTTGCTCGTGTCAAAATCCTTAAGACTACTTTCCAGCTTTTCCCCTGCCGTTGCTGCACCATCTTTATCATCTGATACAAGGGCGTTTTTGAGCGTAAGATAATCCGCGACGACTTCTGATGACATCATGGCCATTCCGCCCTGGTTCATATTATCTTGCTCCATTTGCGAATGGTCTTCCATGGTACCGTCCATGTGGCCGCTGTCATCCATTTGTTCGGTATTGTGGCCTTCTTGGTTTTCTTGCTCCTTATTCTTGTCTTTACAAGATGTGGCCATTAGGGCTATGATTGCCATGGCCAAAATTCCAGTTGCTAAATTTGTTCTTTTCATTTGTGATTTGATTTAAGATTTATTACAGTTTAAAATTTGTTCGTCCAATATTGTCAAGGACCTTCTTTAGATTTCCCTTCGTTTTTTTTGCTATTTCTTCGACATCCTTTTTAAGGGAAGAAGACCAGGTAACCGAAGTATCCTCCATTGAAACCTCTACCACCGATTCATCCTCTAACTCTTTAATGGTCACATTACAGGGAAACAAGATGCCCATTTGAATATCGTTGGCAATCAGGTCAGCGGCGGTATCTTGGTCACAGACCAAGAGAATAAGATGCTTGGGCATATCTTTCATTTTTGCGCCCAAATATTCCTTGACATCGAACTCGGACACGATATCAAGGCCCAACCTATCAAGTTGATTCTTCACATTTTTGACCGCTTCCCCAAAAGTGAGGTTATATCTTTCTGTGACACAATAGCGGGTATTCATGCTCTCGCTATAATCTTGAGTGGGAATTTCCTTTGTTTTGTCTTTGCCATTTTCCATCCTCTCGTTTTTAAAGTTTTTCGATCACATGCTCAAGCTTGGAAGTTATCTCATCGGCAACCTCGTTCAATTTTTCGTTTTCTACCGCTTGCATCGAGGCCATCGGGTTTACTGCGGCAACTTCTACCGTACCTTCCTCGATTTCCTGCACGATTACGTTACATGGCAGCATAGTGCCTATCTTATCTTCGGCTTCCAATGCCTTATGTGCATAAGGAGGGTTACAGGCACCCAGAATTTTATATTTTTTGAAATCGACGTCCAATTTCTTTTTCAAGGTCTCCTTCACATCGATTTCGGTCAGAATACCAAAACCTTCGTTTTTTAGTTCCTCGGTAACCTTTTCGATTACTTTGTCAAAGTCTTCGTTCAGCGTTTTATTGAAATAATACTTCATCATTTTAGTTTTTAGAGTTAATCGTTCGTTTTTGTTCTTCGTATTCATCTTTTGATATTTCGCCCTTTGCGAAACGGTTGTCTAGGATATCCATAGGATTTTCCTTGTTTTTAGAGCTTCGCGGACTTCCTCCTCTGAAAAGGAATATGGCCAATATCAAAATAATCGGTATCAGTATCCACCACCACATCATCATAACTATATCTTTTTAATTGTTAAATAAATTATTCTCATTGCCTATGAAGTTCTTGGATTTACTACCCTTAATTCTTCATTTTATCTTTCATTTTTTGCATCATTTCAGGATTTTTTTCCATCATCTTCTGCATCATTTCCTCCATCATGTCCGGATTCTCTTCCATCATTTTTTTCATTCTTTCCTTCATTTCTTTTTTCATCATTTCATTATTGTGCATTTTTTCCATCAATAGCTGTCGGCCCTTTTCGCTTTCCATCATTTTATCCAGCATTTTGGAATGCATCTTTTTTTTCATTTCAGGGTTCTTTTCCATCATTTGCTGCATATGGGCCTGCATTTTTTCCTTCATTTCCGGATTCTTGTCCATCATCATTTTCATATTTCCCGATTCCATCTGTTCCATATGGGTCTTCATCATTATCTTTTTGGCATCTTCATTCTTTCGTGCCTCACTGATGAAATTTGTGAACTGAACAGGGTTCGAGATAATCTCTTGGTAAATGGCATTCCTGTTTTCCTCGACCTGCATGGTCTCGGAAGCATTGAAAGTTGATTTGCAACTTATTACTGTTCCTAGTATTCCAATTACCATCAAAAGTTTTACTGTTGTTTTCATTTTATTATTTTTTAAAATGTATAAATCGTCTATCTATTTTTCTTTTTCTTCACTTTTATTTTTCAGGAACCATTTTTCACCTAAAAAAATCAATACCATCAGTATTGCAGCTACAATTACGACCAATAGGTCACTAGAAGCCTTTATCCATAAGAATGCGGCCAAAACAATACAATCCAATAATATTGCAGTATATAGAATAGAGACACGGGCGTTTATGTCTTTTCTCATATTTTTAAGTACGCCCCAATGAATTCCTATATCCATAATTAGATAGAAAATAGCACCTAATGATGCAATTCTTGTAAGGTCAAAAAGAATGGTCATTGTGAGTGCCAATACCACAGTATAAATGAGCATATGTTTTTGCAACTTACCTGGTAACCCAAAATGTTTATGGGGAATTAGATTCATCTGAGTTAGCATTGTAGTCATCCTTGACACTGCAAAAATGCTTGCCACCACTCCTGAGATAGTAGCTATGATTGCAATACCCACGGTGAACCACAATCCGTACTTTCCGAAAGCCGGCCTTGATGCCTCGGCCAAAGAATAGTCCTTAGCTTTGATTATCTCTTCAATAGTAAGATTAGAAGAAACAGCAAATGCAACAAGTAGATATACCACGGTACAGATAGCAAGTGATAGAATTATAGCACGTCCTACATTTTTATTGGGATTGGTGATTTCTTCACCACTATTTGTAATCGTAGTAAAGCCCTTATAAGCTAAGATTGAAAGGGCCAAGGCTCCTAAATAATTGGTAATAGGGTATTCCTTCAAACTCTCTGAAGGGACAACTTCAGAAAATGAAAATCCTGCCGCCCATAATCCACCAATAGCAAATATTGCTATCCCTCCAATTTTTAAGACTGCCATCGCAAAGGATGATTTACCGATAATAGTATTGCCAGAAATATTAATTAAAAAAGCAACGATTAATAGCAATACCCCAAGTATTGGTACCCAAACACTATTGTCATTAATATCAAATAACTGAAGCGTGTACGAACCAAATGTACGTGCTACCAAACTTTCATTGATGACCATTGAAAGTGCCATTAGCAACGCTCCTGAAGCTGTAACCGCACCTTTACCATATATCTTTTTTAGATAGGTAGCAATACCGCCAGCAGATGGATACGCATTGGAAAGTTTCACATACGTATATGCACTAAATCCTGAAATGATAGCACCTACAAGAAAAGCATACGGAAACCATTGCCCTGATAACTCAGCTACCTGTCCTAATAAGGCAAATATTCCTGCACCTATCATAACACCTGTACCAAGCGACACCGCTCCGGTTAAACTCAAACTATTTTTCTTGTATTGTGCCATTTCTTAAAATCTAACTAACAGACCGCCACCCCAGCCATAACGATTATTGTAATTTCCTTGTATGGAAAAGTTTCTGGAAACGATGTATGCCAGCCCTACCAGCCATTGGGTTTCACTTTCAAAAGATTTATTGTTTTCCAAATCATTGACCCAACCAAAATCCGCTCTGTACTCATATTCTCCTTCCAAAAAAATTCTTGGAAAAATCAATAGTTCTCTATCCAAACGTATTCTTGGGCGCAGTTGATGGTCCATACTCACATCTACATTAAATCTGTAAGGCGTAAAGTATTTAATCCCAACCAATCCAACGGTATTAAATGTATCGTAAGAATCTGGTGTAGAAGTTTCGGTATTTACCCCTGCATACAGGCGTACCCAATCATTGAGGTATCGATTGTAGTTCACTTCTATCTCGGCATTTTGGTTATAATCAAACTCGCCACGTAGTCCAAATTCATTTCGGATGTTGCTAGACATCAAAAAAAGCTCATTAAAGTTTGAACCTACACGCGCAGCTCCCCAAGAATAATAGTGGTCTGTCTCGTCAATTAGTTTTTGAACTGGATAATCCTTCATTCTTTCATCCCTTGGTGTATCATAACTAAATACGCGTGCCATACCGCCCATCATATGATATAATACGTGACAATGAAAGAACCAGTCACCATATTCTTCGTTATAAAATTCGATGACCACTTTTTGCATCGGTGGTACATTAACAGTATGTTTTAAGGGCGAGCGTTCCCCGTTTTCGTTGATTACCCTAAAGTAATGTCCGTGTAAATGCATTGGATGGTGCATCATAGTAAGGTTGTTCAAGGTAATTCTTGTGACCTCTCCACTTTTGATTTTTATTTTATCAGTTTCTGATAAGGGCACGCCGTTCATACTCCAAACATAGCGTTGCATATTTCCTGTCAGATTAAGCAAAATGTCATTAACAGGTAAATCTGCTTCATATGTGGTTTTTTCTCTTGCCTTTAAAAAATCATAGTTGAAATAGGTTTTACGGGTACTGTAATCGAAAACGGAACTGTCTTTTTGCATTTTGGACATATCGTGATTCATGTGGTCATTCATTTTGTCCATTGTTTTATTATGGTTCATTGGCATAGAATCCTTTTTCATTACCATCGTATTGTCCATATTCATATTGCCGTCGTTCATGGGCATTTTCTCATCCATCTTCATGTTCATATCCATTTGCTTTTTCATTGCACCATCTTTCATGGACATCTTATCGGGCATATCCATGTTCATCTGTTCATCTTTCATATCCATCTTCATTCCATATTTCTGCATCAAAAACTCTGGTGTTTTTTTCTTTTGATTTCCTACCATTGCGGGCGCGCCCATCTTCATATCCATTTTTGCCATTTGCTTCATCATTGCCACTTTGTCCGGTCTGTCAATCGGTTTTGCAGGATAAAGTATACCTTGCCCTAAACGCACGGTAGTATGTCCGGAACCATCTTGGGCTGTAGCAGTAATTTCTAATGTGCCTTCGGGGATGGTAACGATAACATCGTAGGTCTCCGCAATGCCGAAAAGAAATCGGCTTTTGGATATAGGTTCCACATCTATACCATCACTTGAGACAACCATTGGGCTGCCTCCTCCAAAATCCATCCAATAATAGGTAGATGCTGCGGCGTTAATAAAGCGAAGCCTTACTTTTTCACCGGGTTGAAAATTTGGGTACTCTGCTAGTTTTTTACCGTTGGACAAAAAAGCAGGATAATAGACGTCTGCAATATCGGCACCTTCCATTCTATCGCGCCAAAACTTAAATTGAGCTCCCAATGCACCTTCTTTTATGACTCTACTTAATGGCACTGCAGTACCTTTTTTAACTTGGTACCATTCGTTACCCCTTTTAAGGTTACGCAAAACGTTCATAGGTTTTTCATTGGTCCAGTCAGATAACACTACAACCAAATCTTTGTCATAATCCAATGTCTTTTCTTTTGGATGAATGACTATGGAACCATAAACTCCCTTTTGCTCCTGCAACATTGTATGGGAATGATACCAATACGTACCCGATTGGTTAATAGGAATTCTATACTGAAATGTCTTACCAGGTTCAATTGGTGGTGTAGTTAAATAGGGTACACCGTCATAGAAATTTGGAAGTATTAATCCGTGCCAATGCACTGAAGTTTCTTTGTCCATTTTATTGGTTACATTGATTATAGCAAGGTCTCCTTCATTAAATTCTAACGTAGGGCCAGGAATACTACCATTTATAGTCATTCCATTGGCCGTTACGCCTCCAAGGGTCATCTCCTTTTGTTCTAGGGTAAGGTTATACTCTTTTACGGGACGCCCTTCTTCATTTCTGTCTTCTCCGTTGGTTCCTACTTGAGCAATGCCTTCACATGAAATGAGAAGTACCAACAACACCGTAATTTTTCTGATCATGATTCTCTTTTTATTATTTATAATATCCTACTATATCAAATTCAATCAATACATATTGCCCTTATCGATATGGGTCTTAGCTCCTTAAATAATTAATAATGGCCGATTGCACATAGTAGCCCTTGATGGATTCGATTCGATTGATTTGAAACTTTAGCTGTAGCTCTTGAACATCGAGCACATCATTAAAATCAATGGTTCCCGTTTCGTAACTTTTAATAAGGATTTCCTCAGCATCGTTGGCTTTACCTATATTCCGCTGTTGCACATTAAAGCGTATCCTAAAAGCATCCCTTTGGTTGATCGCTTCGCTCAACAAGGTTTCCAGTTTGTTAGTTCTATCGGCTTTCTGGGCAGTGATTTCCTGTTGCCGTAGCTCATTCTGTTTTGAAATGGATTTGTACTTGTTGTTTAAAATGGGTATGGACAAGGAAACCATCGGCATTATGATATCCTTTCCATTATCGCTGAAGTCCATTGCGGGCCGTTCGGCAACAGGTATATAATCAAGTCCGAAACCAAGATTGGGCAATGCCTCCTTCTGGTTCAACAGCTCGGATTTTTCTACCGATTCGTACAACTTATCGTATTTAACAAGTTCGGGATGTAATTGAAGGTCATCTTCCACAAATACGGGGTCTACTTCGGGTACGGTAAAGCCGTCATACGCATCGACCTGTGTATTTTCATCCCTATTGAGTAGATTGTTGAACAGCGTTTGCTCCGCCTCATATTCTTCATTCAAGACCTCCTTGCTCTGTTCCAGTTCATTCTGACGTATCTGTAGCCTAAGCACATCTACAGCGGAGGCATTGCCCACTTCAACCGAGGTCAAGGCAAGTCGTTCATAGGTTTCCAGTAATTCGATATTTTCATCGAGCACCTTTTGTTTTGCCCTAATCGCATACAGGCGATAGTAGGACTGGGAAACGGCCAAGGTCAATTTTCGTTTAGCGATGACCAAATCTTCATATTGTGCATCTGCCATTGAATTGGCATAATTTTCCCGCGCGGTAATGGTACCGAACCAAGGGATCATCTGCTTGGCGGAAAACCTTGCCTTTTGAGCGCCCGTGCGAGTTTCCGGTTCACTGGCAAAGAATCCCGCACTAATTTCAGTATTGGGAAGCGTATTGACCTCATTGATTTTTTCTGAGGCGATATTGTAGCGCAGTTCATAGGCCTGAATTTCGGGATTGTTCAATTCGGCCTGCTCGATCAAGCTTTCCAACTCCTGTGCATTTACAGAAGCTATGGACATAATCCCTAAAAAGAGTTGTACGTATTTTTTCATTTCGACAATCGTTTTAATTGAAATTCAGCTTTCCAACTGTATAAAACAGGAACCACGAAAAGGGTAATCAGTGCGATAAGCATCCCACCAAAACTTGGGATCGCCATCGGTATCATAATGTCACTACCACGTCCTGTGGATGTGAGTACTGGTAACAAGGCCAGAATGGTGGTTGCCGTGGTCATCAAACAGGGACGGATACGCTTTTCGCCCGCTTCCACGACCGAATCCCGAACGGCGATTAGGGTATCCGGTTTGTTCCTATCGAAAGTCTGTGTCAGATAGGTCGCCATGACCACGCCGTCGTCGGTGGCAATACCGAACAAGGCAATGAACCCGACCCAAACGGCAACGCTAAGGTTTATGGTGTGCATCTGGAAGAGGTCGCGTAGGTTTTCGCCAAAGAAATTAAAGTTCAAAAACCAATCTTGACCATAAAACCATATCATCAAAAACCCTCCCGCAAATGCGACCGCTATACCTGTGAACACCATTAACGATGTACCAACGGAGCGAAATTGGAAATAGAGGATCAGGAAAATAATAGTCAATGCCAAGGGTACCACAACAGACAAAGTTTTTTCGGCCCGTAACTGGTTTTCATAGGTTCCCGTAAAGAGATAGTTGATTCCTTTGGGAACTACCAGTTCGCCGCTATCGATTTTTTCCTGAATCAGGGCCTGGGCGTTTTCGACTACTTCCACTTCCGCGAAACCGTCCAACTTATCGAAGAGTACATAACCCACCAAAAAAGTATCCTCACTTTTGATGACCTGAGGCCCCTGTTCGTAGTTAATGGTTACCAGCTCGCTCAAGGGAACGGGATTTCCTTTTTCGACAGGTACATAAATTTCCTTTAGGTCTTGTGGGTTTTCTCTAAGTTCCCTTGGGTACCTCACACGAACCCCATAACGTTCGCGACCCTCAACGGTCTGGGTCAGCACCATACCGCCAACGGCCACCTGCAATACACTTTGTACATCTTCAATGGTAATACCATAGCGGGCTAATCGTTCCCTATCGATATCTATCAAGAGATAGGGTTTGCCGACGATCCTATCGGCGAAGACCGCTTCGTCCTTGACCCCCTCGGCCTGTTTGAGAATGTCTTCCAATTGAAGACCGAAGGCTTCGATTTGTTTGAGATCCTGACCTTTGACCTTAATCCCCATGGGTGCCCGCATTCCGGTCTGTAACATGACCAGTCGGGTTTCGATGGGCTGTAGTTTCGGGGCGGAGGTAACACCAGGGATTTTGGTTACCTTGACAATTTCTTTCCAAATATCGTCGGGCGACTTTATTTCGGGTCGCCAGTTTCGGAAATACTCTCCGTCCTCATCTGGTATCAGGTCTTTTTGCTGTACGGAAAAGGGAGATTTTATCGATGATTCCTTATAATCCGCATCATCAGTATCGACCTCTAAATTCGGATTGGTCACAAAAGTACCGTCCCTCAGTTCGAACATGCCATCTTCATTGACTTTGTAACGTTGCCACTTTCTATCTTCATTGAGCATGTATTCCGGTTTGTACTGAATAACATTTTCGTACATCGAGAGTGGAGCGGGATCCAAGGCCGATTCCGTTCTTCCCGCCTTACCGACTACGGTCGCTATCTCGGGAATACTGGCCACGGCCATATCGAGTTGCTGAAGTACGCGTTTGTTCTCCTCTACCCCTGCGTGCGGCAACGATGTGGGCATTAGCAGGAAGGAACCTTCATTAAGTGAGGGCATAAATTCCTTTCCGGTATTTCGCATAATCATCACACCGAATACAACTATTGCGGTCGGGATAGAGAGAAAAATAAGTTTGTTACGCAAGGCCCAACGTAAGATTCGGGTATAATAATTTCGGAAAACCGTAAAGAAACCCAAAAGCCCGAAACAGATAAGACCCACGAACATCAGGTTCCAGAAAATGCTTTTGTCCAACCCCAAGGGCCTCCAGTATTCGGCCAGGACAAAAACAATGGCAAATGCCGAAATGATGATATTGATCAAATTGGCACGCTTATCGGAAATCGAGAATCCCGATGAAATTTTTGAGGCCAATTCGGGATATTTCAATAGACCTACCACACCAAAGGCTATCAATATCAACCCTAACCAAGAGCCATAGACAATGGCAAGGATACCCAAAACGATAAGCACCCCATTGATACCATAACCCAGCGTATTTTTTATACTCTTTTTACGAAACAGAAATGCTGCAAAGGGCGGTATCAAGAATAAGGCGACGATAATGGATGCAGTCAATGCAAAGGTCTTGGTAAAGGCCAGCGGGCGAAAGAGCTTCCCTTCTGCCCCTATCATGGTAAAGACCGGTATAAAGCTGATAATAGTGGTCATTACCGCCGTTAAAATGGCACCGGACACTTCCGCCGTTGCCGTATAAACGACAGTATTAATGGATTCTTTCCCATCGGATTCGTCCAAATGCCGTATAATATTCTCTGAGAGGATGACCCCTACATCGACCATGGTGCCGATAGCGATAGCGATACCCGACAGCGCTACGATATTGGCATCCACGCCAAATAGTTTCATGGCGATAAAGACCATCAACACTGCAACCGGCAAGAGTCCGGAAATCAAAATGGAAGCCCTTAGATTAAAGACCATGATGATAATGACCAAAATTGTGATCAGTATTTCCAAGGTCAATGCCTCATCTAGGGTTCCAAGTGTTTCCTGAATCAACTCGGTTCTATCATAAAAAGGGACAATGGTCAGTTGCGATGTCGTCCCATCGCTAAGTTCTTTTGAAGGAAGCCCCGCACTGAGTTCATTTATTTGGTCCTTTACATTGTTGATGACCTCCATGGGGTTGGCTCCATATCTGGCCACCACAACGCCACCAACGACCTCGGCACCTTCCTTATCCAATATTCCCCTTCGGGTAGCCGGGCCATGTGTTACCCTGGCAATATCCTTAATACGTATCGAGGTAAAATCGCTCGAAGTAACCACGGCGTTCTCTAAATCAGACAATGATTTGACATAACCCAGCCCGCGAATCAGGTATTCGGCCTGATTGATTTCCAAGGTTTGCGCACCGATGTCCCTGTTGCTCTGTTTTACGGCTTTTACGACTTGTTGCAGACCGATACCGTACTGCTTCATCAATTCTGGATTTACGTCTACCTGATATTCCAGAACATACCCCCCGATGGAAGCCACTTCGGAAACGCCGCTCGCCGAAGAAAGGGCATATTTGACATAGAAATCCTGTATGCTGCGAAGTTCCTGAAGATCCCAACCTCCGGTAACATTGCCATCCTTATCACGGCCTTCGAGCGTATACCAAAAAATTTGGCCTAATCCCGTCGCATCCGGTCCCAATGCGGGGTTAACACCTTCTGGTAACAGTCCTGCCGGTAATGAATTCAATTTTTCAAGGATACGGCTACGGCTCCAATAGAACTCAATATCTTCCTCAAAAATGATATAGATACTCGAAAAGCCGAACATGGAGGAACTACGGATGGTCCTTACACCAGGAATCCCCAATAAAGATGTGGTCAACGGGTAGGTTATCTGATCTTCGATATCCTGTGGGGAGCGACCGTCCCATTTCGTAAATACGATTTGTTGGTTTTCCCCAATATCGGGAATGGCATCAACAGCAACCGGGTTTCTAGGTAGTGCACCGGTATTCCATTCAAAGGGTGCGTTTACGATTCCCCAGCCTACAAAAAGGACAAGGAGCAAAACCGCTACCAATTTATTTTCTATGAGAAACTTTATGCTCTTATTTAGCATGATTTGGATAATTAAGTAATTGGAAATTCAAGTTGAAAAAGTCAACAAAAACAGCTTGACCCGAACAAAAATATGTTGGGCCTAAATGGTCAATTACCTAAAAATCAAATCAGGAAAGTCTGATTTAGAACTTGAACGTCCCGTATCAGTGGAGGGGGGGAATAGTCCCTAAAAGGAACGATTTTCGTATCGAATCCTTCATAAAAGTTTATATAGGAGTATATAAATGAAACAACAAAGAGTTGTTGCTCCGAGCTTAGTTTTTCAAATGAAATCTTTAAATCATCTTGGCCCGCAATGGCCAAGGTCTGATCCTCGCAACAACCTTTTTTATCAAGACTGTCGTCATATGATTCACTGGATTGTTGCATTTCCATACCACAGGATTCCGCTTTGCCGAAAAAAGAAAAATCCACCAAAACATCGCCACAATAATGCTGATCAACGGCAAAGGAGAACGTCGATAACAGCACTACGATTGCCATTACAAAAGATGATATCTTGAAAAAACTTTTTTTCATTCGTATTGCAAAACTACAAAAATTTTAACATATGGTATATGTTTAACAAAATTTTGGCCTAGAAATTTCCCGATTTTCTAAAATGGAAAAATAATCGATTCCGCTTTCTCACAACATGATATATATCATCATTTTGAAAAGGATGCTTCCAGATTGAATCATAGGGCTTCATAAAAATTTATTTAGAATCTTTCTTAATAGTATTGTGAGATATGTGCAAATAAACTACGTTTGCACTTTATTAATATTAAATCTAAATAAATATAACATGTGGAAGCCATTTCTAATATCCCTCTTTTTTATTTCTTTTCACACTAACGTGCTGAGCCAAGACAATCAAGATCGGAAAGATTCTACGGCCTTTAAGACTGAAATGTTGAACGAGGTCATTGTAAACGGTAACGCTATACTAGGTAGTACGTTCGAAGCAAAGAACAGAACAGGTTCTGCGGTCTACATATCAGAAAAAGAACTACTAAAATTTAATTACAATGATATTAACAGAACGCTAAAAAGTGTACCCGGGGTAAATATATATGAAGAAGATGGGTTTGGTCTTCGGCCAAATATTAGCTTACGCGGTACTTCACCGGAGCGGAGTGCGAAGATTAACCTTATGGAAGACGGTGTCTTAATTGCCCCGGCCCCATATAGTGCCCCGGCGGCGTATTATTTCCCTACCATTGGCCGAATGCAAGCTGTCGAAATATTAAAAGGAAGCAGTCAAATTCAATATGGGCCAAATACGACAGGCGGAGCGATCAACATGATTTCAACTCGCATTCCTGACGAATTTTCTGGACGAGCTTCCATTGCCGCAGGAAATTATGGCTCAAGAAACACGCAATTAGTCATTGGTGATAGCTATCAAAACTTTGGATTTGTAACGGATTATTTCAATTACAGCTCAGACGGTTTTAAGGATTTAGATGGTGGTGGCAATACAGGATTTGATAAATCTGATTATTTAGCCAAGTTTAGTGTCAACTCAAATTTAGATGCAAAAATGTATCAGTCACTAACATTTAAAATCCAATATTCTGAAGAAGAGGCAAACGAAACTTACTTGGGATTGACCGATGAAGACTTTGAAGAAAACCCCTTTAGAAGGTACAGGGCATCGTCTGAGGATGTAATGAACGCCGAACATCAACAATACCAACTTACCCATTTTATACAAGTATCCCCATCGCTAAATATAAGTACCACTGGTTACTTGAATAAATTCAAACGGAATTGGTATAAGTTAACCGATGTAAACCTTGGCGAAAGAGTGAGCATAAACAACATCTTGTCATCACCACTGGATTACCCCATGGAATATCAAACTATTTTAGGAAACGAAGACAGCCAAGACGATGTTATGGGTATAAAGGCAAACAACAGAAAATACACCTCAAATGGTGTTCAATCCATAGCCAAATTACGATGGGGTTCGGATTGGTTACAAACCCTGGAAGCGGGAATACGTTATCACGAAGATGACGAGGACAGATTTCAATGGGTGGACAGGTATGCATTTCAAAATAGAGAATTAATAAGGACTACAGTAGGCGTAAAGGGTGAAGATGCCAATCGTATAAGTTATGCGAAAGCCGTGGCTGCGCATTTTTTATATAAATTAAGTATTAACGGGCTTACGGTTACTCCAGGCCTACGCTATGAGAATATAACGTTGGGTAGAACCGATTATGGAAGCAACGATGCCAAGAGGTCGGGCCTTGACCTTTCCGAAAGGGAAAATAGGGTGGATGTTTGGATGCCGGGATTGGGTGCCAATTATAGGTTCACCAATAATTGGTCCGTTTTTGGTGGAATTCACAAAGGGTTTTCTCCTCCGGGGAGTACTGACGGCCAAAATCCGGAACAAAGTATAAATTACGAACTGGGCACACGTTTCAACCATAGTGGCCTAAAAGGCGAAATAATAGCGTACTATAATGATTATCAAAACCTACTGGGCAGCGACCTTGCCGCCACTGGTGGTACGGGCGGCCTTGACCAATTCAATGCGGGCGAGGTACGTGTAAGCGGGGTAGAAGTATTGTTGAACTATGATATTTTAAAAAACAGCTCCGAAAAGTTAAGACTTCCTGTATCGGTATCCTATACCTTGACCGACACCAAGTTCCTAAGTTCCTTTGAAAGTGATACCGATATATTCGGAGAGGTTACAGAAGGGGATGAAATTCCTTACATCGCCAAAAATCAGTTTAATTTGAATCTTGGACTGGAGCATGAGAAATTTTCTTTAAATATGGGTTTGCGATATACCGACGCCTTTAGGACGCAAGCGGGAACGGGCACAATACCGGCAAACCAAAAAGTTGATTTCAACTATGTTATTGACCTGTCGGGTCGATATTTTTACAATAAACACCTTACCTTCTCTTCTAACATTATCAATTTATTGGATGAAACCTATGCGGTATCCAGGGTTCCGGCAGGGCTAAGACCAGGGCATCCTTTTGGCATTAACTTTTCAGTAGCTTATGGTTTTTGACATAAAAATCAAAAATCACGCATTGTTGTATCAATTCTTGTATAAAGTTATTTCTGATTTTATTCACTAGAGTGAAGAATCATTAGTAAGACATGAATTTTATCCTTCAATTTCTCCCTCAAAATTTTAAGGGCTTTAGTAAGATGGCCTTCTACAGTTTTAAGGGAAACTCCCAAGTAATCTGCAATTTCAATATTTGTCAATCCTTCCTTTTTGCTCAAAAAAAATACTTTGGAGCATTTTTTGGGAAGATTTTGAATCTCCATATCAATGATTTCCATCTTGCGTTTTAAAATTTCCTGGTTTTCGGACCGGGCAACAGTATCGAGTGTCTCAACAAAAGCGGTTTCCAATAAATAAGTCTCTTTTCTGTATTTTTTTACGTGGTCCAGGAACTTGTTGCGAACAGATTTGTACAACCATCCCTTAACCACCACCCCATCGCTTAACTTGTCCCTTTTTTTCCATAAGGTAAAAAATGTTTCTTGGGTAAGGTCCTTTGCCAAAGTGTCGTCACGACCTAAACTTTTGGCATACCAATAGACTTCTTTGTAGTACAGATCAATGACCGCCCTAAATGCCGCCTTGTCCCCATTTCGGATTGCATTGACATCAACATTTATGTTACGATCATTTGAATTCATAAGCTATTTTAACAAAATTTTATCAAAATAATAGGTAAATGTAAATAAAAAGCAAGGGTATTGTAAAGTTCGGTCGTTTGGTTAGTATGCATTGGCATTATCTTAATATTTCATAATGAAAAAAAGGAATATCAAAAACATCGTTCATAAATTCCTGAGCAATACCGCCACTACTGAGGAAATTGAATTTTTGACGAAATGGGTCAATAACAACAAGGCCAGCTTTCAAGAAGAGATCAAACTGCACCATCTCGTTACAGGGCTTTTTGAGGAAGAGAAAGCGGAACGCCTGAAAAGGGAATTGTTGGACAATATTGAACAGTTCGAGATTAGGAAAAGAAGAAGTAGAGGGTTCAATGTACTGAAATATGCCGCTGTCTTCATAGGTATTATTACGGTCGGCACTTTATTTTATTTGGGGGGAATTGCGGATAAGGATTTACCCCAAAAGCAAATCACCATTACTTTGGGTGATGGGTCCACCAAGGAAATTTTGGAAGCCAAAACTTTGGAGGTGGTCTCCAGCTCCGGCACGTATGTGGCCGAGCAGGAAGGAAGCAAGATTATTTACAAAAAAAAATCAGAGAACACCCTAAAAAACTTAAGGCCGCTGGTCTACAATACTCTGGAAGTCCCTTATGGTAAGAAATTCCAGATAGTATTGTCCGACGGTACCGAGGTTTACTTAAACTCAGGATCATCGTTGACATATCCCGTGGCTTTTTACGATGAAGGACCTCGGAACGTGGTTTTAAGGGGGGAGGCTTACTTTACCGTCAAGTCAGACTCCTTGAGACCTTTCTCGGTGGATGCAGGTTTACTGGGCACCAAGGTTTTGGGTACCGAATTCAATATTTCCAATTACGCGGACGACGAATATGCCAAGGTTGTTTTGGTAGAGGGCAGTGTAGCTGTAAATGGAGGGGGAAATCCTGATAGACGGGCTATGGTTTTAAAGCCGCATCAAATGGCCTCATATTTCCTCTCCGGCGCAAATCTGACCGTGTCCGATGTTGATGTTAGTAGCCACATCGCATGGAAGGATGGGATATTATTGTTTAAAAACGAGGACTTTTATCGAATCACCAAAAAGCTTGAAAGACATTATGATATCGAAATCAGTATTAAGGACGTAGAGGTGGGCCAAGAAAGATATACCGGAAGATTTAAGACGGAAACCATTGACGAGGTGCTACAAGCGTTCCAACGTATAAAAGATTTTGAGTACTCAATTTCCAAAAACAAAATAGAGATTAACCCTAAAAAGTAGACCTATGATATAAACAAAAGAATCAGGGATTGCGGTAACAATCCCTGGATTCCAAATGAATTTAAAAACTAATTAGCCAATTTCTAAACTCTCTCAAAAGTATGAAAAACACACTATGTAAAAGCTATTTTACGATTAAAATAGACCTGAAAATGAAGATAACCGCATTGTTTTTACTCATTGCCCTATTTCAACTTAGTGCCAAGAATGCGTATTCCCAAAAGGGGAAAATTTCAATGAATATGGAGAACGCAACCATAGAATCCATATTCCATGAAATAGAAAGACAGACGGATTTCAACATCCTGTACAAAAATTCTACCTTGGACACCAGCAGAAAAGTAACGGTAAAGGCGGATAAAGTCAAAATTGAAGATTTAATGGGCATTATTTTAAAAGAAACAAATGTTTCTTTTGAAATAAGGAGAAAACTTATTGTTCTTCTGGAAAAGAAGATGGTTCCGAGAACGGAAATTAAAACGTCATCCTTAGATCCTCCAAAGATAAAGCAGCAGACAATGACGGTAACCGGAATGGTAACCGACCAGCAAAATGTACCCTTGGGCGGGGTAAGTATAGTGATTAGGGGCACCACAAAAGGGGTTTCCACCAATTTTGAAGGACAATATGAAATTGAGGCTTCAGAAGGGGACATTCTTGTATTCTCTTACATCGGTTTCGCCAAACATGAGGTACAAGTAGCACAAGAAACGGTCATCAACGTAGTCATGAAGGCTGATTTGATGGATTTGAACGAGGTAATCGTTACTGCAACCGGTGTACGCCGTAAAGTTGAGATGGGCAATTCCATTGCTAATCTCAATGTTGCCGACGACGTAAAACAACGCCCAATAAGCAATGTTTCAGATTTACTTCAGGGCCAGGCGACCGGTGTTCAAATTTCCAGTAGTGGAGGTTCTACTGGGATGGGTTCCCGTATTAGGGTAAGGGGTTCCAATAGCGCCTCCCTTTCTAATGAACCAGTAATATATATTGACGGAATTCTCATCAACAACGAGGCCAATTCCATCTCGTTTGAAACGGGTGGACAGTCTCCTTCCCGGTTAAACGATATCAACCCGGAGGATATTGAATCTATCGAAATAATCAAGGGGCCTTCTGCAGCGACCTTGTACGGGTCAATTGCGGCGAACGGTGTAATTCGTATTACTACTAAAAAAGGGAAGCAAGGGGAACCGAGATGGTCAGCTTTTATGGAGAGCGGTCTCGTCGAGGATGTGACAACCTATCCACTAAATTATCAGGCACTTGATTCCCAAGGCAATCCTGGCTTCAATTTTGAAGCGGCCGACGGCACTTTTGTCCCCAGTACGGTCAATTCTTTTCAGCCCTTGAACGACCCCCGTACCTCGCCCTTTAGAACAGGACAGTCTTATGGTGCCGGATTAAGCGTATCGGGAGGTTCGGAAGTACTTACCTACTTTCTTTCAGGTAGTCTTACCGACGGTGAAGGTGTCTTACCGGTCAATAATATTAAAAGGACCAATTTCAGGGGGAATTTTGGGGCTAAAATTACCGATGACCTGAAGGTTAATTTAACCACGGGCTACACTAATAGTAATCTAGAATTACCCTTGAACGATAATTTTGCCTTGGCCCTAATGAGTCAGGGACTTAATGGTGCATCTTCGATCGACGTGAACAACGGTTGGGGCGAATTTACACCCGATGAATTGTTCACAATCGATACCCGACAAATAATCAATCGTTTTACTTCAGGTCTTGAGATTTTATGGCAACCTATGGAGAAACTGAATGTAAGGGCTTCTGGTGGACTTGACTTTACTTCGCGTTGGGACAGCCAGTTTTTCCCAACGGGAGAAGCCCCGGCTTTTCTCAACTATGACCAAGGTGCCCGATTTTCCAATAGGTTTAACGATTTTGTTTATACTCTTGATATGGTAGGGTCTTACAAAACAGACTTATGGGAAGGCATAAATTCACGTACTTCCCTCGGGTTTCAATATTTACAGAATTTATCACAGGGTACATTTGCAACCGGGCTTCTTTTGGTTGCGGGTAGCAACTCAATTGCGGGTGCCGCTGTTACACAAAGTAACGAGCAGACCATCGAATCACGCACCGTTGGTGTCTTTTTGGAGGAACAGATTGGCTTTAGCGATAAACTATTCGTAACTGGTGCGGTGCGGGCAGATCGCGGAAGTTCTTTTGGTGCTTCCTTCAATTCGGTATTTTACCCCAAAGTGAGTGCCTCGTGGCTCATTTCAGAGGAGGAATTCTTTAATAATTCCGATAAATATGGAATAAGTTCCTTACGGCTTAGGGGAGCATGGGGTGCCTCCGGGGTTCAACCTGGCACTAATGATGCCTTAAGATTTTTCAATCCTATCGCGGCTACATTAGACGGACAAAGTGTAACGGGGGTAACCATTGGAAGTGTAGGAAATACTGGTTTAAGTCCAGAGAGATCTACAGAGGTTGAATTTGGTTTTGATGCCAAATTATTGTCTGATAAAATCGGCTTTGAAATAACCTATTTTAATAAGCGAACCGAAGATGCCCTTATTTTCAGGCAATTACCCCTATCTCTTGGGGTGGGTGAGGGACGTTTTGAAAATTTGGGCTCCGTAAAAAACTCAGGTATCGAAATAGGCCTGAATACTAGAATCATCGAGACCGACAAGTTTTTCTTTGGACTGGATTTCGTGGGTTCTTTTATCGATAACGAGCTGATTGAACTGGGTGAGGGCATCCAGCCTGTCATTTTTGGACAGCAACGTCATGTTGAAGGATTCCCCCTTGGTGGCTATTGGGACGAAACCTATACCTATAACGATGCCAACGGCGACGGTTTCATTGGGCAAAATGAAGTACAAGTAGGGGAACTAGGTTATTTGGGCACCCCGTTTGCAACGACCGATATTTCTTTTACCCCGACACTGAGTTTTTTCGAAAATCAATTTGTGCTGAAAGGGCTTCTTAACTACAGGGGCGGTCAAAAACTCTATAACAATACCGGTTCATGGAGAAACGGAAACAGTAATAATAGGGAACTAAACGACCCCAATGCCTCACTTGAAGATCAGGCCAGAGCAGTCGCATCAAAATTTTTAGGGACAAATGCAGGTTATATCGAAGATGCCTCTTTTTGGAGGCTACGTGAAATCTCATTGACCTATAACGCACCGGGAACCTTTTCAAGCAAACTTGGTTTTGACCGTATAAGCCTAACACTTTCTGGTCAGAATCTTGGCGTTTGGACAGATTACTCAGGGCTTGACCCCGAAATTAGTTCTGAAGGACAAGCCAATTTTACCACCGAAGAATTTCTCAGTCAACCACCTGTACGTTCGTGGAAAGCAAGACTGAACCTATCGTTTTAATAAAAAAAATAAGAAAATGAAAAAAATAATAAAAGCAAACAACAACGATTCCATATCACTCTTGAATGTCATTGTCTTGATGGTACTGTCGTCTTTATGCATATCATGCGATTCGGTGGTGGAAGTCTCGGATCCCGATATCGTTACCCCGGAATCACTCAACAGTGAGGCCGGTATACAAACCCTACGAGCGGGTTCTCTGGGGGATCTTGCAGTGGCTATGAGCGGTTCCGCTGCGGGTCATGGTGCCACTACAGGGCTAATTGTTATGAGTGGCCTTATGAGCGATGAGTATTCCTATTCGGGAACCTTTCCCACCAGGCGTGAAGCCGACACCCGTAATCTTCAAGATATCAACAGTGACGTAAACACAATTTATGGCAACCTGCATAGATCGCGAACTGGTGCCGAAACTACGGTTGACCTTCTTGCCGATTTCGGTGGAAACCCAGAAATTGAAAGTGAGATGCAAAGCGTTGCTGGCTATGCTTATGTCATGTTCGCGGAAACCTTTTGCGGTGGGGTGCCGTTCAGTAAGGCCCCTGCCAATGGCGGAGAATTGATTTATGGCGATCCTTTGACCACCGAACAAATGTTCAACCAAGCGATAATTTGGTTTGATCAAGCTATCGCCAACGCCGGCAGCAATGATAAATTGGCGAACCTAGGACGGGTAGGTAAGGCCCGCTCCCTTTTGGGTCTAGGTCAGTTTGATGAGGCAGCCAGAGAAGTAGCTGCTATTCCCTCAGATTTTGTTTATAATATTGAGCAATCCGACAACAGTCGAAGACAAGAAAACGGAATTTATATCATGACTACTGTTCGGCGTCAATTTTCTATCGCCGATGGCAAAGGTGGAAATGGTTTAATGTACCGCTCCGCTATGGATCCCAGGACACCTTGGGATGGCGGTACGGAATTTGGGCAGGATGATATTACATTGTACTACAATCAGCTCAAATATGATTCTTCCAATGTGCCCGTAATCCTGGCTTCTGGAACAGAGGCAAGATTGATCGAGGCCGAGGCAGCCGCCAATGCGGATGATGCTATCACCGTGGAGGACATACATAATGCACTTAGGGCTACTATAGGTCTGTCAGATTTAGACCTCTCAGGAATTAGCGGTGACGACCTATTGCTGGCCCATTTTTCAGAGCGTGCATTTTGGCTCTTCAGTACCGGTCATCGACTAGGCGACCTTAGAAGACTTGTGGACGTTTACGGTATGATGCCCTCCAATGTCTTTCCGTGGGGGCCGTATTTCAAGGGAGGGGAATATAGCTCTACCCTTAAATTTCTCGTTCCACAGTCAGAATCGAACAACCCTAATTATGCTGGGTGTTTAGATTAAATTGATCACTTAAAAATAGAGGGAAAAGAGGCTGTTAAAAAAGCCTCTTTTCTTTTTATGTTTGTATAATACCACATTATCAACAACCATTTTTTATGAAAGATAAGTTTATGTTTCCACAATTTGAACGCTCGGGAAACTTCACTTTTTTGTATGCTTTGTTTTTTCTGTCCGGTACAGCCGGTCTAATATTTCAGGTGGTCTGGATGTACCGCTTAGGGCTAGTATTCGGAAACGCCGCGTACGCAACGGCGGCAACATTGTCAGTTTTTTTTCTTGGGCTCGCAATTGGGGGAAGGTTTTTTGGCAATATCGGCGCTCGTTTGAAGAGACCGTTTCGTGTATATGGGGTTATGGAGTTAGGCATTGCATTAACTGCCTTTTTGATACTACCAGGTCTTGATTTATATGAAATGTACTATGTCGAGGTCGTATCCTTTTTGGGCGGTTCAAAAAGTGCCCTTTTACTGGCGAAATTCTTTTTTGGTGCTTTATTGCTTTTGCCTCCAACGTTTCTTATGGGCGGTACTTTTCCAATATTGGCACAGTACATCGGTAAAAATCGCAGGTACCTCGAAAGGCGCGGAACCATTCTATATGCAGTGAATACATTGGGAGCAGCACTTGGAGCTTTTTTTACAGGGTTTTACCTGATCAGGGAATACGGGGTAAGCTCAACCTATGGCCTTGCATTGATACTGGCAGCTTCCGTAGGTGTTCTTGCAATTGTTCTTGATAAATTCCTGGTGTCTTATTCCGTTGCGCCCAGGGTGGCCAAGGTAAAGCCAAAACCCAAAAAAAATACCGAACGTTCGACCAAGTTAAGTTATACCCAGTTTGCCGTGGTGGCTTTTTTTTCAGGAGTATTGGCACTATCGGCCGAAACCTTATGGACCAGGATGTTCGCTCAAGTACTACAAAATTCGGTGTACTCGTTCTCCGTGATTTTGGTGGTATTTCTTTTGGCTTTGGCATTGGGAGGGTTCGTCGCACATCTGCTTGTTAGGTCAAGGATGCCCTCAAAAAGAGCCTTGGCCCTACTCTTGTCCGTATCGGCCATTTTAATAGGGGTTTCCCCGAATGTTTTCAATATCGCTACAAACGGTCTTGGGTATTTGGCAATGGGCGCATCTTGGTACGCCTATATATGGGCCGTTTTTAAACTGGCCTTTTTAGTGGTCTTGCCGCCAACATTTGTTCTGGGCGCGGTGTTTCCATTCTTGCTCAGAGCAGCTCCCATGATAGATAAGCCGTCTGGACGGATTGTGGGCAGGTTGGTACTTTTCAATTCTACAGGTAGCTTTGTCGGCCCAGTGCTATCAGGTTTCGTTCTACTCGACACTTTAGGCCTTTGGGACAGTATAAAAATCGTTGCTGTTTCTTACGGGATCTTGGCCATTATGGCCTCCCTATCGTTTTATGGGCGAAAGAAAATTGGTTGGGCCTTGGCGCCAATTGTTATAATTATGGGGATAATTGTTCTGAAAAATCCACCAATAGTACGCTTGGATGCTGATGGAACCTTATTGGATTCCTGGCAATCGAGCGATGGTGTAGTTTCCATCGTGCAATTACCAAAGAATATTCAGATGCGCATGGATAACTTTTATGTTCTCGGGGATTCCGGCTCGCTGTTGGTCGAACAAATGCAGGCCCACATTCCGTTACTTATCCATCCGGCACCAAAAAAAGTAGTTTTCTTGGGCATGGGAACCGGTATTACTGCGGGGGCTGCCCTCCACCATGAGGTAGAAAAGGTTGTGGCGGTAGAGTTGGTATCCAATGTAATTCCGGCCGCACAGCGCTATTTTGCCCCTTGGACCAACGGACTTTTTAATGACAAACGCGTAACCATTGTTGCCGACGATGCCCGAAACTATCTTTTGGGCACGCACGAGCAATTCGATGTTATTGTTGGTGATCTTTTTACCCCATGGCACGCAGGTACCGGAAGCCTTTACACCCTTGAACATTTTAAAGAGGCGAAAAAGCGGTTATCCCCGGGAGGGATTTTTGCACAGTGGTTACCAATGTACCAACTCACTTCCGAAAACTTCGATATCATTGCCGCTACGTTCGCTTCGGTTTTCCCCCAAGTGACCCTATGGAGGGCCGATTTTTCCGGAACAAGGGCAAGTATCGTGCTTATTGGCCAAGAGACAGGTACGCCGCTGGACGAAAACATCCTTAGGCAAAATAGTGTCCATGTCGTTGGAGGGCAAGGCAGTTCGACCAAAGACGATCATATGGCTGGCCTGTTCTATATAGGGAACTTGGATGCCGTACGAAATCGTTTATCTGGAATTCGCCCGAACACCGATGACAAAAGATCGGTCGAATTCGAAGCCCCCATTTTATCGCAGCAGGCCAATGCCGGGCGTGCCAATTATATTGTTGGAACAGAATTGCAAAACTTTCTCAAAGAACTGGCCGGCAATCTCCCCCCGGAAGAGGATCCCTATCTTTCGAACCTGCCACCTGATGAAATTCGGTACGTAAAAGTAGGTTCGCTCTATCATCGTTATATTCAGCTTATAAATGCGGGGAAAGACAAAGAAGCAAAAATGGTACTTGAACGGATACAGCTTCTGGCGCCCGACTTCTTGAAAAAGAAAACCGGATCCATTGACGAAACAGAATAACAAAGTATCTAAAAACATCAAATATTTTAAAAAACTTTAGAACAATCAAAGAACATATGAAACTATTAAATCACAAACCTTTTTCGTTTTCTATCCCGATAATACTGCTCATGTTGCATTTTAATCCCTTAGTAGCGCAAGAAAGCGTCGTAGACAAAGCCATTGAGGTATCGGGTATGGAAAAAATGAAAAATGCGGAGGCTTCCTTTACCTTCCGTAAACATACCTATAGTTACCAACGCCAAAACGGACAATTTACCTATATAAGAATCGGTAAGAACAAGCACGGCGGCTTGGTTAGGGATGTATTTACCAATAAAGGGTTTATCCGTTATATTGACGATACCGTGGCACCTATAACGGAGGAAAGAAAAAATGCCTATACAAATTCAGTCAATTCCGTAATGTACTTTGCATTTCTTCCCTTGTGGCTAAAAGACCAAGCCGTTGTTCTAGAGAATAAGGGCACCACCTCTATCAAAGGAAAAGAATACCATAAGATCCGCGTAATCTTTAAGAAGGAAGGCGGTGGCGTTGATTATGAAGATGTGTTCCTTTACTGGTTCGATGTTGAGGATTATAGTATGGACTACTTGGCCTATACATATTTTACCGGTAAAGGAGGGATGCGGTTTCGCGAGGCATATAATCAACGTACCGTTAACGGAGTTACCGTGCAGGATTATCGGAACTTGCAACCGAAAATAAAAGATGGAGTTCCTTTCGAACAAATTGAAAAAGCCTTTGAAAATGGAAAACTGGAAGAGCTTTCCATTATAGAATTAAAAAATGTGAAAATCTCAACACTGCCCAAAATTTAGATTTGGTATGTCTAGCTGTTTTTCCAAAGGTAAGACCTATTACTCTCGAAAATGGATCTATCTATTCAAACACGCGCAGTATATTTCCGGTAAGCTCCGTATTGAATATTTTTAGCGGATTACTTGTGATGCTGTTTAACGGTTTTCCCGTCTGGTCAAACCGTGCACCATGCGTAGAACAGTAATAGATGCCCCCATCATTCGAAATAAATCGCACTTCCTCAGTCTGTTGATGGCTACAGATTTGGCTGGCCGCTACATACTGCCCCTCCAAGTTTTTGGCCACTACTACAAATTCCTTTAAAATAAATCCCCCGTTGTTCTGTAATGCTTCCCCTTCCTGAGCGTCAAGGTCAATGGTAAAATCAATTCCAGTAGGTATAGGTCTCATATCCTCCGGGGCAACATCTCCGTTGCCATCTTTCGAACAACCATGGACACAAGGAAAAACTATGGCGAATGCCGCACCGGCACCCAGACTTCGTAAAAATTGCTTTCTTTCCATAACAGATATGTTTATTAAGAAATGAACGACTTTATTGGAAAAATAGTATTAGTCAATACGTCGCTATTAATTATTAGGTCGTTTTCACCGTTCACGGAATTTTTCTTACAAACATGACGATCGTCATGTTTTTGTTTAAACCCTTCATTTATATTTGGACAGATAATTAGCTAAAAAAATAATATAAATTACTTATTTTTAGTACTTTAAGCATCTAAAATATAAATAGGTCATTTTAAAACTTTAAACGTTTTTGACTAACTTTAGAACATGAAACGCTTTTTTCACAAAATATTAGCCTTCACATTGACCCTCGCGGTGCTTTTTTCCACTACCGCGTTTACAGCTGATATGCACTTTTGTTGTGATAAATTGGTGGATCTTGCTGTTTTCAGTAAAGTGAAATCTTGCAATGAAAAAGTTAAGCAACAAGATGAAAAACCTACCAAAGAATGTTCCCTAGGTCAAAAGGGTTGTTGTAGCAACCAAACCTTTGTAAAGCAAGGGGAGGACAATCTAAAATCGGTTTCCTTCGAACTAGATGCCAACAACGTAATTTTCTTAAAAGTATTTTTCTACTCCTATGTAAATTTATTTCAAGGACTTGAACTCAAAACAGTTCCCTTTATTAACTATGATCCTCCCTGGATCGAGAAGGACATACTGGTACTTCACGAAACTTTCTTGATTTGATTTTTTATTTAAGCAGATTATTGTAAGAATAATCTGTGCTTCCCAATGGCCAACAGCCCATTGTTGGTTATCTACTGTCGCGCCTATTTTCTAGCGACAACCTTTTTCGACCTGTATTTTATCAGAGAATCAATCCTCTGACAGCTTTATTGTTCAGTTAGTAACATTAACAATTTCATACATGGAATCCACTAGAATTTATTGGATCATGAATATGGTATGTAGACGGTGTCTGAAGGTCATAAAACATGAGCTTGAAGAAATCAATATTGAGGTGCTTTCCCTTGAATTAGGAAAGCTGACGGTACGTTCAATCAAAAAGATTGATAAAGAAATCGATAGTAAAGTCACTGATGTACTTCACTCCAATGGTTTTGAGATTGCACAAAGCGAGGAGGAAATGTTGGTCGAGGAAGTAAAGATAACACTCATAGCTCTTATTAAGGAGTTGCCAATGCATTTAAAGGAAAAGACCTCGGAACATTTGGCATCGACCTTACATCGTGATTATAAGATTTTGAGCAAACTGTTTTCCAAAAAAGAGCATACCACAATTGAAAAGTATTTTATAAAACTAAAGATCGAAAGGGTCAAAGAACTGATACAACTTCAACAATATACCTTTTCGGATATAGCATATATGCTGGACTATAGTAGTGTAAACCATCTGTCGAGGCAGTTTAAGAACATCACGGGTATAAGCATGACGGATTATAAGAATGCCGAAGGCTGGGAGCGCCAATTCTATGACGAAATTATATAGATAAGAAAGAAAATTATGCAGACGAACACTTTCAATAAAAAATAGATTTGTTAACAACTTAATACCAATAATATGAAAAACAAAAAATTCTTACCAAGCATGACCGTACTGGCGGTGATATGTTTCCTGTTCGTGGGATTCAATACCCATGCACAGGAAAAATGGGTGGCACCCGCGAGTGCTGACAAGATTGTAAACCCACTTAAAGGAGATGCCAATGCCGCTGCATCGGGCAAAAGAACCTATAAGATGCTGTGTGTCGTGTGCCACGGTGCCAAGGGCAAAGGCGATGGTGTAGGAGGCGCGGGCCTCACACCTAAACCAACCGATTTTACCAGTGCCGAAGTCCAGGCCCAGACAGATGGGGCCCTGTTCTGGAAATTGGAAGAAGGCCGCTCACCGATGGCCTCTTATAAAACTGCCATCCCTGAGAAAAAACGCTGGGAAATTATTAACTACATAAGAACCCTTAAGTAATGAAAAAGCTACTAGTATTACTAATCGCAGTTGTTTTTGGCGGTCAGATGTACGGCCAAACATACAACACTTTTGAACCGAGCAAGACCCAGTTTATGATAAGGGGCTACGGCCATACTGGATTTGAATATATGGACTCTGGGGATGAAACCGAATCTACATTCTTAGGCTTAGCCTATGCCCCAATTTTTCTTTATAAACATTCGGACAGGCTGATGTTCGAGGCCGAACTTGAGTTTGTGCTTGAAGGAAATCAACTGGAGACCGGTTTAGAGTATGCCGATGTCATGTACGTACTCAATAAGAACATCACGGCACGGGCAGGGAAGTTTCTATTGCCCTTCGGTACTTTTATGGAGCGATTGCATCCCGCTTGGATCAACCGTCTGCCCAATGCTCCTTTAGGGTACGGGCATGATGGCATTGCACCCTCTTCAGGAATCGGAGTAGAGCTTAGGGGAGCCTTCGACTTGGGCGGTCCAACATTGAATTATTCGGTCTATGCCACAAACGGCCCAAGGCTAAATGACGGAAGCGATGAACCGGAGGAAGCTGGCATCCTTAGGTTTGAAAATTACGAAGATACCAACCTCGCCAAAGCTTATGGAGGTCGCTTGGGATTATTACCCTTTTCCGATTCTTCCACGGAGATTGGTTTTTCTGCCTATTCTACAAGTGACACGGGGGAACAGGACTCGGAATATGAGGATGTCGGGGCATTTTTGTTCGCCTTGGATTTTTCTTTCGTAAAGCAAATTTCCGGGCTTGGTGGCGTTGTGGATGTCAAGGCCCAATACAACAATTCAAACGTGGATACGGCCACTTATTTTGAGATAGTGGATGGTATAGAGGAAGAATATTCCTTTGACAATCAAAGTAACTCCTTCTACGGCCAGCTAAGTTACCGGCCCACTATGGCAAGCAGCGATTTTGTCAAAAAACTGGAGTTTGTGGGCAGATATTCGGACTTTAATGCTCCGGAAGGCGCGGAATGGGAAGAGAAATCGGTCCAGTACGCCTTCGGTCTAAATTATTGGCTGAGCTGGAGATCTGTGGTCAAACTAAGTTACCAGACTACAGAAACGGAAGGTGGTCATGACGGAGATGGTTTAACCAACACGGATGGCCTGTTTGTGCATTGGGCCATAGGATTCTAAAAACATTCATTTAAAAATAGAAAACATGAAAACAATATATAAAACAGTAATAGGAGTCATAGTAATGACAATTGTGGGCATTACGGCCGTGGCCTGTTCTTCCACAAAGAAGGGCTATACCGATGTTCCGGATACGGCCACCGCAGCAGCGAAGGAAGAATTCAAGATCGAAAAATCGGGAGCCCAAATGTGGGGAGAAACCTGTAATCGATGCCACATAGCACCGTCCCCTGCGGATTATAACGATACGGATTGGGAGACCATCAGCCTTCACATGAGGGTCAGGGCCAACCTTACTGAGAACGAAAGCAAGAAGATAGAGGAGTTTTTAAAATCGGCCAATTAAAATGGCCATAAACACTCCAATAGTTGCTTTTATAATACAGCAATAGAGGCAAAATAATGCCCGATTCCAAAAATGGAACAACGCAAAACAGTACTAATTTAAATTATTATGAATATGGAAAAATTACCAAAAATTGCGTTACCAGCAATAATTATTTTTATTGTACTGGTTGTTTTAATCGCAAAATCTGCAGTGACGATTGGATCGGGGGAAGCCGGGGTACTCTACAAAACCTTTGGGGGCGGAGTGGTTACGGATCAGCCGCCTTTGGGCGAGGGTTTTCATATCGTAGCACCTTGGAACAAGGTTTTTGTATATGAGGTTAGACAGCAAGAAGTTTTTGAAAAAATGCAGGTCCTCTCTTCCAACGGATTGGAGATAAAACTGGACGCCTCCGCATGGTTTGAACCAAAGAGAGAATTTTTAGGAAAACTTCATCAAGAAAAGGGTACGGAATACGTTAACCGTGTACTACTGCCCACAATAAGATCCGCAGCAAGAAGCGTTGTGGGGCGCTATACCCCGGAGCAATTATATTCCAGTAAACGAGATGCAATACAGGCAGAGATTTATGAAGAGACCAAAAAAATCGTTGACGGACAGTACATTCAGCTCAATGAGATACTAGTGCGAGATGTTACTTTGCCAGGCACCATAAAAGAAGCTATAGAGCGTAAGCTTAAACAAGAACAAGAGTCGTTGGAATATGAGTTTCGTTTGGTTACCGCCAAAAAGGAAGCGGAAAAAGTAACCATTGAAGCACAAGGAAAGGCGGATGCGAATAAAATTTTAAGCGCTTCCCTGACCGATAAGATATTACAGGACAAGGGTATCGATGCAACATTGGAACTAGCGAAGTCGCCTAACTCAAAAGTAGTCGTAGTCGGTGGTGGCGATTCCGGACTACCGCTGATATTGGGTAATAATTGATTTTTTGTTCAGCACAATGGGACAAAAAGTTGAAGTGAACCCATTTAAAATTTTTGGATCGAAGCGAAAATCAGGGCACAAAATGTGCCTCTGAAACTTCGGAAGTAAGTAAAGGATAAAATTAAAACGAATCGAGTAAATCTTAAATTAAATACAATGAAAACAGCAACACTAATTTTTTTGACGATCGGGTTGTTTGCCTTAAACGGTTGCAACCAGAAAACTGATGTTAACGCAATGCTCGACAACTCCGAGACACGTAGTGAAATTTTTGATGCCATTACGAACAATCACGCATACATGACCGGCCTTATGGAAAACATGCAAGAGAGCGATCATGCAATGCAAATGATGCAGGGCAACCATAAAATGATGGGCGGCATGATGAAAGGCGATGGTATGCAAATGATGATGAAAGACAGTACGATGATGAAGAACATGATGCAATCCATGATGAAAGATGGTAAGATGATGGGAAATATGATGAAAATGATGCATGAAAAAGGCATGATGAGCGAGGATTGTATGGAGTCCTGTAAACAGATGATGGGAGAAAAAGGCATGGACATGATGGGAATGATGGATGATGACATCAAAATGAAATCATCTGAAGATGACCATTCCGAACACCACTAAAAACATAAAATTATAACGTAAATACAGCAATAATGAAAAGTCATTGGATATGGATGGTTATCGGTTGTGGGTTGCCCCTACTACTGATATTTTTTGCCCCGGCATTGGGGATTACGGGGTATAATGGGCTTTTTGCCTTTATAATCGTGATGTTCGTATTACATCTATTTATGCCGCATGGCTCACATGGTCGCAGTGGCCATAACCATGCCGGCCATAGCGATAAGAAGCAAGGAGAAAGTAAAGAAGAAGTGCTAGATGGGGACAAAAAAGGACATGAAGGGCATCGACATCATTAAAAAACAGTAAAACTTGGACAATGAAACGCAAATTTCAAATCGAAGGGATAAGCTGTGGCGGATGTGTGACAAGGGTCAAAAGAGCTTTGGAAGAACATCCAGCAGTAGAGAAAGCACAGATTTTCTTGCAGCCGAAAGGTGCCACTATTATCAGCATGAAGGACGAACTTTCAGTAGATGAGTTACAAGAGCAACTCAATAAACTTGAAGGCTATACCATAACGGAAATCAATTAAAATAATAATAACCTTTAAATCTAATAGTATGTTTTACAGAGACGGAGTTTTTTGGGGCATGCACCTTATATGGTGGGCCATATGGTTTGTATTGCTGGGCTGGATTTTCTTTGCCCCGTCCAGTTCATCCTATGATGAAATTGAAGACGATGACCCACTCACGTCACTCAAAAGGCGGTTTGCCAAAGGAGAGATTACCAAGAGTGAATATGAAGAATCAAAGAAGCTTTTAAAATCGGACGGATAGTCCACAAAAACAAGTATTAACAACTAAAATTCAAAACTATGCACTTTTTCGACGGACATTACGGCGGTATGCACTTTATATGGTGGATCGTATGGTTCATCCTATTGATATGGGTCTTTTTTGTGCCCTACGACCTTCCCTATACCAAAAACAGGAAAGAAGACCCACTACGTATTCTTAAAAAGCGATTTGCCAAAGGCGAGATCACGAAAGAGGAATACGAGGAATCCAAGAAACTTTTAAAATCTGAATAAGGAGTAAACTACCTCGGGGCAAGCCCACGAGGCATTTAACGGAAAAAACATTTGATTTCGAGGCAAGCCTCGGAGTATTTAAATCTCGATTATCGAATAAAATTTTAACACTTAAAACAAAATGAAATGAAAACAAAAATCAAAATGGCAGCGGGTCTGATTCTGGCCATTTTTATACTATCGGCCTGTTCGCAAAAACAAGAGAGTACCATAAAGGACCAACTCAAGGATCAGTCCCAACAAGAGGAAGTCTTGGCATTCATAGCCGAGAACCATGAATTGGGCCAAAAATTTATTGCAAAGATGATGGATAATGACCATGCCACGGGCATGATGGTGGACGAACTCGTAAACGCAGCGGCAAACGATACCATTCTCGCTGATAAACTTAGCGATATGATTACCAGATACCCTGAGCTTATGTTGCTAACCACCCACCATTTTATGCCGGTCATCGCCAACGACAGTCTTTTGAGCGACACCTTTTGTGACCATACCTTGGAGCACGAGAATTTGGAAATGACGATGCACGAGAAGATGGAGTACAGAAAGAGTCTAGAGCAAAATCACTAGTTGCCACTTAGGATGGAACTAGTTGTAAAAACTATTAACACAAAACAATAATCATGAATCGTATCAACGTAAAAAAATTTGGATTTGCCATGGGCTTAACAGGAGCTTTGCTCTATGCAGGCTGTATGATTGTTATGGCAACCGCAGGCCAGGAAGGAAGCATAGCATTTTTTAACAGCCTTTTGCACGGCTTGGATACTACGAGTATCATTAGAATGGATGTTCCCCTTTGGGAAGCCACCATAGGCATCATTCAAACATTTATTGTCGCATGGCTTATAGGTGCCCTTATTGCGGCTTTTTACAATGCACAACTTAAAAGAAGATAAACAAAATTATGGATAGAAGAGATTTTTTGGGAACCGGAGCGGTTTCTTCGGCTGGTATGCTTTTTTTTCCGGGCAACCTATTGGCAACAACTGCCAAGGAACAGAACAAGCAACGTCTTGTACAACCTTTGCCTTACAAAATGGACGGGGGGTGGAAGGAATTTGAACTCTATATAGATATCCATACCCACGAACCGGCACCGGGCTTCGAATACCATACCCTGGCCTTCAACGATATAATTCCCGGTCCAGAGATTAGGGTCAACGCTGGTGACAAGGTACGGGTAAGGTTCACTAACAGAACTGATTTGAACCATACCATTCATTGGCACGGCCTATATGTGCCATGGCGTATGGACGGGGTGCCGTTTGTGACCCAACTACCCGTGATGCCCAAAAATGAATTTATCTATGAATTTGTGGCAGAACCCGAAGGCACACATTTTTATCACTGCCATTGGGGAACGTTGATGCATATGCAGGCGGGCATGTTCGGTAGTGTGATTGTTGAAAATCCTGATGACTCGATAAAAAAGAGGTTTCCTTATGAAAGGGAATATACATTGGTGTATTCCTCACATGATACCAACTATATCCGCGAAGAGATGAACAGTATGTTGGAACGAATGAAACAACGCACCTTTTTGATGAAAGAAGGAAGGTTTACCAGTGAGCAATGGGCGGTTTTCGATAGCAAGGAACAGTTAATGGAGCGCATGGAAAAAGGGTATAAGCCGCCTTATTTGACCAATAGAAGAACAAATTCGGACCTGCCCCAGGCACAATGGTTTACCGTAAACGGAAAGTCGTACCCATCAACACCCTACCTATTTATCAAGTCCGGTGAAAATATCAGGATACGGCTTATTAATGCCGGCGCGGAAACACATCATCTTCATATGCACGGTCATGATTTTTGGATGGTTGCAGATGATGGGGTGCCCATTGAACATCCTTGGAAAAGAAATACGGTGCCGTTGACTCCGGGCAAGACCTTTGATATTATAGTCGAGGGCAAAAACAGGGGCATCTGGACCTTTCATGACCATGATACCCGAAAAGTTACCAATAACGGCTTGTATCCTGGAGGTAATTTGCTGGCCTTGGTCTATGAAGATCTTCCGGAAGAGGAACTCATTATTTCTAAATACTCCGGAAACCCCATGTACAATCCGAATGCCGGAATGACCAATATGGAAGGAATGGAATCCATGGAAAAAGATAAAATGGCACGTATGAACAAAATGATGTTTGGACAGGACAAGCTTCCAAAAATTGCCTTGGACGAGTAATAACCGGATAGAATCAATTATAGCAAAATGAGAAAATTAATATACATAGTACTATTCATTTCTGGTTGGGGATATGCACAGATTACGCCCGAGTTTGAAATAGGCGCAAAAGGGGTGTTTTCCGGAAATCTAATTTTAAACTCGGACGAGTCCAGTGCCGTTTCCGATTTTTCGGATACGCAATTATTAATGGGGCTACAGCAAAAGTTATACAATGATTGGAGGACACAATTTGTACTTGGCCTGCAATTTCCTGATGCAAATTCCAATCTTGGTGAAGTATTCTACAACAACATTTTTGTTCGATTGGAGGATAAAAAGAATGTCGTGAAGGTCGGAAGAACGCTCGCGCAGACCAACTTGAACGAATTTCCTACACTTAGGGATGATGATGCGCAACGTTTTACCTATGCTTTGAACCCCTTTTCAGATGGGGTAAATACCGAGCGTGACCAGTATGCAAATGTGTTGGAATATTCACGTATTTTCAAGCAACGGCTTTTTGTTTCGGTACATGGCGAAAATTTCTACGACAGTAGGGAACCTGATGATTTCAGGTTGAATTCCATGGGATTGACACTCATGTACAGGGTTCCTGAAAACCAGCGATGGAACAGGAACGTTTTGCAGGAAATAGGATTGAGTTTTAATAACTACTTTACCGACAGGCCGGGTTATTCCAACGATTTTGATGCTTCGGTAAAGAACGTATTGTTCAGCACAACGGCCAATCTTAAACCGGATCCCATAAACTTTATCGATTTTAGGTTCCAAGCCATCCAAAATTTTGGATGGGACGAAATAACCCAGCTCGATGACTACTTTGATTATACCCGAACGGAATCGACCACCCTCTTTGGAACCCTTCGTTACCTGAAACAGAAGCTAGAGCGGCCACATTATCAATTTTCTATGGGTGCGGGTTACAAATCCCTATCAAACCTACAAACAGATTCAGATCAATTGTTGTTCATCGCCAACGGATTTTATCGACTTGGGGAAAACTTCGATATAGGGCTGCAATATCGATATACCGAAAATTCAGGTTTTACGGAAAATCTCTTTGGTCAAAACGAGCACAGGGTGCAATTGGCAATTGTCTATTCTTTCAGTAAAATATTCAATAAACAATTTGGTGATAGGGAAGATCTATTGAATTTGGAACACAATTATATCAAATAAATAAATGCAATACGTCTGGTTCATATGGTCCCTAATCATCCTCGCCCTTTGGGCGGTAATCTATCTATTTAAAAAGGATATAAGGATAGAAATGCTCAAAATGAGTTGGATCACCATGCCCTTTGGCCTTACGGAACCCCTGTTCGTACCCGAGTACTGGTTCCCCCCTTCCCTATTCAATCTGGCGGAAAATACGGGGTTCGACATAGAGAGTCTTATTTTTTCCTTTGCCATTGGAGGTATAGGAACGGTGCTGTACAACCTTATTTTTAAAAGAAGGTTTGTTGAAATGCCGCATTCGGAAAGAAGCCACCGGAGGCATTCGCTCCACGTTTACATTCTTTTTGTTCCTGTTCTGATTTTTGCGGCACTAAGCCTTTTTACAGGTCTTAATCATATTTATTGTGGGGTCATCGCCTTGTTTTTCGGAGGACTGGCAACCCTATACTGCCGCCCCGATCTAAAGGGTAAAATCTGGGTCGGTGGTATGCTGTTTACAGTGCTCTACTTTGTCTATTTCGGAAGTATCCTTCCGTTTTACCCCCAATATGTGGAGCTGTACTGGAATCTGGAAAATCTAACGCATATTCTTGTTCTGGGCATCCCCATTGAAGAACTTTTATTCGCCTTCACTTTTGGGATGTACTGGTCAGGGATATATGAACATCTGTATTGGAGAAAAGTAATGAAACCGATAACCATTGATTAATGGTTATTTAATACTAACATAAAGTATCACTTATAAATTAAATGTCATGAAAATACTATTAGCAATAGATGGATCGGAATACAGCAATACAGCGGTGGAAGAACTTTCGAGAATGCCGTTCCCGTCCAATACCGAAGTACGTATCATCTCAGTTTTCGAGAATCCGTTATTGACCGCTCCGGGCGCCGTTCCAATAGGAGGCACTCTTGGCAACTATTATGAAGAAGCCGTGTCAAACGCAAAAAAAATGGCAGAAGACATCGTGCAGAATGCCAGTCAGGTATTGCAAAAGAAGAACGCCGATGTATCCGTTACGACGGATGTTGTGAACGGCCTTCCAAAAATCACGATTCTGGAAGAGGCCGAGGCTATGGGTGCGGAACTGATCGTGGTCGGGTCACATGGCCATGGTGCGTTCAAACGTTTCCTGCTGGGCTCGGTTTCCCAATCCATTTCAGTTCACGCCGATTGCTCGGTATTGATAGTTCGTAAACCCGCTTCAGAAATTGAAAAATGATGGGTTGAGTGCCAATGCTGCTATTGAAAATTAGCATGGATAAAAATGAATACAACAATGTTAACATGAAAAAAGGCAACACGTTGAACACTACTAGAGGAAATACCTGTAAGGTAACAGATTCCATCTGTTTGCCAGACACCAAATTGCCCCGGGCGGTCGTGGTAGGTGGTGGCTTTGCGGGCCTTGCCTTGGTAGAAGGTCTCAAAAAGAAGAACATACAGGTCGTATTGGTGGACAAGAACAATTTCCATCAATTCCAGCCCCTCTTTTATCAAGTGGCCACCAGTGCACTGGAACCCGACAGCATTGTATTCCCTTTCAGAAAACAGATCAGCGGTTACAAGAATGTTCAATTTCGCCTGGCGGAGGTCGAAGAAATACAACCCTCCCGGAATACAGTGGTTACCAACAAGGGCATATTGACCTACGATTATCTCATATTGGCCACGGGAACGGCCACCAACTTTTTCGGACTTGAAAATGTGGAAAAAAATAGTTTGGGGATGAAGGATATCCGCGATTCCCTGAACATCCGCCACATGATGCTGCAAAACCTGGAACAGGCAGCGATTACCTGTGATGATGAAGAACGCGATGCCCTGACCAATTTTGTGATCGTGGGCGGGGGTCCCGCAGGGGTTGAAATGGCAGGGGCCTTGGCAGAGTTTTGCAGGTACATCCTTCCAAAGGACTATCCCGAATATCCCTCTTCAATTATGAAGATCTATTTGGTGGAAGCCATGGACGAACTACTGGGAGCTATGTCCGACAAGGCCTCGGAAAAAACATTGGAGTACCTTAAAAATCTTGATGTTGAAGTTCTATTGAACGAAGCGGTCAGTGATTATGATGGCAAAGTAGTACAGACCAAGAGCGGTAAAATGCTATTGGCAAGAAACCTCGTCTGGACAGCAGGGGTCAAGGGACAATTTCCGAAGGGAATCAGCAAAGAGTCCATAGTAAAAGGGAATCGCTTAAAAACAAACGGGTATTTACAGGTGGACGGACATAAGAACATCTACGCCATTGGAGACATTGCCGCATTGATTTCTGAAGCTACGCCGAAAGGACATCCACAAGTAGCACAGACAGCTATTCAACAAGGAAAATATCTTGCCGAAATGCTGACCGATCTAATCGATGACAAACCATCAAAACAGTTTAAATATAAGGATAAGGGATCGCTGGCCACCGTTGGTAAACGAAAAGCGGTAGCCGATTTGGGCAAGCTGAAGTTTGGGGGATATTTTGCCTGGTTATTATGGTCCGTGGTGCATTTGATGTCCATCAGTGGGTTTAGAAACAAACTGTTGGTAGGCTTTAATTGGGTCATAAGTTATTTTACCTATGAAAAGAGCAATAGGGTCATCATTAGGAATTTCAAACAAGGTTCCCATATAGACCCTCCATCGGATGAACAATTTGGGACATTGGAAAAGTTCGAAAATATGCAAAAAACAAAAATCGATGCTTAAAAACCGAAATAACATAGGCATTCGAAAATTCTTTGGCCATTATGCCAAGGGACTCAACAATAGTGGGGTTGTTCTCTTTGTAACCGTAGTTGTTGCAATGGTCTGGGCAAATTCCCCTTGGAAAGAATTTTATACCGGTCTTATGCAAACTGATATCGGCTTTTACATTGCGGATTTTCGGTTATCGGAACCTTTGCTTTTGTGGATCAATGATGGGTTGATGGCACTGTTCTTTTTGCAGGTCGGGTTAGAGCTTAAACGGGAAATATTGGGAGGCAAACTTTCATCCCCTAAGAATGCTGTATTACCCATAGGAGCGGCAATAGGGGGAATGGTAATCCCCGCCTTCATTTACTATTTGTTCAACGGTTCCGGGGAGGCTTCCCAAGGATGGGGCATTCCAATGGCCACCGATATTGCCTTTTCGTTGGGGGTCCTGGCACTTGTGGGGAAAAGATTGCCCACCGCTCTAAGGGTATTTTTGGTCACATTGGCCATCGTGGACGATTTGGGCGGTGTTCTGGTCATCGCCCTATTTTATACTTCCGGTATTTCGGGAATGGATTTGCTCCACGGGCTGCTCTTCTTCGGACTTCTCATCATAGGAAATTTTGTCGGGGTAAGAAGCACTTGGTTTTATGCTATTATAGGAATAGGAGGCGTGTGGCTGGCCTTCTTTTTTTCCGGGGTGCACCCTACAATTGCAGGAATTCTTACCGCTGTGGCAATTCCGGGTCGGGTAAAAATTAAAGAGGGAACCTTTCTAAAACGTTTGGACGCACTCCATAAAAGATTTCAGGAATCAAAGTCGATCAAAGGCTCCCTTATTTCCAACCAACAGTTGGAAATATTGGAGGATATTAAAACCACAAGTTCAGAAGCCGAGACACCGCTACAAAAACTGGAAAGGGCTTTACACCCTCTGGTCAACTTCATCATTCTTCCTTTGTTCGCCTTGGCAAATGCGGGGATACACCTTCATGGGGATTTGCTGAAGGTACTAACCGGCCCTGTTGGCCTAGGGATTGGTTTGGGGCTGATTTTCGGAAAATTCATTGGTATTGCAGCCTTTTCAAGAATTCTTGTGGCCCTTAAACTTGCCAAACTCCCTGAAAACGTGAGTTGGAATATGATTTATGGGACGGCCTTTTTGGGGGGCATCGGTTTTACCATGTCACTGTTTATTAATGAACTGGCCTTCTCAGATGAATCTTTGATTTTCACTGCAAAAGTAAGCATCCTGTTTGCTTCCCTAATTTCCGGAGTAGTAGGTGCCATACTATTGCATAAAAACAGTAAAAAATTAATAACAATTAAATAAAACAATATGAAAAAAGTAGCAGTAGTAGGATATGGGGTCATCGGGAAAAGAGTGGCCGATGCCGTTAATTTACAAGATGATATGAACCTTGTCGGGGTATGCGACATCATTAGCGATTGGCGCATACAGACCGCCCTGGAAAAAGGTTTTGCGGTATTTGCCGCAACCAAGGAAGCCGATGAGGAAATGCAATCGGCGGGAATATCCGTTGCAGGTTCCATGCAAGAACTCTTGGAACAGGTGGATCTTGTCGTGGATTGTACACCTAAAAAGATTGCGGCAATAAATGTTGAAATCTATAAGAAAAGAGGTATCAAATTCATTGTCCAAGGTGGGGAAAAACATGAAACTACGGGCCATTCCTTTAGTGCCGAGAACAACTATAACTCGGCTTTGAATTTGGATTCGACTAGAGTAGTTTCCTGCAACACCACATCCATTTTAAGAACGTTGACTGCGCTAAAAAGGGCCGATCTGTTGGACTATGCCAGGGGCACTTTGTTAAGACGTGCAACAGACCCTTGGGAAAGCCATTTGGGAGGCATTATGAACACCATGGTTCCCGAGAAGGAAATCCCCAGCCATCAAGGTCCGGATGCCCAAAGTGTAGATCCCGATCTCGATGTAATCACAGCGGCGGTAAAGGTGCCCGAAACCCTGAGCCATATGCATTATTGGAACGTGAAGCTAAAGAAAAAGGCCACTAAAGAAGAAGTACTGGATGCATTTAAAACTTCAAGCCGAATAAAACTGATACACTATGACCAAGGACTGGTTTCCAACAACACCATTAAGGAAATGTATCTGGATATGGGGCGACCTTGGGGCGATATGTACGAAGTGGCCCTGTGGGAAGATATGCTGAAAGTCGTGGGCGACGAACTGTTTTATGCCTATGTGGTGGACAACCAAGCTATCGTAATTCCTGAGACCATTGATGCCATACGGGCATTGACAGGTATCGAAAGTGATGGTCAAAAATCCATCGTCAAAACCAACAAAAGTTTGGGAATCAATTAAAAAAAAGACAATGAAAACATATGAACATATCGTGGAACTCTTAGGGGATAAAGCATCCTACTACCTGGACCACGTGAGCGAGAAAATCACGAAGGACGAATTGCAACTGCCTGAAAAAAATGTGGTGGACAAGGTATTCGTACCCAGTAACCGGAATACACGGGTCCTCGGAAGCCTATCCCAACTTTACGATCACGGAAACCTTTCAGGCACCGGATACCTCAGTATCCTTCCGGTTGATCAAGGCATTGAACATAGCGCGGCTTTTTCCTTCTATAAGAACCCCGATTATTTTGACCCTGAGAACATTATAAAACTTGCTATTGAAGCCGGTTGCAATGGAGTGGCCTCCACCTTTGGGGGTTTGGGTCTTTATGCACGGAAATATGCACACAAAATTCCGTTCATAGTAAAAATAAACCACAACGAGCTCCTCTCTTATCCGAATGCTTATGATCAAACCTTGTTCGGAACGGTCAAGGAGGCTTGGGATATGGGCGCGGTGGCAATCGGGGCGACCATCTATTTTGGATCAAAGGAAAGTAACCGGCAGTTAAAAGAAATCGGCGAAGCATTTTCTGAAGCCCATAGTTTGGGCCTGGCCACCATCTTATGGTGCTACACCCGTAATGACTCCTTTAAAACCGATAAGGAAGACTATCATTCATCGGCCGATCTGACAGCACAGGCAAATCATCTTGGGGCTACCATACAGGCGGATATTATCAAACAAAAATTGCCTACTAACAACTACGGTTTTAAAAACATCCAATTCGGCAAGTATGATGATGCCATGTATGAAACCTTGACTACAGAACACCCCATAGACCTGTGCCGATTACAGGTGGCGAATTGTTATATGGGCAAGATCGGGTTGATCAATTCGGGGGGTGGCTCCAAGGGAGAATCCGACCTGACCGAAGCCATTATTACGGCAATCGTCAATAAACGGGCAGGAGGATCCGGTCTGATTCTGGGAAGAAAGGCTTTTCAGCGACCGTTCAAAGAGGGTGTGGAACTTTTGCACGCGGTACAAGGTGTTTATCTGGAAAAGAAAATAACAATAGCATAACGGATACCAAGGAATGTTTGATACGGACATAAAATCATTAAAATCCCTTAACCACTACCTGCAAAAACTGGTGGAAAACAGGTTATGGCTTAAGGTTATCATCGCTTTGTTCCTAGGGGTCGGCCTTGGACTGTTGTTAAGTCCACAAAATGGTTGGATAACCAAAGGTACAGCTGATGTTTTGGGCAATTGGTTGGCCCTGCCGGGCATGCTCTTTCTCAAGTTGGTACAAATGATCATGATTCCATTGATCGTTGCCTCGATAATTACGGGCATTGCCAGCAACGACAAGGAGAATCTGAAAAAACTGGGGGGCGGTGTGCTCTTGTATTTTATATCCACAACCATTATCTCGGTAACCATAGGTACAATTCTTGGATTGATCTTTAGCCCGGGAAAGTATCTGCACCAACAAGCGGTTGTCGATCATGAACAGGCTTTGGCCAATACCGCCGAAAGTACTGAATTATCATTCGGGATAAATGATATTCCAACTGCCATAACAAATTTGTTGCCTGACAATCCTTTGGCTTCGATGGTAAGTGGGGAAATGTTGAGTATTGTAATTTTTACCATCATCATTGGTGTTGCCGTATTATCCCTTCCCGATGATCTGCTAAGACCCGTAAAACTGTTGTTGGGTGCCATTCAGGAAATCTGCATGACCGTGGTCAAATGGGCCATGTTGTTGGTTCCGGTAGCCGTGTTCGGCTTGATGGCGCAGCTGACCTCCAGCGTTGGTCTAAATTCCCTTTCTGGGCTGGGCTTTTATGTGCTCGTCGTATTGATAGGGTTACTGTTGCTGGTCGTAATTTACCTCATAGTTGTAAGCCTTTTGGGCAAGGTCAATCCGTTCGGGTTTTTACGTAAGATTAGGGATGTCCAACTGCTGGCCTTCTCGACCACAAGTTCTGCTGCAGTAATGCCTTTATCCCTTGAAACGGCGGAAGAAGAACTGGAAGTAGATCCAGCCATCAGTAATTTTATCATTCCTATCGGAGCTACTGTAAATATGGACGGTACGGCACTTTACCAAACCATAACGACCCTGTTTATTGCCCAGGCCTACGGATTGGAAATGGGCCTTATGAACGTTATCGTAGTGGTGATTACTATCGTAGCAGCTTCCATTGGTACTCCGGCAATACCGGGAGGGGGAGTAGTGATTTTGGCTTCTGTACTTTCCAGTGCGGGCATACCTGCCGAAGGAATTATCATCATTATAGGGGTGGAACGGTTACTAGGGATGTTCCGGACCGCTGTTAACGTTACCGGCGACCTTACCGCCTGTATGGTGTTCAACCGCTTCTATGGAAACAAGCCCGCCATAAGTCCAAAAAGTATTTCAAAAACAAAAAAGGAGTATTCCACTGTTTAAAAATTAAAAAAAATGATTAAGTCAATCAACGATATAGATCTTTCTCCAAAACCGAACAAGGAATATTGGGTAAACTGCCATAGGGAATGGCGAGAGGAAATCATCTACTTTCTTATGGTAGACCGGTTTCATGATAGCAACAAACGGAGCTCCTTGGACTTCGATATTCGGCATTCAGGTTTTGGCAATGAAGACGAATTGCAAAAACCCTTTGGGGGCACTATCAAGGGAATCATCGACAATATAGTATACATCAAAGACTTGGGCTGTACGGCCCTTTGGCTTAGTCCTGTTTTTGAAAACAACCCCCAATCTTACCATGGCTATGCCATTCAGAATTATTTGGATGTGGACAAACGCTGGGGCACAAAAAAAGAACTGGAAAGGCTCGTTGACAAAGCACATAAATTGGATATACGGGTTTTCTTGGATGTCGTTCTACACCATTCCGGTGACAATTGGTCGTATCCTTTTGATTATGAGTATTACTATTCAGACGGACAACGTTTTCCGTTGGGAAGCTGGCGTGAGAAAGATAGGCCGCTCCCGATAGAACTAAGAGATCCCGAACTTTACAACCGAAAAGGGCAAATAAGGAATTTCGATAAGTATCCAGAAACCCAAGAGGGCGATTTTTTGACCCTAAAAACATTCCGGAACGATGGTTCCCCTGAAAGCGAGAAGTTAGGGGAACTATTGGCTGCCATACATTGTTACTGGATACGCGAGACCGACGTGGATGGTTTTCGGTTGGATGCCGTCAAACATATGAAGGGACAGGACATTAGCCGTTTTTGTTCCACCATTCGTGAATATGCCTACTCCTTGGGCAAGAGAAACTTCTTTTTGTTCGGTGAGATTATCGGCAATGACGAGACGGGCAATCCGTATCTGGGGCCGAAAATGTTGCCGGAGGACCAGAACGTGTATTACGGGCTGGATTCTGTTTTGGACCATCCCCTACACAGTGTTCTGGCAGGAGTCATTAAGGGTATTTCCTCTCCTGAAAGACTATTGGAACGCTATTCCTCATTGCAATGGAATGCCCTCAGCCGGGGTGAATATGGGGATTTCTTGGTGACCTATATCGATGATCACGACCAAGTGGGCACTGATTTTAAGCACCGCTTTGGCTATAATGCCACTCCAGAACAGATTGTAGCGGGCATGGGCTTTCTGCTCTGTGCCCTTGGTGCCCCATGTATCTATTATGGAACGGAACAAGGTCTGGATGGAAATGGGATGGATGACCGATATATCAGGGAAGGTATGTTCGATCCAAATGATACCGAGACCAACGTATTGAACCGCAATTCGTGGATATACAGGACAATTGCAGATTTGGCAAAACTTAGGCAAACAGAATCTATCCTGAAATTCGGTAGGATGTATTTTAGGGAAACTTCAAAAAATACAGTTGATTTTCACTACCCCAATTGCGAAGAATGTCTTTTGGCCTTTTCCAGGGTACTTCACAACGGGGAGATTTTGGTGGTATATAATTCGTCCCCAAAAGATGTGAAAGAAGAGTATGTCCTAATCGACGCTACCATTAACAACGAACGTGGCCAGATGAAATGTATTTATGGAGGTAAAACCAAAATAAAAGTGCAAAAAAATGCAGATCGGCAAGACAGCCGACTTTATATCAAGTTAAAACTAAAACCCATGGAATTTTTGATATTCAAGAACAGTTAGTTGAACTAGATTTTTTGTGCAAGAAAATTTTATCACGGAGAGAATATGGGTTTTAATCAAGGAGAACTATGAAAGATTTCATTATAAAAACAGGAAAAAGGATACTGGTCTTGTTATTGGTGGTAGCCGTACTTTTTATTTCTATAGGTGGATATCAATACCTTACTGTTGCCGTAGCACCTAAGTATAATCCCGAAACCATGCCCTTGAATTTTGAATTAATGGGCTCAGGGGATAAGGATCTTGTTTTTATCCATGGCCTAACGGGCTCCAAAAACTATTGGAAAAGGGATTTGGATACCATTTCAGGCACACATAAACTTCTGTTGGTCGACCTGCTCGGTTTTGGCGACTCCCCAAAGCCCAATAGCGATTATAGCCTTGAGATGCAGTTAGGAGCTTTGGAGGCGATTATTTCAAGGGAAGGTTTTGATCGAGGCGAGACGTTGCTCGTTGGGCATTCCATGGGTGCTATTATCGCAGTGGCACTTCTCGAAAAGCATCCCGATTGGTTTAGAGGAGCAATAGCGATAGGCACCCCGGTTTATAAGCATATGGGAGAATTTAATGATATAATGTCAGAACATTCTCTTTTTGACAGGCTTACTGCAAACAAATATTCCAAATACCTCTGTTTGCTGCATCCCATTTTTATGACCCGGATATTCAAGCCCGAAAACCTGTCGGATGACGTATTTGCAGATGCAAATAAACACACTTGGCAGAGCTATTACAATTCGTTAAACGAAATAATCCTGGATACTGACCTATATGCCATCGCCAGAAACATCGGAAACAAAAAAGTTGTTTTTATCCATGGCGATCAAGATACCACGGCTCCCCTGGTTAATGCGGTAAAATTGGCCAATACCGTTTCAAATGCCGAATTTCTGACCGTCAATGGTGGCGACCATCAACTTTTTTTGAAAGACCCGAACATCGTCTGGAAAGCAGTCACGGATTTTTTCGGTTGATCGGCAGTAAAAATGGATTAGAATAAGAACTGGAAAATAAAAATGAAGATGAAAAAAACAAAGAACACTACGCATCAACTCTACGGATCGATGCACACCGACATCGAGGGAGTAGAAAACCTCATAGAACTTGCCCTCAATATACGATGGTCATGGAACCACGCTTCCGATGAACTTTGGCAACAATTGGATCCCGAACTGTGGGAATTTACGCGGAACCCTTGGGTCATATTACAAACCGTTTCAAGGGATCGGTTGGAGCAACATTTGTCCGATCCCGATTTCCGGGAAAAACTCGACGGTCTTTTAAGACTGAACAAAGAGGTACTCTCCGCTCCCTCTTGGTTTCAGCAAAAGCATCCAAAGACCAAGCTGCGAACCGTTGCATATTTTAGTATGGAATATATGCTGAACGAGGCCCTGCCTATTTATGCCGGTGGCTTGGGCAATGTAGCTGGCGACCAACTAAAATCGGCAAGTGATTTGGGCGTGCCCGTCGTTGCAGTGGGGCTGCTCTACGACAAAGGGTACTTCCGTCAGGAAATTGATAAATACGGCACCCAGAATGCCCTGTTCCCTTACAATGATCCAGGTCAGTTACCGATTACGCCGTTACGACTGCCCAATGGGGAATGGCTTCGGTTAAAAGTGTCTTTACCTGGCCACCCGATATGGCTACGTGCGTGGCAGGTAAAGGTAGGAAGGTCTAAGCTCTATCTATTGGATAGTAACGATGCGGCCAATTTACCTGTCCACCGTGGCATAACCGATGAACTGTATGGCGGTGGCCCAGATCATCGTATAAAACAAGAAATTGTTCTGGGCATCGGGGGTTATAAATTGCTCAAGGCCTTGGATATCGATCCCGAAGTTTGCCATATGAACGAAGGCCATGCCGCTTTTCTAGTACTGGAACGTGCCAACGATTTTATGAAGGCGAACGGCACTTCGTTCGAAGAGGCCCTTGCCGTAACCAGGGCGGGCAACCTATTTACGACGCACACTGCCGTCCCCGCCGGTTTTGACCATTTCAGCCCATCGCTTATGGAGCAATTTCTTGGCCGGTATGCCAAGGAAGAACTGGGTATCGATTTCAACGACTTGATGGCTCTGGGTCGGGCAGATTCCAATAATCAATGGGAGAGTTTTAATATGGCCTATCTCGCCATTCGTGGAAGTGGTGCCGTGAACGGTGTTAGCCGGTTGCACAGCGAAGTAAGTAGAAATCTTTTTACCAATCTTTTTCCACGATGGCCAATACCCGAAATTCCCGTCGACCATGTGACCAATGGGGTCCATATGCCGTGTTGGGATTCCAAATATGCCGATGAACTCTGGACGGAGTCTTGTGGAAAAGATCGTTGGAGAGGGGAGCTTGCTGACCACGAAGCACATATTTCGAAAATTCCCGATGCAAAATTATGGCAATTCAGGAACCGATCGAGAAATCGGCTTGTGAGTTTTATCAGGGAAAAATTTGAAAGACAAGCTATTGTTTCGGGTCTTCCTTCGGAAATAGTTGAAACAGCAAAAAGGGTGTTTGACCCCAACACCTTGACCTTGGGCTTTGCCCGGCGATTTGTACCGTACAAAAGACCGGACCTTCTATTGCACGATCCGGAACGCTTTATCCGTATCCTTACCAATCCAGAACATCCCGTTCAATTGGTACTCGCCGGTAAGGCACCACCATTCGATGAATCAGGGAAAGCTTTGATACGAAAATGGGTACAATTTATCCAACAGCATAATTTGCACAGGCATGTACTTTTTTTGAGCGACTATGACATGATGTTGACCGAGAATTTGGTACAGGGTGTCGATGTATGGCTCAATACCCCAAGACGCCCGTGGGAAGCCAGTGGAACCAGTGGCATGAAGGTGCTGGTCAACGGCGGCCTTAATTTATCGGAACTGGACGGTTGGTGGGCCGAAGCCTATACCCCGGAGGTAGGTTGGGCCTTGGGAGACGGTCAAGAACATGGCGATGACCCCGCTTGGGATGCCGCTGAGGCAGAAGCCTTGTATGACATATTGGAACAACAAGTGGTGCCCGAATTTTATGCGCGCAACAAAAAAGACGTACCCGAACAATGGGTAGCACGGATGCGAAAAAGCATGGCGACCCTTACTCCCCAATTTTCTGCCAATCGCACCGTACGGGAGTACACAGAACAATTTTACCTTCCTGGGGCGGCAAGATATAAAAAAAGAGCGGCAAGAAAAGGAGCCGCAGGGAAAAGGGTTTTAGATGCTGCGCATGATCTTGGGCAAAAATGGGATGCCATAAAATTCGGAAAAGTTCAAATTGAGAGCGAGCGCCAGAAGCATCATTTTAAAGTCCCGGTCTGGCTGAATGAAATAAATCCTAAAAATATTATTGTGGAGCTTTTTGCAGAAGGCTTGAACGGCAAACCACCTGAAAGAATCAATATGAAATTTGACTGGATGGGAGAACAAGGGGAACATAATTTTTATGCCCAGGTCAATACTCCCCGACCCACCAATCACTATACCGTTCGTATTCTTCCGGATTACGAAGGCGTTGCCGTGCCCTTGGAGGACAACATGATTCAGTGGCAACATTAACTAGATATAAAAATTTTAAAATAAATACGCAATGAAAACACTTGAATACCATGAAGTTGTGCTAAAGAAAGTAAGCTTTGACCATGACCTGTTAAAGAAGGAGTTGGAAAAGGCGGTCAGGAATACCACTTGTTCGGAACAACCTGCGCTGTTGGAATGGTGTGCTAGGGAACTAGGACCAAAATATGAAAAAATCGCTACCTTCTATATGGAGGATAAGGATTGTGCCTTGTCAAAGAATTGATTCATGATAAACGAAAGTAATGGGTCAATCGATTCAATGGGTTGAATCTCATTTCTAAAAGCTAAATTTTTTTATCTAATACAAATAATGTACCCTGAAAATTCAAACATATTTACTATAAATGGTGGTTCGTCCAGCATCAAGTTCGCCATGTATGGAATGGCCAAGACTCCGAAGCCTATATTTTCAGGGAGCATAAACCGTATTGGATTAAAAAATACAAGCTTCAATGTTACCTACGTCGATCAGGATGAAAAGATGAGCTATGATGTATACTGTCCCGGTTTTTACGAGGCCGCCATCTTTTTGATACTCTGGTTAAAAAAACAAGTTGGGTTTGATAAGGTCAAATGCGTCGGCCATCGTGTCGTCCATGGCATGGAACATTCCCGTGCCGAAGTGATAGATGCAATTTTATTAAAGGAATTAAAGCGAATAAGGGATTATGACCCAGAACATTTACCCGCTGAAATCGAAATCATCGAACTTTTTAAAAATAGATGCCCGGGAGTATTACAGGTAGCCTGTTTTGATACTGCCTTTCATACAACAATGCCACGCGTGGCAAAAATATTGCCTATACCAAGGCGATTTGACCGAGCCGGTGTTCATAAATATGGCTTTCATGGCCTATCCTACGCCTATCTCATGGAAGAACTGAAGAAGACAATAGGTGTCAAAGATACTAATGGCCGCATCATTCTGGCCCATCTTGGGAACGGGGCCAGTTTGGCTGCTTTGAAAGATGGCAAGAGTATGGATACCAGTATGGGCTTCACGCCCGCAGGTGGATGTATAATGGGCACAAGAAGTGGGGATTTGGATCCGGGAGTTGCTTGGTACATGATGAACAGTGAAGGAATGAACACCAAAAAGTTCAATCATTTGATCAATCATGAAGCAGGTCTTTTAGGGGTTTCGGAAACGAGTGCCGATATGCAAGACCTTCTGAAAATGGAAAGCTCGGATGTAAGGGCTGCAGAAGCGGTGGCCTTATTTTGCTATCAGGTAAAAAAATGGATCGGCTCATTTATGACCGTATTGGAAGGCCTGGATACCTTGGTTTTTTCTGGCGGCATCGGGGAGAACGCACCCATAATCCGATCAAGGGTTTGCGAAGGCCTTCGTTTTGTAGGAATTGAATTGGACAAATACCGAAACGATCAAAATAAATCCGAAATTTCGATAGAGGGTGGCAAAGTAAAAGTATTGGTAATCCCTACCGATGAAGAGCTCATGATCGCGAAATGCACGACGGACCTCTATATCGAATCAAAAATAAAGAACAACGGTTCAAAATTAAGTAAGACATGGAAAAGCAAAATAGTGAAATAGAACAAGAGGAATTATCCAAAGAACATCTAGCGAAAATAGATGCCTATTGGAGGGCCTCCAATTATCTTTCCGTGGGGCAGATATATTTGCGTGACAATCCGCTGATGCGGGAACCACTGAAACCGGAACATATCAAACCCATGTTATTGGGGCATTGGGGCACTACCCCCGGCCAAAATTTTATATATGTTCATCTGAACCGTATCATCAAAAAATATGACCTGAACATGATATATGTATCGGGACCCGGCCACGGCGGACCGGCTCTTGTTGGCAGCACCTACCTTGAAGGAACCTATAGCGAGGTGTATCCTCACATAAGTCAGGATGAAGAAGGATTAAAAAAATTGTTTACCCAATTTTCCTTTCCTGGTGGAATCCCAAGCCATGTCTCCCCTGAATGCCCCGGCTCCATCCACGAAGGCGGTGAACTGGGCTATTCCCTGAGCCACGCATTCGGTGCGGCCTTTGACAATCCCAATCTCATCGTGACATGTGTAGTGGGCGACGGGGAAGCGGAAACCGGTCCGTTGGCTACGGCATGGCACTCCAACAAATTCCTTAATCCCGTGACCGACGGTGTTGTGCTTCCGATTTTACATCTCAATGGGTATAAGATTGCCAACCCCACTATCTTGGCCCGTATCGGGAATGAAGAACTGGAACAACTTTTTTTAGGGTATGGATGGAAACCCTATTGGATCGAAGGGGAAGACCCAATGGCCATGCACCAAAAAATGGCGCAGCTATTGGATCAGGTAGTCGAGGAAATTAAAGCGATAAAGGAGAATGCCGCCCAGGATGACAATGCGAAACGTCCACGTTGGCCCATGATCATTCTCAAGTCCCCCAAAGGGTGGACGGGACCCAAGTTTGTGGACGGCCTACCGGTGGAAAATCATTTCAGATCGCATCAGGTACCCTTATCGGATGTGGCAAGTAATCCAGAACATCTAAAACAGTTGGAAGATTGGTTCAAAAGCTACGGACCTGAAGCGCTTTTTGATGAACACGGAAGATTTTTACCCGAATTGGCCGAACTGGCCCCTAAAGGTGAACGGCGAATGGGAGCCAATCCGCATGCCAACGGAGGAATTTTATTAAAGGACCTGCACATGCCCGATTATAGGGATTACGGTTTGGACATTCCGGAACGGGGGAAAATGGGAAATGGCGACACCCGTGTTCTAGGCGAATTTGCCAGGGATATAATCAAATTGAACGAAGCACAACGAAACTTTAGGGTTTTTGGCCCTGATGAAACGCTTTCCAATCGCTTAAACTCGGTTTTCGAGACCACTAATCGACAATGGGAAGCCGAAACCATGGCTACCGATGAACTCCTTAAAAAAGACGGTCGTGTGGTGGAAATGTTGAGCGAGCACCAATGCGAGGGCTGGCTGGAAGGGTATCTCTTGACCGGACGACATGGTCTGTTCAATTGTTACGAGGCCTTCATCCATATTATCGATTCCATGTTCAACCAACATGCCAAGTGGCTAAAAGTAACCTCAGAGTTGCCGTGGCGTAGAAAGATTGCTTCCCTGAACATACTTTTGGCGTCCCATGTATGGCGACAGGACCACAATGGGTTTACCCACCAAGATCCCGGCTTTATTGATCATGTGGTCAATAAAAAAGCAGAAATAGTCCGAGTTTATTTGCCGCCCGATGCCAATTGTCTTCTATCCGTCATGGACCATTGTTTTCGAAGCAAGCATTATGTGAATGTTGTGGTCGCCGGTAAGCATCCCGCACCGCAATGGCTCCCTATGGAGGAGGCGGTCATACATTGTGCCAAAGGCATCGGTATCTGGGCATGGGCAAGTAATGATGAAGGTACAGAACCCGATGTCGTTATGGCCTGCGCAGGCGACGTGCCTACCCTTGAAACCTTAGCGGCCGTATCCATACTCCGCGAAAAATTACCGGAACTAAAAATACGGGTTGTGAACGTGGTCGATTTGATGAAGCTCCAGACCGAGACGGCCCATCCACATGGGCTAAAGGATGCCGATTTCGATATGTTGTTCACTAAAGACAAGCCTGTCATTTTCGCTTTTCACGGCTATCCGTGGCTTATCCATAGGTTGACCTACAATCGTACAAACCATGTCAATATACATGTAAGGGGCTATAAGGAAGAAGGCACGATAACTACCGCTTTTGATATGACGGTATTGAACGATATGGATAGATTTCATTTGGTACAGGATGTCTTGGACAGGTTACCGAACCTCGGCGACGAAGTGGCTTACCTGAAACAGGAGATGCAAGACAAGCTGATCGAACACAAATACTACATCCGTAAAAACGGGCAGGATATGCCCGAAGTCAGAGATTGGAATTGGAACGGGCAAGCCTAATATGATAACAAAGCTCTTTTAAATAACAATAATAATAGTTTCTAGAAAAAGGAAAATGGATAATAGTAAAACTAAACATATCGGGGTATTCACTTCAGGGGGCGATTCTCCGGGAATGAACGCTGCGCTCTACGGAACAGTAAAGGTAGCTGAGCAACATGGCATCAGGGTAAGCGGCATCCTAAAGGGGTACGAAGGCATGATAGATGGGCATTTTATCCCTTTGGAAAGCCAACAGCTACAAAAAACGGTACACCGTGGTGGTACGGTATTGAAAACCGCCAGAAGCGAGCGCTTTATGGCCGTGGAAGGAAGGCAACTTGCTTTTAAAAGTCTTCAGAACAATGATATTGATGCTGTGGTAGCCATTGGTGGTGACGGTACTTTTAAGGGTCTACTTGCCTTTTCGGAAATATGTGAAATTCCGTTTATAGGTATTCCCGGGACTATTGACAACGATATTTCCGGCACCGATTACACCCTCGGATTTGATTCCGCAGTAAACACGGCCATTGAAAATATCGATAAAATTAAAGATACCGCCGAATCCCACAATCGGGTATTTATTGTCGAAGTAATGGGCCGGGATAGTGGCTATATTGCCATTCATTCCGGATTGGGCGTTGGTGCCGATGCCATATTGATACCTGAGAGCGGTGAAGATTTTCTCCAGTTGCTTAAAAAGGTCAAGGACTATAAAAGTGAAGATGGGTTTATCGTGGTGGTTTCGGAAGGAGATGAATTGGGAGCAGGACTAGTGGCATCAAAGATCAAGGAAATCAATTCAAAAGTGGACCTGCGGATTACAAAACTTGGTCATGTGCAACGGGGAGGTAGTCCTTCGTCCCTAGACAGAATGTTGGGAATCAGGCTTGGATCGGCCGCAGTGAGGGCACTTTTGTTGGGCAGAAGAAATGCAATGGTCGGGGTTTTGGACAATCAATTGAGCCTTACCCCCTTTGAGCAGGTGGTAAAACAGCACCAAGTGAACGATGAACTGCAAGAACTTTTAAAAATATTTGGAAAGTAAGAAATGATAGAAGTCTTTAATAATATTAACCCATTTATCCTCGGATTGCTAATCAGTCTGGGCATTGGCCTTATTCTGGGGCTGGAACGTGAATACGATAAATTGAAGGATGAACGAGGTTTTGCAGGTATAAGAACCTTCCCTATTGTGGCAATCATTGGTTTTATATTAGGCAACCTTACCACAGCTTACACACCTTGGTTGGTCATTATTATTTCGGCAGCATTTCTTTTGTTTTTATCCTTGAGCCATCTTTCTATCGTACAAAAACACATAATGACGGGTATAACCACTAATATGGCATTGTTCGCTACGCTGATTTTGGGCGTGATGGTTGCCAATCATTTGCACAAGGAAGCAGTTGCCACTGCAGTTATAGTGGTTACCCTGTTATCATTGAAAACTACCTTTAATACCTTCATTAAAAATATTACTTCAGAAGAGCTTTTTGCTTTTATTAAGTTTTCAATTATTACGCTTCTTATATTACCTTTCTTACCAAATCAAGACTATGGTCCAGAAGGATTGCTCAACCCTTTTGAGATTGGAGCAATCATAGTGATTGTCTCTTTTCTGAATTTCATCGGCTACTTTCTTGTAAAATATGTCGGTTCTAAACGAGGTATTTTGCTCACGGCAATTTTAGGAGGATTGATTTCAAGTACAGCCGTAGCTTGGATATATGCTTCAAGAAGTAAGGAATCGCCAGAACTTTCAAAAGAATATGCTGCGGGTATCATTATAGCTTCCGCCATAATGTTTCCCAGACTTGCAATTCTGGCCTATATTTTCAATAGTGCCATACTTTCCTATTTATTAATTCCATTTACTATTCTTACCCTTATTTGCTTGATTAGCGCACTCGTATTCATTAAAAAGAATACAGATGTGCCAAAGACAGCTATCAAGCTTGGTAATCCACTCAATATTTGGAACGCACTCGGGTTTGGGGGTATTTATGTGGCTATCCTTTTTGCCGTTTTTTATGGAAATCAATTTTTTGGCGAAAGCGGTTTATACTATTCAGCCCTCATTGCTGGATTGGCGGATACGGACGCCATTACCATTAGTATGGCAAAATTTGGGTCGTTGGAAGAAAAACTAACGCTGGCCACCAATGTTATTATAACAGCAACGATAAGCAATATGGTTGTAAAGTTGGGGATAGCCTATTTCAAAGGTTCTAAAAAGACAGGTAAACTTGTAATGCTAATTTTTGGAACTGTTGTCATTGTAGGGATAGCCTACATAATAATACAATCAGTAATTTAAAAATGAAATAATGAAAACAACGGTATTTAGTGCACATAAATTTGAAGAAGCCCATTTAGTATCCGCAAACAATGGCAAGCATGAATTAAAACTACTTGAGCTGCGATTAACTGAAAACACGGCATCCTTGGCAGAGGGGGCCGAGGCTATCAGTCTGTTTACAAGTGATGATGCCTCGGAGAAAGTACTTGAAAAGTTAAGTGCCCTGGGGGTAAAATACATCGCGCTTCGTACGGCAGGTTACAATAACGTAGCCAGGGAAAAAGCGAAAGAATTGGGCATCAAAGTTTCCCGAGTTCCAGCCTACTCCCCCTATGCCATAGCCGAACATACAGTTGCCCTGATATTGGCCTTGAACAGAAAACTGATTAGGGCGCACAATAGGGTACGGGACATGAATTTCTCCTTAAATGGTCTCACTGGTTTTGATCTAAACGGAAAGACGGTTGGCATCATCGGTACCGGTAAAATCGGAGCAATCCTTGTTAAAATCCTTCACGGGTTTGGATGTAAGATACTGGCCCATGACACTTCTGAGGATGTAGGTCTTATAGAAAAGTACGGCGTTCGCTATACCGATTGCGAAACGCTATGTGCCGAATCGGATATCATTAGCCTACATGTTCCCTTGACTTCTGGAACTAAGCATTTAATTGACACGAATCAAATTGGAATGATGAAAAAAGGGGTCATGCTGATCAACACAAGCAGAGGGGGCTTGGTGGATACCAAGGCGGTCATCGAAGGTCTAAAAACAGGTAAAATCGGTTATTTCGGGATGGACGTGTATGAAGAAGAGGAAGGGCTTTTCTTTGAGGACCGTTCGGACGAAATACTACAAGACGATGTCATTGCGCGTTTGATGACCTTCAACAATGTTTTGATAACCAGCCATCAGGCTTTTCTGACCGATACGGCGTTGACAAATATTGCCGAGACCACAATATACAATTTGGATTGTTTTGAGAAAGGAAAAAATTCTGAAAATGAAGTCTCTTAATTGAGAAAAACAAAATATGAATACAATAATTATATAAACTTAAGATATGGATCGAGTAAAAAATAAGGTGGCTATTGTCACAGGAGGTGCCTCCGGCCTAGGAAAATCAAGTGCTATTTTGTTGGCGCGGGAAGGAGCAAAAATAGTTGTAACCGATATCGATGAAGAAAATGGAAATCAGGTAGTTCAACAAATAAAGTATAATGGCGGTGAGGCCATATACATTGAACAAGATGTATCCAAAGAAAATCAATGGGAAATGGTCATCGAAACTACGCTCAAAAAATTTGGAAAGCTACATGTTGTAGCTAATGCCGCAGGTATAGGACTCGGTGGAACGGTAGAAGAAGTTAGTCTTGAAGATTGGAAAAATCTTTTGGATATAAACCTCAACGGCACCTTCTTAGGTACCCAATATGGCATCAAGGGGATGAAAGAGACCGGAGAGGGCGGCTCAATCATTAATTTCTCGTCTATCGAAGGACTTATTGGTGATCCCAATCTACCGGCATACAACGCGAGTAAAGGCGGTGTTACCATATTTACCAAATCTGCAGCGCTCCATTGCGCAAAACAAGGTTACAAGATTCGGGTCAATTCTATTCATCCAGCTTATATCTGGACACCGATGGTAGAAAATTTTCTGAAATCCCAAGGTGATGTGGAAGAAGGCAAAAAACAATTGGAAAGTTTACACCCCGTCGGACATTTGGGAGAACCCGATGACATAGGTTATGGCGTAGTGTATCTGGCCTCTGACGAATCTAAATTCATGACCGGCTCCGAATTGGTTATCGATGGAGGTTATACCGCACAATAAATGTTACACCAAAAATTAGAAAGAATGAGAAATATACTAGTACCAACAGATTTTTCCGAAAACTGCAATAAAGCTGCCAATGTCGGAATAGCGATGGCCAAACTTTTTGATGCCGAAATCCATTTTTTCCATTTGATTCAGACCCCTGTGGATTGGGTAAAGCTGGACAAGCAAAAGGAAAAACGGTATCCTGAAACCTTGAAAAAAATCGGTAGTGCAAAATCCGCTTTACGCGAGCTGGAAAGGAAGGCCGAAAAGGAACATCTGAAATGTCAAACCTTCCTTCAATACCAAGTAGACACCAGGAATATTTTAAAACATTCAGGGCATTTTCATCATGATTTTATCATCACGGGGAGCAGTGGTACAAAAGGTACTGTTAGGGAATTGTTCGGTAGTAACGTTGAGCAAATAGTGCGAAAATCGAATGTTCCGGTAATCGTGGTCAAGGAGGACGAGGTTCACTTGCCGTTTAAGAATATTGTGTTCGTTTCGGATTTTGAAGAGGACGTAAGTGAAGCCTTTAAGCATGTAATCTCCATCGCTGACAAATGTAATGCACATATCCGTCTATTACGAGTCAACACAAAAACGGATACCAATAGTATTGAAGCGGGACTAAATCCCATCAAAACATTTGTTGAAAAGTTCCCAGACCTTAAAAATTATTCCATGTTCGTCAATAACGAACCTTCGGTAGAAACTGGTATCAATACTTTCTTAAACTATGAACCGGCAGACTTAATTGCCATGTGTACCCACGGTAGTACCGGTTTTTTGAGCTTGTTCTCAAAAAGTATCGCCGAGGGTGTGGCCAATCATTCCACACTTCCGGTAATGACGATTAAAATTTAAATAAAGCATATTACAATGTCGGGAAGCTTAAATCAAATAGGAGAAAAACCCTTTTACAAATTATTGTTGGGAAGAACGATTTTACCCCTTGTTAGCATTTTGGGTATTGGCATCTTGTATGTTGCTTTAATGTCAATGGTCGACCATAAATCGTTGCCATTCCACATTATCATTGTTACAGCAGCATTGGGCAAGACCATCGTGATTACGATGACCACTTTAAAACGGTTATCAAAACTGATAAAAATCTGTCATTCGTTGGAGCGGTTGCTATGGGTTTTTGGTTTGATAATCATTATAAGCATTTTTTCTTTTGCAACTGATTATGCCTGCCTTTTCCAATTTAGCCATTCTACATTTGAAGGTATACCCGATTATTCAAATTCGTACTTGTACAATTTGTACCACTTTTTCTACTTCAGCGTGATAACTTTTTCAACGGTGGGCTACGGCGATATAATTCCAACGTCCGATGTAGCTCGGTTCGTTGTTATGCTCGAAATATTCTTAAGTTTTTTCTTGATCGTCTTCGCTTTGGCCAATATTAAAAAAATACACATAAATGGATAAGATAAATATCATAAAGGCAAGTGGCGAGAAAGCACCTTTTGAAATAGAAAAAGTGATACGTTCATTAGAACGGGCGGGTGCCGATAAATTGTTGATCAAAAAGATAGTTCAAGATATTGATAAGGAAGTTCGCGATGGAATGACTACAAAAAAGATATATCAAATGGCCTTTAACATATTAAAGAGAAAATCTAGGGTAAGTGCCTCAAAGTATAAGCTGAAAAAAGCCCTGATGGAGTTAGGCCCATCAGGATACCCCTTTGAAAGGTTCGTTGGTAAGGTATTCGGCCATGAAGGTTATGAAACCAAAGTAGGGATTATTGTTCAAGGCCACTGCGTACAACACGAAATTGATGTAATCGCGAAAAAAGATAATAAACACTTTATGATTGAATGTAAATATCATAGCGATCAAGGCCGATTTTGCAATGTAAAGATTCCGCTATACATCCAATCACGATTTCTGGATGTACAAAAGCAATGGGAAAAACAACAAGGCCATAAAACCAAATTTCATCAAGGTGGTGTTTGTACCAATACCCGTTTCACGAGCGATGCCCTACAATATGGGAACTGTGTCGGATTGATGCTTGTAAGTTGGGATCATCCTAAAGGTCACAGTTTGAAGGAACGAGTAGACAGACTCGGCCTACATCCTTTAACCTCTTTGACCACATTGACCAAAGCTGAAAAATCCAAACTATTGGATGCAGGCATTGTGCTCTGCAAGGAAATTATCGAAAACCCATCGCTATTGGAGCAAATAGATATCCCCAAACAAAGACAAAAAAACATTCTCGAAGATTCAAGGGAATTATGTACAGCACATTAAAATAATTAAACATTTAGTAATCCTAAAAAATAATACAGATGAAAACAAAAGAATTGCAAAAACAGAAGAGTACCGAGTTAGAGCCATTTTACCAAGCAATGGAAGACGATCCAATGTTGCTGGAAGAAGCCTTTGAAATACTATTGGAAATGGTCAATTCAGAACCTAAATCTGCTAAGAAACTAGCCCTTTTGATTAAAGAGGACTTTCACGATTTGTATAAGGAAATAGAAGCATTGTGCAAACCGGACCAAGACAAAGGAAACACACCTTCCTGCTGTGGGGGACTCTAGCAACGGACAAATAAAAGACCTCAACAAATGGTAGTATCCATTGAACAGGTCTATACCCCTGCCAAGGCGCGGGTTAGTGAATGTAGTGATAAGTGAAATTAGTATTAATAAAATGTGATGTTGAGTTTGGAGACAAGCGGTAAAACGATTTTAGGAGATTTACAAGAGTTCGGCAACCAGCATTAACGAATAAAAGTAATGGAAACAGATACGATAAAAATCCATTTTTTAGGTGCGGCGGGAACCGTTACCGGCTCCAAATATCTTCTGGATACAGGGGACAGAAAAATACTTGTGGATTGTGGTCTATTTCAGGGGCTCAAAGAACTACGCCTGAAAAACTGGGAATATCCACCTGTCAACATCAACGAAATTGATGCGGTATTGCTTACCCATGGTCATTTGGACCATACCGGCTATCTGCCAAGGTTGGTAAAGCAAGGTTTTAGGGGACCCATTTATGGCACCTACCCCACTCTGGACATCGCCAAGATTATATTGAACGATAGTGCCAAAATACAGGAACAAGAGGCCGAACGTGCCAATAAGGAAGGGTATTCAAAGCACAGTCCCGCAGAACCGCTGTACGATTTAAAAGATGTTGAAAAGACCATTCCGTATTTCAAGGGAATACCGCCCAACCAGTGGCTTCCCCTGTTAAAGAACGTAAAGGCAAGATTTCAGTATAACGGACATATTCTTGGGGCAACCTATATTGAATTGGATGTGCAGGATAAACGATTTGTCTTTTCAGGGGATATTGGTAGAACGAATGATTTGCTCTTATATCCACCCGTAAAACCAGAACGGGCCGATGTTTTGTTTATGGAATCTACCTATGGCGGCAGGTTCCATCCCGAAGAGAAAGAGGCCATCCCTCTTATAGAAAAATTGGTCAACGACACCCTATCTAGGGGCGGTAGTCTTTTCATCCCAAGTTTTTCGGTTGAACGGGCCCAATTGATGATGTTGATATTCTCGAGGTTGCTGGAGCAAAACAAAATCCCGAAAGTTCCCATGATTATGGATAGTCCAATGGGTGCCAACGTATTGGAACTGTTTCATAGAACTCGGGATTGGCACAGATTGGAAGCCCACGAATGTGACGAAATGTGCTCACACTTTACAGTTGTTAGCAGTTATCGTGAAACAATGGAATTAAGAACAGACAACAAACCAAAAATCGTGATTGCAGGAAGCGGAATGCTCACAGGCGGCAGAATGTTGAACTATCTGGAAACGCAGGCACAAAATCCTGATAACACTTTACTCTTTGTTGGATATCAAGCAGACGGGACCCGTGGAAGAAAATTATTGGAAGGAGAAAAGGTACTAAAGGTCTACGGAAAGACCGTGCCCTTCAAAATGCAAGTAACAGAGATAGAAGGACTTTCGGCCCATGCAGATCATGCCGAACTGCTGGATTGGTTGAGCGATATAGAAGAAAGACCGGAACGGATATTCATAATCCACGGAGAAAAGGAAGGAGCGGAAGCCTTAAAAAAGGGAATTAAGGAAACCTATGGTTGGGAGAGTGAAATTCCCCAACTCTATGGTATCGAAGAGATAAGATAGGTAATGAAAATAGACAAAAATTAACACGGAAATGGAAGAAAAATCGAACATCCTTAAATACAAATCGCTAGGCATTTATACGCAAAATGAAAACGTCGTGTACATGCGGCAAGATTGTCATGTCTGCATTTCAGAAGGTTTCGAAGCATTGACCCGAATACGGGTATCTAACATGAGTACCTCGGTAATTGCAAGCCTCCACATTATTACTTCGGATGTACTTAGGCAGGGCGAAATAGGGTTGTCACAAATAGCAGCAAAAAAACTCAAAGTATCGGAGGGCGAAACGCTATACGTATCCCATTTGGAACCCATAGAATCATTGAGTTCTGTAAGAGCGAAAATTTATAATCAACGACTCGATTACAAAGCCTACAAAGACATCATTACGGATATCATCGAAGGGGATTATTCAAACATCCACCTATCGGCATTTATTACGGCCTGTGCTGGCGACCGAATGGATTTAGATGAAATCTCGGACCTTACCAAGGCGATGATAACCTCGGGAAAACAATTGGATTGGAACAAGGAAATAGTGGTGGACAAACACTGCATCGGAGGCCTACCGGGGAATAGAACAACGCCTATAGTTGTCGCAATTGCTGCCGCATACGGGCTGACAATGCCCAAAACTTCATCACGGGCCATTACTTCGCCAGCGGGTACGGCCGATACCATGGAAGTACTAACGAATGTTACCCTCTCTGGCGAAGAAATCAAACGTGTCGTGGAACAGGAAGGTGGATGTTTGGTGTGGGGCGGTACGGCACAATTAAGTCCAGCGGACGATATTCTCATCAAGGTGGAAAAAGCCTTGGATATTGACAGTGAAGGCCAGCTAATCGCCTCTGTATTGTCCAAAAAAGCAGCCGCAGGTTCTACCCATGTGGTCATCGACATTCCTGTTGGAGAAACGGCCAAGGTGCGCAGCGAAGAGGCCGCGCAAAAACTCAAGGAACATATGGAAGCCGTGGGCGATGCTGTGGGGCTTAAAATAAAGGTGGTCATTACCGATGGCAGCCAGCCCGTGGGAAGGGGTATCGGTCCCAATTTAGAAGCGGTTGATGTTCTAAGTGTTTTGCAGAATAAAGAGGATGCGCCACAAGACCTTAAAGAACGGGCAATATTGTTGGCGGGGCATCTCTTGGAGCTATCCGAAAAAGTGAAGCCCGAAAAAGGTCTTGAAATAGCGAAAGAACTGCTGGAAAGTGGAAAGGCCTACCAAAAATTCGAGGCCATATGCACGGCCCAAGGAAGATTTTCCAAAACCTATGTTGCCCCTTATCAATTTGAGATGCATGCACCTAAACGTGGGACGGTCAAAAAAATAAACAATCGAAAGATTGCAAAACTCGCAAAACTGTCAGGAGCGCCACAATCCAAATCGGCAGGCATTTCGATGAACGTCCGGTTGGGCGATGAGTTAGAAAAAGGAGAGTTGGTGTATATACTCCACGCGGAAACAAATGGGGAACTGAACTATGCCTTGGAATATTATGAGAATCATGATGATATTATCGAAATCGAATAATATATGGTAGATAAAGATAAAATATTAATAATCGGAGGGTACGGTACCGTTGGATCTATTGTCTCGCGACAGCTTGCATTGCAATATCCTTCAAAAATCATCGTCGGAGGCAGAAACAAGGATAAGGCCCAAATGCTTATTGAACAAAATGGACTTAATGCCAAGGCCATATATTTAGATGTTGAGAAAGAAAGATTGAAAGAAGTAGATTTCAATGAAATACATACTGCTGTAAGTTGTATAGAAACCATGAATATTTCCTTTATTCTTGAGTGTCTACAGTTCAATATTAATTATACAGAGGTTGGTGCCTCTTTCAAGGCACACAAACGATTTTTTGAACTATCGGATTACATCGACAATGCCGATTGTTTAGTAATTCCCAGTGTTGGTTTGGTGCCAGGTCTTTCAAATATATTGGCATTCAACGGTGCTAAGCAATTTGCCGAAATAGATGAAATACATACTTATGTGATACTTGGTTTGGGAGAATCACATGGTGTTGATTCCGTTAGGTGGATGCTGGAAAAGGCCAATAGTTCCTTCAAAATAAAGACAAAAAAAGGAAGTGTTGGCGTGAAAGGTTTTACCCACCCTAGATCGACCCGCTTATTGAACGAACAAAGAGAACGGACTTTCTATTTGTTCGATTTCTCGGACCATCACGCCATTCCACTTCTTGTGGATACCAAGGCCATAGATACCCGCATTGGTTTCGATTCAAAGGTGATTACGTATTTGTTCTATCTATTTCAGAAAATCGGTGTTTTGAAATGGTTTAAGAATATAAGTCCAAAAAGATTTAAAAAGGTTCTGGATTTTATCCGCATAGGTTCAGAACGGTTTGGGCTACAAATAGAGATTAATGGAAAAGACAGTCTAGGGATGCAGTACAGTATAAAGTATTTGGCGACAGGAGAAAATGAGGCTCTGGCTACTGCAACGGCTACTTCATACGCCTCTGAACTGATGTACTTGAATAAAACCCAAAAAGGATTGAAACACATTGAGGAAGTTTGTGATTTTGATGAATTGAAGGGCTATCTGGAAAAACATAATGTTAAAATTTTAAATACAAGTGATTATGAAAACGATACTGTTCAGCCTTCCGGGAAACCAGGAACTTACGGCACAACTAGCTAAAAAGATGAACGCCGAAATCGGGGAGTGCAAATTGCGCAAATTTCCTGACGGCGAATCCTATACCCGTATCCTTTCCGATGTGAAAGGCAAATGTGTAGTAATGGTCTGTACCCTTCATGAACCCGATGAAAAACTGTTGCCGCTCTACTTTTTAAGCCATACTGCCAAATCATTAGGCGCTATGTGCACCTGTTTGGTGGCACCCTATTTGGCATATATGCGTCAGGACAAAGTGTTTCACGAGGGGGAAGGGGTTACCTCTTCTTATTTCGGGAAATTGATTTCAGGATTTGCGGATAGCATCACTACTATTGACCCGCATTTGCATAGAATAAGTTCTTTGGGCGAGGTATACGATATTCCAAATAGGGTCATCCGTGCCGCGGATGCCATCTCCAAATACATCAAGGAAAATATACACAATCCTGTACTGATTGGCCCTGATTCCGAAAGCGAGCAATGGGTCTCCGATGTGGCAAAAAAAGCAGGGGTTCCGTTTACCGTATTACAAAAGGTTCGTCATGGCGACAGAGATGTTGAAGTTTCCGTACCCGATGTAGAAAAATATAAAGAATCCACCCCGGTTTTGGTGGATGATATTATATCTACGGCCCGGACTATGATAGAAACCACGGAACATTTGAAAAATGCCGGAATGAAGCCAGCGATATGCATTGGTATCCATGCTGTTTTTTCCGAAAATGCCTATCAAGACCTTTGGGATGCCTATGTAGAGAATATCATTACTTGCAATACAATTCCACATCAATCCAACCGCATTGACCTAAGCGATATTATTGCCAAGGAAGTAACAGAGCTGATGCACCATACATGAAAAGAACCTTTTACATATTAACCGTTTTAATGTCATCCTTTTTAGCGCAGGCACAAGAAGAAATGCTTATCGGCCAACTCGTAGACAGATTGGTAGTAAGGGAAAATTATAACGAAAATGGAGTTTTTCTGAACAAGCAAACCTTTCAGGCGGGAGAGCTAAAAGAATCGAAAGGATATTATGAAATTGAAGTGGTAACCGAGCTTTTTGATAAAAACGGAAAATCCACGGATAAATATTCCACCAACTATCGATGTCGGCCCGAAGCATCGAGTGTTATGGTAATGGCCTTTCCCTTTTCCAATCCCAAATCAAAGGAAACCGAAATCAACACCAACTCCAAGAATTTCAAGGAGCTGTACGATTTGGATGATTTGGAAGATGTTGAACTGGAAATGAGTTTCGATTCAGGATTACTGGACTTCTTTGGCTCCAAAAGCAAGATCAAAATTTATGATCGGATTTTAGAGTCTAAAGGAAATAGTATGAACATTAAATCAAAAATCAATATAAAGGCCTATGCGATAGGCATACGATTCAAACAGCTTGACTATGTTGTAAATGAAAAGTTGAACGATAAAGGATTACTGTCCTACCAGAAATTTACTGAAGAGGACGGTAGCTATTTTACAATGACCTATAAATAAGAAACTATGAAAAGTTACGATACACTTTCCGAAGCGGTACAAGACCTTCAAAGAAGGGGCTATACCTATGATTTCAATCTCAAGCCCCATTGTTTGGAATGTGCTTCCCTAAAACTGGAAATACACCCGGAAGATTTTAAAGTTGATGAGGTACATCGTTTTGAGGGAATGAGCAGTACGGATGACAATAGTATCATGTATGCCATCTCTTCCAAAAATGGAATCAAGGGAACCTTGGTCGATGCCTACGGAGTATATGCCGAGAATATTTCAGAAGAAATGCGAAAAAAATTGATATAACCCTAAAATAAAATCATATGGAAAATCACGAACATCATAAGCACGAAAAAATGAATCACGATAAAACAGATCATTCCAAAATGGACCATTCAAAAATGGACCATTCCAAGAGGAAACACAAAAAAGAAGACCATTCTAAAATGAACCACAAAGGTGGCGGCCATTCGGGTCACAATCCGGGACACGGCCAAATGGGTCACGACCATCATAAAATGATGATTGCTGACTTTAGAAAACGGTTTTGGGTAACGCTTGTGCTTACCATCCCCATATTGTTCTTCTCGCCGATGATTCAAGACTTTTTTGGGTATGAATTTTTACTTCCTGGAAATCCGTATATCCTTTTTGCACTTTCCACTGTAGTATATTTTTATGGTGGTTGGCCATTTTTAAAAGGGTTTTGGTCTGAAGTCAAAAAAGGTGCACCAGGAATGATGACCCTAATTTCTATGGCAATTTCTGTAGCTTATTTTTATAGTACCGCTACCGTTTTTGGTTTAAGAGGTGAAGACTTTTTCTGGGAGCTATCAACACTTATAGCCATAATGTTGCTTGGCCATTGGATAGAAATGAAAAGTGTTTTGGGAGCTTCAAAAGCCTTACAGTTACTGGTAAGTATGATGCCTGCGGAAGCGCACAGGGTAAAAGGCGACACCATAGAAGACATTCCTCTGAAAGATTTACTAAAGGATGATGTGATTTTGGTAAAACCAGGTGAAAAAGTTCCTGCTGATGGGATTATTGTAGACGGTTCAAGCTACCTAAATGAATCTATGCTCACTGGCGAATCTAAACCTGTAAAAAAAGATGAAGGCGATAAGGTTATTGGTGGTTCTGTAAATGGCAATAGTACCTTAAAAGTAAAGGTTGAACATACTGGAAAAGACAGCTACCTCAACAAAGTCATCAAGATGGTCGAGGAAGCACAAAAAACCAAATCCAAGATGCAAAACCTATCAGATAGGGCGGCAAAATGGTTAACGTACATTGCTTTGGCTATTGGTTTTGGTACGTTGGCAGTATGGTTGATTTTAGGCTTTCCATTTGTTTATGCTTTAGAAAGAATGGTTACCGTTATGGTCATTGCTTGTCCACACGCATTGGGTCTTGCCATTCCCCTTGTGGTTGCGATTTCTACGGCAGTATCTGCTCAAAATGGATTGCTTATCCGAAATAGAACTGCGTTTGAAGAGTCCAGAAAAATTTCAGCTTTGCTTTTTGATAAAACAGGAACACTAACCAAAGGTGATTTTGGTGTCACTCGAATCGAGTCTGTTAACGAGACTTATTCAACAGAGGAAATTTTAAGACTTTCAAGTGCATTGGAACAAAGTTCTGAACATCCAATAGCTGTTGGGATTATCAAAAAAGTAAAAGAAGACAACATTACCATTCCGAAACCAGAAAATTTTAATGCGATTACTGGTAAAGGTGTAGAGGCAAATGTTGAAGGCAAACAAGTTAAGGTAGTAAGTCCTGGTTATTTAAGGGATGAAAAAATAGATATCCCAAAAGACGCCTATAGTGATGCTGCGGAAACTGTGGTATTTGTATTAATTGATGGGAAACTAGCAGGTTACATTGCGCTTGCTGATGAAATAAGACCAGAATCTGCTGAAGCCATCAAAATATTCAAAAAGAATAATATTAAAGTTTTGATGGCTACCGGGGATAATGAAAAAACTGCCAAGGCCGTAAGTGATAAACTTGGACTGGACGGTTATTATGCCGAAGTTTTGCCCCACCAAAAAGTTGAAATCGTAGAAGAACTACAAGGTAAGGAAGAGTTTGTAGCTATGACGGGCGACGGGGTCAACGATGCCCCTGCATTGGCAAAGGCAAATGTTGGTATTGCGGTGGGATCCGGAACTGATGTTGCCGCCGAGACCGCCGATATTATTTTGGTCAACAGTAACCCACAGGATATCGCTAACCTAATTTTATTTGGGAAGGCCACCTATAACAAGATGATCCAGAACCTGATTTGGGCTACCGGTTATAATGTTGTTGCCATCCCGTTGGCTGCCGGAGTGTTGTATTCTTCTGGGTTTGTTTTAGGACCGGCCGTTGGAGCGGTGTTTATGAGTTTGAGTACGATTATAGTAGCTATTAATGCGCAATTATTGAAGCGGAAAATCGGGAAAAAATAATGAACAAAAAAGAAAAGCTCAACAGGATATTTTTGGTTTTGTTGAGCCTATTTGTGGTAATGTTGGGGTATGGTATTCTGCTACCCATTCTTCCCTATTATACGGAAAGATTGGCGTTGGAGGATAATCTGGATCTCGCCCTAATCAATTTCCACATAGGAATGTTGACCAGTATTTACCCACTTTTCCAGCTTATTTTTGTGATTGTATGGGGTAGACTTTCTGATAAATATGGTCGTAAGCCCATAATTCTGGTTGGGCTTATCGGGTTTATAACAATGAACCTATTGACCGGTCTGGCAACTTCGCTCACCATGTTGTATGTAGCCCGTATAATCGGAGGAATATTTACCTCTTCGGTAATTCCCGTCAGCAATGCCTATCTAAGTGATATAACCTCGGAAAAGCGTAGGACCAAGATAATGGCGTGGTCAGGGGTCGCAATCAGTTCGGGTGTTATCTTTGGCCCTGTTTTGGGGGGGCTGTTATCACAGACCAACGTGCACTTGAAATATTCTTTTGGCGTATTTCATTTTGACCGATTTTCGGTTCCATTTTTCTTTGCTTCCATATTAGGGTTAATCATATTATTCATAATTATGAAATGGTTGAAGAACACGGCAATAATGACCAAGATCAGAGAAAAAACGATAAAATTTAATTTTACTTTTAGTAATTATTTTATCATACTGTTGCTGCTATCCTTTGTAATGCAATTTGTTGTGACCCTGTTTGAAACCGTATTTTCAATCTATGGCAAGGATGAATTAGCGTTCAATAGTAGTCAAGTCGGTATTGGCTTTATGCTTTGCGGTTCAGTGATGGCAGTCTTACAGCCTGTTTTTGCTACTTATGGGGAAAAGATAATGACCTCGAAACAGCAAATCACGTTAGGCTTAGTGATTACCGGACTTTCACTTATTGTATTCCCTTTTTTGCGCAATGAGCTATCTGTATATGGTATGATAATAATATTTGCCAGTGGTGGTGCGATGGTAACCCCAAATCTGCTTTCAGCCGTCTCTTTGTTATCTAAGGAAGATACGGGAAGAAACATTTCCATACAAAGCTCAACGAACAGTATCGGACAGATTTTGGGGCCCGTATTGGGAACTTGGTTGCTTGCAGGTGGCTTTTATTATCCTTTTATAATTGCAGGATTAGTCGTTTTAGTTGCAATAGGATTGGTTTATTATTTAAGGAAATAGTGATGATACAGAAATCAGCAGAAGATAATACCAAAAAAGTATTGCACGTTATGGACCATAATGAAGACTATATCGAGTTGGTGCATTCGGGCGAAGATTATTTTTATAGGTTGGAAAAAACAATTGAAAAGGCGCAAGAGGAAATACATTTACAAACCTACATTTTTGAAAACGATAGTACGGGAAATCGCATAGCTACTCTACTGAAGGAAGCCGCCAAACGAAAAGTCAAAGTGTATGTCTTACTGGATGCCTATGGCTGTGCTGCGCTTCCAGATAGTTATGCCCATGATTTGGTACAACATGGTATTTCACTACGTTTTTTCTCCCCTTTGTTCTCTTGGAACAATTTTTATCTCGGTAGGCGTATGCATCACAAAGTAGTCGTTGCCGACGGAAAAACAGCACTCATCGGGGGAATCAATATTGCCGACAAATACCACGGCACAACTGAATCGGAGCCTTGGCTAGATTATGCCGTGCAGTTGTATTGTCCGGCCGCAGAAGATTTACAGAAACTGTGTAGGGATTATTTTTTTAAACAAAGTAGCTCAAAAAAAATAAAGCCTGTCTTGCATTTGGTGGAAAAAGCAAGGGTTGGAATCTTACAGAACGACTGGCTTAAAAGTAAAACTGAAGTCTGCGATGCCTATACTAATGCCATTCTCCATGCCGAAAAAGAGATAGTAATCGTAGGCTCGTATTTTTTGCCTGGAAGCATAATAGCAAAGGCATTGAAAAAAGCCTGTAAAAGAGGAATAAAGACAACGGTAATCTTAGCGGGCATTAGCGATGTGCCGTTGGTACGTAGGGCAACCGAACATTTGTATTCCTCTTTTTTAAACCACCATATGAGGATATATGAGTGGAACAAATCCGTAGTGCATGGTAAAGCCTCCGTGGTAGATAAAAAATGGTCCACCGTAGGCTCATTTAACCTGAACAGTCTTAGTTGCTACGGTAGTATTGAAATGAACGTGGAAATTCACTCCGTAGAATTTGCCGAAAACCTTCGCGCTGACTTTGAAAAGGTTATCAGCGAGTGTAGCGAAATTACAAAGGAGAGTCTCAAACAAAGAGCAGGTATATTCAACAGGTTGGCAAATTGGGTTTCCTATCAAATGGTTCGTACGGCGATGCTTTTACTCACCTTTCTTCCCCATTTAAGGTTTTTGAAAGACTACAGGTTATAGAATATTGATAAATGGTTATAAGAACTATGGTGCCCGATTAGAAAACTAAATGCTAAAAGATGATAAAAATGTGAACACAAAGTCATTTATACATTTTAAGATAGCGAAAGAATGAATGGCTTTTTAAAAGATTTGACAATGAAAAAATTCTATTACAACGAAGAACAGCAATCCTATGATGCGATTGTTGTGGGAACCGGCATCAGCGGTGGCTGGGCCGCCAAAGAACTTTGTGAGAACGGCCTTAAGACCTTGGTTCTTGAGCGTGGAAGGATGGTACGCCATATCGAGGACTATCCGACTGCCTATAAAGATCCATGGGACTTACCGAACGGAGGGAAACCAACCCAGGAAGATTTAAAAAAACAACCAAAGCAAAATAGGACCGGGTACACGACCAATGCGGCCAGTGCCCTGTGGTTCGTGAACGATTTGGAACACCCCTACAACGAAATCAAACGTTTTGACTGGATGCGTGGCTACCATGTGGGTGGGCGTTCTATCATGTGGGGGCGACATAGTTACCGCTGGAGCGATATCGATTTTACCGCCAACCAGCGAGAGGGAATCGCAGTGGATTGGCCTGTTAGATATAAAGATATTGCCCCTTGGTACGATAAAGTAGAGACCTATATCGGCGTGTCGGGGGAAAATCTTGGGTTGAAACAATTACCCGATGGCCAGTTTTTACCGATGATGGAACTAAATTGTGTCGAACAACGTTTTCGGGAAAAGGTAAGCGAGAATTTCGATGGCCGTGTGGTCACGGCAGGAAGGGTCGCCAATATCACGGGAACCAAGAAATTCGAGGGACGGCAGCATTGCATGTTCAGAAATCGCTGTATTAGGGGTTGCCCATTCGGGGCGTATTTTAGCAGCAATTCATCTACTTTGCCCGCTGCCGAACGCACCGGAAATATGACATTGAGACCAGATTCCATCGTACATCAGATAATATACGGTCCGGATACGAAACGGGCAACCGGAGTTAAGGTCATCGATAGGGTCTCCAAGGAAGCCTACGAATTCAAGGCCAAGGTAATTTTCTTATGCGCCTCGGCCATTGCCTCAACCTCTATATTAATGCAATCGAGATCCGATCGCTTCCCAAACGGGATGGGCAACGACTCAGATCAATTGGGAAGAAATATCATGGATCACCATCTCGGTGTCGGGGCACAAGGAAAGTTCGACGGCTTCGAGGATAGATACTATAAAGGAAGAAAACCTAATGGCATCTATATTCCGCGTTTTAGAAATCTGGGCGACAATACCAACAGAAACGATTACAAAAGGGGCTTTGGCTACCAGGGCGGTGGCGGAAGGGGCAACTGGGAAGACTTGATCGCGGAACTATCTTTTGGCAAGGAACTCAAGGAGGCCGTTCTAAAACCGGGAGGTTGGTCCATGGGCCTTGGGGGCTTCGGTGAAGTGCTCCCATATGAAGACAACAGAATGACCTTGGACTATGATAAATTGGACGGCTGGGGGCTGCCCACGGTAACCTTCGATGCCGAATTCAAGGCGAATGAATGGGCCATGCGCAAAGACATGAAAGAATCCGCCGTTGAAATGCTCCAGAAGGCAGGTTTTCGCAACGTAGAACCTTATGACACCCCCGGGGCACTGGGTCTTGGCATTCATGAAATGGGTACGGCCCGGATGGGCAGGGACCCTAGGACTTCTGTCCTTAATGGAAACAATCAAATTCATGACGTTCCCAATGTATACGTAACCGACGGGGCTTTTATGACCTCTGCCAGTTGTGTAAACCCATCATTGACCTACATGGCCTTTACGGCGAGAGCTGCCGATCATGCAGCGCAAGAACTTAAAAAAGGAAATATCTAATGGAAAGAAGAAAAGCATTGAAGAACATGGGGCTGTCTCTTGGTTATATTGTGGCAACCCCGACATTGATGGGCATTGCCCAAAGCTGTAAAAATGAAAGTGCAACTACATGGACACCGAAATTTTTTACAAAGGAAGAAGGTACGGTTATTACTCACTTGGTGGACATTATTCTTCCAAAGACCGATACACCGTCGGCCTCTGAGGTAAAAACACACCTATTTATCGACAAATTTTTCGATGAGGCCATGGAGAAGAATCAGCAGGATTTCGTTAAAATGTCAATGGGCCGTTTTATGGACAAAGCTTTAAAGGATTCTGGCAAGGATAGGGCATTTGACCTCACTCCCGAGGATTTAAAGCCGGTCTTGGCCTCGTCATTAAAGGTATCCAAAGAACAGGAGGCCAAAAATTTTGAAACGATAAACTCGTATCAAGAATCGGTTGCCCATGGTAACATTGCTAATCTGGATGACATTGTTGCCCGATTTGGCTTTGCGAACAATCTTCGTGGGCTGACTATCTGGGGCTATAAAATCTCTGAATATATGGGTGAGGAAGTACTGGCCTATCTCCCTATTCCGGCAGAATATATTTCATGTGAGGCTACACAAAAACTTACTGGAGGTAAAGCATGGTCATTATAATTAATCGACCTGTTCCAAAACAGTCTCTAAACGATTTGTAATTTTTAAAAAAAAAAACGATGACAGATTTAACAACAAGCGCAAGTACGCGTGTCTTCAGAAACAACTACCTTGGCCACCTGGCCTATCTATGGCAGGGCAAACCCTATGTAATTCCCATTACCTATTATTTTGATCCTACTGACAATACAATCATTAGCTATACCTCGGAAGGCCATAAAATCGATGCGATGCGCAAAAACAATTCGGTCTCCGTACAGGTTGAAGAAATACAATCCATGTTTAATTGGGAATCGGCCATGGCACACGGCACATTCGAAGAACCTGAAGGCAGCGTTGCAAAGCAAAAGTTACACGTATTTACCGAAGGCATAAAAAATACAATAAAACGAAAAGAACACAAAGAGGTCGAGTTCATCAACGAATTTTCAAGCAAATTATACTCTAGGGGTATTCCAATTGTTTACCGTATCAAAATACTGGAAAATATGGGAAAACGCAGGGAAACCTAAAGATACTATCAATAATGGGCTAAAGCTATAGGGCAATTTTAAAAAATGATGAAATGCCAAGAATAGATACATTGAACGTTATGATAGAAAGTAACTTTATACTACTATAGCTATGTTAAAACGGGCAAATCTTTTATTACCCTTAATTTTGTTGATTTTATTGGCATGTAATAACGACGACCAAGGTTCACAACAGGTTAACCTATTGTTTACCGAAGATAATCTAATAGGAGATTGGAAAAGGATAGCCGAATTTAGAGGGCAACCTAATGATTCATTGGGAATTTTGGAACCAACAGAAGATTTATTTACCCAATTCGAGAATTGCCGAAAAGATGATATGATCCGCTATGTCAAGGCAATACAACAAGAAGAAAACACTTATTTCTGGGGAATCGGGGAAGTTGCATGTCATAACCAGATACCCAACTCATTTATAGAAATTGGCACTTGGACTATTCAGGAATCAGGGAAACTAAACCGCTTTTATTCGGATATCAGTGAACCCTTTGTCGTAGTCTTATTGACAAGCCAACAGTTGCGTATTCGAAAGGAATCGGGAGTAAAGGAATCTGAAGGAACCATCTATGAATTTACTGAATATGAACGTGTGAGATAAAGCTATTGGGCAAATTCTAATTACCATTCAGATTCTTCCTTCTTCAATTCAGGATATAGAGCATTTAGCAAGGGTATGCAATCAATTTTCTGTTTTGGATTTGTAGCATGGAACTTTGCCAACTTTTTTTGAAAGGTTTTCTTTTTGTCCAAAAGCATCAATTTTTCCCAAATACCATAGCTCTTAAAGGCTTTTTCGATGTAACTCCAATAGTCGGCATAACTATGTATGGCATTGTTTGCAAAGGCTATCCATTGATTTTTTTGATATCTGTAGCCAATAATCTCATCTCTTTTTGCGCTTTCAATTATGCAAATAAGGGGTTTATGTTCGAAAAGTTCATCGATTATATAACTACTATTAAGCACATTTGCCAATCGAAACATTAATAATGTCGATTCGTATTCAATAATATCGGTTTCGATTTGGGCTAATATTGTTTCGTCCTCTTTTTTTAACATATATCCTTTTCGGACAAGTTTCCTTAAAAGCCACATTTTATGCTCAATAGCGTTATTTTCAAAAATTGTTGTAAGAAGCGTTTTATTGTCCTTGGATTTTTCGTTTAAGTCAATTTCCAAATATGAACTATCAATCATATGCTCCAAAAAACCCATATGACCTTTTTTTGCTATTGAAAACCAATGGTGGATTCTTGGTTGACCATCATTAGGTTTAAAAGCATCGGATTCATTTAATATCGATAGTTCAAATTCGTCCAAATTTTCCATTTGTTCTTCGATGGAAGAAAAATTATAACTTTTGTTTTTCCATAAGAATCGGAGATTCTCTATTATAGAGGTTGCTTTTTCTTCCGCTACTATCTTTCTTCGAAGCTCTTGATTTTTGATTTCCTCTTGCCTTTCCTTTTCAAGAAGTTTGGCATGTTCCTTCTCTCTAACCTTTAGTTTTTCCCCATAGTCGTAATAATAAACCTGACAAGATCCAATACTGAACTTGAGTTGCTGCAAGCTGACCGATTTTTCTATCCATTTGCTGAGTAATTTATTATCATCTGTTAGAAATGGATATTTGTACGTACACAGCAATCTAAAAGGTTCTGAGTCTTCATCCAGTTTGAAGAAGTTTTGAAAATCCGTAAGATATTTGATATCGCGTTCCATTTGTCGCTGGCCATGAACATCAAAATCATCCAATATCCAAATAAGAAAGATCCCTTTCCTTTGGTAAAAATCATGGCGGTCATAGATATAACGCAGGGATAGGTCGGATAGTTGTATCTCGAAAACTAGTTCTTTGTCCAAATATTTACAATACGCATCGGGCCTGCGTTTTTCATTCTCATCGTAAATAAAGGTATCATCTACGCAGATAGAATGAACACCACCTATGTTGGAAAGTTTTTCGGCTATTTTGTTCTTGAGTGTCTTATGTCTTGCACTTTCTTTTCCCCGATAAAGCTGTGCCATTTGGTCTGTTTCCTCTTGCGATAGGTTGGCTTCTTTTAAATAACAGTACGGCGCATTTGGTTGGTGCTTAAAATGTAGTCTATCATACTTGCTATTGGAAACATTCAATTTTTGGTCACACTCACAACAGTAAAGTTCTACTTCATCCATATGATACCGCTTGCGAAGTTCAAATGAATTTTTAGCTGTGTCAAAGACATCATCCGCTTCAAGAATCTCTCCTGAAGTTTTGTCAAAAGCTACTTTTATTGATCTTTGAAATGGCATTTCTATTATTGAGTAGTTTTAAGGTTCGAAAACAAGTTTTGTAACACTTGTTTATTCGCATTCATTTTCTCCAAACGAAGTATCGCCTCCTTTAACAATTCCATAAAATCCAATTGTTTTTGTACAATTGGTAGTTCTTTGATGTAAATGCTCTCTGGATTGATTCCGTTTTTGGGATATCTTGTCATAGAACTATGTTGAATGGTCAATAGAGCACAGAAGTACAACGCATAATCTATAAATATAGAATCCAATTGAATTGGTATTAAACGATGTATTATATTTTGAAAAAAGCTCTGCGATTTATTTTTATCCGCAAGCAAATCCATAATTTCCTTTTCTGTTTCTAAAGCATCTACCGTACCAAATTGGCCAAAGTATTTTGCCATGGCCTGCAAGTGCGATCTAAGTATTGAATTGTTATTTTCCGGAAACTTATATTCTATAGTTTTTAACCCTTTTAGCAATTCTAGATAGCCATCGAGGTCTTCCAATGTAAAATTAACCAAATCGTAATTTTTCAAACTATCTATGAGACGAATACCATCCGAAATTGATTTGTAGTGTTTGGCAAAACCCTCATTAGAAAAAGGCTCTATATCTTTTGGCATGGGATAGAGTTCAAGAAGCCCTATTGCAGCCTTCATTTTTTCTTCTTTTCGCACCATAATTTTTCTGGGGATTTTAAATTGATTGTGGGAGGCTTCCTCGACTTCCTTTTCTGTAAAATCGCCGGAGAAAAGAGCCGCCGCTTTATTGGCTTTCTCGCTTGCCTGTTGGAACAGGAAATAAGAGTTTCTAAAATGTCCTGTTTGATGCAGTATAAAGGCAGATTCCAAATCTTTATCAGCAATCTTTAGCCAAGTGTTAACAGTTTTTCTCATAAGTAATGTACGTGTTCTTTGAATAATAATATTGATATTTCAATCAGTGTGCAAAACATAAACCAGCATGCCAATATACTTTCTTAAATTTACTAATAGCAAATGAATAAGTTCCTGCCATTTTTTAATGGTCATTGAGATTTACTATTGCGAAAAAATATTGGCGAATGCAATTAATAGATAGAAAAAATCTAGAAAACTGGGCAGACACCTATGATTCCATGGGCTATCTGCCCTACTTGATGTTGCGTTTGATAAGGGCCTCTACACCGAATACGACTTTCGTTGATATTCCGTTCGGAAGTGCCGTGACCGTTGGAGGTTGGGACGGAGTTGTCAAATGTTCGGGTTGTGGAAACCATGTTCCCGATGGAATTTCATTATGGGAATTTGGGACAGATTCAAATGTCAAGGGCAAAGCAGAAAAGGAATATACCAAACGAACTGGCGATCCCTTGGGTTATGACATAGACCAATCCACTTTTGTTTTTGTAACACCAAGATTTTGGAAGTTCAAAGAGAAATGGAGACAGGAAAAGATTGCCGAAAAGAAATGGAAAGATATAAGGGTATACGATTCTTCTGATTTAGCACAATGGTTGGATTCAACTATGGCGGTTGCCAGATGGTTCTCAAGTTACATCGGAAAATACCCTATGGACGGTATTGTTACGGCTGATGAATATTGGGAGGAATGGTCTTCAGGACCGGCTGGAATTCTACCTCCTGAGACGGTTACCTCGGGCCGACAAAAGGAAATGGAATTATTGGCGAATTTTCTAAATGACAGTCCTGCAATTAAAGGTGTTAAGGCTTCGACCAAAGGAGAAGCGATTGCCTTCATCATAGCTTGTGCGAAACAGTTTGAACCATCACTGAACGAGAGATTCTTTTCTAAAACCCTATTGGTCGATACTGAAGGGAATTATAGAGGTATTCGTATTAACACGACAGCTCTCAACCTAATACCAAGATTTGAAGACACCCAACCCCTCTATGCGGCAATAGCCAAAGGTCATCATGTGCTTGTTCCGCTTGGAGGGGATGATTCCTTCAATCAAGATACCATTGTGCTGCCAACTATTGAAAAAGATGGGCAAGTAGCTAGTCTAATTGATATGGGCCTATCAAGGGAGGATGCAGTAAAGTATTCTAGGGAATCAGGTCGCAACATTACAATTCTAAAAAGATTGATAGGTTTTCCACATTTGTCCGCAAAGTGGCTAAATAAGGAAGATATCCGAGATATAGTACCAGCACTACTGCTCGGCAGATGGAACGAAAACCACCTTGGAGATAGGGAGCTTCTGGAACAACTATCGGGTCAGACCTATGCCGACTATATTAAAGTCATAGCATACTGGAGGGATATCGATGAATCTCCGATAATTCAAATAGGCGAAACTTGGAGGCTCCTCTCTCCGCTGGATGCATGGACGCAATTGGCACCTGTACTACAGGAAGAAGACTTAAAACTTTTAGGGCAGTGCTTTCTACAGGCTTTTCAAAATGGAAATCCCGATATAGAGGATGCTAATCCGTTATTTTCTGAAGTGCAATATTTAAGTCGAGAGAAAAAATTTTCTGGTTGGGCGCGAGAAGGCTTGATACAGTCTTTGATACTGATAGCACACTTTGGGAAAAGTCTTAAAATTCCCCAGCTTGCCATGCCACAAGATTGGGTGGATGGACTACTAAGTCGATTGCTTAATGATGCGGACGGAAAACTTTGGATATCGTTGGATCATGAATTACCACTAATTTCGGAAGCTTCCCCAGAGGTTTTCCTTAATTCGGTCGATAAATCCCTGTCTATGGACCCGCCCCCAATAATGGAAATGTTCGAGGAGCATGAAGGGTTCTTGTATAAGAATAGTAATCATACCGGTTTGTTATGGGCATTGGAGGGATTGGCTTGGGCTCCTGAATACTTGTATGAAACAACCGTTCTGTTATTAAAGTTATCCAAATTGGATCCCGGTGGAAATTTATCCAATCGACCTATCAATAGCCTTGCTGAAATTTATAAGCCATGGCACTATCAGACCCTAGCTGATTTTTCCGAAAGAATGGATGTTTTGAAAAGGGCGGTATTTGAGGAAAAAGAATTAGGTTGGGTACTATTATTGAGTATGCTGCCAGATAGCTTGGGGGTTGCACAGCCCACTCACAAAATGAGATGGCGTTTGTTTGCCGAGAATGTCAATCTTACGTACACCTATGATGAAATCTTTGGCACATATTCTACTGTCGTCGATTTACTTATTTCAATTTTTGACAACTCCGATGAGAGATTGTCCGAGCTGATAAAAAATTCTGTGAAACTTTCCCCGCCTGATAGGGTTAAAATTATTGAATTGGCGAATCAGAGTATTCCAGATTTAAAACGGAACAGATTTGTTACGTGGGATGCGATTAGGGAAATCCTAAACCATCATCGGTCACACCCCGAAACCGATTGGGCGTTGCCGGAAAAAGTATTGGCTGATTATGAAGTCCTCTATAAAAAACTAGAGCCTCAGAATACCGTCAAAAAACATCTATGGCTTTTTAATGACCACTGGCCTCATTTTCCAGAGGGCTTTAAAGATGTTAACGATGCAGCGGTCGATCGCTATAATACACAGGAAATAAAAATTGACGAAGAAAGAGAAAAGGGTTTGAAGGCTATTCTGAAGGAATTGGGCATTGTAAAAACTCTTGAATTAGCTTCCGACGTTAAGGAGAAATGGAGTTTTGGCAAGGCGTTGGCTAATATAACGGATAGTCATGGATCTGTGTTGACAGTACTACAACTTTTGAAAACAGGAGATTTTGAAGAATGGTTTGTGCACAGTTATATATACTTTAAAGTTAATGAGAATGGTTTTGAGTGGCTTTTGGAATTTTATGAAGAAATAAAAGGAGATTTTATCGATGAACAGTTGGCGCATTTGTTCATACCATTGGATCAATCGAAAGAACTTTGGGATTTTATAGATAACACTAACGACAAATTAGTCGAAAAATATTGGGTCAACATGTTACCTAGATTTCATAATTTAAGCCAAAAAGAAAAAATATACGGTACAAACCGGCTGATATATTTCAAAAGATTTTTTACAATCATCAATAGTGCACATACAATTTTCGAGGACATCCCATCGGATTTGTTGGTAGAACTATTAGAGAAAACGGCGTTAGTCAAGGCGAATGAAAAAGTTAATTTCAGGGAATATGAACTCTCCAAAATTTTCGAGGTTCTTGATGCAAGGAATGATGTTGAGCACCAAAAGCTAATAAATTTAGAATGGTTGTACCTTCCTGTATTGGCAAGATATGGCGCCCATAGAAGTCCCAAAACTCTTCATAAAGAACTTACTGAAAATTCAGATTTCTTTATTGAATTGTTAAAGTGGGCTTATAGACCGAAAGATAATGATAGAGCAGAGGCCGAAGCAAAAGATACTTCGGATCCGGATATTCAGGAGCGTGCAAAACAAGCCTATCAGCTTTTAAGCTCATGGAAAGGTATTCCTGGGGTTGAAACAGACGGAACCATCGATAAGGATAAATTGTTGAGTTGGATCGATCGTGCAAGACATTTAGCCAAGGAAGCAGATCGTATCGAGGTCGCTGATGCGCAAATAGGGCAAAGTCTGGCTCAGTATCCGGAAACTGGTATGGAATGGCCGCCCGATGAAATTTGCGAAATTATCGAGCGAATAAATACGGATAGTTTAAAAAGAAATTTTTCAAGTGCCACCAGCAACAAGAGAAGTTTTTCCTCAAGGGGTGCCTTTGAAGGTGGCGACATAGAACGTGATAAAGCTATGTATTTCGAAAAATTAGCTTTAAGGATAAAATCAAAATATCCGAATGTTGCGGCAATACTTCAGAGGTTATCAAAAAGATATTTGATAGACGCCAAAAGAATGGATGATCGTGCTGAAAGAGATAAATTGGAGTATTAACCCAAATTTTAAGAATCCTCCTTTTCGGAGGTCGTAAACAGAACTTCTGTCTGAAATAAAATTAATGTCGCCATGATTACCCACAAGTGAAGGTGGCATAATTATTTCTAAAAAATCTATACGAATCTTTTGAAACAAAACTTTTTTATGATACTTTTACCGTATATAAAACCGCATACGCCGTATGTAGTTTATAAGATTTAAGCGATTATTAACTCGCTGTTAATTAAAGAGTTATAAAACCGCGGGATAGAGCAGTAGGTAGCTCGTCGGGCTCATAACCCGAAGGTCACTGGTTCGAGTCCAGTTCCCGCTACAAAGGCCAAGGCCTAGAGAATCAACGGTTTGTGTACCCACAGACCGTTTTTTATGTCCATTATTTTCCCACTTTTACAAAACGAATACAAAAAGGCATACGTTTTTCGCAGGAAAATTAATTTTTCAGAGCCAAAGATTTATACTGGGGGGGGGGGGGTAGATATCGTCAAGTGGTCCACCCTATCCAGCAAAAAACAAAATGACGCTTTGAAAAAACGTTGGTATGTTTATTATTCCTTTAGAAATCCCGAGACCGGGAAGTTCACCAGACAGAGACAGATCAAGGGAGGCGCCAATACTTTAAAGACCAAAAACTAACACTAAAAGTTTAGTCCATTTTTCGCAACAACCGGCACCAATTGCTTCCCATGTGATTAAATCTCTACTATGACAATTCTGAACTCATCAAAAAAATAGAGGGAGAACCCAATCTAAAGGAGGATCGGTTCAAAACTAAAAAAAGAAAATCCAGTACCAAAAATGAAATCGGTACCAGAGTCGAGTGGCCTGATGTGGACCTGTATGCTGATGAATGAATAAAAATCCAATTACGTTAAAAGTACAGACAGCCGCTTAGATGAATTTCGCTTACTGGAATCTAAATCCGGCTTTCATTGACCTAGTCAGGGTCATGACCATAGCCTCCACCTATTGCCTCAAATCAGTTCCCTTCCAATTCAACAATCATTTCTTTTGCCACTATTGCGGACGAAGGTAAGAACATGGTAGTAACGATTCTTGAATCTAGTACCACATCGTGTTTATCGTTTAAGTCATTTTTAGTCTGAAAAAGGGCGCCATTTTTCCGTAACTGATCTTCAAGCATTACAGGTAATAAGGTCCCTTCTTTAGCCCAACTTTTGGTCACCTCCGTAGAATTTGGAAATCCGGTCACCTTTTTATCCTTGACCATATATTCGCCACTACCAAGTTTTACATTGGCCAAAGCACCAGGGCCATGTCCGCAACCTCCCACTACTCCACCATTTTCATAAATTTGGGCAATGATGGACACCAAACTCTCGTTGTTGGCAACATCAAACAAGGGTCCATAACCTCCTCCAATAAAAACAGCTTTATAATTTTTGAAGTCCATTTCATCAGGTGTCAATGAACTTTCAACTTTGTCCTTAAAATTCTCATATTTAATGGTGTAGCTACTTATTCCCATAGGGTCAATGGAAAAAGGTACGTTTCCACCCGTAGGTGAAACAAAATCAACTTCATATCCATGTGACACAAAAACGTGATATGGGGGTGCTACTTCCCATAGGTTGTTTCCTGCAAAATGCTTTTCAGGGTCTCCCATGTCTTCCATGTTTGATACTATCATCAAAATTTTTCCCTTTTCGCTTTTAGTATCCTTACACGCAATAAAAAGTAGCATTATTACTATTGCCTAAAATGTTCTTTTCATCTTTATTTATTTAAGGTTTATACTTGTTTATTGTTTCAATTTGTGCTGTATGCGAAATCAATTAGGTTTAATGAAATAATAAGAACTCAGGCAACCATACGTTTGATTCTGATATCATTTTGCCCTTTTGAATTATGTTTATTTATTTGTTTCTCTCAGTCTTCTAATCTCCACCATTAAATCCTTCTCTTGTCCCTGCTTGTACTTTTTGGAGACTTCAACCCCTTGAAGGTAGGTGGCTATAGCTTTTTCCTTCTGACCGGTTTTCTCATACAATCGTGCCAAATAGGTCAACAATCCAATGTACATAGGATATGCTCCTGAAGCTCTTTTGAGTACGGTAATCGCACCAAGCTCATTCCCTTTGTCAACCAATTCCGAAACAAGGTCCATATAGTCCTCCGCGGGTCTTCTCACCCGTTTTCCGTACTTGTTTTTCAGTTGTTCCTCTGCGCTTAGAAAGTCCGTATCATTGAAGTTATCCTTCAAAGCTTCCTCTAATTTTAAGTCCGAAAACAAAAACCTTAAACCATTGTAGTTTAACAGCAACCTGGAAGCCATGTGGCCTTCATCTCCCGCCTCCTCATGTTTCCACCTAAAGTTTTTTGGTGGGTGCTTTTCTATCACCTCAACATACCTGATTAATTCCTGACGCATTCCCCAACCGTCTCCTCCACCAATTCCGAAGTATATCGTTTTTTCCAAATTTTTAGTTGATTTAAAAAAGCTTTTTCCCTTTTCCGTCATCTCTTCTTTGTTCCACCACAACTCTGGAGCTTCCACAATAAACGCATCAAATAGATTGGGTCTTCCCATGAGTGTGAAGACACTAAACAGACCTCCCAAAGAATGACCCTCCAAAATCCGATAGGGATGTGTTCTGTAGTTGGTATCCATAAAAGGAATCAATTCCTCACCTAAAAACTCAAGAAATTTAGGGGCACCGCCACTTTGAGGTATACCAGCGTTTCCAACACCACCATGAACATTCTGCCCAGCTTTGGATGGGGTTAAATCTTTTGTTCTGTCCAAACTCTCTATCCCCACTATGATCAAAGGCGATATCAAGCCTGATTCCGTTAATAATTCCACAGTACCCACCGTGTGCTTTATATTTTGTAGGCCATCCAATACATATAGAACCGGATACGTTGCATCGGTATCCTTGTAACCTAAAGGCAATGAAATAATTATGGGCCTTTCTTCTTGTAGAATATTTGATTTTAGTATATGTTGTTTTCCCAATCCCAATAATTGCCAATCTTGCGTCATTTCTATCTTTTCGGCTACCTGTGTATATGATGGATGACAGCACAGTATCACGATGACTGCGGATACTAGTTGCTTGATGATATTAGTTTTCATAATGTTTTTTCTTTTAAATTTTTATAAGATTCTGTAGTGCCTTTTAAAAGTATATAAAAGGTTAACCCAACTTCTCCGAGTGCAGCAGCTACACCTACAAACAATGCAGTATAACCTTCGTAGCCCGGAGCATTAAAATTCCCGAAAGTTTCTATGAGATAGCCTGCGGCGGATCCCAACAACAATCCTCCAAACACTTTTGGAAAAACATTGGACCTGTAAATAAGTATGGCCAGTAAAAGGCAATGCACCCCAAAAAAGGCTCCTGCAATGAGATAGCCATACTGATGGGCTTCCATAAAATAGGCACTTATTTGCTGTATTTGGGTTGTCTCGAATGAACCAGGCAAGGTTTCAGTATTGAGTACTTTTAGCGCCATATAGTGATTCAATAAATTAAGACTTCCAATGGCCGGATGGGCTACAATCCTAAATGCAGAGGATACCATGGCCAAAGTCGCATTGAAGGGTTTGAAGATTTTGTACAATAGTATGGCAATCACCACATCTAAAAGAAATGCCAACAAGTCGGTCGTCATCCCTAATTGAAACAGTCCTTTATTTTGAAGAATATTGCTTGCAGTTTCCACAGGGTTTTCTGGGATAACAAGGATACCCCGAACATACCCTTGGCCAAACCCCGCAAAGATGATGACCAATAGGTACAATAACCCGGTAAGCCGAATCATTTTTATACTTGCCATTGTTTTTAACCTTTTTATTTTTTTAGTTTTTATATTTGAAGGAAGTTGAGCTAAAGCATTATTCTTAAAGTAGCTTTTTCCCAAAAAATTGATATCCGGTTACTTTACAGGTATTCAAATTAGGGTGAGTAAGCTGCCGAACAATCTATCTCAGTTCAACGCTACAAGTAATTGTTCCGCTTCCTTCTTTAATAAATTTTTCGAAATCAATTCGTTTGCTATTTGCTTTGCCCTTTCCCTATTATCTAATGTCATATGAGTTTTGGCCAATAGGAGTTGTAGGTTTTCATTAAAAAAATAGGGTGCAGTCAGTTCCACCAATTCCACACCTTTTATTAAACCTTCTTCGTTTTCTGCGGATGATAAAATTTTATAATATCCATAGACAGCAATCAATGGAACATCATAGTTGGTTTCGTTTTTAGACAGTTCCATTTCCGCCCATTTTAAGGTTTTTGTCTTGTTCAAAAGGTCTTGAATCAGATAGGCACTTCTTTCGTCTTTATACAGTTCTCTCTCAACAGGTACAAGCCCCAAAGATGCAACGACCGCTTCAGCTGATTTTATTGTTGAAAAGGGGTTTTGACCGGTAACAAACTTTCCAGATACCACCACTTTGGACAACATAAAATCGGTTTGCTGAAAAATTGCTCCTCTTGAGGTTAACTGGTCTTCTAAACTAAATGGAAACTCTTTTACCCATTTTTTACCAAAAAGCTCTTCTTCCACATTTGTAAAACCGGTTAATGCGATATCTTTGATTATGTAGTCATCATCATTCTTGACATTCGCAAATACTGCTGGTCCATGACACACTGAAGCGATTACGGTGTTTTCTCGGTTATAAAGATTCAATATGATATCTTGAAGTGAAGGATCAAAAGGTAAATCAAACATAGCACCCTTACCCCCAACAATATAAATAGCATCGTAGTCTTCGGCGCTAACGCTAGTCGTAGGCTTGGTGTTGTTTAATAAGTTCAAAGCTTCTTGATCTTCTAAAAGCTTCTGATTGTAAAGCTTGTCTTTATTGTATTGGTCAGGTTCGACTTTTCCGCCCTTAGGACTAGCTACATCGACTTTTAAATTGTTGGCTTTAAATACCAGGTAAGCTTGTGAGAACTCATCAAACTCATAACCAGGTCTCACTGCTCCCATATCTTTTCCGTAGCTACTAACCACCATTAAAACTTTTTTTCGGACATCGTTGGTTTGGGAGAGAAGCATGATTGGTACTAACAAGAGGATACTTAAAATTGATTTTTTCATTTTTTGATTATTTTGATTGTTTTGATTGTTTTGATTGTTTGATTGTTTTGAATTTCACTAATAACACGAAAGAAATACAATAGTGTTACATCAATAGTTTTATAATCAATGTCAAATTGTTTTCTGAAATTTATGAAGCTTGGTAGCAAGCTCCTTTTTCAAGCTTTCATTGCTGATTTCCCCTTTGGTAAAATTATCATAGAAGGAGGGCAATGAAAAGGTATCCGTGATACTGGCTCCCATAAAGGGAAAGTAAGTACTTGCCGCATGTAATACTGTTGCTCCTCCCCTTCCCCCCGGCGAGGTTGCCATTAACAGCATCGGTTTCTCCCTCCAAACCTTCCCGTTCACACGAGACAACCAGTCCAAGGTATTTTTGAATACCGATGCATAAGATCCATTGTGTTCTGCCAGGGATAACATAAAACCATCGGCCATATTCAATAGCTCGTCCAATCTTTTTATTGCCGTCGGTATACCATTTTCGGCTTCAAAATCAACACCATATATGGGTAGGACATAATTGTTCAAATCAATTGAAATGATTTCAGTATTTTCCATCATATCAGCGGTATAGAATAGTAAACACCTATTAATGGATTTTTGACTATTGCTTCCTGTTATTGTGATTATCTTTTTCATGATTATTGGTTTTTAGCGATTATAGTATCTATTGACCATTTTCCACTGCCATTGACCAGTATGGTCATGGCCAGACCGATTACCAGAAGGGAATATTCATACCCCTCACCTGCTTGGTTCCCGAACCAGTTCATAAAAAAACCATGTTCTAACTGCGTCGTGTAAATGATACCTATAAACATTCCAGCAAGTGATAGAGCCCAAAACCTACTGAGGAAACCTAGAATAAGTGAAATGGACCCAAAAAATTCGATTATGATAATCGAAAAGGCCACAAAACTTGGTAATCCCATTTGTGTGGTGAAAAAATCCATGGTTGCGGAATACCCATTACCTCCAAAAAGTCCCAAGAGTTTTTGGGCTCCATGTGGAAATATGACCAAGCCAAGCGCTAATCGTGCAATGCTAAACCCAATATTCGGATTCGTTGTTAAAAGTGTTTTTACTAAATGTTTCATACTGTTTTGGATTTAAATTGTTTATAAAGTTTTTCGATAGTATATACCGAAGGATGATTTTTTAATTGGTTCTGGCCCATACTGGTCAAAGTCCACACCCACACCAAATTGGTGCCCATTGAATGACACTCCTGCACGTAATTGCTGAAAACTCCTGGAGTGTGTTTTAAACTTGTCCCAAACCGTTAAAAACTGCCCGTTTAACCATAGGTAAACCTTATCGTTTATAGGTACACTGAATTGGATTTGTGAAAACGCTTCCGCATAGCCAGCATTCTTTTGCTCGGAACGGGCAACCGTAGGAATAAGAACGAATAATATGCGTGAGTTCTTTAGTGTGAGCTTTGCCGATAGGCGTTCTGAATAACCGGCAAAACTGTTGTAGTATAAAGATGGACCAACGGCAATGTTTTTGTTGATGTTCCAAAATAAACTAGGTTGAACGCCCACTTCATCTAATCCTTCATTTTCTTCTTTATTGAATTTTTGAAAGAAAGCAAGCGTTGCAATACTTAGCGTATTCTTTTCATTAATCGGATAACTGGAATACAGGGTGAAATCCGTTTTATCAAAACCTGAAAACAGTTCTACTTGGGTGAATTGCGCATTTAAGTGCTGTGCAAATCCAAGAATTATCAGTAAAAAGGTGATTGCTATTTTTTTCATGCTTCAAAATTCCGACAGGAACACATGAAAAAAAATGAACTAGTTTAAGACTTTTACATTCTGTTGACCTTGGAGATAATCTTACTCATAAATTCAGGAGTAATGCCAATATAGCCTGCTAAGTCCTTCTGGGTAATTCGATTGACGGTTTTAGGGTATTTCCTTTTGAACTCGATATATCTTTCCTCTGCGGTAAGTGATATACCATGGTTGGATCGCCTTATATAACTTATGAGTGATTTCTGGTACAATATGCGGTAGAACCGCTCGAATTTTGGTATCTCTTGAAAAAGCAGGTCATAATTCGCTCTGGAGATACCTAACAATTCCGAATCTTCCTTAGCCTTGATGAAATAACGGGATGGTTCCTTGGTCATAAAACTGGCCATGTCCCCTGTCCAATAATCCTCAACGGCAAACATGGAGATGTGGGGCGCCCCATCTTCATCCAAAGTATAGACCTTTAAACAACCTTTGGTTATAAAGTATTCGTATTGCGCAATATCGCCGGCCTGCATCAAAAAAGTCTTTCTTTTTACTTTGACTTCTGTCAGTAGGGAAATATACTTCTGTTTTTCAAGCTCGGTCAAATCAATAAACCTACCGACATTGTCAAGAATTAGTTGATATGAGGTCTCAAAGTTCAAAACAAATTACAATTTCTTCTAAATTAAGTATTTAAAACTTTCGTTTGAAAACACGATTCAATAATTCCAAAATAAATGATGCCATCTATTCCCGCCGAAAATGAACTTCTACTATCCCTCTTTATTTTATCATGTAATACCTATTTTAAATCCTTATTACTATCTTGTCAGTATGGTTAGTCAGAATGGCAAAGGAACCGATTGCCCGAAATAATCATGGAAATCCATGTTAATGGTTTTTTGGTGAGAAACGCCTAATGATTGGCTTAAAGAATAGTACCATATAATTGGAAGAAGCATCTACGAGTAAAAAATCAATAGATTCTTTTTTTTATGAACCTATACTAGCCATAGTAATTTTTAGCGAAGGGCATGTCTACCAAAAATTAAATAATGAAGTTATTAGTGCTGACACAAAATGAATTACTTCTCTGTTCGTCTTTATGAAAAAATTCTTAATTGTGCTATTGCCGAAGGTTTAACCAGCAAGGATTTAAAAGATTTGACCATTTCACCGGAAGATGCCGAAAGTTTAAAATTTGTTTCAGCCGATGAACATCTAAGAGCCCATGAATTACTAAATCAAAAACTTAAACCTGGGTTTGCCATTAGAGTAGGTCAGCAGATGAAAATAGATGATTATGGTGTTCTAGGGTTATCATGGAGAACCTGTTCTAGAGTTAGGGAAATTTTTGATCGAAGCGAGCGCTACTTTAAGTTGCTTTCCAATACCTATAATTGGGAAGTCCAGGAGGGAGCGTCTATTTCCCAAATAATTCTCAACAGGGAAGCCCATAAAAGAGGTATGCAACTATCTTCTGAAGCTAGTTTGTCCGCTACCGTAGTCGTGATTCAGGCAATGTCCGAAAAAAAATTAGGGCCTGTAGAAGTATGCTTTAAACATAATCCTCCCAAAGACTTAACCAGCTTTACCGAAGCTTTCAAATGTAAGATAAACTTCAATCAACCCCAATATTCGATAAGTTATAGAACCATTGACCTTAATTTAAGGACAGCCAAGGCAGATGCAAGCATCAATGAATATTTATTAAAACAGGTTGATGAGGAGACCAAGGGCATCAAGATCCAGAGTAATAAATTTGTACAAGATGTTGAATTATTAATTCAAGATGCACTTCCTACTGGAATTCCCAGTATTCATTATATTGCCGACCTTACGGCTATGAGTAACCGTACACTGACAAGAAGACTGTCTGAAGCTGGTGTCACCTACAGGGACTTAATTAAAAAAACGCAGGAAACCATCGCAATGGATATGCTGAGCAATACGAATCAAAGCATAGGCGAAATCGCCTTCTTAACAGGTTTTTCCGAGCAAAGTGCGTTCAATCGTGCATTTAAAAAATGGACGGGCCTAACACCATCAGAATTTAGAAAACCCAATTAAAACTTACCATTTGGCGTAAAATGTCAAATCATTGTCTTTAAGTGTCAAAAATCCCTTTTGAACACTTCTCACCTTTGTATCATCAAATTAGTTAAATCAAATTAACGATGGTCACCTTAGTAAAACTTTTAGTAATAATGATAACATCCATTACAGTTCATTCAATGGATGCTTATGAGAAAGGCAAAAATATAAAACTCACCGCTTCCGAGTATCTAGAATTATTAACCTGGATACCATCCAATAAAACTTTAACCCATGGAATTTAAACTAAAATTTATAGTGTTAGTTCTCGGCATACTATTTACGGGACTTACAGCTGGCTTGTGCTTTACTTGGTCCAATGCCGTAACACCCGGGATTGGTCGTCTAGACAATCTAACCTTCTTAAAATCTTTTCAATCAATGAATAGAGCCATAATTAATTGGAAATTTATGATTGTATTTTTTGGACCGGTTTTACTGCTCTTTCTTAACACTTATCTATTTAAGGAAAACAACACCAGCTTTTGGCTATTTCTAATAGCAGCACTACTCTTCTTTGCGGGAATAGGTTTGGTCACCATTTTGGGTAACGTACCCTTAAATGAAGTTTTGGACAAATCGCATCTAGAGGAACTTTCAAAAATTGAATTGCAAGAACTTAGAAACAAATTTGAACAGCCTTGGAACCGCTGGCATACCATAAGAACAATCTCCTCTATTAGTGCTTTTGTGCTCTTAATCATGGGAATTCTTTACTCAAAATAAGACAACTCATCAATCAAAAAACGAACAATCATGAAACTAACAAGAACTATTGGATTCGGACTACTTATTTGGATAATCGGAGTGAATTTATATGCACTATCCTTTTATCTACCCATTCTAGAAGATTCTGAAAAACAAGCCAATATATGGCTGTCAATAATCATAATACCCGTGGTTTGGTTTTGTTCCAAACTGTATTTCAAAAAAGACATTACTACACACGGTCTATGGATAGGGCTTATTTTCTTTGGTATATCGGCAATTTTGGATGCATTAATAACTGTTCCCTTTACCATATTGCCCTATGGCGGTACCTATTATGACTTCTTTGTCAACTTCGGTTTTTGGTTCATTGGTTTGGAATTTATAGTAACCACGTACCTCTGTTGGTACATCAATGTTAGGAGTAAAAGAACAATATCAAAAGTTTCACACAATTAATATCAATTTAAAACAAACAGAAATGAAAACAGAAAACATTTTAGTTATCGGAGGAACCGGAAAAACCGGACGTCGAGTAGCAAAAAACTTAAAGGAAGTTGGTCATAACATCAGAGTTGTGGGTAGAAATACAACTCCTGCCTTTGATTGGGAAAATCCTGAAACCTATGACGCGGCTTTAAAGGACATGGACAGGGCCTACATTGTCTATTATCCAGATTTGGCCGTACCTGGCTCCAGAAATGCTATTACTACACTGACCAAAAAAGCCTTGGAAGCTGGTTTGGAAAAAGTAGTTTTATTATCCGGCAAAGGAGAGACGGAGGCTGAAGCCTGTGAGGATATCGTTGCCAATTCAGGTTTAAACTACACCTTGGTTAGAGCTTCTTGGTTCAATCAAAATTTTAGTGAAGGTGCTTTTTTAGATTTTGTTCTTGACGGTGTAGTTGCACTACCCATGCCAAAGGCCGAAATTCCTTTCGTGGATGCAGATGATATTGCCGATGTCGTTTCCAAGGTACTAGTCGATGATTCGTACAACGGACAAACCATAACCGTTACCGGACCGCAAAAAAGAACCTTTAAGGAGGTGGTTGCTATTATGTCAGAAGCTTCTCATAAGCACATCCAATTTGTACCCATCTCCATAGATGAGTTTAAGGAGGGAATGCGAAAAGCAGGCTTGCCCGATTCCTATGTTTGGCTCTTCGGTTATTTATTCAAAGAAGTACTGGGAAATCCAGATAACCAAGAAGTTTCTAATGATGTTGCCAAAGTGCTAGGTAGACCCGCTAAAGATTTTGAAACCTATGCTAGAGAAACTGCTGCAACTGGTATTTGGAATTAGGGAAAAGGAATCAAATGATATTAAAAAAGAGTACAATTTCGTTCGTTATCCTTTTGTATGCTGTGGCCGTCCCATTTCTAGAAATTAATGACACACATGTGTTTAATCCAGATTGGACTCCACATGCTAAAATTCATGAAGTTTGGCAACTTCTTACCAACTCTTCAATCGGCATATTCTGCCTTTGGTTAGTTTGGGTAAAAAAAGAACTAAAAACAAGCGTACTAATAAGTATGCTTGTTACTGGTGGATTTTTAATTGCTTATAGCATTCAAAATTTATATGGCGGTTCAATGAAATACTTAGATGGAAGTGAAAAAACCATTCTGGGTTTGAATATAGGTGTTGTTGGGTTTGGAGTGGGTTTTATACTATTATCAATACTTTATTTTAAAACTCATAATCATGGTGAAAAACTTAACAATAGATGGTTAAAAGGGCTTTAGAATTGTCTGAAATAATTAATATAACATGGAAACAAATTTAAAATCAAGGGTAATTCTTCTTCTTATTTTATGTGCTATCAAAACATCTGCTCAAAACAATATTGAGGAAATCAACACCCATCGCACAGCCATAAAAATCGATAGCCTGTTAAGTGGTTATAATGAGACCGAACCAGGCGTTGCAATTGGTCTTGTACAGAAAAATGAATTGATATATGAAAAGTACTTTGGAATGGCCAATCTTGATTATGAGATACCGATTCATAAAGGGACTTCTTTTCATGTGGCTTCCGTATCTAAACAATTTACCGCGTTTGCCATACTCTTACTTGAAGATGAAGGAAAACTGTCTTTAGAAGATGATATTAGGATCTACCTGCCCGAGATGCATAAGTTTGAGCCTAAAATTACCATTAGCCATTTGTTAAATCACACCAGTGGACTAAAAGATAAGTATAACCTATTACGCCTTTCAGGCTGGACGCTAAATGATGTCATTACAAATGAACAGGTGTTAGAGCTTATTTTCAATCAAGAGAGCTTAAATTTCAAGCCCAACGAAAAACATATGTACAGCAATGCTAACTATGCACTGTTGGCCGAAATAGTGGCGCGTGTATCGAAAATGTCCTTTGCAGAATTTACGCATCAGCGCATTTTTGAACCGCTACAAATGGAGGATTCTAAATTCGTTGATCAAGAAGGACAGGTTGTTAAAAACAAAAGTCTTTCATATTACAAAGTCGATTCAATTTATGTGGAAGATCTATTTAATAATTTCAGCGTTGGCGCTACCAATTTGAACACGACAATTACAGATCTGAGTAAATGGGCCATTAACTATGACACAAAAAAAGTAGGTAGCGAAGCGATTTTTAATAAAATGCAAACCCTAAAGCACTTAAATAATGGGGAAACCTATGGCTACGCAAATGGTTTATTTATCAATACCTACGAGGGATTCAAACGTATAGAACATAGTGGCCAAGATGCCAGCTATCAAGCCTATTTGGCTACTTTTCCAGAATTGAACTTGAGCGTGATTTTCACCAATATAAATGGCGAAATCAATGGTGCTAGAATGGTGTATGATATCATGGACATTTGTTTAGAACAATATGTAGGCAATGAAGCGACCAAAAAACCAACTGAAGAAAAATTGACCCATCAAAAACCAATTTCAAAAACACCTGCGGAGTTAAGACGTTATGAAGGCCATTATTGGGATGAAGGAGATAGCTATTCAAGAGAAATAAAAGTAGAAAACGACACCTTACGTTTCATTACAAAGAATGGAACTACTACTTTAGTGCCCGTGGACGAACATGCTTTTGAACTGGATATTGATGACTATGTGGGTATCTCCTTTGCAAACAACCAGATGATTATCACTTTGGATGATGGCTATCAGATTTATACGGAAAAATATGTGCCTGCACATTACACTGCAACGACACTTGAAGAATTTACAGGAAGGTATTACAGTTCTGAGTTAAACGCCTATTACTCGTTTTATATTGAAGAAGACCAGCTAATAGCAAAACATACAAGACTTGGGAACTTTCCACTAAAAGCAATCAAAAATGACTATTTCATCGGTAATAAAGGATCTTTTCTAAAAGTAGTTATTGTAAGAAACTCGTCTAATGATGTGAGAGGTTTTGAAGTATCGAGCAGCAGGGCGAAAAATGTGTTGTTCACAAAATTAAAATCATGAAAGTACCATACTTTACATTCTTATTCTTCGCATTCCTTTCATTTTCTTGTAAAAAAGGAGCCACATCAAATTTAATGTTGCTAGATGCGAACATTCCAACAAATAAGCCTCTGGTTTTTGGTGAAGGTATTATCTCTACCCATAGTTATGAGTTTGCAATCACATTTACTCCAGAAATGGATGAACTCTATTTTACACGTAGGAAACCTGAAGAGGACAATAAAATTTATACTATGAAAATGGTTGATGGCAAGTGGTCTAATCCAGAGCCCGCATTTTTTACAGCAACTGAAGGCTGGGATTTTGAGCCTCATATTAGTCCTAAAGGAGACAAACTATATTTTGGAAGTACAAGACCACTACCAGACTCTTTAAAATCAAATGGACTTCACCAATGGTATAGTACGAAAACTCAGAATGGATGGAGCAATCCTGTTCCATTAGAACATCCATTTATGGACAAATTCATCATCATGTATTTAACCTCTTCAGAAAATGAGAACCTATATTTCACAACTGGAGAAAAAGGAGACAAACCCGAAGATTGGGTGATATACAACTCTGAGAAAGAAGAAGGTCAATACAAAAGTATTGATAGAATGAGTAACGCAATAAATGGCACTGGAAAATGGGTCGCCCACTCATACATTGCTCCAGACGAAAGCTATCTCATCTATGATTATAAGAGTGATTTAGGCTTTGGGGAAAGTGATCTGTACATCAGCTTTAACAAAAATGGAACATGGACAAAGCCTTACAATCTAGGGCCTAAAGTAAACACTGAACAAACTGAAATGGCAGCAAATGTCTCATTAGATGGCAAGTATTTATTTTTTCATAGAGGAAATGAAAATGAGGGCAATATTTATTGGTTAGAATTTGAACCTATTAAAGAAAAAATTAAAAACGATGTGGGAAATAGATAACATCTATAAAAATGAATATCAAGAAGTCGTAGAGCTTTGGGAAGCTTCAGTTCGGGCAACGCATCATTTTCTCAAAGAAGATGATATTGAATTTTTTAAGCCTCTAATTCTAAACACTTATTTAGATGCCGTTGAATTGAAGTGCATAAGAAATAATGATAAAAAAATAATTGGTTTTTTAGGAGTAGCTGATCATAATCTTGAAATGCTTTTTATTCATCCTAACTTTAGAGGAAAAGGAATAGGAAAAATACTTTTGATTTATGCTGTAGACTTTTTGAAAGTGACAAAAGTAGACGTAAATGAACAGAATCAGCAAGCTGTTGGATTTTACAAACATTTTGGGTTTGAAACTATTAAACGCTCTGAATTGGATGCTTCTGGAAAACCCTACCCAACTTTGCACATGTGTTTACATCAATTAAAGAATAAGTAAAAAATTCAGCATCAGAAATTGAAAAATAGAAACTCGCTAAAACAAATTAAAGATGAACTTTAGAAAAGCAACAATATCTGATGTTCCGCTAATTGTAGAAATGATAGCAGATGATGAATTAGGTAAAACAAGAGAAGATTTTAGGATACCATTGCCAAAACCATATTATAGCGCATTTGAAAATATTAACTCTGATGAAAATCAAGAACTCATGGTAGTAGAAAATGATAAGCTTGAAATTGTTGGTACTATGCAATTATCATATTTACAATACTTAACCTACCAAGGAGGCATTCGCGCACAAATTGAAGGGGTACGCGTACACAAGGACCATCGAGGTTTGGGAATAGGTAAAATTATATTTGAATGGGCCTTCCAAAGAGCCAAGGAGCGTAATGCACATCTATTACAGTTGACCACAGACAAAAAACGTCCAGACGCCATTCGGTTTTATGAATCTCTTGGATTTAAAGCCAGCCATGAAGGTATGAAAATGCATTTTTAAAAAAATTCAATATTAAAGGAAAAAACTTCAGTCAATTTGAACGGAAGAGGTTATATAAATAGTGATGTTTTGTTTGATAGCCTCCCTTGTTTGATTCAATTTGAATCAAGCCAGTTTTCTATCGAATTATTCATTAAATATCCCTGAGTATCCTTAGTATTATAAAGGCAAGCCTAAGAAAAAGATTTCACATTCCTTAAGCTTAAGGAATAACAAGGTTGTAAGATTTCTTAGTCAAAAAGAACTTGGGTTGACAAACTTTAAAGCTTAAGGAAAATTATCCATTCATTGGGGAAGATCATCCATTTTAAGCAACTACCATTTGCTTCAACTTTGCAGTGTCAATAATGACAAACAATTTTAATTATAATCAAATGGAAAATGTAACCGCAACAGAATTTAATGTTCCAACTCGAGAAGAAGTATCTCCAATCAATCAAGAGATTTTTGACAATCTAAACAAAGCGTTGGGCTTTGTGCCAAATCTATATGCCACCATAGCGTATTCAGATAATGGCCTTAAACGATTTTTAGATTACCAGAATGCAAAAACATCGTTATCCAATAAAGAAAAGGAAGCGGTAAACCTAATTGTAAGTCAGGTAAACGAATGTGCTTATTGCCAAAGTGCACATACTGTTTTGGGAAAAATGAATGGGTTTAGCGATGAACAATTATTGGACATTCGAAAAGGAAAGAGCAGCAACGCGAAATTGGATGCCTTAGTAAAATTAGCAGCTGATATAACCTTGAACCGAGGCAAAGCAAGTGGGGAAAAGATTGATGAGTTCTTCGCCCAGGGCTATACCAAGGAGCACCTCGTAGATGTCATTCTTCAGGTGAGCGATAAAACCGCAATGAACTATTTACACAATCTTACTAAAGTACCCGTAGATTTCCCAATAGCGCAAACATTATAATATTTTAAGGGAAGTGGGCATTTGCATACTTCCCTTTTTAAATTTTAAAGCCAAAAAAATGAATTCATTAAACAACATAATTCAGTTTTTAAGAAAAAATCCAAACCATACCAAAGAAAAATCACCGGAAGGGTTTTGTCCTAATTGCTGGGGAAGACAGGAATATGGGGGCACTTTTATAATGCCTTAAAATCTGAAAGCCCAAAAGATATGGAACTAAAAAAGGGGTGGATCACAACATATGTTGAGCAAAATTTAAAAAGTATACAAATACCGGCAAAGACTGTAAAACCTTTATGTAACGTTTGTTTTGAAAGTTTTCCTCGATAAGCATCCGGAATATTAAACACCAATTTTGTAAAAATGGCAACAAAAATTAATATCAAGAACATACCCACAGGCTACCAATCCATCATCACAAATGGTAGGCATAGCATAGTAGGTGACGAACCTGAAAAGGTAAATGGAACTGATTTGGGCATGACACCTACAGAACTTGTCTTGGCAGGTATCGCTATGTGCAAGGTGGCGACTATTAGAAATATAGCCAGAAGCAAGAATATCGAAATAGAAAATATAGATGCGGAACTTTCTCAAATAACAAAAAGAAATACCGAGGGCAACTATACCACGGAAGTAAATTCCGCTATTAAAATTTCAGGAAACATAACGCCAGAGCAAAAAGCAATGCTGATTCAAGAAGCAGATAATTGCTATGTTACTAGGCTAATAAAAGGAGATTGGGTCTTAAATGATTCCACCGATGTACATTAACCGCAATAAAAATTGAAAAAATGAAAAAATATCCGCTACCCCCTTTTACCGAAGAAACTGCAAAACTCAAAGTACAAATGGCAGAAGATGCCTGGAATACAAAGGACCCCGTACAAGTTTCAAAAGCCTATACCGTAGATTCCAAATGGAGAAATAGAACCCAATTCATAAATGGTAGAGCGGAAATCGTAGACTTTTTAACCCAAAAATGGAAAAACGAAAAGAATTATAAGCTTAAAAAAGAGCTTTGGGGTTTTAGAGAAAATAGAATGGCCGTACGATTTGAGTATGAATTTCAAGATATTTACGACCAATGGTATAGAGCCTACGGAAACGAACTCTGGGAATTTGATGAAAACGGGCTGATGAAAAAACGATTTGCAAGTATTAATGATTTAAAAATTAAGGAAGAAGATAGAAAACTTAAATAGTTGTGATACAAACAAATACATATACCCTAATTGAACCTCGAACAGGAAATTTGGCACTTAAAATCTGTGATTTCGAAAAGGAAAACCCTTTTGACCAAATTCAAAGACTAAACCATTATTCACTTATTTGGATTCGAAAAGGACGTGGAAAATTAAACTCAGAGCTCCATGAATATGATTTTAAGGAGAACATGTTGTTATCATTTTCTCCATATCAACCTTTTACGCTTTGTTTTGATGGTGAGGCTAAGGGTACGGTCATTCAATTTCATCCCGACTTTTTCTGTATTCATAAACACCATCAGGAAGTTGCTTGTCACGGCGTCTTGTTCAATAATATTTATGACACACCCACAGTCCGTGTGGATGAAAAATCTGCAATGAACTTTGAGATGGTAGTTGACCAACTTCAAGAAGAGATTAAGAAGTCTGCATTGGCCCAATATGAATTGCTGATCTCCTATTTAAAAATATTTCTGATCACGGCATCCAGACTTAAAAGAGACCAACAATCTGATAATGAAGATTCTCCTATTAATAAAGAGGAACCATATATTTTACAGAACTTAAAGAATTATATCGAAACACATTATAAGACAAAACACTCTGCGAGTGATTACGCAGACATGCTAGCCATTACACCCAAAGCATTAACCAAAATCACAAAATCACACTTTAACAAAACATTGACCGATTTAATCTCTGAACGTATCGTTATTGAGGCCAAAAGAGAATTGTATTTAACCAATAAAACAATAAAGGAAATTGCCTTTGAATTAGGATACAACGATGAATATTATTTTAGTCGATTTTTTAAAAAAAATGCGGATGTCTCACCGCAGATATATAGGGAAACTGTTGGTTTTAATAGAGCAGCCGCTACTTAATGATAACCCAATCTTCGATACCAGTGTTGAACAAGAAAGTTTTATCCTTTTCGTTTCGGTTATTCAACAACCCAGAATTTAAAATTCATGAACATAAAGAAGGGAGAAATATAGAATAATAAAGTTGAGTAATACACCTGTAATGGCAACCAATTTGACGCTTACCTATACTTCAACAAAACTACATTATTGGTACATCTTTGTTTAAATAAATTGGTGGCATGCATTTTATACTAAAAAAGCAACACTTCACACAATTCCATTATAAAAATTGGTATTGCGTTTTTAGATTAGTATAAAATAAGAACTCTATGTATTCGCTTACCTACTTCATCTCAATTGCTGCCATCTTCCTTAGCGTAAATGCAATTATTTACATTTTGACAGGACTTATCAGAAATCGATTTAACCGCTAGATATTTCGGAGATTTTTTGAAAAAGGTCATACTGGAAGATGTTATTCCTTTCTTACACCAATGGAATAGGCCCTTTTTGGATTGTCCTTAAGTATTATATCCAAGTCATCTTGAGTAAAACCATTTTCCTTAAGCCGCGGAATGAGCTTGGTAAACAGATCCGTATACCCTCTGTAATCCCCCCCATCTTTTTCTCCTACATCATACCAACCTGCATCATGTGATATTAGAATATGGTCCAATATCCCATTAGCCTTAAGATCCAAAAGTATTTTAACGAACCATTCAATATTTCCAAGACTGCCATTGCCGTCCGATGATTGACCATTTATATGGTCCAGTGAAATCCAGGCCCCTTGGCCTGCTGCCCTTAGATACCCCTCCAGGGTTCCGTTTTGGGCATGTGTCCAAACGAATGCTTTGGGAGACACCCCCATTTCTTTCAACACCTTCAGTTGTGCCATCGCAGGCCCGTCGCTTCCCGTATGCGAGACTATGGTCATACCGGTTTCCAAATGTGTCAATGCAGCCGCCCTGATCAAATTCTCATGTGTTCCCGATAGCAGAGCTTGGTCATCCACGGACATCTTTATGAACCCCGGTCTAATGCCGGAGCTATCGATTCCAAACCTGAACTCTTCGATCCAATGCGCTGCCATTTTTTCCGGAGAATCGTTCACGAGCGTTTCAGGAATATATTTGTTGTTACCGGATCCATAATAACCGGTATTTGTAAGGATATGAATTCCGGTCCGCTCAGATAATTGCTTCAACACATAGGGATCACGACCGAGATATGCAGGAGTACAATCAAGAAAGGTAGCTACGCCATGTTCCCCAAGTTCTTCCAAATAGGGCAATACTATTTCGACGATCTCATCCCTGTCCCAACGATGGTAGCCCGTACTGTCTGCCCCGATCCAATCTACCATAATATGTTCATGAATAAGTGCAAGGCCCATTTTTTCGGGCTTAATAGGACCGTTCACGGTAATTATTTGCGCCCATAGAAAATAAGGAGCTAGCACTAAGAAACCTATCCATGAAAACTTGAAAGACTCTTTCATTTTTGATTCTTAAAGGGAAGTTCAAAATTGCCACTGTATGATTTTTTCAAAAATCTTATGCATAGGTCAATTAATTGAACTTTTACGGAAAATACCAAAAATATACCTTCAATATAAAACTTTTTCAAAAGGTATTTTTCATAAAGATTCTAAAAGTGCACTTTAAAAGATGAATTAACAAAACGATTAAACAGACTTACTGAAGGAACAATTCAGTATACACCAGCAGTCCTATAATACAGCTATTAAAAAGGGTGGTAAGAATATTTGGTACCTAGTCCCATCATTAAAAAGTTTAGCGGCTCGGCAAAATTGGGTGAGGGGTACTTAAAAAGAAAGGGGATGGACTTTGATGAAGGTCCATCCCCTTTAATAGGTATGAAATTTTCTGCTAGTGCAGATCATTTGGCATTGACCAACGAATTCTTTTGCTATCCTCTTGATTAGAAAGGAATGTAAGCCCTCTAGATTCCATTGGTGATTGATTGATGAAGGTTCTCATGATTGATGTTTATTGATTGATGTGTTGTTCTAAATCGTAATTAGCGATTAAAGTTGCGGTACTGTGCCCATTGTGCTCTTTTGCTATTGCTAAAAGAGGAAAAGTACTGTCCTGTTCTTGATTCTGTTACCGTATTGTTGAATGATGCTTTCATGATTTCTTTGTTTATATTGATTGATGATTGTTTTTTTTGATTCAGACTATCTGTTGAAATTCCTGTACTGTGCCCATTGAGCTCTTTTACTATTACTAAAAGATGAAAAGTACTGTCCTGTTCTTGATTCTGTTGCCGTATTGTTGAATGATGCTTTCATGATATTTTTGTTTTTTATAGATTGATGATTGTTTTTTTAAGATACAGACTATCTGTTGAAATTTCTGTACTGTGCCCATTGAGCTCTTTTGCTGTTGCTAAAAGAGGAAAAGTACTGTCCTGTTCTTGATTCTGTTGCCGTATTGTTGAATGATGCTTTCATAGTTTCTTTAATTTTATAAATTGATGTTTAATAGTTGTTTTTAAATTGCACTACATCTACTAGACGACACTAATTTCATTTTGTTACAGTACTATGCATAAAAAGGTACTATATTATGTAATATTTAACATTTTAAAAAGACTTCTATTAGATTAAATTTATTTTAAACATTTGACATATAGATACTTGTGATATATTCAGAAAATAGAAGCTATTTAATAAAAAAGGTGAAGTAAATTACTAGTTTCTGCAAAAGCACATAATTTCTACAGATTAAGGAATATAGAAATGCTTATTTAGAAGAGTTATAGTAGTATGCTTTAATACGAACCCAGTTAATTTTTTTCGTCGTTGCTCTTAAGTAACTTTTCATGCAACTATCCTTTTTAAAGGTATATAGTATAACTACTGGAATCCCTCAAGCCGATTTCAGAAAAAATCCTACGCGTTGCAAATTACATTTTTTGTAAAGAGTATCAAGGTTTATTATAATTAGGTGGATTAACGAAAATACAGTAAGAAATCATATAAAGGACTCCCTACCCTTTGCTTCCTACCTCCATTTACTCGTAGATTGTTTATACACATCGCATCCAAAGATGCGTACTAATTCCTGTTGATCTATAAGCATAATAATGCCATATCCTTGCCTTACTTAATACCGCTATACATCTTTAATGATTCGCCAATTTCCTATTTTCCATCTGAAAATCATTTTCTTTTACAGTACGAACTTGGTCCTCGCTCGCTATATGGTCTAATCAAACCTTAATTTTAGTTGCTAACTTAACTACAGCGCTTTGGTGTTTTAACTATTTAATACCTCCAATACGCGTTCCGGGGTAAAGGGCATGTGTCTTAGCCGTTTGCCCGTTAACTTTAAAAATGCGTTTGCAATGGCTCCTGCCACCATGGGTGTCGCAGTTTCCCCCACCCCTTCAGGATGTTCCGCAGATGGGATAATCACCGTTTCAATACTATCGGGCACCTCCTGCATACGCAACAGTTGATAGTCGTCATAATTTCGTTGTTGTACTTTACCGTCTACCAAGGTAATCTGCTCTTTAAGTGCCGAGCTTATACCCATAATGATTCCGCCTTCCATTTGTGCTTTTACATTGTTGGGTTGTACTACCACACCTGCATCCAAGGCAATCCAAAATCGATGCACCGTAATTTGACCTGTGTTATAGTTTACCGATATCTCACATACTCCTGTGCCCAAGGAACCATGTTCTACAAAGGCCACACCTTTGGCACGACCTTCGGCAGAAGGGGAGTTCCAGTCCGAGATTTTAGCGACTTTCTCTAGCGTGGCCAAGGCCCTTGGCGCATTAATCATAAGTTTCCTTCGAAAGTCAATCGGATCTATACTATGATCATAGGCCACTTCATCCAACATGGCCTCAATAGCAAATTTGTTGGGTCCATGTCCCACCGAACGCCAATGCTTTAAACGTACCCCATGTGAGGCCTCTCTCCATTCTACCCATTGGTTGGGTATGGTATAATGATCGTTCCGTGCACCACTGGCCACCAAATTACCACCATCGCCCACCACGCAGTGCCAGAAACCGGTTAGATTTCCCTGGGCATCTGTACTTACTCTTAGTCGTTGGAGTGTCAAGGGCCTAAAGGCGCCATAGGTAACATCATCTTCCCGTGTCCAAATTAATTTTACGGGTTGTGGTGCCATAGCCTTGGCCAAGCTACCACATTCCAAAACAAAATCGTTCATACTTCGTCTTCCAAAACCACCGCCCAAATACTGCAAATTTACTTTTACAGCTTCATGAGGAATGCCCAATAGATCAGGAATACCTAGTTTGGTATCCGCTCCTTGCTGGCTGCCCACCCATACTTCGGCACTTTGCCCATCTTGGGCCACCTGCACTACGGCATTGAGTGGTTCCATTTGAGCATGATACACATAATCATTTTTAAAGTCCGCTTCGTACGTTTTGGACGCATTGTGCATTGCAAGTTCCACATCACCCAATTCGTTGACAGTATCACCCTTTTTTAAGGCATTAGCCCTTTGGGCATAGGTAGAATAAATTTCTTGAGAATTGAACCCTTTGGGTAGGGCATCGCCCCATTCGATGTTAAGAGCATCCTTAGCACTCAAGGCGGCCTCCAAAGTATTGGCCACTACCCCAATAGCATAATCAAAGGGCACTACTTTTAGTACACCTTCCATGGCCAAGATCTCCGACTCATTGGTCAAGGTGGGTTTTGCTCCATGCATGGAACCCCGCTCCAAAACACCATAGACCATATTGGGCAAACGAAGGTCAATGGCAAAAAGGGCACTTCCATCTACTTTTTCAGGAATTTCTGTTCTGGGAATTTCATTTCCAATTAACTTAAAATCCTTTGGGTTCTTTAATCCTGATTCGGTGAAATCGGGCAAGGTTTCAGGCATGCTCAAATGAGACACCAAGTCGCCATAGCCTATTTTTTGGCCGCTCTTTTCATGGATGACCTCACTTTGGTCCGTGGTCAATTCATCAAATGGCACTTTCCAATACCCCGCTGCCGAATGCAGCAAAACATAACGTGCTTGTGCTCCTGCTTTTCGCATTACAGGATAATAGCTTTTGGTGGTTCGGCTACCCACTGTGAACATAAGTTTAGAACCGGGCTGCCAGCCTTCGGAGCCATATATCTCGGACTCCTGGGGCGAGAATTCAACGTTCACTCTAGACCAATCTGCATCCATTTCCTCTGCAAAGATTAAAGGCAGGGCAGTCATAGATCCCTGTCCCATTTCGGCAGCTGGATTGTAAATGGTAATTTGGCCGTCTTCGGTAATCCGTACCCAAGCGGTGACGCCATGTTTTGTCAATTGTCTTTGAACCCCTTTGGAATCCGAACATGACAACAAATTAGGCAATAGGCCTGAAGCTCCAATAAAAAGGGCCACACCTCCAGAAGATTTTAAGAACTTCCTGCGGCTAAACGGTGAAATCGTTTTTGTATTCGTATTGCTCATAGTCTTAGGAAGTTGTTTTGGTTTGTTCTTTGGTCATTTCAATAGCCTCCAGGATTCGCAAATAGGTACCACAACGACACAGTACTCCGTTCATGTAACTTTTAATCTCTTCCCTTGATGGATTCGGGTTTTTTTCCAATAGCGCGGCAGCTTGCATTAATTGACCAGACTGGCAGTAGCCACATTGAGGAGCTTGTGCCTTAACCCATGCTTGTTGTAAGGGGTGATTACCCTTTTCAGAAAGCCCTTCAATGGTCTTTATCCGTTGCCCATTGGCAACATTGTCTACCTGAAGAATACAGGCCCTAACTGGATTACCATCGAGATGGATAGTACAACTGCCGCATTGCGCAATACCACAACCGTATTTAGTCCCGGTTAGACCCAAGTGTTCCCGTAGTACCCAGAGTAAAGAAGTGCCCTGGACGACATCAACCTCGTAAGAGGTTTCGTTAATATTCAGTGAATAGGTAGCCATAATCATCTAGTTTCCGTTAAGTTACCAAAAAAGAAGCAGCTAAACCATTACAATCAACAATTAAGATTAAACCTTATATGAAAAGTACTGATCAAAGTAAATCACCTTTAAAAAGCTAGTAGAAAACGATTTGAGACAAATTTTTAAAATTATTAGCTTGTGAATTTTCTCAATTAATTAAAGTCAGTATTCGATTTTCAACTCCTCATATTGTACTTTTTCTGTTATATCAGGTCGTTGTCCTGCATTACCCCGATATAAATCCTTACTGATGGGCCAGGTTTCCAATTTTTCATCAGGTAAATCATCATCGATAACCTCATTGATTTGTTCTTCTTCCAAACCGGTATCCAACCAAACTTCGATATCTGGTTCTTGAAGTATTACCGGTCTTCTATTTTTTTGGTTATGGATCTTTGCAAATAAAGGAGTGGCGGTTTTGGTCAAAATGGAATAAGTGATAATACCATGGGCAGTGACAGTGTAAATAGCGGCAAGACTTAATGGGTTATCGTCTACTCTTTTAAAATAAAATGGGATTTTAAAATTATTTTTTGCCGTGTGCGGCTCAAAAAAACCCTTCACGGGAACGATACACTTTTTAAAACCTCTGTAGTTTGCAGATTCGAATAGTTTCTCCGACCTGGCATTTAAACCAGAACCATATCTCACCGTTTCCTTATAGTATTCCTTTGGATCAACTTTGGATTTATAATAGGGAATAATTCCCCACATTGCCGAAGTAAGACTTTTTGGGTCTTCCTCCGTAATAATCAATGAATCATTGTGCGCGAAACCATTATTAAAGTATCTATTATACTCATTTTCAGGTTCAGCATAAACATACTTATGGTCAACCCGATAATATCGCTCTACCAATTTTACATCTCCAAATTCCTCAGTGGAAAAACACATGGTTATACAATCAAATTCCCTTCAATTTAAAAGAAAAAAATGAAGAATAAAAAAAGGAAATCTCTGTTATCACTGAAACTATATTTTTCTGTTTGGAGTGTACGGAGCTTTAATCGTTTCCAAGTCCTTTTCGAAGGACTCCATTGACTGTCTATAGGACTGTAAGGATTCCTGAAAATCACTAAATTCCTTTGTGGCCAATTCAATATTGGTCCTTTGGGTTTGGGTCGGTTCTTGTGTGGTTTCCCAATGTGCCCCAGCTACTTGCCCTACCCTGGACCGTATGGAAGGTGTTATGGCCTCCTCCTTGGATTGCTTAGCCCGGTTGCCATATAATTTTATCACTAATGTCCGTAACCCCTCTTCCAACTCTTTAAGTTTTTCGAAGTGACTTTTTTTGGCCATCGGTGTCTTTAGCAATGCCTCCTTTATATACCTCAGTTGTTCTCTATATTCGCCTATTTTCTGGCCTGCAATAGCAATTTGCCTCGAAAGTTCTGCCGTTCTTTTTTGAAATTGCATGGACGCTATAATATCAATACCTCCATCAATATTTCCTAAAGGAGTTACCTCAAAGCTTTGAGGGTTACCCTGCGTTTGCAAATCACCATCAAATAAGACATAGAGTTGTACACTATATTTACCCGGTGCAACCAAAGGCCCCGTATCTTCACCTGCCCATGGTGGCCTAAAATCCGGCACCGTTAAGTCAATTGGGTCCGGTGGTGAAAGGCGCAAGTCCCAATTTGTTCTATGTAAACCCTTCTTGTTCGAGCCTTCAATCCATCGCACTGGTTTACCTTCATTATCAGAAACCAAAAGCAACACTTTTGCCTCATCCTGCCTTTCTTCTTCCTCCAATTCCTCCCAACCCGGAAATGGAATTGACATTTTCCTTGATGACAAGGATTTTTCTTTTTCTAAACGAGAACTCTTTCTAGTTTTTGGAACATCAGTTATAAGATACGTGAATATTGCTCCAAAAGGAGGGTTTTCAGTTGCAAAGCTTGTAGAACCTAATGTTGGCATGCCCTTCGCTTGCATGGGTGTATTCGGGACATACCACCAAGTATCCCTAATCGAAAAAAGTTTGTTTCCACCGTCTTTAATCGTATTGCCCAATTCCCTTAATGGGGAATAATCATCCAATACAAAAAAGCCTCTACCAAATGATGCTCCAACCAAATCATGTTCTTTTGGGTGTAATTCTATATCTCGAAACGGTATTGTAGGCAGACCAGACTTTAATTGAATCCAGTTTGTTCCTTTGTTTGGGGAAAAATAGATTCCATATTCGGTCCCAATAAACAACAGGTTTGGGTCTATGGGATCTTGTTTAACCACCCAAACGATTGTTTCTTTTGGAAGGTCTCCCACTATGGATTTCCATGAACGACCTCGGTCGGTACTCATAAACAAATAGGGTTTATAATCACCCACTTTATGGGCATCTGCACTTGCAAATACCACATCAGAATTATGATGCGAGGCCTCAATATCATTGATAAAGGAAAATTCAGGGATTTTAGGAAGCGTGCCACTTCTTCTCCAATTTACACCACCATCCTCACTAATATGTATTAAACCATCATCTGAACCGGTATACAACAACCCTTCTTCCTTTGGAGACTCTGAAATGGACGTGAGCGTGGCATACTTGGACATAGCACCATTATCATAAAGTGCATCTACGCTCCAAACTTTTCCCATCATCTCTAACTCATACCTATTTTGATTTGTCGTTAAGTCCGAGCTTATAGCTTCCCAAGAATTACCTTGATCTTCACTTCGCCAAACCCTCTGTGAACCATAATATAGTGTTCTATTATTATGGGGACTAATAAGTATTGGACTGTCCCAATTCCATCGATCTGCAGCATCTCCTATAGCACCTTGTGGCTGTATGTCCATACCCTCCTCCGTTTTTCTATCATAACGATGAAGGTTGCCCTCCTGTATTTCCATATATACAATATTAGGGTCTTTTGGGTCAAAAGCATTATCATACCCATCTGCACCTAAAGGAACATACCAATCCCTATTACGTACACCCTCTACATTCATGGTTCTAGAAGGGCCTATTAGTGTGCCCAAATCTTGTGCTCCGCCGACGATGTTATAATAGGGCGCTGAACTGTCCAAAGAAAGTTTATAGAATTGGGAAATTGGTAGGTTGGGAAAATGACGCCAAGTTTTGCCTTCATCAAATGTTTCATATAAGCCACCATCCGTTCCAGCAAGTAAATGCTTTCCATTATTGGGATCAATCCAGAGGGCATGATTATCGCTATGTTTTTCACGACCTGTTCCAAGTACTTTGAAATTCTTGCCACCATCCCTGGAGACCCTAATAAAAACATCCATTTGATAAATAAGGTCAGGATTTGTCTGGGATACTTCGATTTCTTGATAGTAATGGGGACCTGTACCCCCAGAAATATAGCTATTCAATTGTTTCCAACTCTCCCCTTTATCCTCGGACCTATAAAATCCCTTTTCTGTATTGTCCGCTTCAATGGTCGCATACACAAGATCAGGATTTGCCCTGGTAACCGCCAATCCTATTTTACCCATATCACCTTTGGGCAGACCTGTACTTTTTCTAGTCCAATTCTCACCATTATCCGTCGACTTGTAAATACCGGATTTGGGACCTCCAGAAAGCAGAGCCCAAACATGTCTTCTTCTTTGGTAAGCAGCTGCATAAACTATATCCGGGTTAGTTGGGTCGAATTCTATATCGGTTATACCTGTATTCTCATCAATTTGTAATACTAAATTCCAAGTTTTACCACCATCTACCGTTTTATAAACACCACGTTCACCTCCAGAAGACCATAATGGCCCTTCTGCAGCTACAAATACTACATCGCTATTTCTAGGATCCACTAGAATTTTTCCGATATGATCAGACTTAGAAAGTCCCATTTGTTCCCAGGTTGTACCCCCATTGGTAGACTTATAGACACCATCGCCCCAGCCAACATGCCTACCACTTACGTTTTCGCCCGTACCCACCCAAACCACTTGGGAGTTATTAGGGTCTATAGTTACGCTACCAATAGAATAAGAGGACTCTTTTTCGAAAACAGGATTCCATGTTATCCCTCTATTTATCGTCTTCCAAACTCCTCCGGAACCAACAGCTATAAACCAAATACTGGAATCTTCATCGCTGACGGCAATGTCCGCTATCCTGCCACCCATTAAGGCTGGTCCTATGGGTCTGAAGTGCAACCCCTCCACAGCATCAGAAATTGACTCCAGATTTGGGTCCTGAGAAGAAACCAGGTTATAAAATAAAAATAGAAGGGATGTTAATAGTACAAATTGACTTCTAAATGAAATCTTGGTCTGCAAGGGGTTGGTACCGTTTTTCATATTTTTTATCAAATAAATTAACGAAAGATGTAGTATATGTAAAAATAATCAACTGCCTTAAACAATTAGGTATTCTCCTTTTACTTTTGAAAAGTATTCAAATTGATTATCCTCTTTTTAAATTTTTCTATCCCAAGACATGGTATACGAACACATATGGAATTCAATTACAATATTGAGTTTTTTTATTGGGTTAGTATTTGCACGTTTTGTTGTATTATTAAAAATTGAAGCTTATTAACTTGCTACCATTCCAAAACCAAATTTCATTTACCAATGAATCAAGCTATACAGCATATTTACCTCGCGGATGATGATAGTGACGACAGAACATTTTTCTCGGATGCCCTAAACGAAATACCTGTAGCTACGTCTATCGAGGAGTTCAGCAACGGAGTAGATTTAATGGCTCATTTATTAAATGAAGACAATACAAAACCAGATGCAATTTTTTTAGATTTAAAAATGCCCATGATGAACGGTTTCGAATGTTTATCCGATATTAGGGACTTAAGCATGCTCGATGATGTTCCCGTTATTATATATTCAACCTCTTTTCATGAAAAAGATGTTGAAAGATTAAAGAATATGGGGGCTACCTTATATTTGAAAAAACCATCTTCATTTAATCAACTAAAAACATTGCTTCATAAGTGTCTTAATTATATTTCAACTATGGCACAAAATAAATCAATTCCCGAGCCTCAATTTCTAATTTCCATTTTATAAAGTCTTCCTTTAATTTAAGACATTTCGTTTGTTAAAATAGGATTGAATATTATTTGGGTCAAAAAAAAATAATTGGTTTTATGGCTACCTTTTAAAAATGAATTATTTTGGAGTCCCGAAACCTCTTAAATAATGCACGAATTGACTTATACTTCGGTTGCAAAGAAAAACCTTAGCTCCTAAGACTTAGATGACATTCTAAATACGGCCAAAGCGTTTAATAAAACACATTCTATTACAGGGTGTTTGGTATATCACAACAATCAATTTGTACAGACACTACATGGTGATAAAAAAGTCATTTTTGAGCTTTTAGAAAAAATAAAAGTGGACAAAAGACACGCTCATGTAAATTTGGTATGGGATGGTCCTTCAGAAAAGGAAGTTTTCTCCGGTTGGCACATGGCATTTTATGCTCCTAATTTGGAAACCAACAAAGACAGCCTAGTTGATTTTAAAAAAACCTTGTTACTCTATCCTCATTTTACGAATCGGATTCTGCATCGGTAAGAATATTTTGGTCTATCGTCAAGGATTTATGCCTGGACGAAGCCAAAACCAGTATCTAAAGATTTTAGAAATTAATTAAATGACTTTTTTGAAAAAAGGTGTGGAAGGGATTCCCCCATAAAAGGTCACATGTGATATGGCCTTTTTAATGTTTTCAGCTTCTTTTTCTGCATTTTCATTCAAATTATCAATAGAGGCTAACATTAAAGCATTTAATCTATTGGATTGATGGTGTTCAAAGTCAGCAGACCGATCAAGGAATAGACTAATCATTAATTTCTCGTTTCTAGCTATGCTTTCATCTATATAAACCAGAAGATCCTTAATCTCATCCAGTGGATTTCTGGTTATGATGTCATCGAAACCGATTTGAATCTCACTTTTCCATAAGTTTAATTGGTGTAAGCGAGTTTCGATGTCCTGCCTTACACTAAAATTTTTATCTTGATTTTCTTTTCGCAATTGCTCTCCCTTTTTATTTTTTTAATGAAGATAAAAAGATGTCGCTTACTGGCTTAGCCCTATAATTCTAAAGATGTACCTTTTTGATAGGCATAAACCTGGTATAATATTCTATGCACTAAGTTTTGTACCTCTGGCTTTTGTCAGGTAAATTTTTGGGGAATATTTAAAGCGTTTACTAAATATTTTTGAAAAATAGCTTCTGCTGGAAAACCCAATAGTATAGACAATTTCGGATACATTCAAATCTGTTTCCTTAATCAGCTTTTCTGCCAAATCCAATCTTTGGTTTTTTATACAACTAGCTACCGTAGAACCTGTAAGCACTTTAAACCCTGATTGCAGTTTAGCAGCGGACAATCCATATTTCCTAACAAAATAATCAATGGAATACGGGTGTTCCGGTTTCTGCCGAATTTCCTCTACTGCATCTTCTATACGTAAAAGTTCCCTTTTTGTTAAAGATGTTTCGTGTAGCGTCTTTTTTGAACTATCACTTTTATAATGTAATATTTCTAGAGCCAATGTAAAATGTACTATCCCTTCTATCAATAATCTTCTAACAATCCCTGTTTGGGAAATGGCATTTATTTGTAATAGGTGGTCCTTTATTTTTAGATTTACGGTACCTACATATTCATACTTATTATTCTGTAAGAACTGAGAAAACAACTGTTCCTTTAATTTTGAGTTTTCATTAGTTGAAGCTTCTAAATTTGAATCGTCTGTAACTTGTATTACCGAAAAATTCACTTTTTTGCCGGAAGCCACGGTTATTTTCACATCTTCCTCCATACCACCTAATATCACCGTCCTAAGGGAATCAATTTCAATTTTAGAACGACTGGTAGGCAACTTCAGCATTAAACTACCTTCCAAACAGTATATAAAAAACAAACTTTGGCTTGTAGTATTCTTTAAGTTAAGCTTTATTTCCTCTGTGGTAGTAAGTTCAAATTGACTATACCCTATACCAGATTCCAGCTCAACGGACTGTATTCTTCCCTTACCCTTGTCGTTATAGAACATTAAGATTCTTTCACTATCGAATACCGATATGCTACCTCCTAGACTATTATTTAACTGATTTAATTTTGCGTGTGTTGAATTCATAGGTTGACTTGTTTAGTTGTTAATAATTTTCTTGCCTTTCATTTAAAACCGACAAAAATTTATAACTCCAAATATCCAGGATTAGGCAGGTAAGTTTGTTATAACATTTTTACTTTCTGTTATAACATTACATTTGACCGTACTTGAAATTTAGTCCAAAGGGTTCTAGGAAAGGGATGGAAGGTAAACAGTAAAAACGGCTCCCTCGTCAATCTTGCCTTTTGCACTTATTGTTCCATTATGGGCCTCCACTATTTTTTTGCAAATAGCCAATCCTAAACCGGTTCCTGAATATTCTGTTTTTCCATGTAGTCTTTGAAAGATTTCAAAAATCTTATCTCCGTATTCATTCTCAAAACCAATTCCATTGTCTATAAAGTCCAACCTATGGTAAGTTCCCGACTTCAATTTGGGTATTTGATTAAAACTATTTACTACCACAGAACTACATTTGACTTTTATCACCGGTGTTCTATTAGCCTCAATATACTTAAGCGCATTACCGATTAGATTTGAGAACAATTGTTCCATTTGGAATAGCACACCATTGACCTCCGGAAGTTTATCGGAGATAATGGAAGCATCTGTTTCGTCTATCCTTCCACTTAAATCTTCAAGTACGTTCGTAAAAATTTCATTAAGATCTATTTTTGATGGCTTATCCTTAACTTCTTCAATTCGAGAATACGATAATAAATTGGAGATTAAATTTCGCATTCTCTCTGTGCTACTGATTACTTTATTCAAATAATTTTGTGACCTCGGCCCTAAAGTACCATGTTCCTCGTCATGTAATCTACTGATGAACATCTGTATTTTTCGAAGCGGCTCTTGTAAATCATGACTAGCAATTCTGTTGAAGGCCTCTAAATCAGCATTACTCTTTTTTAATTCGGCATTTTTGGACTGTAGTAAGGATTCGTGCTCAATTTGTTGGGTAACATCCTTAAAAACACCAACAACATACCAGTTGTCTTCGGATGGGTAATATTCTCCAATGGTATTTACATATTTTAACTCTTGTTTCTTCGTTATAATTTTAAAGGTAATATCAATTCGTTCCTTCGTTTTTCTGCTTTCTTCAATTACCCCCTTTACCCAGTTAATGTCGTTTTTATGAACAAATTTTAAAATACCTTCTAAAGTGGCATTCATTTCAAAGGGTTCATAACCTAGAAGTCGAAATACATTTTCAGACAAGTTCAGCGTGCCATTATTTAAGTCCCATCGGAAACTTCCTGTGCTGGCCACATGTTCCGCTTCCAGCAGCAGTTTATTTTGAATTAGGAGCTGCTTTTCATAATCTTTCTCCTTGCTTATATCCTTTAAAAACATGACAACTCCAACTTCTAGTTTCACCACCCTAGAACTAAACCAAACTAATTGATCTCCAAAAACATATTTAACCGCATAATTGAAACTTTCGCCAGTAGAAAAACAATCTTTAACCTTTTCAAAAGCCCCATTTTCTAAATTCTGGGCATCGTATTCCAGCCATCGCTTGCCAATCATCTCATTGGTATCCAAGGATGCGATATCTACAATCCGATTGTTCACGTATTTTATGACAAAGTCCTCAATTACATCATCATTATATAAAGGTTCAAAATAGGCAATCACGTCATTACTGCTGTCCAAAATTTTCTCTGTGAACATTTTGGAAATTTCCAGTTCAGAAATCCGGTTACGAAGTGCAATTCTATCTGGCATAGAATAAAATTTATACGGTTCCCATTATGATTAATCCTGTTTCCTTGAGAATGGAAGTAAACGGGTCCACGAAATTATATGTAAACTAAAAATTTTAAAATAGTCTAAAAGAATAAACAGTTTTTGCAGACAAAAGTATTACAAAAACTGTTTAAATTGTTCTAAAAAAGATTGTTTAAGGAGTACTGGTCAATATATACCAGTAGGGGAAAAATTAAATTCTTAGCAAAAAATTTTCCTTTTTAAAATCGTCCATATGAAAAGCCCAATTCATTTTAATCACCTGACTCAAGGACTTTTTTAGGTCATTAAAACTCGAAGGTTTCTTAATATAGATGTTGGCACCTTTTAGAAATGTTTGCTCTATATCCTGGTCTGAAGAGGATGTTGAATATATAGCAATGGGTAATTCCTTAAGTTTTGGATGTTTTCTAATCTCAGTCAAACACTCAAAACCGTTCATTACGGGCATATTCAAATCCAGAAAAATCAGGTTCGGCAAATTTTCTATTTGCCGGATTAAATACTCCAAGCAACTTTTACCATTTTCTAATTGTTCTAATTGTGTATTTAAATTAATTCCAACCAAGGCGTCAGCAAAAAATTCCCTGTCATCCTGGTCATCATCCACTAGTAAAATTTTCATCTTGTTCATATTGCATCTTATTAATTGGTTGTATTAATCGTATTATTTCTAAACTTTAGGTACTGTGTAATGGTCAACCCAGTTACTTTTTTAAATTGACCCGATAAATGCGGAACACTACTAAAATTTAGACTATACGCTATGTCCGATAATGTTTTTTCCTCATGTAACAAAAGATCCTTTACCTTTTCTATGCGAATTAAGATGTAAAAATTCTCAATGGTTGTAAAGGTTTTGGAAGTAAAGTGGTTTGAAAGATAGGAATAGCTAAATCCCAGTCCCTTCGACAGAAGCGAAGATAATGCTACATCCCTATAACTCTCATCATGCACATATTTTTTAATCAGCGATTTGATTTGTCCTAATAAATCCTTTGATTCACCACAATTTACACTAATTCCAAATGGAGCCAACTCATCCGCTAATTTTTCAGAACTTTCACTATCTATGTCGCCTTTTAGTTCTATAGTTCCCTCATTTATACTTTTTACTTCCATTCCAAGCGAGTTGATGGTTCTCTTAAATACTTCACTAACAAGCTTTTTACCATCGTATGAAAATTCAAACTTCATATACAATTAAAATAAACCTCTAATATATTCTGTTTCAAAAAAACCTTTTAATGAAATCAGGTTTTTGTTTAACGTTATTTGGCCATTAAAAAATAAAATTTCAAGTGCCATTCTCTAAGGTTATATACGCCTTTCCATGGAGAATGGTTTATCAAATTCATTTCTAAATATGGTATTAACAGTAAACAGAAAGTGAACAAACATCTAATTAGCATAATCCAAATATCTAAACTCCAATGTTTTACATTGGAATTGAATTTTATATATCATAAGTATGCCCTAATAAATAATTAACTAAATTTAGTAATCCAAAACCTAAAGATTTTAAAGGTTTTACCTATATAATTGACTATTAAAACATCTTTTTAAGAGCGTCTACCATGGTAGAAAAATTAAAGACATATTTACAACAGGCAGAAATTGAAAAGGCGCTTTCCATAATCACGGATAACCCTGAAATTTTAGAACTAGAAGATGATACTAAGAGTACCGGGTTTTTGTTAATCGCATATAATGGACCTGCAAAAGTCCTAAAAAAAGCCATAGAACTAAAAAAATCCTTTTCTTTTTATGAAGCTATAATAGCCGGGAAAATCGATGTTGTAGATGAGTGCCTCAGGAAGAATAAAAACCTAATAAATCACCATTCTACCGATGGTTTTACTCCAGTATCTTTGGCGGCTTTTTTTGACCAAACAGACATCGCCAAGCTATTATTAGAAAATGGAGCGGACCCAGGGCTTGCTGCCAAGAATCCTTCCAAGGTCAATGCCCTACATTCGGCAGTAGCAAAAGAAAACTATACGTTGTGTGAGCTTTTGATTGAAAAAGGGGGCGATGTCAATTCTACTCAAATGCAGCAAGTTACCGCCCTGCATTCCGCCATACATCGTGGTAATTGGGAAATTGTTCAACTCCTTATAAAAAATGGTGCGGACCCAAGTCTAAAAATGGAAAATGGAGATACTCCAATGGCAATTGCAAAAAGAGAAGGTTTCAAAAAAATAGAGAAGTTTTTAGCCGATCTCAAAATAGATTAGTGAATAGGATTGCTTCTATTGTCCTATCTTTAAAAGAATAAAGGTTGATTTTATGTCTGAAAAAAATGATTTAGACAATTACTTGGATAACCATTACATTCATCGAAGTAACTGGTTAAGGGCTGCCGTACTTGGTGCAAATGACGGAATCCTTTCAACGGCAAGTATTGCAATAGGGGTTTCCGCGGCAAGTGACTTTAGGGAGCCTATAATACTGGCTACTTTGGCCGGTTTGGTTGCTGGCGCCTTATCCATGGCTGCGGGTGAGTATGTTTCCGTTAGTTCCCAAACCGATGTTGAGAAAGCCGATATTGAAAGGGAAAAAGAGGAACTAGAGGAAATGCCCGAGTTGGAATTACAACGATTGGCTCAGATTTATGAAAGCCGAGGACTTAAAAAAGAAACGGCACTTATAGTTGCAGAGGAACTTACGGAACACGATGCCCTAGGTGCCCATGTGAGAGATGAATTAGGCATTAACGACGTAAGTGCCGCTAACCCTTTACAGGCGGCCTTCGCATCTGGTGCAGCATTTACCATAGGCGGAGTGCTACCATTTTTGGTAACGCTCTTTCTTCCTCTAAAGGGTATGGAATATTACCTATACGGATTTGCCATATTATTCCTGATTCTTCTTGGTGCTCTAGCTGCCAAGACCGGAGGATCAAGTATTGGAAAAGCGATTGCCCGAATTACATTTTGGGGTACAATAGCCATGGGCCTAACAGCCTTGGTTGGACACTTATTTGGAGTAAATGTTGCTTAAACTCAAAGAGTAACTTCAATCTTCTTCACCTTTTAATTACTATCAATTAAAAAACGTTTCATGAAACTTTCCTTTAAAAGCTTTCTGGCCCTGTTTAATAGATCTTCGACTTCGCTCAGGGTAGCTTCCTTTATTTTCGCAATTTCACTCGATGTAAAACCTTCGTCCCTATATAAGTGAAATACGGACCGCATGGGTGATGACATTTTGCTAAGTACCATATCTACATGTCTTTCTAAACGTTCCTTATCCAAACTTTTATCCAATTTTTCAGCAAGATCCTTTTCCTCGTCAGTAACAAAAACATGGTTTAAGGTATAATTATCTTTGGGATAAGAACTATCGTCCAACTCTTCTAACATTACCAAATCTCCATCACCATCCGTACTAAATTTTTCTTCCATGGTGTCCCATTCAGGTTTGGAGTAACTGTCTATATTATCGAAAAAAATATGGTCGAACTCCTCTTCTGTAAGACTGTCGTCTAGCAATTCATCTACTTTTTTAAAAAGAAAAGGTTGTAAATCCTTCTCATTTTTTATTTTATCCCAATTATCATAGACTTCAATAAACAACTGATCGGTAAAATCATTGGGACTGAACATGCCTTTATTCAATTTCCCCGCCAATACAGCTATCCTTAATCTATTTGCCACATATCGGTGTACTCTAGGTATTATTCGCAAAAGCTCTCTATTGAAATCCTTTCGATTATCTCGGTTTTTTAAATCCCCTAGTTTGGTATAGACCTCACTCATCACAAAGTGAATAGTTCCTTCATTTCCATTGTTAATTATTGTTTCGCTCATGATTTCTACTTTTGGTTTAATGAGAATATCTTCCTTAAACTTACTTTCCTTACACAATAAAAAACATGATTAATGTCATTAAATATGATTTAGTTATGATGTAAACTAAGGCATGATAAATGTCATACACTCCAAACTCATAATAGGCTATTTTTAAAAGCATAAAATTAAGAGCAATGAAAAATATTCTTATTCCTACAGATTTTTCCGAAAACGCCACCAATGCAATTTCATTTGCCTTAAATCTCGTTAAATGTGAGCGTTCTAATTTCTACCTGATTCACGCTTACGCAGATGAAGTATATCAAGCGAACCACATTATTGAAAGTGACTCATTTAAAGAACAAAAGGAAACAATAAAGAAACGTGCGGAAGTAAAACTTTCTAATACTGTGTTACAAATAAAGGAGAAATGGCAGAACCCTAGACATGATTTTGAATTCATAACCGTTTTTGAACCTTTGGTCGACGGGGTAAACAATGTTGTAAATGAAAAAAATATTGATCTGGTCATCATGGGCACCAAGGGACAAACAGCGGATAAAAAAATAACTTTTGGAAGTCATACTGTGCAAGTTTTTAAATATGTAAAATGTCCCGTGCTGGCCATACCGGATAACCAAGAATTTGTACAACCTAAAAGGATTCTTTTCCCTTCTGATTATATGATTCCCTACAAGCGTAGAGAATTAAAGCTTTTGGATACTATTGCATTTAGGTTTAAATCGGAAGTTCATTCCTTATACATTTCTGATTTTGAAGATTTAAGCCATAGACAAACGGATAACAAGAAGTTCTTTAAGGAATCTCTTCCTAATGCGAATCTTACCTTTCACAGGTCCGAAGTGAAAAACAAAGGCCTTGGCATTTTGGAATATACTGCCGAATATAATATGGACATGCTGGTGATGGTAAACTCCCGCCATTCTTTTTTGGAAGATATGCTTTACCGCTCTACCGTAGATCAAATTGCATTAAACCCTGTAATTCCATTTTTGGTATTACAAAACCTACCTCGATAATTATAAAATTAAAACCATGAAAAAAATTATATTACCTACCGATTTCTCAGAAAATGCATGGAATTCCATCTTTACGGCCTTAAAGCTTTATGCCAATATAACGTGTCAATTCTATATCTTGAATGCCTATGAACCCGGAGCTCTGAGGCCCTTGGGAACAAGAGTTCAGAAAAGGTTGGACGTTATTTATGATTCTCTTTCAAAAAACTCGGAAAATGAACTATCCGAGATTCTTAAATATCTGAAAATACACCATAAAAATCCCAAGCACAGTTTTGAAGCCATTTCCATAGGAGATAGTTTGGAAGAGTCTATTACAAAGGTATCTTCTGAAAAGGATATAGATATGATTATCATGGGAACCCAAGGAGCTACCGGTGCCAAACAAGTTTTTCTTGGCAGTAATACGGTTAAAGTATTAAACACCGTTAAAAAAATTCCCGTCCTTGCCGTACCGGATTCTTTTAATTTTCAAGAATTGAAGAATATAATTTTCTCAACGGATTTTATGAGAACCTATGACAAACATGAATTGAATCCTTTATTGGAGTTGGCTAATTTATGGAATTCTAAAGTTGAAATTGTCCACGTATCGGAAGAGTTTAAACTCAATGAGGTTCAGCAAACCAACAAGGATATATTGGAACATCGATTTTCCAAATTGGAATATGGATTCCAAGACCTTCCTTTTAAATCAAGTACGGCGTATACTATTGGACAATACGTTTCCAATAAGAAGTCGGATATTCTGGGAATTATTAGACATCAACATACATTTTGGGAAAAAATCATTGGTGAACCGGTTGTAAAGAAAATTGCCTTTCATTCCATTATCCCCGTTTTATTCCTGCCCGAAAAGTAGATTATATAAAAGGAATTAGGTCTTAAGAATGTTGTCGTACCACAGCGATAATATCATTCTTTTGCAGTACTCCGGATTGTCTCCATAACTGTTTACCATTCTTAAACAACATCATGGTAGGTACCCCCCTTACATTATACTTTGAGGCTAATTTTTGATTTTTATCCACATCAATCTTAACGACTTTTAATCCATCTCCCATATCTTCCTTTACCTGTTTAAGTATTGGGGTCAACATCTTACAAGGACCACACCAATCCGCATAAAAGTCTACCAAAACAGGTACCTCCGAGTCTATAATGTTCTTAAAAGAGCTTTTCATTCATTAACATTTTAATATACAAGTTACTAAATTTCAAATGACCAATTACTGACCAATGTCATACTTTTTAGGAAGAAGAATGCCTAATTTGACTATCTAAATGTAAGAAGCTATGACGCGTATTCTTTTACCCACGGATTTTTCGGATAACTCAATTAAGGCAATTGCTTATGGATTATCGCTCTATAAGAATGTTGACTGTACATTTTATATTTTAAATACCTATATGCCGCCGGTGTATCATACCGAATATATTTTAGGAAGTCCTGGGCAAATAGGTTTGGGGGATATTATTAAAGAAGAATCCAAAAAAAATCTAAAGGAACTAAAGTCCAAGCTGGAGAATGAATTTAAAAATCCCTTGCACACCTTCGTTACACATTCAGCATTTAATATGCTAACCAATGAAGTTACGCAAATCACAGAAGCGGAGGATATAGATTTGGTCATTATGGGAACCAAAGGTGCTACAGGTGCACAGGAAATATTGCTTGGCACCAATACAGTACATGTACTTAAAAACAGTAAATGCCCAGTTTTGGCAATACCACAAGACTTTGAATACGAAGAACCGAGTGTAATTTTGTTTCCAACGGATTATGAGGTGTCCTTTACAAAGGAAAAACTAGCAACTCTTTTAAAAATAGTAAAGGAGCATAGGTCCGAAATCAATGTGATGCATGTTTTTACTCAGCTAAAACTCAATCCCACCCAAATTAAAAATCGAAAATCCCTAGAAACACTTTTAGGAAACAATGGATTGTTCCATGATGTCGAAAGTGACGAAATTATAACGGCTATCAATAAATTTCAGGTGAAAGAAAAAATCGATTTTCTAGTTATGATACAGAATAAACATACGTTTTTTGAGCGGTTATTTATTGAACCTACCATTAAAAAAATAGGATTTCATGTCAATGTTCCTTTCTTGGTGATTCCTGAAAAATGATTTATGGAAATCAATAAAATATTGGTTGCGACAGATTTTTCAAATGAGGCCTATAATGCCCTTTTTTATGCAACCCAATTATGGGCCGAACAAGAATGTGAGTTTTATATCTTAAATGTTTATGATCGATTTACACCGCTCCAAAAGAAAACTAAGCATGAATTGGGAGAAATGTCAAAAATTGAAAAGTTGGAGAAGGAGTCCGTTGTAGGCCTAACAAAAACCTTTCACAAAATAAATCTTGACGTTGAAAACGACCTCCATGCCTTTAAAATACTGTCAAAGCAAGGTAAACTAGGTCAAGTAGTTACCCAAATGGTCAAAAACCTAAAGATAGGCTTGGTAATCATGGGAAATAAGGGAGAAACCGGAGCTAAAGAAATCTTTATGGGAAGTAACACCCTAAAAGTTATAAGTACCCTTGAGCAGTGCCCCCTTTTGGCTATTCCTAAGGAAGTAGCCTATAAACCATTAAAGGAAATAGCATTTATTACGGATTTTAAAAAAGGCTGTACCCTGAAAACACTGAATCCTTTATTATCAATACTAAAGGTACTAAATGCACAATTGAAGGTTTTTCATATAAAGGAAGAAGAATTTTTGAACGCTACTCAGGAATCCAATAAAAAGCTGTTGGAGATGTCATTAATGGGTGTTGAACATAGCTTTGAACCCATGTATGAATTTAGCTCAAAGGCTAAGGTAATAGACAGTTTTATAAAAAACAGGGAGATTACCCTCTTTTCAATGGTTTATACTAAAAAAGGTTTTTTAGAACGTCTGTTACACGAACCGGTAATAATGGATTTAAGTATGTACACCAGCAATCCATTTCTTGTGCTACCCAACAGGGATTGATAAATGAGGTACTCAAACCATTTGATAAGTATTAAATTAAAGAACAACAAAGGTCTTTATTCCCTTTGCAATTTTGTAAAGGGAATATAAGGTCCTATAAAATTTTTAGCGATGAAAAATATTGGTATTTGGTTAGATAGTAAAAAAGCATATATAGTCAGAGTTAGCGATAATAATGACAGTATGGAAAAAGTAGATTCCCAAATTGACTTTTATAATAGAACCAGCACAGGTGGTTCAAGGGTTAAGTGGGGAGGTACCCAAGACATTACACACGAGCAAAGTTTTTTAGAAAAAGAAAAGCATCAGTTTAAGAAGTACTTTAAGACCATTGCCGATACTATTTCCGATGTAGATTCCTTGGCTCTTTTTGGACCGGCTGACATCAACGAAAAGCTTAGAAAAGAATTGATGGATAACTACCCATCAATAGGTAAGAGAATCGTTGCCGTTAAAAAGGCAGATAGTATGACTGAAAATGAAACAAGGGCACTAATACTAGATTTCTTTAATAATAGATAAGGCGAACTATATGGAAACATTCTTAAAGCTTTTTGAAAATCCTTCGGTACTTAAATTCACAAAATTGGGTTTATGGATTTTATTGATCGTACTGATTATAGGGTTTCTGCGCAAATTGCTCAAAAAGCGAATCGAAGATACTTCCGTTAGATACAAGGCCCAGAAAGGAGTAGAAATAATTGGCTATTTCCTAATTATCCTAATGATATTTATGGCCATTACCCTAGATGATATTAAGGATTACACCATTATTATAGGGTTGTTCACTGCCGGCATAACCTTTACGTTACAGGAGTTGATATTGAGCATTGCAGGTTCATTTTATATCTTTTTTGTAAGGGTCTACAAGCCCGGTGATCGGATAGAAATCAATAATATTAAAGGCGATGTCATTGACATCGACAGCATCTACACCACACTTATGGAAATGGGCGAATGGGTTAGTAGTGACAACTATTCGGGAAGAATAGTCAAGATTAGTAACGCATTCGTTTTTAAAGGCCCTATTAAAAATTATTCAATGGATTTTCCCTTTGTTTGGGACGAACTAAATATCCTTGTAACCTATGACTCGGATATTACCCTGGCAAAAGATTTAATTTTGGCAGAAGCCAATGAATTACTTTCCGAATATTCCCAAAAATCCAAGACTAAATGGCAAGAAATGGTAGAGCGCTATTATATAGAGAATGCAACTATTGAACCGACGATTGCCGTGAATCTTACGGACAATTGGATTGCGCTAAACCTTAGATATATTACAGACTATAAATTGAGAAGAGATACAAGAAACAAGTTATTTTCAAATATTGAAAAGACCATTAGATCAACTAAAGGCAAGGTTACTTTGGCCTCTACAACCCTTCAACTTTTAAAAATACCAGAACTTGAGGTTCAATTAAAAAATAAATTATGAAAGGGCCGAATATCGAAGTATTGAAATCCTCAGGAGAACGGGTAAGCTTCTCTATGGATAAATTGAGAAATTCTTTAAAACGAAGTTCAGCTGACCATGAATTGGTAGAGGAAATTGTTGAAAAGGTGAAAGAGGAAGCCTATGAAGGCATTACCACTAATGAAATATTCAACCGAGCGTATGCACTTTTAAAGGGTAAAAAGTCGGTTTTTGCCTCTAAATATAAACTTAAAAAAGCCATTTACGAATTGGGTCCTACCGGGTTTCCCTTTGAGCGATTTGTAGCGGCCATTTTAAAATACTCAGGGTACCATGTGGAAGTAGGTGTCATTTTACAAGGTATCTGCGTAACCCATGAAATCGATGTTTTAGCTGAAAAAGAAAACCGAATTACGGTAATAGAATGTAAATTTCACAATGTGAAAGGCCTTAATTGTAATGTAAAAGTCCCGCTATACATTCATTCTAGATATAATGATGTAAAAGCACATTGGACAAGCATTAAAAAGGAAAACAAAAAATTAGAAAAAGGTTGGGTGGTTACCAATACCCGCTTTACTGAAGATGCCCTTAAATACGGAGAATGTTCCAATCTTTATTTATTAAGCTGGGACTATCCGAAAGAGGAAGGTCTAAAAGACAGGATAGATAGGTTAGGCCTATACCCAATAACCGTCTCATCACTATTAAGCAATAGGGAAAAACAATTTCTTTTAAGTAGGGATGTAGTCCTATGTCGCCAATTGGTCAAGGATAAATTCTTTTTAGATCACCTCGGGATATCGCAAACCCGAAAAATCAAAATTTTGGATGAGATAGGGCAATTGTGCAATATTTAATAACATGAAGAAGGTAAAAATTCATTTTCTAGGCGCCTGCGGTACGGTAACCGGGTCCAAATTTTATTTGGAAACCCCAGAGGTCAATATAATGGTAGACTGTGGGATGTTCCAAGGGTTAAAAGAGCTAAGAGAGCAGAATTGGAAAAACTTACCTATAGTAACCTCAAAAGTTGATGCCGTATTGTTAACCCATGGACACCTTGACCATACAGGATATTTACCTAGATTGCTCAAAGAAGGGTTTAATGGCAAAATCATAGCTACCGCCCCAACATTGGCAATTACAAAAATAATCCTGTTGGATAGTGGTAAAATACAAGAAGAACAAGCCAAAGCCGCAAATGAAGAAGGATACAGTAAACATCATCCTGCAGTACCTTTCTATACGGTGCAAGAAGCAGAAAAGACGATTGCCCTATTCAGCCCATGTGAGAAGGATGAATGGAAACCCTTGTCAGAAAACGTTCGTTTTAGATTTAGATATAACGGGCATATCATCGGGGCAACGTTTATAGAATTGGAAATTTTTGGGAAATTATTTGTTTTTTCCGGAGATATTGGCAGAAAAGAGGATGTACTGCTTGCATCTCCTCAACGTCCAAAATGGGCGGATTACCTTTTCCTGGAAAGTACTTATGGTAATAAACTTCACCCAATTGAAGATGTTTCCGAAATACTTAGCGAACTTATTAAGAAAACGATTCAAGAAAGGGGAAACCTAATTATACCTTCCTTTGCAGTTGAACGCCTACAGTCGCTTATGTATATCTTATGGCTGCTTTTCAAACAAAACAAGATTCCCAATATTCCAATTTTTGTAGATAGCCCCATGGGCAATAATGTACTTTCCGTATTTGAGCGTTTTCCTTCTTGGCACAATTTATCCATATCCGAATATAGGGCTATGTTAAATCATTTTAATGTAATCAGCTCCTACGCGGACACTTGGAAAACCATTGACGACCCAAGACCCAAAATAATAATAGCCGGTAGTGGTATGGTGACCGGAGGAAGGGTGTTGACCTATTTACAACAAATGATGAAAAAGTCGACGACAAATATTCTTTTAGTCGGTTTCCAAGCAGAAGGTACTAGAGGAAGACAGTTATTGGAAGGAGCGCATGAATTAAAACTATTCGGCAAATATTATCCGGTAAAGGCCAAAGTTCATCTTATTGAAAGTTTATCGGCCCATGCGGATCAAAATGAGCTTCTTCATTGGTTGGATGATATAGAAAATATACCCGAAAACATATTCCTTGTTCATGGGGAACCTAATGCATTGGATATATTTAAAGTAAAACTGAGAGATACCAAAAACTGGGATTGTGACATACCAAAATTATATAGCACTAAAGAGGTTATGTGCTCACCATAATTTTCGTATGATGAATGTCATTTTTATTGTTGTTTATAACGTATACATTCGAACCAAATATTAAGAAAGGAATAATGAAAAAAATAATAACAATCGCAGTAATCTTACTTTTTGGATGTTCTTCCACAAGCTTAATTGAAAACTGGAAAGACCCCGATACCGTACTATTCCATGCCAACAAGGTACTTTTGGTCGGTATGACGCAAAATAAAAGTGCAAGGACAGCCTTTGAAAACGAACTACAAAAAGAATTTGAAAAGAGGGATGTTGAAGCATTAAAAAGCTTGGATGTTTTTGATGTCGCTTTTACAGACTCCAAACAAACTGGGAAGGAACTCGACAATGTTGAACAAAGTTTATTGGACAAGGGTTTTGATGCCATTTTGTTTACCAAAATAACGGGCTCCGAAAACCGAGAGAATTTTTTAAAATCCATGTCGAAATGGGAGGACAATCAAGTTCGTTTTAACGATGATTACTTGGAACACCAAGGTATTTATTTTGACAATAGTTACTACGAAAACTTTAAAATATATTTTGCTGAAACTACACTCTACTGCATTTGCGAAGGAAAGGAAAGAGCCATGATTTGGCGGGGTATTATAGAAATTATGGATCCCAGTAATGTGAACAAAGCCATAAAGGACTATGTAAAACTTGTAGTGACCGCCCTGGAAGAGCAAGACCTTATTTTTATAGAGGATTTTTAGTATTGCGCTTAGTTTATAATAATGGACTGAATATTTTACCTATTCCCTCCTGTAATTTTTTTGTCCAAGGTCGTTGAATAAACTCATCGTAGGTCAGGAGTTTACTTGAGCCACTATCCTTTAAAAAATCGGCCTTTAACAAGTCGGCAAATTCGCACTGATAAATAATGGCATTGACCTCGTAGTTTTGTTCAAAACTTCTATCGTCCAAATTGGCAGTACCTATAGAAGATACGGCGTCATCACATACAATAACCTTGCTATGTAGAAAACCATCGGGAAACATATAAATTTTAATACCCGATTTTAGAAAAAGTTCAAAATAAGAATGGACGGACCAGTTGACCAGCGTATTATCGGCATTCTCCGAAACTAAAAGACGAACATCCACTCCACTCAACGCTGCCGTCTGTAACGCCTTAATTATAGCCTGACTGGGAATAATATAGGGGTTGGTAATGTATACATAATTTTTTGCCGTATTAATAATGGAAAAGTAAGTTTGCTCTAAAGCTGGAAAATCATCATCAGGTCCACCGGAAACAATTTGGACCAGTGCTTTGGACTTATCATTCGAGGTCAATTCCTTGTTTTTAAGAGGTTTTATCAAATCTTCGCTTACTAAGTACCAGTCCATCAAAAAAACTTGATCTAGATGATGGGCAGCAGGGCCTTCAATTTTCAAATGCATATCATGCCAATTTCCCAATCCAGGTTCACCCTTTAAATATTTATCCGATATGTTTATACCTCCGGTAAAAGCTATCTCTCCATCTACAACTATGATTTTTCTGTGATTTCGGTAGTTTAGGGAAGAAAAAAAACGGCCAAATTTAAAAGGTAGGAAGGAATATACTTCTACCCCAATACTTTTTAAACTGTTTAAATAATCACTGCTTAAGGTAAAACTTCCTATACCATCGTATATCATCCGTATCTTAACACCTTCCTGCAATTTGAGTTTAAACAGTCGAAAAAGTTTATCGGCCAGTTCGCCATCCTCAAAAATATAATATTGTATATGTATTACCTTTTTGGCTTTTTCCAAGGCTCCAAAAATGGTATCAAAGGTAGTTTTACCGTCCTTTAATAATTTCAGGTCATTATTGCCTACTGGCGGAAAGAAAGAGTTGTTGTAAAACAAGGTCATTAATTTCCTGTATTTACCCTCAAAGGAACTCACCGCTTGTATTCCCGGTTTAGGGAACTTTTTGAACACGTCCTTTTTTAATTGAACCAGTTTATTTTTTCTCCTGTTCCTACCCAATAAAAAATATAGAACTATACCTCCAACGGGTATTGCAAAAATGGCCAACAACCACGCCAAGCTTTTGGAGGGTCTGGCGCCGTGTAATATAATAGCCAATACAATGGACAAAGTAATCAGGATATAAATTCCTACAATGATTGAGGTCCACATATGTATTATTAGAAATTCTATATAGTTAATCAGAAAGATAAATACTAAAAAGGAGTAGTCGTATGATAAAAATCATCCATTTACGAATTATTAAAAATAGCATAAAAAGTATAACCCATTGCAGATGATCCCCGAATATCTAACAGAAAAAAGCCCCTGATTAAAAATCAGAGGCTATTACATTTTTGGAAAAAAGACTACCAGGTTTCAATTTCCTGCCTGAGTTCCTCTTTTCTTTTTCCTGTTTTTTCCTGAAGTCTACCCAACATTTCGTCAAATTTACCTTCAGCAAATGTGGTATCATCATCGGTGACGTTCCCGTATTTTTGTTTGAACTCACCCTTTACTTGATTCCATTTTCCTTTTAACTGTTCATTATTCATCATTTAAATATTTTATAAGTTTAACTACTTGAAGTTATCCTAAATCAATGAACATTTGTGACGTAAATGGTTTGTTTATTGATTCATTCCCTGAACTCTTTTTATTTTATCCATTAATCCTTTCTATTTAAATAAAATATAACCCTGGTATTCTTATTTTCGATAATATTTATTCAGGAAAAGTGCTAAATAAATACTAATATTTGGAATTGAATTAACACTATAACCTATTGTAATATAAATATTTAGCTATTGCATCAAGAATCCAAGTGATAGCGGCAGGACCGTCTTCTCTTTCCCATTAACTTAAAAAAGAAGTTAGAGTCAAGGACTCAGGATTTACAGTCCATAACTTAAAAAGTTAAGTATAATTATAAAAAGCACATTATGAAAATTAAAACAATATTAGCTACCCTATTATTGGTAGTATCGGCGAACGTATTTGCCCAAAATGAAAAGGACAAAGAAGTAATGGCCGACGCAGAAAAAGCAAAAATGGAACTAAAGGAAATGGATGGTATGAATCGATTTTTCGATAATTCTACGGGTTACGTTATTTTTCCAAATGTTGGAAAAGGTGGTTTAATCGTAGGCGGTGCATCCGGTAATGGTGTTCTATATGAAAATGGAATGGCAAAAGGAATGGCCAGCCTAAAAAAAGTAGATGTCGGACTTCAAGCAGGAGGACAGGCATTGACTGAAATCATATTTTTCGAGACAGAAGAATCTTTGAAGGATTTTAAGGACGGGAACTATGAACTATCGGCTAATGCTACCGCAATAGCACTGGATAAAGGAATAGCAGCAAATGCCAATTATAAAGATGGCGTTGCGGTATTTACCAAGCCTAAAAAAGGCTTGATGGCGGACCTTTCCATAGGTGGCCAAAAGTTCGAGTATGACGAAATGCAAAAAAAGTAATTCTATACTACTTATAAATAATTTAAAGAGTCGAGGTAAACCTCGGCTCTTTTATTGTTTAAATCATTACATATATTTCTTAAGTGAACAGATAATAAAACTTCTTCGGGAAGTATTGGTTGAGGACTAGTAACCAAATTCCTATTTAAAAGTAATTGAGTACATACCCGAAAATCCAATACAAAATCAAGAAAACAAATATGGTCCCAATGCATCCACATTTTCCACCACCTATTTTCCTCGCGCCATACCAGGCTCCAATAATCTGAATAAGTTTTTTCATCGTGTAAAAATAAGGGGTAAGATAATTAAAATGGAACTACTAAAGTTAGTATGGTTAGCAAATAATATCACATGTTGCTGTAAGCGTGTTTATCCTCTATGTTCAATAAACTATTTACCTGTGCCCAAAGTGTTAACTTAGACGACCCCGGAGACCTGACTATATCCGCAGCGTGAAATATCTCGTGAAATAGCATTCTTTTGTGCCTTACCTGATCGGTAAGGTCCTTGAAATTATTGTGTATCATTGAAAATTTCGAAAATAACGGGAAATTGTTCTCTTCTAAATTCAACAACACAATGTCTTTATGCCGGCTATCCTTGCTTATCTTACCGAAAAGGTTTCTTACCTTTTTTTCATTCCCTTCCAATAATTGGATGAAATTTTTATCATGATAGACCAAACAACCTGTAATTTTATTTTGGGCATTAAATCGACTGGACTTTTGCATTAAAGCTTGAATGGCATCGTGGTCCAAACTTTCCCTAACCTTAGAGCGATAGATAAGTGAAAACATAGGAAATACATATTTCCTATTAAAATTATGGGTTTGTAGTTTTTAGTTTTAACCCAAAAAAGAAAAATTTTAATAGCAATAGACGAGCACCCCATACATCATCGATTACTAATAGAAAAATAAACAAGCCTAAGCGTTTAAAACAAAAATTTTGTTAAAAGAGTTAATTTTTTTAACTAATCTAAAATACCTTTGCGATAATAACCATAAACTGTAATGCAAAAAGAAAGTTTAGATACTCACAACTCTTCCAATGGGAAAACTAACAATACGTTGGTAACCACCATTAAATTTTCCATAGTTGTGGCTGCAATTGGTATCGTTTTCTGTATTATTCTTTTGGCAAAGAATGGACTTTAACGTAAACTAATCTTTAATTAACTTCCTTTCCTCTCTTTGTAAACTTTACATCTTTTTCTCCCCAGATATTTTGAATTCCACATCTATAAAGGTTCCTGAACCCTTTTAGGAGAATGAACTGACCTTGGGTTGGTTTGTAGCCAGAAACATAGAAATCTTATAGTGCAAGGATAGTTTCATGTTGAACCTTTCCCATTAATCTCACTCTTGGGGTATTTCCGGTAAATCTATTACCTGCTCCGGCCCGTAAAATTTTAAAGCAACGCCAAATACGATAACGGACAAAATCATACCAATCATGAATACGGTATAGGTCCATCTCAACAACCTATATTTTCTTTCCAGAACAACTCCCAAATAATATAGATCTTTGGTCAATGAAGAATAAATATAATCTTGGTCCTTAATTACTTCCTTTATGGCCCATTGATACTTTTCCAACTTCATTTTATGGAAGTTTCCAAAAAACAATAAATTCACTTTTTTTGTTTTTACATCCTCATCTGTAAACTCTCCACTCGTAACATTAGGCTTGGTTGCCAAAATGGACATGATCATGGAAACAATACTGAACAATATAAAAATGAACGTAGGGTAAATAAGGTAGTCGTTTGATGGATTATCCAGTTTAGGTACCAAATTGGCCAAAGAGAGTGAAATTATAATCGCATTCACGGATAAAAGTATATTTGCCTTGGTATCTGCTATATCGCTGAGTTTTATATGGTTTCTCAATGTTACCCTATATAATGTTTGTACTCCCCTATCCGGTATTTGACCCTTATATTTTGCCTTGAGACTTTCTTTTTTTATAAGCTTTTTGTTTTTTTTCTTGGCCTTTACCAATCTTCTTATATTCTTGTCCTTTGCCTTTTGCCACTCTTCCTTGGCATGGTCTGTATAAAACCTATGTTTTACTCTTAAGAGATAAATATTTTCTTCCCGCCAATCATCAACGGTACAATCCTTTAATCCTAAAAGTTTGAGTTCCTCACGTAAAAGCTCAGAAGTTTGTATGAAGCTTTTTTTGGCAAAATGAGATGAATCGGCATCTCTCATTATTTCCTCAAGTGGATTCTTGGGATCATAATTCATAGTCGTGGCCAATATTAGGTTGCAAACGTCTTCGATGAAATCTTCGCTACAGTTTTCCTTCGCCAAAAACTCCTGTGCCATTTTACAACTATGCTCTTCATGGTTGTCATGGGATCTTAGGTACCCTACATCATGAAACCAAGCGGCAACCATCAATTTTTCTTGGTCCTTTTCCGCTACTTCCTCTCCTTCTATAAGTTCCGCCGCACTATTGACTACGCGTTGAGTGTGTCTTAAATTATGATATAAATATTTTTTATCGATTTCCTTACCCAACTTTTGGGTCACGAAAACTTCCGCTTTTGATAAAATAGAATCCATATGAAGTATTAGTTATATTATTTTAAAAAGGTGCCAAAAATCCTACTTGGACCATATTTCCTTCTTTGGAATTGAAATATCCAATGTTAAAAGTTAGCGCTTTTAAACTACTTATCCATAAACCGCCCCCTTGGGAGGTATGCCAAACATTGGAGCTTTCATTGGAACTCCAAACCCTACCATAATCGAAACCTCCATACATACCAATAATGACCGGTGATACGGCGGTTACGTAGCGTTTAATTCTCCATTTCAAATCCGTGCTTTGATAGAACGATGATCTGCCCGTAAAACGTTCGTCCCTAAAACCCCTAAGTCCGTTATCCCCCCCTATAGAAGGCGTATGATAAAAGAATATGTCGTTGGATTTAGAAACCGTGTTATACGCTGCCGTACTACCCAAAACCAGGGCGCCAGATGATATTAACTTGTGATTGAAACCGAGCTTTAAAGAGGCATAGGCAAAATTGTTTTCCTGAAGATTTAGGTTGGCCTTATACCCTAATCGCAAACCGATATATATTGACTTCGAAGGAAAATCATCAGCATCGTCATTATCGTAGTACCCTGAAATCTCTGCTCCACCATAATTCTGGTTTTCAAATAGTTCCGGTCTCAAATTACTTTGATTAAATAAACGTTGGTCACTTTCGTTTAACTTGAAAGATTCGAACAACCCTCTAATTTTTAAGGTATAATAGGAAATCCCCGCACTTGCCTTTAACTGTTTTAATCGGGCACGATAGTAATCCCTTCCTAGGGCATTCTCATTGTTCACCGTTTCATTGCCCGTTCCAAAATAGTTTCTAGCGTATCTGTCGCTCGTGTAATAACCATCTAGAATAAAATTCCATTTAGGGAAAATATTTCCGAATGCTCCGGAATACTGTACTTCAGTCGCTGCGAAATTAAAATAATAATTGGCCTTAAGCGTGTGTCTTTGCCTGAAGTCGTTGCCATTTAAACCATTTTTGGTATAGGTGTTTGAAGCTCCAAGGAAGAATCCATCATCGGTTCTAAAACCTGTCGTTGGGACCAAAATATTGGTATTGGGTTTAAAGTAACGCCAATGATAGTTATTGGTCGTGTAGATATCACTCAATTGGGTTTTGGGTTCTTTATCCTTAAAATGAATCTCCTCGTGCTCCCAATCATATATTAGTACCCGCTTTTTATTTTCTATGTCGTAAATATCCTCACCATAACCACCAATAATCTTCAGTTTTATTCCAGGATTCTCAGTACCAGCAACCTGAAAAATATCATCATCACCCAATCCATACAACCACACTTGCTCGGTTTCACTTTCTTTAAAGATTCTTTGGAAGAAGATTTCGTTTTTTTCATCGGTCAATAATCTTTTGACCCTCACCGATAGTTCTCCATTTGGTAGTTTCTGTACTTCAAAAAGGTCGTCTTTCTCCGTTCCCGTAATGGCTACCACTTTATTCAAATATTCACCGTATTCCCCAGCCTTTTCTGGCAAAGTCTTCAAACGTTCTTCCAAACTGGACTTAAGAAATTCTGCGGTTTCATCCCTTACCTCGACAGGTAATCGCATAAAAGCATTTTCTATTACTTCGGGCGTCATATGCTCTTGGATATATTTTGCCTCTTCAACCCAAACTTCCGTACCATATTTGGTAAGTAATGCCCTGTCCAGTTTATTACCTCCCATATTTTGCCATTTGGCGTTGTCTATATCTCCATCAAAGGTTTGCCATCTTTTTGTCGTTGGCACAAAGAGTTTTACCAATTTCATCGCGTTTCCGTCAAACCGGGGAAAAACATTATCGCGATCCCTTGGCACGGGCATAAATTCCTTTTCACCATCCGGGGTTTCATATTCTATCCACCGCCATTGATCTTGATGCCTATCCCAGTCGCCAATGAGCATATCAAAAATTCGGGCTCGGATGAAATTCTTCTGGTCGATTGCAAAGGATTCGTCCCGCTTTATTCTTTCGAGCATATCCGTTGTGCTCTCAAAATCCTTGACCGTACCCGATACCTTGTCAATTGTTCTCCTATATCCCTTATAATTAAATTGCTCATCGGATGGGCGTCTTTGTATAAAATAAAGTTCATCGCCAAAATTTTCATTGTATTGTTCTAGCTGAGGCTGCCTGGGAACATAAAACAACTCGGTATCCGAATGGTTGATACCTACCGATTCCGCAAGTGGGTTTACTACCAATTGCATATAAGGGTGGGCGGTCGTAAAAAAATCAGATATAACCTCTTCTGCCCAAGTGTCCCTATAATCATCGGAACTATACGAAATTCCAGGTAGTTTAAACTTCAAAAATTTCAAGGCACTCTTTCTCAGGGAACGCATGGCGTATTGTTTACCATCCTTATCTGCCAATCGCAAGGAGAAAGATTGATGACCTCCACCCTCCTTCACTACATGTAGTCCCCCATATAGGGTATCTAAATTCACTACCGGAGCATTAACTGGCTTACCAAAATAAGATCGATACCTTTCCCCCCATAAAAACTTATAAAATCCACTTTTTTCATAATCTTCCGGATTGTCCAGAATTGGCGTGGTAACGGTTTTTCCAATATTCTTATCAATATCTGTAAACTGTTTTTCCTCTTCCATGGGTTTAAGCAAATCAAAGGTTTTGGAATTATCCAAATCATCCTCCGAAATGAAGGTTACCTGAGAGCTTCCATCATCATAAAAGTCCAATCTAGCAAAACCCCGTTCCCCATAAGCGTAGTCACCTTCATATGCCATGGAGCCCCCGATGGCCGTAATTTGGTTCTTCTCAATCTTTGTTGGACTTTTACTACCGAGGGAGCCACTAATAATTTGATGAATACCCCCTCCGGACAATAACTGTAGATTTTCCTCATGTCCTGAAACCAAAGTAATGCGGTCATTCGCCTGGGCCAAGGCACTTACCGCTATTCTTAAATAATTGTATCTTCTGGAATTAAGATGATCAGGATCGAAGGCCCCAAGATCCATTACCGCGTTACGCAATGTTCCCAAAACCGGTAAAGGAGTCATGTGCGATTTGAAAGATTCCGTTCCGGCGTATATGCCATTGCTCATTACCGGATGATGCATGGCTATAACAATGTTCTTTCCTTGGCCATCATTAATGTAGCCCTCCAATTCCTCCATGAAGCGCCTTCTGGTTACTATATTATCGCACTTTTTGTTGATATCCACCAATCTGGACCAATTTGATATAAACCATTTGGAATCTATCAATATTAAGTCTAAGTCGTCGTTAATTACCTTATATTCTATAGGGCAACCATTTTCCGGAAAGACTTCAATCCCCTCCAGATCTATTTCCTTAAGGTAATCTTCCACTTTTTCCATTTTGTCCAGCTCATAACTTTTCCACTCGCTATTGCCCGGAAGAAATATCGTGTTACCCTTAAAATCTTCAACCAATCCAATTTGCTCGGAAATTAACAGACTATCCTTCTCCCACGCATTGGAAGTGGCGGACACATTGTCTCCTGTAAAAATTACCGTGCTATTTTCTCCGCTTGTACCAATCTCAGACTTAAATTTCTCTAAAAGCTTTTTGTTTGAAGCTTCGGAAACATTACCATATCCTCCAGCGAGGTAAAAGGTGTGCATAATTTCCTTATTGTCATCGACACTGGATGCAGGAATCCTTTGATGTTCCTTAAATGTGGCACAGGAATGACTGAATAAAAAAACAACAATAACCATAAAAGGTATTGTCAATTTATTTAGAATTCTTTTTATAGAATGGGGATTTGTCATGTATATGATTTGGTTGAAAAGAAATTGCCGATTATTATTACTCAAAAGCTACTCCGCTGACAATAACCCCAATAATCATGAGGATTAGAAAACCTATTATGATAGCTGCCCCTATTTTGGTTTTTTTGTCTTTTTGAAAAATGTATTTCTGTTTATCCTTTTCAGGGTTTTTTACAAATTCTGTATTTTCTTCTCCTTGTTTCATGGTTTTAATTTTTTAAATAAACTGTTTTTTTGTTGACAAATTCCAATATACCTTCCCTGGACAGTTCCCTCCCATAACCAGAGGCCTTGGTTCCCCCAAAAGGAAGTCTTGGGTCAGATTTTACCATATCATTGACAAAAAATGCTCCATCGGAAATTTGAGGTATCAGTTCCAAGGCAGCCTCCATATCCTCAGTGAATAACATGGCACCGAGCCCATAACTGGATTGGTTGGCCAGACTAATAGCATGCGTTCTATCGTGCGCTTTAATAATCGCTGCCACAGGGCCAAAGGTCTCTTCATCAAATGCCGGCATTCCAGGTACAACATCGGTAAGTATTGTGGGTTCAAAATATGCCCCGTCCTTAGAATTACCTAATACTAATTTTGCACCTTTTTCCAAGGATTTATCTACTTGCGATTTTAGGGTTTCCGCTAAATCTTCGCGAGCAAGAACACCAATATAGGTGTCGGAATCCTTTGGGTTTCCAACTTTAAGATTTTTGGTAGCGGCAATAAATTTACTTATGAAGTCCTCATAAATTTCAGAACACACAATAAACCTTTTTGCTGCGATACAACTTTGTCCCGTGTTTTGCATACGTGCCTGCAACATAGTTTCTAGGTACTCATCCAAATCCGCATCCTCGAATACGATGCATGGGTTGTTCCCCCCAAGTTCCAAAACCGTTTTTTTAAGATTTTTACCGGCCGTTTCGGCAATACCCCTACCGGCTTTTTCACTGCCGGTCAATGTAACAGCCTTAATGGTTTTATGGGCAATTAAATTTTCGATTTCCTCATGGCCGGCCAATATGGATTGGAAACAACCTTTGGGATAACCAGCATCTAAAAAAAGCTGTTCCAAGGCTTTAGCGCATCCAGGAACGTTTTGTGCATGTTTAAGAATCCCCGTGTTTCCAGCCGTCAAGGTTGGTGCTGCAAAACGTATCACTTGCCAGAAAGGGTAATTCCATGGCATAACCGCCAAAATACAACCCAAGGGGTCATAACTTATAAAACTTTCCTCGGCATCCGTTTCTATTATTTCATCGGCAAGCAAATCTTCGGCATTGTAGCCATAAAAATCACAGGCCCAAGCACATTTTTCAATTTCGGCAATACTCTGAGAAATAGGTTTTCCCATTTCGGACGTTATCAGGTTTGCGTATTCCTCTTTTCTCTCCAACAATAACTCGGAAACACAATCCAATAAATTGCACCGCTCAGTAATGGGCAAATTGGCCCAATCCTTTTGAACCGATTGTGTTATTTTGAGTTTTTCCGTGATAGTAGAATCGGTATCTTTGGTATATTCCTTTAACTTTTCACCCGTGTATGGATTTTTTGACCAAATACTTGACATATTCTTTTATTTTCTAACAAGTAAAGATAATTTCAAGTACCAAATTTCATTAGTGCTTTCCCCCAAATTGTTAACCCTTTTGCGTTTTATGCATTGCCGTTAATAATTAATGTATTTGAGCTAAGCCAACCCGTTATTTAAGTGCAATTTTGTAAGGTAGAATGATGAAAGACATCATATTTTAACTAAAAATCAATCATTATGAGTAATAATACTGGAAATACACTCCTAGCAATCATCGCAGGTTCTGCTATCGGTGCTGCTTTGGGCATACTTTATGCACCGGAAAAGGGAGAAGTCACAAGAAAAAGAATTGCCGATAAAGCTAACGAAACTAAAGATCATTTAGCTGAAAATGCAATGATCTTAAAGGATAGGGTAGCGAATAGCATTGCCACGGAGAAACAATCACTAGACCATAGGGTAGAATCCTTAGTGTCTGACGTTAGCTATAAAACGGAAGACGTTATTACAACTTTGGAATCTAAACTGGCAGAATTAAAAGCCAAAAACAAGAAACTTCAAAAAACTTCGTAAATGGGGGTTTTCGAATCGCTTAATAATACATCGAATAAAGCTGTAGATATAAGCGAGCAGTTTTATAGAAAAACTCAAGAGTATTATAGACTCAAGGTTTTCCACCAATTGGCATCTACTACCGGAATGTTCAGTAAATTGTTCATTCTTGGTAGCCTAGCCTTTCTAGGTTTACTCTTCTTAACTATTGGCGGCACACTTTATCTTGCCGAAGTATTGAATAGTTTGATTTACGCCTTTTTATTGGTAGGAGGTATTTTTTTTCTTATTGTCCTTATTTTATGGAGATTAAGAAAAAACATAGATAATGCTATTGTAAAAAAAATGTCGCAGAAATTCTTTAATTAATAATGTTCTTGTTAGATGTATAATAATTTTGAAGAAATAGAATATGACCTACAACGATTGGATCTTGAGCGAAAAATTGCACTGGAAGAATTAAAAGGTCTAAAGCAAGAGGTTAAAGAAGATTTAAGCCCTTACAATTGGCTTTCTACTACAATCTCAATTGTTAAGAAATACGGGATACTATATCTAATAAAGAAAATACTCCGATAAAATAGGATTAAGAACCGACCTCTAGAGATAAAGGTCTTTTTACATTATTTTGGAATTCACTCGGACTTATTCCAAATTTATTTTTGAAAATTTTTGAAAAATAACTACGGCTACTAAAGCCGATAGAATAAACAACTTGTGAAATATTCATGTCCGATTTGCTTAAATAGTCCCGGGCAGCTTCAAGCCTTACATGCCTAATATATTCCGTGACTGTTCTTGCGTATAACAGTTTAAATCCCTCTTGAAGTTTTGCTTGAGAAAGGCCGGAAGCCCTGGATAGTTGTTCCAAAGTATAATCTTTAGAGACATTCTGTGCAATCTTGTTTGCCATATCCCTGATTATTTTCAATTCCCGACGTAATAAGGAAGTAGTTGGCAAAGAACTTTTGCTTTCCTTCTCGTGCTGTGCAATGTGCATGGCCAGAATCTCATAAACCAATCCTTCGATTTGCATAATTCTAATCATTCCATTGTTATGCCGGACTTTTCTTAAAGCTGATATTTTATTGGCCAACTTAAGATTATAGGAACCAAAATAGGAGAAGCGCTTTTCATGATCTGTATCCATGAAAACCTTATATAATTTTTTATTGAGTTCCTCAACACCGTTCAATCGCTTTTTTAAGAATTTCCTTCTTGTAATTTGAATTACATTGATAGCCAGTTTTACCCCTTTGGAAAAATATCCCAAACTTGCTGTTTCATCGGTATTGGCAATAATTACCGATTGAAACTGTTCAATGGTTTTTATATCACTTTCAGGTTGATTTTTAAAACGATGAGCGCATTGACCTTCCAAACAGTAATAAAAACGGATAGGATTAAATTCAGAATAATTACTCTCAAAAACTACGTCCTTATGGAAGGTAATATTGTACTCCAACAAGGTTACGCCCCAATCGTAAGAAATAAATTGAATTTTTCCCGTAGCATTTTCGTTATTCACTATTAAGGTGTATTCCCCCCACCTTTCAGTTAAGTCCCCGCCTATTTGAGTTTGTATTTGTCTTACGTTATCTCTTGTTGAGCTTCCTGTAGTTTTAATCTCAATCATATCATGAATTCTTTATTATAAAAGCCCAACCAAAAAAATTGATTTTGAATAACATGCAAGTTATGATTTTTATTAAAAATTTTATTCTTTTCTTATGGAGATACCTTCTATAAACGGTGTAACGACTAGCTGAGCATAAAAAAAGCTCCCCAATGGGAGCTTATACCCTTTAATTATAGTTTAACGATAATCATAACTGGTCTCTGGTATCCTTTGACCATGCATCCAACATCCAACTAACTTTTTCAAGACTAGCAATATATCCGCCCATCATATCAATGGTACCCTCATCATCGGCCTCCTCTGCTTTTTTGACTACCTTACTCATTTGTTTTAGAATAAGTTCATGGTTTGTTAGTATATGCTCGACCATTTTCCTGTCACTGGTCAAAGATGATGTTTCTTCAACTTTCGATAACTTAAAATATTCGGTAAACATACTCTCCGGATGATGCCTTAAGGTTAGGATTCTTTCCGCGATTTCATCGATTTTAATTCGTGCATCGGTGTAGAGTTCCTCGAATTTCTCGTGTAGATCAAAGAAATTTTTACCCAAGACGTTCCAATGAAATCCCCTTAGATTTTGGTAATAAATATTGTAGTTCGCCAAAAGAACGTTCAGCTCTTTCACTACCGGTTCAACTTTTTCTGTTTCGATGTCTAAATAGCTCATATTTGTATTTTTTTGATTAATAGTTTAGTATTCAAAACAAAATTAACCACAACATGCTGTTGCATTTGGCTCATTAGAATCAACCCTTGACGCAATTCAACTTTTTGGAATTTATGAACTCAAAGAAAATGGTTATTTCTTTACTAAGGGCTTTAAATTAATGTAGTGGTAATGGATTTTACCTACGTGGTCATATTCATTATGATTCTTTTTTAGCACCCCCCAATCAAATTCAGTATCCAAATCGTGTTCTTCGTAATACTTGGTAAGACCTTCGCTTAAAAGGATGTATTCATCCATTCTTATTTTGTTCTTTAGAAGGCGGTGAGCAATAATCAAATCCTCTCCAAAGAGTTTTATGCGATTTCCTACCTTGGTCGCAGCCACCTCCTCACCAAAATGAAGTATAATTTTCAGACCCAACACTTCTGGAATTACCGGTGCGTCCTTGTCTTCCTTAAATTGTTCTCTTAATACTACGAGCTGCTCGTAAAATTCCAAGTAGAAACTTTCACACTGTTCTATTAATTTTTTTAAGGGGGGCATTTTACCTGTTTTGAAGAACAAAACGGCGTCTCCTTCGATTTCAGAAACCTTGAGACCAATTTTGTTGGAATAGATTATTTTGTTGAGAAGGGTAGGGATCACCTTAGAGCTTAGGTCAAAATCTGTTCCGCTCATAAATTCCGTAAAACCACTTATATCAGGAATACATAATAAAGTAGGGGTTGCTTTCATTTATTGTGTTGAATTTGGGATTTTGTTCTACAAAAACCCATGTTAACTCGGATTTTCGTAATCAGTTTAATTATGCTAACATAATTCTTTGATTGGAGATTTAGTAGCTCAAAAACAAAAATAATTATTCCTTACCCATTCCACATAAACAATGTAACACTCAGATTTTGTTACCGTTAAGAATCCTTGGGATACAGCAAAAGGAAACAAGTCTTCTCCGTTATTTTTGTAATGAATCGAATTTAAGAACCTAAAAAAAGAGTAATAATGAAGAAATTAATATTGATTATAGGAGTGGGAGCTCTTATTACAAGTTGTAATATAAAGAAAGAGGAAAAAGGTGAAATGCCAGAGGTAGATGTAGATGTCATGGCAGATGCAGGAGAATTACCCGAATATGATGTGAATTGGGCGGATGTAGACGTGGGTACCACCACTAAAACCGTCAACGTACCCAAAGTAGTCGTAGTAATGGAAGAGGAAGAAGTTGAAGTTCCTTTTATAGATTTTGACATGCCAGAAGGTGATAGCACCGAGATAGAAGAACGAACCATTATGGCAGAAGCCGAAGTTACAGGTACCGAGCATAATTTGGATATTAGAAAAATTTATGCATCTGGAAACAAATTGTTTGTCGTTTCGGAATTAACCAGTACGGACACTTCAATTGATGATAAAACTATGAGAGTTTCTGACCAAGTAGTTTTGAATGCACCAGAATTGGATGTAAAATATTATATCGTTGGAGAAAGACCTGATAACATGTTCAATAGTAAATATGAATATGTAAGTGACATGAGTGAGATTGACAATGAAATGAAGGATTACAAGGTCATTTACGAGAAATAAGATTTTTGGTTGATTGGTTGAAAGATGATTCTCGTATGGTAAAACATACGTGAGTCATTTTTTTTCATCTATAATGAACTATTCTACTATAACCCTTTTAACATAAGAATTATGAACGAAAAATTTTCAGAAGCCTGGTCAAAAATGATAGAAAAGCTAGAAGATTGGTTTGATGCCCTCATTCTCAATTTGCCAAATATTATCATAGCCATAGTCGTTTTTGGTTTCACCGTAATTATTTCTAGATACATAAGTAAAGGCGTAGCCAGATTATTGGAAAAAACAAAATTACAGGCTTCCATGCGGAGTCTTTTATCCAAAATAGCGTCTATTGCTATCGTATTATTGGGATTGTTTTTAGTATTGGGAATCCTAAACCTCAGCAAAGCCCTAAATACAGTTCTAGCTGGGGCTGGTGTTGTAGGGTTGGCCGTAGGTTTGGCGTTACAGGGAGCTTTGGCAAACACGTATTCCGGTATCGTATTGTCTTACATTAAACATATAAAGTTTGGAGATTGGATTGAAAGTAATGGTTTTGAGGGAGAGGTTATAGATCTTGATTTAAGATCGGTAACCTTAAAACAACCGGACAACAATCTTGTATTTCTTCCCAATAAATTGGTCGTGGAGAACCCGATTAAAAACTATTCTACCACCGCACAATCTAGGGTTATACTGGGGTGTGGTGTAGGTTACGAATCCGATTTAACTTTTGTAAGGGATTTGGTCAAGAAAACAATTTTAAAAAATTTTGAATCCATTGAACAAAAGGACGATATCATCTTTCTCTATGAAGAGTTTGGTGATAGTTCCATTAATTTTGAAACCAGGTTCTGGATAAAATCAACATCTGCCCTCGAAGTGGCAAAAGCCAAGACAGAGGCTATGATTTCCGTGAAAAAAGCATTTGATGAAAATGGTATCAATATTCCGTTCCCCATACGTACATTGGATTTTCCACAGCAGCTAAAAATAGTTTCAGAAGAGGAAACGAAAAAGAACGATTAGCGAACGAGGTTAAAACAGTACGTTACTACTACTCCTGTTTTTCAACTTCGCTCTCGCTTTTTAGAACATGGTCTCCATCTTCTTGTTCAATATATAGGGCCTTGTTGCCCTCCTCCCCATTTCTGGTTACCTCAGTACCCTTTATTTTCTTGGTAATCTTATGATCATAAGTATCCATGACCTTTCCTTTAGCGGTACCACTACCCCATTGCCAACTTACAACTGTTCCCTTTGTAATCATGTTCTAAAATATAATCTGTTTCGAATTCGAACTTGTGCTTCCCATTGCCATTTATTTTGGAGAACAAGACAATGGGAAGAAGGCCTTTGAGTAAACCCACAAATTCAAACCAATTTGGAATATTAACTATGGTTGTGAAATTGCAAATTTTTTGGACTTAATACCATTTTTAGACTTCAATTTTTTAACCCGGAAAGTTGAAAAAATGACCGTATCGGAATGAGCAAAAACTAGGATTAAAAAAGCCAATAGAAAGATGAACCAACGACTAGCTTTGTGAAAAATATTGAACATGCTTTCCATAGTTGAATTTATCGGCGGAGTTTCAATCCTAATGGCTTCTGGTTTCATTCTCATATTTATAAAAGAAACTGTATTACACCAAACCAATGATTCCAGTTCAAAGCTTGAACTGAAAAGTTCACAGAACAAGGAATCCTTTATCCAGATTGATATGGATTTAATTACGGACGGAAGCGTTCAGAAAGATTCTGAACGAATAAAGGAAAAGAGAAAAAAACTTGAGGCGTTTAGACTTAGGAATAAGTTTTATCAAATTAAGTAAAGGATGTCAAAGGACCTACATCCAAGAAAAAGGTCCATCACTTAATACAATTAATTATGAGTACATACACAGAAACCGTCGGAGATAAACTAAATGACATTTTAGAAAAAACCTACGACGCGGAAAAAGGGTTTAAAAAAGCCGCCAACAATACGGAAAACGTTGGCCTAAAGACATATTTTGAGAATAAGGCCAAGCAACGCTATGATTTTGGCCATGAGCTAAAGAGCGAAATAACGGCCTTTGGACAAAAAGTGGAAAAGGGAGATAGTTTAACGGGAAAAGCGCATAGGGCCTGGATGGATGTTAAAGCTATGTTTACCTCAGACGATGCAGAATCCATGTTAGAGGAGGCTATACGAGGTGAGAAAGCAGCCGTAGAGGAATATGACGAAGTTCTTAAAGAAACTTCGCTTCCCTCGAGCACCTCATCTATTTTGAAAAGTCAAAAAGTGGCTATAGAAAATGGTCTTACCAATATAAAAACATTGGAAGACCTGTCCTAAAACAACCAAAGATTGTTTTGAAAAAGAAAAAAAAGAAGGCTAAGCGGCCTTCTTTTCTTTTTCCAATTGAATGCGATTTGCATTTTTCTTATACGTCTTTGGACTACAATTATATTTCTTTTTGAATATTTTACAAAAATAGCTTCGACTTGTAAATCCAATCGAATAAACGACTTGTGAAATATTTAAATCGGTAGTCCTAATCAATTCTTCAGCTTTCCTAAGCCTGACCAACCTAATATATTCCCCCAAAGTGGCGTCGTGCATAAACTTGAAACCAAGTTGTAATTTTGAGGGAGACAATCCAGATTTTTCGGAAATATTGTTTATACTGTGCTCGGCCTCCGGATAATTGTTAATATAGTCCGTTACCTCGCTGATCATTTCCAATTCTTTCTTCAAGAGCGTTGTGGCAGGTTTTAAACCTTTTTCCAAGTCTTTTTTAAACTGCTCTATCTGTTTTGCCAATATCATATGACAAACCCCATTAAAATAACTCAAGGAGGCTATAGAGTTGGCATACTTTGCCTCGTCCAATTTTTTAATCAGTTCTCCAATCTCCAAATTAAACTTGCCCACATGCAGGTGACCCATTATTTCCTTATCATAGGATTTTAATAAAGAAACCAGTGTTTCACTATCCGAGGCCTCAATATCCTTTTGGTATTCCTTGATATCTACTCTAAGACAATTAAATACCACGTGCTCCTCCCTATTAAAAATGAGTTTGGTTGTATGCTCGTTATCATTAAAGACAACTGCAGTTTGCAATTCCTCTAACTTTGTAACAATTTCGTGTCCGCTGAATTTATGGAAACAATTGCCCTTAAGGCAATAAAACAAATATACTGTTTCGTCATTTTTTTTGTCCATAAGTAGCTCAAAGTCCTTTTTAAGGGACAGATCAAATTCCATTGCAGTGAGCCCCTTTTCCAGGTTTACTACATTTATTTGTCCTGAGCCAATAGATGGATCTACAACCAACACCGGAACTCCCTTGTCATTTGTGACTTCACCTTTGAACTTCTCATTTAAGAGATATAGCTCTTGTAAAGCATTTCTTCTTCTTTTTTTCATATCGGTATTATTTAACGGTTTTGTAGGATTTTACCCTAAAGTAAAGATAAAGCGACTTATAATGAAGCCTTGCCGAAATAAGATAAATATTTAACGAAATACGGCAAAAACCCCCATATTTGGCCGAATTAAACAACTTACTGCTAATGGGTTACATTTTTTGGTGTTTCCATCAAAACCAGTACTGTAATTTAACTTACTTGCAAGTGTAAAATAGTGAAGGAAGATGTATTTTAAATTATCGAATACGGCGGCGAAGGAGACATTGGAGAAGATGACGAAGACCTATTTTAAATATCCAAATCTTTATAGACCCCAAAATATTATCCACGGATTAACCGAGGCAACATTGCCAATTGTTACTATGGAAGAACCAGATCAACTTTCGTTGGCCATCTGGGGGCTACTTCCGGAGAGCCATACTGATGACTGGAGTGTGTTTCAAAATAATTTCAATACCCTTAATTTTCACGAAGAATCCATGGACTCCAAACTTTGGTATGCGGAAACCATGAAAGAGCGGAGGTGTTTAATTCCGATTACCGGTTACTTTACTACTCTTGTTGAAAATGGGGAATTTTATTTTTTTAAAATTGAACTAAAGAGTGGGGAGCCTTTTTACCTTGCGGGCGTTTATAATATTTTAGAGGATGGGTTCATCACCTGCTCTATTTTAATAGGGCGAACCGATGATTTTATAAAACAAGTTCAGAATACTGTAGATACGATGCCAATTACAATATCCAACGAAGAACGGGATGAATGGCTCAGTCAGGAGACGAGCCCGATGAGAATCAAACAACTTTTAAAAAGACCCGTTAAACAAGATTTCAAAGCCACTTCGATTTCGAACGAGCTCTATAATTTTGACGATATAAATAATAACCTATTTGCCTCTTTTGAAGTACCTAGTAAAGAACTAGGTTAAAGGTTCTCATGACTTTAAATGCTTTCTATACTCGGTAGGCAAGACCCCGTAGGCCTCATTGAAAATTTTTGAAAAATAACTTCTACTCTTTATCCCGACCAGGTATACAATCTCGGAAATAGTTAAGTCCGTAGTTTTAATATAGTCCCTGGAAACTTCCAGTTTTAATTGCCTTACATACTCATTCACGGTTTTAGAATATAAAACCTTAAAACCCAACTGCAATTTTTTAGGACTCAGTCCTGATTTTCTAGATAATACTTGCACTGATATAGGTCCAGAAATATTATCGATAATGTAATCGGCAAGGTGATGTATCTTTTTAATATCCTCTTTAGAGATGGATTCTTGAACTTTCCCTTCACTTTCAGAGTTGTGATGTTCCAAAAGTTGAAGGGAAAGAATTAGATAGATTCTGCCCTCAATGGAAAGCGTCCTCATAATACCACTATCATGAACATTATTCAACTCTTTGACCTCGTCCGCTATTTTCAAGCTATAGCTACCCCCGTGGGAATAGGGCATATTATTTTTATCATCGTTGAATACCGAAAGCAACAATTCATTTAAGTGGGATACATTGTTATTCTTCTTCTTTAAATACTCTTTTTTGAATATTCTTATACTGTTTACCTTTAATTCCTCTTTTGCAGGGAAGATGAAATTTTTTTCTTGAAAGCGTTCTGGTGAAATTATTATATTTTGATATTGCTCCAATTGAAACTTATTGCCCAAGTGGCCCTCCTTATAAGTAATAGCGCCCTTGGATATAAAAATGAACTCTACCGGGGAAATACCTTTTGACTTAATGGTAATTTTTGTATCATCATAGAATGTTATTTGACTGTCCATTAAAGATACCCCCCAGTCAAAGCCTATATTCCTAATAACCCCTTTACCTAAGTCATTATCGAAAGAAAGTGTTCGTTCACCCCAACGTTCTTCCAGAGTGCCTTCTAAGCGCTCCTTGAGTTGATTGAGGATGTCCTCATCCTTTACACTTTTAATAACGATTTCTTTCATAGCTATTCTTTATAAAACAACTATCGCAAAGAAATTATAATTTGATCGTATCCATTAACATTTATGAAACGATCGTTAACACAAATGCGCCGTTTTGCAAATAAAAAATTTGTTAAAGAGATGGGTAATATACTTCTATACAACCCATACAATCAACTATTTAAGCGGATTTAGTAGGAGTACTATCCTTAGAAGCGTTTAGCCTTTTTAGGTATTGAGAGGGAGTCATGGAATAGCGTTCCTTAAAGAGTTTTGAAAAATAACTTCTTGAGTTAATTCCAATCTTATACGTAATCTCGGTAATGTTTAAATCGGTTTTCTCCAAAAGTCCCTTGGCCAGTTGCATGCGCTCATTTTGAATGTAATTGTTTACGGACATACCGTATAAATGCTGAAAACCATTTTGAAGTGTATTTTGATTAAGACCCACCCTTTTGGCCAAAGCGATGATATTATCTACTTGATCAAGTTCAGCTCCTATAATCTCAGCGGCTTCCTCCAGCTTCTTTACCGTAGCCTGCCTTAATATTTTTCTATTGTCGGGATCAGAGGAATCATCTACGTATTGTCTCAAGTGATGCGCTAATATTTCATAACATTTCCCTTCTATAAATACACTTTTGGGGAAGCCAGTATGCTCGCACTCCTTAATGGCCTCCATACATTGTGCAATATCCAGACTATAATTCGCTTTGTAAAAGAATAGGTTCACACCATTAACATCTCTGAATAACGCTTCTAGTTCAGAGTCCATATCAGGTAAAAAATCACCTATCTTTTCCTCGAATAGTTTACGGTTTATTTCAAGATTAAAGAAGCAAATAGGTTCATTGGCGGGTAAGACAACCATGTTACGGTGTTTGCTATTGCTGGACAACATAGCACTTTCTAGATGTCTAATATCATGAGAATCCTCTTTCCCATTAAATCTGTGAACGAAGGCAGATTCTCTGTTATAAAGAATTTCCAAGGGCTGTACCAAGGACTGGTTCAATTCAAAATGTACCTCTTTTTTTAAACGCACGTCCAAGTCCATGATTCCCACACCATGTGAGAATGAAATGGCCCTTATTGTTCCCGTTCCGGCATCTTCTGGAATGTCAATACATATCTCATTATTTTCCTCTTCATAGTCCACACCCAACCTCTTGGCAATATCTTTGACCACATCGACCACATTCAGGTCCTTAAGTTCTACTTTCTCGCTCTTCTCACCCATGTTTTAAAGCCATAAGCCTACAAGATAATACAATTTCATATAGGGTTAAACAGTATGACCCAATTGGGTTAAAGAATATCACAAAACCCTTTATTTGCCAATTTTACCATTCAAAAAAACGTGATATTCGAATGAGTCAATGATTCCCCTTATACAACAAAGAGGTTTCAGTGTTTTATCTCATCTTTACCAAAGTAGAAAGAGGGATAGCCCCTTGAGTATAATTAATCTTAAACACACAATTATGTTACGTTGGACGATAACTTTTATCATATTAGCCATTATAGCCGGAGTTTTAGGTTTTGGTGGTATTGCAGCTGGAGCTGCAGGAATAGCTAAGGTGCTATTTTTCATTTTTATTGTACTTTTCCTAATCTCATTAATTAGAGGAAAAAAAGTAATATAAAAACAACAGCCTACTAATAAATTATTAATCTTAAATTGAAAATAATGAGAAAGTCGATACTAATGTTCCTTTTTTGTCTAATGACAGTAGGAGTTGCATTGAGCTGTAGAGAAGAAAAATCTACAGGGGAAAAAATTGAAGATGGTGTAGAGGAAGTTGGAGATGAAGTTGAAGAGGGCGCTGAAGAAGTTGAAGATGCTGTTGAAGATGCTGCCGATGATCATTAAAATAGTGTAAACACTAACTTTGAAGAGGGCTTTATAGCCCTCTTTTTTATGTCATTCACCTATTTCTTTTTACCGCTACCTGTAATTAAATCAATTAGCCCATCTTCCAAACCAACCCATAAGTAGTTAAAAAATGATTTGTTCTGGTTTCTCTCAACCTCGATATTTCCATAACGAAAGCCGTCCTTATCTGCCTTGGAACCATCGTTAATGAACAAATTTCCTAGGAACGAGATTATCTTTTTCACATGGTCGCGTTCTTTATTCAGTAGTTGTATTTTAAAATCCTCATAGTTCATTTTAATATCTCCTTGGGCTACAAAATCCCCTCCGCTCATCGTAAAGTACATTTGGTCAATAGTTCCCTGTGCCCTTAGCCTTGCGTTGGGTACCAAAAAATCATTTAAACTGGAAGTTTTTAAGTTGCTAAGCTCTCCGGATACTATAAACTCCTCTTTAGGATCAAATACATTGAACTTCCAATCCAACTTAAACATTCCGCTTCCCATGAATTTAGAGTCAATTTTAATAGCTACCACTTCCTCACTATTTTGCATATTTGAAAAGTTTAAGACATGAACTCCCAAATCCTCAAAGGTTAGTATGCCCGGTCTGGCATTGTTGGGAGCATTTTCCTCATAAGCTAAATAGCCTTCTTCAATTGCAATGGTCTTAATCTGAAGTTTAACGGGTAATTCTCGGATAAGTTCCGCGTATAATGGTCTTTTTATTTGATTATCCAAAAGGGTTTTATCCCGATATAAATCAAACATGGGCTTTTGTACGGTGATGGAATCAAAATTTAGATAAAGTACTTCATTAACCACATCTAAATCGTGCCTTTGTATTAGAATAGAGGGCACTTCCAATTTTAGGTGATCCCGCTCATACCGAATCTTTTCACTTAATTCCTTTCTTGAATATTTTGTGTTGAACCTAAAATCTAAAATTTCTATAGTCTGGTTATCCATACTATATTCGCCAATAAAGAACTCTTCAAATTCACCCGCAGGTCCACTTATATTGGAAAAAGTCAAATCATAATCTTGAAATTTGAAGGGTATATATTCTTTAATTTGAATTGAATCCGTGCCTACATCCTTCATAGAAAAATCGATGGTCTCAATTTTTAAAAGATTCTGTTCCCCTGATGAATCCAATATTTCCACTTTGCCCTTCTTAAATACTATTTCGTTTACTGAAATTGGTTTTAAGAGATTAATGGGTTTGTTTGCTTTCGAAATATTGGTGGTATCCTTTGAGCAGGTTCTAAAGTTTAATGAAGGTTCATCCAATTCAATTTTGCGGGCATGGATTTCATCTTTTGAAAAGAATCGCCAATAACTAAATCCTTTGACAAGGATTTCATCGGAATGTATTCTTATTTCACAAGATGATGTTTGGCGTCCGGTACTATTTACATCTGCGTTCCTAAACTCCAAATCGCCTTTAATAAGACTAATGTTTACTTGATCATAGGAATATTGAATATGGTTGGGCACCTTACGTTCCAAGAAATCGACAATGGCTTTTTTCATTTGCCATTCCGCTAAAAAATACAATCCTGAAAAGAGAATGATAATACCTAGTGCCCATTTAATAATACGTTTAAAGTTCATAAGCTACTAAGCAGAAGAAGTCAAATTAAATATCAACCCATTTAAATATACGTATTATTACGATTTCTTCAAGCCTGCACTATCGGGTTCCATGAATTTTTTAAAACTAGCTGCGCTTTCAAGCTCTATATAGTCTTCTCCGTCAAGGGCAATTGGATATTTTAACAGGTGTGGTTCTTTCTCTAAAATTTTAAGCCAATCGTTTTCCTCTAGCTCCTGCTTATTTTCCCCATAAGTTTCTAAAAAATCAGGGTGATCTTGTGCCACTAAATCTCTTATTTCTTTATCTAGCCCATCTGCCAATTCTGCCCACTGGGTTCCGGTTACATTGGTTTTGGAAACATCGACAGCTAAGTTTTTTTTCTTGGAAGATTGTATGTAGGCATGTATTTGTTTGCCTATAGAATTTTCCGAACTGTAGTATAAAGTAATCTGTCTTTTATCCATTGCAATGACTCCCATTTTGTTTGATTTTTTAAAATTAGTACTCCTCCTGCCCCTAACTTAGCTCATATCCAATTAAAAGTATTCGTAACGCTACTAAAGTAGGTATTCACCATTAAAATACATTATATTGTTCTTCACTTAAAGATACTAAATGAAGACCATATTATGGATAGCCTATTTGACCGTTACTCTTTGGAGTATTGTCAACATTATCTTTTATGGAAAGCGATCCACCAAGATGATAAGCTGGTCTTTAGCCATAATAATCCTACCCTTTTTAGGTCCTATTCTCTATTACCTCTTTGGTATCAACCGTCGAAAATTCAAACTTTTTAGGTTAAAACAAACCGAAAAAAGAAAACTATATTCAGAAACCTACAAAGAGCTCAAGGGAGGAGAAAAAAGCGTGCACGAGTTCGAAGACTACAAGCACAATAAAATAGCTACCCTTATTAGAGAGAATAGTTATTTTGCTCCTTACGAGAACAATAAAATAGAACTCCTTAATGATGGGGAGGAAGCCTTTGGAGCTATTTTTGATGCCATTGAAAAGGCGGAAAAATTTATCCATCTACAATATTATATTCTGGAGAAAGGAGACCTTTTGGACCGATTTTACGAACTATTTGAAAAAAAGATCAAAGAAGGTGTGGAAATTCGAATGTTGTATGACGCCCTGGGAAGCCATTCTATTCGTGGAAAAGTGGTTAAACGATTCAAGGAATTAGGTGTTCATGTATTTTCCTCTATGCCCATTGAATTTGGAAATCTCTTGTTCACCCTTAACTATCGAAATCACAGGAAGATAGTTGTCATTGATGGTAAAGTGGGTTTTACTGGAGGCTTTAACGTTTCGGATAAATATATAAAATCCATTTCGGAGCTAGGGCTTTGGCAAGATCTTCATGTAAAGCTGCAAGGGCCCGTGGTCAATAGTCTACAACGTGTTTTTATTAAGGATTATCATTTCTCCAGTGATGAGGACCTCCTTTTAGAGGATAAATATTTTCCGAAAATCGATGCTTTTGGGGATAGTATAGCACAGGTGGTTTCAAGCGGACCTGATTCCAAATATCCGGCCATTATGCAACAATATTTGGCAATGATCAGTGCTGCAAAAAAAAGTATTTGTATTGCCAATCCCTATTTTATTCCAGGATTACCGGTTCTGGAAGCCCTTCAAATCGCTGCTTTAAGTGGAATTGAGGTTAATCTTCTGACCCCAAAAAATTCCGATTCCCTTTTGGCCAAGTACAGTATGTTTTCTGGATTCGAGGGTCTATTGAATGTGGGAGCCAATATATACCTGAGGCCCGATTTTTCGCATAGCAAGGTTATTGTCATCGATGGAGAAATTGCTTCGGTTGGTTCGGGTAATTTTGATTACCGAAGCTTTGAACATAACTTTGAGACCAATGTGCTCATTTATGATAAGGAGATAGCTAAAAAAGTAGAAGAATTATTTTTTGGCCACTGTAATAATAATATTCAATTAGAGTTAGTTGCATTTAAAAAGAGATCTATTTTCTTTAAGTTTATGGAAGGTCTTGCTAAATTCTTTAGCCCATTATTATAAAACTTGATATTTTGCTTTTATTTTCATTTCTAATTCTAAACCTCTTTATGAAAACTACAGAACCACACATAATTCCTGAAGCAATAAAACAGGAGGCATTGGTGGCACTATCACACTATCCTGAGCTTGAGAATACTCCAATTGAATTTAAGTTTAAAAAGCACATAAAAAAATCTACTATGCAGGCTCAACCTGCTTTTTGGAGTGTTTTTAAAAACAAGAGAAAACGGAAGTATAAGATACTGATCAGTGAAAATATTAAAATAGCGGATACCCTATATCAGACCAAGAATATGCCTTCCGAAATCATGATAGGATGGTTAGGACACGAGTTGGGCCACATTATGGATTTTGAGGAACGAAGTGGTTTAAACCTAATAGGTTTTGGCATTAAATACCTTACTTCTAAAAATTATATTAGGGATGCCGAACGTCGGGCGGATTCGTTTGCAGTTCATCATGGAATGGAGAAGTATATCCTGGCCACCAAGGAATTTATTTTGGAAAAAGCGGGGCTTTCGGAAAAGTATATCAATAGAATAAAAAGGCTCTATTTGAGCCCGGAAGAAATCATGTTATTGGTTGATGAACGTGATGCCTTACTAGACTAAGCTTTCGCCACCTAACTTTGTTTATCTACAAAATCTTCCCATTCCTGAAATTTTTCCTCTCCCATAACCCTTTCCATTTTAACCTGCCCACCTTTCTTCTTATTCTGATCATTCCAATCATAGAAAACATCGGGTTTCACAATAAATACTTTTACTCCTTTTAGCGCCTTTGAACGGGCCACTTTATAATTTTTATTGGCACCCTTTAAAGATGTGTCCAACGTTTTGGCAGCTTCCTTTGGGTCTACATCAGCATGGGAACCCAAGTACCAAGTATGATAAAAACCATCCTCGTATTTTTTGGCGCATAACGTATATTCGGGTACCTCGATATCTAGTTTGTTTTCCAGTTCTTGAAGTGCGTCATCTAACTTGTTTACGGATAATTGGGAACCAACAGTGTTCAGAAAAAATTTGGTTCTTCCTGTAATCTTTATTTCAGCGCGTTCTACATCGGTAAACTCTATGGTATCACCAATAAGGTAACGCCAAGTGCCACTTACCGTACTTATGATAAGCACATAGTTTTGACCTTTTTCAACTTCTGCGAGTGTTAAGGATGGAGCATCCTGGTCCAAGGATCCATCCTCCAAAATATAATCAGGATCAAAGGGTACAAACTCAAAATAAATACCGTTGTCGGTCACCAGCTTCATGGCATCCGTTTCAGGCCTGTTTTGAAAAGCAATGAAACCTTCGGAAGCTAAATAGGTATCAATTACCGTTATGGGTCTTCCCATTAAGGCATTAAAACTCTTTTCGTAGGGGCCAAAAGCTACACCTCCGGAAGTATACACTTCAAGGTTTGGCCAAATTTCATGTATATGGTTTAAGTTGTGTGATTTTATAACTTCTTTTAACATCAACTCTATCCAAGAAGGGATACCGCTTAATCCGCCAATGTCCCAATTGGGAGCTTCTTCGACAATTTTTTCAACCCGTTCGTCCCAATCATCTATTTCAGCAATTTCTTCGCCTGGCTTATAGTATCCCCTAAACCAAGATGGAATATTACTGGCGCTTATTCCACTAATTTCACCCTCTAAGTGATCTTCCTTTTCGATCAGATCCGTAGAACTACCGAGCATTAAAATTCCTTTCTCAAAAAAATCGGACGGAAAATCAAAGTTGCTCAATGCCAAGACCTGTTTAATTCCTGCCCACCGGATGGCCTTGATCATTTCCTCGGTTACTGGAATGCGCTTGCTGGTCTTTCCAGTGGTACCTGAACTTAAAGCAAAGTAGTCCGGGTTGCCAGGCCAAGTAACATTTTCCTCACCCTCATGAAGTTTGTACCACCACGCATCGTTGATACTTTCATAATCAAAATAGGGAACTTGTTCCGAGAAACTTTTCCCAATATTATCGGACGCCAAAATCCCTTGAAAATCATACTTTTCCCCAAATTGAGTTTTTGAAGCTTGCTCCAGTAATGAGGATAATACTTTCTGTTGTTCTTCTATTGGGTTTTCATCCCCTGCAATGGTATCGGTAACATCTATAAGTCCTTTAATAACACTTCCTATAATGGGCATTTCGTATGATTTTGGTTGAAAGTTAAAATTACCAATACGCCTATATATAATTTCCTCAAAAAGACTTTTGTTTAACTGCTTTGAAAATAGGGTCTTTGTTACACCACGTAGAGATTACCAAGGAACATAAAACACTATTTTCGGATTATCCACACAGAATCAAATTACCTCTAAACTAGACAATTTAGCTGCCGCACAATACTTTTAATTTTTCAGGTCTTATTTTCGCATGTACTACTTTTTTATGGCCCATAAACTCTCCATCTACCTGAAAAGGAATGGAGTCTTCGCATTTAATGCTGGCCTCTGTTGTTTTTATGGTGGTTACAAATTCTTTACTTTGGGATATATCCCCGTAAAATGTTTTGATAATTTCAGCAATATCGAAATTCTTAAAAAGCAATATCTCAAACTGTTCATCATCCATAAAACCTGTCGGGTTTATGTTGGCACCCGTACCAAATTTTTTGGCATTCGCAATGGCGACCAAAATCACTTTTTCCCTGAGATTTTCCCCATTGGCTTCAACATGTACAAAAAATGGAAATTTACTTTGGGCCAAGGTCGGAATAGTCTGCAATAGATAACCCAACTTACCTCGAACATCGGATTCCTCATAATTTTCTATAAGTGCAGCGTTAACTCCCATATCGGCGATATGCAAACAGGTTTGACCATTCACTTCAAGAATATCCATTACCATAAATGCTTCTCCAAAGGCAATTTTTAACTGCCCTTCCAAATCATCGGGGATATCCAAGTTAGTTGCTAGACCGTTTGCCGAACCACAAGGGAGTACACCTACCAAAATATCTTTGTCCTTTATTGCATCTACCACTTCCCTTACCGTACCATCACCACCTGCTATAAGTATTCTTGAAAAATTGGATTGCTCTATTATTTTCGCTATTCTTTTTCCATCCTGCTCTCCGGTGGTTTTATAAATTTCCAATGCTACCATTAATGCTTCCGCCCTTTGCTTTACGGCCTCTATTATTTCCTCTTTATCGTTCCCGCCTGCTATTGGATTAATGACAAACAATATATTCTTTCTCATAGGGACAAATGGTTTATCCAAAATTAAGTATTTTCCGAAAGTACAGGTGTAAAGGTCGATCAAATGAAATTAGATTTACAATTATATAGGGGGTATGCAAATGATACCGAATTGGTGGTATATGGGCATATCTTCGAATCTTGGGGTCCAGGCAATTACAAAATAGACCGTAACGGCCTTTACCATACCTTTTCTATCTGGAAAATGTTCAGCATCAACCCCTTGAAAAACGTTAAGGTCACCATTGAATTTAAATCCGTAACGGCAAGCTCAGTAACGAATGCGAATGGATTTTTCAAATTTAGATTGCCTTATTCTTTTGAACTGCCTCCAGGGTGGCATCCATATACCATAACATGCCAACCCAAGAACCACCGGTATGGTATTATAGAAACCTCGGAACTGCGAAAGCCCTACAAGACGGGAATCAGTGTAATATCCGATATTGATGATACATTTTTAGTTTCGCACAGCAGCACGATCTGGAAAAAACTATATGTGCTTTTGACACGAAATGTGCACCAGCGAAAAACCTTTGTAGATGTGGTAGCCCATTACAAGGCGTTGGAAAGGAACCAGGTCCATGATGGAAGTCCCAATTCATTCTTCTTTGTTTCCAGTAGCGAGTGGAACCTATACTATTTTATAATCCAATTTTCGATATTGCAAAAATTGCCCAAAGCGGTTCTCAAGCTTAAGGATATTAAGACGGGGATTTTGGATTTTCTCAAAACCGGCGGCGGTAACCATGACCATAAATTCCACAAAATAGAAAGCATCATTTCGTTTTACCCAAACAACCGGTATATCCTATTGGGCGATGATTCACAAAAAGATGCGGATATCTATGAACGCATTAGTGCTACTTATCCCAAAAATATAAAAGCCGTTTATTTGAGACAGGTTTCCAAACATCAAAAATCAGCTATTCAAGCAAAGCTCGATCATATCGAAAATAATAACATTCCCACATGCTATTTCAAATCAAGTGCAACAGCCATTGCCCATTCCATAAAAATTGGAATTATTCAAGATTCCTAATCCCTGAAGCTTTAACGGGTCCAAAGCAACCTCCATTTTAAGGTACTCCTGCCCTTTATTTGGAAAGCTAATGTCTATAGCTCTGAAATTTCCAAGTTTCAAGAGTTTCGGGTTAATCACCCAACTGCAAATACAATAAAAAACCAAGTAAGTGGTATATAATCAGATAATTACATTAATTTAAGTTTCAAATATCGTAAATAGGTTTTGTAAATACATTTTGGAAACTAATTCGATCAAGAACTTTGCCTATTACGCCTATGTGCGTTTACAAAAGAAAAATTGACCAAACCGTAAATAACCACTATGAAATCCTTACTTCAAACTTTTCTATTGCTTGCCTTATTCCTATTAATTGGTTGCCAGGAAAATTCTAAAACCTCTAAAATTATAGCTGGGGTATCTAAAGAAAGCAATGCGCTTGGGAAAACAGTTTACACGACTACTTGCAACTCATGCCATGCAAATAACGCATCGGTAAAGTCAAAAGCGCCCAGTGTGGGCCAACTCTCTCGAATGAGTCCAAAATCAATATTTTCTTCCTTGACTAGTGGTAAAATGAAGGCACAGGCCGCTGGTTTATCAGATCTTGAAAAAAGAGCTGTCGCTGAATTTCTTACCCAACGTTCTTTAAAAGAAACCGAGTTTCCAAAAGAAGCATTTACCACCTTTGTTTTACCGGAAAATCCAACATACTTTTCTGGTCATGGCGGTAATTTAGAAGGTACGGGCTATGTAAAAGATTCTAAAATTAATGCGGAAAATGTCAATACCCTAGAAGTAGAATGGGTCTTTGGTTTTGATCAAGCTACCCAAGTTAGAAGTAAACCTGCGGTAGTTGGTGATTGGTTGATTATGGGTAGAGAGTTTGGCAATGTGTATTGTTTGAATCGAAAAACGGGTAAAATTGGTTGGCAGTTCCAGGCGGATGCAGCAATTAGAGGAGCAGTTGCAGTGGTTGGAAACCCATTGAACGTTTATTTTGCAGATTATACTACCAATGTATATTCCCTAGATGTAAAAACAGGTAAACTGTTATGGAAACAAAGGTCTGGTAAGCATCCGCAGTCTGCAGTTACAGGTTCGGTTGCCGTAATTGAAAATTCAATGATTGTACCTCTAACTTCCTTTGAAGTTCTTTCTGCCCAAGATCCAGAATTTGATTGCTGCACCTCTTCTGGCGAGGTAGTTTCCTTAGACACCAATTCTGGAGACATTAAATGGAGACACCGGGTAATTGAGGAGGAAGCGAAGGAAAGTGGTAAAAAAAGTAATGGGAAATCTTTTTTTGGACCATCGGGTGCCATTGTATGGGGAAGCCCAACTATTGATATTGAACGCGGTCTGGTCTATTTTGGTACAGGTGAAAACTATACCGACCCTCCCACAGAAACAAGTGACGCTATACAGGCACTGAATTTTGAAACTGGTGAACTGGTTTGGTCTTATCAAGCTACGGAAAAGGACACTTGGAATTTGGCATGCCCTGATAACCCAAATTGCCCGGAAAATGAAGGTCCAGATTTGGATTTTGGAATGGCCCCTATACTCGTCAAAGGAGCCCTAGACGGAAAGGATATTTTGGTTGTAGGGCAAAAATCGGGAGTGGTTCATGCACTAAATCCAGAAAACGGAACTATAATTTGGCAAACTAGAATTGGAAAAGGGGGTGCTTTAGGTGGTATACACTGGGGAATGGCAACGGACGGAAAGGAACTTTATGCCCCTAATGCAGATAATGTGTTGGCGTTAGACTCAAGCAATCCGTCCATAAAGGCTAGCCCAGGACTTTATGCATTGAATGTAGGCACGGGAAAGGTAAACTGGAGCCAACCAACCCCTGTCGCTGAAGAAGGAAAAATACAAGCAAATTCAGCTGCACCTCTTGCGCTTAAGGATGTAGTTTTTGCGGGCACCCTTGATGGTCACATACGGGCCTATCACGGTAAAACAGGAGCAATACTTTGGGATGATGACACTGTTAAACCTTATGAAACCGTAAATGGAGTCTTGGGAAAAGGGGGTTCCTTGGACGGACCTTCCCCAGTAGTTCACGATGATATGTTATATGTGAATTCTGGTTATGGGTCTTTTGGGGAAATCCCTGGCAATGTTCTCATTGCCTATAAATTGAATAGCACGAAATAGAAACCAGTACTTAATACGAGGAAATAGCAGCAATTTATACCATTTTGGACCGTTCTAAGAGCACTTAGCGTATTTATAAGTGTAGTAAGGCCAGGGCTTCCTCCGTTCTGTTCTCGCCGAGCCATCGCTGTGCCAGTTTGTGGATACTGACCTCATCAACGGTACTTTCCAGCAATTCCTTGACCTCGGGCAACTCCGCTACCCTATCCATGGATTCCTGTGTCGGCAATACCTCTAAATTCCCCAAACGTCCCAAATTATTACCTGTAAGCACCTTGCTATTCTGAACCTTTTTGGGCAACATATCCACTCCTATTCCTTTCTTACGAATGGGTTTTGGGATTTCAAAAAGTGCATCACCATTTGCCCTACAATACCAATTTCCGCCCATACGGGCCACTAAATCCAACTTAGGGGTATCTAGTTTGCCTTCAGTATCTAAAAAGGTTTCATTTACATGAATCTTTACCACTTTGGCCAAAACCAAGTTTCCAGCGCCACCTTCATCTCCTAAGGAAATTACTTGTTCTACGGTACATTCAAAAGCAACAGGTGCCTCTCCTACTCGGGGTGGTTTTACAGTATCACTAGAAACCTGGGTAAAGCCAGCTTTTTCGAATTCATTGACACCATGTTCATATTCCGTGCTGGAGAGTGACATCTGTTCCACCATATCATAATTTACGATATTGATAACGGTTTCCTTTATCTCTAACACGTTATCCAAGGTATGCTTGGTGGTATTGTCCCTACCCCTCCTGGATGGTGAGAAAACCATGATCGGCGGATTAACACTAAATAGGTTGAAATAGCTGAACGGGCTCAAATTTACGTTTCCGTTCTTATCTATCGTACTGGCAAAACAGATGGGTCTTGGCGCTACGGCGGATAACAAATAGCCATGAAGTTCTTGCTGTGAAATAGTAGTTGGATCGATTGTCTTCATGTTCGTTTGCTTTTTCATTCGTTACTTACATTTCTTTCTAAAGCCTTTTTTTCAATTATGTACTGGGTAATAGCGTTCCTCTAACTTCACCAAATCCAACGCGTATCCTCCCTTTTTCTGCATGTCCACGCATGATTACGGTATCATGGTCCTCAATAAACCTACGTTCACTACCGTCCCCCATTTGAACCGACTTCTTTCCGCCCCAAGATAGCTCCAACATGGAGCCATACGAGGATTCATCCTTTCCGGATATTGTTCCAGAAGCCATTACATCGCCTACATTTACATTACATCCGTTCACCGTATGATGCGCCAGTTGCTGTAACATATTCCAATACATATATTTGAAATTGGAAATACTGACCACTTTTTCGGCTGCATTTTTAGGTTGAATACCCACTTCCAACTGAATATCGTAGTTGTGATTTCCTTCATATGCTAAATAGGGCAACACCTCCGGATCTTGCTCCGGGCCAGGTACCTTAAAAGGCTCCAAGGCCTCCATAGTTACAATCCATGGTGACATGGAAGAAGCAAAACTTTTTCCTAAAAAGGGACCTAAAGGTACATATTCCCATTTCTGGATGTCTCGGGCTGACCAGTCGTTGAATAAGACCATTCCAAAAATATGATCTGCTGCATTTTTCGTAGTAATCCGTTCGCCTAGTTTCGTACTTTTTCCCACGATAAACCCTATTTCCAATTCAAAATCCAAACGTCCAGAAGCTTGAAAAAATGGTTCCTCAGCACCTTTGGGTAGTATTTGACCCATGGGCCTGTGCACAGGGGTGCCGCTTACTACAATCGAAGAGGCTCTCCCATGATACCCTACGGGAAGGTGCTTCCAATTGGGAAGAAGCGCATTTTCTGGGTCTCGGAACATTTTACCTACATTCGTAGCATGTTCTAGGCTACTGTAAAAGTCCGTATAGTCCCCAATTTTTACCGGAAGATGCATCGTGGCATCCTTTTGATACACAAAGGCCTCGGGTAAATCTTTCAACCTAGAGTTTTCATTCAACAATAGCTGTTGAATATCCAAACGTACTTTACTGGTAATGCCCTTGCCCAATCCAATGAAATCATTCAGAAAGGGTTTCAAAAAATAGTGTTTATCTACTTCCAGTAAATCGGCTTCTGCCAAAACAGCCAAATCAATGATTTGCAAGCCAATAGCTATACCGGCCCTTGGTTGGTTTCCATCCTCGGAGAAAATACCGAAAGGTAAATTATAAATCGAAAAATCGGAATCGTTGGGGACCTCGACCCAAGTAGACAATAGCTTCATTCTCAATGCTGTTTTATGAATTCAACCAAGATTTATAGTAGTCCCCATCATCCAATTTCATAGCGTTTTCGGTCACCATCAAAGGTTTAAAAGTATCTATCATTACGGCAAGTTCCTCAGAACCTTGCTGCCCAATACTCCGCTCTACAGCTCCAGGATGTGGGCCATGTGGAATACCGGCAGGATGCAATGATATATTGCCCGGTGCTACCCCGTTTCGGCTCATAAAGTCGCCATCCACATAATACAAGACCTCATCGGAATCTATATTGGAATGGTTATAGGGAGCTGGAATCGATTTTGGATGATAATCATACAATCGAGGTACAAAGGAACAAATAACAAATGCCGAAGTCTCAAAGGTTTGATGTACCGGTGGTGGTTGATGTATTCTCCCGGTTATGGGTTCAAAATTATGAATGGAAAATCCGTAGGGATAATTGTAACCGTCCCATCCTACTACATCGAACGGATTTCCTTCGTAAACCATTTCATGGAGCACCCCTTGCTTTTTTACCTTCATCAAGTGTTCGTCCATATCGGTATATGTTTCCAAATCCTGAGGTAACTTATAATCCCTTTCACAATACGGTGAATGCTCCAATAACTGCCCAAACCAATTTCGATATCTTTTTGGGGTGTAGATGGGGGTAAATGACTCCGCATAAAAAATACGGTTCTCGGTAGAATCAAAATCAATCTGATAGATAACCCCTCGAGGTATAATTAAGTAATCCCCGTACTCAAAAGGAATCTTCCCAAAAATGGTACGTAGTACACCGGACCCTTTATGGATAAATAACATCTCATCGGCATCAGCATTCTTATAAAAGTATTCGGTCATGGATAGCTTGGGTGCGGCCACACCGATATGCACATCGTTATTCACCAACAAGGGCTCCCTTGCCTCCAAAAAATCATCCTTGGGTTCCGTTTTGAAACTCACTAGTTTTAACGATCGTATGTGCTTTTCCATGGCAATTTTTGGAGAAACATCGGTACTCTTTATAATATCCTTTACCATAGTGGGTCGGTTATGGTGGTATAGTAAAGAGGACATGCCATCAAAACCTATCGTACCGAACAACTGCTCAGAATATAGTTCCCCATCCGGCCTACGAAACTGCGTATGTCGTTTAGGAGGAATGTTTCCTTGTTTGTGATATATGGGCATAAATAGCTATTTTAATTGGTATACTACTTTCTTTTAAAGTTACTCATTTTGTAGTATTACAAAGTACCTCTGAGTTCCTGCTCACGTTCTATGGCCTCAAACAATGCCTTGAAATTTCCCTTTCCAAAAGAAGTGGCACCTTTTCTTTGAATGATTTCAAAAAACATCGTGGGTCTTGCTTGAACGGTCTTGGTAAATATCTGCAACAAGTATCCTTCATCGTCACGATCCACCAAAATCCCTAGCTTACTTAGCGAGTCTATATCCTCGTCAATTTTACCTACCCGTTCCGTAAGAACATCGTAATAGGTAGTGGGAACGGTTAAAAACTCTACTCCCCTACTTTTAAGGTCGGAAACCGTTTTTACAATATCATCGGTAGCCACGGCAATGTGCTGCACACCTTCTCCTTCGTAGAATTCCAAGTATTCATCCACTTGAGATTTCTTTTTGCCCGGAGCCGGCTCATTAATTGGGAACTTAATACGACCATTGCCATTACTCATTACCTTACTCATCAGGGCCGTGAACTCGGTTGAAATATCCTTATCATCAAAAGACAGAATTTGCTTAAAGCCCATGACCTCTTCGTAGAACTTCACCCAATAATTCATTTTACCCTCTTCCACATTCCCTACCATGTGATCCACAAATTTTAATCCTACGGGCTCTGGCTGATAATCGGACTCCCATTTTCTATATCCTGGTAGAAATACACCATTATAATCCTTACGTTCTACAAAAATATGAACCACTTCTCCATAAGTATGTATACCTGAACGTACTACAGTGCCATCCTTATCTTTTTCGACCTGGGGTGTCATAAAACTCTTGGCACCACGTTTCACGGCTTCCTCATAGGCATGGGTGGCATCATCTACCCAAAGTGCCGTTACTTTAACACCATCTCCATGTTTATCTATGTGTTTTCCTACATCAGTTCCACTTTTAAGTGGCGAAGTAAGCACCAATCTTATTTTATCCTGTTGAATTACGTAGGATTCGAGTTCCCTACTCCCCGTTTCCAGTCCTTTATAGGCCAAGGATTTAAAACCAAATGCCGTTTTGTAATAATGTGCGGCTTGTTTGGAATTGCTTACATACAACTCCAGGTAATCGGTACCGTTGATAGGCATGAAGTCTGTCGATTTTTCCAGTTTCTTTTCTGTTGCTATTGTAGTTGACATATTTTTGATTTTTATATTGTTGTTATTGCAACATAATTGCTAAAAAATTTTAAGTAGTTACTGTTTTTAATTTGATGATGGTTTCTAAAGCTTCTAATAATGCCTTATTGGCCTCTCGCGTACCAAAGGAAATCCGAATTTTTCCAGGAGCACCAAAATTTCCTACGGCCCTGACCATGATTCCTTTTTGCTCCAACAAATGCACCAATTCCATATCGGGTATTGGGGGTTGAATCATGACAAAATTTCCTTGTGTTGGCCAGTACTTAATATGGAGAGCACTTAATCCCCTAAGCACAAACTCACGCTCCTTACGAACCAAATCCACCGTGCTTTGAACAAATTCCACATCCTCTAAGGCCGCTATAGCTCCTTCCAAGGCCAAAGAAGACAGAAGAAAAGGTTTACATATTTTTCTCATATAATTACTGATGTGCAAGGGGGCATAACAATATCCCACTCTTAGTCCGGCCAAACCATAGGTTTTGGAAAAACTATTAACGGCAATTACATTTTTATTTTGTTTTACAAAGGGAAGCCCTGTTGAATAATCGGACGCTTCCACAAAATGACGATATACCTCGTCCAGGACTACGATAACATGGCCCGGAACTTTATTCAAAAAAGCATTCAAATCATCTTCTGGAATGTAATTTCCCGAAGGATTATTGGGTGATGCCAGAAAGATTAGCTTAGTATGTGGTTTTACTGCATTTAATATACCATCCAAATCATAATCATAATCGGACGTCATAGGGACATTAGTAGCGGTTGCCCCCATCCATCTTGTAAAAGCGGTATAGGGCAAAAAGCAGGGTTGGCTCACAATCACCTCATCGTCCTTTTTGAGAAAGGCTTTGGAAATCATATCAATTATTTCCGAACCACTATTGGCCGTTATAAAATGGTCTTCTGTAAGTTCTTGCTTAAAATCCTTGACCAAGGCCTGTCGCAAACGAATGTCCGTGTTATCCGGATATTGACTTAAATCATCCAATGTTGCCTTTAATACCTTCCTTACCTTGGGGGAATATCCTAAAGGATTTTCATTAGAGGACAATTTATGTACGTTCATACCCTCGGGCATTACAATTTTCTTGCTACCGCCCTTATAGGTGCTATCCTCTAAAATATATGTTTTAAAATGTATCGGCATGACAAAGAATCAGTTATCCATTCGGGGCTTAAAATTACAAAAAATATTTCATATTGTTGCATTAACAACAATTTTAACGATTTTTATGTATTTTTGTCCACATAAGCTTCTATTATGGACAGAACAGAGGGATTTGGCGTTTACATTGATCGCACCTTAAAGAAGGTGCAAAGTACTTTTTTACAGGTATTTATGGACAATGATATTGACCTGACCATAGAGCAATGGGTCATCCTTCAAAGAGTGCACTTAGAAGGAAAAGACGCCTCACAGGCCGATATTGCCAAATCGAACTTTAGAAATAGGGCCACCACCTCTCGCGTTATCAGTGGACTTTGCAAAAAGGGCTTGCTTAGAAAATCCAGGTTCAGAGATGACCAAAAACGCTATAAGTTAATAATGACCGAAGAAGGTAAGCAACTTATTGAGCGCGTAATGCCACTTATCCAAGACTTAAGGAAAGTTAGCACCATCAATATCTCCGAAAATGATTTTGAAATATTTTATCAGGTTTTAGACCAATTATATGACAATTTTGATAAATACGAAGGCTACCAATCCACCATGGACTAATTACTTTTTCTATTAGACTATCTTTTATTGATTTTGATTTTACCACTATGGAATTTTTACTAAATTTGCACCCACATTTAAAAAACCCATCGTTTTAAATGTTATTGGGTCGCGTAGCTCAGCTGGATAGAGCATCTGCCTTCTAAGCAGACGGTCAAAGGTTCGAATCCTTTCGCGATCACGAATAAATAGTTCAATAAGAAAAAACGCCGAGCTTGCTTGAGCGTTTTTTTGTTTGGTCTATTTTCAGCACGGAGTGCTTTAAGGATATTCAATCCTTTCGCGATCACTTCAAATAAAAAGTCCATTATTCGTATAATGGACTTTTTATTTCGGAAAACCGGACATTATAGTTTTAATGGTATTAAAAACAAAAGAATTAATCTGATTTTGAATTATTCTCACTATAAATATCCTTCAAAATAGCAACTACCTTACCTTCTTCATAAGTCACCAAATCATAGCGAATCTTTAATTTGGTGCCTATGGGTGAGTGAAAATAAATAATCCAAGCATCAGCTTCCCTAGTACCAATACATCCATTAGAATAGGCCCTGCCTAAAGTTTCAGGATTGGTAGTAGGATGTATCATTTGTCCATTTCGTATTCCGTTGATTTCTGTTTCGACCCACGGAATTTGTGGCATGATAGTCGTTTTTCCATCATCTCGTTTTGTAACATAAAACTGTTTTCCATCTACCGGATTGTAGAATTCGGGATGCCTAACATGGTTAATTATATTTCCTCTACCTATTTTGGTACGTAAGTCTGTAATACGGTCCCCAAATTTCAAATACCGTTCCCTGTTTTGCCCTACACGAACAGGAAACGTATACAGCAATAGAGAATCTTGAAATATCCTTAATTTGAATTCAGGAACATTAACATCGATTTCCGTATCTGCAAAATCCTTGAGTATTTGAACAGCAGTAATGGAATCGGGAATCTGAAGTATACTTCCTTTAGTTAGAACTGTCAATTGTCGTTGGTCATAAACAAAAGAATCACGGGCAATCATTCTATAGTAATCCGTATTAGCCAAAGTATCCATAATCCATGGATTATTCCTTACTAAAATATGTTCTGACAATGCATAGGGCACTAAAGAATCATAACCAATTACCAAGGAATCAATATAATTGAAGTACTCCTTGATGGCTACATTCCTATTTATTAGCACCTTTGTTGGCAGTTTGAATTCCTTTTCAAGAGTATTTGAACTAATCTTTTTTGCTTGCACTTTTTCTTGAGTATAAGAGTTTTTTGCATTGCAAGAAGACAAAATTAAAAGCAGGTACCAAACACCAACGTAAACGAATCTAACCATATCAGCCTTTTAAATTTTTCAGTAGAACTATCACTTTTGCCTTAAATTCTTTGGTGAATAAAAGTAGTTCTTAGGTTAAGATAAAGATATGACCTCTATCATGTTCGTTTTGGTCGGGTCTCACCAAACCACCATTTAGTTTCCATGGGTTTTTTAACGAGTCCAAATCTTTTGACAGCATATTCCTTAAGGTGCTGCGTCATTTCCTCCACGGAATCTGTCAAAAACAAGAGATTCATGTCCTCCTGCGAAATACTTTCATTTTTGGCCATAGTCTGAATATGGTCGTAGAGTTCTTTATGAAATGCCTTTCCAAAAATCACCACTGGGAAATGGTGGATTATTTTGGTTTGAATTAATGTCAAGGCTTCAAAGAGTTCATCCAAAGTGCCAATCCCCCCTGGCATGACCACAAATGCATACGAATATTTCAACAACAAAAACTTACGTACAAAAAAATACGGAATATTTATCCATTTGTGCAGATACGGGTTGGGTTCTTGCTCAATTGGTAATATGATATTACAACCAATGGAATAGCCATTATTTAAATAGGCACCCTTGTTAGCTGCCTCCATGATTCCCGGACCTCCACCAGTCATGACTGCAAAACCCATTTCGGATAGTGCCTTTCCCACATCTACCGCTTGTTTGTAATAAACATTATCCTCTTTGAACCTTGCTGATCCAAATACTGTAACGCAAGGCCCAATAAAGTGTAATTTACGAAAGGCCCTGACGAAGTGATATTGCACCTTAAGGGTAAACCATAGTTCTTTGAATCGACTACGCGGACCATCTAAAAAAGAGCGTTCCTCACTTAGGTAGAAAGAGTTCGGGTTATTTTTTGGCACCTGTTCCATTGCTTATTTTTTGTACAATAAAAGTAAGACATGTCCAAAGGGTAGAAGATGACAATTCTCATTGCAGCCATGATATTGGTCATTTTTAAAGTAGCCTTTTCGATTTATATTTGAGAATGAGCTACGTCATAAAACCAGTATTTGCTAAATCAAAAATGGTTAACAGAATAAAACAGTTCTTCATTCAAATAGGGGAGTTGTCTTATTTTTCATCTCGGTTTTTCAAGGAGACCTTTAATCTTCCTTTTGAATTCAAGGAACTGCTACGTCAATGTTACCAAATGGGGAATCGTTCCTTAGTGTTGGTTGTAATGACCAACTTCATTATCGGTTTGGTGCTAACATTACAATCACGACCTACCATGATTCAATTCGGTGCCGTATCAATGATGCCCAATATGGTGGGAATTTCTATAGTAAGAGAAATAGGGCCGGTAATTACAGCCCTGATCTGTGCAGGTCGCATCGCTTCAGGTATTGGGGCCGAGTTAGGGTCTATGCGGGTTACGGAGCAAATTGATGCTATGGAAGTATCTGGAACCAATCCATTCAAATATTTGGTCGTGACACGAATTTGGGCTACAACGCTAATGATTCCGCTACTGGTCATTTTTGGGGATTTAATTGCACTATATGGGTCGGCCTTGGTGGAGAATTTGAAAGGACAAGTATCTTTTCAACTATATTTTAATACCGTTTTTGATGCATTGAGTTTCGGTGATTTGGTCCCGGCAACTGTAAAATCCTTTTTTTTCGGTTTCGTTATTGGCTTAGTTGGTTGCTATAAAGGATATTACAGTAAAAAAGGTACGGCCGGTGTTGGCATAGCAGCCAATTCGGCAGTGGTCATGGCCTCCCTCCTGTTATTTGTTGTGGATTTTATTGCCGTTTTTGTTTCCGATATTTTTTATGAAATCTAAATTTAAAAAAATGCCTCTATTAGCGTCTAAAGATTTAAAGCAAACAAAAAATGATCACAGTCGGAAGGTGGTCATCCATATTAGAGATCTACGTAAAAGTTTTGGAAGCAACCATGTTTTGAACGGTTTTAATATGGTGCTACACCAAGGAGAAAATCTTGTAGTCATGGGTAGATCAGGCTCGGGCAAGTCCGTGATGATAAAATGTCTTGTTGGGTTGATGACTCCAGATAGTGGTTATATAGAGGTTATGGGCAAGGAAATAGCCACCTTAAATCGTCTAACCTTGGACGAACTACGTTTGGATATAGGATTTCTTTTTCAGGGAAGCGCATTGTATGATTCCATGACGGTGCGTGAGAATCTGGAATTTCCATTGCGCAGGCACAAAAAAAAACTAGGTGTTGTACAAGATACGGCTCCGCTTGTTCCAGAGGCCTTGGAAAACGTAGGTCTGGGCCATACGATGGATTTAATGCCGTCGGAGCTTTCTGGAGGGATGAAAAGACGTGTGGCCTTAGCACGAACGCTCATTCTGAAACCAAAAATTATTCTATACGATGAACCCACCAGTGGACTGGATCCGATAACAGCAAAGGAAATTATTGAGTTAATGCGAAGCATTCAAAAAAAATATGGGACTTCCTCATTGATTATAACCCATGATGTGGACTGTGCCCGTGTGATATCGGAACGAATGATTCTTTTGGTAGACGGTATAAACTACGCAGGCGGTACATTTTCTGAATTATCGTCATCATCAGACCCAAAAGTAGAAGCGTTTTTTAAAAAATAGTACTATGACAAAAACTAAACTGGAAAATTTAAGACTAGGCATATTTGTCGTAATAGGAACGGTTTTATTGCTTTTTGCAGCTTTTCTTATTGGCAATAGACAGAATATGTTCAAAAAAACCTTTGAGATAAGCGCTATTTTTAAAAATGCAACAGGACTTCAAAATGGTAATAATGTTCGTTTTTCCGGGATAAACGTGGGCACTGTAAACGGTATTGAAATGGTAAACGATACCACGATACGGGTAAAAATGACCATCGAGAATAGCATGCGAAATCATATTAAAAAAAATGCAATTGCTAGCATTGGGTCCAATGGATTAGTGGGTAGTATGCTAATCAATATAGCACCTGGTGAGGGAAGTAGTGAACTTATTGTACCGGGAGACGAGCTGCAATCCCTTAGTAAAATAGGCACTCAGGATATGATAAGCACCTTAAATATTACCAATGAAAATGCAGCTTTGTTGACGGCCGACCTTTTAACAGTCTCAAAAGCACTTACCGAAGGCAAAGGTACATTAGGGAGATTGCTCAATGACACCATTTTGGCAGACCACTTACAGCAAACACTAAAAAACCTTAAGCAAACTAGTGAAAGTTCAAATACCACTATGGGCGAGTTGAATCGCATAGTAAGAAACCTTGACTTGGAGGAAAGTGCCGCAGGCGTATTGCTAAATGACACGGTTTCGGGGGGAAGAATCAAAAATATTATTCAAAACCTTGAAAATTCTACCTTTCAAATAGAAAAAATAACACTGGACTTGAACACTATTGTAGGCGATATTAAAGGGGGTGACGGGGCAATTGGCTATTTATCCAAAGACACTATATTGGTAAATCAATTGGATAGAACTATGCGGAACATTGAACAGGGAACGGAGCGTTTTAATGAAAATATGGAAGCACTTAAACATAATTTTTTGACCCGCGGGTATTTCAGAAAGTTAGCAAAACAGAAGAAAAATGAAGAAAAACAGTAGGACCAAGTTGACTATATCAAGAACCATTTTTTGTGCTATATAAGTACAAAGTCACTAGTTAAGGCATAAAAAAAGTATTCTATAATACTTAATTCTAAAAGAAAATGTGTCCAAACCTTATTTTACTAAAAAATATATCTAATTAAATTCTTTTTCTCCCATATTCTATGATTAAAAAAGCGTTGTTTTATTTATTTCTAATCATGCTTGCTGTTGTTTTGTTTTTAAACACAAACTTTAAAACAATCGCCGCAGGAATTGCAATTTTGCTTTTAGGCATGATTATGTTGGAAGATGGGTTTAAGGTATTTGCGAAAGGCCCTCTACAAAAAATTTTAAAAAAGACGACAGACAAACTTTACAAGAGCATTTCAGCTGGTGCAGCCGTCACTGCATTGATTCAATCAAGTTCATTGGTATCCGCAGTAACCATATCTTTTGTTAGTGCAGGGTTGATAACTCTCAGTGGTGGTATGGGCATAATTTTTGGCGCCAATATTGGAACAACTGCCACGGCTTGGCTTATTGCAAGTTTTGGTCTAAAAATCAACATTGCGATTTTGGCTATGCCTATGCTCATATTTGGGATTGTTTTTTCCTTACAGGAAAAAGCTCATTTAAAAGGACTTGGGAATATTCTAGCAGGATTGGGATTTTTCTTTTTGGGAATACATTACATGAAAGAAGGTTTTGATGTATTTAAAGAATATATTGATCTTACCCAGTATGCCATTCCCGGTTTCTTAGGGGTTGTTGTATATGTGGGTATAGGAATCATTGTTACCTCAATTCTTCAATCCAGCAGTGCAACTTTGGCGTTGATATTGACCGCCTTGGCTGCCGGACAAATACAATATGAGAATGCCTTGGCCTTGGCTATTGGCGCCAATATCGGAACAACCATAACAGCAATATTGGGCTCCATAAGTTCTAACGTTGCAGGGAAAAGATTAGCGGGAGCCCATTTAATTTTTAATTTCGTTACAGGAACTGTAGCCTTGGCAATCATTTTTCCTCTTGCCAATTTCGTGAATTACCTATCCATAATCACCGGGGTTTCTAGTGAGAACTTTACGCTAAAATTGGCAATATTCCATACCATATTCAACATCTTGGGCGTAATTATTATGATACCGCTTATAAAAAAGACCGAAAGACTTCTAATCAAATTTTTCAAAGAAAATAAACAAAAAGACATTGAACAACCTAAGTATCTAAATGAGAGCATACTGAAGTTTCCAAGCACGGTAGTATCGGCATTAACCTTGGAATCAAAATATATGTATGAAAACGCCATTTTCGAAATAATAGCACATGCCCTAAATATTCACCGGGAAGATATTAAATCCGACTTGGACCCGAGGCAAATTTTAAAAAAAACAAAAGAGGATTTTAAAACAGATGTTCGCAACCTATACTATAGTAAAGTAAAAACCATATATGGTGAAATACTACGATATGCGACCACTGCTCAAAGTACCTTGAAAATGGGAAAAGACCTAAACGATAGAATTTCAGAAATCAAGATTGCCAACCGTAAAATGGTAGAAATCATAAAAGTTGTTTTGGAACTGGGATTAAACGTATCGCTCTATCGTGACTCAGAAAATATTCATATGGTTAAGGAGTATAACAAGTTTCGAGAGAAAATAATAAGGGTATTGCGGGTGGTATATTTATTAAGGACCCAGGTGGATAAGGAAATTTACGATACAAAACTTTTAACTCTTAAAGAAAAAGCCAAAGACGGAAAATATCAATCCACCAAATCTATCAACGCACTCATAAGGGCTAATCTAATTTCCCCTCAGATGGCATCCTCTTTGGTAAATGATAAAGACAACTTAAACGAAATCATTAAAAATCTAATAGAAGTTGCAGAACTTCTCTATGGAGAAAAAGATTCCCTGTTGGAAACAGCCGAGCACAAAGTTGAGCATAAAATAACTATGGAAAATTAATGCTTTTTTAAGTATTGTTCTTGTCTTCTTTATAGTAAAAAATCAGAAAACAAATACCAGGAAACAGGATTTTTTACAGATGGTCTTCGTCCTTAAAAATAGGGTCTAGTCTATCCGCAATTTTCCTGATAAAAAGTGGCACATCCTTTATAATGGATTCCCCTGTGATGGCATCCACCCCTTTCATTTTATAGGAGCCTTCCCCAGATGTTGTAAGCACAACTATTCTGTCCTGGTAGTTATCCGTCCTTTCTATAAATATTTTTACTGTTACCGGAGGTTTCCAGTTCTCCCAAGTATGAACAATCAATAAAGCATCATAATCCTTTGGATTTATCCTTTGCAAATCTTTAATATCGATTACTTGGATGTAAATGGAATCCATGGAGTACCGATCAACAATTCCCTTGACCACCTTATCCTTAAAATCACTTCCCTGAGCGGCTATCAATAACTTTTTTTCCAAACCTGGAGTTTTAACCTCATAGGGTTCCACAAGATCCATGGAATATCGATTTTGATACCAAAGTAGAAACAAGAAAAAGACGCTCAATACGCCAAGAAATACATATAAAAATTTTTTAAAACCTTTCATTTTAGTACATTTTAACTTATTCTCGGTTCAATGAAACTCGCCTTCAAATGTTTCAATTAGCTGTAGAAATAGTTGGGTCAGTTTTACAATTTCCTATTTTTGTGAGTCTGTAAATGATGTCTAAGAAGTTCTTTTAAGCTTTCTAGGTAATTCCGTAGCGTATCCACGTCTATATCCGGATGTGTTGAGGATGAAATAGTTATTGGGCTTTCATCCAAAAATTGGTACAGCTCTGGATAGTTGGTCTCAATATTGCTTACCAGCTTTGTTATGTCGTTCAATATAGGTCGTAAATTATTCATAATTCCATGATTCAGTCGTCCATAATGCCTGCGAGTTTTTCACTATCGATGATGTATTCTGTTATCTTGAATACTTCCATTCTATTATTCCGAAACGATTTTACAAATTGGGCAATTTCCTCTTCCAAGTGTGCATGTTTCTTCTTCATAAAGTCATGATCCGCATAGTTCGGATTTTCAACCAAATATCCCAATCGCACCTCATGCTCTAGGATAGTTTCCAAGAGTGCCTTTACCTTCTCCTTAAGACCAAAGAGACTGTTTTTGAGTTTCTTCACAATATCAATATTTTCTGATTTTGTTATCCATAAAAAATACTTGTTTACCAGATGATGTAAAAAACTTAGGTCGTCCCGATAAAATTCCAAATCAGATTTCCAATAGTTGGTCAATACATAAAGTTCTTCCCATTTTGCATTTTTTGAGAATGAAGTCTGATTGTTTTTTTTCCTATCGCTCATTACATATCAGTTTTTGATTATCATCAAATATAGCCGTAGGATAGCGGAATAAAAATGATGAATGTCATAAGCTTCAAATACCTGTATGACATTCGTCATTTCAAGTAAAAATGCCTCTGTCTAATTTTAGAAAGTTGTATCTAAAATTTAGCGATGAAAACAATTCTGTATGCTACTGACTATTCTGAAGAGTCCATTGCCGCGTTCCATTGGGCTAACTTAATTAAAAAGAAATATGAGGCGAATTTAATTGTGGTCCACGTTTTTAACGACCCTGTTTCTTTGGCTAGTCCGGTTTCTATGACCTATCTTAAAAAAGAAAAAAGTAAATTTCTGAAACATGGGACGAAATTGAAAAATTTCTGCGAGAAACATCTTGGACATGAATTAGATAATTCAGATATAAAAATTATGGTTGACGAAAATAATTCTGTTTCAGATGGTATCTTAGAAAAGGCAATAAAGTTGGATGCCAATTTGATTGTGTTAGGAACGAAAGGATCTAGTAAGGGAATAGAGTTTCTTTTTGGGAGTACTACAAAGGCCCTGATAAGAAAATCATCTTGTCCAGTTTTGGCCGTTCCTTCAAAATCAAAAATTTCATCAATAGGAAGAATAGTATATACAACCGATTTTGAACAAGCCGATATTTTTGCCCTCAATAGGCTAATTGATATTGCCAAAAAATTCAATGCCGAAATAAGGGTAGTCCATATTACCACGAAAAATGAATATGCTGGTGAAGAGCAAATGAATTGGTTTCAAGAAATGTTATTAGAAAAAGTGGTGTCTCCCAAACTAGAATTCGAGCTCATTTTTTCTGACGAAATATTGGAAGAATTAAGTTCATATGTTGAAGATTCTGAAGCAGATCTATTGGTAATGTTAGAACGGAAAGAAGATAGTTTTTATCAAAAATATCTGCAGAAAGATATGGTAAAGAGAATGGTAAAAAATATTGAAGTTCCTTTACTCAGCTTTAATGTGAGAGGTCTCTAATACTTTTGACAAATCTTCCCTTACCACTATACTTTCCGTGGCATTCAGCTTATGACCCCATCTGTGCGCTTTCCAAAATCGTTGTTTTGAGTTACCAAAATGGATAGATAATAAAGGTAGTTGAAACGTTTTTTGATATAGGAATATGTATTTCAAAGACAGAATGGATGCTGGCGTGCAATCAACTAAAAGGTGAAAGCAATATAAGAATGAAGTAGTTTTGGCCATATCGCAATGTAACAATTGAACCTGCTTCTATTTCTAGAATAGCAAAATTTACCTATTGCCTTACTCGATATGAGGGACTTATATTCTTCTTAAGGATACATGTTTATTTTGATGTTTTTAGTTATATAATTTTAAATAAATATGTATTCCCAGTTTTTTTCTAGATGACCAATGTCATATGTCCTTCCCCTTGTAAAAACTAGTTTTGGAAAAAGAAAAGAATCTAGGCCATGAGAAGAAATTTAGAACCCGCTGAAAACATTGAAATTCTGTCCAGCAACTATATAGGAAACTTAGCATACATATTGGGAGCAAGTCCCTATATAGTGCCAATGACCTATTATTATGACAAAGTAAGCAATACCATTACAAGTTACTCTTCTGAAGGACACAAGATTGCCGCAATGCGCAAAAACAATACTATAGCTTTAATGGTAAACCAAATTAAATCAGTAGCGAATTGGCAGACTGTTCAAGTACATGGCACTTTTGAAGAATTAAAAGGTATTGATGCAAAACATATGCTTCATGAGTTTTCGGAAGGTGTAAAAGATATTTTGAGTCGCAACGAAGGGACAGACACCGAATACATTAGTGAGTTTTCGGCCAAGATTGAATCGGAAGGTTCGCCCATTGTATTTCGTATTAAAATCAATGAGATTACAGGTAAGAAAAGGGAATCTTAGAAAGGTCCTCCATAAGTTTATGTGTAAACATTTAGCAAATTACCTCCATTAAATCCAAAAATCCTCTTTGTAATGCTTATAAAAAAATTCAGTCATATTGGTATCACGGATATTTCATCTGTAGGAGGTAAAAATGCCTCTCTGGGAGAAATGTATAATCAATTGTTACCAAAAGGTGTAGGCATTCCCAATGGTTTTGCCAGTACGTCCACTGCTTTTTGGAATTTCTTAAAGGAAAATGATATACAGCAAGCTCTGGAAAATATCATATCAGGATTGGACAGGAAACAGTATATGAATTTAAACCTAATAGGTACACGGGCAAGGAACTTAATTCTTAAAAGCGAATTTTCTAAAGCATTTTCTAAAGCAATTATACTTGCCTACAAGGACCTTTGTGGTAATGGTGAATTGGCCGTGGCCGTGCGCAGTAGTGCAACGGCAGAGGACCTTCCCGATGCCAGTTTTGCAGGTCAACACGATACTTTTTTAAACGTAAAGGGAGAGTCGGAGCTTTTGGAGGCTGTAAAAAAATGCTTCTCCTCTCTCTATACCGATCGCGCCATCAAATACCGAGAGGATAAGGGATTCAATCACAAAGATGTTGCCCTTTCAGTAGGTGTACAGCTTATGGTACGTTCAGATAAAAGCTGTTCGGGTGTCGGTTTTACCATAGAACCGGAATCTGGCTTTGAAAACGTTGTTTTACTCTCAGGGGTCTGGGGCTTGGGTGAAAACATCGTACAAGGCACCGTAAACCCAGACGAGTTTTATGTCTTTAAACCCAACCTTAAGAAAGACATTTACCCCATTATTCAGAAAAAACTGGGCAACAAAAAACTGACCATGGTCTATGCCTCGGAAAATGAAAAGGAAACCACCTTCAACATCGATACTCCATTAAAGCAGCAAGAACAGTATGTATTAACCGATAATGAAATTATAACCTTGGCCAAGTGGGCCTTACTAATAGAGGAACATTACCAAAAACCCATGGATATTGAATGGGCCAAGGATGGAATCACAAAAGAATTGTTCATCACCCAGGCCCGTCCAGAAACGGTCCATCATACCAAGAATAAAAACATACACGTAGAGTATCAACTGTTGAAGGAGGGCAAAGTAATGGTAAAAGGAGATGCGGTAGGGTCCAAAATCAAAATTGGCAATCCTGTACTTTTGAACTCTCCCTTAGAAGCAGGACCTTTGACCAAAGAGTCCATTATTGTGACAGACACCATTACTCCAGATTGGGATCCTTTGCTGAAAAAGGTTGGCGGAATTATCACAAATAAAGGCGGCAGAACCAGTCATGCGGCCATAGTTGCCCGTGAATTGGGCGTTCCGGCAATTGTAGGATGTGGCAACGCTACCGAAAAAATAGTCAACGGCGAAATGATTACTATGTCCTGTGCCCAAGGAAAGATCGGGTATATCTATAAAGGGGAACTCCCTTTTGAGGAGCGCGAAATCGATTTTTCAGGCATCCATCTTCCAAAAACAGAAGCCAAAATGATTTTGGCCGATCCCGAAAACGCTTTTCAACTTTCATTTTATCCCAATAATGGAATCGGTTTATTACGGATGGAATTTATCATTACGCATTCCGTCCAGATACACCCTATGGCCTTGGTGAAATTTGATGAAATAAAAGACTCCAAAGTAAAAAATAAGATAGAGCAATTGACAAGCCAATACGCCAACAGGACCGACTATTTTGTTGATAAACTAGCGGAAGGAATAGCAGTTATAGCAGCGGCCTTTTATCCAAAAGAAGTCATTGTAAGGTTAAGTGATTTTAAGACGAACGAATATGCCAACCTAATTGGGGGATCGGATTTTGAACCCTTCGAGGAAAATCCTATGTTGGGTTTTAGGGGTGCATCACGGTACTACAGTGATTTATATAAAGATGGTTTTGCCCTGGAATGTGCCGCTATAAAAAAAGTACGGGGAAAAATGGGGCTACTGAATCTTAAAGTGATGGTTCCTTTTTGCAGAACTGTCGAAGAAGGTAAAAAAGTGCTTAAAGTGATGGAAGATAATGGACTTAAACGTTCCGAAAATGGTCTGGAAGTCTATACCATGGTAGAGATTCCAAGCAATGTTATATTAGCCGAAGAATTTGCAAAAATCTTCGATGGGTTCTCTATTGGGTCTAATGACCTGACCCAATTGACATTGGGCATTGATAGGGATTCTGAAATTATGGGAAAACTGTTCGACGAAAATGATGTAGCCGCCAAACGCATGATATCTATGGCAATTAAATCTGCAAAAAAATCAAATATAAAAATTGGATTGTGCGGTCAAGCTCCAAGCGACTTTCCCGAGTTTGCAAAATTCCTGATTCAAGAAGGGATTGATAGTATTTCCTTTAATCCCGATGCTTTACTTCAGGGTATTGAAAATATAAATACTGCCGAACAACACAAAGCCACTTTCGGAATGGCTGAAAGTAGCAATTAACACCCAATAAAAGTATGGATGTAATTTTTTAGTTTATTTTAGATTCTTTCAACAAATATGATACTTTAGGTAAAGAATTTACCTACTAAATTTCAGCTTATGTTTTTGGTAACTAAATGGGATTGCATCCAAGAATCCCATAAATTTGTAAGCCAAAAACCTTTGTCCTGTGAGTAAAGCCATTTATATTGCCACCACCGAGCCCAATAGTGGAAAATCAATTGTTTCTTTAGGGTTAATGCAGATTTTACTGGGGAAAGCGGCAAAAGTTGGTTATTTCAGGCCAATAATAGACGATTTTGAAAAAGGGGACATGGACGGCCACATCCATACCATGATTACCCACTTTGAGTTGGACCTAGAGTTTAAGGATGCCTATGCCTATACCAGAAGTGAGGTTATAAAACAAAAGAATCTGGATAAGGACGATGAAATTCTTGGCCATATTATACACAAATACAAGGCTATAGAAGACCGTTTCGATTTTATCCTTGTCGAAGGAACTGATTTTTCAGGGGAAGGTGCCATAATCGAATGGGACATCAATGTACTCGTAGCAAAAAATCTGGGTATTCCTACTGTTATCATTGCTAGTGGAACTGGAAAGAGCTTGGACGAACTTGTAGGTAATCTTTTTATGGCCTATGACTCTTTTAAGGAAAAGGGTGTGGAAGTGTTATTGACCGTGGCCAATAAAGTCGAGCCCGAAAATGTGAATAATGTAATTGCTGGACTACAAAAGAAACTTCCCAAAAAAGTGCTGGTTGGTGCCATTCCATTGAATCCAATATTAGGAAACCCAACAGTGAAAGAAATTTGCCAAGAACTGGAAGCAAAGGTACTTTTTGGAAAAGAATTTTTGAACAATCAAGCAGGTGGTTTTAGTGTTGGGGCCATGCAATTAAGGAATTATCTCACCCATCTAAAAAAGGATAGTTTAGTAATTACCCCAGGAGATCGGGCAGATATTATCTTAGGTGCATTACAGGCAAATATTTCCGCTAATTATCCAAATATTTCCGGAATAGTACTAACAGGGGGATTATTACCGGAGAAATCTATTGTTAAATTGATCAAAGGGCTCTCGGATATTGTTCCCATACTATCTGTTAAGGAAGGTACTTTTTCTGTCACAAACAGGATTGGAACCATACGCCCCAGAATCTACGCGGAAAACACCGAAAAAATCAATACATCCATACAAGAGTTTGAAAAGCATGTTTCTACTACCCAGCTTGCAGAACGGTTGATAACATTTAAGGCTGATGGTATTACCCCTAGAATGTTCCAGTACAATCTCTTAAAAAGGGCGAAATCGGCAAAAAAACATATTGTGCTTCCCGAAGGTTCTGATGAGCGCATTCTCCTTGCCACAAAGAAATTGATCGATGCAGACGCTGTGACCCTTACTTTATTAGGAAACCCGGTACAGATTAAAAATAAAATCTCAGAGTTGGACATGGGTCTGGATTCTACATCGATAAACATTATAAATCCTTCGGAATCACCTAATTTCCTAGAGTATGCCACTACCCTTTTTGAGTTAAGAAAACATAAGAACGTAAATCTGGCTATGGCAAAAGACCTGATGGAAGATGTTTCTTATTTTGGTACGATGATGGTATATAAAGGACATGCGGATGGAATGGTATCCGGTGCGGTACATACCACGCAACACACTATAAGGCCAGCGCTACAATTCATTAAAACCAGGCCGGGTGTTTCTATTGTTTCTTCTGTATTCTTTATGTGCTTGCCCAACAGAGTTACCATTTTCGGGGACTGTGCCATCAACCCCAACCCAACCGCGGAGCAACTTTCGGAAATTGCTATTTCATCTGCTTCTACAAGTATCGCTTTTGGTATTGAACCCAAAATAGCCATGCTATCCTATTCTTCCGGGGCATCAGGCATTGGTGAAGACGTGGACCGTGTGCGAAAAGCGACTGAAATCATCAAGAAAAAAAGACCAGAACTTAAAGTTGAAGGCCCCATACAATATGATGCCGCCGTTGACAGTAAAGTGGGTCTTGCCAAACTACCGGATTCACAAGTAGCAGGCCAGGCAAGTGTGTTTATATTTCCCGATCTAAATACAGGAAACAATACGTATAAAGCCGTACAACGCGAAACGGGAGCATTAGCTATAGGCCCAATGTTGCAAGGACTTAACAAACCTGTAAATGATTTAAGTCGAGGGTGTACCGTAGAAGACATTTTTAACACGGTTATCATTACGGCCATACAAGCTCAAGGTATTTAAAAATCCTTATGGAAAATATGAAAGTACTTGTTCTCAATTCCGGAAGTTCCTCTATAAAATTCAAACTTTTGCAAATGCCTTTGGAAAAGGTAATCTGTTACGGAATGGTGGAGCGTATAGGTGATGAAGATGCTCTTATGTGCTATAAAAAAGATACAATCAATATTCAAAAAACCATTTCAATAAAGAAACATAGTGATGGTTTAAACCTAATTGCCCGTTATTTGGTTCATCCAGAAAAAGGAGCAATTAAAAATCCGCAAGAAATTTATGCAGTTGGTCACAGGGTAGTACATGGTGGCGATTCCTTCGCGGAAACGACTTTAATTACCGATGCTGTAAAAAAACAAATTAAAAACTATTCTGTACTGGCCCTTTTGCACAATCCCCCAAATCTGGAAGGTATTGAAATTTCAGAAAAATTATTTCCGAAAGCCAAACAGGTGGCTATATTCGACACGGCCTTTCATCAAACCATGCCGATAAAAGCTAGAAAGTATGCCATTCCCAATAAATTTTATACCGAAGACGACATTCAGGTATATGGGTTCCATGGTACCAGCCATAAATACGTTTCCGAAAAAGCCATAGAATATCTTGGCATGGATACATCAAAGATAATATCCATCCACTTAGGAAATGGCTGTAGCATAACGGCTTTAGTTAACGGCCAAAGTGTGGACCACAGTTTGGGGTTTGCCCCTTCTAATGGCCTGATCATGGGCTCACGTAGTGGCGATATAGACCATGCAATCATTTTTCATATGGTACATAGTTTAGGATATTCCCTGGAAGAGGTAAAAGAAGTATTGAACAAAGAAAGTGGTATGTTAGGCCTAACAGGATTTAATGATTTGCGCGACATTCAATCAAAAGCCGAAAAGGGTAACAAAGATTGCCAATTAGCGCTTGATATGAACGCATATCGAATTAAAAAATATATTGGAGCGTATACCGCTGCAATGAACGGACTTGATGCTCTTATTTTTACTGCTGGAATTGGGGAGAACTCCTGCTTAATTCGAAGACTTGCCTGTTTGGATATGGATTACCTAGGTATTGAATTGGATTTAGTCAAAAATGAAAAAAAGTCAAGTTTGTTACGTGAAATAAATACCGATTGTTCCAAAGTCAAGATTTTGGTCATTCCTACCAATGAGGAATTGGAGATTGCAAAGCAAGTATATAAATTACTTTCATAGTCATTTATTGTTTCATATAGCAGTCCTATTGCTCCTTCGCCTATTCGTATTATTTTCTTCATGATATCTTCGGATATTATCGGCGCTATAATTTTGAACTCGTTCGTAACGTGAACGCATTAAATTTACATTCCTATATTTTGGTGGCAACTCATTTCTACGTACCCAAACACCCCCCTCCAAATAAATATAAGTTCTTGCATACAAGTCATAATACATGGTAAACTCAGGAAAATAAACGTATCTAACCACTTCTAGCCTTTTAGGATAGAACCATGGTGGTGGCGGATTATTCCCCTTTGAAGTTATAACAACTGGACCACAGCTGGCAAATTGCGAAAAAAACAATTGTTATCAGTAGCGACTTACTTAATTTTCTTTGTTTCATAAACTCTATTTTAGGAATTATTAATAGAATAGAAATAGCCCCTGAAACAAAAGTCAACAATATTAAAAGTCAAATTACAAAAGCCTCGGAGCGCTTGGTAAATCTGGAAGCTAAAGCCATACAGGTGCAGGTAGATGGAGATACGGTACAGCTAAAGGGAAGGGTTCATTCATTTAATGAAAGGGAACTTGCAGAAAAAACCGCTTATAAAGCACTTGGCCTGCGGCATGTTCAAAATGATATTGTAGTACAGTACTATCCTGAATTTGTTTAGTGGAAAAAAATAAAAAAAACGACTAAACTGACCTAGGTCATTTTGTACAAAAAAATAGCAATATACTTTAGCATTGTATTAAAAGAGAAAAAGTTCATCGGAAAATATAATATACTTAGTATTCGATTCGAAAACTAAGCTGTTAGATAAGAAGAGGTTACAAAAATCTATTTTAAACCATTTGTATCTCGAACGGATGTAGCAATGTATACCAGTAGGATTAATGTAAGTGGAAATTGGGTTGAAGAACATCTTCTAGGAAACCGAGGCACTTCGGTACCTCGGTTTCTTTTAATATATGTTATTGGCCTTTAGCTCCGATAGGAAAACAGGCCATAGTGTAACGGGAGATTCATTTAGTACCAAAATCAACTTTTAAGTCATTTTAGAAAAAAAGCGATTTACGAGCTAGATAGAAAGCATAAACAATTTCAAACGTTTCACGGAAACAGGAGATTTAGTTCTCCTGTTTTTTTATGTGGTATTGGCAATAAAATCGTCAAAATTATCTTCTAAAACTGATTCCAAAAAACATTCATTATTCTAGTTGAAAAGGTTTTCATACAAAAACCTTTATGTAATGCCCTAACTTTTAAGTGAATCCCCAAAACTCAACAATTTCAAAGAGGCCAAATCAAGAATGTTTACAACAAATAAACATTAATTAATACCACATAAAGCATCAAACTGACGAAGTATGACCAAAGTCATTTCATGTACATTTTTTCCGACCTATTTTTAGATAGAAAAGTTAATCAACATAATAATTTAAATACCAATAAGTATGACAAACGATAGCGGAAATGTTTTACTGGCACTATTAACAGGGGCCGCCATAGGTGCGGGAATAGGAATTCTTTATGCTCCCGATAAAGGCGTTGAGACACGCCATAAAATTAAAAGGAAAGTTGACGATACCACTCACGATCTTGCCGAGCGTATCTCTCACGCAAAAGATGAACTTACAAAATCGGCAAACGAAAAAAAAGATGCTTTCGATAGAAAATTGGATGAAGCCATCTCAACCATGAGCTACAAGGCGGATGATATTATAGAAAATCTAGAACGTAAACTTGAAGAGCTTAAAAAGAAGAATGCCCAATTACAAAAATAGCTAACATGGCTTTTGAAGAATTCAAAGAAGACCTCATGGGTGCGGAAGCCGATATGAGGTCCTATGTGGAGACCAGCGACGAGTATCTGAGACTCAGAATATTTAAGGTTCTTATGCTTTTTGTTACGTCAATCGCTCAATCATTGCTCATCGGTATTGGTTCCGTTTTTGCTTTACTCTTTTTATCGTTCGCCGCCTGCTTGGCAATTTCAGAATCCTTGGACAGTTATTATAGCGGTTTTATCCTAGTTGGCATTTTTTATGTACTTGTAGGCATTTTGTTCTATGTTTTCAGAAAGAAACTGAACGCTCCCATCCTAAAGAAATTTTCAAAATATTATTTCGAACAATCATGAAAAAGGAGTACAGTTCATTTAAAGAAGTAGATACACGATTAAAGATACTAAAGCTACAGCGGGAAATTGATCAGGAAAGCCTCAAACTTCATTATTACCATGCCAAGACAGATTTGGCTCCATTGAATTTAATAAAAAGTGTAGGTACGAATATTGGAACGAACAATACCTGGAAAAATTTGCTTTTGGCCTATTTCGCAAAAAAGGTAGTTGGCTTGATTCGTAAAAGGCGTCAATCATAAATTCAATTTTATTTTTCATCCGGAATCCGCAACATTTTCTAGTTCTTTTTTATTCAAAATAACAATTCTTCTACTGCGATCTGTGGTAATTAAACCTTCATCCTTAAAATCAGAAAGGGTGCGAATGGCTGTTTCTGTAGCCGTACCTATCATGCCAGCAAAATCTTCACGGGGAATAGACTTCCCATCTTCCGGTTTGTCTTTAATCAATCCCTTCTCATATAGCTCCAAGAGAGCCTTTGCGGCACGTTTTCGCACCGAGGCAAAAGCCATATCTACCAATTGTGTCTGAACATTAATTAGATTATTTGAAATGATATTGATGAATTTTTGGGAGACCATGGGGTTACCATATAAAAGTTTTAGAAAATCTTTTTTTGGTATCGCACCAATTTCGGCATCCTCCAAAACAACTGCATTCTCTACATAGGTCCCTGCCGCATGCAGTAGGGACAATTGTCCTATAAAGTCACCAGGGCCATAAATCCCAGTAACCAGTTCTTTACCAGACTCAGTACCCTTGTAAGTTTTTATAGCTCCGCTTAAGATAAAATAGAGCGATTGTGCATTATCTCCCTCCCAAAAAATTATTTCCTTTTTTTCAAATTGCTTTGCGGTACGGTTTTTAGAAAGTCCTTCTAAATCAACATATTCTGAAGCTTCCACCAAAAATGATTGGATACCCTCTAGTTTTTTTGAAATTTCCTTTTCTAAATTGTCATGCTTTTTCAAACGACAAGAAATCGCATCCAATAATTCTTCCTCTTCGAAAGGTTTGGTCAAATAATCATCGGCACCAAGGTTCATCCCCATCCGCCTATCCGACCTATCTGTTTTTGCCGTTAGGAAAATAAATGGAGTACTTGCCGTTCCAATATTATTGGCCAAAGACTGCAACACCTCGTATCCATCTATTTGTGGCATCATAATATCGCATAGTACCAAGTCCGGCAAAAATTCCATGGCCTTTTCCAATCCAATTTTACCGTTCTCTGCAGTTATTACGTTATAATTGGCCAAAGCCATTATCTCTGCCGTATTTTCCCTTACAGTTTCATTGTCTTCTATTAATAGTATTGTTTTCATTTTCTTCTATATTTAAGGGAAACCAAACGGTTATAGTACTACTTGTACCGGTTGTATTTAAAAAGTTGATACTTCCTTTCGTTAATTCCCTATACATTTAACCAGTTGAAAACCAAGACCAGTTCTTTGTAATTTTATTGCGCTACCTAAAAGAAAAAAATAGCGCTGAACTTTCTGTACATTGCTAAATAAATATATTACAGATATTTAGGTCAGGAAATGACATCAGTCATATTGAGGGTACCAAAACCTAATATGATGATTATCATATTAACCAAGGAGCTTGCTAATTATTTTTGATCGAGCTTTGAAAAAAAGTCGAGTATGAATATAGGTTTGGTACTTTCAGGTGGGGGCATACGGGGTGTAGCACATATTGGTGCAATCAAGGCGCTTGAGGAATTTGGTATTCGTCCATCCCATATTGCTGGTACCAGTGCAGGTGCCATTGTAGGCGCACTTTACGCTGGCGGTTGCAATTGGGAGGAAATATTGGATTTTTTTAAAACAACTCAAATTTTCAGTATTAAAAAATATGCAAGAAGCAAACCAGGGTTTGTGGATACTGAGAAATTCTATGACCATTTAAAGTCCTACTTACCTGAAGACAATTTTGCATCATTGGAGATTCCCTTATATGTCACCGCCACTAATCTTTTGGACGGTACCCTAAAAGTCTTTAACCATGGAGAACTTATTAAACCAGTTTTGGCATCGGCCGCCGTTCCAGGGTTATTTGCGCCAGTTCTATTTAAGAAAGGTTATTATGTGGATGGGGGTACATTAAACAATTTTCCTGTGGATCTCATTAAAAAATATTGTGATCAAATTGTGGGTGTCTATGTAAACCCCTTTGAAAAAATGAAGAAGACTGATCTTAAGCATGCCCACAATGTATTGGAACGTGCCTATCATATAATGGTAGCTAACGAAACCGTTCTTAAGTTTGAAGAATGTGATGTTTTGATTAGGCCAGAGCACATGGCAGACTTTAGTATGTTTTCCCTAAAGAATATGGATACCCTTTTTGAATTGGGATACGAATCGGCCAAGGAAGCCCTTATAAATAGCGATATTCATAAAAGTCTTGAAAAGATGGACAGTTCTAAAACGAACTAGGTACTAAATCGTATTTCTAAACTTTGTACCGCTATCCATATTGTATTAAAATTTCTTTTCTCCGGAAAAAAAAAGAAAAATATGAAAATGTTCTAAGTCTTATAGGACACAAACGGATAAAAATTGGAAATTGGTAACCCATCCCATATAAACCACTTTTGAATAGACACTATTGGATTATATGGGAGGGGGTTACTATTGATAAAAGCTTATCAAAAAAATTATTTTATGAAATCTGTACTTTTTTAGGCGGTAGTTTTTTTGCTTCTTCCTTTTTGGCTAGGTTAAAACTTAAGATACCATCGTTGTATTTGGCTTTGATAGCTTCTTGTTTAACACTTTCGGGCAATTGTAAAGAGCGCTGGAAAGCGTTGTAACTAAATTCTTTCCGTGTATAATTGTCCTCTTTCTCCTCATCTGAAACGGACTTTTCAGCAGAGATATTTAAACAACCGTCTTCAATGGTTACTTCAAAATCTTTTTTGGCAAACCCGGGTGCAGCCAATTCAATTTCGAACGTATCATCGGTTTCCTTTATGTTCAATGCAGGTTCTGATCTTTTACCGTTCCAGAATTGATCCGGTATCATATCCCTCACCCATCTACGGTTATCAAAGAAATCGTCCATATCAAAAAAATCTTGGGTAATAAGGTTTCCAAAGGGTCTTCTTTTAAATTTTACGAGTGACATAACATTTATATTTTAAGGTTATACATTAAATTTATGACTCGAAAATACGCTCGACAATCACTTATTGAAATGATGTAGGTCAGTCTCACCTATTTTTTTTGACTTTATTTTTGAGAAAACAAAAAAGCACTATGTCCGTACATAACTTCGATATAAAAGGATTGACAAATGAGGAAGTTGAAACGTCCAGAAGGAAACACGGATCAAATACATTAACTTATAGAAGTGAAAACGGTTTTCTTGATGCATTAAAAAGTTTGGCCAAGGAACCTATGGTCATCTTGCTTTTGGTAGCGTCATCCATCTATTTTATTAGTGGGAATGTAGGGGACGGTATATTTTTGGCAGGGGCCATTGTTTTGGTTGCCTCAATTTCAATTTATCAAGATTCTAGAAGCCGTAAGGCACTTGAAAAACTGAAAGCACTTACACAGCCCAATTGCACTGTCATAAGGGAAGGAGAGGTCATTGGAATCCCAAGCAATCAGGTTGTTATAGGCGATAGTCTTATGGTCGAGGAGGGTACCGTAATCCCTGCTGATGGTATCATTATCCATTCTAACGATTTTTCTGTCAGTGAATCTATTTTAACAGGAGAATCCTTTTCGGTTTTCAAGGATTCCGAAAAGGATAACAATTCAATTTTTAGCGGTACTACAGTAGCAAGCGGCTTGGCAATTGCCACAGTTACCGCTGTTGGCAATAACACTGAACTGGGAAAAATAGGGAAAAGTCTGGAGGCTATTCAAGAAGAGAAAACTCCCTTGGAAAAACAGATAGGCAATTTTGTCAAAAAAATGTCTATTTGGGGTGTGGTGGCATTTCTGCTAGTCTGGGGAATGAACTATTATAAATCCTTTGATCTACTAGACAGTTTACTCAAGGCACTTACCATTGCAATGAGTATTCTGCCTGAGGAAATACCAGTAGCCTTTACCACATTTATGGCCCTCGGTACCTGGCGATTAATGAAAATGGGGGTATTGGTGAAACAAATAAAAACTGTGGAAACTTTGGGCAGCGCTACGGTAATCTGTGCGGACAAAACCGGTACCCTTACCCAGAACAAAATGAGTTTGGCAAAACTTTTTGTATTACAGACCGGAGAGACCACAATTCCCCAAAATGAATTGGGCCAAGCTGAGAAAGAACTGATTACCTTGGCCATGTGGGCCAGCGAACCTATTCCATTCGACCCCATGGAAGTTGCACTTCATTCCGCCTATGGTCAATTAATAGATGGCGATGAACGACCAAATTATCATATGGTGCATGAATACCCCATCGGCGGAAAACCTCCAATGATGACGCATCTTTTCCAAAATAAAAATGGCCATAGGGTCATTGCCGCCAAGGGAGCTCCCGAAGCTTTTTTTGAAATTTCGAACTTAACAACCCTTGAGAAATCACAAATAGAGGAAACCATAAAATCTTTGGGTAAAGAGGGTTATAGGTTATTGGGGGTTGGGCAAGCCCAATTTAAAGGTATTGAATTTCCCGAAAGGCAACAAGAGTTCAAATTCGATTTTAAGGGAATTGTAGCTTTCTATGACCCCCCAAAAGAAAACATACCCAAGGTATTGGCATCCTTTGATAAGGCTGGAATTGATGTAAAATTGGTTACTGGAGACAATTCGGAAACTGCAATTGCCATTGCCAAAGAGATTAATTTTGTAGGATATGACCGATGTATGACGGGCGATGAACTAATGCGATTAAACAATGTTGAATTAAGGGAAAAAGTAAAAACAACCCAGGTCTATACGCGTATGTTTCCCGATGCCAAGCTCCGAATTATCAATGCCATAAAAGCAAATAATGAGGTAGTGGCTATGATCGGTGATGGGGTTAATGATGGCCCAGCTCTTAAAGCTTCCCATTTTGGGATAGCTATGGGAAAAAAAGGGACGGAAATTGCCAAACAGGCCGCTTCTTTGATTCTTGTGGATGATGACCTATCCAAATTAGTGGATGCCATTGCCATCGGAAGAAAAATTTACACGAATCTTAAAAAAGCAATTCAATATGTGATATCCATTCATATCCCTATTATATTGACCGTATTTATTCCTTTGGCTCTTGGGTGGCTATACCCAACTATATTTTCGCCCTCGCATGTTATTTTATTGGAGTTAATCATGGGACCCACATGTTCCATTATCTATGAAAATGAACCTATGGAAAAAAACACCATGGTTCAGAAACCCAGGCCATTTACTACTACCTTTTTTAAGTTTAGGGAATTGGTAACAAGTATAATACAAGGACTCGCCATCACCCTTGGGGCTCTCCTCGTGTATCAATATGCCGTGGCGGAAGGCTTAAACGAATCTACTACCAGAACTATGGTTTTTATTGTACTTATTGCAGCCAATATCTTTCTCACTCTTGTCAATCGTTCCTTTTACTTTTCAATACTTACAACGTTGAAGTACAAAAATAATTTGGTGCCGCTGATTATTGGTATTACCATTGTCATAGTAGCATTGTTACTTTACATTCCTGCATTTACCCATTTTTTTGAATTTGAAATGCTAACTCCAAAGCTATTATTGATAAGTGTACTTTCGGGATTTGGAGCGGTAATCTGGTACGAATTGGTTAAATGGGGCAAACGACTAAATTGATACAAGAATAATAAAAGAGTTACAGTTTCACCCCAAAAGCCAAATCCCCTGCATCTCCGATTCCGGGAATAATGTACCCCTTACTGTTCAATTTTTCATCAATGGCAGCAATCCATAAATGCGTGTTTTCAGGAAAAACCCTTTTAATATGTTCAATTCCAGATTTTGAACCTATTACGGAAAGAATATGAATCTGCTCTGGTTTTCCATGACCCTTCAGCGCATCAAGAACATTTTCCAGTGTCTTCCCAGTAGCCAACATAGGATCGGTAAGTACCAAGGTTTTACCGGACAAAGAAGGAGCGGCGAAGTACTTCACAATAACTTCAAAAGCATCTTCATCACCCCTATGATGTCGATAGGCCGATATAAAGGCATTCTCGGCACTATCAAAATAATTCAACATACCTTGATGAAGAGGCAAACCTGCCCGTAGCACTGAACATAATACTAGATTATTCTTTGGTAAGGATATTTCCTTACCACCAAAAGGTGTTTTTACCGTAGTATTCGTATAATTCAAATTTTTACTCAACTCATAACTTAGGATTTCCCCAATCCGCTCTATGTTGCGACGAAATCGCATGGAATCCCTTTGGATATCAGCATCCCTGATTTCCGCAATAAATTTATTCAAAAGCGAGTCTTCCTTGCCAAAGTGATGGACGGTCATAGTTTAAAAATTTTACTTTAAAGGTACAGATTTGAATAGGATATACTCTCCAATATTGGTCCTATCAATGACACCTGCCAACGTACCCTCTTCCATAACAGGGAAAAAACTTTTCTTTTCTTTTGCGAACAGTTCCATCACTTTTAATATTTCCATTGATGCATCCACGGTCTTAAAATCTTTATCCATTACATCCTTCACCACAAGCAATGGTGTGCTTGCATGTTTTAGGACATGTTTTTGGGTAACAATGCCAACAATTTCATCCTTCTCTATAACAACAAAATCCTTTTCGGTTCCCGCAAGGGTAATGTCCATCACGTCCTTTATTGTATGGATAGGACTTAACAACGTGATATTCGTCAAGGTCGCTTCCCTGACCATATGACCTTCCAATAGGGAATTTTGTTTTACCATTTGGTTCTCGCCATAAGCTCCAAAAAAGATAAAAAAGGCAATCAGAATTAAAAATGGATTGAATAAAAGTCCGAGAATGAAAAATAGAATCGCTAGGCCCTGACCAATAGAAGAGGCTATTCCAGTAGCCTCGACACGACCTAATTTAAAGGACAACAAGGCTCTTAATACCCTACCACCATCCATAGGAAAGGCAGGAATTAGATTAAAAACCACCAACATTATATTGGCTATGAAAAGATAGAACAAAAAGTTTTGGAACGTGGGTTGGTACAAAACTTCCTCCAATACGATGGCATCAAAGTCAAAATAGCTTTTTACAGGAACTACCAAAACAAGTAGGATGGCAATAACCACATTAACGGCAGGTCCGGCAAGGGCAACCAATAGTTCCTGTCTAGGTTTTTCTGGCATCTTTTCCAACATGGCTACTCCACCAATAGGTAAAAGTGTTATTTTTTGGGTGTTGATATTGAATCTTTTTGCGGTTAGCGCATGACCTAATTCGTGAAGTACTACACATATGAACAAGACCAAAATTAGGGCTTCATTAAGTAGTATTCTATCCAAATTAGACCCTCGCTGTATCTCCAGGAAAGCGACCCAAAACAGCAATAGGGTAAACGTCCAATGTACTTCTATCTTAATCCCAGAAATACTCCCCAATTTTAAAACACCCTTCATATTCTTTTGATTTTAAGCGAAAGTATTCTAGAGGTACTTTTTCAACAATGACATTGGTCATATGAGACCACTTGCCATACTATTATATTTGAGGAAACACAGGTAAAAAGTCCCATAATATGAATAGGATAATTACATTAACGGTCAACCCGGCCATTGACAAAAGCACTACGGTAGCGGGAATAAAACCCAATAGTAAATTAAGATGTAGCAGTCCCGTCTATGAGGCTGGCGGTGGCGGCATAAACGTTTCGCGCGTGCTGCATGAACTGGGTGGGACATCCTTATGCATGTATATGGCAGGAGGGCCAACGGGAAGCCACTTAAACGATATGTTGGTTGATTTTGGTATTCCGCAACTAGTAGTTCCCATAGAAGGATGGGTGCGTGAAAACATTGCGGTTACAGACACTAAAAATAAAGAACAATACCGATTTGGGATGCCCGGACCCATGATCAAAGAACAAGAATGGAAAAAGACTTTGGAACAACTGGAAGCCGTACTCACAGAAGGCGATATCTTGGTGGCCAGTGGAAGCCTATGTCCCGGAATGCCAACTGACTTTTTTGCCAGAATATCTAAAATTGCCGGAGATAAAAATGTGAAATATATACTCGACACCTCGGGGGAAGCCTTATTGAAAGGCGCACGGACCGGAGTCTATTTATTAAAGCCCAATCTAGGCGAACTCGCTACGCTCTGCGGTGTAAAAACAATCTCTTTTTTGGAACTGGAATCTATTGCTCAAACTTTTTTAAAAAATAATCCTTGTGAGGTATTAGTGGTTTCATTAGGACCTCAAGGGGCAGTAATGCTTACTGCTCAATCCGTTGATTATATTTCTGCACCTATTGTGTGCCAAAAAAGTACCATTGGTGCTGGTGATAGTATGGTCGCAGGAATGGTGCTTGCCCTTGCCCAGGGAAAATCATTACAAGAAATGGCTAAATATGGGGTTGCTTGTGGAACGGCGGCCACCATGACATCAGGCACCCAGCTATGTAAAAGAAAAGACGTGGAGGAATTAAACGATTGGATAAGCTCCAATTCAAGTACATCCCAAAAAATTAAAATCAACGTCTAAAGCAAAGTAAATTAAAAAAACTACCATGGGAACCAACCAAGTAGATAAAATTGATAAAAATTCTAGAGCAAGGTTCATTAAAAATCTGCTGAACGATATTCAGGCATTAAAAATCATGCTAAAAGAAGGTATGATTGAAAGTGAGGTTATGCATATTGGTTCTGAACAGGAGTTTTGTTTGGTTGATGAAAACTGGCGTCCCACCCAAGACGCGATAAGAATTCTAAAAGCTGTTAACGACTCCCATTTTACGAACGAAATTGCACGTTATAATATTGAGATCAACTTGGATCCTGAAGAGTTAAAGGAGAAGTGTTTCTCAGTGATGGAAAAAAAACTGAGGTTTTTTCTTAACAAAGCAATGTTGACCGCTAGCAAATATGATAACAAAATTATATTAACGGGAATACTGCCAACAATTACCACACAAGAGCTTTCCATGGAGTTCATGACACCAAACATCCGTTACGAACTCTTGAACAATGCTGTAAAATTGTTACGTAAGAAAGATTTTGAAATGCATATTCGCGGAGTGGACGAACTGTCAATTCACCATGATTCAGTTTTATTTGAGGCTTGTAACACCAGTTTTCAAATGCATCTCCAGATTACTCCAGATGATTTTGTATCTAGCTATAATTGGGCGCAGGCAATTTCAGGTCCAGTACTTGGGATAGCCACAAACTCTCCATTATTGATGGGACGTGAACTTTGGAGCGAGACTCGGATAGCCTTGTTTCAACAGAGTATAGACACAAGAAGTTCCTCCTATTCCCTGCAAGACAAACTAGCCAGAGTTACCTTCGGAAATGAATGGGCATCAGGGTCTATTATCGATATTTATAAGGAGGACATCGCTCAATATGAGGTAATGTTGTCCGATAATGTGGAAAAAGATTCGCTGCTAGAACTTAAAAAAGGTAATATTCCAAAACTGAATGCCCTCAATCTGCACAATGGAACCATTTATCGCTGGAACCGTCCTTGTTACGGTGCAACTAAAGAGAATGCCCATATTCGAATCGAAAACAGATACCTCCCATCAGGTCCTACAGTTTTGGATGAAATGGCCAATTTTGCATTTTGGGTTGGACTAATGAAATCCAGACCCGCTGAGTTTGACGACATAGCAAAAGTCATGGATTTTCGGGACGCTAAAGATAACTTTATTAAGGCGGCCAGAAATGGTGCCGAAAGTATAATGTTATGGAAAGGTACTGGTATATCCACCAGAGATTTAGTTACTAAGGAATTACTCCCTTTAGCCTATGAAGGATTAAAAAAATGCGCTATTGACCCTAATGATATCCATCGTTATCTGGAAGTCATTGAGAAAAGGGCCAAAGGTATTAATGGCGCAAGGTGGAGCATTTTAAATTACCGTCAACTCAAAAAGAACATGAAACAGGACGATGCCGTAACTGCTCTTACTGGAGCAATTTATGAAAACCAGCAAACATCAGCTCCAGTTTCAGAATGGCCCATGATTCCAAAAGAGTTCAAGGTTCGATCCAATGCCGCATTGGCAAAACACATCATGTCTACCCAATTGCTCACTGTCAATGAAAACGATATGGCAGATATGGCCACTAGCATTATGAATTGGAAAAATATTCATCATGTTCCAGTATTGAACGACGATAATGAGCTTTGCGGCCTCTTGACTTGGAGCCATATGACAGAATACCTAAAAGAGCAATCGGATTTTACAGCAACCAAAGTAGGGGACCTCATGGTAAAGGAAGTAATCTCGGTAAAGCCCGAAACCAATTTGGAGACCGTTTATGAACTAATGGAAAAAAATCATATCGGATGCCTACCCGTCGTGAGTAAAAGCAACCTTGTTGGTATTATAACCCTAAAAGATATGAGGGAAATATAAAATGGTAAAAGTTTATAGCAAGGCACTTGATCAATCAATCGAAATAGATCGCATCCTTGGACAAATCAAAGGAGGTACAGCAGGGCCCACGATAATCTTCACCGCTGGAATTCACGGTAACGAACCCTCTGGTATTTTCGCTTTATTAAAGGCTTTTGATGATATTAAATCAAAGAACATTACTGTTCATGGAAACATATATGCTATTGCCGGCAATGTTTCCGCCCTTGAGCAAGGGATACGTTATCACAAGGAAGACCTGAACCGTATGTGGAAAAATGATAGGGTTAAATCACTCTTAGAAAAGCAGAAAATAACTAAAAATGAAGAAGATCACGAACAATACGAACTTTACAGAATTATTTCCCAAATTCTAAAAGAAGACAAAGGACCTTTTTATTTTGTTGATTTACATACCACTTCAAGCCCAACAAAACCCTTCATTACAGTTAACGATACACTATTGAACAGGAAATTCACGCAACAATATCCGGTACCCTTACTTTTAGGGATTGAGGAATATCTGGAGGGCACCCTATTAAATTACATCAATCAACTTGGCTACGTAGCCTTTGGGTTTGAATCTGGACAACATGATGCCCTTTCTTCCATAGAAAAACATACCGCTTTTGTATACCTTACATTAATCTACAGCGGTGTCATCGGTAAAACAGACATAGATTATAATACTTATTATTCTACTCTTTTCAGTTCAACCAAAGATTTAAACCATGCGTATGAAATTGTATACCATTACAAAATAGGACATCGGGAAGATTTCTATACAAAACCGGGGTTTACAAATTTTGAGCCGGTAAAAAAAGGGCAACAAATAGCTACCAGTAATTCGGCACCTATATTTACATCCATGAAGGGAAATATTTTCATGCCCTTATACCAGAAAAAGGGCGAAGATGGCTTTTTTATCATAAAATACATACCTTCAATCTTTCTTTCCCTTTCTTCATTATTTAGAACATTGCATGTTGATCGTATGCTTGTCCTACTTCCAGGGGTTTCATGGATATCAGACCAGAAAGATGCATTAAGGGTAGATTTAAGGATAGCGAAATTCTTAGCAAAAAAACTCTTTCATTTAATGGGTTATAGAAGTAGACAGATAGATGAAAATTTCCTCATCGTGAAGAACAGGGAGACAGTCTCCAAAAACAAAGAGTATAGGAACACGACTTGGTATCGCAACTCGTACTAGTAAACTTAAAACCTCATCCTACTTAATTTCTTTGATAATCAGGTATGATATAAATCATTAGTTAAAAACCATACAATCAGTAACTTGACCCGAGAAATCGCTAATATACATGTATTTTATACGATTCCTTTTAAACAAATCATATCATTAAAACACTAAATCAATGGACTATTATTTTTCTACCCAATTAAAAAACGTGACGTTTGAAGAAGCAATCTCAAAAACAAAAGAGGCCTTGAAAAAAGAAGGTTTTGGTGTTTTGACTGAAATAGATATGAAAAACACCTTGAAGCAAAAACTGGATGTTGATATTAAAGACTATAAAATTCTAGGGGCCTGCAATCCATCCATGGCCTATCAGGCACTTCAGGTAGAAAACAAAATTGGTACCATGCTACCTTGCAATGTAATCGTTCAGGAGAAAGAGGAAGGAAACATTGAAATCGCAGCGGTAGATCCAGCCGCATCCATGCAAGCTATAAAAAACAATGCGCTAATCGAAATAGCTGAAAACGTAAGGACAAAACTTAAACAGGTAATTCAAAATCTGAATAATGTCTAAATGAAGCCCAAACGACTAACATTACTTGGATAGATGTTATTTTTTAATTACCAGTTAATAATAGCCCTATTTTTCTTTCAGAAATGGAAATGCTACTTACTTTAAAAGTGATAAGGCCTTTAGAACTTTGGGGATCAAAAGACAATAAAATTCTCATAGATCTATTTCCCATATTTAATTAAAATTGCCATCTGACCTGCATGATGGTTGGTATGTGAGACGATTCTCCCAAAAGCTTCTGCTTTCGTCTTGGTCCCAAATTCTTTGGTCGTAACAAGTGTTTCCCAATCCATTACCGTTTGCTGTTCCACAATAGCTTTAAGGGTGTTAAACGAATACGATACATAGTCTTTAAGTTCGGAAAGGTTGGTCCATTCACCCGTATCGGTTGAGGCAATTACCGTTTTAGCAATGACCTTTACTCCAGACGCACCAAAAACATTCTTTGCAAAGAGCAATTCTACGTCACCAATATGCCTAATCAGAAAACCAACACTATTCACTGAAGGCGGGAGCTTCTTTTTTAGGTCTTCTTCCCTGAGAATTTCAATTTGCTTAGTAAACCGAGTTCTGGCTTCGGTCCAAAGTTCCACGAACAATTGTGTTTTAGATTTCATATGTCAAGGATTTAAATACCCTTTATATTTTTGAAGTCCTAAATTAACCATCTGAACTGCAGCACCACTAGTCACGGTAGCCCCGGAGATACCATCTATAAACACCCCATCATCCATTCTTTTCTCCATGTTTTGTTGAAGAGCAAAGAAATGCTTATCCAAATCTATTTTTGTTCCCACAAACTGATTTTCAAAAGACTTTTGCGTCGTTGCCGACCCATAACCATATGTTTCAGCCTTATGGTCAAATTCAATTTTTTTGATTTCCAAGGTCTTTATATTAACCAATACCTTGGCCCAGATAGCACCGCCAAATCCCCTTCCATTTATTGGCAAAATAGCGGTATTCGTATTTATAACTTCAAATATGGGCAAAGCATCAACAGTATTGGATTTTTTCAACTCTTTAAATAGACGAACACCCTCGTTCATGTCAATATCTGTTATAATTCCCTGGGTATCAATCTTCTTAAAAGCAATTATTTTGTTCATATCCACACTATCTGAAAAAGTAGAATCGGCAAACTTTAGTATTTCCTTTTGTACTGCAGATAATTGTTTAATCTTAGGTGATTCTTGAATGGTTTCTCCGGGAGTGGGCATGTTAGCCTTCGGTTCTTCCTTACAGCTAAAAACTATAATCATAAGCAATCCAATAATCCAAAATGCCCTCATAATTGAAATTTTTTTACATTCAAATTTGTCTAACAATTAATTCTTTTCTCCATTTTTAAGGAAACAATTGCAATTATAATAAGCCCCAAACCTATGCCAGATAATATGCTGGCAACCATTATCAATGGCGAGGCTTGTAAAAAGGCAACCCTACTCCACACCAACCATGGTCATTCCTCCAATGGCCAAGACACGCTTATCCTCTCTTTTGTTTTCCATGATTTTATATATTCATAATTAGTTTTAGTTGACCAGCATCCCCCCGTCCACCACATGAATACAACCAGTGATCATTTTACTGTCATCGGAAGCTAAGAACAGGGCCATATCGGCAATTTCCCTTGACTCTACGTAGCGACCAAAAGGAACGGCAGCTTCAAAACCTTTGAGTGCTTCCTGAGGGTTTTTAGGTGATATATCCTTTTCTATCCTCCTCATCATTTCATTATTTACCGGACCAGGATGAATGGTATTCACTCTAATTTTATTTGGAGCAAACTCCAAAGCCGCCACCCTCATTATACCAATTACAGCATGCTTAGTGGCCACATAGGCACCTAATCCTGGAAAACCTTTTAGTCCGGCAACGGAAGAAGTAATCATTACACTTCCGCCAGCCTTCATTTTAGGAATTACATATTTGCAGCCCAACCAAACCCCTTTTAAGTTTACGTCGATAACCTGATCAAAAATATCATTAGGATATTCTGCAATGGACATGGAAGTTCCCTCTATACCAGCATTTACAAAAAAGATATCAATCCTATTATGGACTTCCAAAGTATGGGCAACCATCTTTTCGTTATCCTTAGGTTTAGAAACATCAACAACACAATACGACAAGTTCTCGTGATTTATCTCTATACTAGCCTGCTCCAGTGCTTCTTTGCTAATATCAGCAATAACAACCTTGGCACCTTGGTCCAAGAACAATTTTGCGGTTGCCATTCCTATTCCTCCCGCACCACCAGTAATAATCGCTACTTTATCGTTTAATCGCCCCATAATCTGTTAATCTTTATAAACCGTTTTTATTATTTTCAGAAGGTTATATTTTAATTTTTTAAAGCTGTTTTCCGAATTTCCCAACCTTGATCCTTAATATGTACCCCTACAAGGCCCTCCGCTAAATATTTTGCTCCGATTGAAGGTACTTGATACCGTTTTTTGGTCATTTGGATGTTCTGTCGCCGTTCTAAAAATTCGTCTATTTCACCGGAGGTATCCAGTAACACATCAAAGAATTTAAACTCATATATATTAAGTTTGAATTCGTTTTGCCCCTTTAAAGTCTTATCGAACAAAACTCCTGTAGTATAACCATTCTTAAACGGATACACATTTAAAAATTGTGGTTCTATTACCGTGTTTCCTTTTGTGTCCATAAAACCATATAAAGGGACTCCATCCTCCACGTTCTTAGTAATTAAACACCTTCCCTCTTGGAAAACAGGATAACGCACTCCAGAAATATCGGAACGGGATGTATCCGCATTCTCGTTCCAATAAACATCATCTCTATAATCGATGACCAAAGCCCCTTTTGCATTGATAAAACCCCATTGATTTCCTTGGCGAACCCCAGCCAATCCCTCACTAAAAGGGGCTATTTCATCAATCCCCTTAAGCCGTTGCCCTACCATTGTTGAGGGTAAAAAACATATAAAAGCAAATAATAACAGTATATTTTTCATAACTCGAGTTTTTAATTTATTCAAAAATAAAGTAGTGCGGTATAGCCTGAAATGATAAAAATCATTTTATAAGAAGAATAGCGAACTTACTTTTGAACTGAAATCAAAACGTACTTTTTATGATAGTAAATATTCAATACTTAGACATGCCAGAAAGCGAGTCATTAAGTGCAATAGTAACCCGAAACCTAAATAAACTAGCCCATAAATATCAATTCATAATCCGAGGAGATGTTTGTTTCAAGTTAGGTCAAGGCACCGATGGCAATAATAAAATTTGCGAAACACAACTAAGCGCGCCAGGTCCCCGGATTTTTGCAAAATCCGCTGAAAATAATTTTGAAAAGTCAGCCGCTGAAACTGTAAGCGATTTAGAGCGGCAATTGAGAAAACGCAAGGAAAAATTTAGTAGACGTAAAAAAGCTTTTTAGTATGAAAAGAATTTTGGTACCTGTAGATTTTTCCGAAACCTCAACTCATGCCTTGGAGATTGCAGCACTAATTGCAAAACGGCAAAAGGCTGAAATTGTAGTATTACATATGCTGGGTCTTTCGGAAGCTGTGTTGTCCAAAAATGAAATACAGGAATACGAGGAGGCAAGATATTATATGGAACTTGCCAAAAAGCGATTCATACCTTTTTTGGATAAACCATATTTGAAAAATATTAGAATAAGGGAAATTGTTCAAAACTATAAGATTTTTAAAGAGTTCAACGCGTTGGCCCAAGAACAAAATATTGATCTAATAGTCATGGGCTCACATGGAACTAGTGGGGTTAGGGAAGTATTGGTTGGATCAAATACCGAAAAGGTAGTGCGTACTTCAGACGTGCCGGTTCTCGTAGTAAAAATGCCAAATCCAGAATTTAAGATCGAAAAAGTGCTTTTTGCTTGTGACTTTTCCGAAGATGTAATTTTGGCCTTTAAAAATGTTCAGGCATTTACAGACAGTTTTTCTGCCAAATTAAAACTTATCTATATCAACACTCCACATAATAGTTTTAAGAGCACGAATGAAATCGAAGAAAAAATCTCAAATTTCTTTTTTAAGGCAAATGATGCCTCACAAGAAGTGGTAATTTATGATGACTACACAATTGAGCAAGGATTATTGAACTATTCCCAAAAAGGCGGTTTTGATCTACTTGCCATGCCCACACATGGCAGAACGCCTATTTCTCATTTTTTATTAGGTAGCAGAAGTATTGGTGAGGATGTTGCCAACCATGCCAATATACCTGTTCTCACCATTAAAATCTAAAAACACGATACAATTATACACGAACTGAAACCATTTGATCTATGTCAGCAACAGGTCTAACTTTGCCAATATTATTAATTCTGATTTGTTCTTTCCTGAAAAAGAATTAGCGATAGCTCTTGCGGTTTTTTTTGCCATAGACTTTATTTCCTCCGTAAAGGCGTGTGGGTGTTCTTTATAAAATTCCTTGAATTCGTCAAAACACTCATCGCTGCTTTTTGTATACTCCATGAGTACATCGAAAACAATTTCTATTTGGTTTGCGGAGTCGGTGCCATATCTATCCGTAAAGTCATCTAAACACAGCCAATCTTCCTTTACAATTTCTTTTAATTTATCCCATTCCTTAACGTGAACCTTACCATCGCTTATCGCCACGGCGTAAAACAATTTGCCTAAACTTTCATAGAGCATGTTCATAGTTCTAGCTGTATTTTTCATCCTTTCCCTCCTTTTAAACACTTAAAAGTATCATTTGCTGCATACTTGGCATATGACAAAAATCAGTCTATAATCTTTATATTTGATTTATGCATGTTTTCAAGAAAGACAGTAATATTTTTAATCTACTTTCAGAAGGGGTTTCCGAGGGTATTATCGTCATAAATGAAGAGCAGACAATTGTAGCCAGCAATACTTCAACCGAGGAAATGTTTGGATACGGAAAGGATGAACTCATTGGGAAACCATTGGAAATCCTAATACCGAACAGATACCACAACCATCACGACACCCATGTCAAAAATTTTATTGACAAGGGTGAAAAACGCCAAATGGGACATGGAAGGGATTTACACGGTATTCGTAAAAATGGTCACGAGTTTCCCGTTGAGGCAGGTCTCAACCCCTTTGAACTCTATGGAGCTACCTACATCATGGCGCTGATTATTGATATTACGGACCGTAAAAGAAGAGAGAAAGAACTGAGTCACTGGGCACGTATCTTTGATGAATCCCTGAATGAAATTTATGTATTTGATGTTGATAGTCTCGGTTTTATTAATGTAAATAAGGAAGCCCAACGAAATTTAGGATATAACATGCAGGAATTGGTGGAGATGACACCTTTAGACATAAAACCTGAACTCAACCTTTCAGAATTTAGGGCTTTGGCACTGCCACTCTTGGAAGATGAGATGTGCAAGGTAGATTTTGAAACCAAGCACCTTAGGAAGGATGGTACTTTATATCCCGTAGAAGTCCACCTTCAGCTTTCCTTAATGGAAGAGAAAAAGGTTTTTATTGCCATTATTTTGGACATAACCGAACGTAAAAATTATACGGAAAAACTGGAAAAAAAGGTAGAAGAGCGAACTAAACAGTTAACAGAAGCCTTGGCCAAAGAAAAAGAACTTAATGAATTAAAAACACGATTCTTATCGCTGGTATCCCATGAGTTCAAAACCCCTTTGAGCAGTATTTTAACCTCTATTACGCTGTTGGGTAAATATACCGAGACAGAACAACAAGAAAAGCGTGATAAACACGTGAACACTATTAAAAATAAAGTGAAATATCTAGATACAATTCTAAATGATTTTCTTTCTGTAGAACGTTTGGAATCCGGCAAGGTAAATTATAAAATCGAAATCTTTTCATTGAGCAAAATTGTTAATGAAGTAATCTACAACGCAAATATGTTACTCAAATCTGGCCAAAAAATCCAGTATCCCGATAACATTGATGAAATTATTCTCCAATTCGATGAAAAAACACTGGAATTGGTATTGTCCAATTTGATACACAATGCCATTAAATATTCTCCGGAGGATTCCATTATCGAATTAAAGGTAGAAATAGAAGAAGAAGAATTTGTGGTTAAAGTAATCGATGAGGGAATTGGTATTCCTAATGAAGAACAAAAGCACATATTTGACAGGTATTTTAGAGCAGAAAATGCCCTAGTTACCCAGGGTACAGGGATTGGACTGAATATTGCCAAACAACATCTTGAAAACCTGGGGGCAAGCATTAAATTCTCTAGTAGGGAAAATATGGGTTCCACCTTTATTTTACATATCCCCAAAACACTTAACACTATTTAGAAAATGAAACAAATTTTATTAATCGAGGATGATAGGGCCCTTCGCGAAAATACAGAAGAGCTTTTGGAGCTTTCCGGCTATTCGGTGCTAACCGCTCCAAATGGAAAAATAGGGATCCAATCCGCAAAAGAAAACCTACCCGATATTATTGTTTGTGACATTATGATGCCCTTGATAGATGGTTACGGAGTTTTGGAGGAATTGTCGTCCGATGAAAAAACAAAACACATTCCATTTATTTTCCTTTCCGCCAAAACAGAACATAAGGAAATAAGAAGGGGAATGGACTTGGGTGCGGACGATTACTTAACCAAACCCTTTGAGGAAGAAGACCTAATTAGTGCCGTAGAGAGTAGATTGGCAAAGTCGCAACTTTTGAACCGAATGCTTGATATAAAATCCATCGAACAAGATGTTTCTAATGATGAGATGCGTACGTTGCACGAGCTTAAGAACTTCTTTGATGATAACGGTGAAGTGATGGATTTTGTTCAGGGTGATATTATTTACAAAGAACGGTCGCGCTCCAATAAAATTTATCTTATTCTAAAAGGTCTGGTAAAGGGACATTGCATGGATGCGGACGGTAAAGAACTCACAACATCATTATATAGGGCAGATGATTTCTTGGGCTTTACCTCTTTTTTAAACAATATTCCATACCAAGAATCCGCAACTGCTCTGGAACCAGTGCAGCTTGCGGGAATTTCCAAGGAAAACCTCAAAGAGATTTTAGGAAAAAATAAGGATATTTCTTTGGAACTGATGGAGCTGTTGACCGAGAACATTTCCCTCATTAAAGCACAATTACTTCAAATGGCCTATAGTTCCGTTCGTAAGAAAACGGCGCAAACTTTGCTACAGTTCGCCGAAATTATGAAAACAACAACCGAAGAGCCTATTAAAATTTCGAGGAACGATCTCGCCAGTGTGGCAGGAATTGCAACCGAAAGCCTTATACGTACCCTTTCCGGTTTTAAAAAGGAGGGGCTAATTGCCATTGAAGGCCGGAATATTCGAATCATGGAACTGGAGGCGTTGCAATATGTCAATTAGGTTTGAATTTAGCATATTAAAATGCTGAACAACCTGACAAATATCATGTAGCAGGTTTGTTCACTGGTTTATTTTTGTGTATCAAACCTTTTTAATGAAGTACATTTTAATACCCACAGACTTTTCCGAGAATGCTTGGAACGCTTTGGAATATGCGGTCCATTTCTTTGAAAGTGAAATCTGTAGTTTTTATATCTTACATGTTGGCGAATTGAGCAATTCAGAGGTGAATAGGAATTCATTTATATTTCCCCAAAGAGTCATAAGTCCTGCTATAAAAGAGAAATTGAAATCCCTTTTTGAAAGAATCGATAGATTATCAAAAAATAACCAGCATCATTTTATAGCACTTCAGGAGTATGGCAACTTTGTCGATATTGTACGTAAAACGGTAGATTCCAAAAAAATAAATCTTATTGTAATGGGCACCAAGGGGGCCTCGGGTTTAAGAACGTCCATTGTTGGAAGTAATACCGGGGACGTTATTACAAAAGTGTTTTGTAATGTATTGGTGATACCAGAAAATGCTTCATTTATGATTCCCAAGAGGATTGCCTTTCCTACCGATTATAATCTATACTATACCTACCCCATTTTAAAAACTATTGCAGAACTTTTACGCATTACAAAGGCTAATTTTCAGGTCTTTAATGTGGCTCAGCCCAATGTTCTATTCACCCGTTTACAAGAAAAAAATAAAGACTACTTGCAAGATTATTTGGACGAAACATTTCCAAACACACATAGTTTTCTTAGTATCAAAAATCAGGATATTAAGTCCGCTATTCTAAAATTTGTTGATGATAACCAGATTGATATGTTGACAATGGTAGCCAAGAACCTGAATTTCCTTCAGCAACTTCTATTCGATACTACCATCGAAAGACTTAGCTTTCACACCACCATACCTCTGTTGGTATTGCATGAATAGCTACCGCTATTTTCATTTGCCAATAACCACATTCTTAGGATTTTTTTACTTCTTTTTTAAAAAATAGAAATTGAAAGAATTTGTATATACTATAGATTTTAACAGACGGCTGTTAATTGAAAATAAAACCTAACAAGGAAATCATCATTCAATTTGTTTTACTAGTATTGGATTACAACTGCAGAAATGATATATATCAGTTGTAACGTGCTTTAAGTTATTTTTATTTGTAGAATAACACGTTGGCCAGATGGTAAAGAAAGTCGTATTAGGCATTGATATTGGTGGCACCTATACCAAAATAGGCCTTGTCACCAAAAAGGGTGGAATTTTAGATAAGGTTGTTTTTAAAACGGAAGCGCAAAAACCGTTTTCGAATTTCATGGGCAAATTAAAGGTGGAGGTGGAAACGTTAGTTTTGAGATCAGCCTCGGATATTCAGATACTTCATATCGGCGTTGGCGCCCCTAATGCAAACCCAAATACCGGTAATATCGAGAATCCCCCAAATTTGAAATGGGGATTGGCCACTCCAATAAAAAAAATTATGGAGCAAGTTTTTGAACTTCCCGTTGTTTTGGCGAACGATGCGAATGCAGCGGCCTTGGGCGAAATGCTTTACGGTGCCGCTCAGGGGATGAAAAATTTCGTAGCACTGACCTTAGGGACGGGATTGGGAAGCGGAATCATTGTGAATGGACAATTATTGATTGGCGAACATGGTGCTGCCGGGGAACTTGGCCATGTAAACGTAGATAGACAGGGACGCAATTGTAACTGTGGGCTGCAAGGTTGTTTGGAAACCTATGCATCCGTCACTGGTATAAAACGTACTGTTTTTGAATTGATGGCAACGATGCGCGAAGCATCCCCACTACGTAGTTTAAGTTTTGATGAGATGACCGGAACAGCCATTTCCAACGCTGCTATAAATGGCGATGCCATCGCCTTGAAAGCTTTTGAGATGACCGGTGAGATTTTAGGAAGCAAAATGGCAGATACCGTTGCCCATTTAGATCCAGAGGCATTTATACTTTCTGGAGGATTGAGCAAGGCTGGGAAAATTCTTTTAAACCCCATAAAAAACGGAATGGAACACCACCTATTCAATGTCTATAAAGACAAGGTTAAGGTGCTATTATCAACCGCTACCAGCTCTGACGCTGTTCTCGGCCCTGCAGCATTGGCTTGGTTGGAATTCAAAAATACCAAAACCGCATGACCTTTGTCATTTGACGACATTCAGAACACAAATATCTTTAAGTAAAAATATACCGAAAATGAAAAATATACTGATACCAACTGATTTCTCGGACAATGCTTGGAATGCCCTTATCTATGGATTGGAATTATTCAAAAAAACTTCATGTACATTTTATCTGGTGAACGTACATCCTATTGCATCATATTCAGGGGGTGAACCTGCAATGTATGCTTCCCCTGAAATACTTGAAGAAAGTATTTTAAAAGAGAATAAAGAAAAAATGAAATACTTGATCAATAAAGTAGAACACCAACCTATGAACACCAAGCATACCTTTAAAACCGAGGTTTCTTATGGTTTTTTAACAGATCATATAAAACAGGAGGTAAACAAAAAAGATATTGACCTAATTATCATGGGGACAAAAGGTGCGACCGGGCTAAAGGCCGTTTCTTTGGGAAGTAATACAGGTGATGTAATTACAAAAGTACCCTGCGCAGTTTTGGCTGTACCTGAAAATGCAAAATACAGTAGACCTAAAGAAATAGGCTTTCCGACAGACTTTCAATTGGGTTACAATTGGAAAGTAATGCAAAATGTAAAGGAATTGGTCTTAGCCCATAAATCGGCCCTACGTTTTTTATATGTCTCGACCAAAGAAGAAGGACTTAGTGAACTTCAACAAAAAAATCGCCAATTTTTAGAGGACTATTTTACGGATACCGAATATTCTTTTCATACCCTTACAGGGAAAAAATTGGACGAGACCATTCAAAATTTTGTTGAATGTCGCAATTTGGATATGGTGGTCATGGTGGCCAAGCACTTGAATTTTGTAGAGCGTATCCTTTTTAGGCCAACGGTGGAAAAAGTAAGCTACCATACAACAATTCCATTTTTAGTTCTTCATGATTAAATTATCAAGAACTACTTATATAACTATTTACGAATAGTACTGCCAATTTTTACAATAACTGCCAAGAGCTATTTACAGAGTATAATCATTTAAAAAGAACATCATGGACAAGAGAATATTAATACCTACAGATTTTTCCAAGAATGCTCTGAACGCTGCCAGATATGCCCTAGATCTTTATGCAAATTTAAATTGTGAATTTTATTTTCTAAACGTTTTTAGCTTGGATAGCTATACGACCAAATCATTATTCTTGCCAGAACCCGGAAGTACAGAATACGAAATGGCAAAAGCAAAATCCGAAGCTTCTTTTTTAAAACTTTTGGATATTTTCAAGCAACATCACGACAACCCCAAGCATTCATTCCATACTATTTCTACCATTAATTTCCTTTCCGAAGCTCTAAAGCAAACAATAGTCGAAAAAGATATTGAATTATTGGTAATGGGTACCCAAGGCGCTTCTGGGACCAAGGGCATTATTTTCGGAAGCAATACCGTAAATGCAATGGAAAAAATTACAGAATGCCCTTTATTGGCCGTTCCACAAAATGTAAAATTTTCACCCCCTAAAGAAATTGTTTTTCCAACAAATTTCAAATCCACTTTTAAACGAAGGGAACTTGTCTATCTTATTGAAATTGCAAAAATGCATGAAACAGCTATTCGATTGCTATACGTAAGTAAAAAACAAGATTTAACAGAATTACAAGAAACCAATAAACTATTGTTGGAAGATATTATGCAATCTATTGAGCATAGCTTTCATAACCTAACCGAAAAAGATGTATCCGATGGTATAACCTCATTTGTTGAAAGTAGAAATAGTGATATGATTGCATTTATAAACCATAAGCACTTTTTCTTCAGTAGCGTCTTCTCTAAACCATTGGTAAAGGAAATTGGATATAAGGCCATCGTACCAATCTTGGCCTTGCACTGATATCTAAAAATATAATTAATACAGCAAATTGAATTCATTTTCAACAAAATGTATAGCGCATAGTCCCCTGCAGGATGCTTCCACACCATACTCTGAATGATGGGCATAATTTGCAACAATCATTAATATTCATCGTCTATATAGTAAAACACTTTATGAATAAAACAATTATAAGACTAATTCTTATTTTAACTATTACGACTTCAATCAGTTGTCATCAAAACAAAAACTTATTGAATAATGCGAATCCAACCGAAAAGGGATTCTCTCAATCAAAATTAGATTCATTAGGCAGGTATTTAGAGGATACAGGTTCTGAAGCTTTGATGATTCTGACAGATGGAAAAATTGTTTATGATTGGGGAAATACAGATAAAAAACTACTTGTACATTCCATTAGAAAAGCTTTGCTAAATTCTCTTTATGGAATCTACATTGAAAATGGAACAATTGATACAACTATGACCATTGGCCAACTCAAAATAGATGATATTAATCCACTAACGGAAATAGAAAAAACAGCTACCATAGCAGATTTATTGAAATCAAGGTCTGGTATTTATCATAACGCAGCAGCAGTTTCAGAAGGTATGTTGGCATCAATGCCTGAACGTGGTATACACAAACCAAATGAAGCCTATTACTACAACAATTGGGATTTCAATACCCTTGGATATATTTTGGAAAAACAAACTGGAAAAACGATTTTCGATTTGTTCAATCAACACATAGCGAGACCATTAGGAATGGACTATTCAAATGATTACATAACAGTTAAAAATCCTGATGATAACTGGACAATCCCGAATGTGGACGGGTTTTATCAGTTTGAGGAAGATAAATCAAAATACCCTGCTTACCACTTTAGATTATCCGCAAAAGATTTAGCTCTTTATGGTCAACTCTATTTAAATAGAGGGGAATGGAATGGCAAGCAAATCATTCCAAAAAAATGGATTGAACTTTCTACTAAACCATATTCGATTACAAATGAAGATTATGGAATCGGATATGGTATGCTTTGGAATGTTTTAATTCCTAACGAAAACAGAAAATCTAAATCATTCTTTCATACTGGTGTTGGTATTCATATGCTCGGAGTTTATCCCGAATCAAATCTTGTTTTGATACATCGAGTAGATACAGAAAAAGAATATGAATTCCATCAAGGAAATTTCTACCAAATGATATCAAAGGTTTGGGATTCAAAAGAAAAATAAAAACTAGGTCCAATAATGCATATACAACATAGCTACTTCAGGCTATTTGATAGGTTCATATGTCTTTATGAAGTCGAAAAAAAATAAATTTGGCTTGTTTAGGAAAATAAAATTAACAACAAAAATTTAAAAATTGGGCTCGTGCATAATCCGAAAAGTTAGCGTCTTTTTACACGCTACTTTTCATATACGAGACCGAGGATGTCCAATTATTCATTTCATTTTTATTTTCCCTAAACGTATTCATCGGTCGCTCCGCTCGGTCGCCTGCGGCGTACTTTTGTTGCACAGCTCGCGCAGTCAACGCACCAAAAGCGAGTGGACATCATCGCCGCGCTCTGTCAGATTACAAAGTCCGTAGGATAAGGGACCTTTTACCATGAACGCCGCTATGGCTAATCTACTGGACATATCAGGACACTAAATGTAATTATTCATGCCCTGCCCATTTAAATAAGGTATTCATCGGTCGCTCCGCTCGGAAGGTCGGCAAATTTTGTTTCCAATACCACAAAATCCAGAAAGGTAGCGTCCGCTCTTGTGGACTACTTGACGAACTATGGAACGGATCTTACCCGAAGACAGCTATCCGTCCCATAGTTGAACAGATTTTGCTATATTTCCGTAGAAATCACCGAACTGCGTTTAGCAGGTCGTTATGCTTCATTATGACCAAACAATAAACAATGATAAAGTTCTTTAGACGTATTCGGCAACAACTGCTCTCTGAAAACAAATTCAGTAAATATCTGATTTACGCCCTTGGTGAGATTATACTTGTTGTTATAGGAATTTTGATTGCGTTACAGATCAATACATGGAACCAGGAACGGGTAAATTCCCGGGAAGAGCAGCGTATATTTCAAGACCTTTCAGAGGAATTGGAATTCAATAAATTTCTTCTACAGTATGGAAGTAATACGATGTTGGAAGTACTTGCTGCCACTGAACGAATATTGTCCAGAATCAATGATATTGAATACAATTATAGCGAGAAAACATTTAATCAGGATTTAGATAAACTTACGTGGGTTTGGGTTTCGGGAAGACCTACAACGCTGTATGATGTACTTAGTGCTTCAGGCGATTTCAAGCTTATTTCTTCTCCCGTACTCCGTAAAAAACTGGCCGATTTGAAACGCAATCAGGAGTCCTTGATAAAATTTGAGGAAATTCAAAACCGCTTTGTGGATGAACAAGTACGACCATTTTTAAATCGAAATGCAGACAGGACGAAAGTAAGATCTGTATTTAACAATGGGGCAAAAAGGGTAACTATTCACCATAACTCCGTTTTCCCTTCCAATTCCGAGAAGTTATTTGAAAATAGGGAATTTGCCAATCTCTTGACCGATCTTATTTTTTTTACTTCAAGAATCGAGGTTAACTATAAAAGGTTACATATGGACATTGCCCAAATAGATTCTATAGTCTATGCCAAATACCCCGACTTGGAGCCAAAAAAATTCAATCCATATTAAATGAAATTCTTCAAATTAAAAATGATGAATTAATAAAAACGAATGGTGACAATTTGTATATGTAATGACTTGTTCTCTCCTACTTATAGCCTAGAATCTTTTGCTACGCTATCAGAAACCGCAAACCAATGATAAAATTCTTTAGACATATCCGGCAACAACTGCTCTCTGAAAACAAATTCAGTAAATACCTCCTCTATGCAATTGGTGAAATTATTTTGGTGGTCATTGGAATCCTGATTGCACTTCAAATTAATAATTGGAATGAAACCAATAAATTGAATACAAGGGAACTTACTTTATTGAAAGAATTAAAAACGAATCTTAAAATAAATATTGCAAATCTTGAAAACGATATTGATAAACAGGTTAAGAGTGTTAAAAGCTTTAATTACATAATAAATCTTCCCAATAGTAATCTACCGTATAGTGATTCCATTCCAAGCTATTTGTCCGATATAGATTATGCACCAGACGTTATTTTGGTTTCTTCGGCATTTCAAACCTTAAAATCTTCCGGACTAGAATTAATACAATCAGATACTTTGAGAATAGAAATCGTAAATTTATTTGAAGTGGATTACCCAAAACTCATGCAAGAAACTAGAAGGATTGAAGACCAACTTTGGTCAGCTGTGGTAATCCCACTTTTCCAAAAGCATTTGAGTAATAATAATACCGGTTGGATTCCCAATGATTATGATAGTTGGTTAAAGGATAAAGAATTTTTTAACATGGTAAGTTTTAGAGACAATCTAAGGAAAAGTTCAACCAATTATAAGGAAGTAGCAGTGGAGCAAACAAAAAATGTGATTTATCTTATTGAAAAAGAGCTGACAAGGAGAGAATAAAGAAAGCGCCACAATATGCATCATGTTCCTTGTGAGCATGAGCTCACAACGCCATATACACCTACGGTTGTGCGTCATTATTTCCCGCTCAAAGGATTAAATATTTATCCTACCTTTCTAGAAACCAACAACCAATGATAAAATTCTTTAGACGCATCCGGAAACAATTACTCTCCGAAAACAAATTCAGTAAATATCTGATTTACGCCTTTGGTGAAATAATCCTTGTTGTTATCGGAATTTTGATTGCGTTGCAGATCAATAATTTAAATGAAACTAGGAAGCAAAATGACCTAGAGCAAGACTATCTATTTGCATTAAAAAAGGAATTTGAGAACAACCTAGTCGAAGTAAATCGGGTAATTGAACTAAATACCGCCTTACTAAAAAATGCTCAAGAATTATCAAGGTATACAGGGCCAAATACTCCCAAAATAACCGAAAAGGAATTTGGACAACTATTTTTTGGCGCAGTTAATTCAGAAGTGCAATATCGTCCTGGCTCTGGAGTAACCAATGAAATAATCAGTTCCGGTAAACTGAATATTTTTCAAAACAAAGAACTAAAAAATGCACTGGCCACCCTCGATGGCTTAATGCTAAGAATACGATTTCAAGAAAATAATGAGTTGTCAAAGCATAGGGGTGCCTTACTGGATTTTGGACAAGATAAGGTGAGTATGCGTAGAATGGTTTTTGATGCTTACGGTGAAACGTTTGGCATGGACAAGGGCAAGTTTTTAGACAGTAATTTACATCTATTACGTTCTTTAGAATTCGATAATCGACTTGTGGGATTCATTGCTACTTCTGGCTTTTTAGAAGGGAGATACGTCGAACTCAAACAACAAATAGAGCAAATAATAGCCATTATTGACAATCAAATTGAATAACGAAGGTTGAACTATATATATGATGTTCATTGCGAGCATAAGCTCACAACGCCCCGTAAGTAAAAGACCTAATTTGGAGAATAAAAAATATTATTGCTGGCTATTTCTGTATTTGGAATATGCCGAATATTAACTAAAGGCATAATCAAACCCAAAATAGACTGATTATACCTTATACCTATTCTAAATATAAACTCAGGTTTGGGCGAAGGTCAACATTCCACCAATTGAGGGTAGTGGTTTGTATACATTCATTTCAATATAGTATCTAACTTTTATCCTACAACTGCCAAACGTTGGATCGCTAACCTCAATAATCTTTTCAATTTGTCCTGTAGTCATATAGGGTGTTAGACGTATTCGCAATAGTCCTTCATCATCTGCGTTCAGAAAACCATCTTTCTCAATAAAATTCAGATGAACTAAATTGGAGCTCCCCCCTAGTTCAACAACTCTCCTTAATTGACTTCCAGGCAACCTAGTGAACTGTGCATCTGAAAAGAAATTGTTCGAAGGATACCACTCCCAAAAACCAGTTGGTTGATCATCAATAGTCTGAGTAATCTCAAATTCTGCAGAACCGTTTCCAAAATCAGCAGCATCAAGTAAATTAACTGAAGTTTGATAAACATTTACACTATATTTTGGTGTCAAGGTAATTGTAGTCGACCTTTGGTCAATAGTCCCAGTATTGTCCTGTATGCGCAATGTTATATGCTTTTCGAAAGCAATTTTTTCTTCTGGTGATTGATAAGCGTGAAAGACTTCATACGTTCCATCCGGTAAAGGGTTGGTCCCATTCAAAGCGGGAGCTAGGTCTAAGTTCAATCCCGGTAGAATAGATATAACATCAGATTCTAGGTCGCCCCAATCAATAAAAATTCTTCTGACGGATTTTTTCGTTACCATTCTGACTTTAACAACCACACTATCGGAGGTTATTTCCAAGTCTGAAAGAAAATTTACAAATTTTTTCGGTTCTAATACCTTGACTACTGAATCAAAAGAGTTTAAGTCGTTTACCTTTTTTTTTTCGTTCTTTTCTAGAACATTTGCTATTGTTTCCATTAAATATATTTTAGTGGGGGAGGATTAATGAGGAACTATCACCAAATTATGTTATTAGACTTAAGTCTCCGTATCACTTTGTACAAACCGTATTAGATTACGTATAATCTGTAGGAATTTACGACGTCTCGAAAAGAGTAAGCTATCAATTCAATTGTTTCAATAATTTACCTTGGCCTTTAAAACCTTTAGAAAAAAATATAAATCAAACTGTCGCCATTTTAAATATTCACACAGTTATTATTGAAAAAAATACAGGCAATCGTCACGATTGCCTGTATCTTCATCTAAAATTGGGGGAACTACCTGATTAAATTTTTACTTGCACCGCCTTTTTAATAGCTCTAGAAGAAGCACCGGCCTTAATCTTATAAGTTCCAGACTCTAAAGTCCATTGCAAACTACTTTCGTTCCAATAACGGAGGTTTTTGACGGGTACATGAACACGAAGCGTATCTGTTTCACCGGAAGATAACAAAACTGTTTTGGCGAATGCTTTCAATTCCTGTACTGGCCTGTCAATTTGAGTAGAATCCTTGGAAATATAGAACTGCACCACTTCTTTGCCGGAAACTTGCCCAGTGTTCATCACGGGAACTGTAATTTTAAGCGAATCATTTTCATGGACCAATTCCATTTCACCATATTCGAAGTTGGTATAGGACATCCCATAACCAAAAGGATACGAAACATCCAGGTTTGCTTTATCAAAATGACGATATCCGACATAAACACCTTCTTCGTATTCGGTGAAGTCCACATTTTCCTCCATTTTATCCTCAGGAATATCGTCCTTGCCAAATAACAAATCCGTCATCTTCATGGGCAAACCGTTCTGTGGAAAATTCACATTACTCGCGTGATCTTCAACCTCAACAGGAAATGTCACGGTTAATTTTCCACTTGGATTAACCTGTCCGCTTAAAATATCCGCAACGGCATTACCCCCTTCTTGTCCTCCTTGCCACGCCAGGACAATAGCGTCCGGTTGATCTTTCCAAGAAGCGGTTTCAAGGACACCTCCAATATTCAACACTACGATGACCTTTTTATTGGCTGCATGAAAGGCTTTGCAAGTGACCTGTAATATGTCCTTTTCTTTGTCTGAAAGTAAAAAATCGTCTGTTGCCACTCTATCCCCGCCTTCGCCACTATTTCGCCCAATGGTAATGATGGCCAAATCACTTTCCGCGACAATATCCTGCATCATTGCAGCATTATAGGTCATCTCTGTTGGAAGGTAAGGATTGAACATGGCGGACATCCCCTCAGGTTTTACAAAAGCTTCTGGATTGGCCGTTTTATGTTCATGGTAGGCGTCTTTTGCTTTTTGATTTATCGAAAAACCCGTGTTGGCAAGCCCTTCTTCCAGGGAAACCGTATAGGCTTCGTTTACATCGCCCGAACCTGTTCCTCCGGCAATAAAGTCGTAAGAATACACGCCGATTAGCGCTACGTTTTTACCTTTCTCCAAAGGAAGTGTTGCTTCATTCTTTAAAAGGACTATGCCCTCTGATGCCGATTTTCTGGTAATTTCGGCATGCGCTTTCAGATCAGGATTTTCACTGTACTTGTAACCCTTCATCTTCTGGCTTTTGAAAATCAAGGTCAATATTCTTTTTACGGAAGTATCCACGGCATCCATGTTCAATGTACCCTCGTCATGGCCTTTTGTTAGGGCATCCCATTGTTTTTTGGTGCCGGGTTCCAATAAATCGTTTCCTGCGTTCACCATGGCAACGGCATCGCTACCACCAAACCAATCGGACATGACAAGGCCTTCAAAGCCCCAATCATCTCGTAAAACATCCGTAAGCAAATGTTTGCTTTCAGCCGTATGGGTACCATTTACTTTATTATAAGAGGACATAATGGTCCAAGGTTGGGCATCTTCCACAATAATTTCAAACCCTTTCAGGTAAATTTCACGCATGGCACGGTCCGACACTCGGGTGTCGTTAAAGTTCCGGTTGGTTTCTTGGTTATTGGCCACAAAGTGTTTTACCGATGTCCCAATTCCGTTGGATTCGATACCGTTGACCATGGCTGCTCCAATTTTTCCTGTTACTAAAGGGTCTTCAGAGTAGTATTCAAAGTTTCTTCCGCAAAATGGGTGACGGTGGATATTGGCCCCTGGTCCAAGAATTACATCAATTCCGTATTCCAAAGCTTCGTTACCCATGGCGTCCCCCACTTTGTATGCCAAATCTGTGTTCCAAGTAGATGCCAAAAGCGTGGCAATGGGGAAAGCGGTACAATAAAAAGTACGGTCAATTCCTTCTCGGGTCGGTTCAATACGAAGTCCTGCAGGGCCATCGGAAAGATTAAGCGCAGGCATTCCCAATCTAGGAGTGGCCACAATGGTTCCCACCACACCTGGAATTCCTTCTTCGGGATCTACCATGCCTATTCCAGATGCCATACCCGAACCTTTTAAAATATGTATTTTCTCCTCTAAAGTCATTTGGGAGAGTAGGTCCTCTACCCTATCAGCAATGGATACACGGTCATCTTCGTAGACATCCAAGACGCCATTTTCATTACGATCCAAAAAGGTGTAACCGTCTATCGTGAGCTTCGGTATTTCTTCCTTCTCGGTGTAATCATCTTCAAAATTTAGAAATTGTGAACTTACATACCACCATCCTAAAAGTCCGGAAACAATCAAGATGACTAGTATGACACCAAAGGTTTTTAGGGTAATTCGAAGTATTTTTCTCATAACTTTTTAGTTTGTGACAATACGACACAAATTTAGAAAAGATTTCCATGTGGCAAAATGCCACAATTCATTATTTTTGCAACGTGGACTTTCAGGAATTTATAACGCAAGGCGAAAAAAAGTATCTTCCCAATCTTTCGGTGGATATGGTAATCATCGGTTTTCATGAAGATAAACTCAAGTGCCTTTTGCTTCAAATTAATGAGAAATGGTTGTTACCTGGCGGTTATATTCTTCGAACAGAATCTATTGAGAGTGCCACCGTGCGTATTTTAAGGGAACGTACCGGACTGCCGGACCCTCATTTTAAGTTTCTATCGGTTTTCGGAGGTCCCGACCGCAAGTTTACAAAGGAATGGCAGCATTTTTTAAAGAGTCATAACCTTCCTTTTAAGGAAGATTCTTGGATAAATGACCGTTTTGTGACCTTAGCGCATTACTCCTTGGTAGATTTTGAAAAGACCAATCCCGTTGTGGGCAATTTAGATGAAGCTTTTGCCTGGTTTAATTTGGATGAACTACCCAACATGTGGATGGATCACAAGGAGATTGTACTTGCTGCCAAAGAACGACTCAAGAATGATATCCAAAAGGAGCAGGTGACCTATAATTTACTCCCAACAGAATTTACCATGCCGCAACTGCATCAATTGCATCAGACTATTTTGGATGAGAACTTGGACAGAAGCCGCTTCCAGAAAAAAATGCTTGCATCCGGAGCTTTTGAACGCTTACAGAAACTTAAAAAAGATTCACCTGGTCGAAATCCCTATAAATATCGGGTAAAAAAATCTTAGGATCACAGCCCTAATTTTAAAGTAATCCTTCCTTCTTTAAGTTGGTTCGCAGTTTTTCTTGATTATCCCAAAATCGGTCTTTAATTCTTTGGATGGTCTCTTCATATTCCGGATGCTTCTGTAGAGGCTTAATAAGTGGGTCCTTCTCTAAGAATAGTAAAATCCAATATTGAAAATGATCTTGCAATGCGAAAGCCTTGAGTTGCTCTATACCTGCATTGATTTTTCCCTCATATGCATACCTAAGTGCCATACTGGCGCTCTTGTACAAGGATTCGTCATTTTCGCAATATTCGGAATATACTCTGAAAAAATGGGCTGCTTGTTCTTTCAGGCCCATCTTCTCATAGACCAAAGCTATTTTCGCGTCTTCCTGAGGGTAAATATTCAGTCCTCGCTTATCCCTAATTTCCGTGAATCTCTTATAATAAATATAAGCACCATCATAATCTTCTTGAAAGTAATGTAGCTTGGCAACTTCTTGTAAAATATCCAAACGCGTGCTATCCTTTTCTAGTTCTTTGATCAACGCCGTTTTGGCTTGCTCCATATCCCCATTCTCCGCATATTCTATATAGGTCTTTAAATAAGGTGCATAGGCGTTCGTTGGATCATATTCTAGCGACTTATTAATATATTCCAAAGCCTCGTTGATAAAGCCTGTCTGTGCAAGCGCATTACTTAAGGTTAAATAAATATATCCTTTGCCCACGGAGTCGTTGGCAGAAATATTCAATTGAACACCCATTAGTGCATACTTCAGATATTTTGCGGTATCCGGAATATAACTGTTGTATAATAGGGAAAGGACCTGAACAACATCAGCTGAATTAGGATTATATTCCAAAGCCTTCTCCAAATGTGGCAAAGCCAATCGGTATTCCTCCGTGTGCATATAATACAATGCCCTGGAAATCAGACTTACGTCATTTTTGGAATCATATAGCAAGGCCTTATCAGAATAATTATTTATAAGATTTGTGTACTGTTTTTGCCGCTGGTGTATATCAAGGTGATAGTATGATATGGCTAGATTAGCATATGCCAACGCAAATTGTGGGTCATATTCTACTGCCTTTTCAAATAGGGGAATGGCTTCTTCCAAGCCTTCCTTGGTATTCCTGTAATATGGGTCAAGTGCCTTAAGGTAATAATCATAGGCCAAGAGATTTTCAGTTGGTTTTTTTTCAATTTGCTCCAACTCAGATGGTGTCACTAGTGCCTGAATGGCATTGGCTATTTTCTTAGCTACGTCGTTTTGTAAAGCAAAGATATCTACTACTTCCTGGTTGTATTGTTCCACCCAAATGGGCGTGTCCGTTGATGCCTCTATCAATTGTATATTGAGCAAAACCTGATTGCCCACACGTTGGCCACTACCTTCTACCAAGTAACTTACATTGAGTTCTTCGGCTATCTCGGGAATACCCTTATCTGTTTTTCTGTACTTCTCCACAGATGTTCTACTTATGACCCGCATGTCTTCTATTTTCTGGAGATTATATAGCGCCGCCTCCATAAGACCATTTACAAAATAAAGATTGGTGGAATCGCTGCTTTCATTTTTAAAAGGTAACACGGCAATGGACTTTTCAATTTTAGGTTCATTTATCTCATCCTTTTTATTGAACAGCACGGCGGCAACCAATATCAGTGCTAAGGACATTGTAGCAATAAGTGGCCAACGGTATCGCTCAAAAAAGTTGGTTCGGACCTTTTCCGTTTCCACCACCATATCTTTTCCAACCTCCCCAGGGGGATATCCGTACTGTTCCCGAAAACATTTGATGAAGTAGGAGGTGCTTCCAAAACCTACTTGATACGAAATTTCGGAAACCGTTGAAGACCCTTCCTTTAGTTGGGCCATCGCTTCTTTAAGTCGTACTTGACGAATGAATTGGCTTGCGGAAAGTTTTGTCTGTTTCTTGATTTTCCGGAGCAAGTTGGACCGGCTCATATGCATGGCATCTGCCAATTCGGACACCCCAAATTGCTCGTTGCCCAATTGCTGCAGAATCAGGGCTTCCGCTTGTTCAATAAAGGATGCTGTGTTGGTCGATGAGTTTGACATGCTATTTTTTACTGCCTCTAAATTAGGGAAAATCTAAAGAATTACACCGTATCCCATAGGTCTCCTATTTAACGGAAAAATCATCTTTTGCGCCATAATTTATATCCCTGCGCCATAATTTTTATGCCCTCCCGAAACTTGATATAGTTCTCCGCATAGGTTTTAACCCTTGCCTCAGCACTTACCCCACCTTTGTAGTATCAAAAAACAAGTATCAATAATTAAAAACTTAAATCATGAAAACAAAAATTCAAGAACACCTATTAAAACTAAATAACAAAGTCATGAGAAAAACATTTAAAATCAATTCCATGAAATCATTAGTAAATGTATCACTATCACTTCTTTTACTTACCACTGCATGTGGCCAGGTAGATACTAAGACAAAAGTACCGGCGAAGAGCAGCTCAGAAGTAAAATCCGTGGTTGATGCACCTTCAATGGACATCCAAGCGGCAATTTTATCAGACAATATTGAAGCCGTCAAACAACATATCGAAGCGGGTACTGACCTTAATAAGAAAGATGCTATGAGTGGTTCCACACCTTTGATTACTGCGGCAAGCTTCGGCAAAATTAAAATTGCCCAAGAACTTATCGATGCCGGGGTGGATTTATCTGCTAAAAATAATGATGGTGCAACAGCTTTGCATACCGCTGCATTCTTTGGTAGGGTTGAAATCGTTCAACTGCTTATTGACGCCAAGGTTGATAAATCTACCCAAAACAATTTTGGCGCGACTGCTAGGGAATCCGTAATGGGACCTTTTGAAGACATGAAGCCAATCTATGAAATGCTTAAGCAACAATTAGAACCTCTTGGGTTGCAACTTGATTTGGCAGAAATCGAAAAGTCAAGGCCGGTCATTGCCATGATGTTGCAGTAATCACCTATAATAATATACTCCCATGGAAACACAAAGAAGACACGATATTGATTGGCTCAGGGTTATTGCCATTGGCTTGCTACTCATCTACCATATTGCTATAATTTTTCAGCCATGGGCTATGTTCATTGGTTTTATCAGAAGCGATGAACTTTTAGAGGGGTTATGGAAACCCATGACCATGTTGAATGTATGGAGAATTCCACTATTGTTCTATGTATCCGGTATGGGACTTTATTTTGCCATGCGCAAGCGCAACTGGAAGCAATTGCTTATGGAACGTACCAAACGAATTCTTTTGCCCTTTGTCTTTGGTTTTGTAGCTATAACCACACTGCATATGTTTATCTTTCAGAAGTATTACAACCTACCCTTAGGCTATTATCCACATGCAGGACATTTATGGTTCCTTGGGAATATTTTTGCATATGTAGTGCTATTAATGCCATTATTTTTCTATTTAAAAAAGAATGAGCACGGAAGGTTTAAAAAAGGGTTGTCTTTTATTATGAGCTATGGTGCAGGACCATTACTAATTTCTATATTTTTTATCCTAGAAGCGCTAGTAGTAAAACCTCAGCCCTTTGCCATGTACGCACAGACGTGGCATGGCTTTTTTCTTGGTCTTCTTGCTTTTTTATTCGGTTTTCTTTTTGTGTACAGTGGTAAAACCTTCTGGCAAACCGTCTTAAAGTGGCGATGGTTGTATATTGGGGTAGCCGCTATTTTGTATGGTATTAGATACTTAGAGTTTGCCACGGAGGCACCTGGTTACCTAATGGCCATAGAATCTAATTGTTGGATTTTCGGAGTTTTTGGATTGGGTTACAAATATTTGAACCGGCCAAGCAAGATTCTAAGCTATTTAAGCCAAGCGGCGTATCCTGTTTACATTATTCACATGTTTGTTTTGTATGCCGGAGCTATGCTTATTTTGCCAATGGCGATACCCGTTTTCCTAAAATTTATTGCTATTACGGCGTTTACGGTTATAATGAGCTATCTTATATACGAATTCATACTTCGAAGAATTGCTTTCTTAAGGCCTTTGTTTGGATTGAAATGGACATCAAAAAAATTCGAAAATTCAAAACTTCACTCCCCCGATATAAAGTTAGAATAGTATGATAAGACGGAAATACTGAATAAGAGAATAACTCTTGAAATCCATAAATTAATATGAAAATCTTTCGAAAAATACGGTTTGAACTATTGGGTGAAAATAAGACTAGACATTATGCACTATATGCCATAGGAGAAATAGTGCTGGTTGTCATCGGAATATTAATTGCTTTACAAATTGACAATTGGAACCAGTCCAGAAAAGATGACAATGCCCTAAAAGAATATTTAGTAAAAATCAAGTCCCACACTTCGGAAGATCTTCGGCAACTAGAGGAGATAACGCAGGGCAGGGCACAAATAGCCGATTTATGCAAAAAGGCCCGTACAAGTATCTTGGATAAGACAGAAGATGAGAATCTCCATATCTTTAAGTTCAGTGGACTTGCCTTTGCGGATTTCTATTTTAAACCGAATACAGGCGGATATGAAGCTCTGAAAAATTCCGAATATTTTGGAAAGATTAATAATACCCCGTTGGATTCGCTATTGACCAAATACCATAGTTTAGTAGAAGTCATTGCCGAAAACGAGAAAAGTTATAACGATTATATGGTGAATCAAGAGGCCTATCTTTCTACCCAGTTCGATCTTTCGCTAGTTTTAGCGTCCGCTGTTATGACACAAGATGCCTTAAGCATGAGGGCAACGCCAAAATCCGAGTACGATGAGGCCTTTAAGCAATATACGGCGTCCGCTCCTTACCGAAATGTTATTAGTTTGGCGGCCTTTCAATTTGATGAAATGATCAATCAGTATAATCAACTAGGAGCTATTGGACAAAGCGTTAGCAAAGAAATAGATGCAATTACTAATGATTAAATTTAAAAGACTTATTGACCAAACTCTAGCAATGAAAAAATGACCAATAAAAAACCAAAACAAATAACCAAATTCTTTCAGAAAAATATTTCTGGTAAAAAAGTAGTATCACTTTTCATAATTACCAATGTAGTATATGTATTCATGCTTACTGTTACTATTCCCAAAACAATGGAATTTTCAAATGGAATGAAATTGCTTGATATGCTACCAATGGGATATGACTTCAATTATGTCGACCAACTATGCAACACACTCGGAGAAATTGGACGTAGGACTTATTTAAGCAATCAAATACCTGTGGATATGGTTTATCCACTTTTATTTGGAATAAGTTATTGCTTAGTACTTGCCTATTTTCTTAACAAACTCGACAAACTAAAAACGGTGTTGGCATATCTCTGTCTTTTGCCTTTATTAGCCGGAGCGATGGATTACGCCGAAAATATAGGAATCATTGCTATACTCAACAGCTATCCCGAAATAGACCATAGTACTGTAACAATAACGAGTAGTTTCAGTCTTCTTAAGAGTACGATCACGACACTCTATTTCGTGATTTTAATAATATCGCTGGTAGCACTAGGAATTAGAACTCTGAGAATAGGTAAAAGTACCAGGTCTAGTTAATGGAATGGGCTGTTAAGAATGATATCCAATTCATTGGGCAAAGGATAGCTATTGAACAACTATTTAGCACCATTGGCAAGAAAAACAAAGATGTAAAGACAATCAAATTAGCACTGTAAATAGACGTGTAGTCACCTAATAAACTTATTATGAGTAATGAACCAAAAAATCAGAAAAAAGTCCGGAAAACGATACTGTTGTTTTTGGGTATTTTGACCTTGCTAAGTACTATCTGTTATTACGCAATACTCAAGCTGAACCCTACAAGCATCTATGTCGGGGCTTTAATGATGAGCCCTGCCTTATCCGCCTTTATTACATTGAAGCTACTGAAAAGACCGATTTCAAGTCTTCCTTGGGGTCTGAAAAGTTTGAAAAATTTGCGCCTATCCTATGTGATTCCGGTAGCCTATATTATGATTGCCTATGTATTGATTTGGGTTTTCGGTTTTGGAAATGTGCTCAATCAGGAAACTATCACCGAGTGGTCGCAAGAATTAGGCATGGAAGGTTTCAGTAGTACAATTATACTATTGACTATGATTGTTCTCTTATCTATTGTTGGTGTTGTAAAGAACATTGGTTCGACATTGGGCGAGGAAATAGGATGGCGGGGATTCTTCATCTACGAACTTCGGAAACTATTTTCCTTTGGCACTGTTTCTTTAATTAGTGGCCTAATTTGGGCGATATGGCATTGGCCAATAATCTTTTTGATATACAAGGGAAGTGGAAGCTTGTTGCTTCACATTACAGCCTTTACCGTAATGATAGTGGCAATTTCGGTCATTTTGGCCTACTATACTTTTAAATCCAACAGCTTGTGGCCTGCGGCCCTATTTCATTCCGTGCACAACATATTCATACAGAAGATTTTCACACCGTTGACGATAACAAATGACCGCACTACTTTTTGGATAGATGAATACGGACTCATGCTACCGATTATTACGACGCTATTTGCCATCTATTTTTGGCGAAAGGCGAAAGTTGAGAACCTATAGGTTTTAAGACAATAAAATGAAAAACAAACAACCGTATTATGGCAAAGGAACAATCAAAACGAATACTCAAAATCATATTTATTATGGCAAGCATCAGCTCACTATTCTTTGTACCCTGGATTTTGCTAAGATTACTGTTAACACCATTACCTGATACGGTTCAGGAACAGGTCAATGATGCTATTGGATACGGTTTGGACGGCATGATTGTTTATGTAGACCAAGCTGGCAAGCCACCTCAATTTTATGCCGCTGGCTGGCAGGATCGAAAAAATAAGATTCCTGCCAACCCAAAAGCTTTATTCCGGATTGCCAGCATTAGCAAGTTGTATGTTGCTGTTGCCGTAGCAAAATTAGTTAATGACAATCAGTTGTCTTTAGACAAAACGCTCGCTGATTATATGCCGGAACTGGTGGGACGAATTGAAAATGCGGATAAAATCACCTTGAGAATGATGGTGCAACATCGGAGTGGTATTCCGAACTATACTGACTTTCCGGGTTTTTGGATAAACGATTATTCGAAAAATACCAAAGAATCGCTCGATTTGGTCCTCGATACCCCTGCCGATTTTAAACCGGATAAAAAATATAGGTACTCAAATACCAATTATCTGTTGATTGGCGAAATCTTGGATAAAACATTGGGATACAGTCATCACCAATTTATAAAAAAGGAAGTTTTAATGCCCCTTGGGCTCAAACATACCTACAGTTTGTTAAGTGAAGTGAATTTAGAAGATGTTATGAGCGGATATGCCGTAGATTATGAGCCAGACCTAAAGCCCAATGATTTTGTAAGCCCTGCCGGCTCAATGGTGGCTACAGCAGAGGATGTGGGTATATTCTTGAGGGCATTGAACGACGGCTCTTTGCTAAATGATAATGAACAAGCTATCTATTCATCAATTTATGTATATGAACATACAGGATTATTACCAGGATACAGCAGTATTGCCAAGTATCACAAGGATATTGATGCTGTGGTTGTTCAATTTGTAAATACCAGTGGCGGATACTCCTGGAATGTATCGGAAATGGTATATAAACGTATTGTAAAGTTGGTTAGCCGAAATTCAGAATAAGAGATAACTTAAGACCCATGAAAAAAATAACCGCATTTAGTTTTATATTAATTGCTTTTGTTTTCGGAGTTATTTTCTACCAGAAAGTTGAGTTACCTACGGTTTGGGAAGGATATTTCACTAAAAACTACTACGGACAATTTGGTCCCTTAACCATGTGCGTGGAACTTCTAATTGCAGGTTTATATCTCTTCAAGAACAATAATAAGGTCAATTTTTCATTGGCCTTATTCGGTTTTACCGTATTGTTGGATTCTATTTTTACACTTTTTGGGCTCTTTCCTAATGTATTACCGTTTTATACCAAATTAATCTTTCTTTTCTGTGCTGTTTGGTCGTTATGGCTTGCGTTTACCGATACTTTTAAATTGGGGCGCATTACTTTTTGGAGTGCATTGTTAAGTTTTGCTTTGGGAAATGTTGTTGAACTCTTTTTTAATTTGTGGTAAAAATGAACTTTAATATCAGCAACCTTTATTGTTTATTCAATTTTTAATAGAGTTTTATAGTTAGCCATTTGAAGGAATTAAAATGATTCAAAAATAATTGATATTAGGAGCGCTTATCTGTTTATGATTTATATACATAAACACTTTATGTCCTTTATAACAATTGAAAACACTACAGGTTGAAGGCTTTTGGTTGTTTTTTTCTTCACAAACCTATTATTCTAGCGGTTCATTACCTTACTATGCTTAATTTGCATGCCGACACCAAACTAAAACGTACTAAAAATGAAAATCCCTGTCATTTTCAAAAGGAAAATTTCCTTCGTTATCCTTTCCACACTATTCGTTCTACAAATCAATGCACAAAATGCTTCTAATGCTTACGAAGATTTGGTTGCACTTTTTAAGGAATGGAGAGCCTTTGAAAATCCACCTTTACGGGATGGAGCCCCGGACTATACCCAAGAAACCTTTGACAGTAGATGGCCGGTCTTCAAAGCCCTTCACCAAAAACTACAGGAAATAGATACCACCGGATGGAGCATTCCCCACCAAGTGGATTGGCGTATTGTACATGCCGAAATGAACGGATACGATTTTAACCACCGCATTCTAAAGCCATGGCAACGGGATCCGGCATTTTATACCACCATCTGGACGGACCGTAGCGATGTACCTGCGCATGAGGGTCCTACACATCACGCCGTTTTGGACCTTTGGAAATATGAATTTCCCTTGAACAAGGAACAGCGTAACAAATTAATTGAACAACTTACGGTAATCCCTAGCTTGAACGAGCAGGCAAAACTGAACCTTACCGGTAATGCAAAAGACCTTTGGATTGCCGGCATTAGAGATATTAAAACCCAAAGCCAAAACCTGGAAAACATGAAACAGCTTCCGGGAATAGCAAAGGACAGAAAATTGATGAAGGCCATACAGGAAGCGGTTACTTCCACAGATGGATTGGCAAATTGGTTGGAGGCCGAAGCCTCCTCAAAAACCGGTCCTTCAGGTATTGGAAAGGAAAATTATACCTGGTACCTGCAAAATGTGCATTTGGTCCCCTTAACCTGGGAAGATGAAGTGATGCTGCTAAAACGCGAACTTTCACGTGCTTGGTCTGCCCTTAAACTAGAAGAACACCGCAACAGAAACCTACCGGAATTGACCGATGCCAGTTCCCCCGAGGAATATGACCGTCGGGCCAAGGAAGCGGCCAAAAGCCTTCTCGATTTTTTGGACAACAATGAAATGGTGACCGTAAAGGACTATTTTGAACCCGCCCTCAATGCACATTTAGGCGCATTTGTACCCAAAGAAAAAAGAAACTTTTTTTGGATAACGGCGCATTATGATCAACGCCCCCTATTTTCCCATTTTTACCATTGGTTTGAATTGGCGCGAATGGATACGGAACCCCACACTAGTGAAATAAGACGAACCCCTTTACTTTACAATATATTCGATTCCCGAAATGAAGGTACGGCCACGGCGGTGGAAGAAATGTTCATGGATGCTGGACTCTATGATGATTCTCCCCGCTCGAGGGAAATCGTGTACATCATGATTGCACAACGTGCTGCAAGGGGCCTAGGTTCCTTATACGCCCATGCCAATATAATGACCATGGAGGAAGCCGGTGGCATTCATTCGGAATATACCCCAAGAGGATGGATGAAAACCGAAAAGGAACTACTGCTTTTTGAACAACACCTCTACTTAAGACAGCCGGGTTATGGTACCAGCTACATTACCGGAAAGTATTTATTGGAAAACACGTTGGCCGAATATGCAAGAGTGAAAGCCGCCCGGAACGAACCGTTTGAAATGCGTGCTTTCTTTGATGAATTGAATTCGGTAGGCAGTATACCTATTTCCTTGGGAAGATGGCAAATGACCGGAGTTCAAACCTATTTGGGCCTTGATTAGTTTCTGAAAAAGAATACCGAAGTCCATGACCAATATCAAGCCTAAAAAACTGTCCCGCCAAATGGGAATTCTGGCCCTTACGGCGACAGGTGTTTGCTCCATGTTGGGTGCCTCGATCAATGTGGTTCCCTTTATGATCCAACGCAATGTCCCCGGCATAGGCCCGTATGTATTACCAGCTTTTGCTTTTGCGGCAATACCGGCACTATTTGCAGCTTTGGCCTATGGTATATTGGGGTCCGCCATGCCAAGAGCAGGGGGTAGTTACATTTATGCGAGCAGGGGTCTCAATCCCTACCTAGGTTTTGTGGCCAGTTTTTCACAATGGTTTGGGCTATCCATTGTTATTGGTGTTATTGCCTATGTGACCGTTCCTTTTATTAGGGATGTAACTTTGGCTTTGGGTTGGCAGGGAATATCCGAAGGTCTGGAAATCGGATGGATTCGGGTATCCATTGCCTTGGCCCTTATTTGGTCCTTTGTGGCTATCAATAGTAAGGGCATTAAAAGCTATGAACGCATTTTACTGCCCATGATGTTCTTGATGTTGGCTTTGGGCGGGATTGTAATCGTCGCCGGATTGGTTTACGACTCCTCCGATTTTCTGACCGCACTACAAGAAAAAACAGGAAATACTTTTGAACCCATAAAAAGCATCGTTTTTGACTGGCGGATATTTTTATCGGCCGCAGCCTTATTATTTTCCAGTTTTATCGGGTTTGATTCCATTGCACAAGCGGGCGGGGAGGCCAAAAATCCAACAAAAGCCTTACCTACCGCCATTCTATTGGCAATTTTTGGCGTAGGCCTTTTTTATTTTTTATTCGCCGTATCGGTGTACCATATTGTTCCATGGAGTTTTGTTGCTCAAGAGGCCCTGGAAAAGGATATATCCGCACCGGGCCTATTGAGTTATGTTTTGCCCTCCGGTTTGGGAATCGCTATTTTGGCCGGGGCCGCCATTGCCCTAATCAATGATCTGCCTGCTATGCTTTTGTCGGTCTCCAGGTTAATGTTCGCTTGGGCAAAGGATGGTATTTTTCCAAAGGCCGTTTCGCGGATACACCCTAAAAACCATACTCCGCACATAGCTCTTTTTGTAGCTGGTGGTATGGCCAGTATCGGGGTTTTGGGATCTCATTTTGCAGGAGACTTCTTTTTGGGCATCGATATTATGGTCACCTCCATGATGGTGAATTTTTTGTTGATGTGTATCACTTTGGTCTCCATCCACAACATCAATCCCAATATAGCCAATGGAATCTCGGTCATAAAAAATAGAAACTGGCAATTGTGTATTGGTTGGCTGGGCATTATTAGCCTAACGGCATTTTTGATTATTCATACCTATAAAGATCTCACCGCTAGTGCCAGTGCTTGGTATTTTCACTCCACCCCTATTTGGTTGATTGTTATGGGTTTGGCAAGTGGTATATTTGGATATAATTGGAGCCGATTAAAGAAAAATGAAATCGAAATTGCAACACGATTTTTAAAACTTCCTGAAGAATAAGCAATGCAAACAACGATACAATTAGCTGACGGTTTAGAAATTTCAAGAGTGGTTACCGGACTTTGGCAAATAGCCGATATGGAGCGGGATGGCACTACCCTGGACCCTATCGCCACCTCAAAATATATGCAGCCCTATCTGGATGCCGGACTCACTTCTTTTGATATGGCAGACCATTACGGATCAAGCGAAATTATTGCCGGTACGTTCAAAAATAGCTTAGGCGACAAAAACCAAGTGCAATTATTTACGAAATGGGTCCCCAAACCCGGTAAGATTACAAGGGAAGATGTTCGGGAAGCGGTAAACACTGCATTGGATAGAATGCAACAGTCTTCTATTGCCCTGATGCAGTTTCATGCGTGGTACTATGTGGATGCCAGTTGGTTGGACGGACTTTTTTATCTGAAGGAATTGCAGGAAGAAGGGCTCATTAAACACTTGGGTGTTACCAACTTTGATGCCGCTCATTTACGAATAGCCTTGGCCAGCGGTATCCCAATTGTAAGCAATCAAATTTGCCACTCCTTGATAGATCAACGGGCCATGGGTAAAATGTCCGATGTATGCAAAGAATACGGTGTAAAATTATTGGCCTTTGGTACCTTGGCCGGTGGATTCTTGACCGATAAATGGTTAGGAAAACCAGAGCCTTCACAAGAAACGTTGACCACATGGTCACAAATGAAATATAAACGTTTTATCGATGCCGCAGGTGGATGGGCACCATATCAAAACCTATTACAAACCGTAAATGAGATTGCAAATAAACATAATGCCTCTATCGCCAATATAGCAAGTAGGTATATTTTGGAGAACAAAGCGGTTGCCGCCGTAATCGTAGGGGCGAGATTGGGTGAAAGTGAGCATATTCAAGATAACCGGAAGCTATTAGAAATCACCTTGGATGCAAATGATATCGAAGCCATTAAAGATGCGCAGGCCCACTTAAAACAGATACCTGGTGGTTGTGGGGACGAATACAGAAAACCTCCGTTTTTGACCGCATCTGGAGACCTTAGCGATCACTTGGAAACCATTCCAAAAGCATTTGCTCCTATAAAGACAGGTAAAAATAAAGAACAGATTTTTAGCGGTACCGAATGGGAAGAATACGCAGGGTATTGCAGGGCAGTAAAAATAGACAACCGAATTCATATATCGGGCACAACGGCCACGCATGGCAGTAAAATGATCGGAGGTACCGACCCGGCCGCACAGACGCATTTTATAATTGACAAGATAGAAGGCGTCATCACTTCTTTTGGTGGCACGCTGGCCGATGTGGTTCGTACCCGCATTTTTGTAAACCAACTAAAGGATTGGGAGTCCGTAGCACGTGCTCATGGTGAACGGTTCAACGGTATCAATCCGGCAAATACCTTAGTGGAGGCTAAATTGGTGGGCAAGGGTTATTTGGTGGAAATCGAAGCGGAGGCGGTTTTATCCTAATCGTTGTTGGAGATCAACTCAGGGTTTCCATATATCCTACTTCAGATTGGATTTTTTGATATCGCTATCAAAATATAGCCCATAGGGCCGTTGTCAATACGTTAACTTTCATTGGTAATGTTTTTCGTTGCCGTCAAAAATAATATATCATTCAGAATAAAAATTGATATTGTAATTATTAGTCAAAGGGATATCCTGATTAACGATTATTACTTTTCTACGGGACAGCATTCAACTTCTGTGTGTTTCCTATTTCATGAATAGCGCAACACCTAGCACAAATTAACATCACTCGTAAGAACAAGCCCTATTCTCTTTTAAGGAATATGTTTCACACTATTGTGCGGCCAGAAAAATTATTATTGTCTCAATTTGAGACTTTAACATTTATAAACCATGGTTTATTTAAATTATTGACTATTTTTCCCTGTATAAATTATCACTAATCACCTTTTATTCTTAGTAAAATTAAAATTCGTAAATACTTTAACAGTTACAGGAAAGCGAATTGACAATAAAGAATTATAAAAAACTGCCGTGGACAATTTAAGAGAACAATCCAAATGTATGAACCCAACAAAGAGAAAACTATGTTATTATCCCATTTAAGTTTTACCAAAAAAGTTGCCCTTTGGCAGAAAACAGCCGCACTGCTATTACTAATGACACTAACGGCAATGGCCCAGGAAGTGGGTCAAAGGGAACGCTTGGTTTCCCCTGAATTAAAGGATGATAATACCGTTGTCTTTAGTATAAGGGCTCCAAAAGCAGAAAACGTAACGCTTTCCGGGAATTGGATGCCAATGGTACCCGATGGAATTCAGGGAATGAAAAGACAGACCGTAGCACTTACCAAAGACGGGCAAGGTGTCTGGTCTACTACTGTTGGGCCATTGGAGCCCGAGTTATACGGATATTCCTTTTTAGTAGATGGTGTTACCACCTTAGACCCTTCTAATTTAAAGGTGGCAAGGGACGGGACTTTTAGAACGGAAAGCCTGCTTTATGTTCCAGGTGATGCTTCGGACCTTTATTGGGCCAAAACAGGTCCTAAAGGAAGCGTCCATCAAATTTGGTATGAATCCCCTACTTTGGATTTGACCCGTCGTATGTTCGTTTACACGCCACCGGGATATCATGAATCCAAGGAAAACTATCCGGTTTTATATTTGCTACATGGTGGAGGCGGTGACGAAGAAGCCTGGCCCACCCTTGGTGTAGCTCCGACCATTTTGGACAATCTTATCAATAGCGGCAAGGCCAAACCCATGATCGTGGTTATGACCAATGGTAACCCTTCACAAGCTTCCGCACAAACCATATCTCCCAAACTACCCAACGTGGAGCAATCCGCAGGGGGAATGGCCAACATGATGTTCGAAAAAAGCCTGGTCAATGATGTGATACCCTATATTGAACGTAACTTTAAGGTAAAGGCCAATAAAGAAAATAGGGCCCTTACTGGTTTAAGCATGGGTGGTTTACAAACCATAAACACCTCTTTTGAAAACCCAAACCTCTTCGATTATATCGGTGTCATGAGTATGGGCTTTGCAGATTTGAGCCGATTCGGAATCGAGGTAGACCATTCAAAAAGAGCCCAACAGATTTTGGCGCTCAAGGCGGCAGGCCCCGATCTGTATTGGATAGCCTGTGGAAAAGATGATTTTCTCTATGAAAGCGTGGTAACCATGCGTAATGAATTGGACAAGCAAGACTTTGACTATACCTACCGTGAAAGCACTGGAGGGCATACTTGGAGCAATTGGAGGATTTACCTATCCGAATTTGCACCTATGTTATTTAAATAATTGAAAAATTTAAATCAAAAATGAAACAATTGACCAACACTCTAAAAACAGCCCTACACCTAACCTTTATACTGGGTTTATACTCGGTTGGTAACGCCCAAGAAAACAAAAAAAGACTGCCTGTTATAGATGTACACGTACATGCCATGAAGGTTAACCCAAACTTTTCTTCTGAAATGTGTCCGTGGTTCCTCAAGGACATGCCGGGAAGTGGACCCAATCAGGACCCGCCTTCATTTATTAATACCGGATGCGTAGCCCCTTTAAAACCAGCCAAGACCGATAAGGAAATGCAAGAGGCCATTCTTAGAGCAAATAGGGAATTGAACATCACCATGGTGGTAAGTGGAGATGCGGATATCATTCATAAATGGCATAGTGCTGCACCGGACCGAATAATTCCATCCTTCGGAATAAGCAATGCGGAGCAAATGACCGTTGACACATTTAGGGATTCCTTATCCAATGGCTTTTATAAGGTCATGGGCGAGGTAGCTCCACAATATCAGGGAATGTCCCCAAGTGATATGTCCTTGGACGAATACTTTGGGGTCGCGGAAGAGTTAGGAATCCCGGTAGGAATCCATATGGGAACCGGCGGTAACGGAATGGCCAATATTACTTCGCCCAAGTATAGAGCCTCTCTTGGACAACCCTTTTTATTGGAAGAAATGTTGGCTCGTCACCCAAAACTAAAAATCTGGGTCATGCATGCCGGTTACCCCATGATAGACCAGATGATTGCACTAATGGGAGCCAATGCCTATGTGTATGTTGACTTGGCCGGGTTTATTTGGAGTTATCCCCAAGAAGAAATCCACGCCTATCTAAAGCGATTGGTCCAAGCGGGCTTTGCCAAAAGAATTTTATATGGAACCGATTTAATGATGTGGCCCGGTCTATTGGAAACTTCAATCGGTGTTATTGAAAATGCAGATTACCTTTCCGAAGATCAAAAACGCGATATACTCTTTAATAACGCGGTTAGGTTTTTCAATTTGGATGCCTCCAAGTTTGAGTGAACGAAACTTATGCAAGGTAACCCTAAATTAAAAGTGTAATCCAAAGAATCAAAAATTCAAAGTAAAATTTAAAACTCATTAGTTAACGGAGGTAAAAGAGACTAAATTTTATATGGGAAGGACAAATAGAATAGCGTTATCTTCTTTGCACCGACCTTTCATAGCATGTGGCAAGGGTGGTTGTTTTATGAAAGCTGTTTTTGGTCGATAAAAGAACTGAAATAGAAGAGATTAATAGTAAGGCCAAGGCTTTATCCTTCATGAAAAGAATATTTTGTAGATACTAAAAATATGCTAACGCCTAAAAAATTAAACATGGAATCATTAAAATTTGATGGTAAAAATAATTTTTACCTGAGCCATTAAGGCCCTTAAATAAACGAAATGTAAAAGGACTTCCATTTGCATTTATAAGAAGAATAATCGAAGAGCACTACCCACAAATTAAATACACTGAATTCAAATAACCGTAGGTTTATAAAACTTTGTTAAACTTAGTGTTTACAAGTTAAACAGAAATTGTCCGAAAGGTATCTTTTGTTTACATTTAAAACTTACCAACTCAATTAAACAAGATGCAACAAGATTCTAATGGGTTTAAAGTCAATGGTTTCAATTGTCTTAAACTCGCTGTAAGTTCCCTAGTATTACTTATTTCATGTAATGAAGAACCTGTAGCAGACCTTTCTCCGCCAGAAGAAAATAGATTTACAACTACAGTTCTTACAGAGCCCGGTGAATTGGATGAGCCAATGGCCTTTACCTTTTTGAACGACACAGAGTTATTATTTGTGGAAAGAAAAGGTGGAGTAAAGTCCTTTAATGCCGATACCAGAATCGTAAAAACAGTGGGTAATGTACCTGTAAACACCATTTATACTAATAAGGAGGGTCAGACCAGAACTGCTGAAGAGGGTTTAATGGGAATCGTAGCAGATCCAGATTTTCCCAAAAATAACTGGGTTTACATGCTATATGCCGACCCGGATGAGCCCAAACATGTCTTAGGTCGCTGGGAATATAAGAATGGAAAATTAATGGATGAAACCAAGAAAATAGTATTGGAATATCCTGCCCAACGCGAAGTATGTTGCCATACTGGAGGCGGAATGGTATTTGATAAAAATGGAAATTTATTTTTAACCATAGGGAACAATACCGCCAACCCACCACAAGGAACCTCCAATTTGGATGAGCGTCCAGGGCACGAAACCTCGGATGATCAGCGAACAGCTGGCAACTCTAATGATTTACGTGGATCTATTATTCGTATTCACCCTGAAGATGATGGATCTTACACGATTCCTCAAGGCAACCTTTTTCCCAAAGGAACCCCGAAAACTCGTCCAGAGATTTACACCATGGGACATAGAAATCCTTGGAGAATTTCAATTGATAATGAAACTGGATTTATCTACTGGGGTGAAGTGGGACCGGATGCCTCGGATGACCTAGATCAAGGACCACGTGGTTATGATGAGTTTAATCAGGCCAAGGGACCTGGATTTTTTGGATGGCCATACTTCATAGGTGACAACAAACCTTACGCAGACTATGATTACGAGACGGATTCCATTTATGGGTATTTTGATGTTGAAAACCCAATTAACACCTCTCCAAACAATACTGGGATTACAAATCTTCCTCCACCCCAAAAGGCATTTTTCTGGTATCCTTATGGGTATTCCGAAGAGTTTCCTCAAATGGGTAGTGCAGGACGAAGCGCTACTGGTGGTCCTATTTTTCGTGAAGCGGATTTTCCTGAATCTGACCAGCGGTTCCCAGCTTATTTTGAAGGTAAATGGCTAATTACAGAATTTATGCGCGGATGGATTTTTGCAGCGACCATGGATGAAAATGGAGACTATGTTTCCATGGAACCTTTTTTACCCAAAGAGAATTTTTCAAGTGCCATCGACATGCAGTTTAGTCCAGGCGGAGATCTTTATGTTTTGGAATATGGTTCAGCTTGGTTTCGCGGTAATGAGAATGCACAAATTAAACGTATTCAATATAACGGTGGAAATAGAATACCGATTATACAAGCAAGTGCCGATAAAAAAGCAGGTGCGGTACCCCTCAACCTAACCTTGTCATCGGAGGGCACCATGGATTATGATAATGACGAACTCTCTTATGATTGGACAGTTGAATCGGACAATGGTTTTTCGAAAAGTTTGAATGGAGCCAACCCTGAAATTACACTGGAAGATGCCGGAATTTATACGGTTAATTTACAAGTTACCGATAGTGAAGGAAATAGCAATCAACAGCAATTTAAGGTAACCGCAGGAAACGAACCCCCCAATGTCGACTTACAAATTGTAGAAGGTAATCAGAGTTTCTTTTTCCCAGACAACCCAATCACTTATAAAATTAATATTGTAGATAAGGAAGATGGTACAGTTTCCGACGGAAGCATTAAAGAAGAAGAAGTAGCCGTTAATTTCGACTATGCCCCTGAAGGATTCGACCCCATTGAAATTGCACAAAACCATGTAAGCACCGATGAATGGATAACCCTTTCTAAAGGTAAGTCCTTAATAAACGAAAGCGATTGCCTTTCTTGTCACCGTGTGGATATTCGTTCAATAGGCCCGAGCTATATGGAGGTCGCAGAAAAATATAAAAATGATGTTCAGGCCCAAAAAGAAATAGCCCAAAGAATCATCAACGGTAGTGTAGGTATTTGGGGAGAACATGCCATGAGTGCACACCCAGACCTAAGCGAACAAGATGCTACGCTTATTATTGAATACATTATGGGGCTCAATGACCCAAAACAGGAAATGGAAAAAATTCCATTATCGGGTAGCTATACTACCACTGTCCCCAAAAAAGAAAACGGCAAGGGTAGTTATTTACTTAGAGCTGCCTACACGGACAAGGGATCATCCAATGTAAAACCCCTGACCACAGAGAAGATTATAGCCTTGCGGAACCCCGTAATCACATCGGAGGAATACGACGATGCTGCGGGCACAAAACTTTTGATAACACCGGCTAGAGCCTTAAAAATGAATAAAAATAATAGCTGGTTATCCTATAAGAATATCGATCTAACAGGGATTTCAGAAATCATAATAAACGCAGAGGCCTCTTTGAGAACTAAGGATATTGGTGGAATAATAGAGGTCCGTTTAAATTCACCTGATGGAACGCTCGTAGCTACAACGGAAAAGATTACACCCCTAGAAATTGATTTTAGGGCGGAGCGACAAAAACTGAGAAATGAATGGGAAGCAGGAGGAAAAAAAGGTCCTGAACCAAGTTTTAGTACTGTTTTTGCGCTATCTAAACAAAATCTACCGATTGATGTTAAAGACTTAAATGGTTTCTACGATATTTATTTCGTGGTCAAAAATCCAGAAGCCAAAGAGGGCGAAATGCTATTACAAATTAATACGTTGGAGTTCATAAAAGAATCGGAAACGTCATAGACCTTGAATAATTTATAACCAAAAAAGCATGCTATATAGCTTGCTTTTTTATTGAATCCAATTACAATCCGTTAGTATAAAGTTCTATATTCATGGGAGAGTACAACCCATAAATTCTTTAAATCTGCATCAGCATAATCCGATATGACTTCTATATTTATCAATTCTATTGTAACCTCTACCGCTATTCCATCTGTCCAGAAAACAGAAACAATAATTGCGGCACTAACTCTTTACTAGGACATTGAACGGGAAGGTATTTCAAGAACTTGCTTTTTCCTTTTAAAAGACTTTTTATACTCCGAAGGTACTTTTCCAAAACGTTCCTCAAAAATTTTGGAGAAATGGCTTCTGCTAGAAAATCCAATATGATAGCAGATTTCAGATTGGTTCATTTCTGTATTGTGTATGAGTTCACGGGCAACTTCCAATCGAATATTGTTTACAAACTGATTTACCGTACAACCGTAAAGATACTTGACCCCGGCCTGTAACTTATTGCGGGAAACTCCTACTTTTTTTGCCAATTCCTTTATGGATGGCCTATTACCAATATTTCCCCTGACCAAATCCCCCAAACCGGTCATTCGAGATAACTCAGCTTTACCTACTTGTGGTGCAATTTTATCTGTATTTTTTTCACGATCATGGGCCTCTATCTGGGAGGCAAGCATATTCATCAATGCACCTTCGGCCAACAATCTTCCAACGACATCCGTTCGTTCATTTTCAATTAAAATGGTGGCAAATTCTGATATCTTGGCACTTATGCCCCCAAAAAATCTAAATGATTTATCCTTATTTAAGAAAGGTTCAAAAACATCCAGTAAATCGGACTGTAAACGCGTCATACTAATACTATCGGAACTTGCCAGTTTGTTCGGTTCCAAAATAAGATAACAACATTGAAACTCGATCCCCATTGGTATACCAAATTCAGCACATTTACCGGCTTCTCCACCCAATATAAAATTTTGATTTTGGTGAATCTAATGATAAGAATTCTCATTCGAATACTTATGTAACTGATACCCATTGACCACAATGCCCAGATAAAGTAATTTATTGGATGAAAATGTAAGATTAAATTTTAGGTCTTCATTTAAGCATATACCATAAGCCCAAGCCGTAACACCATCAAAAGGTTGAAAGAGGCTAATATGACCTTTTCCATTAACATTATTTAGTTTCAAATTGGCAGCACCAAGACCTTCCTCAAATGTGGCTTCATAATGCTCGGCAAACTGACGAAGCATTTTCTCAGGATCACTTTCCAGAATATTGAGCATCACTTTATATTTAAAATTAGGCCCGTGTTTAACGTTTTCTTGATTTAATAAGAAAATTAATAGTTATCGTTAAACAATTTTACGATTTCAGTATATCAAATTAAATATAGGGATTTTCCATTAAATTTAAAACGTAACCATTTCATTTCCAAATCAACACACCCATTTTCAATCAAAGGAGTTCTGTTAATTCAAAAAATAAAATTGTAGGAATAATCTTAATTATTGGCAAGGAGTTTATACAATTGATTTGATAGGTTTTATTAAGGGTTATACTTTAGCGTGAAACCAGGTTTATTTAAATCGTTTAGTAGAAGCTAGTTTCGCTAAATTAATTTTTCTATGAAGAGTTTTAGGGCCATTCGGAGCTTTTAGATCTTTCTAAATTTAAATAAACGAAACTGATTATACTTCAAAAAAGAGTAAACTCATCTAAAAAATAGTAAGAATGAAAAAGTTCATTTTTGAGTGCTTTTGTGCTGATTTTAATTAAATCTTGATTGATTTCAACATAAAATGAATGTTTTTGGCCAATTATTTGGATTTTAAATTAAAAGGTGTAGGTTATAAGTTATATATAATCCAAAACACTTTTATGCGTCAACTAAAGATTACAAAGCAAATAACCAACCGAGACACAAAGTCGCTTGAAAAGTACTTTCAAGAAATCAGCAAAATTGATATGATTACTGCGGACGAGGAGGTAGAGTTGGCCCTAAAAATTAAGGAAGGGGACCAACAGGCTTTGGAAAAATTGGTAAACGCCAACCTTAGGTTTGTCGTCTCTGCGGCCAAACAGTATCAAAATAGGGGATTAAGTTTAACGGACTTGATCAATGAAGGGAATCTGGGGCTGGTGAAAGCTGCAAAGCGTTTTGACGAAACCCGAGGTTTCAAATTTATTTCCTATGCCGTTTGGTGGATACGCCAGTCCATTCTACAGGCCTTGTCCAAAAATGGGAAATCAATTAGGTTACCGCAGAACAAAATTGCCACCAATACCAAAATCTATAAAGTTTATTCGGCATTGGAGCAAAAATTTGAACGCCCGCCAAACCCATCCGAAATTGCAAAGGAACTGGATATGAGCGTTAGAAAAGTTGAAAGCTCCATTAAGAATTCCGGTAGATCCCTTTCATTGGACGCTCCATTCAAGGAGGAAGAATCCTCTAACCTGTATAATGTATTGTCTTCCAAGGATGCAAACAAACCGGATGAAAAAATGATGGAAGAATCACTTCAAACCGACTTGGATGAGGCATTGAACACAATACCGGAAAGACAACGGGATGTTATCCGCTTATTTTATGGAATTGGGAAAGAACCTCCAATGAGCTTGTCGGAAATTGGAGATTTATTCGATATTACACGGGAACGTGTTAGACAAGTACGTGAAAAAGGACTACGTGCGTTAAGAAATAAGTCCAGAAACAAAGTTTTAAGAACCTATTTATAAAAAAATTAATATGCTAAAGATAGAAGTAAAAGAAGGAGAGTCCATCGAGAGAGCTCTTAAGAGATATAAAAGAAAATATAGAAGAACTAAAGTGTTGGATCAAATAAAAGAAAGACAACATTATACGAAACAGTCCACGGAAAGAAGAGAAGCCTTACAGAAAGCGGAATACAAGCAGCAGTATCTTTTGGAAAATGAGGACCAATAGGGTCATTTTGTCGTATTATCATATTAGCTATAAAATCACTCAAAATTTAATAGATCCACTATTATTCCGATTACACTTTAAGGATTAACTACCTGAAAATCAATATAACATAAGCTTAACATGTCTTTTTTGGAAGGTCCATGTTTATTTTTATGTTACACACCCACTAATATAAAAGAATGAAAATAATTTACGTAAAAAGAGAAAGCAATGTAAAAGAAGTATATAGAACCCATTTGGGTGGATTAAACTCTAAAGTAACCTATATAAAAAAGTATTTTTTAGGGATGCCTTTTAAAACAATACATAAATATACCCACACTTTCTTTTCTAAAAAAAACAACAGAATAGAAAAAATGCTATTCGTCTAAAAATAATTAAACCTTAAATTTTTACAAACAACAAAACTATTTTATGAAAATTTTAGTCATCGGAGCAGGAAATATGGGACTTACCTACGCAGAGGGAATGTCCAAGTCCAAGCTATTAAAAAGAAGAAACATAATGGTATTGGATACCTCCGAAGAAAAACTAGAGGAGTTAGAAAAAGATGCGAAGTTCGATACCTATAAGGATTTATCGGATTGTGTTCCACAAGCGGATATTATCTTTATTGCCGTAAAACCTTATCACGCGGAAGGTCTTATGATGAAAATGGAACCTTTAGTCAATAAAGGTCAAATCGTAATTTCCATCATGGCCGGTGTTACCATTAAAACAATAAAGGGCCTTACAGGACTAAAAAAAGTGGTAAGGGCCATGCCTAACTTACCCGCTCAAATTGGGAAAGGACTTACATCTTTCGTAGCGTCTGAAGAAGTTTCAAGAATTGAATTATTGACCATAGAGAGCTTATTGGATACTACTGGGAAATCAATTTTGGTCAGTGATGAAAATTTCATAGATGCCTCTACCGGAATATCCGGAAGTGGTCCGGCCTACGTTTTCTATTTTATGCAGAGCATGATGGAGGCTGCATTAAAAATGGGATTCTCCAAGAATGTCTCCAAAGTATTGGTAAGTCAAACATTTACCGGGGCGATTGAATTATTTAACCAGAATGACCTGTCCCCTAATTCCTGGATGGACAAGGTAGCCAGTAAAGGCGGTACAACCCGTGCAGCCTTGGACAGTATGGATAATAATAAGGTAGGTGAATTGATCAAGGAGGCTGCTTTTGCGGCTTTTGAACGTGCAATTGAATTAGGAAAAGAAAAATCTTATGTATAAAGAGAAAATCGTTGTAAAAGTTGGCACCAATGTAATGACCAACAAGGACAATAGAATTGTTAGACCTGTATTACGGAACTTGGTTGAACAAATTGCAAAACTTTATGAAAGGGATATAATAACTGTCCTGGTTTCTTCTGGATCTGTGATTGCCGGTAAAGAGGTTTTAGGAACCTCCAATATTGAGGACAGGACCCAAAGAAGACAAGTGTATTCGGCCATTGGACAACCGAGAATGATGCGACTTTACTATAATATTTTTCACGACTACGGTATGAAATGTGCCCAGGTACTTCCTACTAAGCGAGATTTTAGCCCCGGAATTCATAGGCAAAATATGGTCAATTGTTGCGAAGGACTCCTTTCCGAAGGGGTAATTCCCATTGCAAATGAAGATGACGCCGTATCCGTTACCATGAGCATGTTTTCCGACAATGATGAATTGGCCAGTTTAATCGCTCAATTATTAAATGCTGACAAGCTCATCATTCTTACCGATATCGACGGTCTTTATACAGGTGATCCAAACGAACAGAACAGTGATTTGGTTCAGCATGTAAAACCTGAAGAAAATTTAGACAAATACATTAAGGACAATAATAAAAGAGAAGAAGAAGGCCGAGGCGGAATGGGCTCTAAATTGGATTATGCCCAACAAGCTGCCGCAAAAAATATCCCAACTTATATTGCCAATGGTAAAAAGAAAAACACCATAATCGATATTATAGATGGGAAAAATGTGGGTACCAAAGTAACCTCTGACGAACAAGAATTAGTAAAATGAAATTATTGACTACAGATATAAAAAATAAGGTATTGGACAGTATGATGCGACTGTTAAATGAAAACAGACAAAGCATCATTGAGGCGAATAAGAAGGACTTGGACCTTTTTCAAAAGGAAGACCAGGCTATGTACGACCGTCTTATTGTTACCGATAAGAAGATAGACGGAATGATACAATCTATCCAAGAGGTACAAAGCCAAGAAGACCCGGTAAACCAGCCCATCTCATCAAGGATTTTGGAAAACGGGCTGGAAATAACAAACAAGACCGCTCCTTTCGGGACCATAATGATTATTTATGAATCGCGACCAGATGTAACCATTGAGGCTGCTGTACTGGCCTTTAAAGCCAGCAACAAAATATTATTAAAAGGTGGTAAGGAAGCCCTACATAGCAATACCATACTTATAGATTTATGGCATAGGGCCTTGGAAGAAAATGACCTTCCAAAGAATTACATTCAATTACTCACCATGAATCGGCAAGAAACTCAGGATTTCTTGAAAAATCCCACTGAAAAGCTGGATTTAATTGTTCCAAGAGGTGGGGAAAGGCTTATCAACTTTGTAAAGGAACATGCCAATTGTGCGGTTCTTGTAAGTGGTAGAGGTAACAACTTCCTTTATGTAGATGAGAATGCGGATTGGGAAAAAAGTATTAAGGTCATCATGAATGCCAAAACAGATAAAATATCGGCATGTAATGCCCTGGATAAAATTCTCATAAATCAGAAAATCAATAACTATGACCAAAAACTAACAGAGCTATATAATCTGCTTAGCTCCAAGGAAGTTGACACCTTGGTTGACGATACGGTTAAAAAGACCTTGACCACGGCTGAACCTATAACGGACCAAGCTATCTGGAAAGAAGAATTTTTAGCTATGAAATGTTGTTTGGGTGCAGTTAGTTCCTTGACTGAAGCTGTTGAGAAAATCAATGAAAATTCTGGTGGCCATTCTGCAACCATTATGACCTGTGACAAAGGTTCTGCCAGACAATTTATGGAACAGGTAGACTGTGCGGCGGTATATCAAAATGCCTCTACTCGCTTTACCGACGGAGGGCAAATGGGAGTTGGGGCGGAACTCGCCATTAGTACGGATAAATTGCACCATCGGGGTCCTTTAGGACTGGAGCAATTGGTCACTAACAAATACTATGTTTTTGGTGATGGACAAATAAGGGAGTAACCCTAAAAGTTAGTATTAAAAACCAAATCTTGAACCTATATGTTTGAAACTGTAGAAAATATTGAGGGAGCAACCATATATCATGGAGAAATCCATAATCGAATTTATTTATCAGAAATAAATCAAGAAAAAATAGATTCCATTCTGCCAAAGATGACCGCATTGGCAAAACGCAAGAAATACGATAAAATCCTGAGTAAGGTCCCCGAAAGTGCCATCGACTATTTTGAATCTAAAGGATATAAAATTGAGGCAAAAATTCCGGGACTTTACAATGGGAAAACTGCAGGCTATTTTTTAGCGGAGTATCTGAATAAAAGCAGACACCAGTGTGATGAAAAACAATTGAAGACCATAGAAACGGTCAAGACCATCGCAATGGCGGCAAACAAACCAGATGAAAATCCACACATGCGGATGCCAAAAAATTATGCCATTCGCAAATTAAATACGGCCGATTTCCCAGCATTGGTAAACTTGCACGAGGAAGCATACAAGTATCATCCAAAACATATTAAAAGAATTCAGGATTTTGAACAACTGGCAGAATTGGACCACCAATTCTATGGTTTGTTCGTAGATGGAAAGTTACTGGTTTCCGCTATACTAAGGGTGCAGGATAAAGAATCTAACCTGGAAATCGTCGATTTTGCGACCCATCCCAATTTTAGGGGCCAGAATCTTTCTTATTATTTAGTTCAGGAAATAAAAAATGTGATGGACAATTTGGGATGTACTACAATTTACGCACTGGCTAGAGCCACCTCCTATGGACTAAATATTACGTATAGCAAACATGGATTTAAATATGCGGGTACACTTACCAATAATGCCTTCGTTAGAGATGCCTTGGAAAGTATGAATGTCTGGTATTTCAACTAAAAGTATTTCCCCTAAAATTTTCGTTGTGGGTCAAATGGATTTATATCCATGGAAGGCGTTGTATTCTCTATAATTTCAGTAATTAGTTTACCTGTAGCGGGTCCTAAACTCCAACCCATCATGGCATGACCGGTCGTGATGAATAAATTATCAAAGTTATCGGTCTTTCCGATGTATGGTAGTCCATCCGGCGATACGGGACGTAATCCGCATTTGGCATTTTTTATTTCTTCTTCGGTAATCTGAATATCAGGATAGAAATTTTTCACAACGTCGGCTATCGCTTCCACCCTACCCAAGTTTATCTCATGATTGATACCGGAAAACTCCATGGTTCCGGCAAATCTGGTAAAACCATCCATAGGGGTAACGGCTACTTTAGCTTCCATGAGAATTGCAGGCAATTTTATACCGGTAGGTCTGTATACATCGATACAATATCCTTTCCCGGCTTGCACCTGTAAATTCAGGTCCAAACCCCTTGCCAATTTATTACTCCACGAACCTGCCGCTAAAACGACATTATCCGGAGTATAAGTCTTCGTTTTAGTGTACACCGTATTGATTTTCGATTCGGAATATCCAAACTTCGTTACCTCCTCACCATAAATAATTTGCACACCGGAATTGACTAGATAATCCTTCATTTTAGCCATAAAAACATTTGGCGTACTATGGGAATCACAATAATAATGAAATGCTCCCTTACCGATAACATTCATTTTACCATGAATGGAGGCTAACTCCTCTTTATTAAGAATTTTTACCTCCAAACCGAATTCTTCAGCCTTTTTCGCCACCTTCTGTTCGGCCTGACCGTAAGCCTCGGTCTGATAAATCATTAGCAGACCTTTCTTTTCTAAATGAAAATCATCCAAATCCCCAGACCGTTTTATCTCATCGTACAACTTGGAGCTTAATAGGTTAATATCCTTTAAAATGGGAGCCGCTCTTTCCACTTTCTCTTTTGTAGAAGATTTATAAAAGGACCAGGCCCATTTAAAAAAATTAATATCCAACCTTGGTTTTATATAAAAAGGACTCCTACTATTCAGCATCATGGAAAGTCCCTTCGTAATAACGCCGGGGGCGGCTAGCGGCACTATATGGCTTGGAGTTAGATATCCCGCATTTACAAAGGAAGCCCCTACTCCACCATCGGATTTTTCCAAAACCGTGACCTTGTGCCCTTTTTTATGTAAATAATATGCAGAACAGAGCCCCATGATACCTGCACCCACAATTAACGTATTTTTATTCGCCATACTTATATTACTTGAAAACCTTGAGCATATGGATCAGCTTCATCTATGGTTATTTCATTGTAACCATACTGTCTTGCCCAACCTTTGATGCTCGGAACTATCCCATTAAAATTACCAATTTTACATTCTGATTCTACTACACCGATAAATTTAGAACCAATAAAACTTTCATGCACAAATTCTTCTCCCAATGCCAATTTCCCCTTGGCATGCCACTGCGCCATTCTAGCAGATGTACCTGTACCACAGGGTGACCGATCAATGGCCTTGTCGCCATAAAAAACGGCATTCCTAGCCACGGCATTCTTAGAAATAGTTTTTCCCGTCCAAAGAATATGACTTACATCCCTTATGGACGAATGATCTGGATGCACAAACAAATCGGGATAGGCCAAGTTTATGTTCTGCCTAAGTTCCCTAGCCATTTCTATTAATTGGGAAGCGGAATAATCCTGCAAGCCTGTAAAATTATCTTGTGGATCAACGATGGCATAATAATTACCTCCATAAGCAACATCAAAGGTAAGTTGTCCCAAGAAGTTCGAGTTTACTTTTAAATCCAAAGCCGCGAGATAGGAACCTACATTGACCAACTTTACCCATTCAACCTTTCCTTCGTGTTGATGGTAAGTAATTTCTACCAAACCCGCAGGAGTCTCCATTTTAATTTTACCCGGTACTTTAGGAACCACAATTCCTTCCTCAATGGCCATGGTGACAACACCTATACTACCGTGACCACACATAGGAAGACAACCACTGGTTTCAATAAAAAGTATTCCAAAATCATTATTGGAATTTGCGGGTGGATATAAAAAAGCACCGCTCATCATATCATGACCTCTTGGCTCGAACATCAACCCTTTTCTGATCCAATCATAGTCTTTTATGAAATGCATCCTCTTTTCACTCATGTTGGAACCCTTCAATGCTGGAGCTCCCTCAACAATCAACCTTACTGGATTTCCACAAGTATGGCCGTCCACACATTTAAATACATGCTTTTTCACACTAATCAGCTCTTTATTACTAGATAATCGAAATTAACTACCTGAAGTCCACTTTGAAATATTCTAATTCTAACAATTTATTTACAGGGCTACTCCGCCATATTTCTACTTTCAATATAGCGATTCACCCTTCCTTCCAGAATTGGGAGTGTTACCGTACCCTGTCCGAGAATAACTTCATGGAACTCCCTGATGTCAAAATCTGCACCTAACTCATTTTCTGCTTTCCTTCTAAGTTCCCGAATCTTTAATTCCCCCATTTTATAGGATAATGCTTGACCAGGCCAAGCAATATATCGATCCGTTTCAGTGTTAATTTCATGTAGGGACAATGCAGTATTGTTTTTCATAAAATCCAATACCTGCTGCTTGGTCCAACCTTTGGCATGAATACCCGTATCAACAACCAATCTGGTAGCACGCCACATTTCATAGGTCAACTTTCCAAACTTCTCATAGGGAGTTTTATATATTCCCATTTCATCTCCTAAAAACTCGGTATAAAGTGCCCAACCTTCACCAAAAGCGGATATATACATATTTCTTCTAAACCCTGGAATGCTATCGGATAGTTCTTGGTTCAGGCTCATTTGTAGATGGTGTCCCGGTACGGCCTCGTGCAATGTCAACGATGGTAAAACATACAAGGGTCGACTGTCCAACTTATAGGTGTTTACCAAATAATAGCCCGGCTCCGTGGAACTATACGAACCGGAATAGCGACCACCGGTATACTTTGGGGCCAAGGCATCCGGGACTTTTTTTACACCATACGGTTTTCTTGGCAAGGTGGAAAAATAAGCAGGTAACTGGGCATCGATCTGTTTGGCAATATTTCTCGCTTCTTTCAATAAGTCTTCTCCTTCGGTAACATAAAACTGTGGGTCGGTTCGAAGAAATTCCAAAAAATCACTGAACGCTCCTTTGAAACCAACAGATTCGATAATTTTCTCCATTTCGGACTTGATTCTAGCGACCTCTTTTAATCCTATATTATGAATGTCATTAGCCGTGTAGCTATTTGTAGTGGTATAATAATCTATTCTATTTTGATACACTTCTTTTCCTCCTGGCGTATCTGAAATTCCAATACTGGATCTCGTTTTTGGTAAATATTCCGATTCAAAAAATATTTTAATTTTCTTGAAAGTGGGAACCACAGCTTTTTCAATTGATTCTTTTGCCGCTTTTAATATGGAATCCCTTTGTTGTGATGTTAAATTAGATGGTAGGTCCTTGAATGGAGCGTAAAAAGGGTTATTCCCGTATTCCTCAGTTATGTGTTGATTATACGTGGATTCATATCCGTCAAAAATCACCTTAGGTTGCGAAACTCCTTTTTCTAATGCTTCGCGCAAAACCACAAAATGTTCCTCTGCAAAACGAGGTATATCATTAAGAGTTTTTAAATAGTTTTTTGCGCCTCTAAAATCTCTAATGGGTCTAATGCTATAATTTAAACTTAAATGAAAACCTTGGTCTGCCTGTATTGGATTCAAGTAAAGCCCAAAATTGTAAAGGTCAATCCTATTTTGAAGACTAAACTCAAGTAATTCCAAGGAGATGCGTTCAGTTTCAGAAAGCGTTTCTAAGTTAATACGCTCTAATTCCTTTAGTTTTTCTTCTGCAAATTCGGCATCTTGTTCATAAACCTTAGGTAAATACCTACCTAGAGGGTAATCCTTTCTATCATATAGCTTAAAGTTTTCAACTTCATCAATAATTTCTTCCAAAACAGCCTCATTCCCTTCACTTCTCTGGGCATTTAAAGAAAATGTTAATAAAAATATTAACCCACCTATAAGAGTAAAAGGCTTTGGAATCCACATAATACTGTTCCCTATTTATTATAATTGGCTACGCCATTATTTCTTCCAATTCTAGATATTCCGGTAATTTGGGTCTGTTTTCCATACCAGTTTCAATAATCTTCAAAACCCTTTCACGCTCCGCACCCTGCAAAGGAAGTCTGGGAGCTCTTACGTTTTCCGTTCCAATACCCGTGGCAACCTCGGCTAATTTTATATTTTGAACTAATTGAGGGTTAATATCCAACTCCAATAGTGGTAAAAACCACCTGTAAATTTCTAGGGCCTCCTTAATTCTTCCTGCCTTTGATAATTTAAAAATAGCAACAGTCTCAGCCGGAAATGCGCAGACCAAACCTGCCACCCAACCTTCTGCGCCCATTAATAGACTTTCCAAACCAAGCGTATCCACACCGGTAAGTACCTTAAGTCGATCTCCAAACCTATTTTTAATTCGGGTTACATTAGATATATCTCGGGTGCTTTCCTTAACCGCCTTTATATTCTCTTCTTTTAAGAGCACTTCAAACATATCCAAGGTTACTTCAATACCATAATCTATGGGGTTGTTATAAATCATGATTGGCAGGTCCGTGCTTCTGGCCACCTCTTGAAAATAAGTTACGGTTTCAAAATCATTGGCTTTATATCGCATAGGAGGCAACATCATTAAGCCAGAAGCCCCATTAACCCCTGCGGCCCTTACAGCTTCTATTGCTCCTTGTGTAGTTTGTTCCGCAATGTTCAAAATTACCGGAACTTTACCGTCTACAATTTCTATCGTCTTTTTTAATAAAGTCTCTTTTTCCTCCCCAGTTAAAGTACTTGCTTCCCCAAGGGTTCCCCCTAAGATAATTCCATTTACCCCGGCAGATACTTGCGCCTCAATATTAACTTGAAACATTTTTAAGTCCAGATCTCCCTCTTTTGTAAATTTTGTCGTAACAGCAGGCATAACCCCACTCCATGAAAGTGCCATATTTCTTCATTTTAATTTAGATAAAATTACATACCTAGGGATTGAAACCCTAATCCCATTTTATCATATCTCAATACTATATTACCCTTTAAGTTTTAATTTTATCCTTTTAGGTGAATATTTAAACATAAATTTACAAAATGAAAGTGCTTCCATTCATTATCCCCAAGTCCCCTTATGAAAATTTAGTATTTCAAATTGATGAGCAGGCCCGTTTCTATGACAAACTACATCAACACGAAGAAATACAAATCAGTTTTATTAGTAAGGGAAGTGGAAAACTTATTCTAATGGATAGTATACATCAATTTAGTCCTGATGACCTATTTGTAATTGGCAGCAATATACCACACCTCTTCAAGAGTGATGACACAACGGATGTAAACTCAAAAATGTATACGCTATTTTTTACACAAGATTCCTTTGGAAAGAATTTTTTCAATCTTTTGGAGCTTCAGACTTTAAATTCTTTTTTTAATAGGGCCCAAAATAGTTTTCGAGTTCTGAAACATCACAATGAACTGGGACTATTACTTCAAAAAATGGAGCATAAAAATAGGTTGGAGCGCTTTATAGGGTTGTTGCAACTACTAAATCAGTTAAGTGAAACAGCTACCAAAAGCCTTTCCCAATATTTACCAACAAAAGTAAGAAGTCTAGATGAAGGTGAAAGACTTCAAAGTATTTTTGACCTAGTCATCCAAAATTTCAAAAGACAAATTACACTAAAGGAGGTCGCAGATTTAACGTTTATGACCAAGAATTCATTTTGTAGATTTTTTAAAAAACATACCAATAAAAGTTTTTTTGATTTTTTAAAAGCCTACAGGGTCGAGCATGCCTGTAAACAATTGGCACAATCCAAAGCTCAACCCATAACCGAGATTGCCGAAGGATGTGGTTTCCAGTCACAATCTAATTTTAACCGGAGGTTTAAGGAAATAAAGGGGATGACACCAACGCAATACAGGAAGTCCATTCAATAAGTCTATTCCTACCTTGCTAATGTATTTCCTATTACATTTGGGGTATTTATATTAAATTACAGTTTAGTAACGAATACTTAAAAAAATACTTCAAATGAAAAATTGGCTATACATTGGTGTCCTATTGTTTATTGGAACTACTGCCATTGCTCAAAAGGCAAACACAAAAACCTTTGAAAAGTTTACAGAACTCAAAGTATATGACCGAATAATTGTATCCCTGGTAAAAAGTAACGAAAATAAACTCGTGATAACTGGTGATGACAAGGATGAGGTCAATATTTCCAACAAAAACGGGCTTCTAAAGATTAAAATGTCATTCGATAATTTTATGGATGGCGACGAGGCCAAGGGCACACTGTATTACACGGAAGATCTGACCCTGCTCGATGTTAATGAAAATGCCAAAATAACCTCAGAAGAAACTTTTAAAGGCTCCAAAGTGGATATTAAGGGCCAGGAGGGCGGTTTAATCGATTTAAAAGTTGCTTTGGATGAGGTTTACGTTAGAGCCGTTTCGGGTAGTGAAGTTACATTATCGGGTTCGAGTACCAAACAGGAGGTATCCGTAAATACTGGTGGTAAAGCTTATTGTAAGGATTTAAATACAACAAATACGGAGGTAGTGGTAATGGCCGGTGGCAGGGCAGACGTTAAGGCAACCGAAGAGGTAATTGCAAAAGTTAAGGCTGGAGGTTCCATTTATATTTATGGAAAACCAAAAAATATTAAGAAGGATAAAGTTTTTGGCGGTAAAATAGCTGAAATGAATTAAATATTCATTGTCCTATTTCATTAGCATCAAATGCTACCAATTCATTTTCTTGAAAATGGGGAGTTACCTCAACGGGATTACAGCAGACTTCACAATCCTCCACATACGTCTGTTTGGTAATGGAGGGATCCATTAACATGGAAACCTCTTCCCAACAATAAGGACACTGAAAAAAGTGCTCATACATAAAGAACCGAGTTTACTTCCCCTTAAGCCTTTTGGACAGTTCTTCCAGGGTCATCCTTTGGACCAGACTTTCCGCATTGGAACTAAAAATCACCTCATCCCCTAGTTTTAGCTCCATATCGTCACCGTCCCTGTGAAGAAATAAATCCGAGGCTTTCGCCTTTATCTCCTCCAACTTAATATCAAATCGTTTTTTCAGCGTAATATCCCCATCGATACGTGCCAATTGAAAGCCAGAGTAATCGAAAAGTCGCTTAAGTCCGCTAAAAAACCTAAAGCCGACAAAAATTAGTCCTGCTACAATGAATTTTACGGCCAGGGTGAATACATCCAATTCCTCACCATTTACGAAGGTCAGTACTAAATTCACTACCCCGTTTACCCCAATCAGAAAAACAATAAGTCCAAGTACAACAGCAAATACATCGGTCAAGGTAGCGTTCAATGTTCTCGTGACCAGAAATTTATTATCAACAGTTTCCGCCTTAAAACCAAAATCCTTTAAATACTCAAAATCCTTAATCCTCTTGATCTTATCCGCTATCGTTTTATCCAATTCAGAAGTATCGGCAATAATGCCCTTTTCCTTAATTTCATCCTTCAACAACAATTGGGACTCAAATGTCAATAGGGATTGTTGCTCCAACAACTCTAAAAGTTCCTTACCCGTTTTATCCTTGTACATATTGATTTCTTAATTAGTTGACTTGCCCCTGTTTATATTTCAACATTCAATAATTGTCCTGTAAGCTGAAGTAATTGAAGTTCGGCCAGTTTAGCATCGTATTTGGCTAAATTCTTATTGGTCTGTGCATTCAATAGGTTGATCTGAGCTTGCCTAAATTCAATGGATGTTATTCTACCCAATTGAAATTGTTCTCTGGAACGCTCAAAATTATTTTGGTTGGTAACCACGTTTTGCTCTTGTATTCTAAATATCCTCAATCTATTTTCAAAAATGGCCATTGCATTTTGCATGTCTCTATTTACCTCTAATTCTACTTGCTTCCTTAACAATTCTTGATTGGCATAGGTTATCTTAGCGTTTTTTACTCGAACTGCGGTACCTCCTCCGTCGAACAAATTCCATGTTAAGCTTGCACCTAACCCAAAACTGATTTGTGTATTGTTGGTCCCAGGAAAGACCTGGCCTGTAAAAAAGACCTGATCGGGATTTTGGCTTCTATTCCAACCATAAGAACCAGTAAGACCAATGGTTGGAAGATAACCAGATCTATTCACCTTAATATCATATTCATTGATTTTAAGGTTTCGTTCTGTTTGTAAAATAGCTACATTATAGGAGACCGATTGCTCCATATACTCCACCAAACTTATTCTAGGGATAAAGGTTACCAAAGTATCTACCACAAAATTTGTACTCAAATCTTGGTTTAAAAGCACATTCAAATCTCTCTTGGCATTTTCAAGTTGCTGTTTCGTATTCAATAGTGTAATACTATCGTTCGTTACATCCACCTGCGCATTTAGAATATCCAATTTGGTATTCTAACCAAATTCAAAAGCATATTCTGCTCTGGTAATCCGTTGTTTTGATATCTCCAAAGCCTGTGATTGTACATTTCTATTCTCCGTTAAACGAGCGATTTCAAAATAGACACTGAACATCTGAAGCATTGTATTCTCAATAGTTTCACGAGCCTGAAGTTCGGAAAGCTGATATTGCTCCTTAAGCCTTTTATAGGTATAAAATCTACCTAAGCCATCAAACAGGGTGTAATTTAAATTTAGGCCAGCGTTATATCGTTGACTTTCTAAATCTTTCAAATTAACATCCGCTAGAGGATTACCAATACTGTCTAACCTTCCTGGAAATTCTTGAATATTATTATTGCTTGCGTAATTTGCACCTGCCGTACCGGTAAGCGTAGGTAAATATCCTGAGTTTAATACACTGGCATTATTTTCCGCAATATCCACTTGGTTTTTGGCTATTTCTATGCCAAAATTGTTCTCTAATGCCTTAGCTACCGCTTCTTCTTTTGAAAGTAAATTCTCTTGTGCAATAACTAGAACAGAAGATAGTAGAAGGAAAAAGGTTAATCTAAATTTCGTCATTATAAGGTTTCTTCTAATTCTTTATGATGTGGTTGGTCCTCGATTAAAGTTCCATTAAGGCCATGATTTTTTTCTCCCTCCAAATGTTCGGATTCCCTTTTTTCCAAAATGGCTCTTTCTACTTCTTCTTTTGTAATCTTATGACCTGAAGCCAACATTCTGTTTTTGGATTTTAACTTATTACCGAAAGAGAGAAATAAGGGCAACATGAGCAAGGTCAAAATCGTGGCTATCCCAATACCATAAGCAATGGATATAGCCATGGGTTTTAAAAACTGGGCCTGTCTACTGGTTTCCGCCATTAAGGGTGCTAAACCGGCAATCGTGGTAACAGATGTTAAGAAAATAGCTCTAAACCTTGATCTACCCGCCTCATATATAGCGGAATCAAAGGTCATGCCCTCCCGCAGGTTGGAATTGAACTTTCCTATGAGCACTAGACCATCATTCACCATAATACCTATCAGAGCTATGATACCCAAAAGAGAAATCACGTTAATTGGGAAATCATGTATCCAATGCCCCCATGCAACAGCAGTAAAGCTAAATGGAACCAAAAGTAGCAACATGAGTGGTTGACTAAAACTTCTAAACGTAAAGGCAATGGTTATATAAATCAATAACAAAATAGAAAGGCCTACAACCTTTAAAGAACCCGTTAGTTTACCCAATTCCCTATTTTGTCCTTCGTAGGAAGCAGTAACTGTTGGATATCTTGACTGAATATCAGGCATGATGACATTTTGAATTTCTGCCATTATTTCTGTTGGGCTATCTTTAATATCCTTCATATCCGCAGAAACTTGAATTTCCCTTCGCCCTTCCAATCTATTTATGGCAACGTCACCACGTTCAATTGTATATTCGGCAATTTCCTTTAAAGGAACACGGTCGCCCGTAGGTGTTACAATTCGCATATCGTCCAGATTGGTAATGGATGATCGATCTTCCCGATCATATCTTACCCAGACTCTAATTTCATCTTGAGATCTTTGAAAACGCTGTGCCTGTACCCCAAAGAATCCTGCTCGCACCTGGTTCATTACCGTTCTTAAGTCGAGCCCCAATAGGTATGCATTTTCTTTTAATTGAAGCCTTATTTCCTTTATACCAGCGGGATCATTATCAGAAATGTCCTTTAGCCGTGTATTATTTTGTAGAATACCTTTTAACTCGTCCTTTGCAGCTTTGAGTTCCTCTATATTGTTTCCTAATAAGGAAACTGAAACAGGAGAGCCACCAAAGTTACCACCAGAGCCATATATTAGACTTTCTACACCTATAACCGGCCCTACCAATTCCTCGATTCTACGGGTAACCATATCCGAAACTACTTCATCGGGTCGCTCCTCACCCGGTAACAAATTAATTCTGAGTTCGGCCGTTGAGGATCCGGGTCCTATTCTCCTGATCATATTTTCGAACATCATTTTGTCCGAATTGGGCAAGTATTTATCCGTAAGCTCCTGATTAACTATTTCGGCCTTTTCTTCAATTAGGCTAATTATAGAATCTGTAATTTTTTCATTGGTACCATTGGGCATTTGTAATTCAATACCAACCCTGTCACTCGCAATCCTTGGAAAAAACGCAGTTCTAATAATTCCACCGCCAACAGAGCCAAAGGTTAGTATCAATGCCATGGCAAAAAAACTAAAGGTTAACACCTTTTGCCGCATTGCAAATCGAAGTGCCGGACTATAAAGGGAATCACGCATCCAGACCATTAACTTATCCCCAGAATCGTTGATGATTCTAAGTTTGGCAAATGCCTTCGCCAACCCTTTTTTTGGTTTTTTATCAAGAGGTTGTAACGCTTTTGAATGGGCCAAATGGGCCGGCAAAATAATTAATGCCTCGACCAAGGAAACTACCAAGGTTAGAATTACAATAACAGAAACCTCTCCAAAAAATTCACCGATTCTACTATCCAAGAACAAGAAGATAGAGAAGGCCAAAATTGTTGTAATTATTGCAGAAATAATTGGGGGAAGAACTTCCATAGTTCCATCAACGGCGGCTTGTACCGGTGATTTTCCTTTTTCATATTGCTGGTAAATATTTTCAGCAATTACGATTCCGTCATCTACCAATATCCCGATTACGATAATCATTCCAAAAAGGGACAAAACGTTTATTGTCACATTAAAGAACCCAGCAAAAACAAACATTCCCAAGAAAGCCACTGGTAAACCAAAAGCTACCCAAAATGCAAGTCTTGTGTTCAAAAACAAGGATAGGAATATCAACACCAAAATCATTCCCATAATGGCATTCTCCGTCAATAATTGTGTTCTTTGAACCAAGGTTTCAGACTGATCCGAGACAATGTCCAACTTAACATTGCTATACTTTTGGTTAAATTCCTCAATATAGGCCTTAACATCCTCAGCGGACTGTATCAAGTCTTCCGTATTCGTACTTGTTATTGATGTATTTACGGATAAGTTTCCATCAAAATATGTGGCGTTGGGGTTTTCTGCAAACCTATCACGTATTTCCGCAACATCTTTCAACCTTACCGTACTACCTGATGGGTCTGCCCTTACTATTAAATTCGATAGTTCATCGCCATAATAAGATCTATTATTTGCACGAATCAAATATTCTTCGGCATCAGTTTTTATATTACCTCCAGTAACCAAAATATTGGCATTACCAACGGCATTGGCAACCTCTGAAAAAGAAATTCCGTAGGCCAACAAATTATTTTCATTTACAGCAATTTCTATTTCCTCTTGGGGGAAACCTGAAATCTCAATCTGTGAAATACCATCGATTGCCCTTAAATCGTTTTCAATTTGTCTACCAACATTCTTCAAAGTAGCCAATGGTATGTTATTACCACTTATGGCAAAAGAAATGGTTTGCCTAACCGCTTCTAGTTTAGAAACAACCAAGGGCTCCATTCCTGAGGGAAAAGTCGGTACCCTATCAACGGCATTTTTAACCTCTAAGAGCATAAAATCAATATCCCTGCCCTTTTCTATTTCAATATTAATGGTTCCACTGTTCTCCCTTGATGTGGACGTTACACGATCTACACCTTCTAGACCCTTTAAATTGTCCTCGATCTTAAGAACAATACCCTCTTCAACCTCTTGAGGTGAAGCCCCAGGATAGGTGATACTGATGGAGATATTCTTGGAATCGGTTAAGGGGAAAAAGGAAGACTTAAGTGATTTTGCCCCCACGATACCAAAAAGGGCAAAAGAAATCACAACCACATTGACTGCAACATGGTATCTAATAAAGTATTCAATAATTTTTCGCATTATCCCTTGGAATTATCTGGTTGATCTTTGTAAACCTGTACGGCCATACCCGTATATGCTCCAATCAATGGTTTGGACATTATTGTGATACCCTCGGGAACATCCTTCAACACAACACTTTTCTCTGAAAAATAGACCGGTTTAACATCGATAAGATCCAATACAGAATCCCTAACAACAAAAATCTTATTGCCCTCTAGTAAAAGGCTTCTATCTATTTCTATAGCGTTCTCTTCTTTTTTTGCATCCAAGTTAGCTTCGAGGTACATACCTTCTCTCAGTTTGTCATTGTCAACCTCTATAAAAGCTTTGATCGTCTGGGATGCCTGATCAATTCTACCATTTATTCTGGTCACCTTTCCTGTAAATACCTCGTTATCATCTAAATTGGTCAACTCAACCGATTCACCAACCTTTAATAGGTCTGTAAAAGACTTACTAACCGCAACTTCCAATTCATAAACTCCTGGGTTAATAAATTCCCCTAATTTTTGACCAGACCTAACCAAGGTCCCTTCTGTAACAAGTGCTTCCGTTAAAACACCTGTAAAGGGAGCGGCAATACGATATTTTGATAATCGCTGCTCCAAATTCTTAACATTGTAAAAGTTGGTTAATATCCCTCTACCAGAAATAAAGAACCGTTCACTTTCTGAATTCATCTCCGGTAAGGCAGGTGTACTTTTAGATAAATCAAATCCATTGAGATAAGCTTGCCATTTGGGATAAATTTCCGGATAATCCAATCGTAAATCCGGCATAATAGACGTCAATTCATTATACAGGTTACTTTTGGCCGATTGTACACTGGCTGCATATTCCTCGGCATCAATACTAATAATGGTTTCCCCTTGCCGATAAGACTGCCCTTCTTTAAACAACTTATTACCTCTTCTAAAGACCCCTTGAACCTCGGCATAGAGTTCAACTCTCTGTTTTGCCGTTAAATTACCGTTGGCAGTAACAACGATAGGAATCGTTTTGTTCTCCACAACTTCTGTAAATACAGTTTTCACAACTTTTTCGGCTCGTGGTTTAAAGACCTTCTTACTGTCGATAATCACTTTTGCTAAGAAAAATGAAGCCAATATTAACACAATACCCAGTCCGGTAAAGATGATTTTTCGCATTTTGGTTTTGGTTTTAACTGATAGTTTTTAAAACGACTACAAATATAGTCCTGTAGTATGTCGATACTTATTTTATAAAAGTGAAACGTCCGAATTGATTAGTGAAACGACCTAGATGCAACTTAAATATTAACATAACATCCCGAATAGTTCCTCTAAAGGTAAAATTTCTTTACACTATTTTCATAACTACATAACTGTCAGCAAAATAGACTAAGAACTTATACTTTTAAACGGCGAAACTACAAAAAATCGATTCCCAGTTATTACTTAAAGGAGGTTAAAAATTTCATAAAACTTAACAAAGAGAAGTAAGTATCTTGAGATACTTTGATAAAATGACAATTATAGGAAAACAAAAAGAGGTGCTACCAACACCTCTTTTTCACCAAACTAACTAAAAGTGTAAACTACTCTTAATTTTCAACGTCTTCAAATTTTGTATCAGCCATTCTGGTCTTGCTAAATTTAATTTCCTTAAAATCATATTCCTTATCAAAACCATCATGGTCGAACACTAGAAATTCCCTTTTCTTTAGTGCTTCTAAATTTTTAAAGGAGGTGAATTTATTGTTTTGAATTTGAAAAATTTCCAAGCTTGCCAGTTGATCAAACTCTTTCGGAATTTCTCCGTTTAAACTATTGTTAGCCAAAACCAACTCTTTTAAGTTCCTTAAACTTCCCATTTCACCTGGTATAGCGCCTTCTAAACTATTTTCAAAAAGCCCTAGCGTCTCCAATTGCGTTAATTGACCTAGTGACTCGGGTATGTTGCCTTTCAAAGCATTGCTTGAAAGATTTAGAACTTTAAGCTTCTTTATGTCGCCAATACTAGAGGGAATACTCCCGGATAGGAAATTATTGAAAGCTGTTAATTCTTCTAAGCTTGAAAGTTCGCCGATATTGCCTGGCAACTTCCCCTTTAGTCTATTCATCTCCAATTTTAAAACTTTTAAATTGGGTAATTGAGCTAAATCCTGAGGCAACTCTCCAGTTATTAGGTTAAATGCCAAGTTTAATACTCTAAGATTCTCCAACCTAGAAATTCCTGTGGGCAAAGGACCCATAAGGTTGTTGTTGAACAAGTTTAACTCCACCACCTTATCATCTTCTACTTTTACACCATACCATTCGGAAACCGGTCGATTTAAATCCCATTTCTTTTTCCAATGGGTACCATTTGTACTATTATATAGTGCAAGCAAGGCTTTCTTTTCACTCTTTGAAACCTTTGCCATAGTGAAACTAGATATCAATAAAAACAGAGTAAGTACGGTGTAATACTTTTTCATAGGGTAGTTTTAATTTATAGCGTACAAGATTCTTGTTAAGAATTATCTTACAAATCTCCTACAATAACGATGAAGAAGCAAAAATTATCGTTTAATGGAACTGCTTTGTTGTGAAAGTGGATAAATGTGTGGTGAAATACCGATAACTGTTGGTGAATACTATTTAGAACTCTCTATCTCCATTGTAAGAGTTTCCCATTTTTCCATATGTTTTTCAAGCTTTGCCTTTTTTGCTTGATATGAATCAAAAAAATTAGGCTTGGCAATGGTTGCATCATAGTTCATAAGCAAATCATGATCTATTTTCTTGATTTCCTTCTCAAGTGACGAAATTTCACTTTCCAATCCGCTTAATTTGTTCTTGAGGCTCTTTAGTTGTTTCTGTTCTTCAAAGGACTGATTATTCTTTTCTTTAGGTCTGTCCTCCTTTGTTTCCTCTTTCTTCTCAATACCACGAAAATCATTCACCTTTCGCTGCTCTAGATAAAAATCGATATCTCCTAAATACTCTTTGATCTGTTTGTCCTTAAATTCATAAACTTTATTGGTTAATCCTTGGAGAAAGTCCCGATCGTGGGACACTAAAATAAGGGTCCCTTCAAAATTTAAGCAGGCTTGTTTTAAGACATTTTTCGACTTTATATCCAAATGGTTTGTTGGTTCATCCATGACCAAAACATTAAAAGGTTGTAATAACATTTTGGCCAAAGCCAATCGGTTACGTTCACCTCCAGATAATACCTTTACATATTTCTCTACCTCATCACCCCTAAATAAAAAAGAACCGAGTATGTCCCTGACCTTACTCCTGTTGGATTCATTCGCAGCGTCTATCATGGTATCTAAAATGGTTTTGTTACCATCCAAATACTCCGCTTGATTTTGGGCAAAGTACCCAATCTGAACATTATGCCCCAATTTTAAATGCCCTTCATAGGCCAACTCCCCAACGATTATTTTGGCCAAAGTAGATTTTCCCTGTCCGTTCTGGCCCACAAATGCGGTTTTGCTATCTCGCTCTACCAAAAGGTTTATATCGTTCAATACTTCTTTGTTGCCATATGCTTTTGAAAGGTTTTCTATCTCGACTACCACCTTACCGGGGGTAACTGAAACCGGAAATCTAAGGCTCATGACGCTATTGTCATCTTCATCGACTTCTATACGCTCTATCTTGTCAAGTTTTTTGATTAACGATTGTGCCATAGAAGCTTTGGTCGACTTTGCCCTAAACTTCTCAATTAATCGTTCCGCTTGTTGTATTTCTTTTTCTTGGTTCTTCTGTGCATTCAATTGTTGTTGGCGTATCTCATCCCTTAAAACCAAGTACTTGGAATAAGGCTTATTATAATCATAAATACGGCCCAACGATATTTCAATGGTTCTATTGGTAACATTATCCAAAAACATCTTATCGTGGGAAACAATCATCACCGCACCCGTATAGTTGTTCAGAAATTGTTCGAACCATATAATGGATTCAATATCCAAGTGATTCGTTGGCTCATCCAAAAGCAAAACATCATTACTCTGTAGCAGCAACTTGGCAAGTTCAATTCGCATGCGCCAACCCCCTGAGAAGGTTTCCGTTTTTTTATCAAAGTCCTCCCTTTGAAAACCTAGTCCTTGAAGAATTTTTTCTGTTTCTCCCTGATAATTATAGCCTCCCAATATTTCATAATGTGTTGAAACATCGCTTAAATCCACGATAAGTTGATTATAAGAATCACTTTCATAATCTGTTCGCTCCGCCAATTGGTGATTGATATCATCGATTTTTGATTCCAAAACCTTGATTTCCTCGAAAGCCTGATAGGCTTCCTCCAAAACGGTCCTTCCCATCTGAAAATCGATATCTTGACGTAAAAAACCTATCTTAACATCCTTTTCAACGGCTATAGTTCCCGAATCTATTTGCATATCCTTGGCAAGAAGCTTCAATAGTGTAGATTTTCCTGCTCCATTTTTACCAACGAGTCCTACCCTATTCCCAGCATTTAGCCTAAATGAGATTTCTTCAAATAAATATTCTCCTCCGAATGAAACGGAAAGATTGTGAATGTTTAACATCGTATTTTTTAATTTAAGACATCTAGGAGTATGAGATGATAGATTCTACTTCGTGAATTTACCCTGAGGTGCCTTTATCTATTTTAGTACCTTTTTTTAAGGATTTGCAAATGTTAAAAAAAGGATACAAACTCTACAGCATTTTAACAGGAACTTGATACAAAGCTAAGTTAAGTTTGTATTCGGACCTTATAACTTTTTGAAGTTTAGTATTGTATTAATTTTCTTGCAGATTGGAAAATCGTTGAATATCCACCTCTTTAATTAATTTTTTTCCTTCTTCCAAATACGAAAACAATTCCTGTGCGGCCCATGGTGCTATCATAACACCATGGGAGCCAAAACCATTTAAGACACTTAAATGTGGGTATTTCGGGTGGCTTCCCATTAATGGCCTTCTATCTTTCACCGTAGGTCTTACGCCCGCGACTTGCCCCACAACTTGGTAAGAACAGTTTACCACTTTGTTTAATTTCCCTACCAGTTCCTGCTTTGTATCCTCCGAGGGTTCATTATCCTTATCCTTAGGGTCGTAATTAGCCCCAACCAGATATAAATTCTTATCAAATGGAATTACAAAAACAGATGACTTAATAGCTTTCGATTCCTTTAATTCTTTGGATTCAATCAATATATACTCACCTTTTAAACCCTGCATAGGCAAGTAATTAAAATATGGATTTTTTTCAAGGCCAAAGCCTTCCGCAAAAACAATTTTTTTGGCCGAAATATTTCTGTAGCTAACGGCGGCATCCTTTATATTCAAATCATCATAGTCAAAAGTTTCATTAATGAAATTGCCAGATGCAATGAGTCTTTTTCTAAAAGCGTTCAAAAATGTTTCTGTTTTTAACCGATAGGCACCATTTAGTTTTCCAAAGTCAAAAGGGGCATTCAAGGCCTTATTGTTATTTCTTACCAAATCAGAAGACAGGTAGTCCCTTAAAAAAATCTTGTCGGAAGCTTCGAACCATAAATTTTGCTCTTCAGAAGAACTAAATTTTCTTAAAATGGGTTGATCAACTATAAGATCGTTGTTCAATTCTTTTTCAAGTTCCTCATAAAATTTCCTGGATACCGGCATTAACATATCTGCTTTCCAAGCTAACGTAAAACGTTTTAAAATAACGGGGTTCGACAATCCACCTGCAACTTTGGAAGAAGTTTGGGAATCATCGCTTATCACCAGAAAATTCTTTTTGTTTTTTTTAAGGGTTTCACAAAAAGCAGCCCCAGCAAGCCCTAAACCAACAACTATATAATCCAACATGATGCAAAAATAGGCATAAACAAAAAGCCCTGATAAAATTTTATCAGGGCTTCATATTATTGAATTGGAATTTTTTATTGACTTAGTAAGCCCACATATCTTGTTCTCTATCCCGGATAGTTTCTTTGATACGTTTTGCCTCCAATAATTGGAAGAGCGCATTGTCCGCAATATAATCGCTGACCTTACGGTCGCCATGTACATTATCCTCTTTATAGATAACGGCATTAAACCTTCTTGCGTTCAACAACATGTCAAATGATATGGGTTGTGCCGAGTTACGCTGGTTAAAGACTTTAGCCTCGTGCAAAATCTCACGAGCATCTGGATACCATATCCAAAATAACTCAACCTTGTCCGGATTTTCATCATCGATAAAGTTTACATCCGGAGCTACGGGTGCAATACCCAATAATCTATACTTTAACTCTCCCTGTCTTTTATCGAAATACCACATCCCCTTTATTCGGTACTCTTCAATTTCAGCAGCGGTAATGTTTCTTCGAGTAATATACTCTTCAGAAACTTGCTCACCCGCGTTCATTTGTTCGTAACCGTAATCCAATGTATCTACAGTTTGTAGGGCACCGGATAAGTCATTGAATGTTCTTTTTTCCGTAAAATAGGAATCTGCATAAGCTTCTATATTACCTTCTTGTAAGTTCTTAATCAATACATGATACAAGGATCTTCTATTTTTTCCTATATCCATTGTATCTGTAGGGTAATAAAGTGGAAAGTTTACCCTTTCGTCCAAATCAATGGTTTCCCATAGTGTCTTGGACCAAAGTATATCCCTATCATCCACATAACCATAATCCAAAGGAGCATCGTTATCTACGGCTTTCTGTTCCTCAGTGCGGACTCCAATGTCCTGAGGTTTTTTAGCGTTCAAGATATTGGCTTGAGCCATCATGGAAGCTGGCAACAATGTTACCGCACCCATTACTAAAACATTTTTCCAATTCATTCTTTTAAACTTTAAAATTAACCGGGCAACCATAAAAGTTGCCCGGTAGCATTCTATTTCTTTTAATTTGTTATCTCCACTACTACAGGAGAAACTTTCTTCAACTTGTAACTTTTGTTATTCGTAATATACGCTTCGATGTCGAATATTTGAACTACATCACCTCTTCCTGCACGTTTAAGGGCAGATTTGGCTTTAGCATCCAATTTATTACCTCTAACACTTACAGTAGGTTGCCCTGGAACTTTAAATTTAAAGCCGCTAACCGCAAGGTTTAAATCGAAATCAAAGTCATCTAATTGAGCGCTAACAGTACCAATCTCAACGTTTCTTCTAGGTAACTTAACGCTACCCGCTTGCTTGCTCAACGTTCCTTCTGGTCTTGGGATATCCTTAATCCTAAATTCTGATTTAGAAGATATTGGCTGACCATCTGGTAATGTACCTGAAGCTGTAATCGTAACCGATCTACCTGTTCCTGGGTTCATAACATACTTGCTACCACTGATAGCCTTAAGACCTGGTGCAGATGCACGAACTTTATTATTAGGTATTCCTGGAATCGAGATAGACATTGGGTTGGCTACTCCTCGGTAAACAACGTTCATCTTGTCAGCAGCGATCAAAGCTGCGTTAGGCTTGGAAATGGTGGCAAAAGAGTTTTTTACCGGAACTTCGATTTCCTCACCGTCTTGCTTAAAGTAAATAGTACCTTCTACTTCGTGATCACCAGCAGTACCAGCACCGATTAACATTTTAACTCCTCCAGCTTCCAATTTATAGTCAGATCCTTCAGAAAGTTTTCTTCCGTCCAAGGTTAATTCTGCTCTTACCGGAGTAGATGTGTTATCCGTTTTACTGATAATGATTTTACCATCGTACTTCTCACCTGTGTAAAAAGCAGATTTAGAGGCAGAAAGTGAAGTGGCGAAGTTCTTTAATGAAACTTGACTCGTCAACTCACCTTCCAACATGGATTTCAATGCAGCTTCTTCCGTTGCTTTAACATCCGCCTGAAGTGCAGTCAATTTAGCTAAAGAAGCTACCAATGGATAACCTTCGTAATGATAGTTGATCCAATCTTGCATACCATCTTTGGCCTTTACTTTACCTTCTTCATTTCCTGTTTCAAAACGATCGATAACCGATTGCTTAAGAGAAGTAGGGACAATAGTAGCTACTTGCTCTCTATAGTCGGTAAGTCTTTTCATAAACTCCTGACCACCCTCGGACAAGTTATCGCCCTGGAAGAATTTTTGATCCAAATAATCGGAATTATCCATACGTGCATAATCCTTTGGATTTTCCAATCCTTCTGTCATACCTTCCTTAAGAGATTCCAAATAATTGAAATACTCTTGGGACATTGATTTAATCTTCTGGGCGTTCTGATACAACTTTTCGTATTTTGCCGCATCTTCCTCTGCCTTCGTTTCTAGACTACCTAAGAACGCTTCGTTGCTTGCGGTTGTCATCTCGTTAGAAGTCTCTAGCTTTTCGTTCATAATACCGAATGCCGCTAGCACCTCTTTACTCATATTTAACGCCAGCATTGCGATGAAGATCAAATACATTAAGTTGATCATCTTCTGACGTGGTGTTTGTTTTCCTCCTGCCATGGTTTTTTAATTAGATTTTAATTAATAATGATTTGGTTTGGTTAAAATCCAATCTTAGTTTTTGCTCATTGCAGATAACATTCCTCCATAAACACCATTCAATGAAGATAGGTTTGTGGATAAAGAAGCCATTTGCTCCTTTAGAGCGCTTGCATTCTGAACAACTTCTTCATTAACCGAAGCTTGTCTGCTTGCACTTTCCAACTGTACTTTATAAAGACTGTTCAAAGACTCCATCTGAGCGGCAGCATGTACCATTTCATCAGAGTATTTTTTTGTAGACTCCATTGCATCAACAGTAGGAGCGATTCCTTTTGCTGCTCCTTCAAAGTTCTTAATACTAGAACCTAAGCTTTCCATAAGGTTTGCATCTACACCAGCTTCCTTTAAAAGGTCATCCAACTTTTTGGACAAAGAAGTTTCGGCATCTTTAATTTCAGCCGCCGCATTCTTTTTACCATTGGATTCTCCACCAGCTAGTTCTGGGTATACTAAAGACCAATCTACTTCGTCGTCTACAGGTTCAAATGCACTGATAGCAAAAATTAATGCCTCTGTGATAAGACCTATAGCTAATAACAATCCACCGGTTAAAGGTCCAAACTCCCAGTGAAGAATTTTAAACAATGCACCTATAATTACTACTGATGCTCCAAGCCCATAGGCCATGTTAAATAATTTTTTTGTTGATTTTGACTGTGCCATGATTTAATTTTAATTTAAGGTTTAATACTAAAGATTTGGTTAATAATTAATTTGATATGAATAGTTTACTATTTATTGTGTTGAATCTTCCTCACCCATGTAATCCTGCACTGTTCTGAATCCTATGTAACTACGGGCAGAATCAGCATATTCGTAATCCCTTGTACTTACTTGTAAGAAGTAAGCAACATCTTTCCAGGAACCTCCCCTGATTACTTTTCTTGTATTGGACTGATCTCCGCCATTTGGGTTCATCGTGGATACATAATCGTATGCACTTGGGTCGTAACTAGAATTTGTCCATTCCGATACATTACCTGCCATGTTGTAAAGATTGAAATCGTTTGGCTCATAAGATTTAGCTTCTACGGTATACAAAGCTGCATCTGCCGCATAATCACCTCGCTGAGGTTTAAAGTTGGCCATAAAACATCCGGTATCACTAATTACGTATGGACCACCCCAAGGATAAGTTCCTCCTTCAATTCCACCTCTGGCTGCATATTCCCATTCCGCTTCAGTTGGTAACCTGAACTGATTTACGAACTGCTTTCCTCTACTTTTTTGGTCATCATTTTTAAACTTTGTTCTCCAATTACAAAAAGCTTTAGCTTGTTGCCAGGAGATACCCACTACAGGATATTCGCTGTAGGCATCATGCCAAAAGTAATCGTTATGCATTGGCTCATTGTACGAGTACTCAAAGTCCCTAATCCAAACTGTAGTATCGGGATATATTTCCAATTCTTCGTGACGGATAAAATCTTTTCTACTTCCCTTGCCTTTTTTGGCGGCACGTGCAGCTGCCTCGATATCCATCCAGCTATATTTATACTTTAGTTTTGTGACATCAACACTGCGCTGTCCATTATAAGATTCCTCCTCTGGAATATACAAAGAGTCCATGACCTCAGCATAATACTCGTCAGGGTATTCCGAAGTGTCCCAAATAAGTTCTTCATCCTTATTCAATGCCCTACCTTCATAACCAGTTTCACCCATACCGGAATAGTTGTCCAGCATATATTTATCATAAACCGAGGCCCTCGTAGTATCCGCATCCTTAAATGCATATTCCCCAATACCTCCTTCTTCAGGGCCAATTCCCAACTCATCGGCAAGAATAGCCAATTTTGTTCTAGTGATAGAATCCTTGACCCATTCTACGAATTGACGGTATTCACTATTGGTAATTTCAGTATCGTCCATATAAAAAGATCGTACTGTTACTGTTTTAGTAGGTGCGTTCAATACTTTGGCCTGGTCTTCTTCACTTTTACCCATAATGAAAGAACCCCTTGGGATAAGTTCCATTCCATATGGTTTTTCGGGATACCATTTATTGCCCTGGACTCCGACTAGCTCTCCTTTAGTCTTTGACCCACAACTTGTGAGCAAAAAAACAAACGCTATAGATGATAACAATAGCTTCTTCATACTTTAGGTTAAATTTCGATTATGGTTATAAATGCAAATACAATGATGTTATTCTAACTCTTAAAACTATGTTTTGAATAAAATATTGTATTAAAGTCTTTTATGCTTTAATTATTTTCCGATTAATTAAAACCCTTTTTATAGGCTTTAAACCACCGCTCGGGAATTTTTTGGTTACATGCGTCCAAATAATCCTGCTCGGTGCAAGGTAATAACGCAGGTGTACCCGCTTTAGTATGTGAAGTAAAAATAGATGGCACCTCTACCCACCATCTTTCTGTTAAAAGACTCTTGTAAAAAACCAGTTCCTCCTCGTCATTGGGAACATTATACTTTGTAAAATCGTCCGTTCGGTTATATGGGGATTCCTTGATCCTATAATTAACACCCTCTATGAAGTACCAAATTATCTGTGCCAGGAGTTGTTGACATTGGACATTATTCTCCATTTCAAAAATACCGAATGCCATTACCCGCTCACTGATTCCGGCATATCTTGCTATCGCGCAAATTTCCCTGCCAGTAAATCCGTTGGGAGAAAAATTCGATGAAAAACCTATTTCACTTGCTTTAATGGCCCTTGCATCAAGGCTGACCATGTGTGCGTTTCTAAGCACAGGTTCCGCCAAGGAAAGGTCATTTGCAATTTCACCTAACCTGTAAGAGTCAAAAAAAAGACGATCCATGAGATCAACTTCCTCTTGCGCATTGAAATAGCTTTGGTATCCTATATTGGAAAAATTAAAGAGATTATTAGGCTTGTCTGTAATAATTTTGCTCATATAAGAATGGGAAGATATGAGCTCATCGTCAATCCCAAAGTCGAAACGACTATCCACCGCTACCAAGTTAATCATGTCCTTTATTCCGTCAAAAGCACGATATGCCGGATATGTTATATCTTGTGTTGCTCCTAAAATAATTGGAATAATACCTTCTTCCAATAAACCAGCAGTCACTTCTTTGACCACAAAATAGGTATCTTCTACGGTTTCTCCTTCTTCCAAGTCGCCAAGATCCACTATTGTAGTGTCCCAGTTCCCCAACATTAATTTATACAGCTGTAGTCGTATGGCAGAAACGTCTAGGTTTTCCAATTTTTTTTCAAAAGCGTTTCTGGATTCCTTAACACCGAAAATGGCTACTGTAGCATTTGCCAGAACAGGTAGGCCATCTTTAGTTGTATGTATATAGGTATTCCTGCCTATTGCCTGGTTTGGCAATAACTCGCAATGTGCTAATACTTTATCCTCTATGGGAACTAAAAAATCAAAAGCCATAATGGTTTTGAGGTGTTAATTTTGAAGTTGACAAGTGATTTAACCATCACTCTTTTTCAAAATTATACTACTTTTTTGATTTAGGTTTAGCTTTTGTCTTTTTTTTGGGGGTCTTTTTTTGAATTAACTCTGAAGCTTCTTCCAATGTCATTTTAGAAACATCTACAGTTTTGGCTAGTTCTACCTTTACCTTACCCTTTATAACATTGTGCCGTCCCCATCTGGCCTTTTCTATTCTAATACCTTCTTCTGGCCAGTTTTGGACCACTTTCTCGCGTTCCTTTTGTTTTTTTGCCTCGATCAATTCTACGATATCCTCTTGGGATAGGTTGTCAAAGTCATATTTCTTATTGACGTTGATAAAAATTCCGTTCCATTTTATGTATGGACCAAACCTTCCCACTCCTTTTATAACATCCTTATCCTCATAATTCGCAATGGGAGCATCGGCCTTTTGCTTTTCTTTTATCAATTCAATGGCCCGGTCCATCTCAACTTCCATGGCACTTTCATCTTTGGGTAACGAAATAAATGTCTTACCAAAACGCACATAAGGACCAAACCGACCTACATTGGCTTCTACTTCTTCGCCTTCATAAACACCAAGTTTCCTAGGGAGTTTGAACAACTCCATAGCTTCATCATACGTAATTGTGTTCAAAGATTGGTCTGGCAAAAGACTAGCAAATAATGGTTTTTCTTCCTCCTCAGCTATTCCAATTTGCACCATGGGGCCAAATCTCCCCAGTCGCACAGAAACTTGTCTTCCTGTTTTAGGGTCTTTACCCAAAACTCGTTCTCCACTGGCCCTATCCGCATTTTCTTCAACATCGACCACATTGGGATGAAAATCCTTATAAAAGTTTTTCATCATTTTTTTCCAATCTTCCTCTCCAGTCGCAATTTCATCAAAATCCTCCTCTACTTGCGCGGTAAAATTGTAGTCCAGTATGTTTGCAAAATTACTCACCAAAAAGTCCGTAACTATGGTTCCAATATCCGTGGGAACCATTTTTCCCTTGTCCGAACCTACATTTTCCGAAAGATTCTTCTGCTTGATTTTATCCGATTCCAAAACCAACTGGGCGTATTTTCTTTCTGCTCCCTCAATTGTGCCTTTTTCAACGTATCCTCTATTCAATATAGTGGAAATTGTTGGGGCATAGGTAGAGGGTCTTCCAATTCCTAATTCCTCTAATTTTTTCACAAGGGATGCTTCGGTAAATCTATAAGGGGGACGCGTAAATCGTTCCGTGGCCGTAATGTAATTATTGTAGAGTACCTCATCCACTTTCATGGCAGGCAACATTCCATCTTGCTCTTCTGCCAAGTCCTCTTCATCCACACCTTCCATATATACCTTTAGGAATCCATCGAACTTAATAACTTCTCCATTGGCGGTAAACTCGTCTGTATGCTTGTTTGCTTGAATGCGAACATTGGTTCGCTCCAACTCCGCCTCGCTCATTTGAGAAGCAATGGTCCTTTTCCAGATAAGGTCATACAGTTTGGACTGGTCACGCTCCAAGGAGGGGGATTGATTTCCCATATCAGTAGGGCGTACGGCTTCGTGAGCTTCTTGAGCTCCTTTTGACTTTCCAGTAAAGTTTCTAACCTTACTATATTTTTCTCCGTAATTTTTAATAATTGCCTCTTTGGCGGCATTGATTGCTTCTCCGGATAGGTTTACACTATCCGTTCTCATATAGGTAATAAGACCTGCTTCATACAACCTTTGCGCAACCTGCATTGTCCTACCAACAGAAAAATATAACTTCCGAGAGGCCTCTTGTTGCAATGTAGAGGTCGTAAAAGGAGCGGAAGGCGATTTCTTGGCGGGTTTTTTATCCAATTTGGCAACCGAAAACTCGGCGCCTATATTTTTTTGTAAAAAGGTATTAGCTTCTTCCTTGGAAGCAAATGTCTTGCTCAACTTTGCAGTGAACACACTACCAGATTCCGTCTTAAATTCCGCAGCAATCTTAAATGAAGCTTCCGGTGTAAATGCCTTTATATCCCTTTCTCTTTCTACGATTAGCCGAACCGCAACCGATTGTACTCTCCCTGCAGAAAGACCAGGCTTAATTTTTTTCCAAAGTACAGGTGACAATTGATAACCCACTAAACGGTCTAAAACCCGTCTTGCCTGCTGTGCATTTACCAAGTTGTAATTGATATCCCTTGGATTTTCAATTGCCTTTTGAATAGCTCCTTTAGTGATGGAGTTAAATACTATTCTTTTCGTTTTCTTTTTATCCAGGCCGAGTTCTTCAGCCAAATGCCATGAAATGGCTTCACCCTCTCGGTCCTCATCACTTGCCAGCCAGATCGTATCAGCTTTTTTGGCAAGATCTTTTAATTTCTTGACCAAGGCCTTTTTTTCCTTGTCAACTATGTATTTGGGCTCAAAATCATTCTCCACATCCACTCCCAATTCCTTGGATGGCAAATCCGCTATATGTCCAAAACTGGACTCAACCTTGAAATCTTTCCCTAAGAATTTTTGAATGGTCTTCGCTTTTGCCGGGGACTCAACTATAACTAAATTTTTGGCCATGCATCGATTTTTATGAGCAACAAAAGTAGTCCATTTTTTTAATTTGCCCCTATATATAATTGTTTGGCATAAAAAAACACCCTTGTTGCCGGGGTGTCCTTACTCCTTTTTAAAATGATAATCAGTTTAATTCCAGTTTACTTATCAAGTTAATTTTATGGTCTAAATATTCATATTGATAAAGTATCCCCTCTCCTATCATTAATAGATTTTCTTCTAATGGAATCACATCAAAGGTAACCAAGTCCTTAAAATGATCCAAGGTTTTCAAATCGGTAATATCGGATTTATCAAAGACCTTTAAACCTGAAGCCCCGTCACAAACAAACAGCTTTTCGTTTTTTATGCCTAGCCCATAAGGTTCATCCATACTATAGGTCTCCTTGAGTACGGGTTCGGATATATTGGAGATATCTATTATATACAGTCCGCTTTCCGTCGCTCCACAAGCATTTCCCCCACGCAAAGTAACATATGCATAATTATCGTCCACGACAACAGGGTCGCAAGCTGTTCCATGTTGAAACTCCGAGATAAAAGTGGGAGTCGAGGGGGTAGAAATGTCATAAATGTACATTCCGCTCATACTTCCCAAAAAAAGATACTGTCCTTTACTGAATATGGTTTCAATGTCAAAACCTGCAAAGACATCTTCCAAATCCTCCGGATTCTCCAAATCCGAAATATTAAAAATGTTGATATTATGGCTATCCACAGCATATAGAAAATCCTCTACAATCTTAAATCTGGCCAAAGAACCACCTTGTCCTACCGATGCATCATTAGCAGACTCGGCCAAGGCAAAATCTATGGTATTAAATCGTTCTTCAAAATCCGTTTTGAGCCTTCGTTCCGTTACTATTTCCCAACCTACCAAGATTTCCGTTTCATAGTTGATATTTTCATATTCAATAAAATCAGCCTGGGCAGGCCAAATAATATTATCCCTCAGTACATTTTCCAACCGGTTTACAATGGTGATATTATCAATATCGGAAATATCCAATACCATCAAATCCATTAGACTGTCCGCAAAGAGGTAATCATCTTTAACAGAAATATCAACGTTACCAGCTATTTTAATGAAAGCTATTTTTTTTGGTGAAGAGGGAATGGAATTATCTATAACATGCACCCCTTTATATTTATCGTTTACAAAGATGTAATCCTTATAGGCATAAATCTTTCCCGATTCCTCAATGGGCATAGGAGCAATTACATCTACCCCGTTTTTAAATTCCGATAAGCTCATTTTAAGTGGCTTGGCCACCTGATAATCTTCATACAAACCATCTTCCTTTTTCTCACAGGACAGGAAAACAAAGCCAACAAATAATAAAAGTGCTAGTCTTTTCATAACCATTCTATTTAAGCAAGTTGTTTTCACAATAGATTCAAAAAAAGGTGAATAGTTGCGTACCTCCATTTTCGTAATAATTATGATAATTATTCATCCATAGAAAATCCTACTCCATCCTTGTAGATAAAATAAACTGGTATTTTGGCAAGCATTGCTGTAAACAGTACACCAACACAACATAACAATATTCCTAGTTCGGCCACAATAGCCATGACCACTACAAGGCCAAAAATTACGAACCAATGCTTATTCCCTAGTTTAAAGCTAGCCTTTACCATTTCTAGCGCCGTCATCTCCTCATTAAATGTTATGAATGCTGGAAATAATGACATGGGTACTATTAAGTAAAAAATTCCTAGTCCACAGGTAAGTACCCCCAGGATACTTAGCCCAATCATCAGTAAAGCAAGTAGGAGTATTTTACCTAAGCGCCCTTCCCTGAAAAAATAAAAATAATCATCGTTATCAGGCCTTTCAAAATCTTTTTGTTTGCAAATTTTTAAAAATGCGGCATTCAAGGCCAGAGCAAAAGTGGTAATACCAATCATTACAATAGGGAAAAGAATGGACATACTTAGAACGACCACCAAAGGAGGATCATCACTACGGAGAATTCCCGGATCTGTAATACCCAAGGCTATCATAGGTATATATAACATTATATAAAAAGGTAGAATGGTTACAACAGTCAACAATAACGTTATAAACCCCTGTAACCAGACCTTTTTAAAAAGATCCACAGATCTACTAAATATAGAACCAAAGTCCAAAGATTGATTTTGCTCAATTTTATTGTAGGTGTTTTCTAAACTCATAAAGTAGTTTTTTGAATTGATTATAGATTGGCTTTCAAACTATAAATTTACGCTAAATTAAACTGTCATATTGTCATATTTTTGAATATAATACTATCTTTGCCCACCCAATATTTAATGGCTATTTGAGCAGGATATGGAGAAAACAATAGATGAGAGCATACAAGGTTCTGCTATAAGAACCAAAAACGATAATCAGAATAAGAGAAATCTGTACATCGAGAGTTATGGATGTGCCATGAATTTTTCCGATAGTGAAATTGTCGCTTCCATATTGGCCGAAGAAGGTTTCAACACAACACCATATTTGAACGATGCCGATTTGGTCTTGGTAAACACATGCTCAATAAGGGATAAAGCAGAGCAGACCATACGCAAAAGATTATTAGAATATAATAAAGTAAAAAAAACTAGACCTCATTTAAAGGTAGGTGTACTGGGCTGTATGGCCGAAAGACTTAAGGACAAATTATTAGATGAGGAGAATATCGTCGATATGGTAGTTGGCCCAGACGCATACAAAGACCTTCCCAGTTTAATCAAAGAAGTAGACTCTGGAAGGGATGCCGTCAACGTAATCCTGTCCAAGGATGAAACTTATGGTGACATTGCACCTGTTCGACTTAACTCCAATGGAGTAACCGCATTTGTCTCCATAACGAGAGGATGTGATAATATGTGCACTTTTTGCGTTGTTCCTTTTACGAGAGGACGGGAAAGAAGCAGGGATCCACATTCCATTATAGAGGAAGTGAACGAACTTTGGAATAAAGGATTTAAAGAAATCACCTTATTAGGTCAAAACGTTGATAGCTACCTGTGGTATGGCGGGGGGCTTAAAAAGGATTACGTCAAAGCTTCGGAGATGCAAAAGGCAACAGCAGTAGATTTTGCTCAGTTATTGGATATGGTGGCTATGGCACAACCCAAAATGCGAATCCGATTTTCAACTTCCAACCCACAGGACATGACGATGGATGTGGTGAGGACCATGGCCAAGCATAGTAACATTTGCAAACATATTCACCTACCTGTACAAAGTGGTAGTAATCGAATATTACGAAAAATGAATAGGTTACATACCATTGAAGAATATTTTCAATTGATTGATAACATTAGGGAAATTCTACCTGAATGTGCTATTTCCCAAGATATCATTGCAGGATTTCCTTCAGAAACAGAGGAAGACCATCAGGATACCTTGAATGCCTTGCAACGCGTACAATATGATTTTGGATATATGTATATTTATTCCGAACGACCCGGAACAATGGCAGGCAGAAAGATGGAAGATGATGTACCGGAGCCAACAAAGAAAAGAAGACTGTCCGAAATTATAGCACTGCAGAGAGCACATTGTAAAATTAGGACGGAAGAGCACCTCGGCAAAACCCAAGAGGTCCTTATAGAAGGAACATCAAAAAAATCCGAAGATGAATGGATGGGTAGAAACTCACAAAGTACTGTGGTGGTTTTCCCAAAGGAAAATTACAAAATTGGCGACTTTGTAAATGTTGAAATTACCAATTGCACCTCTGCCACGCTAATGGGTAAAGCCATCGGATATTCGGATAACAATTAAGCCTAACATACCATCGTATAAATGGAAAGTATACAAAGCATAAAACAACGTTTTGAAATTATAGGCCAAGACCCTAAATTGAATAGGGCCATAGAAAAAGCCATACAGGTCGCCCCGACCGATATCTCGGTTTTGGTCACAGGGGAAAGTGGGGTCGGCAAGGAATCCATTCCTAAAATTATTCATTCCCTATCCCATAGAAAGCACGCAAAATATATTGCCGTCAACTGCGGTGCCATTCCGGAAGGAACCATTGACAGTGAGCTTTTTGGTCATGAGAAAGGCGCATTTACAGGTGCCACCCAGACCAGAAGCGGTTATTTTGAAGTTGCTGATGGGGGTACCATATTTTTGGATGAAGTTGGTGAACTTCCCTTAACGACACAAGTACGACTCTTGAGGGTTTTGGAAAACGGTGAGTTTTTAAAAGTTGGTTCCTCCCAAGTTCAAAAAACCAACGTAAGAATAGTTGCAGCGACGAACGTCAATATGTTTGAAGCGATAAAAAAGGAAAAGTTTAGGGAAGACCTCTATTACAGATTAAGCACTGTTGAAATCAATATTCCGCCACTGCGTGAAAGACAAGAAGACATTCACCTGTTGTTTAGGAAATTTGCATCGGATTTTGGACAGAAATACAAGATGCCCACTATTCGTCTAGAAGATAGTGCCATAGAACTGCTCTTAAAATATCGTTGGCCCGGAAACATTAGACAGTTACGAAATATCGCCGAGCAAATCTCAGTTTTGGAAGAAAACAGGTCTATTAGCGCTAGCAAGCTAAATGGATATCTACCACATAGTATGAGCAGCAACCTTCCTGCCGTAATAAACAATAAGAAATCGGAAGGAGACTTTAGCAACGAAAGGGAAATCCTTTATAAAGTACTCTTTGATATGAAGGGCGACCTCAACGATCTTAAAAAACTGACCATGGAACTCCTTAAAAACAACGATTCCCAAAAGGTGCAGGAAGACAATGAAAACCTGATTCGTAAAATTTATGGCGATAAGGACGAGGAGGAAGATATTGAAGATCAGGATATTTCGCCTTTAGAAGTTTTACAATTGCCAGAGCCAAAAGCTGAAATGGCGTACACCCCTGCTCCCCAAGAAGACAAATATCATTTTGCTGAAGAAATCGAAGAAGAGGAAACCCTATCTTTACAGCAAAAGGAGATTGAACTGATTAAAAAATCCTTGGAGAGAAATAGAGGTAAAAGAAAGGCTGCGGCCTCAGAGCTAGGTATTTCGGAGCGTACTCTTTACAGAAAAATAAAACAATACGATTTGTAGGTTTTAACACAATTTAATTTGAAGGCAGGTAAAATTTTTAATGGACTGGTGGTTTTGGCACTCGTCATATTTGCATATAGTTGCGGTGTATACAACTTTACGGGAGCAGGACCCATAGACGCCGATACATTTCAAGTGAATTACTTTCAAAATTATGCCACTCAAAGTCCGGGGTCTACATTCGAACCAGGAATGGATAGGGATTTTACACAAGCCCTCCAAAACAGAATACTTAACCAAACTAGTCTAGATTTAGTAAACAACGGTAATGCCGACTTGTTGTACGAGGGCGAAATAACCGAATACAGAATTTCGCCAATGTCTGCTACTGCCCGACAGACCGCTGCACAAAATAGACTCTCTATACGCGTAAAAGCGCGATTTTATAATCGTAGAAATCCGGATGCGGATTTTGACCAAAGCTTTTCTTTCTTTTATGATTATCCTGCCAATGTGCAATTGTCTGCAGTAAAAGATGAGGCTCATGAAGTTATTTTTGAACGTATAACGCAAGATATTTTTAATGCATCCCTAGCAGATTGGTAACCTATGACGATAACGGATTTTACATACTTCCTTGAACATCCTACCAAAGTTGTGGACCCTTTGCAAGCAAAACAACTGGAAGATATTATTGATGAATATCCGTATTTCCAAGCTGCAAGGGCTTTACATTTAAAAGGACTAAAAAACCTTAATAGTTACAAATACAATAAGGCCTTAAAAATAACTGCTGCCTATACAACAGATAGGGATGTCCTCTTCGATTTTATAACATCGAAGGACTTTTTAAATTACGATTCACCTGCTTCAAACAAAGAAAATGAAGATTCGGATTTAATCATACAACCAAAGGAAGAAAAACCGTTGATCGAGGAGTCTGAGGATAAACCCTTGCCACAGGACATCCAAGACGCTGAACACATTCTTGACCCGGAGATTTTTGCTTCGAAAGAACCAGAAAATAATGAGAAGGATACATTAGAAATTGGTCAGCCCCTTAACTTTGATAAAAAAGAAAAATATTCCTTCACGGAATGGCTACAGCTGACTTCCAAGAAAAAGATTGAAAGGGATAAACCGACTCTAAAAACAGGAAATAAAGCAGAAAAGAACAAAACATCCTCACTAAAAAAACAGAAGTTTGATAGAATTGATAAGTTTATTGCCGAAAACCCTAAAATAGTTCCCAAGGAAAACATTAAGCCTTCCTTTAATGCCAAAGACTCTATAAAGATGGATAAGAATGAGTTGATGACAGAGACTTTAGCTAGGGTTTATTTGGAGCAAAAAAAGTACAAAAAGGCCATTCAGGCATACAAAATTTTAAGTTTGAAATATCCGGAAAAAAGTAGTTTCTTTGCAGACCGAATAAAATCGGTGCAAAAAATTCAACAAGAAAACAAGTAAGTAAAATGAGTACATTTTCAATATTTCTAATACTGATTATTATTGTTTGCTTTTTATTGGTATTGGTAATTATGGTACAGAACCCTAAAGGCGGAGGTTTATCTTCTTCTTTCGGCGGTGGAGGAAATCAAGTTGTAGGAGGTGTTAAGAAAACGGGAGATTTTTTAGATAAAAGTACCTGGACCTTGGCCGGATTGTTGGTTGTTTTAATTTTAGCATCCAATGTAGCCTTGAAAGGAAATTTTGGAGATGGGGATTCAAAACTACTTCAGGGTGACGATATTGAAACTACGGTTCCAGAAACTCTGCCAGAAGAGGTTACGCCACCTGCCACAAATGAGACTTCCCCGAACGATAGTTTATAATTCAAAGGTCGAAAAAATATATAAAATGCCAGCTTAATGACAAGCTGGCATTTTTGTTTTACAAAGTGTCAGTTTTTAGGTAATGGCATAATTTCTGCCACTTAAATGTGAAACTTATAAAAAATCAATTTAAAATTTTAATATTATGGCTAAAGTTAACATCAAACCATTGGCAGACAGAGTTCTTATAGAGCCAATGGCAGCTGAAACACAAACTGCGTCAGGAATATATATTCCAGACACGGCAAAGGAAAAACCTCAAAGGGGAAAAGTGGTTGCCGTAGGTCCTGGTACCAAGGACGAAAAAGTTACTGTGAAGGTTGGTGATACTGTTCTTTACGGAAAATATGCAGGAACGGAATTAAAGTTAGAAGGTTCTGATTACCTGATGATGCGCGAAAGCGACATTTTAGCTATTGTATAAATAGCTTCCGGCTATTGGCGCTAAGCCTTTGGCCCGTCTAAATAAAGTCAAAAAAAATAAAAATAAATTTCATGGCCCAAGGCGAATTGCTTAGGGCCTCAAGTTAAAAACAATTAAAAATGGCAAAAGATATAAAATTTGACATCGATGCTAGAGACGGCCTCAAAAGAGGAGTTGATGCATTGGCAAATGCAGTTAAAGTAACACTAGGACCTAAGGGAAGAAACGTAATTATTAGCAAATCCTTTGGGGCCCCACAGGTAACTAAAGATGGGGTTACCGTAGCAAAAGAAATAGAGCTTGAAAATGCCCTTGAAAATATGGGTGCCCAAATGGTGAAAGAAGTTGCTTCCAAAACGAATGATCTCGCGGGTGACGGAACTACAACGGCAACCGTTCTTGCCCAAGCAATTGTAAAAGAAGGCCTTAAAAATGTTGCTGCCGGTGCAAATCCAATGGATCTTAAAAGAGGTATCGACAAGGCAGTAGAAGCTATTGTGGAAAACTTGGCGAAACAAGCTAAAAAAGTTGGTGATTCTTCTGAAAAAATTAAGCAAGTTGCTTCTATCTCCGCAAACAATGACGAAACTATAGGTGACTTAATTGCACAGGCTTTCGGGAAAGTTGGTAAAGAAGGTGTTATTACCGTAGAAGAAGCAAAAGGTACAGATACTTATGTAGATGTTGTTGAAGGAATGCAGTTTGACAGAGGGTATCTTTCACCATACTTTGTAACCGATTCAGAAAAAATGGTTACGGAATTAGAGAACCCATACATCTTATTGTTCGATAAGAAAATTTCATCCATGAAGGATTTACTTCCTGTATTGGAACCAGTAGCACAATCTGGAAAACCTTTATTGATCATCGCTGAGGATGTTGATGGTGAAGCACTGGCAACTTTGGTTGTAAACAAATTAAGGGGCTCCCTGAAAATAGCAGCTGTTAAAGCTCCAGGTTTTGGAGATCGTAGAAAAGCTATGTTAGAGGACATTGCCATCTTAACTAAGGGTACCGTTATTTCTGAGGAAAGAGGATTCTCTTTGGACAATACAACCATTGACATGCTAGGTACTTGCGAAAAAGTACAAATAGATAAAGACAACACCACAATTGTAAACGGTGGTGGTGTAGCCAAAGACATAAAAACAAGGGTCAATCAAATTAAATCTCAAATTGAGACCACTACTTCTGATTATGATAAGGAAAAATTGCAAGAGCGTTTGGCCAAGTTGGCAGGTGGTGTAGCCGTGCTTTATGTTGGTGCCGCATCTGAGGTTGAAATGAAAGAGAAAAAAGATCGTGTAGATGATGCATTACATGCAACCAGAGCTGCTGTTGAAGAAGGTATTGTTGCTGGTGGTGGTGTTGCCTTGGTCAGAGCTAAATCTGTTCTTTCCAAAGTAGCTACCGAGAATGAGGATGAAGCTACCGGACTACAGATTGTTGCCAGAGCAATAGAATCTCCATTGAGAACGATTGTTGAAAACGCAGGTGGAGAAGGTTCTGTAGTAGTTGCTAAAATCCTTGAAGGAAAAGGTGATTACGGTTATGATGCCAAATCCGATAAGTTTGTGGAAATGATGAAGGCAGGTATTATCGACCCTAAGAAAGTGACCAGGGTTGCATTAGAAAATGCTGCTTCAGTTTCTGGAATGATCCTTACCACCGAATGTGCATTAACCGATATTAAGGAAGATGCTCCTGCGGCTCCACCAATGGGTGGTGGCGGTATGCCAGGAATGATGTAAAACATTGATAAAAAGCAATTTATTGTCATAAATTAAAAACCGCTCCTTACAAGAGCGGTTTTTTTATGGTAGTATTTTTCACTAATTTAATTCAGACAAAACCATTGCTATGTCTAGATTCAAGAACCTACTTGTCCTCTGTTTGTTTTCGTCTATATTTTTTTTTCAGCGAATGTGCGCTCAGGATAATATCAAACAAATTTTTCTACACTTTAATAAGAGCACATATATCAGTGGCGAAAATATATACTATAGTAGCTACCTTTTAAAAAAGGATTCTAAAAAACTCCATTTGCCTAAGGAATACATTTACATTAATCTTTTGGACGAGAATGGTAATAGTATTGATAGCAGAATTACTCAATCTGATAATGGTTTAGGCTCGGGGTCATTTTTTTTAAGTAAAGAAATGGAATCTGGGCAATATTACATACAAGCCCACACTTATGACATGAATTTCTTGAATCAAGACCACTCCTCAATTTATCCTATTTCCTTAATCAATATGGACTCAGGGCTTCTTCCCTTACTTACAGCCAGCTCGCAAATCAACATAGAATTTTTTCCTGAAGGAGGGAATTTGATAGAGGGAATTTTTAATTCTTGTGTTGTACAAATAAGGGACGCTTATAACATGCCTCTTCAATTAGATTCATTAATACTATCGAATGACAAAGATTTAAAAGGACAACGCATTACCATAAACAAAAAGGGGCTTGGTAAGTTTTCATTGATACCAGAAAATGACATCGACTTTATGGTTACCGCCCACTATGGAGATAAAACCGTAAAGGTTCCCGTTTTAAAGGCAAAACCAAAAGGGTATGTTTTAATGGCCAATACTAATCATGAAAAGCAGGAAATTGGTATTTCAATTCGTACGAATCAAGTTACCCATAGCAAAATGAATCAAACCTATTTTTCTTTACATATAAAAGGAGGTGACGCATTAGAAATACTAGAAATACCAATAGACCTCGTTAAGGTAAAAAAAGAAATCATCCTACCCTATGCAAACCTGCAACAAGGATTTAATACAATTTCACTTTTAGACTCTAATAATTCTATTTTGGCCTCTAGAAAAGTCTTCATTCTTAAGGACCGACATACCACACTACCACAAATAACCAACGTAAAGCGCGAAAACGACTCTTTGACCATACATATTAAAACCGCCTTGGGGGAGGAAGAAAACTTTAAACCTGGCATTAGTCTATCTGTTCTTCCTGAAGAGAGCACCTCGCAGTCGACTCTTTTATCAATCAATACAAACAATTCTCAAAATGAAATTCTTCTGGCACCAAACCTCATACGTAATCCCAATACCAAACTTTCGAAGGAACAGCTTTACCTTACTGATTTAAGTTTGCTCGCGGAACCAGTAAAAGACAACTACCATCAAACTGAAAATTCTTTTCCAAACCATAATTTATCTACCGTAGACGGTTATGTAAATCTTTTTGGCACCAAAAATGACTCCTTAACCGTACTGTTATATTCCTATGAGAACAGACTTTTTGAAACTTCTCCACTAGGAACGGATGACAAATTCCAATTTAACAACATACCCCTTAAAAACAAGAGTTCAATTGCTTTGACCGTACTCAATAAAAAAGGGGAATCTATATATGCCAATTTTTTCTTTACCGTACAACCTTATTCAAAAAAATACAAGTACAGCTACAGCCCTACTATTCACCAAAAAGACGCCATACGTTTAGAACCTATTGAACAAATCCTTTCACCCATTTCCAACGAAATTAAACTTGATGAAGTAGAGGTGGTAGAGAACAAACTAAAGTATGATAAATTCTTCGGGGATTTTAACGGCCGTAAAGTAGACAGCACCATGTTAAATTTCAATACACTGGGCAATTATATGAGGTCATTCGGTTATAACGTAACGTTTGTATCACCATATGACATTGACCCTAAAAGAGCTGCGTCAACTCAACTTTATAAAGTATGCAGGGATCCAAGATATCAAAATCCTCAAATTTTATATCCATCTTTAGTCTTTAACGGAACCAGCACCGGTTATGTTATGGATTATGAGAATGTTAGAATGGAACTTATCGATGAAATATTTTTTTTAAAAAGAGCAAGATGTGATCCAGGTCTATTCGTTGTTTTTACCAATGACAAATATGCTAAAACCAGGTTAGCCGAAAGGGATAAAAACAGCAAAGAGTTTACTGTTGATCAAGGTTATGACGGCCCTAGTAATTTCGTAAGACCATCGTATACCGACTTTGACACTGTTGGTTACCAAAAATGGGGTGTTATAGGTTGGTTTCCTCATTTAAAACCAGATAAGAATGGGATTATTATTTTTAAGATTCCCAATGACCATCAAAAAAACTTGTCCCTTCAAATGGTCGGGACAACCATGGATGGAACCCTATTCAATCAAAATATTTTTTGTACTGTATCGGACTAAAAAACTTATATTTTTTTAAATAAAGAAACCACCTTTTTTCTTTACAGAAGGTGGTTCCTTATTCCAAATGATAAGACTTATTCTATAAATCCTAACAATACTACTTCTTTCTAGGAGCAGCTTTTGGAGCAGCCTTTTTCCCAGCTTTAGCTGAAGAAGGCTTTCCGGCTGGTTTACCAGCTGATTTTGCTTGTGCCATTGATATCTAATTTACAAAAATTTAAGCTAATGTATTTCAGATTGTGATCCGTGATATTTTTGTTTGGAAAATATTAACTAAAAACAAGTGATAAAAAATTAAAATAACTATATTCCGTTGATTTACATATTATTATGATTAAAAAAGCAAACTAAAATTTAGTAAAAAATGATTGTAATTCTGAACGTTAAACATCAATTTTGTAGTAATAAAAAATAATCCTAAATGTTCGAAACTTTAAGACCACACATCACAACTATTTTAGAAACTAATAAACAGATTGATATCAAACTGCAAGAAGTCTGCAATCTTTTAAAAGAAAAAATAGACCATTATGACTGGGTAGGATTTTATTTTAAGAACGGGGAAAAAGAGGAACTAAAATTAGGACCGTATGCGGGTGTACCTACGGACCATACTATTATTCCCTTTGGTAAAGGTATCTGCGGACAAGTGGCAGAAAGCAATCAAAATTTCGTAGTACCGGACGTTCAAGCACAGGATAACTACATAGCCTGTAGCATTACCGTAAAATCGGAAATTGTTGTACCACTATTTGTTAACGGTAAAAACATGGGTCAAATTGATATTGATTCCAATACTTTGGACCCATTTACCGAAGACGACGAGCGGTTTTTGGAATTTGTCAATGAACAAGTCGCTAAAATTCTTTAAAACTTTAGCTTTTTTGTTGATAAACTCAACCCATTTTTACTCTTAAAAAAAGTACTTTTGTTCGTTTAATCGTAAACTTTAAGTACCCTAAAATGAGCAGCTCAAAAAAAGCCTCCTCGGCCCTTATTTCCGTATTCCATAAGGATGGATTAGAACCTATTGTTAAGAAATTTGAAGAACTTGGCATTACCATTTACTCTACCGGAGGTACGGAGAAATTCATAAAGGACTTGGGGATAGAAGTGATTCCTGTTGAAGATGTAACCAGTTACCCTTCAATTTTAGGGGGAAGGGTAAAAACTTTACATCCAAAAGTTTTTGGAGGAATTCTAAATAGGCAGGACAATGAAGATGACGTTTCCCAACTAGAGGAGTTTGACATCCCTCAACTCGATATTGTAATCGTAGATTTATATCCTTTTGAGAAAACAGTGGCAAGTGGAGCTTCGGAACAAGATATTATTGAGAAAATTGATATCGGGGGGATTTCACTGATACGAGCAGCAGCAAAGAATTTTAAAGATGTAATGTGCGTTTCCTCAATGGAGGACTATGCCGAATTTTTGGAAATAATATCCAAAAATGAAGGCGAAACCACCTTGGAAGATAGAAAGAGATTTGCGACAAAATCATTCAATGTGTCTTCGCATTATGATTCCGCTATTTTCAACTATTTCAATAAAAATCATGACATTGCGGCCTTGAAGGTTAGTGAAACTCAGGGGAAAGTATTGCGTTATGGTGAAAATCCGCACCAGAAGGGATTTTTCTTTGGTGATTTTGACGCCATGTTCTCAAAATTGCACGGCAAGGAACTATCGTACAATAACTTGTTGGATGTAGATGCTGCCGTAAACTTAATGCTGGAATTCAAAAACGATGCTCCAACATTTGCAATTTTAAAACATAATAACGCTTGTGGACTTGCACAACGAAACACCTTACACCAAGCATATATTGATGCATTGGCGGGAGATCCTGTTTCCGCTTTTGGAGGGGTTCTCATTAGCAACAAAGAAATAGACAAAGCTACAGCCGAAGAGATACATAAATTGTTCTGCGAAGTGGTCATAGCACCTAACTATTCTGAAGAGGCCTTGGAAATATTAAAAGGAAAAAAGAACAGGATTATCTTGACCCAAAATGAAGTTGAAATGCCCGAAATGCTGTTAAGAACATGTTTAAACGGGGTTTTACTTCAAGAAAAAGACCACAAAACGGACACTTCTGCCGATGTCAACCATGCAACGAACACCAAACCCAGTGAAAAGGAATTGGAAGACTTATTATTTGCCTCCAAACTCTGCAAACACACAAAATCCAACACCATTGTCTTGGTAAAAAACAAACAATTATGTGCTAGCGGAACGGGACAAACTTCTAGGGTTGATGCACTTAACCAAGCAATTCACAAGGCAAAGTCCTTTAATTTCGATTTAAATGGTGCGGTTATGGCCAGTGATGCGTTTTTCCCATTTCCAGATTGTGTAGAAATTGCGGATAAAGCGGGTATTACCAGTGTCATACAACCAGGAGGATCAATTAAAGATCAGTTAAGCATAGATTATTGCAATGAAAATGATATTTCTATGGTGATGACTGGCACACGTCATTTTAAGCATTAAATTTACTACTTTTGTCGACGTATTGCACCCCCTAATCCATAACCAAATACTATCATATGGGATTTTTTGATTTCTTGACCGAGGAAATAGCCATAGACTTAGGTACGGCTAACACCTTAATTATCCACATGGACAAAGTCGTTGTAGACAGTCCATCTATCGTTGCTAGGGATAGAGTTAGTGGTAAAATCATTGCAGTTGGAAAGGAAGCCAACATGATGCAAGGAAAGACCCATGAGAATATAAAAACCATTAGACCATTAAAGGATGGTGTAATCGCAGATTTTGATGCATCTGAAAAGATGATCAACATGTTCATAAAGAACATTCCTGCCCTTAAGAAAAAATGGTTTCCCCCGGCATTGAGAATGGTTATTTGTATTCCATCCGGAATTACAGAAGTGGAAATGCGTGCCGTTAAGGAATCCGCTGAAAGGGTAAATGGAAAAGAAGTATACTTAATCCACGAGCCCATGGCAGCAGCTATTGGTATTGGTTTGGACATTATGCAGCCCAAAGGAAATATGATTGTCGACATAGGTGGTGGTACTACTGAGATTGCTGTAATAGCCCTTGGTGGAATTGTTTGTGACAAATCGGTAAAGATAGCCGGTGACGTATTTACAAACGATATCATTTATTATATGCGTACCCAGCATAATCTATATGTTGGGGAGAGTACAGCTGAAGCCATTAAAATCGAAATCGGCTCGGCTACCGAAGACTTACAGTCACCTCCTGAAGAAAAATCAGTACAAGGTCGGGATTTGTTGACGGGAAAACCAAAACAGGTACAAATTTCCTATCGTGAGATTGCAAAAGCCTTGGATAAATCTATTCTTAGGGTTGAAGATGCCGTAATGGAAACACTTTCGCAAACCCCTCCTGAATTGGCTGCCGATATCTACAACACGGGTATTTATTTAGCAGGTGGTGGGTCCATGTTACGAGGGTTGGATAGAAGGCTCTCCCAAAAGACAGATTTACCGGTTTACATTGCCGAAGACCCCCTGCGTGCTGTTGTACGTGGAACGGGAATCGCATTAAAGAACTTAGAAAGGTATAAAAGTATTCTCATAAAGTAAGATTTTATCCAATTCCTTGAAATGAAAATGTAGAAGTGAATGCAACAGATTATAAATTTTCTGATTAGATACAAAATCTTTTTGCTTTACCTTTTCTTACTGCTCATCTCTCTTATTTTTACTTTTCAGTCACACTCTTACCATCAGTCCAGGTTTCTGAATTCCGCTAATTATTTTTCCGGAAACATCTACGAGTTTTTTGATAATACTACTTCCTATTTCGGTTTAAAGGAGGAGAATCGAAAATTGCTTAGGGAAAACCAAAGGCTTAGATATCAACTCTACAACAAAAACACGGATACTATACAGCCCCTAGACTCTTTAGAAAACAATTACCTTGTTGTAAGGGGCAGGGTCATAAAAAACAGTTATTCAGACCAACGCAACTATATTACCATCAATAAAGGAAAAACGGATAGCGTAGAGCAGGATATGGGTGTAATTACCTCTAAAGGAATTCTTGGTATCGTAGAAAACACTTCCAATGGCTTTTCTACGGTGCAAAGTATTTTAAATGAAAAATCTAACATCAACGCAAAAATAAAAAACTCGAATCATTTTGGTTCCTTGATTTGGAATACGGAAGATTATAATACCGTGCAATTAGTAGATATACCAAGGTTAGTGGAACTTACCATTGGTGACACCATAGTAACGGGTGCAATGAGCAGTATATTCCCAGAGAATGTTCCCATTGGGACCATTAAAAAATTTGATTTGGACACATCTCGAAGTTTTTATTATATCGATGTAGACCTATTTAATGATATGACCAATATTGAAAGTGTATACATTATAAAAAACCTAAATCGGGAGGAAATAATAGAGTTACAGGAGGAAACAGAAATAAATGATCAATAACACCTTTTTTATAAACTTAATTAGGTTTGTTCTTTTAATACTAGTGCAAATACTTGTATTTAATAGGCTAAATTTTTTTGGTTTTATTAACCCAATGGTGTACGTTTTATTTCTTTACTGGTATCCAATTAAAAAAAACAGAACCAACTTTATTCTCATATGTTTTCTACTTGGCCTTTTAATTGATATTTTTTCTGACACATTGGCTATAAATACCGCCGCAACCGTATCTATCGCCTATTTAAGGCCCTCAATAATGAGATTCGTTTTTGGAGTAAATTATGAGTTTCAAAGCTTTAAGTTAAATAGCTCTACCAGGGCACAACAATTCACATTTTTAGCGTTATTAATTGTAATCCATCATGTTATATACTTTACTTTAGAGATTTTCAGTTTTGCCAACATTCTGCTAATCATTCAAAAAAGTATAACGATAGGGGTTTCATCAATAATTTTATGTTTATTGTTAAGTTCGTTATTCAGTACTAAAAAAGAATGAGAAAAATTCTACTATCATCGATAATCATTGTTATAGGCCTTACTTTTCTAAGTAGGTTGTCCTACTTACAGATTTTCAGTTTTTCTCCAGACCAAGTTATTGAAGACCCTAGTATAAAAAGAGTATATACGTATCCTGAAAGAGGTTACATTTATGACCGAAACGGACATCTTTTGGTAGGAAACGACCCGGCATACGATGTAATGGTTATCCCAAGAGAAGTAAAACCATTGGATACACTCGAATTTTGCAGTATGTTGGGCATTGACAAAGAAAAGTTTGTCGAAAAATTGAGAAAAGCCCAAGTCTATTCTCCCAGATTACCTTCAGTATTGGTACCCCAGCTTTCCAAAGAGGATTATGCCAAGTTACAAGAGAAAATGAGAAAATATACTGGATTTTATATTCAGAAACGCTCATTAAGATATTATGATACACCAAGTGCAGCTAACGTCTTGGGATATATAAGTGAAGTTAATGAGGGAGACTTGGCAAAAAATAAATATTATATACAAGGGGAACTAAAAGGTAGAACAGGGGTCGAAAGATATTATGAAGATCTATTAAGGGGTAGAAAAGGAGTGGAATATATTCAGAAAGATCGTTTTAATAGGGATTTAGGACCTTACAAAAACGGAACTTTGGATACACTTCCGGAACAGGGAAAACAAATAAGCATTACCTTGGATAAAATCCTTCAAGAATACGGTGAAAAATTAATGGTAGGCAAAAGAGGAGGTATTGTTGCCTTGGAACCTGCTACAGGTGAAATTTTGAGTATGATATCGGGTCCAACCTATGACCCTTCCCTTCTGGTAGGCAGACAACGATCTAAAAACTACACGGAATTATATAACGACACCATAGCGAATCCTACATGGGATAGATCAATACATGCCCAACAGCCTCCAGGGTCTCCATTTAAAACTTTAAACGCCCTTATCGCATTGCAAGAAGGGGTCTTGGACGAATCTACCACCATAAGGTGTTACCATGGATTTTATGTGGGTAGAAAAAAAAGAGGCTGTCATTGTGGTGGTGGACTTCGTAACCTGAACAGCGGTATATTCCAGTCTTGTAATGCCTATTTTGCTGGGGCTTTTCGTAAAATTTTTGAAAAATTCGACACTACGGATGATGCCATGGATGTTTGGGAAGGGCATATGAAAAGTTTTGGACTTGGCGATTATCTTGGGTACGATTTACCGTTCGGACAAAAAGGAAGAATTCCCAGTAAGGAATATTATGATAAATGGTATGGAGACAATAGGTGGAGTTCGTCCTTTATTATTTCAAATGCGATAGGACAAGGAGAGATTTTGGCAACTCCTGTACAACTTGCAAATATGACGGCTGCCATTGCCAACAGAGGCCATTATTTCACGCCCCATATCCTTAAGAAAATTGAGGGCCAGGATATCACCAATCCTAAATTCACAGAAGCCAAACATACCACTATAGATTCAAAATATTTTGAACCTGTGGTACAGGGAATGGCCGATGTATATAGAAAAAAAGGAGGTACGGCATACTGGCTCCAAGTCCCTGGTATTGAAATTGCAGGTAAAACCGGTACGGCGGAAAACTTTACTAAAATTGACGGAGTAAGAACACAACTTACCGATCACTCCGTTTTCGTTGCTTTTGCCCCAGTCGATGACCCAAAAATAGCAATAGCCGTTTATATTGAAAATGGCTACTTTGGATCTAGATACGCAGGTCATATCGCCACTTTAATGATAGAAAAATATTTAAAGGGAGAAATCTCAAGAAAGGACCTGGAGAAAAAAATGCTGGAAAAAACCTTGGAGCACGAATACGCCAAACCATATAGTGGTGAGGAATTTAAAATAAACGAACGTGTTTGGTAAGGTTCTAAGAAGAATAGATTGGCTTTCGATTCTTATCTATTTGGCACTTGTTTTCATTGGGTGGATCAATATCTACTCCAGTACTTTTACCGAGGAACAGACTTCACTCTTAGATTTTGGGACCCGTTCTGGAAAGCAGCTATTCTTTATCATTGTCAGTTTCGTTACTATAATTATAATTCTTGCCTTAGAGGTAAATTTCTATGAACGCTTCGCAAGTCTATTCTATCTTATTTCCATGATTTCCCTTTTGGGACTTTTTATATTTGGCAAAACAATTGCTGGGGCCACATCTTGGTATGATTTAGGCTTCTTTAACCTGCAACCTTCCGAGTTGGCAAAAGTGGCGACTGCATTGGCACTGGCCAAATATTTGAGTGATATACAAACAGACCTCCGGCGTAGAAAGGATCAATTATATGCCTTGTTAATCATTCTTATACCTGCAATTCTCATAGTTCCCCAACCAGACCCTGGAAGTGCCTTGGTTTTCTTTGCCTTGGTTTTTGTAATCTTCAGAGAGGGCTTGCCATTATATTACTTGGGAATCGGACTTACCTTGATACTAATTTTTATAACGACGCTCATGTTCGGGACTATTTGGTTAGTCATAGGTCTTGTTTTGTTCATCATATTGTTCTTTCTCCTAAAAAGAAAATCTTTTAGGGTCCCAATAATTCCCTTGGTCATAGGTTCAATCGCCATTGTTCTATTTTCATTATCCGTGAACTTTGTTTTCAACAATGTTTTTGAGCAAAGGCATAGGGACAGATTTAGCCTATGGTTACGTTTGGAAAAAGACCCAGCCAAATTGGAACAGATTCGAAAAACTATTGGTTACAATTCTTATCAATCTGAAAAAGCTATTGAATCTGGAGGTTTTTTTGGGAAAGGATTCCTTGAGGGTACCAGAACGAAAGGGGATTTTGTACCAGAACAGGATACGGATTATATTTTTACGACTATTGGCGAAGAATGGGGTTTTATAGGTACGGCAACAGTAATCGTTCTTTTTTCCATTCTTTTTCTAAGATTGATTTTTCTTGCAGAACGACAGAAAAACGATTTTGCAAGAATGTATGGTTATGGCGTAATCTCTATATTATTAATACACTATTTCATAAATATAGGTATGGTCATCGGTATTTTGCCAACCATTGGTATTCCTCTTCCTTTTTTCAGTTATGGAGGCTCAGGATTACTTTTTTTCACTATTCTTCTTTTTGTATTCTTAAAATTGGACACCAATAGGCTAAAGGAAAGCTTTTAAAAACTCCAGTTTTCCAAATCAACCGTGCGTTCTAAACCTCTTTCAATTTTCTCATCGAGTTGCGGAAAAAAGTCGATACCGGTATATTTTTCTATACTATCTATGGAAACGGCAAAGTTTTGAAAGGGAACACTTTGTTCCTTTCCGGGCAACAGAAATCCAATTATCCTAAGTTTCCCTTCATCCTTACGAGCAATAATCTTATAGAAATACGCTGGAACATCCACATCTTCATGCCCTATTTCCACCAAACCAGCCTCCAATACACCACCTGTAATAACATTGAGCCTTCCATACCTTTTGGCCCATTGCCTCACATGAATTTCCAATCTATTCCAAATTCCAGAATTAAAACCCCTATCCTGCGGACTAATGTTGCTTGTGTAAAAAGTTTCATTATAAGCCTGCTCTGAAAATCTCCGATCCCCAGCAGGGCACAAATGTCCCCTATCATATCCAGAACCCCTGTAATTTCTCCAATCCGCGGATTTAGACTTTACCCATGGATCTTCTATAAAGTAGGGTCTAGTTCGGTCATCATAGGTCAGGTGTTCCCTATCTAAAATATACGCTACCCATTCCGCTTGTTCAAACGGTTCATTGTAGGATAACGAATAATAGGAATGGTGAACTATGTCGCCCGTTGTTGAGCTCGGGAGATATACTTCTGGAAAAGAGCTTATATCATTCCCTTCAACGCTTTTGGAATAGCTACTCGGTGTATAAAAGTTTTCAAAAATCCAAAAACCAACGATACATAGTACTATTAAAATGGAGTAAATAGTCTTATTTTTACTATATCTGGCCATCTCTCAAAGTTAGTTGAATTTTGTAAGATTTTAATAAATCGACCGACTTATGGCATAGATCAAAACACAATAAAAAAGAAACGAAAATATATGGCTTTAACTTGGAAAGATGTTATCCATTACTCAGTAAACGGAAACCCTATTCCTGAAAAAAGGGTGGAAAAAACCGAGGAAGAATGGAAGAAAACATTAACACCTGAACAGTATAGAATTACCAGGGAAAAAGGAACCGAGGCTCCACATACTGGAGCATTATGTAGTGTACATGACGCTGGAAAATATGAATGTGTTTGTTGCGGAACCCCTTTGTTCGATTCAAGCATAAAATTTGAATCTGGTACCGGCTGGCCAAGTTTTACGCAACCAATAAAAGATAACACAATCAAATATATAAAGGATTCCTCATTTGGAATGATTCGGGTAGAGGTGCAGTGCAATACTTGCGATGCCCATTTAGGACATGTCTTCCCCGATGGTCCACCCCCCAGCGGATTACGTTACTGTATCAATTCTGAATCTATGAGAATGATAAAGGAGAAAACAAATGAATAAACCAAAATTAGAAACTATAACCTTAGGAGGTGGCTGTTTTTGGTGCACCGAAGCAGTATTTCAGGAACTCAAAGGGGTAACCTCTGTAGTTTCAGGCTATACGGGCGGCTCGGCTCCCGGTAAACCAACTTATAGGGAAATATGTTCCGGACTCACAGGTCATGCAGAAGTTGTACAGGTGACTTTTGATATGGCTGTAATTACGTTATACGAAATATTGCAAATTTTCATGACCACTCATGATCCTACAACCTTAAATAGACAAGGAGCTGATGTTGGTACTCAGTACCGATCTGTTATTTACTATAAAAATGAGGTTCAAAAAGAAATAGCGAAAAATGTGCTGAATGACATTACGCCCCTTTATAAAGCGCCGATAACTACTGAACTGAGTCCGTTGGGTGTTTTCTATGAAGCGGAGGAAGACCATCAAGATTATTACAAAAACAATAAAAGTCAAGGCTATTGTCAAGTGGTTATCAATCCCAAACTGGCAAAGTTGAGAAAACTATACGCGGAAAAGGTAAAATAAAAAAGCCCCTTTAAATAAAGGGGCTTTTTTATTAATTTACAAACTAGTTCTTTACACTGCTCGCTAATTTTATGTTTTTTAGATTATTCATTTTTAAATCCTCTAGGACATTAACCGCTTCTTCCACGTAAACATCTTTAGCAAGATTTTTATGCCAACGATCTCTCTTTTCCCTTAACACAGAATCTTGAGTAAATAATTCTTGTTCATATTTCAATGATTCAAAGGTCAATTTGGAATCGTAATTTGAAAGATTTTTAAAATAGTCCGATTGTTCCTTGTCCTTATCTTTTTCTTCTTTGTAAGTAACATAATTAAGGGAAATTTCAGTTTCGTCTTGCTCAGATTTCAACCATTTTGCATTTTCCTCTATTAGTTTAATTTGGGAATTACTTGCCATTCTCTTCTTACTCTTTTCAACGGTTCTATCATAATCCAAGTAACCATCCCATGGTTCATAATCAGCCGGTGTAATCTTATCCCATTTTAATGGATTGGATTGGTCTCGCTCTCCAAGATCTATATAACTATATCTATCTGGTACGACTACATCACTTTTTACACCTTCTAACTGTGTGGATCCACCATTAATCCTATAAAATTTCTGTGTAGTTAATTTTATGGCGCCTAAATCACCATGTTCATTACTGCGTACGATATTGGATAATGGGATTACATTTTGAACAGTACCCTTACCAAATGTTTGCTTACTTCCGATTACAATGGCTCTTTTATAATCCTGCATCGCTGCTGCCAAAATTTCAGAAGCCGATGCTGAAAGTTCGTTTACAAGAATCACTAATGGTCCATCCCACTGAATTCTTTCATCCTTATCATCATAAACATCCTTTTCTTTATTACCAGACCTTACTTGAACAATAGGACCATCTTTAATAAAAAGACCTGCCATTTCTACCACCGTCTTTAAAGATCCGCCTCCATTGTCCCTTAAGTCCAAAATAAGACCTTCTATTCCTTCTCCTTTTAAACGCTCAACTTCTTGAGCAACATCAGTTGCAGCATTTCTTTCATTATAGTCTTCAAAATCAACATAAAATTTAGGAAGATTGATAATTCCAAACTTTTCGTCTCCTTTAATGATATTGGCGGATTTGGCATAGGATTCCTCTAACTCCACTACATCCCTTGTCAATGATATCTCCTCTAGGGAACCATCTACCTTTCTAACCGTTAAGTTTACCACAGTTCCTTGAGGACCCTTTATTAATTTAATGGCATCGTCCAAACGCATACCAACAATATTGATGGGTTCTTCATCATTTTGACCTACTTTCAAAATTTGATCACCAACTTCCAAACGCTGGTCTCTCCATACAGGCCCACCTGAAATAATTTCTACAATTTTTGCCCCTTCAGGTTTTTTCTGAAGTCTGGCGCCTATACCCTCAAACTTACCGGACATATTCATGTCGAACTTTTCCTTTTCATCAGGAGCAAAGTAAAAAGTATGTGGATCAAATTCATCCACTATGGTATTGATATATTGTACAAACCAATCCTTACGATCCAAATCATCTACAAAATCAAAAAACTCGTCTAAAGTAGATTCCGTTGATTCCCTTGCTTCTATCTCCGCTTCTTCGGGTGTATGTGCAGCATGATCATGATCATCAGTAATAGCATCGTCCATAGCCTTCTCAGCATGAGAAATTTTAGAATCATAAGTTCCTAAAGTAGCATATTTCAGTTGCTTTCTCCAACGTTCCGACAACTCATTCTTATTTGAAGCGAAAGGCTCCTCTTCGTACTTTATGCTTATACTTTCGTTCTCCGTGTAATCAAATGGTTTTTGCAAAACCTCCTTGTAAATCTCTTTAGCATCCCCCATTCTTTGCATTAACCTATCATAAACCAAATTGAAAAAGGATATATCCGTATTCTTTATTTGATCGTCTATTTGAAATTTGTACTGTTCAAAATCCGCGATATCAGATGCTAAAAAATATCGTTTTGTTGGATCTAGCACATCAATAAAATCTTCAAAAACACTAACAGAAAAATCATCGTCAATGTCTTTGGGCTCATAATGACCCTTCTCCAAGACATAGGTTATTAAATCCAACAACAATTTATCCTTGTCATCATTGTCAAAAGACTTATTGGTGAAACTACAGGAGGCAACTGCAACCAGCAACACCGTTAAAACGTAGGCTAAATTTCTTTTCATAAATATATTTTTAAATCTATTTTTCAAAACCTTTGAATTTGAGGATTATATAAACGACATCTACGTCGAAATCCCCTAAGATAAAGAAAAAACCATGCCAATTAAGAGACGGAGAATTAATTTTTTGTTAAACGGCCTCCTCGACAAATCCTATTTAAAAACGTATTTTTACTCCAGAAAGTATACAGTATGGGAAAACCTTTGATATTGGTCACCAACGATGATGGAATTACCGCTCCGGGGCTCCGCGCATTGGTCTCCTATATGAAGGAAATCGGTGATGTAGTTGTCGTTGCTCCGGACAGTCCTCAATCCGGTATGGGGCATGCCATTACCTTGGACAGCACCTTGTATTCCAAAAAAATGCAAGTAGACCTAAGTCATACCGGTACCGAAGAATATAGCTGTAGCGGTACGCCTGCGGATTGTGTAAAATTAGGATTGCAAGAGTTATTGGAAAGAAAGCCGGATATCTGTGTCAGTGGTATCAATCATGGATCAAACTCCTCTATTAATGTGATATATTCCGGTACTATGAGTGCCGCCATAGAAGCAGGTATCGAAGGAGTTCCTGCCATAGGTTTTTCACTGTGCGATTATAACTGGGAAGCTGATTTCTCACCCGCTGAAAATTTTATAAAAAATATAGTAAGGGAGGCGCTACAGTGTGGAATTCCAAAAGGAGTGGTGTTGAATGTAAACATCCCCAAACTTCCTCAGCAAGAGTTAAAAGGCATAAAAGTTTGCAGGCAGGCTAAAGCCAATTGGAAGGAAAAATTTGATAAGCGTACCAATCCCATGGGTAAAGATTATTATTGGCTTACCGGTGAATTTGAGCTTCTCGATAAAGGAGAGGATACAGATGAATGGGCCTTGGCAAACGGATACATTTCCATAGTACCTACCCAATTTGATCTAACCGCCCATCATGCTATTCAGGATATAAATAATTGGAACTTAAAATGAATATTAAAAAAGAACTTTTAATTGGATTTTTGGTGGGTGTAATAGCCAATACCATTGGAACTCTGGCCTACATTATTTTATTTTCCGACCTAAGTATCCTTGAAACCTATAACGCTGCCGTTGCACAAGGTCATGTTGGTAGCTTATTAGCTTTGGGTGCTGTTCTAAATCTAATTGCATTTTTCGGTTTTTTAAGGATCAAAAGGGACAACCGGGCCAAAGGTGTTCTAATTGCCACTATTTTGACAGCTTTTGTAATTCTTTACTACAAAGTCTTTTAAAATGAAATATTACATTATTGCAGGCGAGGCTTCAGGGGACCTCCATGGCTCTAACCTGATTAAGGCCCTGAAGATTGAAGACCAAGAAGCTAAAATCCGTTCTTGGGGAGGGGATTTAATGGAACAAGCCGGTGCAGAACTTGTAAAGCACTATAAAGAAATGGCATTCATGGGTTTTCTGGAAGTGATAATGAACTTAAACACCATTTTTAAAAATATTGATTTTTGCAAGAAGGATATTGAAAGTTATAATCCAGACATTATAGTTTTTATAGATTATTCTGGTTTTAATTTAAGAATTGCCAAATGGGCCAAGGAAAATGGATATAAAACCAATTATTATATCTCACCCCAAATATGGGCATCCCGTGAAAGTAGGATTGAGAAAATTAAAAGAGATATAGATGCCATGCATGTAATTCTTCCTTTCGAAAAGGATTTTTATGAAGGCAAACACAACTACCCAGTAAACTTCGTAGGTCACCCTCTAATCGATGCTATCTCAAAAAGGGAAGAAGTGAACGTACACAAATTTAGGGCCTCATTCGATATTGATTTACAAAAACCTATCATTGCCCTATTGCCTGGAAGTAGGAAACAGGAAGTGGAAAAAATGCTTTCCGTAATGCTTTCCGTGACCAAAGACTTTCCCGAATATGAATTTGTAATAGCAGGGGCTCCAAGTTTGGACTCAGCATTCTACCGGCCTTTTCTGAAAGGTGAAAATATAAAAGTGGTCCAGAACAAAACCTACGACCTGCTCTCTATATCAACAGCTGCCTTGGTTACCAGTGGAACCGCAACGCTTGAAACTGCACTATTCGGTGTTCCCCAAGTGGTTTGTTATAAGGCCAATTGGATTTCTTATCAAATAGCAAAAAGAATAATTACACTGGAATATATTTCTTTGGTAAACTTAATTATGGATAAGGAAGTGGTAAAGGAACTAATCCAAAACGACTTGAGCACGGCCCAGCTTAAAAAAGAATTGGCTGCAATATTAACGGGCGAAAGAAGGACTGAAATATTAAACAATTACTCGGCTTTAAAAATAAAATTAGGAGGTGAAGGCGCAAGCCAAAAAGCTGCAAAATATATAATAGAAAATGCCAAATCGTAGTATAAATCAGTCTATTATAAAATAATTCTATAATTTTGATGTTCAAGTAAAAGATACTACTTGGAATCCATGCGCAACATATCCTTTATTTTACTTTTGGTTTTGGTGGCAAGTTGTGGTAGTCAAAAAAACTCTAGGTCTACAAAAAATCGCACCGTTTCCGTAGCTGCAGCAGATGAAGCTCGAAAAGGAAACAATAGCGATTCACCGAAAGTACACCCTGAATCTATTGGCGAAGAAACACCCAACAGATTCGACTCCAAAGCAGACTATATCATAAATACGGCATTGACATTTTCAGGTGTACATTATAAATATGGAGGTACATCTCGAAAAGGAATGGATTGCTCCGGACTATTGTATGTTTCGTTTGCCGAACATGACATTAACCTGCCCAGAACCTCTATTCGAATGGCGGAAAGGGGTAAAAAAATTCGTGTTAGGGATGTGGCCAAAGGTGATTTATTATTTTTTAAAACCAGTAAAGGCTCAAAACGTATCAACCATGTGGGTATGGTTGTCAAGGTAGAAAAGGACGAAATTAAATTTATCCATGCTTCAACATCCAGAGGCGTTACCGTATCCTCCTTAAGAGAAGGTTTCTGGAACCATGCCTTTGTAAAAGCTACCAGAATACTCTAACATGAAGTTATTGGCGTTTGTTCCCATTAAGCTTACGCTACTTCTTATTCTCGGGATTTTAATAGGTTACTTTGCTCCCTTTGATCTAAAACTTTCCTTGATATTTTTACTCTCTTGCACAATTATACTGGGATATCATTTTTTAAATACTAGGCAAGGGAACCTAAGTTTTGGAATCGCAGCTGCCTTTACCGTTATCGCAATCGGGATTTTTGTCAGTATCTATGCGCAACCTAAAAATCATGAAACCCATTTTAGCAAACTCATTAAAGATCAAAACCCAATTCTTAAAATAAAAATTAGGGAGGTTTTAAAACCAAATACATTCTCCCAAAATTATATAGCCTCAGTGTTATCCGTAGATAATACTAAATCCACTGGAAAGTTACTTATAAACCATCAATTAGATTCTACTTTTAAATTGCTAAGTGTAGATGATGAGTTGTTTCTTAATTCAAGAATAAGTTCCATAAAACCACCGCTAAACCCAAACCAATTTGATTATCAAAAATATATGGGGTATTTGGGTGTTTATGACCAAATAAGACTGACTAACACTAATTATTTCAAGCTTGTTATAGCTCCACGAACAATTATGGGTTACGCTCAGGAAATTAGGAGTAACATCATAAAAAAATTACAGAAAGAGGAATTTGGTGAAGAACAATTGGGGATAATACAAGCATTACTATTGGGCGAGCGCTCCAATATTTCCGAAAATACATATACCAATTACATAAATGCAGGTGCCGTTCATATACTCGCGGTTTCCGGACTTCATATTGGGATTCTTTTGCTTTTGATTCAGTTTCTACTACGTCCCTTAAAGTCTTTGCCAAACGGCAAGACGATTATTTTAATTACAACCGTTCTTTTACTTTGGGGGTTTGCTTTTATTGCCGGCCTATCGCCCTCCATCATTCGTGCTTGTTCTATGTTTACGTTTGTTGCCTATGCCATGTACTTAAATAGGCCGACAAACAACTTCAATATTCTGGCACTCTCTATGTTCTTTGTACTACTTATTATAAATCCCAATCTATTGTTTCAAGTTGGTTTTCAAATGAGTTATGCCGCCGTGTTTGCCATTGTCTGGATATATCCCCTTTTACAGAAATTCTGGTTTCCCAAAAACAAAGTGGTACGTTATATTTGGCAATTAATATCGGTTAGTATTGCGGCACAACTAGGAGTTTTACCCATTGGCTTGTTTTATTTTCATCAATTTCCCGGCTTATTTTTTATCTCCAACTTACTTATTGTTCCAGCTTTGGCCATAATACTTGGCACTGGGCTATTTATTATTTTTCTATCACTTTTTGATATGGTCCCAAACAAACTGGTTTGGTTTTACAATGAATTGATAGGGTTAATGAATACTATCGTTTACTGGGTTGCAGAACAGGAAGACTTTATTTTGAAGTCCATTTCATTCGATGTTCTTCAATTGATTTTGGGGTACCTTGTAATAGTAACTTTAGTATACGGCATGACCCGATTAAATTTTAAGAGCGTTATAACTTTTTTAATCTGTCTTTTTACTTTTCAAACGTATACCATTTTTGAGGAGTACGCTGCACTTAAAAAAATTCAGGTCATTATTATGCACCAAACTAGGAATTCGGTTATTCTCAGCAAGAATGGTAATGAGCTAAATGTTTTAAGTACAGATTCATCAAACGCCAAACGTTTGGTAGACAACTATGCCATTGCAGAACGAATAAATAAAATTCATTATATCCCGATAAAAAACGGTTATAAAGCAGAGAATTTCAACCTTCAGATAATTGATAGCTCTGGAATATTCATAGAAACAGAATCCAATACCACCTACTTACTGACCCAATCCCCTAAAATAAATCTTGAACGTTTAATTAATAAGAATAAGCCAAAGAAAATTATAGCAGATGGCAGTAATTATTCGAGTTATGTAGAAAGATGGAAAATTACCTGTTCTAAATACAAAATCCCATTTCACTATACCGGTGAAATGGGGTTTTATCAACTGAAATAAGCTTATTTAATGATTGGCAAGTTCAAAATCCTCGGCCTCCTCATCAGAGATTTTAGATTCTCCGTCTTCCGCACCATGTGCCAATCGCTTGAGAGGTTTTAGCATTAAAATTACCAGTACACCTATCAGGGACCATATCACTGCTATACCCGTAAAAATCTCAAATTCACCTAACTCTTGTGAGGCTTGACCTATTAATCCTGCTACCTTGTTACCTAGGCCCGTTGCAGCCCAATAGAGTCCCATGATAATTGAGGCATATTTTAAAGGTGCCAATTTAGTGATGTAGGATAGGGAAACTGGAGATGCACATAATTCCCCGATAGTATGTAATAAATATGCCAATATCAACCAATACATTGCAGAAGAACCATTGGCCTCATATTCCAGAGATGCCGCACTCATAAAACCAAAACCTAAGGCCATAATAATTAACCCCACCGCAATCTTAAACATAGAGGATGACTCCTTTCCCTTTTTACGCCATTTCAGCCAAAAAGCGCCGACTGCTGTTGCTAGGGTTATAATAAAAAATGAATTCACGGATTGAAAAACAGAGGCAGGTATTTCAAACAAACCAAAAAAGTTACGGTCCGTCTTTTGTGAAGCGTATAGATTCATAAGTCCTCCAGCCTGTTCAAATGCAGCCCAGAAAAGAATAATCAGTAAAAATGAAATCAATAGAACCTTAATACGGTCTTTCTCAATTTTTGTAAGTGGCCTATCTAAAATTTCCCTATCCTTCTCGTTTTTTCTACTAATAAGATTACCCACATTTTTCAAATACTTTTGTCCCCATATATAAACGGCCTGACCCAAAAACATTCCGATGGCAGCCAAACCAAACCCATAGTGCCAGTTGATGTTCTCTCCAACATATCCACATAAAATAGGGGCTAAAAAGCCTCCGATATTGATTCCCATATAAAAAATGTAAAAGCCAAGATCTCTACGTTCATCCTTAGCTTTATATAGACCGCCCACCATAGAAGATATATTGGGTTTTAAACAGCCCACACCTAGAATAATAAATAGACAACCTATATAAAATGTGGTTTCGGAGTTCAATGCAAGCACTGCATGCCCAATACATAATAGGGCTCCCCCTAACATTACTGTTTTTTTCTGCCCCAAAAGCCTATCGGCAATCCACCCACCGGGAATGGAAGATACGTAAACAAGCATGGTATACCACCCATAAAGGGCCAAGGCTTCGTCATTGGTCCAACCAAATCCCGCATTACTAGATGTAGTCTCCGCTACCAAAAACAACGTGAATAAAGCTCGCATTCCGTAATAGGAAAAACGTTCCCACATTTCTGTAAAAAATAGGATATAAAGACCCACGGGGTGGCCAAATAATTCTTTCTTATGAGCTGGTTTAGCGTATGCCATAATTTCTTGATTTGGTTTTTAGGTTGATTATAAATTTTCCTTTACAAAATTGGTCATCTTGTTAAACAAATGAATTCGGGTGTTTCCGCCATAGATACCATGATTTTTATCCGGGTAAATGGCCCAATCGAATTGCTTGTTCGCCTGTACAAGGGCTTCTATCATCCGCATCGTGTTTTGTACATGCACATTATCATCTCCCGACCCATGGATAAGTAAAAAATCACCCTTAAGCAATTCGGGATAGTTAAAAGGTGAATTATCATCATATCCACCGGGATTTTCATCTGGTGTACGCATGAAGCGCTCGGTGTAAATAGTATCATAAAATCGCCATGAAGTAACAGGGGCAACGGCAATGGCCATTTCAAAAGTATCGTTTCCCTTTAGTAGGGAATTGGTTGCCATATGCCCACCAAAGCTCCAACCCCATATCCCGGTCCTATCGGCATCAATATACCCTCTCTCACTTAACTTCTTTGCTGCAGCAATTTGATCTTCGGTCTCATACTTGACCAGATTTAAATACGTGATTTTTTTAAAATCCCTTCCTTTGTAACCCGTTCCACGGCCATCAACGCAAGCTACAATATAACCCTCGGCCACTAAGGTCTGATGCCAATAATCCCTGGCATTGAACCAAGTATTACTTACACTTTGGGAACCTGGACCACTATATTGATACATGAGCAAGGGGTATTTTTTTGAAGAATCAAAATCCTTAGGCTTTATAATGTACATATTTAAATCGTAGCCGTTTATATTTATGGTTGAAAACTCCTTTGGGTTAATGTTATAATCATTCAATTTGCTCAACAAAGCTGTATTATCTTTAATATCCTTGACCTTTTTACCGGTAAGTGCATGGTGTAAGGTATACACGGGTGGTGTTGTCGCATTAGAGAATGTGTTGATGAAATAGGTAAAGTCCGTACTGAAAGATGCTGAATTGGTTCCTTCACTTACGGCAAGCTCTTTTTTCTTGCGGCCATCACTTCCTACACTGTAAACACCTCTATTGATTGAACCATTTTCGGTAGATTGAAAATAAATTTTATCCTCATCCTGGTCATACCCATAATACCGTGTAACTTCCCATTCCCCTTTGGTAATTTGGTTCATTAATTCACCATCGTGATTATAGAGATAAATATGGTTCCAACCGTCTTTTTCACTACTCCAAATGAAACTATCATCTGCCAAAAAAGTGAGGTTGTCCGTAATATCTACATAAGCATCATCGGTTTCTTCAAGAAGTAACTCAAAGGTATTGGTCTTGGCATTCACCTCATATAGCTTCAAATTGTTTTGGTGTCTGTTAATGGTCTGAACACTTAACGAGTTTGCGTTGTTCATCCATTTGATCCTTGGTATGTAATAGGGGTTCCCGAAATCAATATTCGAAATAGTACCGCTTGTAATATCCAATATGTGCAAACTTACCGTGGCATTATCCTCACCTGCCTTTGGGTATTTAAATACGTTTTGCTCAGGATATTTTTCGGTACCGTACATGTCCATTGAAAATTCCGGTACATTGGTCTCATCGAATCTTAAAAATGCGATTTTAGACCCGTCGGCATTCCACTCAAAGGCCCGCACGAAGGCAAATTCTTCCTCGTAGACCCAATCGGTCACTCCATTTATTATTTTATTCTTTTCTCCGTCCAGGGTCATTTGCTTGGTTTCACCATCACCCAAGTCCATTACAAACAAATTGTTGTTCTTGACAAAGGCGACCTTTTTTCCATTTGGGGATAACGCAGGTTCCTGTATTTTGTCCCTACTTATTTTAGTAAGTTTTTTGGAAGCAATATCATAGATATAAAAAATTCCTAGCGTTGACCTTCTAAAAATAGACTCGACTTCCGTGGCCAATAATACTTTAGACTCGTCATCACTAAATTGGTAGGAAGAAAAACTTGATACACCATCCAAATCCTCGGAAGAAACTATTGTTTCAACTTTTTCCAAGGTTCTATAATCATACTTATCAATGTATGAAATCTTCTTACTCCGGTCGGAATTCAAAACTGTGTATTGTTTTCCATTGTTCATAGATCGTAATACATCCAACCCTTGGGTACTAAATGTTCCTGTATAAATATCTTCTACGGTAACCTTTTTTTCTTGGGCAAAAATCCCCGACTGAAAACCAATAAAGCAAAGCGCTAGAATGTATAATATTCGCATGAAATGATGAAATTTGTTAAATTCTCCAAGTTTAATACTAATTCTATAAAAAACCTCGGTTTTACCTATAAAAAGAACTCAACTTTAACGCTGCTTTCACGTTCATTTACGTTCATTTATGTTCGTGTCATTATCCTTATCTTTGCCCGTAAATACCAATTTTAATACCTCTTAATAGGTTTTAAAAGTGAGCCAACTTTACCTAGAAAACGTATAGAATGACAAAACCGATAAGTGGTTTTTCCAAGCTTTCCAAAACAGAAAAAATAAATTGGATTGCAAAAAACTACACTCAAAAACCCGACCAGTCCAAAAAAATCCTTGAAACTTATTGGAATACAGATTCCAGGGTACAGCAGCTCCATGATGAGTTCATAGAAAACACGATAAGCAACCTTTATATGCCCATGGGGATTGCACCCAACTTTTTAATTAACAACACCCTTTACGCCATTCCTATGGCCATTGAAGAAAGTTCTGTGGTAGCCGCGGCCAGCAAGGCTGCCAAGTTTTGGTTCAATAAAGGGGGATTTAAGGCAAAGGTTCTAGGAACGGAAAAAGTAGGGCAAGTCCATTTTATCTTTAAAGGCAGTTATCCTAGACTAGAATCCTTTTTCAATGATACAAAGTCGAAATTAATATCGGATGCAGACCACCTAACCAATAGTATGGTAAAACGTGGCGGAGGCATATCCAATATAGAACTAAGGAATAAAACAAAAGAGTTGGAAAACTATTTTCAACTGCATTGTACTTTTGAAACTAAAGACGCGATGGGCGCCAACTTCATTAATAGTTGTCTGGAGCAATTTGCCGCCACGCTTAAGAATGAGGCCCTACACTATTCGAAGTTTTCCGAGGAAGAGCGACAGATTGAAGTAGTAATGAGTATTCTTTCCAATTATGTTCCTCACTGTTTGGTTAGGGCCGAAGTAAGTTGCCCAATCCAAGAATTAACCATTTCCAAGGACATCTCACCCAAAGACTTTGCGGAAAAGATGCTCAGGGCTGTGGAAATAGCAAAGGTGGAACCCTATCGTGCCGTAACCCACAATAAAGGTATTATGAACGGTATCGATGCTGTGGTACTTGCCACTGGTAACGATTTTAGGGCGATTGAAGCTGGGGCGCATGCCTATGCCTCCAAAAATGGGACTTACAGTAGTTTAACCCATGCCGAAATAATTAATGAAACATTTAAGTTTTGGATTCAAATACCTTTAGCCTTGGGCACCGTTGGTGGATTGACCAAACTTCATCCTATGGTAAAACTAAATCTTGAAATTCTACAAAATCCTTCCGCACAGGAATTGATGCAAATTATGGCCGTTGCCGGATTGGCACAGAATTTTGCGGCGGTTAGTTCTTTGGTTACCACAGGAATACAAAAAGGACATATGAAAATGCACCTGATGAACATTCTAAACCAGCAAAATGCTACCGAAGAAGAAAAGGAATCTATCATAGCTCATTTTAAAACGCACACGGTAACCCATAGAGGCGTTTTAAATGCCCTTGAAAATTTGAGAAGGCAGTAATGGAAGAGTTTTACAGCAATGGAAAATTATTACTTACCGGGGAATATGCAATATTAGATGGGGCTAAAGGATTGGCAGTACCCTCTAGGTACGGACAATTTTTGACCGTTAAACAATCTAACACAGGTGAGATTAACTGGCGAAGTTTAGGCGATACAAATACACCTTGGTTTACTGCAGACTTGGCATTGCCTAATCTTGAAATACTTGACACCTCAGACACTTCTTTAGCAAATAGACTTGTTCAAATATTTGAAGCGATAAGTAACCTCAACACCTCTTTTATTAATGACTACCAAGGCAGTTATATCGATACCAAATTGACCTTTCCAAGACACTGGGGGTTAGGTTCGTCCTCCACACTCATCAATAATATGGCCAACTGGGCTCAAGTGAATCCGTACGACCTTTTATCTGCTAGTTTTGGCGGTAGCGGATATGACATTGCCTGCGCTCAAAACAATTCTCCTATAACCTATAGCAATAAGAAGGATTCCCCAATAATTGAAAAGGTTGATTTCAACCCTTCTTTTAAGAATCAAATATTCTTTGTTCACTTGAACAAAAAACAAAATAGTAGGGATGCCATTAATTCCTACAGAAAACTTACTATGAACAAAGAGGTATTGATCAGGGAAATTAACCAACTTACCCTACAAATGACTCAATGTCATAGTCTCTCTGAATTTGAAGGAATAATGGCCACCCATGAAAATTTAATTTCCAAAACTCTGGATATACCTACTGTAAAACAACAGCTTTTCAATGACTTTCCTGGAAGTATTAAAAGTCTTGGAGCATGGGGAGGTGACTTTATAATGGCAACGGGCACTCTGGAGGAGATGCGTTATTTTAGCCAAAAAGGATTTACAACCATACTTTCCTATACTCAAATGATATTATAGAAAAGGCCCTCTTTTTATGAGGGCCTTTTTTACTTCTTTTTATTGATTTACTAGTAGAATATAGCTCTCTTATCCTCTATTTCGGAGGATTCCTTAAGCGCATTATAAACTTCAGTGTTCACTCTGTTCCCAGCATTTGTCTTTAAAGTATTGGCGTATGTAGCGTAATTATCCAATTTCGGAGCTTCTGACTTCTTGGTAAGTTCAATTTTAAAAATCCCTGTATTGCCTTCTATCAAACCAGAGGTATCTCCTTCATTCATACCATATGCCGTGCCAACAACAACAGGCTCGCTTCCTGCACCAGGAATTGTGGGGGATTTAACGGTCAACGCACTCGCCGTAGAGACAGTAGTGCTGTTATCAGAAGCAATAGCATCCATTGCCTTACCTTGATTCGCAGCTATTATTTGTGCTGCTTTTCTTTCCTTTCTTATAATCGGCAATACTGTTGCAGAGGCATCTTCAGGACTCATAAGTCCTTCCTTATAACTTCCAGTTAATTGTACCACGGCGTAACCATTGTTGATGTTAAACCTCTTGATATCTCCAACTTCCGTATCCTCATTAAACGCCCATTGTACAATACTCCTTTGCGCACCCAAACCAGGTAGGTTTTCATCCAATTGCTTGATTTTGTTCACTGGTCTAACTAAGTACTCGTTCTCTTTGGCTATTTCCGAAAATGAGCTTTCGTCCGCAATAGTTTCCATTTCAAATTTTGTCGCGTCCGTAAACAGCATATTTGTCGTTTCTTCGGATGGTACAATTTCCCTGGACAAGGTTGCTACTTGAACAATATCTTCCTTATCATCAACCTTGATAATGTGAAAACCAAAATCGGTTTCTACCAATCCAATAGTACCGACTGAATTTCCAAATGCAAAATCATTAAATTCAGGAACCATTGTTCCTTGCTGAAAGTATCCAAGGTCACCCCCGTTTGGGGCAGAAGGACCATCGGAATTGTCCCGAGCCAATTCGGCAAAAACTACACCAGACTTTTTAGCCTCAGCCAATAATCTATTGGCCTCTTTTTCTGCTTCTTCCTTTGTTCTTGTAACCTCAGGATTTGCACGTGTAGCACCTTCATAGGCTATAAGTACATGACTAGCCTTTACAGAACCATTGGGCTTTCTACCCATCATTTTGGTTACTTTATAAGAACCCGCATCTTTATAGGGACCATAAATCTCACCTACATTTAAAGTCATTAAAGTGTCGGCAACACTGGATGGAAGATTCTTCTTCGCTTTGTAGATTGTATCGAATTTAACATCTGAATGTCTATCCAAGAATGCCGCCATATCATCAGTGTTTCTAAAACCACTGATGGTATCGTTTCTATCCTTTTGCGAATTATATTCTACAGAGTCATCCAACAATTTTGTCACTTCCTCCTTTACTGAAGCATCATCCTCTTCAGAAGGCCTTTCGTTGAAATAAACAAACTGGATATCCCTAGCAGGTTCTTGTTTAAAGTCCTCCTTGTGGTCGTTTATATAATCCGAAATTTCACTTTTCGTAACTGTGATGGTGCTGTCGGGGATAGAAGAATAGGGTACTCGTACATATCTAATATCCAATTTTTCATTGGCGAGCTTATAATCCAACTCTCCCTCTTTTAAAGTGGCACCAACTCCAGCTTTTACAAGGTCGAAATAGGTTTGTTCCTTGGCCATTTGGATAATTTCCTTTTCGGTCTGCAACCAAAAATCGTATTGTGCAGGATTGTTGTTTTTCCAGTCCAAAACTGTTGTCTTAAATCTATTGGCATCAAAAACACCATTTTCATTCTGAAATTCAGGATTCTGGGCATAACCTGTAGTTCTAAGAAAATCCACAATTTGGTCTTGCTCAATACCGATACCCAAATCTTCAAATTGTTCTTCTAAGATGCTTCTTCTAACTTCTTGATCCCATACTTGGTTCATTGTTTGCATGGAAGATACCGTAGGTCCCATTCTTTGCGAAGCTGTTTCCACTTTTTGCCTAAACTCATCAATGGAGATTTCATTTCCATTAATTTCAGCTACCGAAGAACCCATCTTTCCTCCAGCCCCAAAATTGCTACTTGTAAATACGCCTGAAATAACAAAGGCGAAAAGTGCCAAACCAATAATCAGTATTAAAACTGTGGTACGTTTTCTAATATTTTCTAAAACTGCCATCCTATCGAATCAAATAATTTAAATCAGTTCGCGAAATTACCATTTTTAATTGAAATAATAAAAACTAAAAAACACTCCAAAAGGCTTTAGGGGAAGCTTGTAATCCCCTAAAAAGAAACCAACCTATATTCACCTTGACCCATAAAAAAAATTCCATCAAGATAGTTGGTAAATATGGAGTGGCCAGTGTTATTCCTCTTCTAATAATTCTAGAGAAACCAAGTCGATTTTGGTATTGGAGACTTCTAACACCGTAAACTTAAAAAGGTCGATTACAATCTCAGAATCCTTCTCTGGTATTTCACCTACTTGGTGCACTAAAAGCCCACCCAAGGTCTCGAACTCATCCCCTACCGGGAGATCTAGTTTATAATTTTCATTAATATAATCCACTTCCAAGCGAGCAGAAAATAGAAAATTTCTTTCATCAATTTCTTCCTCCTTCAAGTCTGTTGAATCATGCTCGTCCTCAATTTCACCAAACAGCTCTTCCACGATGTCCTCGACAGTCATTAGTCCGGAAGTTCCGCCATACTCGTCTAAAACCACGGCTATACTCTTTCTCTTTTTAATAAGTACATTTAGGATATCCTGAATCAACATAGTTTCCGGTACAAACTCCACCGGCAGTAAAATGCTCTTTATGGTCTTGGGCTTTTTAAATAACTCATAGGAATGTACATAACCGATTACATTGTCTATGGTATCCTTAAAGATTAAAATTTTAGAAAATCCGGTCTCCGTAAACAGCTTCGCAAGATTTTTTGGTGTCTCATGAATTTCCACGGCCATTATCTCCGTTCGCGGCACCATGACCTCTCGAGCTTTAACCTCGGCAAATTCCAAGGCATTTTGAAAAATCTGAATTTCAGAATCCACTTCATCTTCTTCCTCCACCGTTTCCATTTGTTCCGTTATATAGTCCCCCAATTCCAATTTGGTAAAAGCCAACTGCACCTCATCACCAGAAGTCCTGAAAATATATTTTAGGATAAAGTCCGATACGTAGATCACAAAATCGGATATCAAGCTAAAAATCAAATAAAATAAATAGGCCGGAATGGCCAAGAGCTTTAAAAGACTGTTGGCATAAATCTGAAATAATACCTTGGGCAAAAATTCCGCAGTTATAAGAATGACCAAAGTTGATATGATGGTTTGTGACAGTAGACTAAAATCCGTCAGCAAAGCTCTAAGAATTTCATTCCCGGGGTTCATTCCAGCAAACCAGTTCATGAGTAATTCACCCATAAAAAGACCATAGACCACCAATGCTATATTATTACCTATGAGCATGGTAGCAATAAATTTAGATGGTTTTTTTGTGAGTCTAGTTAGAACTTTTGCTAAAAACCCGGCTTGTTTCTTTTCTATTTCAATATGGATTTTATTGGCTGAAACAAAAGCTATCTCCATTCCGGAGAAAAATGCCGAAAATAGTAAGGAAAGAACAATAATTAAGATACCACTATCCACCTTTATTTCTGATTATCCTTATTTCGTTGTTCAAATTTTTTACGGTAATTCCTACGAAAAAGGAACATTGATATAGAAACAACTGCGAAAAAAATAAAAAAATAAGCCATATTTCTATCGGTGTTCCAATCCGTATATATCCGGTAAATGGAGAAAATGGCGACAATAATGTAGAGGTACTCTGTATATTTTAAAATCTTAATCATTTTTATCTTCTTTAATCAACATTAGACCATACGTTTTATGGGCATTTAAAAACGTCAAGTCTTTCTTAATATCCATTCCTTCGCCATCCATAACAGTCCCATCTTCTGGATTTGTGAATTTAAACTTTTCTTGTGTAAACGCCCATTCGTTTTCTCGATCATAATATAATTGGGGAGCCTCAAGTTTTTTTCCATCATGCCCTTTTATAACAACATTGCCTTGTAAATCAATAATTGTTGTAGCGGCATAGTAGATACCATAGTCAGCCTCTATCGTAGTCTTTTCATTTTTCTCATTAAAAATTTCCACAAGCAATCCCTCAGGAAAGGTTTGATGAGGAAATTCTAAATTTTCAAAATCATTTCGTATCGGACCCGAAATAACAGCCAGTATTTTTGAAGAACCTGCTTCCTCCGAACTCAATTTATCCGGCATTTCAGTATAGGTAAGTACAAAATTCTCAGCTACGCCTTGCGGGAATATCTCTTTTTTAGCCTCATCACCTACCCGTTTATAATCGTCCTTGCATGAAAAAAAAAGCATTGCCATGAAAATCATGGCAATGCCCTTAAATATTTCTGCACAATGTTTTGTCATTTTATTTACAAAGCAGGTACCTTAACGCTACCTCCTACCCAACAAGAGAAGGATACCGTCTGCCCAGCTTTACCTGAACTAAAAATCATCTCCTTGGTCGGTGCTTTGGCATTATAACTTGTAGCAGCTTGACTAGCTCTTCCACTTAAAGCAGGATCTACCCTTCCAGCTTGTCTTGCCATATCCGCAGCTTTCCAATAAATAGCTCTTTTATCAAAAGGTGTACTGCCACATTCATTGGCACTACTAGCATAAAGGCTCGCAATTAATAAATAGGCTCTGCCATTTGCCGGATTTGCATCAATAGCCTTTTGCGCATAACTTCTAGCACTAGACCTACTTGTCTTAGTATAGCTTGTTGCAATTTTATAAGCTATGTTCGATTTTTTCTTGCCATCCGTTTCCAATTCCAAGGCCTTGTTAAAGTCTGCAACCGCACCTTGCGTATCCCCATTCTTTTTCTTTAAGGAACCTAGGTAAACATAAACGTCTGCAGAAGGATCAAGTTGTGCCTGCACCTCAACCATTTTTCCAAACAATGGATCGTCCGTACATTCTTTACCGTACATTCTACCTACTGCTCTTTTTACCCAGTTTATATCGCTTTTCTTTTCTTCAAAACTCTTCTCGTACAAAGGAATGAGATTACTACAATCTGCCAATGCCCCCAATTTAGAATCTATACTACCAGCAATTTTACCATAGTTTTCAGAATAAGAATTATAGACTCTCAAAGATCTTTTCTCCTTGGAAGTCAAGGTACCGGCCTCTTCTTTTGGAAGTAGTGTGGCAATCTTATCGGTAAGTTTGTCATTTTCTTCTTCTATCTTACCTGTAACGGCATCATATACATCAAAGACTTCCTGTAACTCCTTTTTTCCTTCACTGTGCAAATCAACCAAATTAGAAAAATAAAGATATAAGGCTTTGGGGTTGGTAAAGTTCTCCTCATCTTTGGTAAAGGCCTCTGATAACATGCTGTACATTTCAGCATCATCCGCCATTTTGTTATCGTACTTGGTCAAAGCCTTATCGACCATAGTTTCTCCAAAACTTGTCTTTGAAGAGAAATGCGTCAACTTGTTATCATACAGTCCAAGTAACTCATTAACATACCCTTCCTTTTCAGCCCCAGAAGCTTTGTCAATTTTATCCTTTAGGATGCGTTCACCATAAACGTAAATCGCATTGTTTAATTGGGGACACGTTTCATAAGTCTTTTTCCAAGGCTCATAGGCCGCATCATAATTTTTAACTTTTGCATGCTCTGAAAATATGGACAGGTTGGTCATACATTCAGGATTTTGTGCCTGTGCATTGCTTACTCCCATCATTCCAAGGAACATAATTGCCGCGAAGTAAAGTTTCGTTTTCATCATTCTAATTTTAAAAGTGGTTAATGTACTAAAATTTTATTAATCTATCTTTCGTTTTTGGAACCAACGATCATTTAATGAGAGGCCTATATTGACCTTGAAGTAGCTTTCCTCTATAAGATTTGCCCTAGTGGTCCCTCTTCTACCCAGTTCAAATCCGATATTAAGATTGGAGAAACTTCTTCCCAATGGTAACCCTAATCCAAAAGTTATGCCAAAATTATTTATATCCACATCATTAACCACCATTCCTGTCCTATCCAAGCGTACTCCAGCTCGATAGGTTATACGATTAAAATAACTATTGAACGAATTTGCATTTGGAGTTAAAAATCCCCCCAAAGCAATTGAACTGGCATCTTTATAGTCTATATTACCCGACCCTAAAAAAGGGTTTTCAAAAGAACTTAAACCTTGAAAACTATATTCCGCACCTAAAAACCATTTATAGTCTTCCCCGTAACCCAAACCAAGGGTTGTGGTTGTAGGAATCTTAAATTCTGTATTTCGGAGGTTACTCGCATCCAAATTTACATCTATATTCTCAATGTTACCACCTGTTGCCACGGAAAAAGAACCAATATTCCGCTCATTCTTCGAGACCAGGTTCCCCTGAGTGTTTACTCTTATTGATGTATGAAGCGTATGGTCTTCCTTTATAGTTGGGGTATACAATAATGCATAATTAAAGTCGAAGCCGTTTACTTCTGAATACCTCCTATCAAATGTTCCAAACTGAATATCCTCGATTTGTTGAAGTCTTTCATTGTTTAATGTTCCGTAATTATAATTTACCGTAACTCCCAAACTAATATCCTTGAAAATTTCATAACCTAAAGAATAATAAACCCTGGTCAAATCTCCTTCTCCACTAAAAATATTCCTTAAGGCCTGACCGCCACTCGTTCTTTCATCCACAAAATTGTATCCTACCGAAGAATAGGGCATTATACCAAAACCCATACCAAGACCTTTACCCAGACTAAAACCAAGGGAAAGGTAGTCTAGATTGGTTATAGAAGTATTTTCCTCTTCCGTAAAACTCTTTAACCTAAACTGTTTATTAGAAATACCGGCGGTATAGGCAACGAGACCCACTTTGTCCATAACCTCGAGTCCCAACTTCCCATAGGCTGCAGGGTTTTGCAAATTTAGGTGAATGCTGTCAGCGTATACACCCATATGACCCATCATTTGATTCTCTACTGTGCTTGAAGTTCTTAAGTCACCAATACCAAAAAAGGAATAGGGAGAAACCGTACCATTTTGAGCGCACATACCCACTGAGGCCATGCACACTATTGCAATTACAATTTTCTTGATCATCTAGTGCTTGTTGTATTCCAGCAAATAATTAAGTCCCTTTAGCAGGAATTTGGAATCCGCAAAGATGGTATTTTTTAGCCGTTTAGACAAAAAATGAGCATCACCCCCTGTTAAAATAACTGTTAAATCTTTAAAACGGCTTGCGTATTGATCAATGATTCCGTCTAATTCGGAACATACACCATTCATAACCCCACTATGCATACTACTTTCTGTCGTGTTTCCTATTAAATCAATTGGTATCTCCTTTTTAAGCAGAGGTAAAGCTGATGTTTGTTCATGCATGGCCCTGTAGCGCATCTCAATTCCTGGTGAAATGGCTCCACCTAAATATTCATCAAAATCATTCACCATTTCAAAGGTAATACACGTTCCTGCGTCTATAACTAGTTTGTTTTTATGAGGGTTATAATAATAGGCCGCAGTTGCCAAGGCTATTCTATCAATTCCTAACGTTTGCGGGGTGGCATAGCTATTTTTGAAGGGGACCTTGGACCTATGTGTTAACACGTGGACTTTGCAAAACAAAGTAAGAATGGTAAGGTATTGTTTATTTGGTTCACCTACAGATGAGAAAATAGCCCTTTTGATTTTTGGATTCCAATTAAAGAGCTCCTTAACCTTACTGGTAAATGCATCGGGTTTGAAACTTTCGTCAAAAACAATTTCGTTTTTTTCGAAAACAGCGAACTTTATAAACGTATTGCCAATGTCAACAACTAAATTCATTCTGTAAAGGTATAAAAGTAGATAGGTAAATGTATCGTATTTGGTCTTATAGGTTTCTTAATTTAGTCTCCAACCACAAATAAGTCATACCCAATAAAAAAACCATAAAAAACCATATTCTGTCAAGTATTTGCGGTATTTTTTTTATCACGGGCTTTGAATTAGACAAACTAAAGAACCTTTTATTGGACCTCAACGTTCGTGCATTTACAAGAGTATTCCATTCCTTACCATCCATGATATAAAAATTTGAATAAATAGATGAGTCCTTTTCAGAAACCAAAGAATGCCAACCCATTTTTTTTGGATATGTAGTTCCGTGCCATTCGTCCACCATGACTACATCTTTAATTAATGGTAATTGATATAATTCTTTATATACAATCATGGGACTACTATCCTTTGTAAAAAAAGAGAAATCATAGGGTTCGTTCAAATATGCCAAATCATTGCTACTTTTTAAAAACCCTGATGGTTCGGACTTCCTGCTAATTTCAGTGATAATGCGAGACCATATTTCCCTGTATTGGGACTCATTTCCATCTAAAATCAATTGATAAGTGTTTTTTAATATGGTACTACCGTACTGACCCTTCCCTTTTTTAATGGAAAAGGCAAAGTTCCCTATGGGTATTCCTAACAGACCTGTATCGCTATATTGAACGGGAAACTTTTCCAGAGTGTTTTTGGGCCAATTTGTTAATTGTAGTGTAGTTTGATTATCCCGAATTGTTTCAAACTCTACCAACGCGTTTTTACCCTGAAAAGAATCTTCGGTTTGCTGAACAAATACCCCCATGCCATTTTCAAGTACACTTTTAGCAAGTATGGATTGCTCCGACCTTGAAAGGTTATTTAGGGATTTATCATCGAAAACAATTAAATCAAATTCATATAAACTATCAGTATTCAAAGCATAAATAGCAACCTTATCTGTATTAAAATATTCAAACTTATATTTCTGAACAGTGAGTTTTGTTTTCACTACCACTTCATGACCTTGTTCGGCCAAAAAGTTTTTCAAGTATTTTGTTTCAAAAGAAGGAAACTCATTTACCAATAGAATTTTTAAAACTTTTTTCGCTTCCACAACCAGTGGCAAGGATTCATTTTCAATGACAATACCCGTACTATCCTTAATTTGAAGCTTATAAACAAACTTGCCTTTGACCTTGAGATTGGCTTTCAAACTAAAATTTTGAGAGTTCCTTTCAGTTAATAATACTGAATCCAAATCCTCCCTTCCTGGGCCCTGCAATACTAATTTTGTTTTTTCTCTCGGATTCCTGTATAATCCCTCAACAGTCCAATCCTCACCGACCATAGCATTTTGGGTAAAATCTAATTTTACGATTCCCTCAGAAATTTCGGTAGGAATAAACTCAACTTGCTGCCTCTCTAACTGCCATAAATCATAATCCTTTATCCCATACCCCATGACCAGCAACTGATTTACAGAGTCTAGCTGTGTTAACAAATCCATCCCCGGTGTGTAATTGATTGTAGTTAACCGACCATTACTTTTGTATAAACTATCCAGCTGTTCCTCCGCATAACCTGCGGTCAATAATACTGCTTCCCCTTTGACCTCCTTCATCATTGTCGGACTTAACATTAATAAACCCAATGATAAAATTGAAATAAAACCAATGAAGGAATTGATATAGAAACTCCGGTTATGAACTCCTTTCCATTCCTTCCAAAGAAAAACGACCAACAATAAAAAACCGCTAATACTAATAGCTGGCACCCACTCAACATGTTCAAAATTAATTTCACTATTCCACATTGAGAGCTTCTATAAAAAGGTTGGTTAGTTCACTGTTATATTTCTGCTGGGCGCTTGGTAAAATATCCTTTGGGGGAAGTGCCGAGTATAAACCTTTTATCGCAATCTTTATCCGAGCGACATCTAAGTATTCCGACTCGCTAAGCCATTTTATAGCCTGTAAAGTTTCCAAATACTTACTAGGTTCTTCAATGGCCAAACGCGCCAACTCATTACCCGCTTTGTCCAGTAATAGCCTATCTTCTTTAGTTATTTTTTCTTCAGTAATCCATAACATTTCCAATCGTGCCAAGGCTTCTTCCATATTTGGATACAGTTCCTTTTGCTCAATGAATTCATTTTTGGTGAAATTTCCAATTTCATCTAGTTCGCCGGTGAGGCGCTTATCTTCCTTAATCGGCGGTGGGTCAAATCCTATTCTGTGAACATATATTCGCGCACTGTTTTTGATTTCTTGAATTAATTTGAGTGCTTTATATTGATACGGAAGTGATTTTTCAGGCTCAAAAAGTCGTAAGTAGAGCTCGGCATCCCACATTTCTGCCATAGCCTGCTTTAATTTGCTTTTTAAGGATTGAGCGAACAAGGTCGATGCCTCCGGATTCTCGTGATTGTGTACATAGGCTTCCAAAGGATCTTCATCTCCTTCTTCATCTTCATGCCCTTCATGTTCTTCATCCACTAGATTGTGTTCGTTGGCCCCATCATGATCATGCGTGTAATCTGCAAGTGGGTCAGTATCTCCAGTCTCTTCTTCTACCCCCATGGTAATAGACCCAGCTTCTGTTTCATCGCCCATGAATTCGCCATATTTAATTCTTAAGGCCTTTTGATCAAAACCCAATTCATTGCTTCTAGAATTAAACTCCTGTTTTTTAATGGAAGGTTTTTCTTTTAATAGTTTTTCCGTATCAATTATCAATTGACGTTGACTTCGAAAATAATCGGGCATTAGATCGGCTCCCAAAGAACCTTCCACAGCAAATAGGTCACTAACCGTATCCTTAATGACCGAGAAATAGGTCTCGGTCCGGGAAACATTGGGTTTAGGTTGTTTATTGTCCATGGCCTCCACATAAAAATAGAGTTCATCCCCCGGTTCCATTTTTAAGTCCCTTAAATTCAATATTTTTTTTAATTCCTGACTTTTATTATTTGGAGAAAACTTGGTATCAAAGCTCAATCGCTCCTCCCTAAATTTTACCGATTCTCCTGTCCCTTTACTAACCGTTGCAATGATGGCCGCATTGCTGATTCCAAAATCATCATCAAGTATCGTGGTAAATTCTAATTGTTGAGGGCCATCAAATTCGAATGAACTGAATTGCTTTAACCCTTTCAAAGCTATTACGGGAGGCTCATCACCAAAAGTTTCCAAGGAAAATAAGTCCGACAAATAACCGTGGTTTTCAGAATCCGTAAACTTTATCGAATAAAAGTTGGAGTAATCCGCGGTAATTGTCCTTGAATATGAGTCATTTTTAAATGCCATCTCAAGAGAATCTGCCCCAAGTTTCAATAAAGCCTGTTTTAAAGTTTGATCAAACTTAATGTTCCACGTAATTCTGGATCCTTCCAATACTTTTAAATTCATATTAGAAGTAGACCTAACCGGTTCATTGGTATAGGAGGGGTAGCGTATGCTAATATTCTGTTCCGTAATTTTCGGTGCAATAATTTCTTTCGGAACGGAATCCAAGACTTGAAAGTTTACAATGTCACTTTGAGGGATTTTATTTTTACCGCTTTTTGTTTGGAGCACTCCGGTTATATTCATTATCCAAGCGGCTATTATACAAACCAACGCAAAACCTATAATTGGATATAAATAATTTTTAAAATGTATTTTCCGTTTGTGTTGCCGCAGCTTTTCGCTAATTCTCGCTTGCTGAATTTTGGACAATACATTTAGGTTAGCTTCATTTTCTAGAAGCAGTCCCGTACTATGCTCCATAGGCAAAACTGTCATGTCTATGTGCGAACAAATATTGGAAAGGGAGTATTTCCAAGGTTTTATGAAAAGAACTCCTATAGTAAAAATAAAAATCAAAAATCCTACTGCAACCCATAGATTCAAAAACAAAAGATAGGTACATATAGCCAAGGCTAAACTCAAAAGAAGAATTTCAGAAATTCTAATTAGCCTCCATTTGGCCAAAGCATTATGTAAGATATCCCTAGCCTCCTTCATTGCTTTCTCAGTTTGGCAATTATACGTTCAGCTATTAGAACCAAAGCTATGGCTAACCATAGCCATGGTGACATGTCCATGGTTTTAAAATTTTGAGCGGATTTTTCTTTTTTCGAATATATTGAAGCTATTTCGGCCTCTGGCAAAATTCTTTGGTCAAGCAATTCCATATTTTTGGATATACTGTCGTTTTTCAAAAGGAGCTGAGCCAAAGTCCTCGTTAGGTCACTCGCTATCGTATTACTAATCGTTAATCTATCGGTTAACTGATACAATCCCTTTTGATCAGTTGTTTTGATCAAGCTATTTGTCAATGTATCCAATTGTAGGGTAATAGTTGTTAGGCCTAATTTGTCCGGTAGATCATCCCTTAACCATACCAACAGGTCCACCTTATTTTCTAGGTTTATTAAAGCAACCGAATCCGATTTTTCAACGTGAATCTTGCGCAATCCATACTGAGCTATGGCCTTAAGGGATGCGGAAATGTATTGCATTTCTCTCTCATAGTTAGTATCAAAGGCAATGGCGACATTCAGCGTATCATTGGCCAATAAAGGAATTTTAAAGTTTCCGTTCTCCGTCTTCAGTTCCAAACTGTCCAAACTAGCAGAAATAATGCTTTCATCCTGTTGGGACAGCTTTGTCCTGTTCAACTCGGTGCGTTGAGGATTACTTTTCACTTCATATAATAAAACAGAATCTTTTAGTCTTCTGGCACCCACAAATTCCCGAATGACAGGTTCATCATTTACAAGGACCCAATTGATATTCTTTGGAATTTTAGGTCGCAAGCCCTTTATCCCTGAAAGAAGTCCTTTCGTAAACAAGACAAAGCTGTCCGATTGAATTTCCGATAAATTCTGGGCAAGTTGCCAATAATTAGGAATTTCTTCATTCTCGATATCTTCGGTTATCGCTGGAAATCCTTTTGAGAATAACCGAAGATTTTCTCGGGGCAATGAATCCAAAACGGTTTGTATTTTTCCATCTTCTAACAAAGATGGTTCTATGAGGTAGGTAATTGGTGCCCTGTTGGATTTGACTTTCCATCGTGGGGTTGCCAAATAAAAAACCAAAAGCGCCAATAATAAAATCCTCAAAAAAAGCAGAAGTAACTCATTGAGTCTTATTTTTCTAGATTGCTTGGTGTCGAATTCCTTTAGATACTTTACGCTACCTACCTTTATGGTCTTCACATCCCCTTTATTCAACAAGTGAATGATGATGGGGATAAATAAAGATAATAACCCCCAGAGATATGTAGGTTGCAGAAGTGTCATCTATCTAAGTTCTATCCTTTTCTTTAGAAATAATTGCAAGGCCTCCTCGATTGGGTTTTTTAAACTGAAAAGCTCGTAGCCGATATTTTTGCTGAGACAGGCATTCTTAATTTCTTCCAAATTATTTTCAAGCGATTCTAAATATGTTTTTTTTGCATTTGTGGCATCTACCTTAACCTTTTTACCTGTTTCCAAATCTTCGAAAACCAAAGCACCCGAATAATTAAACTCCAGCTCATTTTCACCTAGAACATGAAGTACAACGACTTCATTTCTAGAAGTCTTTAAATGATGTATCCAATGCGTCAATTCGGTATCCATTTCATGCATATCCGTAATTACAAAAAGTAATTCCTTTTGGGTCCTTTGATGGATTTTGTTCAAATCATCCAGGTTCGATGGCCATTCACCCCCAACCTTCATTTCAATCAATTCGTGCAAAATTCTATTGTAATGCTTTTTGTGGGAGGCTGGATAAACACTTTTAAGCCCAGAATTATTGAGGGCATAGAGACCAACCATATCTCCTTGGCCATGGGATAAATAAGCTAACGATGCCACGAGAACTCTTACGAAGTCGATTTTTTTTAGTCCCGTTTCTTCATGTAACATGGAAGCGCTTGTGTCGATAATAAACTTCACATTAACCTGAGTATCTATGTCCGATTCCTTGATATAATAACGACCGGAACGGGCCAGCATCTTCCAATCCAACAAACGCATGTCATCCCCAGGTTGATATCCTCTATATTGGCTAAATTCCTGCCCGGGCCCTACCCGTCTACTTTGATGTGAACCGGACAAAAAACCATCAACAATTACCCTGGCAATCAACGCCAGTCCGGATACACTGTTGATTATTTTAGGCTCAAATAATTTTCTGTAATCAGCTTTCAAATAGTAATTACTTTGTGTTTACCTTAATATTTTCTAGTAGTTCTTGTGTCACTTTATCAGAATCTATGCCCTCGGCCTCAGCTCTAAAATTCACAATAACCCGGTGTCTAAGAACGGGATAGGCAACATTTTTCAAATCCTCGAAGGTTACCGAAAAACGTCCCTCTTGTAGCGCCCTTGCCTTGGCGGTCAGAATCATGGCTTGACCTGCCCTTGGACCCGCTCCCCAACTTACCCATTCTTTTACAAAACCATTTTCCGTAGATTCTGGGCGCGTTGCCCTAACAATGTTACTTACATAGGCGATAAGATCATCACTGATATACACATCCCGCACCAATTCCTGAAGACGGATAATTTCTGGACCACTGATAATTTTTTCCACTTTAGGCTTATTCGAACCTGTTGTATGCTTAAGGATAGTCTCCTCCTCTGTTGCAGATGGGTATCCAATTTTTATGTAAAAAAGAAAACGGTCTTGTTGTGCTTCCGGAAGTGGAAAAGTTCCCGATTGCTCTATTGGATTTTGGGTGGCCAAAATGAAAAATGGACGGTCCATTTTATAGGTCTTACCGGAATACGTGACCTCAAATTCTTGCATGGCTTCTAAAAGTGCCGCCTGAGTTTTCGGTGGTGTTCTGTTGATTTCATCTGCCAGGACAATATTGGCGAATATAGGGCCCTTGTTAAATTTGAAAAATTTGTTCCCCGTGGTATGATCTTCTTCCAAAATCTCCGTACCTACAATATCGGAAGGCATAAGATCTGGTGTAAACTGAATTCTATTGAATTCCAGGTCTATCGCCTGGGAAATGGTTTTTATCAATAAGGTTTTCGCCAAACCGGGGACTCCTTCCAGTAAAGCGTGACCACCAGCCAAAAAAGTGATAAGCATGTGCTCTATAGTCTCTTCCTGACCAATTATCACTTTTCCAATTTCCTTTTTAAGCAACGGCAACTTATCCGTTAATTGTTTTATCTCCTGTTCCGCTGCCACTAAATTTTTATCCATGTACTATTCTTAAGATGTTAATGCATACATCACTATATTCACTCCAAATCTTGTATTATCGTTTTTATACCATCGTTTATTCCTAAAATCATAGTCCCATTCGCAACCATAATCCTTATTGCTGTAAAGTAATCCTATCCTACCATTGACTTCAATCGCTTTAAGATACTCATGGACCAAATCGTCTCCCCACCCGTTTAATTCTTGGGATGTCGTAGGAGGGCCATCCTCAAAATCGAAAAAAACAGAGTACAGTTCGTGATCATTTGGAAGTTTGACCAGTGCTTCGTTACCGAAAATTTCCTCCATCTGCCGTTCAAAGGATTTTGCAAAAAGACCATCGATATCATGATTGCAGTCATCCACAAAAACAAATCCACCATTATCCACATACTTTTTAAAATTCTCTCGCTCCTTTTTGGAAAATTGCACCAATTTGTGACCGGACAAATAACAAAATGGACATTTGAAAATATCATCACTGGCCAACGGCACAATGTTTTCCACCGTATTCACCTGCAAGGTGGTATACTCCACCAAAGAATTGAGTAGATTAGACGGCATACGTTGATCTACGTCCCAATCGCCGGATTCATATTGTAATCGGGTAAAGAAAAAATCGTTGCTCAAAATATTCAATTCTCGATTATTGGGTAAAAGAAAAAACTGGTTGCAATGGAATAATATCGCAACCAGTCTTTCAAGTTTTTATTATCTATACGGCATCTGACAAGCTCGTAAAAGTAAAGTCCCTTATTTTCATGTAAGGAATTAAATTACCATTAATACGCACCTGTTCTCCCAGTGTTTCCAAGTTATTCAACATAATAACGGGGCTTTCATTAAAGCGGAAATTTTTTACCGGATGTTTAATCTTTCCATTCTCAATATAGAACGTTCCATCACGGGTAAGACCGGTGTATAGTAAGGTCTGTGGGTCCACTGAACGAATGTACCATAGCCTGGTTACCAGAATTCCTTTTTTAGTACTCTTAATCAAATCATCCAAAGAAGCATCGCCACCGGCCATGATTATGTTGTTTGGAAACGGTACGGGATCAACACCTTGCTGTTCCGCCCAATAACGGCTATAGGCCAAATTTTTAACCACGCCATTCTCTATCCAAGAGGTCTTCTTCAAGGGCTGTCCAGCTCCGTTCCAAGTACTCGTAGGAACTTCAGGATGAAGGGGATCCGACCAAATATTAACCCTTTCGTCTACAATCTTTTCGCCCATTTTTGTCCCTCCACCTTCTTTGGACATGAAACTTCGGCCTTCATCCGCAGTACGTGCGTTTAATGACCTTGCCATATTAGTAAGCAGGTCCTCGGCTGCCGCGGGTTCTAATATAACGGTATACTTTCCAGGTTCTATTGCCAATGCTTCCTTAGACAATACAGCCTTATCGATGGCAATCTTAGATGCCTCGGCAGCATCGAACTTATTGATATCATTATAATCCCTGGACACCCATCCGGAACCCGTTCCATCATTGGTTCTCATGGTTACCGTAAAATCTACGTTGGATGATTTATTGTAAGCAAACAAGCCTTTAGAATTCATCATCGCACTAAAGCCATAAGAATCATCCAAAAATCCTGCTGCTGTTACATCCTGGGATGCCGCCGGGGTTATACTGTCATTAGCTACCGTAGCGCGATACTCCGGAGTTATATTTGCTGTTGCCTCAATGTAATTGACGGCTTCATCATAGCTTTGCTGCTCTAAAGGCTCCATAAATTCTGGATTTTCCGGAGACAATTGTGCCAATTCCTCTGCCCTCTTTACTACCTTCTCCAAGGAAGCATCATCAAATTCGTCAATTGTTGCAGTCCCAGATTTTTTACCAAAATTGGACTGTACCACTAACGATTGATTGGATCGATGACCCGATGTGGAAACCGTATTTCTGGCATATCGGATATTTCCACTTTCGCTTCCACTTAAATTTACTTCACATGCGTCAGCAGTAGAAAAGCTCAACGCCTTTTCCATTATTTTTCTAGCCTCTTCTTCTGTATATATTGCCATTTTTCGAATATTTTATATTGCGTATCCTTTAAATGGTACGACCTGTATTAATTACATTGATATCATTAAACCTAGATGTAGAACTACCGTGAGACACAGCACTTACCTGTGAAGGCTGTCCTTTACCATCGAAGAAAGATCCGAACATTCTATAATCCCCCTCGTCACAAATCTTTGCACAGGAATTCCAAAATTCCTGGGTATTGGATTGATATGCCACATCATTTAACATACCCACAATCTCCCCGTTTTTGATTTCGTAAAAAACCGTTCCTCCAAACTGGAAGTTGTAACGTTGTTGGTCGATGGAATAAGATCCGCGTCCGGCGATATAAATCCCTTTTTCAACATCCTTTATCATCTCAGCAATGGAATATTTCTCCTTTCCTGGTTCCAAGGATACATTTGGCATACGTTGAAACTGTACGTCGTTCCAACTTTGTGCATAACAACAGCCATGGGATTCGTTCTGATCAATAATATTCACCTGATCTCGTATCGCTTGATAGTTTACCAAGGTACCATTACGTACCAAATCCCATTTTTTAGTTTTGACCCCTTCGTCATCATAGCCTACCGCGCCTAAACTTCCAACCTGGGTCTTGTCGGCTACAAGATTTACAATGTCACTACCGTAATTAAAATCACCTGATTTCCATTTATCCAAAGTTGCAAAACTGGTTCCGGCATAATTGGCCTCGTATCCAAGTACACGATCCAATTCCAAAGGATGCCCTACCGATTCATGAATGGTAAGTCCCAAGTGGTTTGGTTCTAAGACCAAATCATATTTTCCAGGGTCAACCGATTTGGCCGTGAGCATTTCCTTGGCCTGTTTGGCGGCTTGCACGGCATCTTCTACAATATCGTAACTCTTACTGTATAAAGTAATGCCTGCGGGACCCTCCATTTTCTCGGACGCTAGACCGTCCATATATTCATAACCAAGTCCCATTGGGGCGCTCATGGCCTGTCTGGTCTTGAATTTACCGGCCTCCCTATCTACGGCCGTTACACTGAATGTAGGCCATATTCTGTGTACATCTTGATCGATATACGAACCATCCGTAGATGCAAAATACTTCTGCTCATTAACCATAAACAAGGCCGAATTCACAAAATTGGCCCCATTATCCATGGCAGCCGCGTTCGCACTTAACAATAAATCTACTTTCTCCGAAACCGGTACATCCTTAAAATCCTTCTTTATAGGTGTTTTCCATGAAACCTCACCGTGCGCCTGTACAGGGGCCAGTTTTACAGGTTCTTTTTGAATCTTGGAATTGGCCTTGGCAATCGCAACCGCTTGTTGTGTAGCTTTTTTTATACCATCCTCCGTTACATTATTGGTCGAAGCAAAACCCCAGGTACCATTAGCTATAACGCGGATACCAATACCAAAGGATTCAGTATTCACCACATTTTGGACCTTATCCTCTCTAGTGAATACATATTGATTAAGGTACCTACCTATACGGGCATCCGCATAACTAGACCCTAATGATTTTGCGGTATTTAGGGCGACATCTGCCATTTTCTTTTTCATGGCGACATCCATTCCCGGTTCCAAAAGGGCTTCGGTTTCAATAACATTACCCATCATGCTTGCGGGTACCAATAAAGAGGCCGCTCCCATTCCGGATAATTGTACAAAGTTTCTTCTTTTCATGTGTTCGTATTAATTAAATTCTTGTTGGTCAGTATCCTTAGAAATATGAATATAGTTGGATGAAGCAACTGATGAGCATTGAACAATACCCTTTATAGAGGTATCACTATCTTATAAACACTATCAAGTTTATTAATCCGTTAGGCTTCTAAAATAGGGAATTATACCTATAAGTACCCGTCGCTTTTAGATTTAATTAAGAACATTTTATGAAATTCATATTTTGATGAGACAATATATAAGAATTTGTAAAACCCTTGTAAACTAGATCACAGTGGAACTTATCACCATGAAATATCTAAAAATCAGAAATTTGGAAGGGAGTTATAAAACAAAACACGGCTTTTTTTGTTTTTTAGTTGGTATATGTCAAATTTGAAATTATATTTGCAGCCGCTATCCCGATAGCTATCGGGACTTGGTACCTTAGCTCAGTTGGTAGAGCAACGGACTGAAAATCCGTGTGTCCCTGGTTCGATTCCTGGAGGTACCACAATATGCACAAACCCATCCACTTTAGTGTGATGGGTTTTTTTATGACAAATACCGTAAGCGTTTACGCTTAATAGGTTTTGGGGATAAAAAAACAACAGCCGATTAGGCTGTTGGGTTTGTGTATTGACTTTTGGGAACAAAGGAAAAACGAGCAAAGCGAAGTTATCTCCTGGAGGTACCACTTAACGCAGCGAACCCGCTCCTTCAAGAGCGGGTTTTTTATTTTCCGATTTTTGGAAAGCTTGTTTTATCAAAAAGCAGGGAAATAAAAAATAGCTGCCCCTGGCAGCTAGGTTCGCTATTTTCAACCGGGAGGCTAAAGGAACAACGAGCATAGCGAGATTATCTCCTGGAGATACCACATAAAATCCCTAACGAACGGTAGGGATTTTATGTTTTCAAGATATCTTTCAATCCCAAACCCGCATCACCTTACTTTCCGAAAGACTATCGATTTTCATTTCGGTATCGGACAAATTTTCCAAGGTCAGTTCCGTATAATCGGTATTTGGAAATACTTGGTTCGTCATCACATACTGCCCTTGGTTCAAGAACAGTTCCAAGGAAGATTGATCCAAAAGAATACGTACCTCAAACTCGCCGTCGGGTAAATTGGGAATAGGCATTTGTTGCTTACCATTGACGAATTCCTTTTTGAAATCCACTTTCCCTGATTTGGAACGATCGAACCACACTATTTTTTCTCGATTATCCAACTGAATCATTAAGCTATCCCCTTCCGTGTTGCTAAAATACCATTTCGAATTTTGCCCATTCAGGTTAAAAATAATTTCTGACTGGTTCCCGTACTTCAGCGGAATCTGTGTTTTTTGTAGTGCCTTTAACTCCAACAAGGGCTCCTCATAGGCATGTTCAATAATATTGTCTAATTGAGGAACGGGATAGTTATATAGTTCAAATTCACCGTTAATCTTTTTCAATGATAGGTTTCTAGGGATGGTCATGGCACTTCGCCAGACTTCCGTTGGCGTGTCCCTGGCATAGTTCCAGTTGCTCATCCAACCTATAAAAATTCGCTCATTGTTCGGAGTATTGTTGTAGGTAACTCCGGCGTAATTGTCCCGACCCAAATCAATCCATTTGGCACCCTCTTGGTCTGTCGTAAATGTAGTACCATCAAAATCTCCAATAAAATATTGGGTGCCACTACCTCCATTGGGCGCCCCGGGATTTATACTGATCAGCAATACCCATTTCTCCTCATCGGAACCCGCTTCTTGTAGTTGGAATAAATCGGGGCATTCCCAAACACCGCCATGCGCACCTTTATCCTTGCCAAATTCGCTTACCTTTTCCCATTTCTTCAAATTGCTAGAGTTCCAAATTTGTAAATGATCCCCGGCAACCAATAGCATGGTCCAAATATTTTTAATATTGTTCCAAAAAACCTTAGGATCACGAAAATCCTTGAAGCCCTCATTTCCAATTACAGGATTATCCGCGTATTTGGTCCAACTTTCCCCATTATCCAAACTGTAGGCAATGCCCTGGGTTTGATAATTTTCCTTCCCTGCCTTTTCTCCTTCCATATTATGGTAGGTATAAATCGCCACCAAAGGAGGTTCTACTTCCGAACCGAAGCCCGATGTATTGTTTTTATCCACTACGGCCGAACCTGAAAAAATATATCCATGCTCATCCGGGAATAATGCAATTGGTTTTTGCTTCCAATGCAACAAATCTTCACTGGTCGCGTGCCCCCAATGCATGGGCCCCCAAACAATGTCCTCTGGGTAATATTGGTAGAATAAATGATAGATACCTTTATGATACACAAGCCCGTTAGGATCGTTCATCCACATTTCCTGTGGCGAAAAATGAAACTGTGGCCTATAGGGCTCTGTATAATAAGAAACATCCTCCACTTCCATGACGGTTTGTGGTTTTTCCAAATCCTTACAGGAATTAAGAACAATTAGAAAAATGAAACTTTGGACAATAAATTTTAGCATTTCAATAACTTTTTAAGCAATCGCTCATGAAGAGCTTCACTGCTAAAAATACTACCTTTGTCTTGATGTCACAACATGTTTTATCATATATATATCTGTCACTATTTTTTCTATTTCTTCAAAATACTGTGATTGCCCAACGAACCATAGACCACACCCTAAAGATTTTGAACAAAGAGTCGGTGCCGTATATACAGCCCGATAGTCTTAAATCGAACGACAATCAAATTTTATTGGATGCCAGGGAAATTGAAGAATTTCAAGTTAGCCATTTACAGAATGCGATTTGGGTAGGCAATAAAGAATTTAATCCGGAAAAAGTTCTTGAAACTGTTGAAGACAAAAACCAACCCATTGTTGTTTATTGCTCCATTGGGGTACGATCCGAGGATATTGGTGAGAAGCTCCTAGAATTGGGTTATACCAACGTGCAAAATTTATACGGGGGGATTTTTGAATGGAAAAACAAAGATGGTTCTGTCTATAATCTTCAAGGTATAGAAACCGATAGTGTTCATGCCTATAACAAACTATGGGGAAGATTATTAAAAAAAGGGATTAAGGTCTATGAACCATAACCGACACATACATTACAAAAAGGGTGGCATATCCATCCAAAATCATATAAAACGCTTTTGAACTTTGGGAATCTTACAGACCAATAAAACTGAAAAGGACGACAAAACAATCGATTTCACCTTGGCCAATTCTAAAAACCTCCTGCTGATTTTTACAAGAAATCCGGAACTTGGCAAAGGAAAAAGACGTTTAGCCGAAAAGGTAGGAGATGCCGCGGCCCTTGATATTTATAACTTTCTGTTAGACCATACTGTAAAGATAACTTCTGGATTATACGCTGAAAAAATAGTGTACTATTCCGAAGAAATCTGGGAGCAGGATATTTGGGACAATACTTTTTACGATAAAAAACTACAGGTTGGTGAAGACTTGGGAATTCGCATGCACAATGCGTTCCAGGAAGGTTTTAGCCGTGGTTTTGAGAAAATTATCATTATAGGTAGCGATATGTACGACCTGGACCAAGAGGATTTGGAACATGCATTTAAGGCCCTTTCCCATAACGATTTTGTAGTAGGGCCTGCTGAGGACGGCGGATATTACCTTTTAGGGATGAAAAAACTAAAACCGACACTTTTTCAAAATAAGGACTGGGGTACACCCTCCGTTCTGGAGGATACCTTGGCAGACCTAAAAGACGAAAAAAAAGTACTTTTAGATACTAGAAACGATGTAGACTATTATGAGGACATAAAGGATGTTCCTGCCTTTGCTCCTTTTTTAAAAGATATAAAAGCATGAAAAAAAAGCAACTTGAAGAATCTGTAGACCACTTGAAATCCAAGGGGTTCGATAATCCTGAAATTGGAATCGTTTTAGGAACAGGTTTGGGCAAATTGGTCGATGAAATACAGAACCCCATTGTAGCACACTATAACCATATTCCCTTTTTTCCACTGGCAACGGTAGAGTTCCACACGGGTAAATTAGTGTATGGCTCCATTGAAGGCAAAAAAGTTGTAGTGATGCAAGGGCGATTTCATTTGTACGAAGGGTATGACTTTTTGGACATCACCTATCCCATACGGGTAATGCATATGCTTGGAATCAAAAAGCTATTTATCTCCAATGCGGCAGGTGCCATTAATTTGGATTATAAGAAAGGGGACATGATGTTGATTTCGGACCATATCAATCTACAAGGTGGTTCTCCCCTAGCCTTCAAAAACGTTTCTGTTTTTGGACAACGCTTTGTGGACATGTCCGAACCTTATGATAAAGAAATGAGCAATAAACTTATCGATATTGCCAAAGACCATGGTATTTCTTTAAAATCTGGTGTATACGCCTCAGTTGTGGGGCCCCAATTGGAAACGAAGGCAGAATACCGTATGCTTAAAATTCTTGGGGCAGATGCCGTTGGAATGAGCACGGTTCCCGAGGTTATTGTAGCCAATCATTTAGATCTGCCTATTGTGGCGGTTTCTGTGCTGACCGATGAATGTGACCCAGATAATCTGGAGCCCGTAAATATTGAGGAGATTATTGCTATTGCAGAAGAAACGGAACCCAAAATGGTAAAACTATTTAGAGAGCTTATCAAGGATCTATAATTTTTATTATCTCGATATCTTCAGTGATCTTATGCAAAAAGAGCTTCCGAATATAAGTATCATCATCCCCGTTTTAAACGAGGAAAATTATATTCAGAAGGTATTGGAAAAGATTGCCAACAATACTACCTCCAACCAAATAAAAGAAGTTTTGGTGGTTGATGGAGGCAGTACGGATAAAACCGTTCATTTTGCTAAAAAACAAGGTGCTGAAGTAATTTCCGGCCCCAAAGGTAGAGCGAAACAAATGAATTTAGGTGCCCGCAAAGCTTCAGGAGTTCTACTTTACTTTTTGCATGTGGATAGTCTCCCCCCAGTGGGTTTCGATTCCAAAATCATTAATTTGTATTTAAAAAATAGTGAAGCGGGCTGTTTCAGGCTTCAATTTGACTCATCTAGTCTTTTTTTGAGATTCTTCGCATGGTGTACCAAAATTAACCAACCTATATGTCGTGGTGGGGACCAATCACTTTTTGTGAGTAGCGCTATTTTTAACGAATTAGGGGGATTCAATGAGAACTATATTATTTATGAGGACAATGAGTTTATTCAACGATTATACAAAAAGACGTCCTTTAAGATTATAGCCGATTATGTTCAGACCTCGGCAAGAAGATATATGAAACGGGGTATGATAACGCTACAGTACCATTTCGCAATCATCCATTTAAAACATTATTTGGGACAAGGACCAGAAAACTTATATGACTATTATCGTAGGAATATTGCCCTTTAATTATCTTTCCTCATAATCCAAGATAACCCCTTCTGAAATCCATTTTGCCAATGCCTGACGATTGTCCGGGTCCAAGATTCTCCGCTGGTCCTTCTTGTTTCTGATATTTCCAATTTCGATAAAGGTCATTGCAGGATGGGTCTTTTTTACCAGAAATAAGGAAGTACGGTCTTCAAAGGTTCCCGAGTACGTACGATTGGGTTGATATTGCTTATACTTGGCATCGAAGGTAGTGTGGATACTTTCCGCCAGTCGTTTTCCGTTTTTACTCTTTTCATGATGATAAAAGAAAACATCTATATTTTGCCCCTTGCTCCTGCTGTCCACATGGGTTACGATCAAACGCTGATAGGTCCCTTTGTTTTTTTTATACAAATCATTTACGATATCTACCCGCTGCTGTAATCTTGCCAACTGATTTAGTGGAATAGACTTATCGGGATACGCAACCTCATCCCTGTCAATCTCCAATATCCGCTCCTCCCGGATACCATCGTCTTCATCTCTAATTATGATATAAACCGTAGCACTATGTGCCAAAAGTTCCTTGGCCAATCTTAATGTAATATCATAGGCATATTCGTCTTCGGAAATCGATTTTCCGGCATAGACCGCCATAGCACCGGGGTCTGGACCACCATGTCCGGACACCAAATAATAAACGGCACCTTTTAAACGCTCGCTTTTTGTAAGGACCGTTTTATGGTCTTCTCCGAAAATATCATAGGTTTTTGACTCGACCTCCTTAATTTCCGTAGACTTTTTTTGAACACTATCCACTAGAGAAACCGTATCCAATTGCACTTTGGGGATAGCATAGGTCTTACCCTCAAGAAGATGTATGCTGTCCCGAAGATTTTCAAGATTTATATCTATAAACTCATGATAGTACTCATACGGGTTCACCCCTTGCTTCCTTAAAAGCGAGTAAATACCATCACCTTTTTCTGCAGTTACCGTAGCTAAAGTATCCTGGGAATACATCACTGGTGTTTGTGACAAAAGAAGAAAAATAATAAAGAAAGCTTTCCGCATCATACCTTCTTGAAAAACAAAGTTCGTGCCGAATACTGACATATGTCGACCTTTAGTTATCAAAATTTAATTGAGAATAATCTTCAAGAATTCCATCATTTAGCAAACTCACCAACGGCTTCTTTTCAGACTTCAAGTAAAACCCATTTTTCACCTTATCGGAACCTTCTATAAAATTTAAAATAATTAGGGGCGGAACCAGGTTATTGGCGAAATACAAGCTTGTTTCCTCTTTAAATGGGTGCAGATCGTTCTTGACTTTTGTCGATGAGTTTTTCCTAAGAATCTCCCCCAAACTATGTGCCAATTGGTACCCTTCCTTGCTGTGCTCGTTATGGCCAATCGCTAGCGTAAGATTCTTGTGCACACTATAATTATCTTCCAACAGAATAACGCGTTGGTAACTACCATGGTGCATTAAATATTTTCTATTGATACGACTGGAATAATTGCCGTATAATGTCTTTTTATCTATACTCTTTATTGTATCGGATATGGAGTTATCTTCATGCACATCATCCTCTAGAATATATACCCGTGCTCCTTTTATCATTAAATCCCGAGCCAATTTGCTCATTAAACCATCAAATCTCTTTTTGGAAGCCACACCTCCCGAATGCACAAAATAGTATACCGTATTTTGTAAGGTCGTATCCTTAAGGTTCATCAAGGATAGTTGGGTTTCGTTAAAAATAGGCATCTCCAAATCTTCACCAACCACGATACGAGTACCGGTATTTTTAAAAGAGTCAGGAGCATGGGGTAGTAGATATTCCTTTCCAATAATCAACTCACTCCCGTTATTTATGTTTTCCTTATTTAAATTCAAAAACTCCTCATAATATTTTATCGGTTGAATACCTGATTTCCTAAGGATGGAAAAGATTCCGTCTCCGGTTTTAGCAATTGCACTATTATGCACATTTTGGGCCGTAGCCAAAAAACCGCTGACAAATAAAAAACAAAGAAATATGGTGGAAAAAAAAGAGGGAATAGTCTGTCTTCGCATGGTAATTAGTGTTCCTAACACAAAGATTACCAAAAATATTAATCACCGCAAAGCGGTTGGAATAACTTATCAAAAAACTTATCCGATTAAGTTCTAGGTACAAAGAGACGGAAAGTCAATTCCCGTGAAGTTTGTAATAGTTGGCGATGATTGACTGAGAAGGTTTATTCTGGGGGGTAAATCGGTTATCCTTGTCACCACCGGAGCGATCGTGTTCTATGAACCATTTCCAAACAAATCCACCCGCAAACCAATCTTCGTTCCAAAATTCCTCGAAAATGGCTTTTTTCGCATTGGACTGACCATCCATATTCACCCCTTCCTCTGTACGGTCTACCAACCAAGGTTTCTTCGCCGTAAAATCCATACTACGATACCCATATTCCGTAAAAAGGACAGGCCTTTTAATTTTTAGGGCAAGATCGGATATCTTTTGTTTCCAAGGTTGCCAACCTTGCTTCAATTCTTCTACCGTAGGTGTTTTAGATTCCGACAAGGGGAAATAGGCATCGATGCCTATAAAATCCAACTGATTCCAAAACGGAGTTCTTGCATATTCGTCCCAATTGGCCGCATACGTTAATTTTCCCGAATAGATTTTTCTAATCTTGGCAATTAATTCTTGCCAATATTCTGGACGGTTCTTAACGAAGGTCTCCAACTCGGTTCCAATACAAAACACGGGGGCTTTGGTTTCTTCTGCCAACTCGGCATAATTCAGTATAAATTTATCGTAAGACGATTCTAATACACTCCAATCTTCCGGGGATTCCATTTTAATACTTCCGGTGAACTGTCCGCCACCGATCCAAATTTGGGGCTTTACCATAACCTCCAGTCCGTTTTTCATCAAAAGTTCAATGTATTGTTTGGCCCCTTTTCTAGTTTCCCCAAACCATTGCCTATCCGTATCAAATATTATAGTTGGGGAACTAAGGTCCCTAATAAATCCAAAGGGCATTACGGAAGCACTATTGGCGTAAATTTTAATTAATTCCTCCACATGGGGTTGTGCCACCTCTTCCCTAGATGCCACAAAACTGACACCATTAAACTTTTTTTGTGCCTTACTGGTGCAGCAAAATTGAAGAAAACATAATAAGAGAAGTCCTAAATTTCTCATATCTCAGATTTACAACTCCTAAAATAATGCTTTTAATGAATCTTTGTCTTGGGAAAACCTAAATCCTATGTTAAACTTTTAAAGACAGAGTTTTGAGAATTATTGTCGCCTTACTTCAATTCGTTTAGTTTCCAATTATACGGATAATAGGACAGTTTGCTGTTTAATGAAATTTTATCCTTTCTGTAGCCATTAATAAAATCCTTGATCGACTTTCCTTCATGGGTAAAATCCTCTTGATACCATTCAAATATTTGGGACACCTCGACCTCATCATTTTTAACTTTAATGAAGTCAGGATTGTTCAAAGACTTTTCCGTTTGTATTTGAAGTTGATTATCCAATTCAGAAGGCTTGTAAGCTTCCGGTATGATCGGAGGACAACCCAACCCCGCACAGACCAGAACGAAATGAAATCTTGGTTCCTTAGGAAAATTGGCCCGTAATACGTCGTTCTCTATTTCATTTAGCGTCAAACTTTTGCCGCCCACTTGATACTCTATTGAATCGAAAAAACCTGGAATATCCAAGGGTGTCTTTATTGGATAATTTTCAACTACACCTTTAATGACCATAATATTGTAGGTGTTTATCCAAAACGCTTGATATTCGTTGGGATTCGATATTGTAACAGAAATTGATTTTGCACTATTCACCAATTTTTCCAATTCTCCAGGGTTCTTCTTAATCCCTTGATAATTCACTCTTCCGTCTTTTACGTGGGTCATAAAGAAATTGTCCACTCCATCTATATAATCATGCAAATCTTGCCCATTGACCGTTAAAAAAATTATCAGGAACAATACACTAATGAGGGACTTGAATTTCATTTTTACTTATATCTACGTAATAAAAGTCGTAAGGTTCCACTAAAACATACAATTGGCATTTAATATTTATTAAAAAATCCTATTTAAATTCTTTATAAATTGATAGCTTCAATTAAGGAAGTATCGTTACGAACGACACACTAAAAAAATAAAACCAACCGATGCAGCACATTGTCATTATTGGAAATGGAATATCGGGCGTAACCTTGGCCCGGCACATTAGAAAACTTTCCGATAAAAATATTACCATAATTTCTGCCGAATCAGAGTATTTCTTTTCACGTACCGCCTTAATGTATGTGTATATGGGCCACATGAAATTTGAACACACTCAGCCCTACGAAAATCATTTCTGGAAAAAAAACAGAATCGGATTGGTACATGGATATGTCAAGCAAGTAAATGCCAAAAACAAAAACGTTTTGTTGTCCGATGGTAAAACAATTACATACGATTCGCTGGTCATCGCAACAGGTTCAAAACCCAACAAATTTGGTTGGCCAGGTCAAGATTTAGAAGGTGTCCAAGGGCTGTATTCCAAGCAGGATTTAGAAAAGTTGGAGCAAAACGCTCCAAATAAAGACCAATGTAAAAGAGCGGTAATCGTTGGGGGTGGTCTTATTGGTATAGAAATGGCAGAAATGTTACGGAGCCGGGATATCCCGGTTACTTTTTTGGTTAGGGAAACCAGTTTTTGGAACGGCGTGCTGCCCAAGGGAGAATCCGCTATGATCAATGAACATATTAAAGAACACCATATAGACCTACGATTAGATACCAATTTAAAAGAGATTTTACCAGATGAGAATGGCCGAGCCAAAGCTGTAGTGACCGATAAAGGCGAAACCATTAAATGTGATGTTGTGGGGTTAACCGCTGGGGTTACACCCAATATCGATTTCCTTAAGGATTCGGGTATCGAATTGGGAAAAGGGGTTAAAGTGGATCGATTATTGGAAACCAACATAAAGGATATTTATGCGATTGGCGATTGTGCCGAACAGCAGGAACCTATTGGGAACCGAAGACCTGTTGAGGCCGTTTGGTATACGGGTAGAATGATGGGTGAAGCCCTCGCACAAACTTTATGTGGAAACCCCATGGAATATAATCCCGGACACTGGTTCAACTCCGCCAAGTTTCTGGATATAGAATACCAAACCTACGGTTGGGTATTTAGCGAACGGACTAAAAAGGACTACGAATCCCATTTTCACTGGAGACATCCAAAAGAAAAAATAAGCATTACCATAGCATTTCATAAGGAAACCAACCTTTTCTTGGGAATTAACAACTTCGGAATTCGATTACGACACGAACTGTTCGATAGGTGGCTCAACGAAAAGCGAACCATCCAATATGTACTTGAACATTTTAAGGATGCTAATTTTGACCCTGAATTGTATGACACCTATGAAGATGATATCATCTCAAAATACAATGCGGACTTTAATCAAAACATTAGACCAAAAAACAAAAGTTGGAAAAGGATTTTAAACCTTCATTAATCATTTTCAAAACCAAAAAACAAAAACAACAATGAGCGGTATCGATAAAAGTATGTCCTTGGCAGGTGAACCACCCAAAGCATTGAATGGCGGTCAAAAGGCATCGGTTTTAACAGGCATGGTGGGTTTGGGAATAATGGTTTTACAACTTTTCAATCTCCATTTCGGTAATAACACGCTATGGTTAAGTATCTCCTTGCTCTTGATACTTTTAGGAGTGGCTTGGTTTTCGTATGCCAGTTATGAACACAAACAAGAAGGCATAAAAAATGACGGGGTGTGGTTCAAATCCATTTCCAGTCGGGGTATCCTTGGTTGGATGACCGGGATTACACTAACAGGGTTTTACATTGTGCTCTATTTCTACCCAGAATACCTCGGACTTGTCCAAGATGGGGACAACAGGGGATTAATTGCACTTTTCGACCCTTTAAGCAAAGCATTGAGCGGTAACCCCGCCAGTCAATGGTTTGTATATGGAACACTATACACCCTTGCCATTTTAGCCTTTGGCATTAAGTTTATGTGGAAATACCGCCATAGCAGCTATCAGCGCATACGTACCCTGAGTGTTATGTTCTTCCAAACGGCCTTTGCCTTTATTATACCCGAAATCATGGCGCGCCTAAATGGGGATTTACCCTATTATGACCTTAAAAACATGTGGCCTCTAAATTATTATAATTTTGAGCGCTATCGGGTCAATGGTTTCATTGAGGCTGGGGATATTGGGTTGGCCATGTTGATTTTCGGGGTCCTTTCCATTTTCGTCATCTCTCCCATCCTTACTTATAGATTTGGGAAAAGATGGTATTGTTCCTGGGTCTGCGGCTGTGGTGGCCTTGCGGAAACCGTTGGTGATCCATTTAGGCACTTAAGCGACAAATCCAAGTTTGCATGGAAAGTGGAGCGCTGGGTAGTTCATAGTGTAGTCGTTTTTGTTACCCTGATGACCACGGCGGTAATCTATTCCTATTTGGGCAACGATTCGAGCAAATATTGGTTGACAAAAACTTCTTTTCTTGTTGGGGTTGCCGTTATTCTCACCGCTGTTTTCGCCTGGGCGATGTTATTTAAACGAGACCAATTGCAAAAAGATGCCCAATATGGTGCCATAGGCTACTTTGTTATTATCGCCGTATTCCTTGGAATGCACTTTTTTAGTGGAGAAGGGAATATTTTTTTGTTTAAATCCAGCACCTTGAGAACTTCATATAGTTTTTTAATCGGGAGTATTTTTTCGGGTGTAATCGGTACGGGCTTCTATCCTATTTTTGGTAGTCGTGTTTGGTGCCGATTTGGTTGCCCAATGGCCGCCATTTTAGGCTTTCAGCAACGTTTATTTTCTAAATTTAGGATTACCACCAACGGCGGTCAATGTATTTCCTGCGGCAATTGCTCTACCTATTGCGAAATGGGAATCGATGTGCGAGCCTATGCCCAAAAAGGTGAGAATATCGTTCGATCTAGTTGTGTAGGTTGCGGAATATGTTCAGCTGTATGCCCAAGGGGCGTATTAAAATTGGAGAACGGTCCTCAAGAAGGTCGCATTAATTCGAAGGATGTGTTGTTAGGTAATGATGTAGATTTGATGGAATTGGTAAATAAAAAATAACCTCAACAAAACCCTACCACCAAAAGAATGTAAGTAATTGGTACTTTTACGACACATTACATGCACCATGGCTAACCGCTATTTCCCTTTAAGATAATGACAGACATTAAGGTTATTATTCCAGCCTTTAACGAGGCAGATTCCATTGCACATGTTATTAGGGACCTACCAAAATCAGTTTCCGAAATTATAGTTGTTAACAATGATTCTTCCGATGCTACTGTAGAGAATGCCCTAGCCGCGGGCGCTACTGTACTCACCGAGACCAAAAAAGGGTATGGTTATGCATGCCTTTGTGGAATGCATTACATCGATAAACAATCCAAACCACCTGATATTATCGTATTTATCGATGGAGACTATTCAGATTATCCGGAAGAACTGGATAAGGTAGTAGCCCCCATTATTGAAAACGATCTTGATTTTGTTGTAGGAGCCAGAAAAAAAAGTTTGCGGGAGGAAGGATCTATGACGCCGCAACAAGTTTTTGGTAACTGGTTGGCCACATTTTTAATGCGATTATTTTTTGGGGCAAAATTTACGGATTTAGGACCTTTTAGGGCGATAAAATACGAAAGTCTCAAAGAATTGGAAATGGCGGACAAAACGTATGGATGGACTGTAGAAATGCAATTGAAAATTTTGCGAAAAAAAATGGCATATATCGAAGTACCAGTACGTTACAAACGAAGAATTGGCGTTTCAAAAGTGTCCGGTACGGTAAAAGGCACTATCTTTGCCGGAGTAAAAATATTGGGTTGGATCTTTAAATACAGTTTAAAATAATATGGCACTTACCATCTCTTACATTATCATCGCAATCTATAGTATTGCACTGTTATTGATCTTCTTTTACAGTTTGGCACAATTGAATCTTTTGGTCAATTACCTTTCCCAAAAAAGAAAGAACCAAACGGCACCAAAATTTAATTTATTGGACCCTAAGGAAATTCCTTATGTGACCATTCAACTTCCCGTTTATAATGAGGAATATGTAATGGAGCGTCTTTTGGAGAACATTGCTAAAATAGAATACCCAAAAAGTAAATTGGAAATTCAGGTGTTGGATGACTCTACCGATGAATCGGTCGCCGTTACCGCACAACGAATTTTCGAGCTGCAAGAAACCGGGCTGGACATACAACATATACGAAGAACAGACAGAACTGGTTTTAAAGCTGGTGCTCTAAAGGAAGGGCTAAAAATTGCCAAGGGCGAGTTCATCGCTATATTCGATGCCGACTTTATGCCTTCATCGGATTGGTTAAAGAAAACCGTCATCTATTTTAAAGATACGGAAATCGGTGTGGTACAGACCCGTTGGGGCCATTTGAACCGTGACTATTCTACCTTGACCAAAATACAGGCCTTTGCATTGGACGCCCACTTTACCTTGGAGCAAGTAGGTAGAAATGCCAAGGGACACTTTATCAATTTTAACGGTACAGCAGGGATTTGGAGAAAAGAGACCATTTTGGACGCCGGGAACTGGGAAGGTGACACCTTAACGGAAGATTTGGACCTTAGCTACCGTGCCCAATTAAAGAACTGGAAATTTAAGTATTTGGAGGATGTGGAAACCCCTGCCGAGCTTCCCGTGGTAATCAGTGCGGCACGTTCCCAACAGTTTCGTTGGAACAAGGGCGGTGCGGAAAACTTTAGGAAGACCGTTTGGAGTGTGATCAGTGCCAAGAACATTCCTTTTAAGACTAAATTTCACGGGGTGATGCACTTATTGAACAGTAGTATGTTCCTATGTGTGTTTTTGGTAGCCCTTTTAAGTATACCTGCACTATACATCAAAAACACTTTTGGACACTTGGATTGGGTTTTCTCTTTGTTGAATCTATTTGTGGTAAGTACCATTATTCTTTTTATCTGTTATTGGTTTACCTATAAGAGTGTACAGGGTAGTAGTTTTGATGGATTTATAGACTATATCAAATTGTTTTTTACCTTTTTCTCGGTGGCCTTGGGCTTTTCCCTGCACAATTCACTAGCCGTACTTGAAGGCCATATGGGAAAGCGCAGTGAATTTGTACGTACGCCAAAATTCAATATTAATAATTTGACCGAGAGTTGGAAAGGCAATAAATATTTGGCCAAGAAATTGTCCCCTAATATGATTTTGGAATTCGCCTTGATGCTGTATTTCCTTTTTGGAATGTACAGTGCAGTTCCGCTGAACGACTTTGGACTCTTCCCCTTCCATTTTATGTTGTTCCTGGGCTTTAGTTTTGTATTCTTTAAAAGCTTAACGGCCAGGGCATAAAAGACAAAATTTTTAAAGTATAAAGGACGGCGATTGCCGTCCTTTTTTATACTCGTATTTTATTATTGGTTATATTCCGTATATAAAAAGAGTATAAATCATAAGTAATCTATACTCAATGTTGTGCTTCATTATGACCAACCAATAGACCAATGATAAAATTCTATAGGAAAATTAGACAAAACTTACTTTCTGAAGGCAAAACTGGAAAGTATCTAAAATATGCGATTGGGGAAATTGTGCTTGTGGTAATCGGGATACTGATTGCTCTGTCAATTAATAATTGGAATGAAAATCGAAAGGGACGAAACAAAGAGCAAATTGTTCTTGAGAATCTAAAAGAGGATTTTTTAGCAAATCAGAGTATTATTGATAGAAGCTTAGCCGTGCACAAATATCATTTGGATGAACTATATTCGTATTTAAAGCATCTAGGTCCCAGTGTACCAGCTCTCACAGATTCTATCTACAAATTTGATGTTTCCGACTATGGGAAATTAAATCTGATTGATGGTACGTTAAAAGCCGTTATTAATACCGATATTTTTGGAATAATTCAAAATGAACTTCTAAAAAAGAAACTTTCTACCTACCCGAGTACATTTGCGGCATACAAAGAATTTGAGGATGTTAATAGAGATATTGTGATAAATAAGCACAGAGCCTTAGGTGAACAATATACTTCTATTTTAAGGCTTGACAAGTCCTTATTAGGTATATCTGAACCACATAAGTCAGATTTTCTTGGCTGGGCAAGAGATCCGCAACATCAGAATAATACGGTAAATAGAATTAATATTATAAGAAATAAATTGATTCCGGCATTAATTGAAGTGCAGACAAAGAATTATGAGATATTAAAACTGCTAGATGAGGAGATTAGAGATTAATAACGAAAGCACAACACCGGTAACCGTTGCACAAGCCATTAATATTCAAAAAAGCATGTCCTTTTAAGCCGCTCTAAGCGGCTTTTTCTTTTATCAATCAAAAGTCAATGACAAATTTCGGCTT
>NZ_JAQPCG010000005.1 GCF_028464145.1 Maribacter sp. PR1
AGTGTAAAGTTCTGATATAACGAACCGCCGTGTACGAGACCCGTACGCACGGTGGTGTGAGAGGCGCAGTCCGTTCCTAACTAGGGGCGGACCCGTCTACTCGATTACCTGCAGTTATTTACGAACATTGACTTATCAACCTCTGAAAATGAACTAATTATTTGGTGATTCCATTCATCATAGTTACCGTCGGTTGATTTCACTATTATTATTTTTTTTGCATTAGAATTTTCCGCCGCCTTTATTCCAGAAGTAGAATCTTCAAAAATCAATGTTTGATTGGCATTGATTTTTAAAATGTCCATTGCCTTCAAAAATATTTCGGGATTTGGCTTGCTTTTTATTTTTCCGTTGCTATAAACAATTTTTGACATATCGAAATACCTGGCTAAGTTCAAATGTTCGAAGTAAAATTCCAAGTTGTAAAAGTCAGAGGCAGTTGCAATTGTAAAAGGAATTTCTTTACTGAGTAAATATTCCAAAAAGTCTTCCGCTCCTTGTGCTAGTTTCATATCTTGTTTTAAACAAAGCGATTGATATATATCTTCTTTTTCAATACTTAGTCTTTCGATGTCTCCTAAAGACAATTTCTTTGAAAATAGATTTGATAGTATTTCAGCATTATTTTTTCCGTGAATATTTTTGTTTTTTTCATCATAACTCAATTCCATTGAATGTTGCTTGAGAAAAATATCCCATGCTTGATTATGCAAATGTGTATCAAAAAATAGGGTTCCATTAAAATCAAATATTACTCCTTTTATATCCATGGTTTGTTGATTCTTGTCTATTTGCAGGTAACAATTGTATAAACGTATCTAGGTAAGTTTATTTCTTTTATAGAGGTAACAAGATAGGGAATCTTTAATGCTTTTGAAGGAAGATTGGAAACATGGGTGTAACCATTTCTATTTTAAAATTATTGGGAATGCCATAAAAAAAACCTCGATACATGGCGAGATCGAGGTTCGTTTAAATTAAAAAAGAAGTGTTTATTTATTTTTCAATAGCCCTTCTAAATAACTGACCTTGTCTTTTTCTGCTTTGACAAGACGCTCGTAAAGTTCGATTATTTTCTCTATCGGATTTATGGTACAGAGATAATTGTTATTGTTAGAACTATTATCCTTAAAAGTATTATTGATAATATTAAATACAGCTTCTTCTGAGAAATTCTCTATCCCTTCTTTGGTTACACCTAATACTGACGCAATCTCTTCCAACTTGGCATCATCCACCATTTCACTGTTCTCGATATTGGAAACGGCCTGTTGGCTTATGCCCAGTTCCTCGGCAAGGGTCTCCTGTTTCATGCCCCGTAGTTCGCGGATGCGGCCTATCTTTCTTCCTATGTGGTTCTTCGTCTTGGTCTCCATACCTCAAATATAGGGTGTTTCGCACAATAATCCGATGGTAAAATACAAAACTGGTTCAATAAAATACAAACGTCCATGGTGGGGTACTTGGAAATGTGGCCTTAATATGATCGTTGATTATCGAACCCTTTAAAACACGTTCCCATGACACATTACACAAACATACCGGAAAACTTTGAAAGAGCGGAAGATCTGTCCGAACTGCTCAACGGCATCCTGAACATAATTACCATAGACAGAGCCTTTCTGTCCGGAAAACAAAATGAGGGAAACACCGAATATTATTTCCTGACCCTTTTCGTGGATGTCAACAATGATCCGTTGCCCAACGAGATCCGTTCACTGGTGGCAAAGAAAGCAAAGAAGTGCCCCGATTTCAGGATAAGGGTCTACACTGAGAGCCAATCCGAAACGGGCCTTGAAAGGGGCTCGCTGTATTTCCTGGAACATTGCTGTCTCGGGGAAAACATCTTCGCCCATCCCGAAGGGGAGAACATTATGGATTTTTCCACAATGGCATACCGGAACCTTATGAAGAGGGCTTCCCGCTATCATAGATCGGAACTGGCAAAAGTGAATGCATTTGCCAATATAGCGGACATACTTATCAAGGAAGGGGATTATGCAATTGCCACCTTCAACATGCACCAGGCCTTTGAACTTTCGTTCCGATTCATCGAACAGATGTGCATAGGTAGGAGTATGGTGACCCATAGTATCATCAGCCACATCAATTACTGTAAACACTACTTTCCCACCCTCCAACCCTTTGTGGAACCTTCCGGGACGGAAGGCAATGAACTTTTGCTCCTATTGGAACATGCCTATAGCGTTGCCCGTTATGGTACCGAGTTCGAGATTACAAAGTTACAGGCCAAGGCCATCCAAAAACAAATGAAGGATTTCATCAAAGAAATAGAGTCCATTTTCCAAAGGCACCTTGATGAGTGCAAGGCCCAAATCGATGGAATCGAAAAGGATTTTGAAAAGGCATTCCCAAAAGTAATCAAGGATGCGGGTAGCGGCAACGAAACATCCCTGTTCGACCAATTGAAGGAACTGGAAAAAATGCATTTCCATGCCCTGAAGCCATATATCCCCGAAAGAGGACTCTATAGCACCGCACTCATAACGGAGGGATATGAAGAGAACTCCTTCATGACCTCCAATTTGATCAAGGTCTGTATCGTGGCATTGGAAACCGAGAATTTCCGGACACGTGCCGTTCCTCAGCCCCATAGAAATATCGGCAAGGTCCTGGCGTATGTACTGGACCTGATACCCCATGAGGAAATGAAATTCCTTGACAAGGTCAGGCAATTGTTGTCAGAAAACAATACAGCCCCGACACGATAAATCCATTCACATATAACAAAAGAAATAAGGTAGTAGTTTAGTTACTTAAAAATTAGTAAAAGAGATGCAAATTCTGGGTGTGAGCCGAGCGCGACACTCAATGAAAGTAGGTGCAATGTGAATTTTATTTTGCTCAGGTCATTTATTCAACATTGCAAGCATGTAGTCGATTCCAGACATAAAACCAAACCTCCGAAAATATACATGCATCGGGTTATGAAGTCGGATCTTAAATTTATTTATGGGGCTTCCCAGAGATTCAAATTGTAAATTTCGTAAAAGTCGTATTTGCCAGCGTATGCCATGATATACTTAAAATTTCAAACGGAAAAAACACATTTCATACTAAATGATGAAATTTCATCCATTTACATCTATTTTTTTCAAGAATGAAAATGATCTCAATGGATGAGGTGAAATAATATCTAAAGTATGGAGAACAAAAGAATAAAAATATAAAGTAAATCTTCCGTGGCTTCAGACCTTAAAAAGTGGTAGGCCCTTTTCATTTGTGTTTTTACAGTATTTATTGAAACTCCGTAATTTTCCGCTATCTCTGCATAGCTTTGCCCATTAATTACATAAGAAACAAAAATCTTCCTCCTCTTTTCCGGTAATTTATTCAGGAGTTCTTCAAGTTTTTCATTTCGTTTGGAAGGCTGAAAATTAATATGATCTTCATTTTCAAAAGGAAAAAATTCTTTTAGTGCCTTCTGCTCCTTTTCTGCCTGTCTTAATTTTTGGATACTTATGTTTTTTACGGACCTTATGGCATATGCCTTAAAAGAAACACTTAAGTTTATATATTCTCGATTTTTCCAAAAGGAAAGAAAAAAATCCTGTACCACGTCTTTAGCGGTAGATTTATCTTTCAGAATGCTTAAAGAGACCAAGCATAGAAAATCAAAATGTTCCTTGAACAACGATTCCATTTCATCAACTTCCCTACGTAGTTTACTTTTCAAATGCCTATTAATTTTAGGATTTACAAATTCTACCAATAAAATGAGATATTACCTATTTAATAAGGTGTGTTGTATAAATATGCCCTAAAAGTCTAAATATAATTATCAAATTAACAAAAAAATCAAATTTCGTGTCACCCTATGTGGTCCTTTTTACAACATATAGAAAAGAAACATCTCCAAATGGTTAAGAAAGAGCGTCTAAAATCAATATTGCTTAGGACCAAGAAAATTGGGAATATCAATGAAGAAATTCTCGAAGACCTTTCAAATGAAGAAAGGGAACTGGTAATTGAACTCAATAAGGAAGGCTTGATCGATGAAGCTATTCAACTAATAGAAAATATGGATACGGAAAAAGAGTGGGATTTATTTAAGTCTAGGATTTCCGTTGAACCAACCAAAGTAATTCCTCTATGGAAAACTGTATTAAAGTATGCTGCCTTGTTAGTAGGGATAGGCTTAATAGCATACTTTTCCTTAAATCGTTTTGAGCCGGAAATTGATGCTACTCAAACGAGCGGTACTATAAAATTGAAAACGGGAAATGATGCTGTTAAAATTCTCAAAGAAAATATTAGTCAAAAACTAGTGTCTTCATCGGGAGAGGTTTTGGGGGAACAGAAAGGAAATAAGATAAGTTATAAATCCACCTCAGAAATAGATGAATTAGTTTATAGCGAATTGGAAATTCCTTATGGTAAAATTTTTGATTTGGAGTTTTCCGACGGGACCATTGTTCATCTAAATTCCGGAACCAAAATAAGGTATCCCGTAAAATTTTTGAAGGGTTTGGATAGAGAGGTTTTTATTGAAGGTGAGGCTTATTTCAAAGTATCCAAAGATAAGAACCACCCCTTTATTGTTCATGCGGATGAAGTAGATGTCAAAGTTCTGGGAACAGAATTTAATATTACTTCATATAAGGAGGATAATGATATCAAAACAGTTTTAGTAGAAGGTTCTGTAAGTATGTCCAATTCCAATAAAAATAATGTTGTACTAAATCCTGGTGAAAAGGGTACATGGAGTAGGGGAGCGAGTTCAACTTCCGTTGAACAAGTAGATGTTGGTCTTTACACAAGTTGGATTAAGGGAGAATTGTTGTTTAGGAATGAGTCCTTTAAAAATATGGCAAAAAAACTTGAAAGGAAGTACATGGTCCAAATTCAAAATAATAACCTGCTATTGTCCGATAAAAAATTTAATGCTCGGTTTAATGTAAATATTGAAAGTATTGAAGATGTAATTAAATCAATTAGTGAAATACAAAAATTTGAATATCAAATAACCTCAGACAAGGTTATTATTCAATAAAGACTTTAACTAGACCAATAACTAAATAAACGAATGCTTATGACAAAATAACCAATAAAAAAATCGGGAAATGCTTGAGACCATTATCCCGATTTGAATTCGAATTAAATAATCTTATCCAAAAATCATTTAATCATTTCAAAATTATGAAAAAATACCTTAATAGTAGGCTGCCTCGACTGTGGTTTCCTAAAATGGATTTGAAAATGAAATTAACAACTTTTCTTCTACTCGTTTCGTTATTTCAGGTTCAAGCTAGTTCTTACGCACAAAAAGCCAAACTAAGTTTAAGTCATGAAAATGAAACCGTTGAAAATATTTTTAACAATATTGAGGAGGTCTCTGAATTTCGTTTTTTGTTCGAGACCGGACAAATAAATTTAGACCGACGAGTTTCGTTGAATGTTGAAAAAGAAAATATTAATAAAATATTGAAATTGCTTTTTCAGAATACGGATATAAATTATTCCGTGCGAGGACGTCAAATTGTATTAGTAAGGAAAAAAAAGCCATTACTCATTGATAACTCTTCTAACCAAGTAATTGAAGCTGTTAGTAAAAAAATAGAGCAGGAACGGGTATCTGGAACAATTTTAGATTCAAATGGAGATCCTCTGCCAGGAGCAAATGTCCTTGAGAAAGGTACCACGAATGGAACACAAACCGATTTTGACGGTAATTATTCCATTAGTCTTTCTACTGAAAACGCTGTTTTAATTATTTCATATATCGGTTTTGCGACAAAGGAAGTAACTGTAGATGGCCAAAGTACGATTAATATAACCCTAGAAGAAAGTACTGCTGGGTTGGATGAAGTTGTAGTGGTAGGTTATGGAACCCAGAAAAAATTAAATCTTACAGGAGCCGTAAGTTCTGTGGATAGTGAAGATTTGGAGAATAGGCCTATTACTAGTTCCAGCCAAGCTTTACAAGGTGTTCAAGGCGTATATATAAACCAGATCGGAGGGCAACCCGGAAATGATGCCGCCACTATCAGAATAAGGGGCGTTGGAACCTTGAATAATAATAATCCATTAGTGTTGGTCAATGGTATTGAATTTTCAATAAATGATTTAAATCCAAATGATATTGAAAGTATCACCGTTTTAAAGGATGCTGCATCCGCTGCTATTTATGGTTCTAGGGCGGCTAACGGAGTTGTTTTAGTTACGACCAAAAAAGGTTCGGAACAATCAGAGATATCCTACAGTAATTCTGTTGGAGTACAAGAAGTAATTTCACTTCCAAGAGTAGTTAAAGACCCTGTTCGCTGGATGGAATTATATTCCCAGGCACAATTAAATTTTGGAACTAGTGAAGATGCACTGGTATTTCCGCAAAGCTTAATAGATGAGTATCGTCAGGGCATGCAAACCGACCCTTTTACATATCCAAACAATGATTGGTATGATATCATGTTTGACCCTGCTATTATCCAACAGCACAATCTTAGATTTACAGGAGGAAGTGCAAAATCAACGTATGCCCTATCTCTAGGAATACTGGACCAAAATGGGGTATTGCGAAGTACTGATTCTGAACGTTACAATACCAATTTTACGGTAAATTCCGAATTAAATAAACATATCACCATTGGTGGTACTTTTAATTTCTCCTATAAGACAAGGAATGAACCTGTTGTAGGAATACAGGAAGTCATGGAAATGATTTTCAAGGCCCAATCCTATCATCCTACCAAATTGGAGGATGGGAATTACGGAATGAATTTTTTTGATATACCTGGCCACAGAAGATTTCGTAATCCCTTAGCCTTAACTGATGAGGGTGATACAGATATCAGAAATTTGAAATTGTTCCTTAATACGTTTGCTGAGGTAAAGTTGCCTTTTAATATTGTTTACAAATTGAATATTGGTTTAACGAGTGAAAATGAAAGACGCAAAATTTTTACTCCACAAATTACTCTATATGATGCCAAAACAAAAGAACCGACCCAAATTCAGGCAGGAGGTAACCCTTATGTAACGTTTGCAGGGCAACAAAGAGGTGTGGATCAAAGAAATGATGAAGCACTCAACTGGACCGTTTTTAATACTTTGAAATGGGATAAATCATTTTCAGATAGAACAGATCTTGCAATTCTATTGGGTACCAGCTATGAAAAATTTGACGATAGTTTCTTTACAGCCTCAAATGAGGGCTACTTAAGTAATGACCTTTACGAACTTAATGCAGGTAGTACCAATCCAATCGTAAGTGGAACTTCTAGGGAGTCTAGTTTAATCTCCTACTTTGGTAGGGCAAACTATGTTCTGAATAATAAATACCTTTTAGAAGCTAATTTTCGATATGACGGTTCCTCTCGTTTTGCACCGGGAAATAAGTGGGGATTTTTTCCTTCCATGTCAGCTGGTTGGAGAATTAACGAGGAGAACTTTCTGAAGGAAGTGGACTGGTTAAGCCAATTGAAAATTAGGGCCTCATGGGGTCAATTAGGTAATGAAAGGATAGGTTTCTTTAGATATTTGGATCTTATTTCTCCTGGTCAGGATTATACTTTTGGGAACACTATAAACCCAGGTACGGCTGTTTTAGTTGATAATGATGATGAAATTTCTTGGGAAACCACTACCATTTCCAATATTGGGGTGGATGCTACTTTCTTTGGAGGCAAACTAACCACTAGCTTTGAATATTTTGATAAAACAACAGAGGACGTTTTAAGGCCAGTTGGAATCCCTTCCCAAGTGGGTTCTCTCGGAGGCCCGATTAGGAATATCGGAACCATCGAGAACGATGGTGTTGAAATTTCCATCGGGCATAGAAACTATCTTGGAGATTTTAGATACGACATATCCGGAAATTTGACATACATCACGAACAAGGTAGTTGACCTGAATGGGGAAATAATTCTGGAAGATAATTCTACGGATGGGAGAGGTCCTCTTAATATCACGCAAGAAGGAAAACCTATAAATCAATTCTTGCTATATCAAGCGGATGGACTATTTCAATCTCAAGAGGAAATTGACGCTCATGCTTTTCAAGGTACAGATACACAACCTGGTTATATTAAATATAAGGATTTAGATAATAATGGTGTTATCGATTTAAATGATAGACAGGCTGAAGGAAGTACTATCCCAAAATACACCTATTCCTTTAATATCAATTTTGGGTACAAAAACTTTTCCCTGAACACTTTTTGGCAAGGTGTAGAAGGGGTACAAACTTATAATAAACATGTATCCGGGGTACCATTCTGGTTCGGAACTTCATTACCTGTAGGTTGGGCCAATGATTCTTGGACTCCTGAGAATAGTGATGCAAGTTTTCCACTATTGACTCGATATCAGGATACTCAGGCAACATTGTTTAGGCCAAGTGACTTTTGGTTACTTGATGCTTCCTATTTAAGATTAAAAAATATTCAACTGGCCTATGATTTTAGTGCCGCCTTATTGGAAAATTTGGGTATGACCAAGCTATCAATATTTTGCAATGCCCAAAACCTTTTAACATTTACTCCTTTAAAAGACTTTGACCCTGAAACCGATTTAATCGGAAACAACTTTTTTGATTACCCATCGACCAAAATTTACACGATTGGTCTTAACGTATCATTTTAATAAAAATATCATGAAAAAATCCATATACATATATATATCATTTTTCTGTATTTCAATTTTAGTGAGTTGTTCAAAAGAACTCCTAGAACTTGAACCTGCGGATCAGAGTTCAGTTGAATCTTATTGGACCTCTGAAGATAATGCCCAAGCGGCTCTAACAGGTTGCTACGAACCTCTATTGGGTCCTTACAATGGCGAAGGATCCTGGTTGCTAAAGTTGGAAGATATAACCCCTAATGCATTTGAAATTGATGATTCCAGTGGTGCTTCATCTATAGCTCGTGGGGACAATAATCCTACCTTACCTTTGATCAATACTCGGTATCAGATTGCTTATGAGGGAATTGGAAGAACCAATACATTTTTAGCAAATATAGATGCGGTACCAATGGATCAAAACTTAAAGGCTAGGTATATAGGAGAAGCACGATTTTTAAGGGCGTTTTACTATCATAATCTAATTGAGTATTATGGGGGTGTGCCTTTAATTTTAGACCCGCCTAATAATAATACGCAAGGTCAATTGCCTAGAAATTCAAAACAGGAAATTCTAGAGGTTATTTATGTGGACCTGGATGCAGCAGCCAACATTTTACCGGTATCGTATACCAGTACTGACCAAGGAAGGGCCACAAAGGGTGCCGCGTTGGCCTTAAAGGCAAGGTCTGCCTTATATAATGAAAGGTGGTCAGAGGCACTTACGTCTGCGCAAGCTGTAGTTGATTTGAACGAATACAGCCTTTTTCCAGATTATCGTGGACTGTTTTTGTTGGAAAATGAGCGAAATAGTGAGGTGATTTTTGATGTAGGCTTTCAGTTTCCTGAAATTACGAATAATTATCATGAATTATTTCAACAGGGTAATGTCTTTAAAAGCTTAGTCGACGCCTATTTAATGACGGATGGTCAAAGTATAGAAGAATCAGCCCTATATGATTCGTCAACCCCTTTTGAAAATAGGGATCCGCGTTTAAATCAAACCCTTATCACTATTGGTTCCATGTTTAATGGGCAGTTGGTAACTGGGGATGAACTCTTTGCGGATTTGACCGGTTATGCTTATAAAAAGTACACGTACTTCACCGATAATGAGGTTCGAACGGCGCCACAACCAAATCAATCAGAAATCAATCCAATTTTATTTAGATATGCTGAAATATTGTTGACAATTGCAGAGGCAGAGAACGAACTGAATGGACCAACTTCAAGAGCTTACGATGCCATAAATGAAGTAAGAAATAGACCATCAGTTAATATGCCTGATGTTATGGCCGGATTATCACAATCAGAATTTAGGGATGCCTTGCGTTTGGAACGAAGAGTTGAGTTTGCAGGGGAGGGGCTTTATTACAAGGATATTATCAGATGGCGTACTGCTGAGATTGTAATGAACCAAGATGGTCTTGATCAAAATGGAAATGTGATCGAGAGTAGAAGTTTTAATCCTGATAGGGATTACCTATGGCCATTACCGGATAGGGATATCTTGTTAAACTCCAATTTGGAACAGAACCCAGGATATTAGAATATTATAAACAGAGTAAATATGAAAATTAGAAGCAAACCCTTGATCCTTTTAAGCTTCCTTATTTCTGGTATTTTTGGTTGGTCACAGCAAAAAACCAAGGATAAGCCCAACGTAATTGTAATCCTTACGGACGACCAGGGTTCGGTAGATATGAATGCATACGGTGCAACGGATTTATACACACCAAATATGGATAGGCTGGCCAGTGAAGGAGTTCGGTTTACCCAGTTTTATGCGGGTGCCCCTGTGTGCTCACCATCCAGGGCCATACTACTTACTGGAAAAACCAATTTAAGGGCCGGACTTCCAAATAATGTTCCTATTCCAGAAAGGGCTGAGGAAACAGGTCAATACGGACTTCCAACTGAACAGGTTACCATGGCAGAAATGCTGAAGGATAACGGGTACAATACCGCCTTAATTGGAAAATGGCATTTAGGTCATCGACCACAAAATCTACCCAATGGACAAGGTTTTGATTATTTCTTTGGGCATCAGCGTGGATGTATTGACAATTACTCGCATTTTTTCTTTTGGGATGGACCCAATAAACATGATCTTTACCGAAATGAAAAGGAAGTCTATTATCCAGGAGACCATTTTTCAGCCCTGATGGTTGATGAGATTAAGGGATTTGTAGATGACCAGAAAGAAAACCCATTTTTTATCTATTGGGCTTTCAATGCGCCACATTATCCTTATCAAGGTACCCCAAAATGGTTGGAGCACTATAAGGACCTACCCACACCTAGAAAGGAATATGCATCATTTTTATCAAATACGGATGAACAGATTGGTAAGATATTGGATTATCTGGATGAAAAAGGTCTGACCGATAATACCATTGTCATTTTTCAATCCGATCACGGTCATTCTAGGGAAGCGAGGGCTTTCTATGGCGGAGGAAATGCAGGTCCCTATAGAGGCAGTAAGTTTAGCATGTTCGAAGGCGGCATCCGTGTTCCGGCTATTATTAGATATCCTAAAGAAATTCCGGCTAATGAGGTTCGAGGTCAACTGGCTATGGAGACCGATTGGTTCAGTACGGTTGCGGATTTGGCGAATATTGATATTACTGGTCTAAAAGTGGATGGGAAGAGTTTAATGCCCATTATCAAAAGTGCTGAAACGGATTCACAGCATGACGCGGTATATTGGCAATTGGGAGGTTATGATGATAAAACAGCCCAATGGGTCGTACGTAAAGGACCTTGGAAACTTATAGGAAATGTGATTGAACCATTAGGGGAAGAGAAACAGAAAGAAATGCCTAGACTCTTTTTAGTGAATTTGGATGATGACATAGGTGAGCAAAATAATCTTGCCAATTCAAATCCTAATATGTTGAAAGAACTTTTGCAGTTACACAAGTCCTGGCTTGCATCGGTAAAACGGGAAATAAAAAATTAGATGTTGAGGAATTATTTGAGTTGTTAGTTTGGTTGAAACAAGGACGGAAAACCCGTCCTTGTTTATTTTAATTTTAACACGTAGTAGTCAAGAGAATCTGAACTTTTTAGAAACTACCCCAAAATCTCTTCACCAATATCCTTTTTTACTTAAACTACCTTTTTCTTTTAAATTAACTATACTCCATATAGCCTACTCTAAAAATTTGCTCGTGTAGTACAATGATGAACAAATCTTAGTTAAAAAAGTTTCTCATCATATGGAACAACCAAAAAATGCACTTAATTCATTATCTTTAGAAAGTGTCTTAGAACACTATCGTACGGCAGTAATTATTTGATTTGACTTTCCTAAACTAAAGTCCGTACAGACAACATAAAATTACAGTGGTAGCTGATTTCAAAATCAGCTTGTATTTATTCGGTCCCGCTTGCGGGACGAAAGAATAGCAAGAGGATAGCACGCTAGCGCGGTGCTATATATTCATTTTCCTCCGGCAAAGCCCAGTTTTAGAGTGTTTTTTGATAATATTGGTTGATGGCTTTCATAGCATTATTAACTTAAAAATAAGTTTAGCCCAATAAAACCGAGGAATTTTTAGCGTAAAAATCAAGATTCGCTTGCCATTTTTCGATAAATGCCCTGCGAACGCCCATTTTTAGTGGAGGATTTGCGTCAAATCCATTAAAAAGTAGATTTCAACCAATCAATTTGCATAGCAAAGCGGTTCAATATTTTAGAGGAGATGACATAAAAAATCATGCCCATTTTAACCAAGCCTCGGAGGTTAAACAACACTTTTTGGAGAATTATCAACTAGATACTTCACCACCGTGCAAGTTTGATAAAAAGCTTGGAATCCCTATCAACGGACTGACTTATTGGCGGCCAGAATTATCAAATCCCTTGGAAGGGGCATCGATAAGGCCAGGGGCTATTGAACTTCAACAAGTAGGTTGCGCCCTTTCGGGTTTTTGCTTTACGCTTATCTACCGGAACACTACAAAAACCCGACAGGATCCATGCGCAAAAGTTGGGGTAAGATTTGGGGGTCTTATCGTTCTGCTTTTAAACAGTTCGGTTTTAAGGGAAGCTTACAAAGAAACTAAATTAAGTGTTTTATTAAACAGATAGTCTTTCGGGCATAATTGTAGCACTTCTTTATAATATGATTGCTTAATTACTTTTCTTTTACTATCATTAGAAACCTTATTAGATCTTAGGAGTAATATATTTAGCATTTCTCCCCAATAACCATCTAAATTATGATGGATTGAATCACTTTTTCTAATCTGTTCTTCGAAATTTACAAAAGATTCAATGTTATGGATATTGTCCATTTTGGGCATTCCGATGTCGTAATAAATAGGATTTTTAAGAATATTTTCTAGGAGTTCAAAATGCCTTTCGTAAACGTGGAGTGAACCAACATTGTGATAATAAACCCCTAATTCCACATTTAGGATTATTGCAAGCCACTCTTGGAGAATTGTAGTAAAGAAAATATCATTTGGAAGTCCCCAGACAATATCATTACTTCGCATATTAACAATACAATCAAGTTTGTTATTTCTAATTAAGAATTGAATAGTTGAGGTACAAGCAACATCTCTAACATTTTTTCCTAAAGTTTTTTTAGAATCAAGAAGACTTATAACGGCCCTTCGAGAATTTGGGTAATTGAGTAGCTCAGTTATAAGTCCATTCCAAACTTTATTGTTATTTGAAAATATCTGGTATCCATAACAGCTATTTCTGATTTCATCTTCATTATCTTCCAGGGCAACTTTCCAATTTTTAGAATAATAAGATATAAAATCAAAATCCTTTGAACCACTTAAATGCCAAGCAACCTCACCAATAGCAAAAGGAAGATTCCACCTCCTATTCACTAAGGTAGTAAGTCTTTTTCGAGGATTATCCAGTTTAATATAAACAGGATATAATTCCACAGTAGAGGAACCTCTAACATTTACTTTACATCCACCTTTTAATAGATTTTTATAAAGTTCAAGTTGAATATGATTTATGTTTTCTCCAACAATATTAATCATTTGCTCTTGTTTATTATACTATCTAACTTAGTCGAAATTTGCTCCAATTCCTTATATAAATATACATCCATTTCATCCAAACTATTTAAAGTTCTGTTAAATCTCGCCTTATTTGTATTGTCTAAAAAAAAAGTTTCTTGCATTTTAATTACCTCATTTTTTAACTCAAGAATTTCATCATTCTGTACAGAAACTATATATGAACGCAAACCGAGAGTAATTGCTGCAAAAAGTAAGCCTAATCCAGTTACCCAACCTCTAATATTTCTCCAAAATCTCCTTTGTGATTCCTTATGACTTTTATCAACAGTATTCTTAATCCGAAGCGCTTCTTCTTTTATATTAATGAAATTCTCATCTAAGTATTTCATTGTTTTATTTTTAATCATTGAAACATAATGCTCCTTGCTTAACATTTTAAATCCTAAGGGTTTATTCTTAGTAGGTTTATTAAACTTTGAGATTGTTATTCTTAGGAAATCTCCATCTTCACATATTAAATGTTTGTTTTTTCCAAAATTGGTCAATACTGTAGATAAATATCCATTGTATTGAGGGTCAATAATTCCAATATTATTAGCCATTATTCCCCTTTGAGATAGTCTAGTTTTAATAAAAGCATATCCTATTCTATCAGGGGGTAATTTAATTTTCTCTTTAGAAATAACAAAAACCATTGAATTGGGTTCCATTTCATGTGATGTTTTTTCTTCACCATCTACTGTTATTATTTTAGAAATACGCAAATCATAAGATGCATTGTCATAATTACCTTCAATTGCATTTTTGATTAATTTTTCTTGCTTTAACTCCTCATGATTTAGTATCATAGTAGATTGTTTTGTATTAAAAATAGACTATTTTAACCTTTTATGTATAATGGATTTCTTGCATACAGCGAGATTTTTAAAAAATAGGAAATTATAATGCAAGGCAAGCGTGATATTAGCATAGATTGGAAAAGACTCTCGAAACTTGCTTGGAATGCTAGAGAGAATGCAGTCGCAGAAAATACTAAAGTTGGTTCATCGGTAATATCTTCTTCTGGTAATTATTATAGTGGTTGTAATATTGAACAGTTATATAGAAATAAGGATTTACATGCTGAAGTCTGTGCTATATCAATGATGATAAGTGATGGTGAAAAAAAATTAGTGGCTATACTTGTAGTGGCGGAAAGGGTCAGATTTACACCCTGTGGAACATGTATGGACTGGATTTTTCAATTTGGCGGGCATGAATGCATCGTTGGTTATCAACCGCAAAAAAATGGGGAAATTATTAAATTCCTAGCCAAAGAACTAATGCCTTATTATCCGAAATAATTTTTTAACTTATGGGTCATGGGCATATCTCGGGGATAATCGAAAGCTATTAAATGAACTGTCTGGGCTTAAAGGGAATTTAATCAGGATTGAGGGACAGACAAATCTTCAAGTGTTTTATAGAATCCTTTTGCCTATACTGTGCTTTATCAGAAGTACCAATGTTGGTTGTTAAAAATCAAACCCTTGATAGCTCACTGTAAGATAGAAATCTCTATATCCATCAGGTGTAAAAACCCTAATTATAATTTCTTGCTCTCCTTGGTATCTGTAATCAATTCCTTCCAAAGGACCAGGTTTATGTGAAGTATTTGGAGATAAGTATAAAAGGATAGTTGTATACGATTTTGGATAAAGTATCTCTTGCATTTTTTGGCACATGTGCAAGTTTCTTCCATCAGGTAATTTGATTGTTTTGATGCCTTCCACAGTGCCACTTCCATGTGTGAGTCCAACATAATTTGAATCAGTGATAATACCAAGCCTGTAGTCTTCCGGATAATAAATATCAAAAGAATTATTGAATATTGTTATGAGCGGAGATGGACCATGGGATTTATCTGCAGCATACCTAACTCCATGATTAGCCAGCGAATTTTTTTCTAAAAACAGTTCAATATCTACATCCAACTTTTTTTCACTGTCAGTTGGATTATCACGAAACCATGAAATTCTTGCAGTTAGATCTTCCTTAAGCTTGCCAATTTTTTTGCCATAAACTATGTGGGGATAGTGTTTCAAGTCGAAAGGGATATCTTCAACGTTTTGTGTTATTAAAATTGTTCGTTTGCCCAAAGCATGTGCATATCCAACTTCATAAAAAACGTTGGGATTGCGATCGGTCATGTCAGCAACAATGAAATCAGCTTTTGAAATTTGATTGTAGACACGCTCCATGATTGATTCAGTAAATATTTGTTCGTCCACTCTTTCACAATAGGCACCGGCATCTATGCAGCTTTGCTTTATACCGAGTTGGTAGATGTCATCAAAGTCATCTGTGAAAGGCATTAGGACAAAGCAAAATTGCTTTGGCTTGGTTGACTTGTCCATGAGTTTAAAATCTATTTAACGTTAAAAACATTACACTGGAAACTAACTTTTAAGAAATGGAAACCACTTTAAATATAACTGTTTATTATATTGATTGATATTAATGATGCAACATGGGTTCTGATAAACTGGATTTACAAGATAAACTAATTGCGTTTAAGTCAATATTAACTGTTATTGGTGCTCCAGTGGCTACGGCATTAACAGGGGACCCATTTGTAGCAACTGGTGTCACAAATTTGTTTTTGGAAACCTTTTTTGGAATTCAATCTGAAGTCAAGATGAAAAGGGTCAGTTCTTTTCTAGAAAAGCTTGAAGAAGGAATCAGGGAAATTGAGCCAGAGTTTGATTTGGAGAACACCCAGAGGATTGAGCTTAGGGATTTAATTGAAACCGCAATTATCAAAGCTTCCAGGGCCAACTCAGAAAATAAAATTGAGAGATTGAAAAAAATCCTTATAGGCCAGATTAAAGAACCCGAAGAATACGATTATGTGTCTAGGTATTTGGATTTGGCTTCTTTACTTAATGATAATCAAGTATTGATTCTATCTTCTTTTGTGAATACTGAGGTAGAATTTGTTGCTCATCAAGATGCTCTACGAGAACTCAACAAAGAACTCGAAGAAAACAGGTTGAAGAAAGGGGAATTAAGTGGAAATCATGTTTCCGTGGACCTCTTGAACAAGTTGGCCAATGAAAAGGAAGAAATAAGCTCAAGAATTAGGGAAAAGCAAAAGGATTTTAATCGGGTTTATCAAAAACGGAAGCACCAATTAGAAATCTTGGGTAAAGAGGAGTATAATTTCTTGCTGAATGAATTGAGGGTTTTTGGGCTAATTTACAACCCCTATGAAGGAATGTTTGGAAATGAGGGTGAATATGCAGATTACCGGTGTACAATTCTGGCCAAAGGATTTATGAAGTATTTGACAATGTAGTAATTAAGGACAAGCAAGTGTAGCCTTACCCCTTTCTAAGTAACATTCCAAAATCCTCACATTCTAGTATTTCTTCCGGTTTCATTTTATAAATGTATCGCTTTTGACCACGGCTAATTAATTAACTTGGAACGTATCAGAAATTTACGAACTCAAAAATCAAAGAAATTGTCTACACTCCCATCTGGAATTATAAAGTGTCCTTTTAATGCTTTCAAAACCTTTTCTTTATTATGGCATGCATCCAAAAATCCTGAATACCAAACATGTAAAGGGTTCTCATAATTGTCACTGAATTCAAATGTTTTAGTGTTTTTGTATTCTCTTACCGTATCTGGACGATAAATTAAATTAGTTGATCCATTTCCCATTTGAAAATATGGGGAATAAACAGTGCTGGTAATTTGATGCCCCCACCGGCTGCCTCCTTCAGAAATGGAGGGTGAATCGTCATCTTGGTAGTCGATTGCAACTATATTTCTTCTCTTACTGGTATCCATCGCATGAGTTCTAATTAACTTGTTTAAATAAGAATCATTAAACCCATAACCAATGAATAAAATAGCATCGGACTCATAAATTCTACGGTCTAATTGAAAAAAGTATTGTCTAAATGGTTCCCGATATATTTGATTGATTTTGTCCAAGCCAGTAATGATAGTTGACATAGGGTGATTCGCACCTTCCTCGGTTACAAAACTTCTCCTATTTGATGACCCCACACTAAATTTGGCTCCTAAATCTTCATTCCAGAATATTCTTTCGTCAGATCGCATATCGAAATGAACTGAACCATGAAGATGATAGCAAAATTTCCAAGCGCTATCATACATCGCTTTTAATTTGAATTCTCCAGTTGCTTTATCAAAACCAGTATTTAAATCAGGCATTGCGGAAACCAGAACATTGTCATAATTCAAATTGATAAATCCTAATTGAAAATAATTGGATATGTATTCTAAAAAATCCGCTACTTGCTTAATTTCAGATTTAAAATTTAAAGTCAATTCAGAACTCTTTTTTCTAAAATAGTTTGTAAGTTCTTGGTTTAGCAGTGCATTCAACTTTACAAAATCACTTGAATCAGCTATTTTTTCAACTCCGGAAGCCCATTGGATTTTAGGGAAGGGGTTTTTGTTGTCTAAACTAAAAATATCTGGTAAATGACTGTCCTTCCTTGAACTCAATGAACCTATTATTTGAATTATATGAAGGGTTTCTTCAAAATTAAAACTGTCATCCTTTGATAATGGAAAATTGTTTTTAACCCAATTATAAAGGTTATCATTAATTTTACTTGAATCAATAATGGAAAAATGTCTATAAGACCATTTATTTAACAGTATATCGACCTCCTTGACAAGAGGCATACCAAACTCAACTGAGGATCCAGCCCCCATTATTACAAGAAGTTTTTTCATGAAAATTTAGAACTTGAAACGAGTAACAAGATTCAATTTCTAAAAAAAATTCTAAAAAGTTCAATACTCATTTAATTGTTTTGATAATAGTAACAATCAAATCAAACTAATTTTGATTTTTTTCAGTTGTTGACTAAAAAAACCTCAACTTACTTCTTGTTAGGTAATTGAGGTTTGTTAAAGTGGGGCCGGAGGTTCCACAGTTTAAATGTAATCAGCATTTTTACCAGGTTTGGAAACATAAAAATCGCGTTTAAAAGTTGTTGGATTTCCATGTCCTAAATTTTATTGCTTCAAGGAGTGAATTTTAATAATTGACGTACAATTATATGTAGGTTTTTCGAAGCTTCGGGCATTCTTAAGACCATTACTTAAAGATCCGACCAATAGGCCTATCATTAAATTGTTTCTACAATTTTTTGTATCTTAATGGAACTAAATGAGAGCAAATTATATCTCCGAAGTTCTTTTGATGTTTTTGTTGTGCAATCAGGTGTGCAAAATTTTACAATTGAATATAAAATACTGAATAACAGTATATTGTGGATGTTCGGCTAAGTCTGCCACCCCGACAAAAAAATCCAACCATGAAAGTGGTTGGATTTTTTGTTTTTAATCTTTTTTTGGAAAGTTTTTTATTTGCAAAAAAATCACACCTCTAGGTCAATAAATCTACCAACAAACTACTTTTATTTTCTTAATCTTCGGTAAGCATGGGGGCGGAATTAGGTTCATTGTGGAACAAAGAGTTGAATCAAATAATCACCTATTGCAAAAGCTTAATCTAAATTGATTTCATTTTTCAATAAAGATATTTTTTCTTCACTTAATAGGAGCTGAGTAACATATAAGTCGAAAAGTAGTCAGTAGTTGACAAAGAATGGATTATCACTTTCTATCACAAAAAACTTTAATTACATTTATTTTTGAATTCCCATCTAGGTGTGATAAAAATTGAACCAATTTGGGTCTAGACCTTTTAATGACCTTTTCTTGATTTAAATTAATTGAATGCCAACATTAAAACAAATTGCAAAAGACCTAAATATTTCGGTAAGTACAGTTTCTAGAATTCTTAACGGAAAGGGCAAGAAATCAAGAATAAGTAATGCAACAGCTGAAACTGTACTCAAGTATGCCGAGGAGGTTGGTTACGCCCCTAACCTTATTGCCAAGGGTCTGCAGGCTACTCAAACCTTTACTTTAGGTTTAATGGTTCCCAACATAGCGAATCCGTTTTTTGCTATTATGGCAAAAAATATCGAAAGATGGGCTTCAAGGGAGCATTACTCGATAATTCTTGTTGACTCTGGTGAAGATGTCGAAAAAGAGAAAATACAGGTAAAGACCATGATGGGTAGAAAAGTTGATGGACTCATTGTAGCCCCTGTAGGGGACGCTTACCAACATTTTAATAAAATTAGAAAACAAAAAATTCCTTTGGTATTTGTTGACAGATACTTTAGTGATTCGGGCATCCCTTATATGACCTCAGAAAATTATAAAGGGGCGTTTAATGCTACCAGTGAACTAATTAGAAATGGACACCGTAGAATTAGCCTTATTAGCGGTAGCCCTTTGAACGAGTTGGTTCAAGAAAGAACTAAGGGATACCTGGACGCCCTAAAGCAAGCCAATATTGAAGTAGCCGAAGAGTTGATCGTTGGGACAGCATTCAGTGTTCAAAATGGATTTGAAAGTACTAAATGTGTCTTGCAATTGAAAAAGCCCCCAACAGCTATTTTGGCCATGAATAATTTAATTGGTTTTGGAGTTTTAAAAGCTGTAAAGGAGCTTGGTCTTACTATACCCGATGCAGTTTCACTCATTATTTTTGACGATAATCCTTATTTGTCCCTCTTAAACCCTACAATATCGACAGTAAGACAGAATTCAGAAAAAATTGGCGAACTTGCTGTAAAAGCTATACTTACTGAAATAAAAAAGGATTTCAATATCACATCAATGAAAATTCCGACAGAACTCATTATAAGGGAATCGGTACGCTATATAAGCTCTTAAGTTGAGAACTTTATTATCATTTAATTAAATTTTAATATGTTTGCGCAAACGTTTGTGCAAAATTAATCAACCTAAAGTCGATCAAATCCATTCCTATGTACGTTATCGAGAACTATTCCGTTGCTGTTTTTCTATGCTTAATTACGATGCTATGCTGGGGGTCTTGGGCCAATACTCAAAAACTTTCCAGCCAAAAATGGCCCTTCCAGCTATTCTATTGGGATTATTCCTTCGGAATTCTAATTATTACAGTGCTTCTGGCATTTACCATGGGTTCTAACGGGGAAATGGGAAGAAGTTTTCTGGTGGATCTTAATCAATCGGAAACAAAGTACCTGGGTTACGCCCTTTTGGGAGGCATCATCTTCAATTTTGCCAATATATTGCTCGTCATTGCCATTGACTTGGCCGGTATGGCGATTGCATTTCCAGTGGGTATTGGCATTGCTTTGGTTTTAGGGGTAATCACCAATTTTATGTACAATCCGGAAGGTGATCCTTTTATCCTGTTTACTGGTGTATTCTTCGTTATGGTAGCCATAATTCTAGATGCATTGGCATATAAGTACATTCTTAAAAAACAAGAAAAGACTCCACTTAAGGGTATTTTGATTTCTTTGCTAGCAGGTATAGCCATGGGCTTCTTTTATAAATACGTGGCTCAATCAATGTCCTCAGATTTTGTAACACCAGAGATTGGAAAATTAACACCCTATACAGCCTTGGTTGTTTTTGCAATTGGAATATTAATTTCCAACGTATTATTCAATACCATAAACATGTACAAGCCCATTGCAGGTAAACCTGTAGCGTATAAAGATTATTTTTCTATGGGAACTCCCAAATTACATCTTATTGGTATTCTCGGAGGGGCAATATGGGGTTTGGGAATGTCATTTAGTATTATTGCTTCTGAACAGGCAGGGCCAGCTATTGCCTATGGACTTGGACAAGGCGCCACTATGGTAGCAGCACTGTGGGGTGTCTTTATTTGGAAAGAATTAAAGGAATTGCCAAAATCAAAAAATTGGTTAATAGCAACCATGTTCATCTGTTTTCTTGTTGGTCTTGGATTAATTATATATTCTAAAGTAGCTTGATATGAAACTAGTCGTCGTAGGAAGTTCGAATATGGATTTGGTCATCTCCTTGGCAAGAATTCCTGCAATTGGGGAAACTGTTTTAGGGGGGTCGTCAAGTATGGTATTCGGTGGAAAGGGTGCCAACCAAGCTGTAGCGGCGATTCGTTGTGGAGGTAATGTTTCATTTATAGCCAAAGTAGGTAATGACCTTTTCGGTGAGAACATGAAAAAGCACTTTGAAAAGGAAGGTTTTAATTCAGACCACATCTTAACCGATGCAAATACAGCCACAGGAATCGCTCAAATATTTGTATCGGACAAAGGCGAAAATTCCATTGCTGTAGCACCTGGAGCCAACATGAAGTTAATGCCCAAGGATTTTGTGCCGTTCCATAATTTGATAAAAAATGCTCAGGTAGTTCTTTTGCAGTTGGAAACCCCTTTGGAAACGGTTGAATTTATTGCGGATATAGCCTTTCAAAACGAGGTAAAACTCATATTAAACCCCGCACCGGCAAAGCAGTTAACTGAAAGCTTATTAAAGAAAATATGGTTATTAACACCCAATGAAACCGAGGCAAGTCTACTGACGGGTATAGATGTAATTGATCAAACATCAGCTCAAAAAGCAGCTGAGCATCTTTTAGATATGGGCGTCAAGAACGTAATTGTTACCTTAGGTGTAAGCGGTAGTCTTTTATGCACAGCCAAGGGTGTGAAATACTTCAAAGCCTTTCAAGTAAAAGCAAAAGACACCACGGCCGCAGGAGATGTGTTTAATGGCACCTTGGCCGTTGCCATAACAAATGGCATAGCATTGCAGGATGCTATAACTTTTGCTTCTGCAGCAGCGGCAATATCGGTTACTAAAGAAGGTGCACAGCCTTCAGTGCCTTTTAGGGTCGAAATAGATAAATTTCTAAATTCAAATACAAAATAAAGGACATGAAATATAGAATCATAACCACCTTACTCTTGGTTTCTTGTCTGGGCATATCTTGCAAGGACACTAAAAATACAAAACAAAATGAGTCCATAAATGCTTTGCAAGATTCCAGTCTTACCTATACGGACTATTCGCCTAAACCTACGGACCATGCAATTCCCCGTTCGGAATATGCCAATAAATTGTACGGATTTTGGCTTGCCGAATGTATTGCAAATTGGACCGGATTGGTGACCGAAATGGACAAGATCGGTAATATTGGGGAAATTAAAACTGGGGATTTCTATACTAGGGAGGATTGGGGAACTTCAGACCTACCGAACATTTGGTCCGGTGATACTCCAAGTGATTTGTCAGAAACAATAGATTTTGTTTTTCGAGGGGAAGATGAAGTCTGGGGCGCCGATGATGATACCGACCTCGAATATATGTACCAGCACTTATTGTATACCAATAAAACTTCCGTGCTAACTGGAAAGCAAATTCAGGAAGGGTGGCTAAAACACATGAAACATGAAGAGGAAAACTACCTGTGGGTAGCCAACCAAAGGGCCCTGGAATTAATGTTAACCGGCATAGTTCCACCAGAAACAAGTGATCCTGAAATTTCAAAAGACAGTATATACGACAATTATTATGAAATGATAGATGCCCAATTGACTACGGAAATTTTCGGACTATTTGCTCCTTCCCGCCCCGATGTAGCCTTAGAAATGGCACAAATGCCCATTCTGACCACAGCTAGGGAAAATGCCAAATGGATATCTGAATTCTATGTAATCATGTATTCTTTGGCCTCCGCCGTTGACCAAGATCTATCAAAAAAAGAACAGACGCAATGGATGGCGGCCGAAGCCCGTAAACGACTGCCCAACGATTCCTATTCCGCAAAAATGTACGATTTTGTAAAAAGCAGGTATGATGCAAATGTACCCTGGGAGCAAGCACGTGATGATGTCTATACGCGCTATCAGGTAAACCAAGAAGATGGATATGACATTACTTCAAAAAATATATTCTGCAACGGCTGTTTTGTTGGCGGAATTAATTTCGCCGCAAGTATCGTTAGTCTTTTATACGGGGAAGGCGACCTAAAGGAAACGATTAAAATCGGAGTATTGTCTGGATGGGATTCTGATAATCCTACCGCAACTTGGGGCGGTCTTTTGGGCTTTATGTATGGTAAAGAGGGCGTGGAAAATACTTTTGGACGTAAATTTTCAGAAAAATTCAACATCCATAGAACAAGGGTCAATTTTCCAAATGATGGGATGGATAATTTTGATGACATGGCAAAAAAAGGAGTATATATTATTGACCGAGTAGTGCAGGAAGAGATGGGTGGTGGAATTGATCTTACAAAAGATGTATGGTATATACCAACGATTGATATGAATATAAAACCAGGCAATTAAAAATTTAAACCATGAGAATGTCATTTTCCATACGATTGATTTTAGGGATAATTATAACCTTGGGAAGCATTGAGCTAAAGGGTCAAACGGTATCAAAACCCCAAAAGCTGAATGTCATCTTTGATACCGATGCTAACAATGAATTGGACGACCAGCATGCATTGGCCTACCTGTTTTCCAATCAGGATTATTTCGATATCAAAGCCATTACCGTAAATGCGACACGAAATGGAGGCGATATTCAGGGACATTATGATGAGGCTGCACGTATTATGCAACTATTTAATGTGAGGCAGGATATTCCTTTGTTAAAAGGGGCCAACAATTCTTATTTAGATATAAAGGGTGATTTGGGAAATCCAACATTTGATGGATATAAAGCAGTGGATTTTATTATTTCAGAAGCCCAAAAATCGACGGACCAAAAACTGGTAGTCATTGCCGTGGGAAAACTTACAAATTTGGCTTTGGCCTTAGAAAAAGAACCAGCCATTGCCAATAAAATTAGGCTCGTATGGTTAGGGTCCAATTATCCAGACCCAGGCGAGTATAATTTGGAAGATGACATTCCTTCCATGAACTTTGTATTGGCAACGGAGATTGAATTTGAAATGGTAACTGTACGTTATGGAAAACCTTCAGGCACTGACGCGGTTAAAGTTACCCAAGAGGAAGTAAATACAAAAATGCCAGGACTGGGTCTTAAAATAGCTACTCCCATTATTGGAAGACATGGGGGCAGTTTCAATAATTTTGGAGATTATGCAGTGAATCTATTTTCAAAAATTGAACTTCACGGCAACCCTCCCGCCAGATCGCTTTTTGACATGGCAGCAGTCGCTATTGTAAAAAACCCGGAGTGGGCAGAATCATCCGTCATTCCCTGTCCCATCATGGTTGAAGAAGAATGGGAAGAACAACCCAACAATGATCGGAAAATAGTAATCTGGGAGGATTTTGACAAAGAGGCAATCATGACCGACTTCTATACAAGTTTAAAACAGGTCCATGCAGAGCCACTTTGGCAGGGTAGGGGTAGAATCGCCATAAGCTCAGATGGAAATGAACACGACAACGATGATTGGTCGGCCACCGCACTTTCTTTGGCTATCCTCGGGGCAAAAGGCATACAGGACAATGTTGTGCTTTATACGTACAGTGACCATGTTTGGGGAAGTAACTTGGAATGGCCCAAAAAAGAGGGTGTACTTAGTGCTTACGAACAAATGAAGAAAAGTACTTTGGAAGGCAAGGAGTATTTTGGTTTTAACAAAACAAATTTTATATGCGCTGTTGATCATCCTGAAAAAGCATATAATGAAATGGCAAAGGCCATAAACGAATCTTCGGAGGACAATCCACTTTTTATTGTTGCTGCAGGACCAATGCAGGTAGTTGGTGAAGGAATAAATAGGGCAAAGGTCGATAAACGAAAATATGTTACATTGATAACCCACTCCAGTTGGAACAATGAACACGCTGACCGACCCTACGTTAGTGGGGAACAAACGTATGTAGAAAGCAAGCATACCGGATGGACGTTTGATGAAATAAGAACTGCTTTTGAACCAAAAGACAAAGGAGCCATAAACCTAGTATACATTGCAGATCAAAATGGAGGTGAAGAATACGAAGGATTGAGAGCCCCAATCGAAAATTTTGACTGGATTAAAACCTCTAAAGCAAGAAATGACAAACACTATAAAAAAGGCGCATGGGATTGGCTTTACAGCAGATTAGAAACCTGTATTAAAGATAATAATTTAGACTGGTATGGCGATCCAAACTGGAATAAGGTAAAATCCAAATCTTTTGATGCCTCCGATGCAGGTATGATTGTTTTTCTTCTTACAGGTGTAGAAAAAACAAATCCTGAATTGGTGAAGGAGATTATGGAAAATCCAAAATAAAACGAAACTATTGCCAGCCCATAATCTGCTTTCAATTATCAAAGGCAATTGATTTGATAATTAGCTTATTCATAGATAATAACCTTGAATTCCTTTGAATCGTCCTACTCGACAAAATGAGTAAATTAGGGGAACCTTTTCAAAAGGCCGCACTTAAGGTAAATCCAATAAATCAAACCATTCTTAGCTCTTTCAACAGGCTCTTTTCAACACCTGCCCCCAAAAAGAATGTAAATTTAACTGGATTCAATGACCAGAAAATAAGTTACGGAAGAAACCTGAAATTTAAAACCTCACCAATATTTTAGAATATGGTAATTCTTTAATTATCAAAAATAGTGTTCTAGATATTTTTTTTAAATATCATTTCATGAATTAAAATTACCTCAATAGTCAACAAATCGGTGTTTTTGAATTTTTTATTCCTAGTAGGTACTCTATCAAAAAATTCCATAAACATACTTTTAATTCCTTTATTCCCTTGATAATTAGATAATTCTTAAATTTATGGATGACCCGACTGCTAATTGTCATAGTAACGCTATTATCCTTTAAAGTCTCGCCTCAATCAAAGATTGATAGCCTTGAGCAAGTACTACAAATTGAGAAAATTGATTCCAATAAGGTCAACATTTTACTTGAATTGGTAGACGAGTATCGCTATAAAGATCCAAAAAAGGCAGAGAGGAATGTTATCAGTGCCTTAAAGGTGTCAGCCCAAATGGAAGAGGAAAAATTTGAAGTTCTGGCATTGGTGTCACGTGCAGAACTTTTAACGGACCGATCAAGTTACGACTCAGCCTTTACCTTTTTTCAAAATGCCCTTTCCATTGCCGAAAATATAAACTTCGATGATGGTAAGAGTACTGCGCTAATAGGTTTGGGAAACGCCCACACTAGAAAAGGTAATCTAAATAAGGGAGAGGAATACCTTCAATTAAATATTGATTTTGCCAAGGAAATCAGGGATTTTGAAGGTGTTGCCAGTTCCTACAATAACTTGGGAAATGTATTCAACGAACGAGGAGAATATAAAAAGGCAATGGAAGCCTATACAGAGGCATCAAAAGTAAATACCCAAATAGGAAATGAAAAAAACGCAGGGATAAATATGGCCAATATTGGGTTGATACATCAGAAGTTGGCCAATTACAATGAAGCAATTTTCTATTTTACCAAAAGTGATAGTCTTTTCAGAAAATTTGATTTTTTACCCGGGCAAGCCTTTTTGATGAAGAACATGGGCATTGTTTTGAGAAACCAAGGCAAGCCCGAAGAAGCACTTTTACGGTATCAAAAAGCACTTGAAAGTTATAACAAAATGGGAAGCAAAAGAGAGATTTCCCAAGTATATCAAAATATAGGAAACATCTATTCCGATGAAAAGCAATCAGGCGAAGCAGTTGAAAATTACCGTCGGTCATTATTCATTGCCGAAGAAATTGGGGATTCTATCAACATGGCGATGGCAAGCCAAGCCCTAGGGCAAGAATATTTCTATTTTACAAAACTTGATAGCTCCGAAATATTTTCAAGTAAAGCGGTTAGAATTGCCCAGAACATAGGTGCTGATTTGACGGAGATGGATGGATACAAAACACTGTCTCAAGTTTATTACACCAAAGGAAATCTTAGAAAGGCCTTTGATTTTAGAATATTATACGAGAATCGAAAGGATAGTCTCTATACCTTGGAAAAGCGAGACCTTGCCGAAGAAATAGAGGCTAAATATCAAAACGAACAAAAAACCAAGGAAATAGCGCTATTGGCCTCAGAAAAAAAATTACAAACTCTACAATTGGGTAAAAGAAAGAATGAGCGCAACGCTATTATAGCATTTGCTTTATTGATTCTTTTGTTGGCTGTACTCTTATACAATCAATACCGTATAAAACAAAAGTCTAATAAGGAATTGCAAGAATTGAACATTTTAAAATCGAATTTTTTCGCTAATATTTCCCACGAATTCAGAACTCCTCTGACCTTGATTCAAGGCCCTATAGAACATTTGGAACAAAACCCGGAGGATAAGCTCGACAAGGAAGACATTAAAATGATACGTCGCAATACGAATAAGGTTTTGGGTCTGGTTAACCAATTACTCGACCTTTCCAGAATCGATGAAGGTAAGTTACACTTAAGAGCTACCGAGGGTGATGTTTTTAAATGTTTGAGGACCGCTGCAGGATCTTTCAATTCTTATGCCGCACAGCGCAATATGGACTATAGAGTAGAAGTGCCGGATGAGTCTCTTTGGGCTTCCTTTGATCGTGATAAACTAGAAAAGGTTTTCTATAACTTAATCAGTAACGCATTCAAGTTCTGCGAAGATGGAGAGCAGGTCGCCGTCCAGGTTTCTTTTGTGGAAGATGAATTGGTCATTCAAGTTTCCGATTCTGGGCGGGGCATTTCCGAAGATAAACTTCCCTATATTTTTGACCGTTTTTATCAAGTGGATAGCAGTAGCACAAGAGACCAAGAAGGGTCCGGTATTGGTTTGTCACTTTCAAAGGATTTAGTAAAATTAATGGATGGAACTATTACCGTTTCAAGCGAGGAGGGCATGGGTACGTATTTTACGGTTCAGATTCCCATAGAAAGAATCAAGGTGCCGGAATCCAAAATGGACCTACTTCAACCTAAGGTTTTAGGCAAAAGGGTACAGCCAAAACCATTTGAGCTTACTAAAGAAGATGTACGAAAGCTACCCAGATTGCTCGTTATCGAGGATAATGAGGATATGCGGCAGTTCATTAAAAACCAACTTTTGGAAAAGTATCGGGTAATGCTGGCCAAAAACGGAAAAGAGGGCTTAAAAACAGCAGTTTCACATATGCCCGATTTGATCATCACTGATCTGATGATGCCCAGAATGGACGGTATGGAACTCTGTGAGAAATTAAAGACCAATTTATCGACAAGCCATATTCCCATTATCATGCTGACTGCCCGAGCAGGGGAAGAAAACAAGATTCAAGGTCTGGAAACCGGAGCCGATGAGTACATTACAAAGCCTTTTAGTGCAAAAGAGCTATCCGCAAGGGTTAAAAACCTTATTGTTCAGCGACAAAGGTTACGACAGCACTATATGGACAACAGGCATGCTGTTGACCCTAAAAAAATAACCACTACATCACTGGATAAAAAGTTTTTAGAACAGGTATTGAACCTATTGGAAGAAAAATATTCCGATTTTAATTTTAACGTACCACAAATGCAAAGCGAACTCGCCATAAGTAAAACCCAACTTAATAGAAAGTTAAAGGCATTGACCGGCGAATCTCCTCGAGACTTACTACGTAATTTCCGATTAAAGCGTGCAGCTCAATTATTGGGACAAAAGGCGGATACAGTAACTCAAATTGCGTATCAAGTCGGCTTTAGCAATCTTTCTTATTTCGCCAAATGCTTTAAGGAACGGTACGGTGTCTCTCCTTCATCTTATTGATTCCTAACGTTTTTTATTAATATTTGGTTCGTTGGTGTTACTTTTTGGTTCTGGATCGTCAGCCTTTAAACGTGTTGAAATATACTTTTATAGGCGACTAAAAGTTCCCCCGTAATTTTTAAGATAAAAATCTATCAATTATGAAGAATCCAATCATAGAGTCGGGCAAGACTGTTTTTGAAAACCTTTTGACAGGTCTTCTTTTACTTTTAGTATTAGGTTGTAGCAAGGATGGGAACAATGAACCTATTACAGATGATGAACCAATCAATTTGAGACCTACCATTACATCAATAGCTCCGACCAGTGGGGTGGTCGGAACCGAATTAACCATAACAGGCACCAATTTTAGTGGTACCAATACCCAGAACGAGGTTGAAATTAATGGAACCGTGGCTACCGTTACATCAGCTTCGACGACCGAATTGGTTGTCGAGGTACCTGAGAATGCGACTACAGGTTCTGTTTCGGTAACTGTTGATGGGGAAAGTGTAACTGGACCTAACTTTACCGTCATTGATGCAACAGCCTCATTATGTGATCAATTCGAAATTATTGAAAACACGACATGGGAGGATATCGAACCGGGAGATGCTATCGACTATGTAATACAGTGTGCCATATCGGTAAAAGCCAATGCGTTATTAACAATTCAACCAGGGGTCAATATTGCCTTCGAAGGAGAGGAAAGCGGAATCTTTACGAGTGAAGGTGGTGGAATAAAAGCGGTTGGTTCATCAGATAACCCCATTAAATTTTTGGGAGCTTCTGAGAACAAAGGTATCTGGAAAGGTATCTATTTTGGTTCTACCCACCCTGAAAATCGATTGGAACATGTTACGGTCATGCATGCAGGGCGTACTGCTTCCGGCCAATCCGGAGAGAAGGGAGCTGTTCAATTATCAAGGGATGAGGACTCGTCGGCAGCAATTGTCAACTGCACGATTATAAACAATGATGGATATGGCCTTTTCATTACTGATGAAAGTGATTTGGAAGAATTTGCGGGAAATACTATCTCGGACAATGAGGAAGCCCCTGTTGCTCTCTACTTCAATCAGATGGGAGACTTGGATACATCATCGGATTATCAGGGAAATGGAAAAAACTACATTGAAGTGCGGGAGAATGAAATTGAGAGTGATATCGTAAATATGCCATTTTTGGATGTTCCTTATCGATTTACGGAAAGTAAAAAATACAATATTAAAAATGCCTTGAACATTGCTGCCGGAAATACTTTAGAGTTTACCAACGGTGCAGGATTTCGACTGGGAGAACAGGCTTCTGATTGTGCAGATACTTCAGGTTCTTTAAACGCCACAGGAACTTTGGACAGTCCGATTACGTTCAAAGGGGTAACCTCCGGAAAGGGAACTTGGTTGGGACTTGGCTTCAACTCGTCGAGCCCAAACAATAAATTGATTTACTGTAATATATCCGGTGGCGGTAGCGACGAAATCTACAACGCTTCAGACTTTGCCGCAAACATCACATTACAATGCAATAGTAGGGTAACCATCCAAAATTCCTCTATTACGGATAGCGGTGAATTTGGAATCTATATGCTAGACGATGATGCCGAACTGGAAAACTTTGAACAAAATACAATCGTTAACAACGAGTTGGCCCCGCTGTGGATGCACTTGCCACAAGTGGATCAATTGGACGCTGCCACCTCCTATGCGGAAGGTAATGGAAGACCCTATGTCCAGGTCGAAGGGGATGCCATGACCGATGCCGACCTTACCATCAAAAAACTGGAAGTTCCCTACCGTATCGAAACGGAGGAGTCCGGTCGGGAGACCTATGTGGAAACGGCGATTACCATTGAAGCAGGAACCATTTTGGAGTTCGAAACTGGCGCTGGTTTCGTCTTGGGTAGTCCCGGGGTCGATTGTATTCCCAACACTGGATCTTTAAACGCACAGGGGACCACTGAAGAACCCATCATTTTCAGGGGTGCTATGGAAGGTCAAGGCACGTGGTTAGGTCTAGGAATCAATTCAAGTACTTCTGCAAACCGCTTGATTTATTGTGAAATTTCTGGTGGCGGCTCAAAGCAAATGTACAATGCTGGAGGGCAGGGCAATATAGTAATACACTGCAGTGGAAGCCTGACCATTGAGAATAGCACAATTAGAGAAAGTGGGGGTTGGGGTATCGATTTTGTTCAGGGCGGAAATTCCTTATCCGAATCCGGAAATTCATTTTCAAACAATACTTCGGGCGATATTGCCCCAAACTAGATTCAGATTTATACTTGACCGTTACAAACGGAAATGGTAAGAAAACAAATGAGAATGAAATTTAGTTCTGAACATATTTTTTTCAGGAGTTCTGCTATTTGGTATGTTCTAATAGTATTCTGGGGATTTGCACCTTCATTTTACTTATTAAAATTATATAAAGATGCAGATCCCCTTCCACTGCCGTTGGTAGTGCACGGTATTGTTTTTACCATTTGGATTCTATTATATGGGATACAGGTTTTTTTAATCCAGTACCAAAACTATCGTTTGCATAAAACCTTGGGAATCTTTGGTCTGGTGGTTATGGTTTTAATGGTGCCCTCGGGTATGTTCCCAGTAGTTTACAAAGCCCATGCCGGACTCATTGGTGTAGATGATGCCGGGCACAACGTGTTTCGATTATTCTCAGGGTATTTTCTGTTTACGTTGGCCTTCATTTACAGAAAAAAAGGATTTCTCCACAAGCGTTTTATGTTGGGTTGTATGGTCATGCTCATGAGTGCAGCGATTTTTCGAATATCTTTTGATTTAGGAATGCAAAACAGTCAAATCTTTAATAAAGGACTTCAGATACTACCTGCTATGTGCCTGTTTACCGTTGATATGGTCAATTATAAAAAGCCCGTTTGGATAGATTTAGTTTCAGTCATAGCCGTTTTCGCAATTTTCTTTTTCGCAGACTACTTTTGGCTTTCTGATTTGGGCAGTAGGATTATGGATCTATTGGCTTCGGTTTTTGTTATACCTTTTATGTGAAAATGAGAATATTAAATTATAATAATGAATAAAATAATGTTTTTAATTACTGTAGTGTTTTTATTCGGATGTAACTCGGATAGAAATGTTGAGTATGATCTGTTGATTTCTAATGTCAACCTTATCGATGGTACCGGAAATGCTATTCAAAAAGAAGTATCCGTTGGGCTTACAAATGGCAAAATAATGGCCATTGGGAAAGGTTCCATAGGAATGGGGAAAGAAATGATTGATGGAACCGAAAAATACCTTATACCCGGCCTGTTCGATTGCCACATTCACACTTCGGATTACGAAAGGGATTTTCCAATATACGTCCATTATGGAGTCACATCGGTATTTGTGACTGGGGGAAGCTTGTGTACCGATGAATACTATGCCGAGATGCGGCAACGAGGCAATCAAGATAGTATTCCGGCACCTCATGTTTTTCATACAAGCCAACACTTTTCAATGGAGGGCAGGCATCCTGTAAAAACTTATAAAGGCAATTGGGTCGATGGAGAAACTGTATTCTTACTTAAAGATACCCTTCAAATTGAAGAATTGGTAAAAAGTGTTAGCAAGAATCCCATCGTAGGCATTAAGCTTACCATTGAAGATGGGCCGCATCCGCCCATGGTAGAGCGCATGCCTCAGGCTTTTATAAATAAAGTGCAAGAGGAAGCTACCAAAAACGGAACAGATGTTTTTGCCCATGTAAGTGATAATGTAGAATTGGAAATGGCATTGGATGCGGGTATTCAAAACTTTGTGCACTGGACGGGCATTGACATTGACTTTCAAAAGGATACCCTGCTCTTGAAAAAGTTATACGCAATTGAACCCTCGTTCATCACCACGTTGACGATTGACAAAGGCTTTTTATATCCCCTGTTTCCAGAGTGGGTGGAGGCTGTTCGTCAAGAAGGAATCTTTGATGAGGCCGATTTGGAAAAGGCAAATGATTCTGGTTACATCGCCCGTTCAAATGACAACATCAAGTTTTGGAGATATTATCTTCAAAAAGAGGATATCGGTCTTACCGACATTGCTTCCTTTCAAGTGGATGACATTAAGAAATTACAAAAAAAAGCTATAAACTTCGCCTTGGGTACGGATACTGGAACGTTTGTTTTGCCGGGCTATAGCTTACATGAAGAAATGCTGTTGTTCGAATTGGGAGGAATGGATAGGATGGAGATCATAAAAATGGCAACCTTGAACGCCGCTAAAATGATGAAAGCACAAGATAGTTTGGGCTCCATTGAAATAGGTAAGATGGCCGATATGGTCCTATTGGACAATAATCCTTTAGAAAACATTGAGAATACTTTGCACATCCATACGGTAATCAAAAATGGAGTCGTACAAAAAAGATTAGATTGATAGTTAAAAGTTATGGGTGGTTTAAAAAGCTTGATGTGCATCTTTATACTTTATTTTTTGTGTTGCCTAACAACATGCGCTCAGATAGATTCCCCTCTTAATATAAATCAAGAATCCCTCGATTCCTTGGGTATGGAAATATTGAGTGAAGGAAGTATTATGGGCTTCTCCGTGGCGATAACATCCGGAAAAAGAGTTTTGTACAATAGTGGATTTGGTCATATCGATGTTGAAAAGACCCAGCCCGTAGCCAATGAAACACGATTTGATATTGCTTCTGTTTCAAAACTTGTAGGGGTTACCGTAATTATGAAATTGATAGAGGAAGGTAGACTTAGCCTTGATACATCCCTTGAGCAACTCATGCCTGAATTTCCGGAAGAAGCCTTGGCCGAAAAAATAAAACTAAGGCATATGCTTTCCCATACTTCGGGATTGATGGATTATGCTTTGGAAATGGATAGGGTCTTTATGGAGAACGGAGTACTGCCTACTAAAAAAGATTTACTTGCCTTTTTCAAAGGAAAAGACTTGCGTTTTGAACCTGGTACCAACTATCAATATTGCAATTCGGGTTTTATGCTCATGGCGTTCATAGCAGAAAATATAACTGGCAGACCCTGGCAGCAGCTCATTGAAGATTATATCAACCAACGGTCAAATCTGGATTTCCAACTATTAAAGTATGCTGTCGAAAGCCCGGAAACTTCGCCTATTTTCAACTATGGCAAAGAGAGGTTTGACAAAGTACCTACATGGAGTTATGTTATGGGGGACGGGGGTTTGACGACCACTACAGAAATGCTCGCACTTTACCCTCAATTCTGGTCAAAAGGTAAAATCATTGAACCATCTGCATATGAAAAAATGGTCAAACCTACGGAGCTCAGTAATTCCTTATCCACCGGTTATGGCTATGGGGTTAGAAACGGCGAATTTTTAGGTGAACGTATAATTGGTCATACCGGAGGTTGGAAAACCACGTATGCAATCATGGCTTTTTTCCCGGATAGGAATGTAACGTTTGCCGGACTAATGAACACAGATGGCACGCCACTCGACATGAATCAAATTTTTACCAAATACATGTCGGTCGCACTGGGCAGAAAAATCCCTGATTACTCAAGTGGTTTCAAAGAAATTACAAACCTTTATCAATATGTCGGGGACTATCATGGATTCGACACCGAGTTTGATCATCAAGGTAAAACTGTAACGGTCAATTTACAGGATGGCCAACTACAATATTGCATTAATGCGAATTGTGAAAAACTTTGGCCTATGGGCAAAAATAAGTTTTGGTTGAAAAGTTTTCCTTATGACTTTATTGAATTTCAGACCAACGACCAGGGTAAGGCTTTAGCCATCAAGGAATATTATTATGGTTTTTTTCAGGTGTTACGGAAAAGGGTAATTGAATAGGATTGAAGTCCCTTGATTCCGACAAAAACAGGAGTTTTGAGTCTCTTTGGATTCTTTTTGCAACATAAACAATTATGGCTTCTGCATGGAAATAAATCTAAAAGTTTGTTGAGTTTGGTTTTTTCTATCAATCCGGCAAAACTTTTAAAGAATAAAACACTGCTTTGCAAAACCTCCGAAACCTCCGAAACCTCAGCTCTACCAATATACCTTTATCCAACCAACTTCTAAATTAAAAGCAAATCAATTGCTCAAAGAACTTACACAATTTCAATATGCCTATTAATCATTTTAGTGGCTTAAAACCAGATTAAACTTTATGGGCATCTTGGTATTCATAACGGCTTTAAAAAGCAAGAATCCTTGACATCGATGAAGAGGTTAGTGAATGGAATGTGGACCTGGAGGATTGAGAAAATATTTTGAGAATTGACATCCCAAAAAACTAGGCTACATTTCTTTCACCTGAAAAAGTAACGGTAATGGTAGTACCTTTTTCTTCTTTACTTTCAACCTGTATTTTGCCATCGTTTCTTTTCACGAATTCGGAGCTAAGTACTAGGCCAAGTCCACTACCTTTTTCACCTTCGGTACCAGGAATTCCCTTAGATTTTTGAATGGAGAACAGATTATCCCTATACTCGGGAGTCATTCCAACACCGGTATCGGAAACGACTATTTTAATATGATTGGAAGTTTGCGTAACAGATACGTTAACCATACCCTTTCTCGGCGTAAACTTTATGGCATTGTTGATTAAGTTTCTAATGATAAACTCAACCTGATCTTTATCCCCCATAAATTTTGGGGCACCCATTATGGAAGTGACGAGACTTACCTCTTTGTTGATGGCGATTTCTTTGAAAACCTGAACAACTTCGATAACTACTTGCTTTAAATTAATAAGTTCCTTTTTGTCCTCGATTACATTCATTTGACTTTTGGCCCAAACAATCAAGTTATCGGCCATCTTAAGGGTGTTATCTACCGATATATCTAGTTTTTTACCCATGTTTAGAATTTCATCCTTGCTCAACAAGTCTATATGGTCGACCAATACAGAACTAAATGATTTAAGAGAGGCCAAAGGACTTCTCAAATCATGGGCAACGATACTAAAGAATTTATTTTTTGTGGCATTGAGTTCCTGTAATTTGGATTTTTGTTTATGTATAGTTTCATTTTGGGAGATTAGTTCTTTATTGATTCGCCTAAGTTTTCTCAACACTATAAAAAGCCCGATTAAGAAAAGAGCCGTGATGAATAAACTGATATTACGATAAAAAATAGTTGAAGCTTGCGCCGCATTTTCTTTCTCAAGTGCTGCGGTTGTTGTATTCAATTGATGAATGGAAGCCATACTTTCTGTAAGCCTGTTACGATCTTCTAATTGAACCCTATGGACCGCATTGGAAAGTTCATTGTATGCATTGAGATAATATGTTGCCTTCTCGGTATTGTTAAAATCTAAATAGAATTTTTGCAATTTATGATATACCTGGAGCAGCGACTGATTCAAATTAAACTTTTCACAAAATGCTTTAGTTTGCTCAAGGTATTCGTATTGAAGGTTATAGTTTTTATTCGCTTTTGCGATTGTAGCTAACTGCATCAAAGCTTCAACCGTGGCCACCTTTTGTGCGTTTTCTCCAAGTTCATCGGATATCTGGAGAACTTTTTTAAAATAATAATTTGCAGAGTCTATTTGGTTTTCATTCTCCTTGATTAGACCTATTACTTTATAACAACTTGAAAGTACCGGAAGATTCAGGATAGAATCATTTATTCGTATGGCCAACCGAGTTAGGTTTTCTGCTTTTTTGAACTCTTTATTGTTATAATAGCTTTCTCCAAGATTATGGGACGATACCCCGATTCGCTCTGTTATATTAAGCCTATTAAAGATTTCGAAGGATTTTTTATGGAAGTTTATTTCTTGCGAACGATTATTCAAACTGCGATAAATATGGCCCAAGGAAATATAACAATTCGCTATTCCTTCCTCATCGTTACGTTTTTCAAAAATATCCAATGCTTTGTGGATATATTCCATGCTCATGAAATAATTATCGTTAATGGCGTAGATGCTGGAAAGTATTCTATAACTGTATGCAATACCATCAATGTCTTGTATCTCTATGGCTAGATGCAAAGCTTCTTCAGCGTACTTAAGAGACTTTATATTGTCTACATAGGTTAATTCTCTGCTTAGGGTATATAAAATATCGATACGCTCTCTTGTTGTTAGCTCTGGTTGAGACAGTAAAAATTCAAGTTCCTGAACATTCTGTGCGTTAGTCACGAAGAAGTTCATAAGAACAATGACAAAAAAACATATGGTCTTTAATGGTTTTCTACCAATAATTGAAATCTGCATACTTCCGGGGGGTTTGTAGGAAATTATATATAAAAACGATATTGAGTGTGATTTAGTACATGTTTAATCTTTGTTTATTTAGGTTTCCCTTTCTTAGAATTTGTATACTACTAAATTACAGTGTATTGGGTTTTTAATTTAATATTTGAAATCGATTCATATTCAATAAAAATCAATTTTCCCAGATGCCTATTAGCATAAAAAAAAGGGAACTATTTAGAATACGAGTGTTCTTATTTAGGATACTATTTTACAGTAATAATGACTCTTTGATACCTTGTCAATGCAGGGAAACCTGTATCGGTTCCTTCAACGATGATATGAAATTGGCTTCCACTTTTGGTAGTCATTGGTATTTTTATCGTCGCACTGTTTTGTTTGGTTTCCACTTCTACTTTTCCGCTACCAGCTTCTTCATAGCACCAAATGTTCAAGGCTACAGGATGATTATCTACATCAAATGTAGAAACGTTAAGGGTAATGGTTTCCCCAGGCACGGCATTAATTTTTGAACCTTCTGATATTTTAATCTCCGGGGAATGATTGGCTTCCTCAAATGTTTTGATACACCAATCCGCCCGTGCGGCAAAATCCAGCTGCATTGGCTTTATCCAGCGGGTTTGTGGATAACTGGTATCCAATTCACCGGTTTCCGGATTTAAGTCAGCCGCCCTATTCCCATCTTCATATCGAAATGGGTTTTCTTCGGAAAGTACAAAACGACCGCTCCATCCTCCTCTGGAAGGGGATTTATAATTATCCAGTCCAACATCCACCAAATGAAGAAAGGCGGGGCTATCCCCTTCGGATATGAAGTCATATTTAGAAAAATCACCTCGCTCCGTATTAATTATTTTCGAGATATCACCTTCAAAATGGTTCGGGTCTCCTTCTTGTTGCTGTCCATCACCGTAGGAATAATATTTCTTTAGTAATGGACCATGGTTGTTTATGATATTCGGCCCCATAAAGCTACCTTCTAAATAGGGTTGCTGGCTTTTTGGAACCACTTGTTTCCAAGGGTAAGCAAAACACCAGAATTGATTTGAATTATAAAATACTCTTATTTCCGGCCAATTTGGACCAATATAATTTTTGTACGTGGCATCCTGGTCCATAATGGTATAGATAATTGCCTTCTTCGATACTTTATCCTTTATAACTTCCCAATCCTTGGTGCCAGAATAATCTTCTTCTATTGATTTAAGGGCACGGGCAATGGTATTTGTACCTCCCCAAGCCTGTAAAAAAAGTTCTCTATGGTCATCGTCCAATAATTTTTCCCTAATCAATTTAGATCCTTCTGTCCGTTTTGCCATTTCCCCTTCAAAATCAATATTGCCAATTCGTACCATGCCCAATAACTTTTCTGCTGTAGGATAGTTTTTGTCATGTAGGATTAGATTTGGGTATACCTTTTTGTATGCTGATAAAAGCTCTTCCATCCATTGGGTACCTGGCCATCTTAAGTCGGTCAAGTTTTCTCCATAAATTCTTTGGGTCATTTCCATTTCACTGGTAAATGTGGTTCCTTGTCCATCTCCCTTCCAGTGCCACATGGAGCTGGAGTAGACCAAGCCTTGGGTTTCGAATTCATTGGTATACAATAAAAACCGAATAAAAGTATCTACATCATCTATTTCACCATCGGTAGTGACGATGGTTCTTTTCACATCATCTTGGGCAAAGCAGAATGAAAATGTAATTACAAGATAAAAGAAGGATAAAAGTTTTTTCATGGTTAAATAGTATATCAATAAGTCCGTGGATAATAAACTTTTTAGGACATTCACGTAATATTAGAAAGTCAAGTATATGAATAAACTTTCAAATATTTAATTTTTCAATCATGCCCGTTCTTTTCCGGTCATTAAATTTTTAAGTCAGGTTTATCCAATATCGTATCTTAGTTTAAAAATAGATACATGCCTACTTCGGATAAATTATACAGGGCTTTTGAACTTTTCGATGAAGCAAACAAAAAAGACCCCAATAAGGAAACCTATCTTGGTAAGGAATATCCCAAGGAAGTTTTATATGCGATTCGCATGACCGAAAAACTGAACGAGTTTGCCCCTGAAGCTTCTGAAGCTTTAAAATTAACGGCCAGGGCACAACACATCTGTAGATGGGAAATTCCAAGGGATTCTTATGAAAATAATCGAGTTGGGTATTTAAAATGGCGACAGGACCTTAAAAAATTTCATGCGAAGAAGGCCTCAGAAATCTTAAAGGAGGTGGGTTATGGACAGGATGTCGTTGAAAAAGTAGAATTCCTACTCGAAAAAAAACAACTTAAACGTGACCCGGAGACCCAAACTTTAGAAGACGTAATATGTTTGGTATTTTTAGAATATTATTTTGAATCTTTTATGTCGGAGCATCCGGAAGAAAAAATACTGGATATCTTGCAAAAAACATGGCGGAAAATGTCAAAAGAGGGTCAGGCGGCTGCTTTAAAGCTTCCTTTATCACAAAAATCCAAGAGGCTAGTGGAAAAGGCATTGACGTAAAATGAAATTTAACTTTTGTTAAAAAAAATGTTAGGTCGAGCCGTCATATCGAGCGCAGTCGAGATGCGAGACCTAAATTTGTTTTTTTCAATTCTACAACCTCTCGATTCCGCCCAAGGAGACAGAAAAGTTGGATTGAAATCAACATTAAAAATGGATACAGAAAATCGAACAACATAGAGCACATGGAGCGAAATGAACTATACCCTATTTTTTTGAAGGTTTCCAATTTGAATATTTTAGTTGTGGGCGGAGGAAATGTAGCTTTGGAGAAACTCACCTTTCTTTTAAAATCAAGCCCCAATGCAAAGGTAGAGATGGTTTCCCCTATGTTTCGTGAGGAAACGGTTCAATTGGCTAAAAGTGCAAATGTCATTATGCATAAGGACAAGTATAATACCTCCTTTTTAGAGGGAAAACACATGGTCGTAGCCACTACAGATGATGTTCCCGTAAACGAGCAGGTATATCACGACTGTAGAAAGCGAAGTATTTTAGTGAATGTGGCGGACAACCCTCCATTTTGTGATTTTTACATGGGCGGTATCGTCACCAAGGGTAATGTAAAAGTGGCAATTTCCACCAATGGAAAATCCCCCACGACCGCCAAAAGACTCCGACAGTTTTTTGAGGACGTCATCCCCGAAAATATTGATGATTTGGTCAAAAATTTGAATGAATTCAGAAAAACGATTAAGGGTGATTTTGAGGAGAAAGTGGAGACCCTGAACGAGTTTACGAAAGGTTTGGTGGAAAAGAAGAATAAATGAAGTTTTGCTAAAGAATTTAACAGTATCTGGTCACTAAATATAACTTATTGTCACCTCGAGCGCAGTCGAGAGGTCTTGAAGCCATTATGCACAAATTAGGTCTCGACTGCGCTCGACCGAACAAATAAACATTATAAGGCTTCATCTGGCGAATTTAATGTATTAAACAAAAATGAAAATTAGAATCAAAGGAAATACGGTACGCTACCGACTCACAAAAAGTGAAGTCGAAACTTTGGCTCAAACGGGATATTACAAAGAGGAGACACCCTTTGTCGGAAAGACCTTTATGTATGCGATTAAAGCAGACCCGGACACACCGGAATTGAATGTGGACTTTGTAAACGATACCATTACCATGTACCTGAACGAGCATAAAGCTGTGGCCTGGGCAAACAATGAGATAATAGGTTATAACTTGGAAATAAAAATGGCAAAGGGCACCACTTTGTCGCTTTTGCTGGAAAAGGATTTTGTATGTATGGATAATAGGGCAGAAGACCAATCGGATAATTACCCGAATCCAAAACTTGAAAACAACACCTAGGCCATGAAATTGTACTCAAGGGAAAACTTGGATTTTATTTTGTTCGATGTCTTGTCCGTTCAAACGTTGAACACATTGTCATTTTTTGGGGAGTACGATAAAGAAAGCCTAGGAATGATATTGGATACGGCTTCTGAGTTGGCCGATAGAATAAAGCCCGAGCATATTGCGGAATCCGATAGAAATGAGCCCGAACTAAAGAAGGGTAGTGTACAGGTGCATCCGTCGGTTCATGAGTTTGTAAAGCACTATGCCGAGGCCGGTTTTGTGGGAGCTACATTACCGGAAGCCTTAGGCGGCTTTCAGATTCCCAAAACGATTGTCGCGGCGATTGATTTTATACTCTGTTCAAAGTCCAACAGCTTTATCATGTATACCGATTTGGCCAAGGGGGTGGCCAATGTCATTGCCACCTTTGGGACCGAAGCACAAAAACAGCGCTTTTTGCCCAATCTGTTATCCGGGAAATGGTTGGGAACGATGTGCCTCACAGAAACGGAATCGGGCAGTTCCTTGGCGAACATTACAACGAAAGCCATTCCCCAATCCGACGGTAGTTACCATATAAAAGGTCAAAAAATATTCATCTCCGCGGGAGATCATGATGTCACTGAAAATATAATGCATCTCGTCTTGGCAAGAATAGAGGGAGCTCCAAATGGCACGAAGGGAATTTCATTGTTCTTGGTGCCCACCCGTTTGGAAAATGGCGAGGACAATGACGTAAACTCCATCGGGATATATCATAAAATGGGACAGAAAGCTACGCCTGCCATGCATTTGGAATTTGGGGCCAACGATATGTGTGTGGGATATCTTGTGGGCGAAGCCCATAAAGGGCTCTCCCACATGTTTTTAATGATGGACAATGCACGATTAAGTGTGGGTTCCATGGGAGCGGGCATCGCTTCGGCCGCCTATTACCATGCGCTTAGGTATGCTAAGGAACGCAAACAAGGAAAACACTTGGATGAATCCAAGGATGCCTCGGAATCTGTGGCCATCATCAACCATCCGGATGTTAGGCGTATGTTGTTATCGCAAAAGGCATTTTTGGAAGGAACCTTAGGTTTCATTTTACAATGCTATAGTTACTTGGACCTTCAAAAATATAGTCCTAATGAGGATGAAGTGGATAAGTATACTCGTTTGTTGAACTTGTTGACCCCAGTCGCCAAGACTTACGGCGCGGAACATGGGGTGAGCTCCGTAAATAAGGCGCTACAAGTTTTTGGCGGATACGGATATACGGCCGATTTCCCCTTGGAGCAATTGGCAAGGGATGTCCGGATTCTTCCCATATATGAGGGCACTACCGGTATTCATGCTTTGGGATTATTGGGTAGACAGGTACTAAGAGATCAGGGCAAGGCTTTGGCTATTTGGCGAAATGAGGTGATGAAGGATGTCAATCAAGCTCTTGAAATCAAGGAAATTGAGGTATTTGCGTCTAGCTTGTCCTTGGAAATTGATCATTTTTTCGAAATCACCCAGCATTTGGCCGAACTCACAAAAAAGAATACGGCCGACATCTACCTTGCCGATGCCAATTTGTATATGGAGTTTTTCGGTACGTTGAACGTAGGTTGGCAATGGATAAAACAAGCCACCATAGCCTGCAAAAAAATGGAGGAAAAACCCGATACTGTTTTCTTGAAATCTAAAGTTAAGACCATGCAGTTTTTCTTTGCCTACGAAATTCCCAATTTGAAGGGACTAAAAGAACGCTTGTTAAGTTCGGAGCGAACTACGGTGAAGACGGATGATGATGAAATTTTGATGTAGAACAATGGCCGATTCAAAGGACTATTCCAAAATACCCAGCCTCAGCACCTCCCAGTTCGATGAGTTTTTGTTTCCAGAATGGAAACCACCCAATTATCCCTCTTATCATAAATTTCATATTACTAGAATAGAGGAATATGCCCAACACCTGAAGGTACCCGTTTTGCCCCATCGGCGAACTGTAAATTTTTTCATATTCTTGACCCAAGGCAAAGCCATACGGAGCAAGGGATTGAATAGCTACGAAATTTTACCGGGCTATTTTTACTTTCTTCCGGCCGATCAGATTACGTCCTTGGAATATGTGAGTGAGGATGTTACCGGGTTTTACTGCCATTTTAGTTCCGAGGTATTTCAGGAGACTCTATTAAAGATTAATTTGGAAAAGGATTTTGCCTTTTTTAGGTTCAACGCCACGCCTTTGGTGAAGATCAAGGAAATGGGGACTATCCCTGATATCCTAAAAATCTTGGAAGATGAATATAGGAAGGGGGACACGAATCGATTCGATTTAATTCCCATGTATTTGGCCACTTTGCTAAAGGAAGTGCACAAGCAGGTCGATACCTCTGCTATAGAATCAAAACCGCACTTGGCAGCCCTCAAGATTACGGAACAGTATAAGGACGCGTTACAGCGCTTTATTAGGGAGAAGAAAACCGTGGCCGAATATGCCGATTATTTATCCATTTCCAAAAACCATTTGCACAAATGTGTGAAGTCGGTAACCGGGAAATCCGCACATTCCTTGCTGGCCAATATGCGGATTTTGGAATCGAAGGTATTATTGCGTCAGACCGATTTATCCATTGCTGAGGTAGCCTTCAACGTGGGCAAAGTGGATCAGAGCGATTTTACACGGTTTTTCAAAACGCATACCGGAATGACACCCCGTAACTACAGGAATATTTTAAAATGATTGATTTTGCACAAAAATCCTTGAGTTTTAGCTAAAATAAACGCTTTTCTTTGTTTTACTTTACCGTAATTTTAGAGGGTAAAATCTATCAATACCTCAAAAAATAATATGTATTCTATTGAAATAGTCAAATTTTACCTAATAAAAGCGGTAATCCATTATTAATAACAATTTAGAGGTCAGGTCGAGCTGTCACATCGAGCGCAGTCGAGATGCGAGACCTAAGGTTAGATTTGTAAAGTCACATAACCTCTGGACTTTAGTTTATCTTGAGTGAAGGCAAAAGGCTAAATGGAAAGGTTGAAATTATGAAAACAACTCGTTTTTTAGGGCTTAAAGAGGCTTTCTTTTTTTAAAAAAACGAATGATACTATTGAATGAACATAAAGGATAAAACATTTTTAATCACGGGCGGAGCTTCCGGATTGGGTGCCGCTGTTGCAAAGATGATTGTGGATCATGGTGGGCATGTTCTTCTTATTGACCTAAAAGAAAAGGAGGGGAACAGTTTGGCCAAGAAATTGGGACCGTCCGCAATATTTAAAAAAGCGGATGTTACGGATGAGGATAGTGTCCGTAGTGCGATAAGCGAAGGGGTTAAGAAGTTCGGTGCCCTTCATGGAACGGTAAGCTGTGCGGGAATAGGACCTGCCCAACGCGTTTTGGGAAAAGAGGGCCTGCATGAACTCGATAGTTTTACCAAAGTGATACAGGTCAATTTAATTGGAACTTTTAACGTATTACGATTGGCGGCTGATGTTATTCAAAACAACGAACCTGGTGAAAGTGGGGAGCGTGGCATTATAGTTAACACGGCTTCCGTTGCGGCCTTTGATGGTCAAATAGGTCAAGCGGCATATTCGGCCTCCAAAGGCGGGATAGTGGCCATGACCTTGCCCATTGCTAGGGAGTTTGCCCGCTTCGGGATTCGGGTAATGACCATAGCCCCTGGAATTTTTGAAACACCTATGCTAGAAGGCTTACCGGAAGACGCCAAGATGTCCTTGGGACAACAAATACCCTTTCCTTCCCGATTGGGAAAACCTGAGGAATACGCGTCCTTGGTGAAACAAATTATCGAAAATCAAATGCTTAATGGTGAGGTGATTCGTTTGGACGGGGCCATACGCATGACGGCTAAATAAATGGAATATGGGTACAGACTATAAAAATATTAAAACGGAACTCAAGGGTAAGGTTTTCTTGGTTGGCTTGAACCGACCTGAGAAACGCAATGCCGTAAATACGGAAACGATTGTTGAAATCGAGGATGTATTTTCCAATTTTCCGAAAGAGGCGAAATGTATTTTAATCTATGGGGAGGGCAAGCATTTTTGTGCAGGTCTTGATCTATCGGATTTAAAGGAAAGTTCCGCCATTGAAGGTATGTTGCATTCCCGTAAATGGCACAGTGCCATGGATAAAATTCAATTCAGTACCGTGCCGGTGGTTGCCTTGTTGCACGGTGCCTGTGTTGGTGGTGGACTGGAGCTTGCAAGTGCCTGTCACATCCGGGTGGCCGATGAATCCACTTTCTATGCCCTTCCGGAAGGGCAGCGCGGTATTTTTGTTGGGGGAGGGGGCTCTGTGAGGCTTCCCAAACTTATCGGTGTTTCAAGAATGACGGATATGATGCTCACAGGACGCGTATATAAGGCGGAGGAAGGCTATCAAATAGGATTGTCCCAGTACATCGAGGAAACGGGAAAAGGCATGGAAAAAGCGGAGGAACTGGCGGAAAAAATCAGTGAAAACGCCCCGATGACCAATTTTGCGCTTACCAATATTCTGCCACGGATCGTGGATGGTGGTCATGATGTTGGTTTGATGATGGAGTCTATGGCCGGTGCCATAGCTCAAGATGCCCCGGAGGCCAAACAACGTTTGAGGGACTTTTTGGAAGGCAGGGCAAAAAAAGTAGGGGAAAACTAATAAGTAAACAGATTGCCCGTAATTTTTCTTAATACGCTGTCACCTCGAGCGCAGTCGAGAGGTCATTAAATATAAAGTGTTTGAAATGAGGTCTCGACTGCGCTCGACCTGACAGTAAGATAGTTTTGTTATAAATTACGGATACTCAATAACTAAAAGGAAGGATATGAAAATGGGAATACGCGTTTTTTTGATAGCAATAGTCTTAGGGGCATGGGTACAAGTAAATGCACAATCAAAAATTCCTGAACCCACTTTGGAATTTCTTTTTGAGGAAAATGTGCTTTTGGAACCGGCCCAAGAATTGGGTGTGACAACCTATGGTAACCGACGTATCATCAATATCGTGGGAGGCACTTTTGAAGGGCCCAAACTAAAAGGAAAGATTTTAAGGGGTGGAGCGGATTGGCAAACGGTACGAGAAGATGGTACGGCCGACCTTGTAGCCCAATATACCCTCCAAACCGATGATGGCGCGTTGATTTATATCGTAAACAAGGGGGTAAGACATGCCTCTCCAGAAGTTTTGCAACGCATGAAAAACGGCGAGGATGTGGACCCTAGTGCCTATTATATGCGCACGGCCGCCACTTTTGAAACCTCCCATGAAAAATATAAATGGCTCAATAAGGTTATCGCCGTAGCCAGCGGTGCCCGTTTGGCGGACGAGGTCATTATACGTTTTTATCAAGTTAACTAGGGATATGTCGAAAAACACAGCGTCTGTGAAGGAAATAGCGTATCTGGAAGTACCGACGCTTCCGATAGACATACAAAAAAGTGTGGATGCCCAAGGGGTCATCTACCTAAAATCGAACATTGCATTGGAACCCTGTCCGGCGACCATAACGGAACGGTTACGGTACTGGGCAAAGCATACGCCCAATACGGTTTTTTTGGCACAGCGAGGTCCACAGGACGAATGGATAAAACTGACCTATACCCAGGTATGGGAAAAGGTGCAGCATCTGGCCCAGTTTTTATTGGAAAGTGATGCATCCGTAGAAAAACCTATTGCCATACTTTCCGGGAATGGTCTGGAGCATGGGCTTTTGGCACTGGCGGCCATGCATGTGGGAATTCCCTATGCACCGATTAGTCCGGCGTATAGCTTAAGGTCGGATAAATATGAAAAACTGATCCATTGTTTCTCCCTATTGACTCCTGGTTTGGTATTTGTTGACGACAAGTCTGTTTTTCAAAAGGCCTTGGGTGCCACCGCTCCAAATATTCCTGTATTGACAGTAACGAATGGTAGCACATCGGACTATTCCTTTGAAAATGCCTTAAAAACTCCGGTAACCGAAGCGGTTCAAAATCGGAATAAACAAGTCGATTCAAAAACCATCGCCAAAATATTGTTTACTTCTGGGTCGACGGGACTGCCCAAAGGGGTCATCAATACGCACGGCAATATGACCACCAATTGGCAACAGATTACGCAGACCTTTCCCTTTTTTAAGGACGGAGGTTTAAAATTGATGGATTGGTTGCCTTGGAACCATACGTTTGGGGGTAACCACAATTTTGGGCTCGCGCTGTACAATGGCGGTACCCTGTATATCGATGAAGGCAACCCAACACCTCATGGAATTCTCAAAACGATAAAGAATCTAAAAGATTTTGCCCCAACGGTTTACTTTAATGTACCTAAAGGCTTCGAGGAGTTGATTCCTTTTCTAAAAAAGGATGATGAACTACGGGAACTGTTTTTCTCGCGCCTAAAAATGTTTTTCTATGCAGGGGCCAGTATGTCGCAACATGTCTGGAACGGATTGGAGAATTTGGCGTTAGAGACCATTGGCAAGAAAATTTTAATTTCCTCCGGATTGGGCATGACCGAGGCGAGTCCGTCCGCCATGTTCAATACCCGGTATGGAAGTACCTCAGGAGTTTTGGGGGTGCCGGTACCCGGACTGGAGGTCAAATTGATTCCCGATGGCGATAAATTGGAAGCACGGTTCAAGGGCAATAACCTTACTCCGGGCTATTGGAGAAATCCAAAAGCGACTTCAACTGCCTTTGATGAAGAGGGTTTCTACAAAACAGGGGATGCCCTAAAATTTATAGATGAAGAGGACCCCAATGCCGGAATGGTGTTCGATGGTCGGATTGCGGAAGACTTTAAGCTTAGTTCTGGTACCTGGGTGAGTGTGGGCGTTTTAAGGGCCAAATTGATTGCCCATGCCGATGGGGTCGTACGCGATGTCGTAATCACCGGGCATGACCGTGATTATTTGGGCGCGATACTGATTCCAGATGCCAACCGCTGTAAGGAATTGATTGCGGATGCGAAAGCAAATGCTATGGAACTGCCCGAAATGATGCAGTGTGCCGAGTTGAAAGAGTTTCTTCAAAACCTATTGGACGCCATGGCAAAAAAGGCTACGGGCAGCTCCACCAAAGTGAAACGGGCCATGTTTGCCGATTTTGAACTGAGCATCGACAAAGGGGAAATAACGGACAAGGGGTCCATCAACCAACGTTCCTTCCTTAAACACAGGAATGATATTGTGGAAAGAATCTATAATCAAACCTTACACCCGGGAATATTGGAAACCAAACACTAGATTATGAAGCAGAATATACAGCAGCTTATAGATTCATCATCCATGTCCAAATTGCAGTACGGCACCATTTTGGTCTGCTTCTTAATGAATATTTTGGACGGTATGGACGTTCTGGTCATTTCCTATTGTGCCCCGGCTATTGCCAAATCATGGAACGTGGGTCCGGAGGCCTTGGGTATCGTTTTTAGTGCAGGACTAGCCGGGATGACCTTGGGAGCCTTGTTTTTGGCACCTTTTGCCGACCAGATGGGACGTAAAAAAATGATTATACTAAGTGCCTTGCTCATGGGGACAAGTATCATGTTAACGGCGTGGACCAACGATGTTACCCAGCTTATTGCACTGCGTTTTATCAGTGGTATCGGTATAGGAAGTATGCTGGCCAGTACGGCGGCACTTACGGCCGAATATACCCCGAACAAATCCCGGGATTTTTGGGTGAGCTTTGTCATATCCGGGTATCCGGTAGGGGCCGTGTTATCCGGTTTGGTGTCGGCTTCCGTAGTTCCAGCCAGTGGATGGCAGGCCATGTTTAAACTGGCGGGTCTGGCCTCCTTCGTGACCATTCCCTTAATTCTGATTTTTCTGTCGGAATCCATCGATTTTTATTTTAACAAGCAACCTAAAAACGGACTGGCCAAGGCGAATAGGACCATTGTAAAAATGGGTTTTGAACCTATCGACGCATATCCGCAAGCAGAAACTAAAACCAGTGGCATTCCTGTAAAAAAATTATTGAACGATGAGTTTAGAATACCGACCATCCAATTGTGGATTGCGCTGTTCCTGGCCTTTGGATGTTTGTATTTTTTAACGAGTTGGATTCCCAAAATGGCCGAGACTACAGGACTTTCCCTCTCCCTCGCCATCTATGCGGGTACGGTATTTAATGTCGGGGCCTGGGGAGGCATTATCCTTCAAGGTTACTTTTCCTCCAAATTTGGGTTAAAGAAAACCATTGCGGTGTACCTTATTTTGACCGCGGTGCTTATGATGGTGTTTCGGTGGTTCATTGGTTCGGATTGGCTGCTCTTTGTCTTTGGCCTTTTAGGATTTACCCTGCAAGGAGGATTTGTAGGCCTGTATGCGGTAGCGGCAAGAATGTATCCCACCAACTTCAGGACTACGGGACTGGGCTGGGCGATTGGTATCGGACGTTTGGGAGGAGTAATCGGACCCGCGGTAGGTGGGGTGTTGATCGGTATGGGTTTTATGATGGCTTCCACCTTTATGATATTTGCCGTGCCGATATTTTTGGCCGGCATTGTCACTTTTTATCTTTCTTCGAAAAGGATATCTTGAGAGTTCATCGTTAAGAGTAAAAAGTGAATAGTAAAAAGTTAAAGTAATTAGCCAACAGCCAACAACGAACAAAAAACATGATAGACATAGAAAACATAAGGGCCATTGACGTACATACGCATGCGGAGCGTTCCTGTACCCAGCCGCACGATGCGTATAGGCCGGAGTTTGATGAAGCCTTTGCCAAGTATTTTAAATCGGACGAGCGCCCCACCATCCAGGAGACGGCGGATTATTACAGATCGCTAAACATGGCATTTGTAATGTTCTGTATCGATTCGGAGCATGAGGTAGGAAAAAAACGGATTCCCAACGAGGAAGTCGCCGAAGGTGCCATGGCCAATCCGGATGTGATGATTGCCTTTGCCAGTATCGACCCGCATAAAGGGCGTATGGGGGCGAGGGAGGCCAGAAATCTTATCGAGAATTACGGTGTAAAAGGATTTAAATTCCATCCGACCGTACAAGGGTTCTACCCCTACGATAGAATGGCCTACCCTTTATATGAGGTGATTGCGGAATACAATTTGCCCATGCTGTTCCATTCCGGACATTCCGGTTATGGTTCAGGGGTACGGGGTGGTGGCGGACTGCGTTTGGAGTATTCCAACCCCATGCATTTAGATCAGGTGGCCATCGATTTTCCCGATGCTCCGATTATCATTGCCCACCCCAGTTGGCCGTGGCAGGACGAAGCGTTATCGGTGGCTATGCACAAACCCAATGTGTATATCGATTTGAGCGGGTGGTCCCCCAAATATTTTCCAAAACAATTGGTGCAATATGCCAATACCTTGCTCAAAAAGAGAATGTTATTTGGTACGGACTTCCCACTGATTACTCCGGAACGCTGGTTGAAGGACTTTGAGGAAGCAGGATTCAAGGATGAGGTTAAACCCTTGATTTTAAAGGAAAACGCTATTGAAATGTTAGGATTAAACAAAAAGTAAAATTATTGTCCGGTCGAGCTGTCACATCGAGTCTTTCGGCGGCGCTCAAGATAAACTAAAGTCGAGATGCGAGACCTCAAGAACAAAATGAAAACCAATTATGTCACGTCGAGCGCAGTCGAGACCTAAAAATAAACTAGGGTCCATAAATGTCAGGTCGAGCGCAGTCGAGACCTAAAAATAAACTAGGGTCCATAAATGTCAGGTCGAGCGCAGTCGAGACCTCAAAAAAAGATAAGAATTCAATGTATGTCAGGTCGAGCGCAGTCGAGACCTCAAAAATTGAAAGGAGTATGAAAGCCTATTATGTCTATATTCTTGAATGCAATGATGGGATGCTGTATACCGGAGTCACCAATGATGTAACGCGTCGGGTGGATGAACATCAAAAAGGACTGAACAAAACCTGTTTCACCTATAAACGACGCCCGGTTAAGTTACTATGGCATGAAATGTTCAATGATATAGAACAAGCTATTTTCTTTGAAAAGAAAATAAAAAAATGGAGTAAAGCAAAAAAGCAAGCCTTAGCGCATGGAGATGAAAAGATGTTAAGAATATTGGCGGAATGCAGAAATGCAAGCCATTATGATTTTAGACCTGAGTGAGGTCTCGACTGCGCTCGACCGGACAAAACTCGACTGTCCTTCAACTGCGCTCAAGACAAGCTTCTCGATGTGACAACCCGTACTGAGGTATCGAAAAAAAATAGAATTGAAGGATAAAAATGAAACTAATTAAAATATCAAAATGAGAATACTTTTATTGCTTTTATTTGTTGTGGGTTCCATTACGGCCCAAACCCCCGTAAAGACCGAAAGCGGCGAATTAAATGGTGCCGGGTTTAAAATATTCGTTCCCGAGGACTGGAACGGAAACTTGGTGATGTATGCCCATGGCTATGCCTTTATGGGCACGCCCTTGCAAAGCGAAGATCCCAATTTTCAGGATAGAATGAGCCTGTTTTTGGGCAAAGGTTTTGCCGTTGCGGCCTCGGACTATGCCTACCAAGGTTTTGCCCTGCCGCAAGGGGTGGACGATACGGAGGCCTTACGCAACTATTTTACCGAAAAATATGGAGAGCCCAAACAAACGATAATGGCGGGCCATTCCATGGGGGGTGGGGTGACCTTGGCGATGCTGGAAAATTTTGGGGCGCATTATGATGGTGGATTGGCACTCTGTCCCTTATCCAGCCGACCCTATTTACAATGCAGGAAGGAGTTCGATATGTACGCTACGTTCAACGGTTTGTTCCCCGGAGTGGTCACCAGCCTGACGGATATTTTTGATTTGGAGAAACCCTACGAGGCCCAGGACCCACGAAAAATGGTGCCGAGGGCACAGGAAATTACCAAGGCAATTATAGAAAAGGATTCGGCTTTGGGAGCGGCCTTTGCACAGCGTTTCGACCTTAAATTTCAGGACTTGCCCTTTTCCCTGTTCTTTAACGAAAATGTATTGCGGGATTTGGCCCAAAAGTCCGGTGGAAATCCTTTTGACAATACCAATACGGTATATTCGGGATTCCCTAATGATTGGGAAGTCAATCAAAAAGCGGAGCGTTTGGCGGCTACGGTAGACCCGGGCGTCATTTTCAGCAAGTATGACCGTACGGGCAATATCAATACCCCTGTGGTGTTGATGCATACCATTTATGATCAGTTGATTCCACCTAACTACGGCGTCACCAATTTTGAGAATATGGTCATTGATCAAGGTAAAACCGAATTTTTATCGGTGTATTATACCCAAGGTCAGGGACACTGTCAGTTTTCACCGGAAGAGACGAAAATGGCCTTTGAAAGTTTGTTGGGTTGGTTGGAAACCGGGAAAAAACCCATTCCCGGACCCGTAGAATAAAAAGTTTATTTTTAAAATTATCGAAGCTAGAATGAAATTGTATGTACATCCGTAACTATCCCGCTAATGGATTTCTATGTCACATCGAGCGGAGTCGAGATGTTTTTGCCGACCTTTCGACCGCCCTTCGACTGCGCTCAGGACAGGCAGCTCAAGGGGACAAAAACGGGTTTTGTTATTATTTTTATAGATAGGTATCTTAAGATAGAATCAGTAGCATTTAAATAAAATCAAATGTCAGCTCAGAAAACAGACACACACTTTAATCCGCCCTCGTAGCATTTCCGTGGCCAAACAAGGAGGGATTCGGACGAAATGGGAGTTGGAGTTTCCAAAGAGCCAAGCGGTCTGGAAACGCCGGAGCGAATACATCCGTAGTTTTGTAGGAAAGGGTGCGAAGGCTAGATTTTTTTGGTTCTTTTTTCATCCATGGAAAAAAGAAAACAAACAATATGCTTTGAAACTGGGCCTATGTTTTAAAATAAAGTAATAATAAAAGAAGTGACCCAATATCAAAAAAGTCATCAAAATATAAACGTATAAAAGAAAGGATATGTCCGTAAAAACAACCTTTACCATGAATGAATCTTTTCCCATGAATGCCTGGTACGCCACGGCATGGGATGTGGAACTGAAGCATGAACTGTTGGCACGTACCGTCTGCAATAAGAAACTGGTCATGTTCCGGAAGAAAGATGGTACCCCCGTAGTGTTGGAGGATGCCTGCTGGCATCGGTTATTGCCGTTGTCCAAAGGAAGTCTAAGGGACGATACCGTCGTCTGCGGCTACCACGGATTGGAATACAACAGCGATGGCCGCTGTTCCTATATGCCCTCCCAAGAAACCATAAACCCCTCCGCCTGTGTGCGCTCCTATCCCGCGGTACAGAAATATCGGTTTATCTGGGTGTGGATGGGCGACCCTGCCCTGGCCGATGAAGCCAAAATTCCCGATATGCATTGGAACGACGACCCGGAATGGGCCGGGGATGGCAAGATGATCGAGGTAAAATGTAATTACCGATTGGTGGTGGATAACTTGATGGACCTTACCCACGAAACCTTTGTACATGCAGGAAGTATTGGCGACCGCAATGTGGCCGAAGCGCCTTTTGATGTACATTACGATGAACATACGGCCACGGTGACCCGATGGATGAAGGGCATTGACCCGCCACCATTTTGGAAAAGCCAACTGAACAAGAAAATAAAATACGACGGACGCGTAGACCGTTGGCAGGTCATCAAGTTTCAGGCGCCCTGTACGGTGAATATTGATGTTGGGGTGGCCATTGCCGATACGGGAGCCCCGGAGGGCGACCGCTCACAAGGGGTGAATGGCTATGTGCTGAATACCATGACCCCGTCCACCAACCAGACCTGCTACTACTTTTGGGCCTTTGCCCGTAATTATAACCTACAGGACCAGAGCAACACGATTGAATTGCGGGAAGGAGTCGCCAAAATTTTTCAGCAGGACGAGGATATTTTGGAAGCGCAGCAACAGGCCATTAATGCCAACCCGGAACGGGAATTCTATAACCTGAACATCGATGCCGGGGCCATGTGGTCGCGCAGGATAACGGATAAGATGGTGGAAAAGGAACAACAAGCGTGAGTTCTAACGATGATAAAATATTGAATTAAAAGTGTCAGGTCGAGCTGTCACATCGAGCCTTTCGTATTGCTCCGCAAGGTGCGTTCAAAGAAAACACGTTTTCTTTTCACCCAATGCTCAAGATAAACTAAAGTCGAGATGCGAGGCCTCAAAAGGATAGAATACAAAAAAATGTCAGGTCGAGCGCAGTCGAGACCTCGTTCAAGATACGATTGTCGAATAACCCCTCGACTCCCTTCGACTGCGCTCAGGGCAGGCCGCTCAGTGGCCGTGTAGAGGACGGGTATTTTAGGAAGACAGTATTTTGCAATAAAAAATAAAGGATATAAAAATCGAACTCCGAAAGTAAGAATAATGCGATACAGAAATACATGGGAAGAGGCCACCATCGAGGCCGCCGAACAGGTGGCCGTGAATGTGATGCAATTCAAGATCAGGCCCAAAAACGGAACCCAAAAGTTTACGGTAGGCGCCCATTTGGATGTCTCCGTATTGATCAACGATATTCCCGAAATTCGGAGTTATTCCCTCGTGGGGAGCTATGCACCCCATGCCCCCTATACCATTGCCGTAAAGCGCTTGCGACAAAGTAGGGGAGGTTCCCAATACATGTGGAGTCTGAAAGCAGGAAGTAAAATAAAGATATCCCAGCCTACCAACCATTTTGAACTGGGCTTTGGTGCGACGGACTATCTTTTGATTGCCGGTGGTATCGGGATTACACCCGTTGTGGGCATGGCGCAGCAGTTGGCGGACCGACCGGGGAAAAACGTACGCATGCTCTATTTGGGGCAATCCCAGGCCGAAATGCCCTTTATCGAAACCCTGCAGGAGGTATTGGGGGGCCGACTCACCCTACATTATAGTGATGACGAAGGTTTTTACGATACGGCCCAGATTTTGGAATTGACGAATGAAAAGACACAGGTGTATCTCTGCGGGCCTATAGGGTTGATGAACGCCGTACGCAAAACCTGGGAGGAAAGTCCCTTTGAAACCACAAACCTACGGTATGAAACCTTTGGAGCTTCCGGACTGTTCGCTCCACAGAAGTTTATCGTGACCATCCCCCGGTTTAAAAAGCAAATCGAGGTACAGGAAAATGAGACGTTGCTGCATGCCTTGGAAGCTGCGGATATTGATGTGATGTACGATTGCAAAAAAGGGGAATGTGGCCTCTGCCAAGTGGATATTCTGGAGTATTCTGGGGACATAGACCATCGGGATTTCTTTTTTAGCGAGGCCGAAAAAGGGGAAAACAAAAAAATGTGCGCCTGTGTCAGTAGGGTCGCCAACGGCAACATCACCATTGACACCGCTTATCGCGGAAAGTAGCGATGTATTTTTTATGTAAGCGGAATACAAAAAGGTGTTGTCACTTCGAGCGCAGTCGAGAAGTGCTTTAACAACGTAATGTCGAAGGGAGTCGAAGTGTATTGTCACGAAACTGAGCAGCCTGTTCTGAGCATAGCCGAAGCAGGACCTCAAAACGACCTGAAACCAAAAATGTCAGGTCGAGAAGCCTGTGCTGAGCGTGGACACTGAGCGTAGCCGAAGTGAAGTCGAAAAATGTCAGGTCGAGCTGTCACATCGAGCGCAGTCGAGATGCGAGACCTCATTTAACATTCGCTAAATCATCTAGCCTCTCGACAAAGCTCGTGGTGAGAGTTCTTTATAATTGATTGAGAATATGCATTTTATAACTTTATGTATTTCTGTAAGAAAAGTCCCTAGATAATTTTTATATTGCAAGTAGCTAGCGATAATCACCTTCCCCTACTATTCTAGTGTTATTGACATTAGGCCTTTAAAAAGAAAGATATATACTTTAATATTCGTTAGATGTATAATCAACAATGCACAGATACAATTGTTGGGCATACTTTAAAGCATGAATAGAAAACTTGGAACATACAAGACATCTCCTAATTTAAGCTCAGAAACTTTATTTCATTTTACTGGAAACTTCGAAACTTTGAGGTTAATAATGAAAAACGGGTTTCAAGCTCGTTGGGTTTATGAAAAATTACCGGGTAGAAAATTAGCATATTTCACAAAAACAGTTTGCTTTTGTGATATCCCACTAGGGCTAATTAAAGAGCATGTTAATTGGTACGGTACATACGGTATTGGAATCAATAGACCAATCGCAAGAACCCATGGCTTGTCTCCAATCATGTACTTTCATTCAAAATCCCCAAAATTTCCAAATGGCAGTTCTAAACGAACAGTTGATTGGTTTAACGAATTTAAGTTTACTAGTTACCTAAAGCAAATAAGAGGAAAGCAAATGTTCTTTAATGATTTGTATGAACCATTTTGGAAATGGAAAACATTTTATAATGAGAGAGAATGGAGATATTTCCCTACTTACAATAAAACCAATGTTATCAAATACAAGAAAGAAACAGAGCTTGAAGAAAGGAGAAATGAGTTGAATAATAACAACGAATTGCCATATTTTTCATTTGAACCAGAATGGATAGAATACCTCTTGATTAATGACCCGAAAGAGATTGAAGGACTAATCAAAATTTTGAAAACAAAAAAGTATGAGCCTCACTTTGATAATCTTTTGACTAAAGTGATGACATTTAAGCAAATAAGAAAAGATTTTTGAAATAGAACCTAATGCCCAAGAATACCTATGCGTAATTTCCTTATGGCCAATGGTCATAATTAAAACGATGTATGTAAGTAGACAAAACATTTACGTTATTTAGAATTCGTAGCAAAAAATGGATTGGAAAGATTATGAAAATATAACCAAGTATATCTATGAAGAATTAGGGAGGAAAACAGGTGTAAAGATAATGGGATTTGGAAATTCTTTTAAATTGAAAGGGAAATCTGGTGTATCACACCAAATAGATATTTTGTCAAGTCATTCTGATGGACTTCATGATTACCTGACAGCAATCGAATGTAAATATTGGAATAAAAAAATAAACAAAGACATTGTCATGAAAATCGTCTCGATTGTTGAGGACACAAACATTCAGAAGGGTGTAATAGTTTCAAAAAGAGGATATACGGAAGACGGAATATCATTTGCTAAGCATAAAAACATAGGTCTTGTTGAGCTAAGAGAGCTCGAGGTTGGAGAGCAAAAAGAAAACGATAAGGAAACCGGCTTCCCAATAGGTGATTTGATTATAAATTATAAAATAAAAAGAAAAAGACCAAAAATATTAAATATGCAATTTGATTCTGTAAACAGAAATCAGAAATTAGATATAATAGAAACAAATCAAATGACCATTAGACTCGAAAATGGAAATGAAGTCGCCCTAAATGAGTATATATTTTCTTTTAAGGAAGAATTAAATAAACAGGAAATCAATAAAAGAATAAAGAAATACTATGAATTAGAAAATGCGAATCTCATTAACAAGTTGAGTAAAGAAATAACAAGAATAAATGGGCTAACATTTACTGGTATACTGGAAGAGAAGAATATGGATAATACTCTTCATTTTAATATTGTTGACAAAGTTTGGTTAATTATGAAATCGATTTTTGAAAATGATTCATACAATATTTCAAAATTAGGAATCATAAAAAAAAATAAAAATTACTAGGCAAGCTGCTTGTAAACAACTACGAAATGTAAACTACATGAAACGCATCGTATACAGGACATAATAATCAAGTTAAAAAAGCCAACGAGCAAATAGCACATGTGATTTTTTGCCAACACATAAGCCAACGCTAGATAAGTATTAATTGAATATGATAAAACTAACCGAAATTGGATTGACATTTACAGATGGCGACGAATGGGAAGCTTTTTGTCAAAGTTGCTTAAAGATAAAACACCAAAATCATAATTTTAAGTCTGTGCCAGCGGATTCAGGTGGTGATTACGGACTTGATGGTTATAATTCAATCGGTGACGCTTACCAATGTTATTGTCCAGAAAAAGAATATACTGATAAAGAACTTTATGAGCATCAAAGAGATAAAATAACTACGGACGTTCAAAAATTATTCGATTATCAAGTTAAATTAAGAAAAATACTCAATGGTAATAAAATAAAAATTTGGCATTTCACTACACCTTTGATTAAATCCAAGGAATTGATTTTGCACTGTAATACAAAAGAAAATCTAGTTAAAAGTTGGAATTTGGACTTTATAGATGATGACTTTGAAATTGGTTTAAAAGATTATGAATATTTTCTGCCAGAAATTCCTAGCGTAATTGATACAGAAAGACTATTAAAACCAATTACATATCAAGAAATAGACTTCACTAGTACTGAACCGACTAATCAAAAAATAGAAGACTTTAAGTCTGTATATGAAAACAACACCTTTGTCGAAAATGGTTTAAGAAAAAATGCAAAACTTTTTCCTGATAATCCTAAAAAAAATTATGCTCAAAACATAGTTGGTCTTACCGATTCACAGATTAAAGACTTCCTAGTAGGGGAAGATATTTTAGAGAAATGGTCAAATTTTAATAACAAGCTTTATGAAAAATTTGTTCGGGTAAGAAATACACTGGGAAAGAGAGTAGCAAAAGAAAGTCTTATTCCTGTTAATGATAACAGAGAAAAGCTTAAAGAAATAGACAGTACTGTAAAAGCACTTATCAATAAAGAATTTCATTTTTTATCAGAATCTAATAAGGAAGAATTAACAGCGTATTTGGTTTCTTTTTGGATTTTAGAATGTTCATTAGATTTTAGTTAAATGCAGGAAAACAAATACATATCATTCACAGAAAGAGAAATGCCTTTATACGTTAACTACAGACCTATGTATAAGGTTTCCCAAATTCTTTTAATACTTTATTTCAATGGTTATGCAGGTAAAGCGAGCTTGCTAAAGCTTCATATGTTTTCTTGGGCTTTAAAATCATACGAAAACTTGAATATTCTTAAAGATTTTGTAACCTCAAATTATCAAAAAAAACTTCAGTTTTTCGGTATTGAATCAACCTTAAATAGAGCATTAAATTTAGCCTACGCTGAAAAATTAGTTGACTTTGATAAAGGTAATTATAAGCTTTTAGAGAAGGGACGAAAGTTTGTAGAACAAATAATTGAAGATGACGCTTTGTTTGTAGATGAAAAACAGGTTTTAAAATTAATCGGAAAGAAGATTCCGGAAAAAATTATTAACGGATTAATAAATCAATGGAAGAATGCTTAAAATAAGAGCCTTAAAAATAACAATCAATACTGACAAAGGTATTTATGGAACACCACTTCTTCAGTTTAGTGATAGTTTAACAATAATAAAAGGTTTCAATTCAACAGGAAAAAGTACGCTGTTTCAGTCAATTTTATTTTGTCTAGGTTTAGAAGAACTTATTGGAGGTAAAAACGAGAAAACAATGCAATCTGTTCTTAAAAGCGAAATACTTAATAACGAGAATAAGATTGAAGCAAATGTAATTGAATCAAATATTCTTTTAGAAATTGAGGGTAATACTATCGTTACAGTAAAAAGATATATCTCTAGTGAATCAAAAAATTCAGGATTAGTCGAAGTTTTTAATGGACCACTTTTAACAGAGCCTAAACAATATGACTATGTCCCTATGTATGTTCACGACAAAGGAGCAGCTGATAGTAAAAATGCTTTTGGCTTCCATTCTTTTCTTGAGAATCTTATGGGTTGGGAATTACCGCAAGTGCAATACAAAGATGGAAGCTTTAGAAAATTATATCTTCAAAATATTTTCCCTAGCTTCATTATTGAGCAAAAAGCAGGTTGGACAGACTTTCTAGCAACGATTCCGTACTATGCATTATTAGATAAAGAAACAAGAGCATTAGAATTTCTTCTGAATCTAGATTCTTGGAAAATACAACAACGTAAATCAAAATTAAAACAAGACAAGAATGATTTAATATTTGATTGGAGAAACAAATACAATGAATTTAAATCACTTGCTAACCAAATAGCTTGTCAAATAAGAGGTGTTGGAACTCAACCTGAAATTATAGACTCTACTAATTCAGTTTATTTAGTATATGAAACAGAGGAAAGAACATATAACATATCTGAATATATTTCCACACTTGAAGAAGAATATGAAGAATTGGTTGATTTAGAGGTTCCAAATGTTGGTGAAGCAGCAGAGGAGTCTGAATTACGAATTAATAGGCTAAATGAACAATTAAGTAATTATTCTATTAATCTCTCATCAACAATTAATCAAAAGAATTTAGCAATAAGTAAGTATAAGTCTTTTGAAGAAAGGCTTTTAGAACTTGAAAATGACAAGGTTCAAAATGAGTATCATCTAAAAGTTAAAAAGAAAGGTGCTGAACAAGGTTTTGCAATCGCACACGACAATTGTCCGTATTGTAGTCAAGGTCTGAATGATTCATTACTTCCTAAAGATATTGAAATTGTTCCGATGCAGATAGAGGAAAATCTGGAATATCTAAAGGCGCAAATTAATCTAATCAAAATTTATATCTCAAATCACAAAAACGACATCTCTGATTTAGAAAAACGTATTGACCTTTTCAACATTAAAATTTCAGAAACAAGAAGTGATATCCGAACTCTTAAAACACAATTAACTAGCGACAACCGATTACCATCAATTGAACTAATAGAAAAGCGATTGAAGTTAAAAGCAAGACTCGATTTGTACCGTAGAAAATACGAAGAGTTAGCCTCATTTCAAGAAGATTTCAAGAGTTTATCGGACGAATGGTTACAAATATTAAGTGAAGAAAAGAAGTTGCCAAAATCACTTTCTGCATTCGATTACAAGAAAATATCGGAGTTGGAAAGAATATTTAAAGAACTACTTGGCGAATTTCATTACAGGAGTAAAACAATTGACAGTATAAGTATATCAAGAGATACCTTAATGCCTGTGGTAGACAGATATTCTTTAAAATTTGATTCATCAGCAAGTGATTTTACCAGAGCAATTTGGAGTTATACTATTGCTTTAAAAGAAACTTCTGAAAAATTTGATTGTAATCATCCTAAACTTTTCATCCTTGACGAACCTGGACAACAAGAAGCTGGAGATAATGACCTTCAATTTTTGTTAAAAAGATTAGGTAATTATGATAGTACTCAATCAATTGTCTTTTCTTCATTTCATCAGTCTGAAGAGACTTTTAGAGCCTGTACTAAAGATGTTGATTATGAACTTATCGATTTAGGTAAAGAAAAATTTATTAAAAAATATAATTAAAATATCAGCAAATTAAACCATCTGAATTTAAAATTGGCGAAAGCTTTAACTAAATCGAAAACATATAACCATAATAATTAGGTGTGGCCTTTGGTGAAGTTATTCAAAAACCAAAATCTCTCTTTCCTAAATTCCCTGGCGCAACGTCAACAAGGTTTTTGAAGTAAGGAAATTGAAAGAATGTTAATTCGGTTTTGTTAACTTTAGCATCCATCGATAAGTCTTAATCAACATAAACAATGCTAAACGGTGTACATCTTCAGGCGCTGCACCTAACCTTATTTCTATGAAGATATTTTTGTGGTTTATTTCTCTTTGTTTGCTCATCAGCAATTCATCGCTCGCCCAAACCCATCAAAAAAACAGGGTCATTATCCTAACGGATATTGAAGCCGATCCAGATGATACGCAGTCCTTGGTGCGTTTGCTGCTCTATTCCAATCAAATCGATATCAAGGGGCTGGTGGCCACCACCTCATGCTGGATGCAAAACAAAATAAATCCCGAGTCCATTGCCAGGGTAATCCGAGGGTATGGAAAAGTACAGCCCAACCTTCTCAAGCACGAATCTGGCTATCCTGAATCGGAAGCCTTGTTGTCCTTGATCAAAAAAGGACTTCCGGTGTACGGTATGGACGGTGTAGGCCACGGTAAAGATTCTGAGGGTTCCGATTGGATCATTAAGGTCTTGGAAGAAAAGGATGATCGTCCCTTATGGATTTCGGTTTGGGGCGGGGTAAATACCCTGGCGCAATCCCTCCATAAAATAAAACAAACGAAAAGTAAGAGCGAAGCCCAACGGATGATCTCAAAACTGAGGGTGTATACCATTTCCGATCAGGATGACAGCGGCCTTTGGATACGCAATACGTTTCCCGAGCTTTTTTATATTGTTTCCCCTGGAGATCACTATGCCTCGGCGACTTGGACGGGAATCAATACGTATATCAACGGAATCGATAACCGTAGCATAAGCAATGCGTGGATTGCCGAAAATATTCAGCAGAACCATGGGCCTTTAGGTGCGGAATATCCCGATGTGGCTTGGGGCATGGAAGGGGATACCCCGGCGTTTTTGTCCCTGATACCCAACGGACTTAACACACCCAAACATCCGGAATGGGGGGCATGGGGCGGTCGATATGCGCTCTACAAACCGGAATTTGACAAGACCAAAAAAGGAACTTCGGTGGTAACCATTGCTCCCGAGACCCGGGCTATTTGGACGAATGTTGATGATACGTACACGCCTTATGTTCCCCAAGAATATGGGAGAACCGTAAAAAGAGATACCCTTACCTTCAAGAATAATAAGGCCACCCTATGGCGGTGGCGGGATGATTTTCAAAATGATTTTGCCGCCCGTATGGACTGGTGTTTGATGACGTATAAGGAGGCGAATCATCCACCGGTGCCCGGTCTGACCCATCCTGAGGAGTTTACCGTAAAATCGGGCGAAGCTTTTAGTCTGGATGCTTTTAAATCCACCGACCCTGATGGGGATAACCTGAGTTATTTATGGTTCCACTATCCGGAGGAAAGTACCTATCAAAAGGAAATCTATATGGGGGCGGAGAATGTTCATATCGTGAACCTTACGGCGCCTGAAGTGGATAAAAAGGAAACCCTTCATTTTATTTTGAAGCTCTCCGATAAAGGCAGCCCTTCCTTAACAAGATACAAACGCGTTATCGTTACCGTTGTACCTGAATAGCAGGTATGGCCACATTTGCATTGGAGTAGTACCATAGTGCTGTAAATGCTATCCCTTTCTAATCATACCTATATGTCGGACTTGGTTGAAAAAACCGCTCGAGACAACCTTTTTAAGCTATTTTGCGTCTATCCATATGAATAGTAGGTAATGCTATACAATGGATAAATCTAAAATCGTCAAAATAGCAACCATCATCGGTTCCATACTTCTTGTTATTATGGCCATTTTTCATATCAGTGGCATTGGATATGTAAACAACCTTGTGCAGCAATCAAATACTGAACTCATTGTAAAGACTATTTTTCCGGTGTTATTTGCACATCCGTCCGTTCAACTTTTTGGATTTGCTGGATTGGGGATTTGGACACTCTTTAGTGGAAATGGAATTAAAAATTCATTACTCTTTATAGCGGTTATGGTATGTATAGATGCTGCTTTTGCATTCTATTTAGGGGCTGCTGTCCCCGGTGTTCTCTTGATGTTTGCTGCTTTTACTTTTGGTATTGGGGCAGTCAAGGCAAAATAAATACCAGTTGTCAAAAAACAAAATCACCCTTTCCTAAACTCCCCAGGCGCTACGCCCACCCGGTTTTTAAAAAGTCGGCTAAAATAGGCGGGGTCGTTAAAGTTGAGGAAGTAGGCCACCTCGGCAATGGAGTAGGAGGTGTTCAACAGGTATTTTTTGGCTTCGGCAATAGTAAAGTCTTGCACCACTTTTAAGGCAGAGGTTCCCGCCACGGTATGGCATACCCGGTTGAGGTGGGTCTGGGTAATACCGAGTTTTTTAGCAAAGGTTTTGATGCTGGGCAGGTCTTGGGCATGTTGCCGAATGAGTTCCTGAAACTGTTGAAAATAGGCCAGGTTGCGGTTGTTGGTGAATAAATCGGCCGTTCGGGTCCTAAACTTTTCGCGATACAGTTCCAGGTAGAGCATTTCAAAATAGGTCTTGAGGGCCAAAAGTTTTTCGGGCGCATTGTCAAAAATCTCTTGCTGAATCTTGTCCTTCCAATAGTCGAACTCCGCAAAACGTTCGGGACGGTCGGTAAAGGAAATACAGGCCAATTGCCCCAATTGTCGGGTAAGGTCGGGCTTGTTGGGCAACAGGGTATCGTAAAAGGAAACGGAGAGGGTCATGACGTGTCCGGTAATGTGCGGCTCAAAATGAAAGCCGTGCAGTACGTTGGCGGGTACGGTCACCGCGCAAGGGGCATTTAAGGAGACTTCTTGATTTTCGGAATACAGAGTACCGCTTCCAGAGGAAATTAAAAAGAGCTGCACCAGATCGGTGTGGATATGTTCCTCAATTTCCCACGCATAAATTTTGCTGCGGTCTTGCAGGGGTTCCAGATGGATGAAATCGGACACCATGGGCAACTGCTGCTCGCCATACAGGCCTTGGTAGCGGAGGAGGTCGTTCATTTATGTATATTTAAAACAGGTATCTTAAATTATCAATAAAAAAGTAAATATATGTATTTCAATAGATTAAAGGATAATTTAATATCATATTCGGTATATAAAACGGATAAAATGTTTATTTTGTACAATAATAAAACAAAAATATCCAAGAGTAAATATCAATGTTTTAGTAGGTTTGAATGGATGAATCGATTGTCCGTTGATAATCTTACTTGCACTTTTAGTGTCAGGTCGAGCGGTCATATCGAGCGCAGTCGAGATGCGAGACCTCAATTAAAATGAATTGAACCTATAGACCTCTCGACTTTAAGTTTATCTTGAGCATTGGGTGAAAAGAAAACATGTTTTCTTTGAGCGCACCTTGCGGAGCAAAACGAAAGACTCGAGGGGACAACCAGTTATGGTGTATTAGGGATAATACGAGAGTATAATTAAAAATTAAGACTAATGGCTTCTGAATTTTTAGACCAATTTGATAGGGAAGTGCAACCGCCTTACCTTCACGAAGCGTATAAATCCACCCTGCTACGGGCGCCTTTGCAGCCTTTGGTGGTGCCCCCAAAAAAGGAGATTACCCGGAGTGGACCGTTGTTCAAGGATTTTAATCTGGGTGCTTTGGACCACGACCTGACCAAAAATTCGGTCAAGGACGGCGAAGCCATCGGGGAGCGTATTGTGGTGCACGGAAAGGTGACCAACGAAAAGGGACATCCTTTGCCCCATACCCTTATTGAACTTTGGCAGGCAAATTCCGCCGGGCGTTACGTACACAAAGTGGATCAGCACGATGCCCCGTTGGACCCCAACTTTTTGGGAACCGGCCGTTGCATGACCGATGCCCACGGTAATTATAAATTCTATACCATTAAACCGGGTGCCTATCCCTGGGGAAACCACCCCAATGCATGGCGGCCCAACCATATCCATTTTTCCCTCTTTGGGGGCAATATTACAAGTCGGTTGATTACCCAAATGTATTTTCCCGGCGATCCGCTCTTTGAACACGACCCTATTTTTAAGGCCGTACCGCCCAAGGGAAGGGAGTTGTTGATTTCCAAGTTCGACCTCTCCATCACCGAACCCAATTTTGCCCTAGGCTACCGTTTTGACATTGTGTTGCGCGGAAAACATGCAACCCCTTTTGAAAATCTGTAAGTGACCATGAGCGATACCCTAAAAAAACAGACCCCCTCACAGACCATAGGTCCCTATTTTGCATACGGACTCACCCCGCAGCAATACGGCTATGCCTATGATAGCTTGGCGGATAATGATATGACCAGGGGACTTACGAACATAACACCCATTACCATCACCGGAACGGTGTATGAAGGCAGCGGCAACGCCATAGACGATGCTATGGTGGAACTTTGGCAAGATGATGGCGAACATAAACTGTTTGGTCGCTATGGCACGGGAACGGACGAGGGGAACACCTTTACCTTTACTACGATAAAACCGAAACCCGTGAACGGGGAAGCGCCTTATATCAACGTAATTTTGTTTATGCGTGGGCAATTGTTGCATTCCTATACCCGTATTTATTTTTCGGATGAGGCGGAACTAAACCAAACTGACGCGCTATTACAATCAATCGACAAGGACCGTAGGCAGACCCTGATAGCGGAGAAAAACGGAGAAGGCTATACCTTCAATATTCACATGCAAGGGACGAAGGAAACCGTATTTTTTGAAATCTAACCAGAAATAAAATGTCGCTCTACGCCAATACCTTTAATGCCCTTGAACTGACGGAATTATTTTCGGACCGGTACGCCGTGGCCATGTTATTGAAGGTGGAAGCCGAATTGGCAAAAGCCCAAGCGTCCGAAGGTATCATTCCCGAGGCCGCAGCGAAAATCATAGCGGATTGCTGTGTGGTTGATGCCATGGATATAAATAGTTTGAAGACGGATGTGGTCTTGGGGGGCAATGTGGCCATTCCGCTGGTCAAACAGCTTACGAAGATTATTAAGAATCGGGATTTTGAGGCCTCCAAATATGTGCATTTGGGAGCCACGAGTCAGGATATTATCGATACCGCCACCATTCTCACCACTAAGGACTATCTGGAGTGGATGGAAGCGAAACTCAAAGCTTTGCAACAAGTTTTGGTACAGACCACAAAAGACCACGTAAAGACCATCATGATCGGGCGGACCTTGTTGCAACAGGCCAAACCCATGACCTTTGGGGTGAAGACCGCCGGATGGTTGGAAAGTTGTTCACGCAATCTGTCGCGCTTGGGTCATTTAAAGGAAAATTTATACAGCATACAATTGGGCGGTGCCGTAGGCAGTGGCAATGCCCATATCACTACCGAGGTACAGGAGAAAATGGCTGATGCCTTGGGGTTGCAACCTGCTTTTCCATGGCAGTCGCAGCGCGATTCCCTAAACGATTTTGCTTCTTTTTTGGGCATTGTTTCGGGCAGTTTGGGCAAGATGGCCAAGGATATTTCCCTGTTGATGCAAACCGAAGTGGCCGAAGTCTTTGAAGGGGCGGCCGAAGGTAAGGGCGGCTCCAGTACCATGCCGCACAAACGGAATCCAGTTAGCTGTGCTCTCATTTTGAGCAATGCTACCCGTACCCCGGGATTGGTCGCTACCATGCTCGGTGCCATGCCTCAGGAACACGAACGTTCCGCAGGACTTTGGCATGCCGAGTGGGAAACCTTGAGCACTTTGATGCAGCTTACCGCCGGCGCTTTGGAGAAATCGGTAGATTTGATTGCAAATTTGGAAGTGGATAAAGAGCGTATGTTGCAGAACATCGAAATCACGAATGGACTCATCTATGCGGAGAAAGTGTCCTTACAATTGTCCAAATCCATCGGAAAAATGCAGGCCCATGAATCCGTAAAAAAGGCGTGTCATTTGGCCATGCAGCAGCAAAAACAATTGAAGGAAGTGGTGCAGGAGATGCATCCACAATTAGAAAATTTGGACGCCTTGTTCTTACCTGAAAACGCGATTGGTAATAGCGTGGAGTGGGTAGAAAAGGTGTTGAGAAAATACAATACTGAGTTCGATGATTAATTCTTTATTTGTGGTCCATAGGCAAATTAATTTGTGTAATGTTTCCCCGAGCGCAGTCGAGGGGTCAATCGGCAACTATAAACTGGATAATGCCTTGCATCTCGACTTTGAGTTTATCTTGAGCGAAGCCGAAAGGCTCGATGTGTCGGCCCAAATTTAAAATTTGCAACGACTTATTCTCCCTTTTTAATGAATTTACGATGTATAGAACTCAGAAAAGTCTAATTAAAAACCTATGAAGACCAATTATAAAATACAGGGTACGCCCAATAGTCCCGTGCTAATGTTCTCCAATTCCTTAGGGGCGGATTTAACGATGTGGGACGATTTGGTGCCGCACCTCTTGCCGTATTTTAAGGTGTTGCAGTACGATACCCGAGGCCACGGACAAAGTGAATTGACCGAGGGCCCCTATACCATTGAAATGTTGGGCCAAGATGTCATCGACCTATTGGACCAATTGAAGATTGATAAAGTGTATTTCTGCGGATTGTCCATGGGGGGTATGATAGGGCAGTATCTCGGGATACACCATCCGGATAGATTGCACAAGTTGATCATCAGCAATACCGATGCTAAAATTGGTACGGCAGAAGGATGGAAGGATCGCATAAAGACTATAAACGAACAAGGCATGCAGGCCATTGTGGACGGCACGATGGAAAAGTGGTTTACCAAGGCCTACCACATCAACCGTCCTTACCGGGTCGCGGAAATGAGAGAAATCTTTTTGGCCAACAGCCTAGCTGGGTATACGGCATGTTGTGCGGCCTTGGGGGCTGCAGATTTTAGGGAAGACATTAAAAACATTTCGGTGGAAACCTTAATTATCACGGGCGATGAGGATGAGGTTACCAATGTGGAACAAGCGGAAGCCCTGCAAAAGGAAATTGAGGGCGCGCAATTGAAAGTGTTCCATGCCCGGCATTTACCCAGTACGGAATTACCGGCCTACTATGCGGAAACCCTTATCGATTTTATAGTGGGCGAAGATGGTTTTGACCGAGGGATGCACGTGCGCCGTACCGTGTTAGGCAGTGCCCATGTGGACCGGGCGAACAGGAATAAAAACGAATTCAATACCGATTTTCAGGAATTTATATCGCAATACGCTTGGGGGGAGATTTGGACCCGCCCGGGATTGTCCAAACACACCCGAAGTCTCATTACCCTTTCCATGCTGATACCGCTGAATAAAAAGGCGGAGTTTAAAATGCATGTTCGGGCAGCCTTTAACAATGGGGTCGCCGTGGCCGAAATCAAGGAAGTGATTTTGCAATCGGGTATTTATTGTGGCTTGCCCGCCGCCAACGATGCCATGCATTCGGCAGAGGAAGTTTTTGAGGAACTGGGATTGGAGTATAAAGAATAGCAACATGATCAACATTAAAACACAAGTAGGGATTATCGGTGCCGGTCCGGCCGGATTGGTTCTGGCGAATTGGCTGAGAAAGTATGGGATTGCATCCGTAATTATTGAATTGCGCTCACGGGAATATGTTGAGGGGAGGGTGCGTGCCGGACTGGTAGAACAGAACACCAAGGATATTTTAAAGGAATTGAGATTGGATGCCCGCATGAACAAGGAAGGTATCGTTCATGATGGCGTGTATTTGAGTTTTGATGAGGAACGTATTCATATTCCCTTTGGGGAATTAACCGGAGGCAGAACCATAAGTATTTATGGCCAACAGGAAATTGTAAAGGATCTGACCGATGCCTGGTTACAGGAGGGTGGAGAATTGCATTTTGAGACCAAGGCCACCAAAATTGTAGATTTTGATACCAAAAGCCCAAAGATTTACTTTGAAAAGGACGGCGAAGAAGGAATTATGGAGTGCGACTTTGTGGCGGCCTGTGATGGATTCCACGGTATAGGGAGAAAGACCTTGCCCAAAAAAAGCTTTCAATCCTATGATATTACGTATCCTTTTAGTTGGTTGGGTATTTTGGCCCATGTGGCCCCGTCTACGGATGAATTGATCTATGCCTATCACGAGAACGGTTTTGCCTTGCATAGCCTGCGTTCGGAAATGGTAAGCCGATTGTATATTCAGGTAGATAATGACGAGTCGGTCGATAATTGGTCGGATGACCGAATCTGGAGCGAACTTTCCAAACGCTTGGCCACCCCCGGTTTTGAATTGGAGGAAGGTCCTATTTTTGAAAAGGGCATTACGCCTATGCGGAGCCATATGATCGATAGTTTGCAATCGGGCCGCTTATTTTTATCCGGAGATGCAGCGCATATTGTACCTCCAACCGGTGGTAAGGGCATGAACCTGGCCATTGCCGATGTAAAACACTTGGTAGATGCCTTTGTGGATTTCTATTCAAACAATTCCGAAGCCAAGATGGATAGTTATACCCGTATCGCCTTGCAGCGCATTTGGAGGGCACAGGATTTTTCCAATTTTATGACCAAGCTATTCCACAAGCAGGATGCCCACGGTTCCTTTACTTATCGCTTACAGAAAGCGAAGTTCGATTATCTAAAAGTGTCCAGAGCCTATAAAACCACAATAGCGGAAAATTATGTGGGCCTACCCTTTGAATCCTTTGAAATATAAAAGTACATGAAAACAGTACCGGTAATCAGTGCCGAAAAAGCGGCAAGTCTTGTAAAAAATGGGGATATCCTAATGGTGGGGGGCTTTGGAATGACGGGTAATCCAGTGAATATTGTTCATGAACTGGCCAAGACCCAAACCAAAGGCCTTACCTATATTGCGAACAACGTAGGGGAACCCAATATGGGTGGGGGACGTTTGTTGAACAACGGACAATTGAAAAAAATGATCGGTTCCTTCTTTACCTCAAATCGGGAAGCCGTATTGGCCGCCCAAGAAGGTCGGGTGGAATATGAATTATTGCCCCAAGGTACCCTGGCAGAAGCAATCAGGGCCGGAGGTGCCGGTATTGGCGGATTTTACACCCCAACCTCCGCAGGAACCCTGATTGCAAAAGAAAGGGAAACGAAGGTAGTGCATGGCAAAGAGCAGGTTTTTATTGAAGGAATTCATGGGAATGTAGCCTTTATACGAGCTTGGAAAGCCGATACGGCAGGAAATCTGCAATACCGAATGACGGAGCAAAACTTTAACCGTGCCATGGCCACTGCGGCGGACATTGTGGTTGCGGAAGTACAGGAAATTGTTCCCGTGGGCGAGCTGGACCCGAATGAAATACATACCCCGGGCTGTTTTGTGGATTATTTGGTAGAACGCAAACTGACCTTGGAAGATTTAGGTATCTCGGCATCGGTGGGATCCTCAAAAGTGGTCGATGAAAAACGGATGAACATGGCCAAGCGAGCGTTTGCCGAACTGGAAAAGGGCGATGTGGTGAATTTGGGTATCGGAATCCCCACCTTGGTGGCTGATTATATTTCGCCCCAGGATGGTATCATTCTCCATACGGAAAATGGCATGTTGGGTGTAGGCCCAGAACCAGAAGATGGGGGAGGAGCAATGCATTACCCGGTAAATGCGGGTAAAGTGCCAGTAACGGCATTGGAGGGTAGTAGCTATTTTGATAGTGCCGATAGTTTTGCCATGATCCGTGGTGGACATATTGATGTGGCCATTATGGGGGGATTGGAAGTAGATGCCCAAGGGAATCTGGCCAACTGGTCCGTGCCCGGAAAACCGCTTCTGGGCGTTGGAGGGGCGATGGATTTGGCCTCCGGAGCAAAGAAATTAATTATTACTTTAGGCCATACCGATAGGGACGGTAATAGCAAAGTTGTGGAAAACTGCAGCTTGCCTATTACGGATTTTAACTGTGTGGATGTCCTGATTACGGAACTGGCGGTTTTTAAATTTATTAAAGGGCAATTGACCTTGACGGAAATTTTACCCGGAAGTAGCTTGGAGGAAGTCTGTGAAAAGACAGCCGCCAAATTTGTAGAACAATTAGCATAACCGAATGAAAGAAGCATATATCGTAGACGCAATTCGTACCCCCATAGGAAGTTTTAGAGGAGCCTTGGCCCCGGTTCGTGCCGATGATTTGGCGGCCATTCCCATCAAGGCCCTGTTGGAGAAATATCCCAACTTGCCCAAGGAGGCTATCGACGATGTTGTTTTAGGATGCCATAACCAAGCGGGTGAGGACAATCGGAATGTTGCTCGTATGGCCTTATTATTGGCCGGTTTGCCCTATACTGTTCCCGGGGAAACGGTCAACCGATTATGCTCCTCTGGAATGTCCGCCGTAGTCCATGCCAACCGGGCTATCAAGGCCGGTGACGGCGATGTATTCATTTCCGGTGGTATGGAACACATGTCCCGTGGACCCTATGTGATTTCCAAAGCATCCACTGCTTTTGGTAACGATTCCAAAATGGAGGATTCCAGTTTTGGCTGGCGCTTTGTAAACAAAAAATTACATGAAATGTATGGCACCGATGCCATGGGGATTACCGCGGAAAATTTGGCGGAAAAGTTCAACATAAGTCGGGAAGATCAAGATTTGTTCGCGTACAATTCCCAGATGAAAGCGACCAAAGCACAGCAAAATGGTGTTTTGGCGGAAGAAATCTGCAATGTGGAAATTCCGCAACGGAAGGGAGACCCCATAGTGGTTTCTCAAGATGAATTTATTCGTCCGGATACCACATTGGAAAAGTTGGCCACCTTGCGAACCGTTTTTAAAAAGGACGGTACGGTTACGGCGGGGAATGCCTCGGGACTGAACGACGGAGCCGCGGCGATGTTGGTCGTTTCGGAAGATGCACTGCAGAAATACAATTTAACACCAAAGGCCAGAATCGTCACCTCCGCTGTAGTAGGGGTGGAGCCTAAAATCATGGGAATTGGTCCGGTGTATGCCACCAGAAAGGTTTTGGAAAAAACGGGTCTTTCCCTAAAGGATATGGATGTGATGGAATTCAACGAAGCTTTTTCCGCACAAGCCCTGGCCTGTACACGGGAGCTGGGATTGGCCGATGACGACCCAAGAATAAACCCTAACGGAGGAGCCATTGCCATTGGTCACCCCTTGGGGATGTCCGGTACTAGAATTGTACAAGCGGCCGTTAGCCAATTAGCACGAAGTGGTGGAAAATATGGTTTGGCAACCATGTGTGTTGGAGTCGGCATGGGCTATGCTATAGTGGTGGAAAATGTTACGTGAGTATTTTTCGTTTAACGCCATTAAAAAGTAAGAACAAAAAATTTCTGAGTACACTAGTATTGATGTTACTGTATCCTTCAATTTGAATATATTTTATTATTTCAAATCAATTTTAATTTGGATAATAACCTTTCGGAAAAGAATAAAATCAGAACTATTGAGATGTATAGAATTTGTCAAAATATTTATCCGTACGGTTAATTTCTTTTAAAATTATAAATAGTAAACTTCACTAATTTTTAATTATTTTTTGAAGTTTTCTAGGGCTATAATCCACTCTTTTAGGAACATAAGTTTCAATATCTTTTGGACTACTTTAAAAAAGATTTTTTTTGATATTTATTTAGTTTAAAAAATATAATAAACTGACTTTGGTATAACTTGTAACTTCATTTGTTAGCTATTAAACAATTGAAAATCAGATATATAAAAATTTATATCTAAGGTGCTTTTTATAGGCTAAAAATTCATTGTTGATAAAAGTGTTGAAAAACTTCAAACGTCCATTCACTATTGAAGACTTAAAAAATTGACCTTTATACCTCTCGAAAGAAGTATCACTTTAACCTTTTATTAACATGGAGATAACAGAAGTCATTAAAAGGGACTTTACCACTAAGCCCTTTCAATTACATAAGATTACGAATGCAATTTTAAAGGCCATGACCGCGGTGGAACAAGGTGGTCCTGGTGAGGCGGAAGAAATTTCCAAAAATGTGTATTCAGCGCTTTTGGAAAGAAAAGTAAAAGATAACGCATATAAGCCGACGGTAGAGGAGGTTCAGGATTTCGTAGAGAAAAAATTAATGGAGGGCGGTTTTTTTGAGGTTGCCAAGGCGTACATATTATACAGAAATGAACAAGCCCAAAAAAGAAAGTCCAATATTTTCGAGAAACGTATTAATTTAAAACCTTATGAATATCCTGCTTTGTACGAATATGTTCCTGCGATAAGACATTCGTATTGGATACATACGGAGTTCAATTTCACAAGTGATATTCAGGACTTTAAAACCCGTCTTTCCGATACGGAGCGAAGTGCGATTAAAAATACCATGTTGGCTATTTCTCAAATAGAGGTTGCCGTAAAAAGCTTCTGGGGAGATATTTATCATAAAATGCCCAAGCCGGAAATTGGTTCCGTAGGAGCTACTTTCGCGGAGAGTGAAGTAAGACACCATGATGCGTATTCACATCTCTTGGAAATTTTAGGGCTAAACCAAGAGTTTAAAAACCTAAAGAAGAAGCCGGTAATTATGAAACGTGTCCACTATTTGGAGACGGCTTTGAAAAATGCAAAGAGTGAGGATAATCAGGAATATGCAGAATCTATTTTGTTGTTCTCCTTATTTATAGAACATGTTTCCCTGTTTTCTCAATTTTTAATCATCATGGCTTTTAATAAGCACAAAAACATGTTGAAGGGAATTTCCAATGTGGTCGAAGCAACATCCAAAGAAGAACAAATACACGGGGATTTTGGTATTGATATTATCAACATTATTAAGGATGAAAATCCAGAGTGGTTCAATATGGAATATCACTCCATGATTCAGGACATGTGTAAGGACGCGTTTACTGCGGAGAGTGATATTATCGATTGGATTTTTGAGGCGGGCGAAATAGACTTTTTACCCAAGGTTCTGGTGAAAGAGTTTATTAAAAAGAGATTTAATGATTCCTTGAATAGTATAGGAATTGAAAAAATATTTGAGGTAGACGAAAAATTATTAGCGCAGACCGAATGGTTTGATGATGAGATTATCGGTACCAAACATGGAGACTTTTTTGTAAAACGCTCCATAAATTACAGCAAAAGAACACAAAGTATAACCAGCGACGACTTATTTTAATGAACGATTCAAAACTAAACCTAGAGAAAGAAGTACAAGAGGAGAAAGTATTAAACGGTTCTGACCAGCTTGTGCAAGCCAGGAAAGAAGCGCTTAAAAACTTATCATCAGAAAAAGAACAGGAAAAAGGCTTTTCCTGGCTAAACGATCATAGCCGTAACTTTTTGGCATCCGGTTATTTGACCAAAGGGGTAACTCCTGAAGAACGTATCCGTGAAATTGCAGATAGGGCAGAGGCTATTTTAAATATTCCAGGATTTTCGGATAAGTTTTATGGGTATATGAGTGAAGGTTTTTATTCCCTAGCTTCTCCGGTCTGGTCAAACTTTGGGAAAGAAAGAGGATTGCCTATCAGCTGTTTTGGTTCGCACATAGACGATGACATGGGTAATATTCTGTATACCCAGTCCGAAGTGGGAATGATGTCTAAATTGGGAGGTGGAACTTCTGGTTATTTTGGAAAAATAAGACATCGTGGTGCAGAGGTCAAAAATAATGGTCAAGCATCTGGAGCGGTCCATATTATGCAGCTTTTTGAATCTATGGTGGATGTAGTAAGTCAAGGGTCGGTTCGTCGTGGTCGATTTTCACCGTATTTGCCTGTTGAGCATCCGGATATTAAAGAGTTTTTAGAAATAGGCACTGAAGGAAATCCAATTCAAGAGCTAACCCACGGCGTTACGGTTACCAATGAGTGGATGCAGGAAATGGTCGATGGTGATGTAGAAAAAAGGTCAATTTGGGCAAAAGTTTTACAGCGAAGGGGAGAAATGGGCTACCCATACATTTTCTTTAAAGATAATGCCAACAATGGTGCAGCGGATGTATATAGGGATAAAAACCATGCTATCTATGCAAGTAACCTGTGTACGGAAATCATGTTACCGTCCAATGATCAATGGTCCTTTGTCTGTGTATTGTCTTCCGTAAACGTTTTACATTACGATAAGTGGAAGGATACCGATGCCGTAGAAACGATGGTACATTTCTTGGACGCCGTAATTACGGAATTCTGCGAGAAATTAGAAGCGTATAGGGACTCAGATAGTCGTGAGGACCGACAAACGTTCTTGTTTATGGAACGTGCCTACAACTTTGCCAAGGAAAATCGTTCTTTGGGTCTTGGAGTATTGGGATGGCATTCCTTATTGCAATCAAAAATGCTAGCATTTAATAGCCAGGAAGCATACAATCTAAATAGTGAAATATTCAAGGCTATAAAAGAGAAGTCTTATAAAGCCTCTGAGGAGTTAGCGAAAAGATTTGGAGAACCAGCCGTTTTAAAGGGGTACGGAAGACGTAATGCCACGTTGAATGCTATTGCTCCTACAACTTCATCAGCATTTATTTTGGGTCAAGTGTCCCAAGGTATAGAGCCGATATGGTCCAATACCTATGTTAAGGATATTGCCAAGGTAAAAACGACGATTAGAAACCCTTATTTGGTAGCGTTGTTGGAAGAAAAAGGCATGAATACGACCGAAGTATGGAGAAGTATACGAGATTTTGATGGTTCTGTACAACACTTGGATTTCTTAACGGACGAGGAAAAAGAGGTATTCAAGACTTATTCCGAAATAGACCAAATGGATATCATCTACCAGGCAGCAAATAGGCAAAACCACATAGACCAAGGGCAGTCCGTGAACATCATCGTTCACCCGGAAATGCCAGTTAAGGAAATCAATAAAATTCATGTTACGGCTTGGAAACTGGGATTAAAATCCCTCTACTACCAACATAGCATGAATGCCGCACAAAAATTCAAACAAAAGAAGGAATGTGCTAGTTGTGAAGCATAACTCTATTTCCACTATTACAAAAAAGGGCCAGCTGATCAGCTGGCCCTTTTCTTTTTGCTATTCCTAAATTCGACTAGGGTCTGTCAAAAATCAATGGGTCAAGAATTCAAATTCCTTTTTATATATTTCCTGCATACCTAAATCTGTATCAAAAATCATGATGTTCCCATTATGGATATCATAGGCATTCCAAACAGGAAGGTTTTCGCCATTGGGGTTCCCTGTCTTGGCAAAATTGACCCAATAGGCGGACATTTGATTTTCCAAGGTACGCTCCTCGGGTTTCCAATCCCTATTCCATTGATCCAAGGTATGGAGCGCAAAAGGCACTTCCGAAGTATGAAAGGCTCCATAGTTGGGAAAACCGGGCTTATTCGTAGGAACATGGGTAAACTCATAGAGCCAGACATTCTTATCCATATACTTAGCCAATAAGTAACTGGGAACACCGGCGAAGTTCAATAGGTTGAGTTTTTTTTGTGAAGCTGTGGCTTCTTCGTTGGTATTGGCGGGGAAGTACTCTAGAAACTCCCCTGTTCTGTCACCATAATTTTGGAAAGCATCTTTTTTGAAGGACGCTGTGGTAATATCATTGACAGGAAAAAGTGAGGCATCACCAGTGACCCAACCCGAAAGTACGGACACTTGATTTTGTTTTCCTTCCTTAAAATAGTGCAACAAATCCGTAGGGAGGAAGTAAGCATCCGAAACTACCCCGAATCTTCCGACTTCGCTTTGGTGACTTATTTTTTGTAATTCTTCCGCAGGTATTTTTCTCAACTCAGCGATTGAACCGGCATTGGCCAATTTGGCAAAGGACGCACCTTGCTGTTCAGCCGATGGTAAATCCTGCATCAATCTACCGCTTAAAATGCCCCCACTTTGGGTAATTGCCTTTTGAAAGTATCCTTTGGCCAACGGTGAAGCTATCTGGGCATTAACACTAAAGGAACCAGCGGATTGACCTGCGATGGTAACATTTCCAGGGTCCCCGCCAAATGCCTCGATATTATTTTTAACCCACTTCAGTGCCTGTAATTGGTCCATAAAACCATAATTTCCAGAAGCGTTGTGACCAGATTCTTTTGATAATTCCGGATGTGCCATAAATCCTAGAACACCCACACGATAATTAATACTTACATAAATAATTCCTTGTTCGGCCATTTGTTGACCGTCGTAAATATCACAATTGGCAGAACCTGAGCTTAACCCCCCGCCATAGATCCATACGAATACCGGAAGTTTTTCGGTTTTCCTTTTTGCGGGAGTCCAAACATTTAGATAAAGGCAATCCTCACTTAAAGGTTCCGGTTTGGCAATGAATTCCTCACTCCAACAGAGAAAGGGTTCCGGTTTGTTCTGTATGGGACTTGGTCCAAATTCGATACACTCCTTTACGTCTTCCCACGGTATAACCGGTTGCGGGGCTTTCCACCGGAGCGCTCCTGTAGGTGGCTGAGCAAAAGGTATTCCTTTGTAAATATCAATACCATTGCTCGAATATCCTTGGATCTTACCATCCTGAGTTTCTACAATGGTCTGTGCATTAATTCCATAACTCAAAACAAATATCAATATACTTAAAGTGGTAATTTTCATTTTCTTGGATATTAAGGTTTTCATTTTTTAAAGAGTAGAGGGGCAAAATCATGTAGGTTTCTTCTCCATGCTCTGAAGGTATGTGCTCCTTCACCATTTTTATAAATATACTTTATACCAAACTCATCGAACATAGCCATCATGTTCAAATTGTTTTGATAGGCAATGTCTTCTTCACCTCCCATATAAATTTGAAAAAGTTCGAAATGGTTGATTTCCTCATTCCCCATTACCTCACTATAATTTTCCTTTATTTCGGCAATATTCGGAGAAAAGTAACCCGTGCTCATGGGTATTACATATCCAAATAACTTAGGGTTCCATAATGCAATGTTTAAGGTCTGTACACCTCCCATGGAAAGTCCGGCAATGGCTCTGTTCGAGCGGCTGCTGGAAACGGGATAGGTATTTTCAACAAAGGGGATGATATCATTTAATAGGTCATTACAAAATGGGTCTTGATCAGGTCCAACTCCCATGAAAAACCCTTCCGTCTCTGTATGTCCGCTGGGCATAACTACAAGCATAGGTTCTAGTTTGCCTTCTGCATATAAATTGTCCAATATAACGTTGGCTTGGCCCGCTGTTGTCCATGAGGCATCATTATCACCGCCTCCGTGTAATAAATACAGCACGGGTAGTTTATCCTTTTTCTTTCGTTGGTCATAGGAAGGAGGCAGGTAGACATGAAGTCTTCTCTGAGCCCCATTTAGGCTTTTGGAAGAATACCATACTTCTTCCACACGACCGTGGGGAACATCTTGTTGCGTTTGAAAATTGTTTTCCGGTCCTTGTATTTCAACAAGGTTGGAAAATCCATTAAGGCTCTCTTTCACCCAAGTGTTTTTAGGGTCCAAGGTCTTAACATTGTTTACGGTAAAGTCATAGGTATAAATGTCCGCAGCGACATCACTTTCTGTTTTTCCAGCCCAGACACCACTATAATTCTTAGTTAAATTGATTCCGGGAAATCCACCGGGAAAATCCCCGGAAACGGTCACTTTCTCAGCCAGAGGGGCGTAGATTTTAAAATTTAGTTTTTTATCCACATCAAGCAAGACGGAGGTTAACGTATCATTGGGTGTTGGTGCCTTTTGAAATGGGGAAAGTCCAGCAGGCTTTTCCATAAATCCATGCATTTTGAGCCAGGACCCAAATTGCTCATACCATTCATCCGTAGGGATATCCTGCTGTCTCATACCAAATCCATGACCGCCTCGCTCATAAATGTGCAATTCTGCGGGTTGTTCGGCCTCAAACCATTTTTTATAAATATTAATGCTATAGGGTACCATTCCTAATTGGTCGTCACTGGCAACGGCTATGTAAATAGGTGTTTTGACTGTAGGAATGTCTGAACCTATAATAGCAGGCTCGTACGCGTAAATCGGAGCAACAAAGTTAGGTCTGGTAGCATCATCTGCATTGTACAAAACGGACATGGTTAAAGTCCCCCCTGCGGAAAAGCCCATAAATCCAATTTTATCGGAGTCAATATTCATCTCTTTGGCGTTTGTCCGAACATATTCCATTGCTTTTAGTCCATCTGCCATGGCTAAAGGGATATAAGGCTCATTTTCTTTATCCAAGGCTTCAAAATCGTTCATTTTTCCTATGAGTTCTTTGACTGGGTCATCCGTAAAGCTTCTCGCTACTCGATATTTGAGTACAAATGCGGCAATTCCCTTGCTATTTAACCATTTTGCCACATCGACACCTTCACTTTTCATGCTTAGCGTATGAAATGCCCCTCCGGGAGCTATAATTACCGCGGAACCATTTGCGGCAGCTTTGTTAGGTAGATAGGCGGTAATGGTTGGGTCGGTTACATTATAAACAACTTTGGTGTTAAAGGAATTATTCTCACTCATTCCCTCTTTCCATGTCCAGTTTTCGGAACCTGGGGCTTTGCCATCATAAAGTCTTATTTCCTCCTGCCCAAAAGTCGTTTGATAAAAAACTACAGCTAAAAGGATTAAAATTGCTTTTCTCATGTATGTTGATCCTATGTATTTTTAAATTATTGTCTCAAACTGTTACAATAATATATTGAAATTTTGAAATTTGCTCGTTTTTTTAATTCTTAAAATCAATATTATTGGTTTTTGTATCGAATTTATTGACAAATCGTGTAGTTTTTAAGTTTTTGTACTATTAGTGAAAAATAGATTAAGCCATAATTTGGAAAGCGTTAAATAATTATAAGGGAGGTTTCCAGTTCTTTCCCACTATCTTCATTTAACTTTGTACAAAGCTAAACAGCCTTTTGAAGAAAGCAGTTCTATTTATGGTTTTGAGTACATTCTCATTCACGCTTATGAATGGGTTTGTGAAATATCTGAGCCATTTTCCAACGTTTGAAATTGTTTTCTTTAGGTCTATAGGTTCCTTGGTTTTAGCAACCTCATATATTCTTTTTAAGGGAATCCCTATTATGGGGAATAATAAGAGGTTAATGCTCTATAGGTCGTTTGCAGGAATAACCGCTATGAGCCTCTTCTTTATGTCCCTAAAATATATTCCAGTAGGAACTGCCGTATCGCTACGATATATAGCTCCTATTTTTGCAACTTTTTTTGCTGTAATTCTTTTAAAGGAAAAACTAAGAGCGGTCCAGTGGTTTTTGTTTGCAATCGCTTTTTGTGGTGTTTTGGTGATAAAAGGGTTCGGCGACTCCCTTGATACAACTGGTTTGTTATTGGTGCTAACGGCCTCCGTTTTCAGTGGAATGGTGTATGTGTTGATACGAAGAATAGGCAAGGGAGACCATCCACTGGTTATCGTCAACTATTTTATGTTCATTGGAACTGTTATTGGAGGCTTATTGAGTATTAATAATTTTAGCCTGCCTCAGGGAAATGAGTGGTGGTTGTTGTTGAGTTTAGGATTGTTTGGATTCTTTGGACAATTGTTTATGACCAAAGCTTTTCAGGTGGCTAAAACCACGTTAGTGGCTCCATTAAAATATATCGAGGTCATATTTACCGTCACCATAGGTGTTTACTGGTTCGGGGATATATATACCATTACAAGCTTGTTAGGAATATTAATGATAGTTGGTGCACTTGTAACCAATGTACTTGTTGGCAGGCGCTAGGTTCGGCACGCTTTTATCCTCCGGTTCGGGTTTCCGCAATACTATTGTTTATGTCACTGACCGAGTTCAGTACCGCAGTAGTAATCTCATTTTCTATTTCTTGGGAATATTGCATAAAAATGATAGCAGTGACAATTAACATGACCAATAAAAGAATGTCCGACATTAATTTTGAATCTAGCGTATTATTGGAAACTTTCATAGTGTACGGGATTACATTTGTAATGGTAATTTACAAATTCTTAACATTATTAACAAATAATTAAGAAAAAATGAAAGCATTTCATCGATGGTTTTTATCGATAAAGTGAAATACACGGATTAAAGGTTTAAAATATTCGATGAAATACATCAAATTTTAAGAAAAAACTCAAAAACCTGTGAAAACCTATGAATTATTGTCAAGTAAAGCACCGACTTCTTTAATGACCTTTGTCTTGTTGAACCCCAAAACCCAGTATTATGAGAAATACTCTAGCTTACAAATTGGTCATCGGGTGTAGCCTTTTAATAGGTTTTTACACGCTTAATGCCCAGGATGGATTGGTGGTATCCAATGGGACCCATCAATTGACCGAGAATGAACAGCGACTTCAAAACTATGAAGATCTGAAATCCCTAGGATATACCGAACAGGAAATTTATCAGGATTTGGGAAATGCATATTTTCTATCCCATAATTATGAAACTGCCTTGTTCTGGTACGAGAAATTGATTGAAATAACTCCGAACGGGAAATTGGACGCTTCATATCAAAAGCGATACGACCATGCACTGTCCAAATTGGGAACTGTTTTAAAACAGGCCGAGGAGGATGAGAACTGGACCGAACTAGTGAAGTCCGATTACCATATGACCGATGCTTCCAGTAAAGCTCCGAAGAGATTTTCAAAGCGAAATAACTTCCGACCGCTATATATTGATACGGAGTACAGTACGGCATCCTTAGGAAATGATAGGTCTTATTTGAGAAACAAGCCTGTTATAACAGAGGAGAAGGACTTAAATTATGAAAGTCCGGTTGTGTTGACTAACAATGGTAGGACCGCATACTTTAGTAAAGAAGTTTTAGTAAAGCCTACAACCGGAATATTTTCTAAAAAACAAAAAGTACACCGAATTTTTAGGGCAGATAAGGTGAATGGTGAATGGAAGACCATAAAGGAATTGGACTTGTGCCCAAAGGAATATTCAGCATTGCATCCAGCGATATCCAAAGATGGAGGTAGATTGTTCTTTGCCTCGAATATGCCAGGAACCTTTGGCGAGTTTGATATTTACGTGGCTACCATTAAATCTAGTGGTATTGTAGGAATAGCAAAAAACTTAGGTACTAAGGTTAACACGAAGAAGAATGAAATGTATCCTAAGGTTATGGAAGGAAATACTTTGGTATTTGCCTCCGAAGGTCATAAAGGCTATGGTGGATTAGATGTTTATATGGTGGAGGTCGAAAAAAGAAACGTGGGCTTGGCCATGAATATGGGCAGTACTATCAATAGTCCAAGTGACGACTTCTCCATTCAATTTACAAACAATGAAGGAATGGGATATGTAATGAGCAATAGAGGAGGAAATGGTAATACGATGGAAAAAGTTGCCTTCTCCTACTTTGGTGAACGTAATACTAAGAATGTAAGGGACTTTCATTTGATGGAAGCCATGAATACGGAAACTAGAACCCAATATTCCAATTCAGTATTTGAAGAAGATCATTAAAACTAATTAATCCCCCTATTGATTCTTAAAAGAGCTTTACAAAGGAAATTAATTCCCACACCTTAGAAATGGTCATTAATACCCCCAATCCTTTGAAGATAATAGTACTCAAACTTTTAAACCCTACTCAAATGAAATTTATAACTAAAATACCCGTAAAAATAGGTCTTCCCCTTATCCTATTTATGTTAATGGGAAGCCTGAATGTTATTGGTCAGGAGGCCAGTACGAACTTAAATTCAAGTAGTACATACCACAACCAGTTGTTCTTTAATAGGTACTTGATTAACCCAACCTTTTCCTTGGTAAGAGAAAACAAATCCTATCTTAATATTTTGCACAGGAACCAGTATGCAACTTTTGATGATAACAGTCAGAACTATTTTCTTGGTTTTAGTAATATGTTGAACGAGAATACAGCAATAGGTATTGGAGTATACAGTCAATGGGCAGGTGTGGTACAGGAATTTGGTTTTAATGCCAATTACGCCACCGCTGTAAAACTGGGTGACAATAGCAAACTTACCTTTGGTACCAATATTACTTATTTCAATCAAGGACTGGATAAAAATCGCGTAGTTATTTCGGAGACCGATCCAGAGATTGCCGAATCCAGAAAAGAGAGCAAGATAGCCGTGCAACCGGGAATAAACCTATCTATTGGAAACTTTGATTTTGGACTGTACGCGGAGGATTTATTACGTTATAACCAAACTACGGATGAATTTCTTACCAACCTTTCTACCAGAAGTGTAAAGGCCTCATTGCAATACACGCATATGTTTAATGCAGGCAGGGGTTTATTTGAAAATGCAAGATTAATGCCATTGGGACAAGTGGGAAAAAATGAAGATGGAAGTATTTACTATTTAGGGTCTCTATTATTGGATTTACCTAATTATGGTTGGCTACAAACAACCATAGACCAAGAGTATGGCATGTCAGCAGGCGTAGGCTTTAATTTCAGTAAAAGAATGTCTTTAGGATATTTGATTGAAAAGGATTTGTCCCAAAATGAATCGAACTTGGGTTGGAACCATGAAGTTTCCTTGGCTTATAAATTTAAGGACGAAGATATGTCCATCACCATCGCTGATCGCTCTAACGATAGTAAGATCGATGCCATTGTGAGAAACTATGAGGAGCAAATTGCCGATTTAATATCAGAAAGAGACAAAGCGAATAGAAAGGAAAAAAGAGCGGAGAAAAAGCAAGTGGTCGCTACGGAGCTATCGGCTCCTTCAGCCTCTAGCGATATGGATACTGAAGATCTGGCATATCAAAATCGTTTAGTATTGGATGAACTTATACTAAGACAAGATTCGCTTGAAGAGGCCAGGACCTTGGCTTTTGAAAAGAAGTTTGAAACCATAGTCAGGTTGTTAAGAAACGATATAAAGAATAGTGTTGATTCTAACTTACAAAACTTTAAGTTAGAGGAAAGAACGATGATGGCCGCTAAAAAAATGGAGGAGGAGCACGCAGCGATGGCGGCTGAAGACGACTATGAAAAGTATAAAAAGCTTCCTATTAAAATGTTAGGCGATTCTGATGTGTTAGGGATTAAATCGGGATATTATGTTATTGCCAATGTTTATAGTAACAAAAAGTATTTGAACGCCTTTATGAAGAATTTAAAGGAAAAAGGGTTAGATGCAAAACAGTTCTATAATAAAGAAAACGGATTGTACTATGTATACTTAGCGGATTACGACTATAAGAGTGAAGCGCATAACGCATTTGTATCCAACCTAGATGGCAAGTACAATGATGAAAAATGGATTATGCAGGTTGATCAGCACACGGCGACGGCATCGAATACCTTTGAGGACGATGATACCTATTAGTAAGATTAACAAAATTATAGTAGGTTTTACATACTATAAAGACAATATAAAAGTTTGAGTATTTCTATGTTTGAGTAAATTGTCGACAGAAGGAGGGGTAGTATCCGGGGGGATAACTGGGGCCCCTCCTTTTTATTTTAAGGCTAAAATCTCGATGAATTACATCCGAATTGTGCATTTTAACGAAAAAACGATGGTGTTTAACCTATGTATTTCATAAAAAGGTATATTTCGAACTCAAACAGAAATGAAACCATTGTTTAACCCCAAATCCCCCAAACATGGAAAAATTTTACCTACGGCTTTCTACCCAAAAGCAATCCTTCTTGACGACAATCAATAGGAACTTTCTTAGAGTTCCGAAGTTTTTGGATTTTATTCTAAAACCAATTTTGCACCCCTTAGCATTTGGCATCGGACGATAAAGCTGTCATTGCTATTCTACTTTTAGTTTCTTAAAGATCATTGCTTTTCCAAGGTTTATTCTTTTATGTAAAGCTATTTTCTAAGGGGCAACCCATGGAAAATCAATGAACTTTGAGACTAATCGAAACCCAAATTTTACCCAATATTAACCCCCGGATATGGAATTCAATTTGAATCCATACAGGACAATTTTTACTTATTATGAATACTCAAGACTTAAAAATTATCATTGTTGAAAGAGATGAAAACCTTCATTCCTCTTATTTAAATCACCTGAAAATGGTGAATGGTTTTAACCTAATGGGCATTTATAGCTCCGCAGACAAAGCTCTTAAGGATTTTAACCGAACAAAACCGGATATTGTTTTGACAGAGGTTGACTTACATGGTTGTAGTGGTTTGGATACCATAAGACTTTACAAGAAAAAAGATTGGAACGTTAAGGTGGTCATGATTAGCGAGGACAATGATTTTGACCTCATAAAAAAAAGCTTTAAAGAAGGCGCCAATGGTTATTTGACAAAGCCAATGTCCGCAAATAAGTTTAGTCATGCATTGAATAGTGTTAAGGAAGAAGGCGCCACAATCAGTAATGATATTGTAAAACAGGTTGTTTCCAATTTTAATAAAAAGTCGTTTAGTTTCTTCTCTGAAAGGGAAAATCAGATTGTTGATTATCTGTGTAACGGTGCAACGTATAAGATGATAGCGGATAAGTTATTCGTGACGACTAGCACTGTTAATTTTCACATTCAGAATATATATTTAAAACTGGACGTTAATTCCAAATCTGAAGCTTTGAGTAAGCTACAAAGTTTGTAATTCCTACTTGTGCTATGGGAGAGGCCCTTGGAAATGTTAACTTTCCAGGGGCCTATTTTTTTTGATTGCGAAAAGGGTTTCGTTAAGTTTTCGTAATTCACGAAAAAAATACAAATATCTAAAAATCAATAAGCTAATGATAGTTAATAATTAAAATAACCACCTTTATTTTGCTTTATAAACAAAAATTTTTAGGTTGAGAGGTAGGGCTGACTTCAGTTTGTAGTATTTTTAAACTGCATAAAAGATTAATTGCAATAAAAGCGAAATGAAACTATGTATTATTTAGGTTTGGATATTGGTAGTTCTTCCATCAAGGTTGCCTTGGTAGCATCTGAATCCGGGAAACGGATCGATGTGGTCCAAGAGCCAGAAAAAGAGATGTCCATGTTGGCCCTTAAAAATGGTTGGGCAGAGCAAAATCCTGAGGATTGGTGGATTCATACCTGTACGGGAATTAAACGACTATTAAAGGAGCACGGAATATCCTCCGATGAAATTATGGGAATAGGTATTTCCTATCAAATGCATGGATTGGTATTGGTAGATAAGGATGGGAAAGCACTTAGAAACTCGATTATATGGTGTGATAGTCGAGCTGTGCCGATCGGACAAAAAGCCTTTGAAGAGCTGGGCGAGGACAGATGCTCAGAATATTTATTGAATTCACCCTCTAATTTTACCGCTTCCAAACTTAAATGGGTAAAGGATAATGAACCTGAAACCTTTGCAAAAATTCATAAGTTTATGCTACCTGGGGATTATATGGCATATAAACTCTCCGGAACAATAAACACAACGGTTTCTGGACTTTCCGAAGGAATTTTTTGGGATTTTAAGAATAAAGAAGTTGCCTCTTTTTTAATGGAGTACTACGGGTTGAACGCTAATTTAGTGCCAGACATTGTTGAAACCTTTAGCGAACAGTCCTATGTCAATGAAAAAGGAGCTGAAGAAAGTGGATTAAAGGTTGGAACGCCCATTTTGTATAGAGCGGGAGATCAACCTAATAATGCCTTATCACTCAACGTCTTTAATCCGGGTGAGGTAGCCGCCACAGGAGGAACTTCTGGAGTGGTTTACGCGGTTACCGATAGTTTATCTGTCAAGGAAAGTGCTAGGGTAAATAATTTCGCGCATGTTAACTATAGTCCCAATGGCGATTCTAGAATAGGTAAGCTATTATGTATAAATGGTTCAGGAATACAATACAGGTGGTTGCTTAATAATTTGGAGGTCGCATCTTATGAAGAAATGAATAGCTTGGCGGCTGAAGTTCCTGTTGGTTCAGATGGTGTGGTGATCATACCTTTTGGCAATGGAGCGGAACGTATGCTTAATAATCAGGAAGTTGGAACTAGACTGGTAAACATAAACTTGAACAACCATGGCAAGGGCCATCTTTGTAGAGCAGCTTTGGAAGGTATTGCCTTTTCGTTTGTATACGGGATGGAAATCATGGAGTCTGACGGTATCAAGGTAAATGTGATGAGGGCAGGAAATGATAATCTGTTTAGATCGGATATTTTCTCTGAAACCGTGGCAACCTTAATTGGATATGATATAGAGATATACAATACAACGGGTGCCATTGGAGCTGCTAGGGCAGGAGTACTGAAAAATGGAGATTTTGAGGCCTTTGGTAAGGCAATTATGAATAATGACTATGTAATGACATTTAAGCCTTTGAGTAACAAGGCAGAATATCAAAGTGCTTATCAACTTTGGAAGCGAGAATTGGAAACAACATTAAATAACTTATAAATCAACAATAATGGCAGACAAGCAATATTTTAAAGGAATAGACTCTATTAAATTTGAAGGAAAGGAATCGGATAATCCCTTTGCTTTTAAATATTACAACCCGGAACAAGTTGTTGCAGGAAAAACGATGTGTGAGCATTTTAAATTTGCAATTGCCTATTGGCATACCTTCTGTGGACAGGGATCTGATCCTTTTGGACCGGGAACCCAGAATTTCGAATGGGATGAATCTTCGGACCCGGTGCAGGCGGCCAAGGATAAAGCGGATGCGGCTTTTGAGTTTTTCGAGAAAATAGGTTTTGATTATTTCTGTTTTCATGATTTTGACCTTATCCAAGAAGGGCCAACGTTTGTAGAATCTGAAAAACGTTTAAGTACTATCGTGGACTATATCAAAGAAAAACAAAAAGCTACGGGTAAAAAACTGCTGTGGGGAACCGCAAATTGCTTTTCAAATCCACGTTATATGAACGGTGCGGCCACCAATCCTGAATTTAACGTTGTGGCAAGGGCAGGTGCACAGATTAAGTTGGCCTTGGATGCAACGATGGAACTTAATGGTGAAAACTACGTTTTCTGGGGAGGTAGAGAAGGATATATGTCCTTATTAAATTCGGATATGGGAAGGGAATTGGACCATATGGGACAGTTTTTGGTCATGTGCAGGGACTATGCCCGCAGTCAAGGATTTAAGGGTAATTTCTTTATTGAACCAAAGCCTATGGAGCCTATGAAACATCAATATGATTTTGACTCCGCTACCGCCATAGGATTCTTGCGTGAGTACGGCTTGGACAAAGACTTTAAAATCAACATTGAGGTAAACCACGCTACTTTGGCCCAACATACCTTTCAGCACGAAATAGCAGTTGCAGGTAAAGCCGGAATGTTAGGTAGTTTGGATGCCAATAGGGGGGACTATCAAAATGGCTGGGATACAGACCAATTCCCAAATAATATTCAGGAAACTACCGAAGCCATGTTGGTTTTCTTGGAAGCAGGGGGGCTACAAGGCGGAGGAGTTAATTTTGACGCCAAAATCAGACGTAACTCTACGGACCTTGAAGATATCTTCTTGGCCCATATTGGAGGTGCGGATACTTTTGCACGTGCATTAATAACCGCAGATAAAATAATTTCTTCTTCTGCATATAATAGTTTACGCGAAAAAAGATATAGCTCTTTCGATTCCGGTAAAGGAAAAGATTTCGAAAAAGGAAAATTGGATTTGAAGGATTTATACACAATAGCAAAGGAAAATGGCGAATTACCTTTAGTAAGTGGTAAACAGGAATTATTTGAAAATATAATAAACCAGTACATATAGTTCTGTAGTATTGAATAGAAAAGGTCTTGATATGTTTCAAGACCTTTTTAGTTTGTTGTAATGAAAAAGATTACCCTAAAGGACATAGCGCAATATTTTGACGTTTCCATTTCTACCGTTTCTAAAGCTATAAACGATAGTCATGAAATAAGTAAGGATTTAAAAAAGCGAATACAGGAATACGCTAAGGAAAATCACTATAAACCGAACAAGCTTGCCCTAAACCTTTTAAATAGAAGCACTAAGACTATAGGGGTAATAGTTCCGAATATCTTAAATTATTTTTTTGTTCAGGTACTCTACGGAATCGAAAAAGTAGCGAATGAAAATGGTTATAATATCATTAGTTGTATCAGTGATGAATCCTTTGAAAAGGAGTCGAAAACCTTGGAATTTTTAGATTCGGGCACCGTAGATGGATTGATTATTTCTTTAGCTGAGGAAACCCAGGTAAAAGAAAGGCTAGAGAGCTTACAGGAAATTACGGATAGTCAGATACCACTGGTCTTGTTTGATAGGGTTTCAGACTTAATAGCGTGTGATAAGGTCATTGTCGACGATTATGAAGCGGGTTATAAAACAACTAAATACTTTTTTAATCTTGGATGTAAAAATATTGCATTTGTATCCCCAATTGGTAAGTCCAGTGTGGGCAAATTAAGATTGGCGGGCTATAAGAAAGCCCTGGAGGAAGCTGGTAGGGTTTATGATGAAAGATTGGTGGTAAACTTTACGGCCAAGGACGATTTGGATTTATTAATGTCCTTTTTGTTAAATTATAAACCTATAGACGGCATATTGGGACTGGATGAAATTACGGCGGTTAAAATTCTGCATACTGTAAAATCCCGAGGGTATAAGGTACCAAATGATGTTTCCATCGTTGGTTTTACCAACGGTCAACTATCACAATATGTAACCCCTTCCTTGACCATGGTAAGTCAGCATGGTAAATTTATTGGTGAAAAGGCCGCGGAACTTCTAATTAAAAGGATAAAACAGCCTGAAAGGCCTTTTGAGACCAAGGTGGTTAAAACGAGCCTTTTGGTTAGGGATTCTACAAGAAAATTACAATAGCCTAAACCCTATCTGGATGTGGATGCTGCCAATCACCTCGATAATCCCTTTGTAACTTCTCGGTTGCTTCTTTGTCGTTCAGAACCGTTCTGCTTTTAGGGTCGTAAACCAGTGGTCTGCCCAAATCCATGGATAGGTTGGCCAAAATACAACTTGCCGTGGAAATATGTCCTTCTTCAATATCCGCAACGGGTCTTGTGCCATTAGCTATTGCCTCTAGAAAGTTAATCATATGTCTTCTTGTGGCGGGTGCAGCATTCAATTCATTATCCTTTTCAATAAGGTCCTCCGGATACTTTTCCTTTTCATATAGGACATCGAAATGTACAGGTGTACCTTCCTTGCCATAGGGAATGAAATCAGCTTGCATAGTACTTCCCTTAAGAACCCCTTTATCCCCGTATATGACAAAGGCCCATGGATATTCGGGATCCGCAGGGTTACCCCAACTTCTATGTTGCCAGACGCAGTTTAAATCGTCATATTCAAAGACAGCAGTCTGTGTATCGGAAATATTGGATTTTCCATCTTTTTGTATATAAATTCCACCTTCAGAGCTTATTTGTTTGGGCCACCCTAGGTCCAGCATCCATCTCACGGTGTCCAGCATGTGAACGCACATGTCGCCCATAATCCCATTTCCGTACTCCCTAAAGGTTCTCCACCACCTTCTGTGCGGAATTCCATCATATGGTCTTAACGGTGCTGGTCCGGTCCACATATCATAATCCAGAAACTCGGGAACGGGTTGTACGGGAGGGTTTCCATTAGCTCTCATGTGGTAATAACAACACATCTCAACATGACCAATCTTTCCTAGTAGACCATTATCCACAATTTGTTGTTTGGCGTCTATCAAATGGGGCGTACTCTTTCGCTGAGTACCTACCTGTACTACTTTATTATATTTTCTTGCTGCTGCTACCATGGCCTCTCCTTCAAGGACATCTACACTAATAGGTTTTTGAACATAGACATGGGCACCTGACTTTAAGGCTTCGATACACATTAGGGCATGCCAGTGATCTGGGGTGCCAATTAAAACGATATCTAGGTTTTCCTTCTTCAGCATTTCCCTGTAATCGGAATATAGCTTCGGTACTTTCCCGTTTTTTTGTCTTTGGGATACTAACGTGCCTACCTCGTTTAAAAAATTTGAATCTACATCACAAAGTGAAATAACTTCTACATTGGCTACCTGAATTAGTTTGAACAGGTCACTTGTTCCATACCATCCCGTACCGATGAGTGCTACTCTTTTAGGTTTTTCGTCTTTAAAGAACTCGAATCCGTAGCTCCCCATCGAGGATAACAATAAAGAGGCTGATGCACCTTTTATAAAATTCCTTCTTCCAAAAAACTGTTTCTCATCGGACATAAAACGTATTTTAAATTATAGAGCACATAAAAATTGCGCTGTAAGTTATAGGATTTGGTTCATAAAAACATATCATGTTGATATAAAAATAAATCCTTCCTTATTAAATATTTATATTTGGGTGGGTTAAATTAATAAATTATCATGAAGCGAATATTTTTACTTCTTTTTCTTTTGTGCCTAACTACCGTCAAGGCAGAAATTTCACTCCCAAATATATTCTCAAGTAACATGGTTTTACAAAGGCAAGCAGAAGTGAAACTTTTTGGTTGGGCACATCCAGGTGAGGAGTTTACGATAACAACAAGTTGGGATAATAAAGAATATGATATTAAAACGGAAATTAATGCCAAATGGAGTATTCTGGTTGACACTCCTAAAGCGGGAGGACCCTATTCAATAGTGTTTAACGGAAAATCGAACAAGATTGTTTTGGAAAATGTTCTAATTGGAGAGGTTTGGCTGTGTTCTGGTCAATCCAACATGGAGTGGAGTGCCAACAGTGGATTGGAAAATAAAGAGGAAGCCATTGCCAATGCGAATAAACCAACTATAAGGCTGTTTACTGTCGAAAAAAGAACATCGGAAGATCCCCAGGATGATTTGGTGGGGACATGGCAGGTATGTACTTCGGAAACTATGCCCGATTTTAGTGCGGTAGCCTATTTCTTTGCCCAGCACATGCAGGAAAAAATGAATATTCCCATAGGGTTGATTGATTCTTCATGGGGTGCATCTTGTGCCGAGGTATGGACCCCGGAGGAGGAATTTGAGAATAATCCCGAGTTATTGGAATCCTATCAGCTGATACAACCAAATCCTTGGGTGCCTATTGAAAAATCCATATTATATAATGCTATGATTGCTCCATTGACCAATTTCAAAATCAGTGGAACACTTTGGTATCAGGGTGAGTCCAATACTGCCAATGCGGAATCCTATGAAAATACTTTTGGGACTATGATAGCGTCATGGAGAGATAAATGGGGATATGATTTTCCATTTTATTATGTTCAAATTGCTCCCTATAAATATGGTGGCGAGTTTGAAGGTGGTATAGTGCGAGACCAGCAAAGAAGAACACTTTCTCTTTCCAATACAGGAATGGCCATGACCAGTGATATTTGTACGATTGACGATATTCACCCTAGGAATAAAAAGGATGTAGGTATTAGATTGGCAAATATAGCTTTAAAGCAGCATTACAATGTTTTGGATGAAATGGTGTATGGACCACTTTTTAAAGATGCAAAAGTTATAAAAGACAAAGTTGAGGTGAGTTTCATGTATGATGACGGCCTAACCATTGAGGGAAGAAAATTAGATTTTTTTGAATTGCAGTCATCGGACGGAAACTGGTATCCTGCGAAAGCAAGAATCAAGAATGGAAAGGTAGTGGTTAGTTCAAAAGAAGTGGAAAAACCAAAAAAGGTAAGATATGCTTATGAGAGTATAGCCATTTCGAACTTGTTCAACTCAGCGGGCTTACCGGCGTCTACTTTTAGTAGTGAGCAGTTAAATTAAAATAAATTGAAACAGGTTTAAAGCAAATTACAATTCAAGTAATTGCGATATTATAAACACTATGATTCATGAATTTGTACATGTAAACATGTGCTGAATCCAATATTATTTGAATTATTCTTTAAATTGTGAAAGTAAAACCAAAGACCAAGTTATGCAGATAAAAGAATCCTCCGAAATTTATGATGTTATTATTGTAGGTTCTGGAGCAGGTGGCGGTATGGCCACTAAACAATTGGCGGATGCAGGACTCAATGTTGCCGTTGTAGAGGCAGGTCCATTTTTTGATCCGGCGGACCCAGTAACCATGACACAGCTTAAATGGCCTTATGACTCTCCCAGGAGAGGAGCAGGTACCGATAGAGCTTTTGGGGAATGGGATATGTCCTGGGGGGATTGGGAAGTTGAAGGTGAACCTTATACCCATGAGGAAGGTACGGATTTTAAGTGGTGGCGTGCTAGAATGTTAGGCGGACGAACAAACCATTGGGGCCGTATTTCCTTACGTTTTGGACCAAAAGATTTTAAGGGTAAAACACGTGATGGACACGGGGACGATTGGCCTATTGGTTATGAGGATGTGAAACCTTATTACGATAAATTAGATAAGTTGATTGGGGTATTTGGAACTAATGAAGGAAGAGAAAATGATCCTGATGGCTTTTTTCTTCCGCCCCCAAAACCAAGGCTACATGAATTGTTTTATATAGATGGAGCAAAAAAATCAGGGGTACCCGTTATTCCTGGAAGGCTTTCCATGTTGACCAAAAGGATTAACAATGAAAGGGGAGTTTGTTTCTATTGCGGACAATGTAGCCGTTCTTGCCAAGTATATGCCGATTTTTCAGCAGGAAGTTGTTTAATCTTCCCTGCGCAGAAAAGTGGCGGTAAGGTTAAGATTTTTGTAAACTCCATGGTAAGGGAGGTTACAACTAACGAAGAAGGTAAGGCTACGGGAGTGTCCTATATTAGTAAGGACGATAGAAAGGAATATAAGTTGAAAGGAAAAGTGGTTGTACTTGCAGCTTCTGCCTGTAGTTCCGCAAGAATCCTACTTAACTCCAAAAGCAAACAACACCCGAATGGATTAGGTAACAGTAGTGATATAGTGGGTAGATACCTTCATGATTCTACAGGAGCAAGTGCTTCAGGTGTAATTCCAGGTTTAATGAACAGAAAAGTTTCCTATAATGAAGATGGTGTAGGAGGCATGCATGTATATTCTCCTTGGTGGGGAGACAATTCCAAATTGGATTTCCCAAGAGGATATCATATTGAAGTTTGGGGTGGTATGGGCCAGCCAAATTATGGTTTTGGATTTGACCCTAACGGAATGAACAAATTTTTTGGTCTGAAGGTTGGTGGTTATGGAGACAGCCTAAGGGATGATGTGAAAAAATATTATGGTTCCGTTATTGGGTTTGGTGGTCGTGGAGAAGCTATTGCTTATAAGGAAAATCGTTGCGAAATAGACCCTACTACCGTTGATAAATATGGTATACCTGTGTTAAAATTCAATTATAAGCACTCTCAATATGAAATAAATCAGGCAAAACATATGCAGGATACTTTTGAGGAATTAATACATAACATGGGCGGTATCCCCTTAAGTGAAAAACCTGGCAAAGAACAAGATTATGGGCTTTTGGCACCTGGACAAATTATACACGAAGTAGGAACAACAAGAATGGGTGATGATCCTAAGACATCTGTAACCAATAAATACCAACAATTACATGATGTTGATAATGTTTTTATTGTGGATGCAGGACCTTTTGTTTCCCAAGCTGATAAGAACTGTACATGGACCATTATGGCATTATCATGGAGAGCATCGGATTATATTATTGAACAATTGAAGCAACAAAATATTTAGAAGATGGATAGAAGAAAAAGTTTACAGACCTTAATATTGGGTGGAGCCGCTGCCGGTTCTGGGTTGGTTTTCAATGCATGTAAAACAGATAAAACCGAAGCCATTGACCAAGCCATTACAGAAAGTAGTGATAAGTATTTTGGTCGAACACCGGCAGAGCTGGAGCGACTGGAAAAGTTAAAAGCGGAACAACTTTTTAATGAACATGAATTAGAAACGATAGCTGCAATAAGCGTGGTCATTCTACCTCCCAAAGAACCTCATGGCGGCCCTATTGAAGCTGGTGTACCGGATTTGGTAGAGTTTATGGGCAAAGATATACCAGAAATGGCTCCAACCTTATTGGGAGGTCTAATGTGGTTGGACCATAAGAGCAATACTGAATTTGGTACCGAGTTTAAATCGGCAACCTTGGAGCAAAAAAAACAAATTTGTGATGAAATTTGTTGGCATGATTTGGAAACGCCTCTGAACGAACAACCCTTGGAAATTCAATTCTTTTATTTGATGCGGGGCTTAACGGTAACCGGCTACTATACTTCAAAAGTGGGAATAGCCGATTTGGGCTATAAAGGAAACCAACCCAACGTTTGGGACGGAGTTCCACAAGATGTGTTAGATCAACATGGAGTAGCCTATGATCCGGAGTGGATTGCAAAATGTGTAGACCAGAGCAAGAGAAATGTTATCGCGGAATGGGATGACGAAGGTAATCTGTTAACATAAAAAAAAGTAGGATGAAAAAGCTTTTGACGTTTCTTGCTATCACTTGTATGGCCGTAGCTGCCAATGCACAAGAAGTAGGTTTACAATTGTACAGTTTAAGGAACCAATTTAAGGAGGACGTACCTAGAACCTTAAAACTTATTAATTCATGGGGTATTTCTAAGATTGAAGGTGGAGGTACTTATGGCATGTCCTTGGAAGCTTTTCAGGATTTGTTAAGGGAAAATAACCTTGATGTCGTTAGCGTAGGCTCCGATTTCAATGACTTGGAAAAAAACCTGAGTAAGGTCATTAAAAATGCAAAGGATTTTGGTGCTACCTATGTGATGTGTGCATGGGTACCACATGACGGAAATAATTGGGGATTGGAAGAAACCAAACATGCCACTGATGTTTTCAATAGTGCCGGAAAACGATTAAAGGAAGAAGGACTTACTTTGGCCTACCATGCCCATGGTTATGAATTCAGACCCTATGAAGAGGGAACCTTCTTCGATTATATGGCCAAAAATGCCACGGACTTCACTTTTGAGCTCGATGTATATTGGGCAAAACATGGTGGTGCAGATCCCGTGGCCCTAATGAAAAAATATCCCGGTAAGATGACCTTATTACATTTAAAGGATATGGAGCATGGGGTAAAGGGTAACAATACGGGTCATGAAGATGTGGAGACCAATGTGGTTTTGGGGACAGGTCAGGTGGATATTGCGGGCGTTGTTGCCGAAGCTAAGAAACTTGGTTTGGAGTATATGTTCATTGAGGATGAATCAAGCCGAGTGGTGGAACAGGTTCCAGAAAGTTTAGAGTATTTGAAAAGTTTAAAGTAGTTCAAAATTGATAGATTGAGTTAAAGCCGTTCAATGGAAACTTTGAACGGCTTTTTGTTTATAAAAACCATATATTTATGTGAACACTGTTTGAAGCTTATGTCTCCTAAATATCTGATTACTGCATTAGTAACTTTTTTCTTGTTTGGTTGTTCCGATAAGGAAAAGGAGGGCCAAAATATGGTATCCGAAGATTTACCCAATATTGTTTGGTTGGTGGCGGAGGATCAATCTCCTGAATGGTTTCCCATGTACGGGGATTCCACGATTCCCTTGCCTAATTTGGAGTCTCTTGCAGCTGATGGGGTGGTCTTTACCAATGCGGTAGCACCGGTTCCGGTGTGTGCCCCAGCCAGAAGTGCGATTATTACTGGCATGTATCCCACGACCTTGGGAACCCATAATATGAGAACGCACAAACCTTGGGCACCAATCAATGAACCTTTATTGGACAGTTTACCCAGTTACTCCCCAGTAGTACCTAATGGTGTTAAAATGTTTACGGAATATTTACGTGAAGTAGGTTATTACACTGCAAATGGACCAAAGGAAGACTATAATTTTGAAAAGACCGAGGCGGCCTGGGACGAGAGTTCTAACGAACGTCATTGGCGTAAAAGAAGTATGGGACAGCCTTTCTTTACTGTTTTTAATTTTTCTGTCTGTCATGAATCTCAAATATGGAGCCGGGGTCAGGACTCTCTTTTTGTAGATCCTAATAAAATTAATGTTCCTCCATACTTTCCGGATACCGATGTGGTACGTCATGATTTAGCGGTAAATTACAGTAACCTAAAACGATTGGATGACCAAATCGGTGAAGTTATTTCCGATTTAAAGGAAGATGGACTTTACGAAAACACGATTATATTTTTTTATGGAGATCATGGCGGTCCGTTTCCTCGGCACAAAAGAGCGCTTTACGATACAGGTTTAAAAGTGCCTTTGGTAATTAAGTTCCCGGAAAACAACAACGCCGGAAAACGTGACGACCGATTAATTAGTTTTATCGATTATGCACCGACAGTACTATCCTTTGCCGAAATAGAACCGCCAAAAGTAATGCAAGGTGTAGCTCACTTTGGCAAATATGAAGTAAAAAATAAACCATCCTATACCTTTCATACCGCTGATCGGTTTGATGCCATCTACGATCGACTAAGGGCGGTTCGTAGTAAGCGTTTTAAATACATAAAAAGTTATAACACCAATTTGAGTCATGCCCTTCCAGTAGCCTATCGAGAGCAGATGCCTATGATGCAAGAACTGCGAGAATTATTTAAAGCCGGAAAATTAAATAAAGAACAGGCCTCATGGTTAAAGCCTACGAAACCGGAAGAAGAGTTATATGATTTAAAAAACGATCCTTTTGAATTGAACAATTTGGCGGACCTTCCTGAAATGAAGGACACCCTAGTTTTTTATCGCAATATTTTGACCGACTGGATAAAAGATACCAAAGATTTGGGGGGTATTCCAGAACAAGACTTGATAAATAAGTGGTTACCTGAAGGTATGGTTCAGCAGATACCGGCATTGGAAGTTGAAATAAAGGAATCCATGGTTCATTTAATCTCGCCACAAAAAGATGCAACCATCATATGGAAAAGGCCTATGGACTCGGTCTGGAATATATACACTCAACCCTTACCCGACGATTTAGTTTTTGAGGCAAAAGCAGAACGGATAGGGTATAAGGACAGTGATATTCTTAGGATGGAGTAATCTTAATGATTAATTACTTTTCCTAAATGAATACTTAATATTCTCCGGCTTCTTGCAATGCTTTACTTAAGACCAATACCGAACTTTCAAAACTTTTTTTCAATAAGGTATCGGCATCCATGGATTCCCAATAGCCCTTATTGAAAAGCTCTACTGAAAATGCACCTCTAAAACCGGCTTCATAAAGCTTTGGGACTACATAGTCAAAAGGACAAACCCCTTTTCCGGGTAGAACACGGTCTGCATCGGTCAACTTATCGTACGTAGGTTCTGCCGGGTAATCGTTCATATGCATTACAGGTAATTTGGCCCCATTAAGCACATCAACGGTGTCCCAAGAATTTCCACCTCGATATACGTGATAAAAATCCAAAAGTATGGAAGCTTTGGGGTGACCGGTTGCTATGACTATTTGCGCACAGTCCGAAATTCTATGAAGGGCACCCATGCCCCAAAGTTCAAGTACGGGAATGACACCCGTTTCTTCTTCTAAATCCAGGATAGCCTTGTAGCGGTCTGCATATTCCTGCATTTTTGATGGTTCCAGTTTGGAAAGCCCCATAATGGGAGCGGCTATATGGCTACCACCCATTTCCTTGATAATTTTCATTTCCTTACGAAGCTGGTCTATAGCTTTACTTCTTTTTTCCGGATCATCGCTACACCATTCCGAAAAACCAATGATGTTTTCCAGTTTAAGATTTCCCTCCTGTAACTTTCTTTTTAAGGATTCTGTGCTACCTCCTTGATCTAGATAGGTCATGATGTCCCGCATCCAAAGTTCAACACCGTCGAATCCCGCGGCTGCAACCTTTTCAATCTGTACATCAACCGGTAACTTATAAGCCATTAAAGTTGAAGTGTTTAGGCTTATTCTAAACGGTAGCGTGTGGGTTTGTTCCTCGATTTTCAAATTGGATTTAGGCGCCTTTGGGAAGCCCAAGGCCATACCCGATGTAGCCGAAACGGCAAATAAAGTTCCTGTTTTTATTAGGTTTCTTCGGGAAATATTTTTTGTTGACATGCTTAGTATATTAAAGGATTGCAAAATATGAAAAAGTAATCAGTCCACACGCTCAAATTGTAGTAGACGGACCTCAGGACCGCTACTTTTCATTCGGTTTGCCTTTAAAACAAGGGGTGTTCTTTTGGCATCAAGACTAATTATTCCCATATCTATGGGTTTAAAATCCTTAATGTAAGACTCCATGCGCTCTACCCGGTCGTTTTCCATGCCTTTTAGCGGTGGGTCATGTACCGTATCCAGCATTTTGACGAGGATGTTTTTTCCTTGGCTTAAAATGAGCTCAACTCCCTCATTGTCCTTCGGTAGGGAGTAATAGAGCGTTACCTGGTACTTTCCTTTTTTCAATACGTCCACATCCCAAAAAATAGAATCCCGGGCTTGGGTCCATTGGGAGAAAAAAGTGTTATTGGGAAAACGGTTACTGCGCTCTATTTTACCCGATGGAACGCCGTCTCGGGCCGGTAATTGGGTGAATTTGTATTTGGGATGTCCCAAGGTAAAGGGTCGGGTATCCGATGTATGGGTTAACGGCGGGTATTGGGTTAACCACTTTTCTCGTTCCCGTATTAATGAGTCTCGCAGTACTTGGAATTTATCCGAAACATCTTGTTTTTGTCCCGGATCGCTGTTCATTTCATATAATCTGTTCTCATGGTCCAAGCGAAAATCTTGTGTCCTGAGACTGGTATGTCCTTCCCAATGGTTATAAAGAATACGGTCTTCAAAAGTAGCACCTGGGTCCCAAATTAGGGGTGCTAAATTTTTACCATCCATTTGCAAATCATTTTTAGGAATTTCCAAAAGACCAAGCAGGGTAGGGGTTATATCAATAGCTCCCCCAATGGACTGTACCTTTGTTCCCATTTTTATATGGTCCTTCCATTGAATGAAAAAGGGTGTTTTGACACCTCCTTCATCGGTAGAGCCCTTTCTTCCTCGCATACCTCCATTCCATCGCCAACCATTGGGTCCGTTGTCCGAAAGATAGATTACTATAGTATTTTCTTCTAAATCCAACCTTTCCAAGTTCTCTAGAATACGGCCTACATTATCATCGATATTTTCTACCATGGCCAATGCAGCTCGTGTAAAGAGAATATTTTCAGCTTCCGGGTTTTGATATGTCATTTTTAACTCCTTATTTTTAAAACGATCCCAATAGGGGTTGGGTACCTGCATAGGACTATGGGGAGTGTTCAGGGGTAGGTATATAAAAAAAGGATTATCCTTGTTCGCTTTCATAAAGTCAATGCTATGATCGGCAAGGTCATCCGTTAAAAAACCGCTACCCTGGACGAGTTCCCCGTTATGCTCCAATAGGGGACTAAAATAGTTGCCCCAGTGGCCCGAGGCGAATCCATAGAACTCATCAAATCCTCTGGCATTGGGATGATAGGGAGGTTGCATACCGTTGTGCCATTTTCCAAAAGCAGCGGTTTGGTATCCATTTTCCCTGAGAATTTCAGCTATCGTTGGTACGCTAAAGTCCATGCGCTCCCCACCTGCAGAGGTACCATGCACGCCGAGACGGTTAAAATATTTTCCAGTTAATAGTTCGGCCCTGGTAGGGGAACATACAGGTTGAACAAAGAAATTGGTAAACGACACACCATTTTTGGCAATGGCATCGATATTAGGTGTATTCAGATTCGTATTCCCATGAAAACTAAGGTCTCCCCATCCTTGATCATCGGCCATAATCAAAATAACATTGGGTTTTTTCAATGTTATTTCTGTGGAAACCTGATTCCTTTCTTTACAACCCGTCAAAAGGAGGAGAAGCAAAATAGCGTAGGCAACTTCTCTTTGTATCTTGAACATAATGTATTATTCCTTTATCGCTAATCCCACCATGGAATCGGCTGTTCCATAATATAAAAACCATTGGTCCTTAAAATAGACCAATCCTTGAATAAAGGTTGTTCCAGCCTTATATTGTCCGCTGACTTCATGGGGTAGACTTGGGCAAATAAAAGGGGTTTCCAGCCTGGAAATCATTTTCGAAGGATTATCCTTGTCGAATAAGACTTGCCCTCCACAGTAGGTACCTTCCGGATATTTATCCGTAGCACCTTCTCCAGATAAATTCTTTCCATTGTATAATAGAAGAATTCCATTTTCAGTGAATAAGGCAGGGGGTCCTGGCTCGGTCAAATGGCTATCAAACTCATTCAAAGTCGGTTTAAAGACATGGAGGAGTTCACCATTTTCATCCAGCATAGGTGTCCAATCAATACCATTTTCACTTTCAGCAAGGTTTACGAATAATTCGCCCCAGTACATCAAGTATTTACCATCAAACTTTTTGGCAATCAACCTATCATTTTTCAATTCGGTAACCACAGAACCTGATTTACTCCAAATATCCAAGAATTTACCGTCATAGGCCTTCTGAAAAATAGGGCCGTGATTGGTCCAGTTTTTTAAATCGGGAGAGGACGCTACGGATAATCTGGCCACATCCTTGTTCCAACTTGTGTAATACATCAAATAGTTGCCCTCTGGAGTTTCAATGACTCTGGGATCTTCCATTCCTCCTGGGTAATCCCATTTCTTGAATTCATCATTTTGAGGAAAAAAAATGGGTTTCGGATATTTGGTAAAGTCGATTCCGTTGGTACTATAGGCCAAGCCTATCCGTGAAGTACGCCCTCCCAGAATGGCATCGGGATTGTCCTCTGCCCTAAAAAGAAGGAAAACGGTATCGTTTCTAACGATGGCTCCAGGATTGAATACATCCGCTTTTTGCCATTGAACCTCATTCCCCGTCATCGGGTCCGTAAATACAAAGGTAGAGTCCGGGATCATGATTGGATTTTTATCGGCTTTTTCAAAACCTAGCATCCATTTGGATACGGGTTCCGGTTCCTCATGTTTTGTTACGGTCGTTTTATTTTTGCAACAAGTAAGTAAAGCAAGTAGTACTAAGGGGAGAATTCTTGTAGACATGTTTGGTTTTTGTTTGACTGTGAGTGGTTAAGGTACTAATAATTCGATTTAGGACGATGGAACAATTTGGAAATTGGTTTTGTATCCTTTGACCCTCTAGGAAGTTGATCTAAATAAATGTATTTTAAACCCCTCAAAACCGAAGATGAAATATTTTTTTTACAGCCTTGTCCTACTTTCTTTTTTATCCTGTAAAAATGGTGAAAAGGTAGAAAAGGAAGAAACATCCAACATAGTAGAAGAGAAGGAGGAGAAGAAAATCATTCAGGACGAAAAAAAGGAATCTCCACAAGTATATTTAAAGTCCTTTGATGGGTTGGCGGATACCACTTTCATAAGATTAGCGGATTACAGTGTAGATTTTGCATATGATATGCGTTATGCCACGGAAAACAACTTTTTAAAGGCCAAAGTTTATGATTGTGCGGAATGTTACACTAGGGTTAAAACAGCCAAGGCCTTAATTGCCGCGAACAAGGACTTTATGGAGAAGGGTGTGAAAATAAAGTTTTATGATTGCTATAGGCCAAACTCCGTACAGTACAAAATGTGGGATATTGTTCCCAATCCCCAGTATGTCGCCAATCCGGTAAAAGGTTCTATTCATAATAAAGGAGGGGCTGTGGATATAAGCTTGGTGGATATGGATGGTGCGGAACTGAACATGGGAACCGATTTCGATTTTTTTGGAAAAAGGGCTTATCATGACAATATGGACCTTCCTCAAGAGATTCTGGATAACCGAAAGCTATTAAAGGAAACGATGGAAAAGCATGGATTTTGGTCCATACGAACAGAATGGTGGCATTACAACCTGTCTTCAGCATCCAATGAAAAAATAGCAGACTTTAAGTGGGACTGCGAATAATTAATTCTAAAAACTATTGGACAAGACGGACAATAACAAATTTTAATTACATGAAAAACATAATTTTTGGCATCTTACTGTTAATGGCCATAACAGTACAATCACAAGACACTATAATGCCCCTGTGGCCCGATGGAAAAATTCCGAATCAGCTAAAAATGGATGAAAAGGAAATCCATAAAAATGAGGGTATATTAATAATCAGTAAGGTACAGAAACCTACTATAGAAGTATATCTGCCTTCACAAAGAAATGCTACGGGAGAGGCCATGTTAATTTTCCCTGGAGGAGGGTATGGTGTTTTGGCCTATGACTGGGAAGGTACTGATATCGCAAAGTTATTGAATAGTAAGGGAATCGCAGGCATCGTTGTTAAATATAGACTTCCATCTAATGCTTCCCAAAAGGACAAACATTTCGTTCCTTTAATGGATGCGCAACGAGCAATGCGGTTGGTTAGAAGCCATGCTAAGGCGTATCAAATTGACCCTAAAAAGATTGGAATAATTGGGTTTTCAGCTGGCGGACATTTAGCTTCCACCCTTGGCACCCATTTTGATGAGAAAGTCTATGATTCTGTGGACGATGCAGATAATGAAAGTGCGCGCCCGGATTTTATGGCGTTGGGGTATCCTGTGATTACTTTTGGGATTAATACGCATGGAGGGTCTAGAAAAAACTTGATTGGAGAAAATCCCCCAGTAGATTTGGTGGACCATTTTTCGAATGAAAAACAGGTGTCTCCTCAAACGCCTCCAACGTTTTTGGTACACGCTACAGATGACACAGGAGTACCAGTGGAGAATAGCTTGTTATTTTATAGGGCGTTGAAGGATAATGGGGTTTCCGTTACCATGCATATTTACCCTAAAGGTGGGCATGGATTTTCCTTAGCGCGAAATGATATGCACTTACGCGGTTGGACGGAAAGAATGTTTGAATGGATAGAAAGTCTGCGTTGATTTTAAATTTCATAAAAAGATAGGGGGTAATCTATATATCTTTTTTATTTTTGCCATCCAATTTCGGGATGTAGCCCTTCGACACTTCGTCTGCGCTCAGTGCAGGCGAGCTCAGGATAAACTGCACTACAGGATGTTCTGAGGAGGTCTAAAAACTACGAGGCCAACACTTAGTTGGTCCTTATATTGAAGTTTCGGGATGTAGCGCAGTCCGGTAGCGCACTCGGCTGGGGGTCGAGTGGTCGCAGGTTCAAATCCTGTCATCCCGACTGAATGGAAAAGTGATTTGCATTTGCAAATCACTTTTTTGTATTTTGTTCTTTTTACGGCCCGGTTGTACAGCCTTAATTATTCAATTTAGTCTAAGAATTTATGATATAATTAGTGTCTAGTTTAACTGATAATTTATTCACTAAAGAATTGACGAAAATCTGCCTAATTATTGGAGTGTTGAGACTATGGATATTATAACACTAAATTAATGATCGTAATACTATTTTATGGTTATTTGGAATTACCAACTATCATTATAGGCTTTCTTAAAAATTTCGGTAAGTTCATCCTCTTTTAGAGGTTTTATCATGTACCCTGTCAATTCTTCGAAACTTTTGGCCCTTTTAATATCCTCCTCCCTGGAAGATGAGCTTATCATATAAATATTGATATGCTGTTCAAGTTTAGGTTTTAGTTTTTTAAACTCGGCCAAAAACCCCCATCCATCCAAAAATGGCATGTTTATATCCAATAAAATAATCTCGGGTAGTTCCCGTCCTTTTTGGACTTGGTCCGAAATAAAGTCGATAGCTTGGGCTCCGTCCGTAAAGGAATTAACTACGAGATCATCGGTTAATTTTTGGATTGATTTTTCCATAAGATAAAGATAAATCTCATCGTCATCTACTAACAAAATGTTTGATTTTTCCATATTGATTAAAAGGTTATTTTAAAAGTGGTTCCTATATTTTCTTCACTTTTAACGGAGATTAGGGCATCTAAAGCCTCTAATTGGGACTTCACTAGAAATAATCCCATGCCTTTGCCCGAGACGTTTCGGTGAAATCTTTTGTATAAACCAAAAAGGTTTTCCCCATGCTTTTCTAAATCGATACCCAACCCATTATCCCTAATATACATGACCTTTTTGTTGTCCTCATATGCTGTTTCAAAATGAATGAATGAATTTGTATCCTTTCGTTTGTATTTTATGGCATTGGACATTAAATTTTGGATAATGCTTTGTAAATAAAATTTAGAGAAGGAAACTTGATTCCAATCATCTGTTTTTACAATTACATTAAAATTTGAATTATCCAATAATGTTTCTGTAAATTCATGTTTAACTTTTTCTATTACTAGATTTACATCAACATTTTTAACGGCAATCTTCTTATTGTCCAAAATAGAGATGTATTCACTGATATCGTCAGTAAGGTCTAAGATGCTTTTTGAAACCTTTTCAAGCTTTAATAGCAAATTTGTTCTTTCTCCGGGTTCCTTTTCGTTTTTGAGCATGTTAACAATGACAGACATGCTCGTAACGGGCGCTTTTAAGTTGTGGGATACCACATAATTAAATTCACTTAATTGATTATTACGCACTTCCAAACGACGATTAATATCGGATATAAGGATATTTTGTTCTTGTAGTTTATTCCTCTTAAATGCCAAACGTTTATTTTTAGTTTCCAGTTCCTTGTAAAATTCAGCTCTCTGTAACCTTCTTCTTTGAACTAGGTAAATAATCACAAATAAGTTAATGATTGCAAAAAAGTTGAATACAAGAAGCCCCGTATAAATAGGAAATAAATTTTCGAACATATCCTTCTCAGGGATTTGCATGGCTATGATCCATTGAGTAGGCGTCTTAATATTCAACAGATCATAGGAATACGGGCTAACCATAGAATGTTGTCGGTTAAGGTCTAAATGGCTGATTGTCCAAAGACTTTTATTATGCAGGAAACTAGTATCCTGAGCTATTTTGAACTGTTTTCTTGGTAATTTTGCAATGGATAGACTATCAAGACCCTCTAGGACAATTCTTGCACTTGGTAAATTTTCCTCTAAAGTATTGGTTGCGATAATATTGGAATCGGAATCCAATAAATAGAAGTTGTCATTGATTAGGCTCGATTTCAATTGGTCCAAAATTCTATTCATCTTAAAATTTATGACTACAACTCCAAACTTCTTACCGTCGATATCAAAAATAGGCGCAACGGCCCTTATAACAGGCTTATATGGTTTTTCTATAACTCCGAACTCTTTGTTTAGGTCTATTTGTGATAGGTACACATCTCCTGGACGTAAGTTAAGGCCGGCCTTTACATATTCCCTTTGACTTTTATCCTGTAAAGTGTCACTAATAATGGTTTCCCTTCCTAGTTGTTCCACTCGAAAAAACTCCTTTCCCTCCATATCTAAATACCGGAACTGATCGTAATCCCTAGTACCTTCTATAAGGTCCATGTAGGGCCCCATCATCCTGGAATGGGTTTCATTAGGATCGAAGTTTTTAGGATAATTTAAGTTTGACCAGTAGTTGATATCATGGATAATTCCAGAGAAAAGATCTACCACAAGGTTTTTTTTCTGAATAGCAGCTCTCTCCTGTATTTGAGTGAGTTGCTCTATTTGATTATTTTTTTGAAGGTAAAAGAATAATAAGGACAACACCAGAATAGGTGCGTAGAGAAATATAAAAAATTTAAAAACTCTTTTCCACATAAAATCAAATAGAGTTTAAAACAATATTACTAATCCTCGTCAATTGGGAACCAATTGAACTGGAATTTGTAAGTTAAAAGATTTTCCAAGGTAGATAAAATTCCTACAAATAAAGAATCCTTTTCCAAAGAATTTTGATTCGTTCAAATCACAATAGGTGGCAAAAAGATTGAGTTAAATCCGGCTTCTATTCGAAAATTTTTTAATATGAGTTTATTAAATCTAAAGCTTAATTAAGTCTTCAATTTACCTTTTAAAAGTTATAGCGTTCAAAGTTTTCCATATCAGCCCTATTTCCTAATAGGTTGTTTCTTAATTTTAACATATATAGGTCGTTAACTTTGGAACACTAAGTAAAAACCATGAAAAAGAAGTTAAACCAATTGGAGGCTACAGCAATCTGCGGAAATGATATCAGTTCTTCTTGTTTGTATGTATCAGCTCTTGCCATAGTTTATGCTGGTCAGTATGCTTGGATTTCCCTATTAATGGTAGCCGCTGTTCTTTTTTTATTTCGGAAAATTTATGGTGAAGTGGTTGGTGCCTTACCTCTCAATGGGGGAGCTTATAATGCATTGTTAAATACAACAAAAAAATCTACAGCTTCCTTGGCGGCTTCCTTGACAGTTCTGTCTTATATGGCAACGGCGGTTATCTCATCGAGTGAAGCTGTAAAATACGCCCATAGTATTTGGGGATATATACCAGTGTTGCCTACAACAATAACTTTACTTTTGGTTTTTATGGGTTTGGTGATTTTGGGAATTGGAGAATCGTCTAAAGTTGCGATTGGTATATTTATATTTCACCTTATCTCTTTAACCATTCTATGTACTTTTTGTCTGAATTACTTTTTTGAAAATGGGTTCGAAGTGTTGTCGGCCAACTTTAATATGCCAATACAGGGTGGTGTTATAACAGCCCTATTTCTTGGATTTTCTGCCTCTATGCTTGGAATAAGCGGCTTTGAAAGCTCGGCCAATTATGTAGAAGAGCAACAAAAAGGGGTGTTTTCCAAAACTTTGAGGAACATGTGGATTGTGGTAACTATTTTCAATCCACTCATTGCCTTTCTTGCTTTGGCAATTGTTCCTATTGGTGCGGTAGTGGAAAATCAAGATTCTTTATTGTCCCTTATGGGAGGATTGTCCGGTGGAAATTGGCTTTCCTATTTAATTGGAATTGATGCGGCCTTAGTACTAAGTGGCGCCGTACTTACTTCTTTCGTTGGGGTAGGCGGTCTGATGGAAAGAATGGCTTTGGATAGAATTTTACCCAATCCCTTGTTAAGAAAGAACAAACGTGGAAGTTCCTATCTAATTTTTATACTATTCTTTATTCTCTGTACCTCCATTCTCTTTGTAACCCAAGGGGATTTAGCCAAATTAGCAGGTGTATATACCATTGCATTTTTAGCTGTGATGACCTTATTTGGCGTAGGAAATATGCTTTTAAAGATAAACAGGAGTCGACTGCCCCGACCTGAAAGAGCTAGTTGGCTTGGGTTAAGTTTAGCTGTTTCAGCAACAGTAGCCGCTATCATCGGTAATATTATTCTTAACCCCGAGTATTTAGGTATTTTTTTAGAGTATCTATTACCCACTTTGCTGGTTGTTTTCTTTATGTTGAAGCGCACTTTCGTACTTCGTTCATTCTTATATTTAATACGGTATCTCTTTCCCAAAAGTGGTTTTCTTAGTGGATTACAGGAAAGGATTCAGTTGCTAATTCATAAAATAAACGGGCAGCAGTTTGTTTATTTTACCAACCATGACGACGTAGCTACCTTAAATAAAATAATGATATATATTAAGGAAAATGAGGCGACAAGAAAATTAAAAATCGTATCGGTTTTGGATAAGGGTGTCCAGGTAATTAAAAACTTAAAAAACGATATACAGGTATTGAACAGGGCCTATCCTTCCATTGAAATTGAATTTATTGAAGTAGAAGGGGTTTTTGGTCCCGAAAAAATTACGGAGCTATCCAAGACATGGAGTATACCAACTAACTTTATGTTTATAGGTTCTCCGGGCGATAAATTTCCTTATCGATTAGAGGAACTTGGAGAAGTACGTTTGATAATATAATGATAATAGTTTTGAATTGGTTTTGTAAATCAGAAATTGTGGGATTCATTTTAGACTTAAATGATTTATTGATAAAAGGGGAATATTAATTTGAGATTCCATAGACCTCACGAGGTCCTTATGAAATAGTTTTTTAAATAAATTATGTTCATCCCTTTCCAATAAAGCCACTATATCGGGATTTTCATCGTCCATGTACTTTCGTAGGCCTAAAGTTATGGATTCGGAGGTGACAATATTAAAGGATAAGTTCCCGTAATCTATTTTGTTAAGTAACATTTCTTTAAACCACTCCAATTGTTCTTCTCCTTTCTTATCATCGTCCGTATCTACATGTACTATTTTAAGGGACATGTCTTCCTTGGGAAATAACTTGGTAATATGATCGATAGCCCTAATGTCCTCTTCTTCAAAGTCGGTTGCATAAAGCACTTTTTTAATGGGTCGGAAGGATATCTTGTTTGGTACTATTAAAAGTTTGCAAGTTGTTTTGTTAAGCAGGCTATTTGCTATGTTTCCTGAAAACAACCCTCTTCGAGTGTGTTCATCTTTCATCCCCATAACCAACAAATTAATATCCATTCCATTGGCATGATCTAAAATGGTTTTGGATATGGAAGTACCGTACTCAACTTTATAGGTAAGTGAGAGACTATCCGCTTCTGGTATGGAATTCTGGATGCAATATTTAATGAGAAACTCCTGCTTTTCAGTTTTAAGGCTCCGTTGTATTTGATCTTCGGTTTTTATGGTTCTACCTGCAATGGGAGGTATATCATAAACATATAAAATCACCAAATCTGCCTTTAATTGCAATGATAGTTTCTGCACATATTGAAGTGCAGGAACGGAGTTTTTAGTGCAATCTGTGGCATATAGAATAGTCATCGGTATAAATTTAGGGTTTACCCTAAATTATGATTTCTATTTGAACAGGATGATGATAAAAATCATGTTATCCCAAACAATAAAGTAATAAATTATTCTCTTGCCCCTGTATAACCTGATTAGGTTAGGAAAGGGAATTTTAATGGGGTAGTTTGTTTTTTACGATTCCGTATACAAAAGTTCCTAAAAGTGCACCGCCAATCACCACTAAAATAGAATAATAACCAGCTCCTACAAGTACATACATAGGTCCTGGGCAAGCCCCTGCCAGGGCCCAACCTAATCCAAAAATAATACCACCGAATAAATAATTGACAACCCCTTTTTTCTTAGGGTATAAATTCATTTCTGCACCGCCTATTGCTTTTATTTTGAATTTCTTAATCAATTGTATCCCGATTACCCCCAATATAAGGGCAGAGCCAATAATACCATACATGTGAAATGAACCAAATTGAAACATTTCATATATTCTGAACCATGAAGATGCTTCGGATTTATACATAATGATTCCGAAAAATATACCGATAATTAAATAGCTTATATATCTCATCTTTAACTAAAAATTAGGGGGAATAAAAGGTGAACCATAACAAGGCCACCAATAAAAAAACCGATGACCGCAATCAAGGAAGGTAGTTGCAGATTACTAAGGCCAGAAATAGCATGACCACTGGTACATCCACCGGCATAACGGGCTCCAAAGCCAACCAAAAAACCACCTAAAATTAAAATGATCAAAACAAAGGGGTCCGCTAAATTTTCGGATGCAAAAAGTTCTGTTGGCAAATAGGCAGAACCGGCACTTTCGATTCCGTAATCTTGCGAAAGATGAGTTGTAGTTTTAGGATTTATTTCAACAGTATTATTGGATAAGAATTGTGATGCTATAAAACCACCGATAACCGAACCAAGAACAACCGTGAGGTTCCAACGTTGTGATTTCCAATCGAATTTAAAGAAATCACTGTATTTTCCAGCACCACCAATAGAACACATAGTTCTTAAGTTAGAAGACATACCAAATTGCTTTCCTGCATACAGCAGTAAAAACATGGTAAGTGCTATTAAAGGGCCGGCCACATACCAAGGCCAAGGTTCATAAATCCAGTCCATAACAATTTTTATAGAACAAATATATGATATTGATCAGGTTATTGTATGTAACATTGGTTACAGAAAATGGATATGGACTCTTAACTGAACTAGTTCACGGTTTTAATTTTTTTTCAAACCTAGTTTTAAAAGAATGGTTTCCAGTAAACACCATTTGGTGAAGGCAGATTGAATTAAATTAACGCCAATAAATACCGTAAACCATAGCCAATTGATATTTACATAGATGGCTAAAACAACGCTAAGCAAAATAAATGTTCCAACGATAACTCTAAAATAGGTATTCAGCATTTTTTTAATTTTAAATGGATTTTTCAATTGGAACCACAACCGCTTTGATAGGGTTATTGGTTTTTAAATTTTCATTAAACGCTTTGATGAGTGTAAACAGGGTGTCAATATTCTCGTTTTCGGTAAAAGAGAAAAATAAGCTGGACTGCACACCACTTTTTTCGCTTGAAAACCAACTGGCGGTCCTCACCAAAGCCATATGATTTTTAAAACCTTCGATATCTGAGCCGCTAAAACTTTCTATGTCGGCTTTTTTAAAGAGACGTATAATATCTTTTTCAAATTCTTCTACAACGGTGACAATGAGTAGTTTCATAGGTATATTTTTTATTCTTTAGTGTTACTGGTATTTTCGATGTTTTCTACTTCTGGGTAATTTTTACGTTCTATCATATAATACACTAAGGGCACCACTAAAAGAGTCAATACAGTGGAGACGATTGTTCCGCCCATTAGAGAAATAGCCAACCCTTGGAAAATAGGATCAAAAAGGATAACGAATGCACCAATTACAACGGTGCCGGCGGTGAGCAAAATAGGAGTTGTTCGCACTGCACCTGCTTCGATTGCCGCTTGTTTAATGGGTACCCCTTCCTCTAAACGTAAGTTGATGAAATCGATAAGTAGGACCGAATTACGTACCATTATACCTGCCAAAGCGATCATACCGATAAAAGAAGTAGCAGTGAAAAAAGCACCCATAATCCAATGTCCTAAAATAATTCCTATCAATGATAAGGGTATGGCCACCATCATCACCACTGGAGCCTTAAAGTTTTGGAACCATCCTACAATCAAGATGTATATTAAAATAATGGCTCCTAAAAAGGCGATACCCAAATCCCTAAAAACTTCTAAGGTAATTTGCCATTCACCATCCCATTTTACGGTGTAGTCATCTTCATATTCTGGCTGGCCCAAGTACATTTCATTAATATCGAACCCTGCGGGTAATGGTATTTCCTTCAATTTATCTTCCATTCCTAAAATGGCATATGCAGGACTCTCTAAGGATCCGGCCATATCGGCCATTACATAGACCACACGTTTTTGGTTCTTTCGGTAAATGCTTTTTGCGCTTATGGTTTCTTTTATGTCAACCAAGTCTGCAATGGGCACCATACCACCTTGCTTGGAGGTAATCTTTAATTGGGAAATATCGGTAATGGTAGATTTCTCCTTTTCATCGAGGGCTAATATTAAACCAACTTGGTTACTGGCGTTTTCATCATATAAATTGGTAATGGCCCTGTTGGATAGTGCCATGTTCATGGTATAGGCAATCTGTTGGGGAGCCACACCATAGAGCATCGCTTTTTCCTTATCGATTATGAATTCATACTCTGTTTGGTCCGCCTCTACCATCCAATCGATATCAACCACATCCGTAGTGTTCTTTAATATAGTTTGCACGTGATTGGCTAGCTTAATTTGCTCCTCGTAATCAGGCCCATAAATCTCTGCTACGATGGTAGACAATACAGGAGGTCCCGGTGGTACCTCTACCAATTTTACGTTGGCATTATATCTGGCTGCAATTTTTTGAATATCCGGCCGTAGTAATTTGGCAATATCATGGCTTTGCGCGGAACGCTCGCCCTTATCTACAAGATTAACCTGTATATCCGCCATATTGCTACCACCACGTAGGTCGTAATGCCGCACCAAGCCATTGAAGGTAATAGGGGCAGAGGTACCAATATAATTTTGATAGTTCACTACTTCAGAGCGGGTAGCTAAGTATTGTGAAATTTCTTGGGCTACTACGCCGGTACGCTCAAGGGTAGTACCCTCCGGCATGTCGATTACTACTTGAAACTCGTTTTTGTTATCAAAAGGCAGCATCTTTACCGCTACCGATTTGGTGAAAAACAACACCATAGAACCCATGAGCAATAAAAAGGTCAATCCTAAAAACAACCAACGCTTGTTTTTGTTCTCAATTAATGGGCGTTCAAATTTGTTATAGATTCTGTATATGTAGGTTTCTTCAAGTGGTTTTTCTACTTTCTCCTCTTGTCCTTTTTTATCTTTTTCCCTTAAAAAAATATAACCTAAATACGGCGTAATGGTCAGAGCAACGAACAATGATAAGATCATAGCAATAGAAGCTCCTATGGGCATTGGAGCCATATACGGTCCCATTAATCCCGACACGAATGCCATCGGTAAAACTGAAGCAATCACCGTAAAAGTGGCCAAAATGGTAGGGTTGCCTACTTCATTAATGGCATAGAGTGCAGCCTGTTTAAAGGGAAGTCGCTTCATTCTAAAATGCCGGTGCATGTTTTCGGCAATAATAATAGAGTCATCTACCACAATACCTGTCACAAAAACCAAGGCAAAAAGCGTTATCCTATTTAAGGTATAATCGAGCATATAATAGCTCAGTAATGTAAGGGCAAACGTAATGGGCACCGATAGAAAAACCACCAAACCACCTCGCCATCCCATGGCCAACATCACCACTAGGGTTACTGCAATGATAGAGCCAATAAGATGTAGCAACAGTTCAGAAACTTTATGCGATGCCGTTTCCCCATAGTTTCTAGTAATTTCTACATGTACATCATCAGGAATCAAGGTGGTGCGTAAATGTTCTACCTTATCGATAACGATATCGGCGATTTTCATGGCATCGGCCCCTTTTCTTTTCGCTACGGAAATGGTCACCGCAGGATATTCGGATTTATAATCGGCTACCTTAGTACTGGCCTGTCCAAAACCTAAAGAAACATAACTTTGAGGAATTTCAGGCCCATCGATAATACGGGCAATCTGTTTTAAATAAATCGGTTGGTCCTGCTGTACCCCGACCACAAGGTTCTCCACATCGGTAACCGATGCTAAAAATTTGCCCGTATTCACTAAGAATTCAGTATCGTTTTTATCAAAACTACCCGAACTCAATTGCGCATTGTTTGCTTTGATCATTTCGGAAACCGACAAGAAATCAAGTCCGCTGGCTGCCAATTTATCCTTATCCAAGACCACGCGTAACTGGCGGTCCTGATTCCCTATTTTATGGGTAATGGCCACATCGTTCACCTTCTTGATCTCACTTTCCAGCTCCTGGGCCATCTGGCTTAATTCGTAGCCATCGTAATTTTCACTCCAAAGCGTTAGTCCCAGCATGGGTACGTCGTCAATGGCACGTGTTTTTACCAAAGGGAAGGTTACGCCCGCAGGCATAATATCCATATGCTTGTTTATTTCATTGTACAATTTCACGAATGAGCGCTCAATGTCCTCGCCCACATAAAACTGCACGATCACCATTCCCTGTTCCTTCATAGAAGTCGAATACACATATTCCACCCCTTTAATGTTCGATATCAGTTTCTCCAAAGGTTTGATCACACGCGATTCTACCTCTGTAGGACTGGCGCCTGGGTACCCTACGAAAATATCCGCCATAGGCACATCGATTTGTGGTTCCTCTTCTCTCGGAATCAAAAACGAGCTATACACCCCAATGACCATGAAAACGATCATCAGGAGCACCGTTAACTTACTGCCTATAAACATTTTGGCAATTTTGCCAGCTAAACCTTCCTTCATGCTTTCTAGTTATTTTATTTGGACGTTTCCACCTGCCTTATGGCAGCTGGCCGGGCTTTTCGCTCATACTCCTCGGCACAAAAAAGTGCCTGTGGGGTAACCGCTGCAATCCCTAACGCGGACTTGTTTTTTACTTGGAGATTTTAGCTCCGTTATATAATTTACCTTCTGCCGATACAATGAATTGTTCATCGGCGGTCAAGCCAGATAGTATCTCCACCCTATCGCCAAAAGTTCGCCCCAGGCGGACCCAGCGCAATAGGGCGGTGTTACTTTGGCTTACGGTATAGATACCGGTCAATTGGCCATTTTTGACGATGGCATCGACAGGAATCATAATGGCGGAACTCGTGGTGCTTTTCGCCATTGGAAATTGCACGGTAGCGTACATTCCAGAGCGGATTTGCGTATCCGATTCGTCCAATATTACCTTCACCGGAAACTGTCCTCCGGTATTTTTGGAGGAGGTACTAACCTCCGTAACTTTACCCGTTATCATTTTGTCCACAGATTTTACTTGCACGGTTACCACTGTACCATTCTTTATTTCGATAATTTCAGATTCAGGGACCATGGCCATTATTTGATATTTACCGGGAGACTCAACTTCTAAAAGAGGCATACCAGGGTTGGCCATATCACCCGCATTAATAAATTTATTGGTGATCACCCCATCGAAAGGTGCTCTAATATTCGCGTATCCCATTTGAGCATTTACTTCGTTCTTCATTTGCTTGGCAGACTCCAATCGGGCTTTGGCCATGGTATAATTGGCCGTAATGTCATCCAATTCTTTTTGTGAGGCACTGTTTTCCTTAAACAATGTGGTATACCTATTAAAATCTTTTTCGGCATTGGTAAAAGCCGCGGTCGCTTCGGCAATACCAGCATTTACCTGTGCCAATTTTGCCGATACATCGGCATTGTTTACACTTATTAAGAGCTGACCTTCTCGTACCTTATCTCCGACCTTGACATAGATTTTATCTACGTATCCCATCATTCGGGTACTGAGGTTGGTGCTTTTGGCCGCTTCTACCTTTCCGCTTACGGTCAAAAATGGACGGCTATCGCCCTCGGTAACGGTTTTTGTTTCCACCTTTATGGGAGTACCGGTATCCGCTAGGTTTTTTTTCTCTTCGCTACCACAACTTGCCAAAAAGGAAATCGTTAAGAGTCCGATGATGTAATTTTTATGATTCATGAGTTTACTTTTTTATTGTTGGGGTTATTGTTTATCCTTTGGTTAAAAACTGTACATACGCCAATGCGTAATTATGTTGAAAAATAGTGGCATAATACTCCAGTTGTTTTTGAGCATACTGTGTTTCTGCCATGAGCAGGTCGGTGGTTTTTTCCAGGCCTTGCTCAAATCTATTCGCACGAATGCGTAATGCTTCTTTCGATTGTTCCATTGCCAACGCCGTAAGTGAAAGTTTGTTTTTGGCGTCTTGCAATCCTCGTATGGCCTTGTTCAATTCTAACTGACTTTCAGAAGTGTATTGTTCTAACTGTAATTTGGACTTATCATATTCTGCCTTACTTTTTTGGGATTTGCCAAAACGTTTGCTGCCTTCAAAAAGGTTCCATTTTAATTCGGCACCAAATAGATAACCATTGGCATTGCCTTGAAAAACCTTGTCGTCATGCATTTCATAAGTTCCAAAGGCATTAAGGCTTGGTAAAAATGCCATCTGATCGGCTTTATGCATTTGCTTATACGCTTCTGTAGCCGAGTTTAAGGCCTGAATATCTTTTCGGTTTTCGGATAATTCCGCATCAGTAATGTTATCCCCTTGGACCGTTAAAGAATCTGTAGGTTTTAAAATTTGATTTTCATCAGTGCTGGTCATTACCGATATATAGTTGCTCGCATTTAGTATATTGCTCTTGGCATATTGTAATTGATTGTCAATTTCCGTTACTCGAACTTCAACCGCCAACACGTCAGATTTTTGCAAGTACCCTTGTTGAAAACTATTGTTTGCAATACGTTGGTTCTCTTTGGCCGTTTCTTGAGCTTTTCGCAAGACCTCTACCGTTTTATAGGCAAGCTGTAATTGCATATAGGCCTTTTCCACTTCAAGCACCAAATATTCTTGGGTGCGTTCAGATTGTAGTTCGGTGGCATTCCATTTGGCCTTGGCGGCTTTACGTTGAAAAAAACCATCAAAGTTTAACAGGGGTTGCTGTACCACTACGCGCGTAGCATAATCTTCAATTTGCCTGGGGTCATTTAACAAATCTGGATTAAAATCTGCCGCCGTCAATATTTCTTGGTTCAGTTTAGAACCAAAGGCCATTAACGGATTGGTAGTCGCTATTCCCGTATGTGATACGCTGATGTTCGGCAGTAATATGGCATTGGTTTGATTAAAATCACCTTTGGCCGCCAACACATCTTGTTGGGCCATTTTTAGGGTATTGTTGTTCTCTATTACCTGAGATAAAATGTCTTCTTTGGCAATGGGTTTGACCTCTTGTGCCGTACCGGTATAAAAGGTGAACAGCGCTAATGCTATATAGGTATACTTTATCATTCTTGTTTAATTTATGACAAAGTTAGAGCGATAAAAGAGCGTACACAGTAACTTAGGTTACCTATCTCAATTTAGGTTTCTAAATACAATTATTCCAGAAGAGGTAGGTTTTACTGGGTATTTGAGAGTTGTGACAATTTTATAGAACCATAGTAAAATTAAAAGGGCACCCCATTAAATGAAGTACCCTTAAATAACCAACCAATTAAAGCAGACTCAAGTTTTTGAGTCTGTTTTCTTTTTTCTAGGTGAAGCTAAGAGATTAAAAAACAAACCACCCATTAGACCACCATACAAGGTACTGTTCACCGGTTTAGAGGTGATGACACAGGTGCCGCTCACACAACCAATTTCTACATAATAAATATACCCGGCTATGGCACCAATACCTATACCTAATAGTGTGGGAGTTATACTCCTTTTAGTCATGGTGTAGTTGTTTTTCGGGTTCCACCATGACCACCAGCTACAATTACCAATATCCTTAAACTCAACCAAATGAACTTAAAAAATTGGATTACAGGGTTCATCATAAAAAAACGCTTAGATTTTGATATTCGTTGTGTCATACTATCTGATTTTTAGTTTGCCTCTGTTATTTCATTCTGGAATGAGCCACCAGAAAGGTTTCATTTTCGCTTTGTAGAGAAAGGCATAGTGCAAGGCCATTTTTAACCAATGCCCTGCCAAACCGATTTCACCAAACGTTTTACTTAATTGCCTTCCCTGGGTGTCTGGATACTTTTTATAATCTGGTACAATAGGAAAGGTAGTAATGCTTATTCCGCTTCCTTTGGTCATACCATATCCCGCTGATGCGATACAGGCAGCACCCATATTTCCCATAGATCCTTTGTGATGTAATTCTTTTTTACCATTAATGATGTCAATAATATTATCCGCTACCAATTTGGCGGTTATTCCAGAGGGCATACCGGTCCTTGGCGGAGAAGGTGAAATGGAAGTTCCATTTTTACTAACTCTAGGTTTTGAAATGGCATGCGGAGGAGCAAACGCAATGCCCGGAGCGAATATATTTTTATACGATGGATTTTGATAGGTTTCTGGCCAATCTTGGACACTCCATTCTTCATATGGCTTTGGGGTATAATCTGCATCTACGATCATAAAACCCTTAAAAAGCTTATCTGTGATATCCTTTTCTTCTTTATCAAACGCCCTAAAACCATGCCCCGAAAATGCGGGAATCAACATGGCAAAATCATACGTTTCAGAAAGATACTCACCCTCCAGGTTTTCATAGTAAGCAATGCCGTCTTCAATTTTATTGACTCCGGCGCCAATGATCCATTTAATTCCACGGTCCTCAAAAACCATTTCTACCATTTCGCTTGATTTCATGATATTGCTACCATAACTCATAAGCATACCGTCCATACCAAAATCACCTAATTTAGGTTCGTTGGCAATCCATACGATTTCTGCTTTATCACGTACCTTATGACGTCTTAGCTCTTGTTCAACATTTAAAATATATTCAAAGGCGGCCCCTTGGCAGGTAGATTTTGCATGTCCGGTTCCAATTAAGATTTTGGCTTTTTTACCTTTTTTCATTTGTTGAATAAGGTCATCCAATGCATGCCATGCATGTTCTGCATGCGAATACGTGCAAACGGAATATGCTTTGTTGGTGCCAGGGTTTAGTCCTTCGGTCATATCAAAAGCTAGCTTTGGACCGGTAGCATTTATCAAATAGTCGTAAGTTACCTTTTCTTTTTGTCCTTTTTGTTCGCCAACTACATATTCAATGCTTACAAAGGGTTTGTGGGTTTCCTTGTCGCCTTCAGGATAAAAGGTCGTTACCTTAGCTTGTTTATAGCCAATACCTTTCTTGTTGTATAAGGGTTCTAGCGGAAATAAAATCTCCTTAGATTTCATTCTACCGATACCCACCCAAATATTGGATGGTATCCATTGGTAATTGCTATTTGGAGATACAACTACTACCTCTTGTTCTTTTGATAATTTACGGCGAAGATGGGCTGCGGCCACATGGCCTGCAATACCAGCTCCCAATACGACTATTTTGGACATTTTATTTGATTTTCGAATACATCTAATACACGAAATATATTTTATACATGTGGCTAGTCATGTAATCTTAGACCTATCCCTTCCCGTAAATTTCAGGATTATCATTAAGGTGTACAGCAACTTATGTTACAGAGGACATTGTTTTTTTAAGGAAGTTTTTAAATAGGTAATCAAGTTCCCCATGCCCTCTATCATCTACTTTACCAGTGAAATCCAGGGGCTGAAAGTATATGTATATGGTGAGCATGTCGAGGGCAAAAAAAATAAACCTTAACCTATTATAGTCCATATTCCGGCAACTTAACAAAGCAAATAAGGTTGTTTAATTAATTTTGAAACAATCGTAGGATGTAATTAAACCCGGATTGTGCACTAGAAAAGCTGTTACAGCTAAAAATTGCTTCAAAATAAAACGCTACGCTGTGTTTTCAATTTCACCATAGCGGTGCTATGCTAAAATTTCCAAACCACTTTATTTTATTGTGCTTTTTACCTTCACAACGCTCCCCTAATGCATATTCCGGGTTAACCGAAGGTATTAAGAATCCCAACCAATTTATTGCGAGCACTTTCGGGCATCCTTATTCAAAATATCCGTTTTCACAAAATCATTTTTTAATAAAGGATTCCATTCAAAATCGGTTAGTTCGGCTACCGTAAAAATAGTTTTTGGGTCCGTCCGTAGAAGCTTCTCTGAAAAATCATCTTCCATAGCTTTTAGACCCTCCAACTCACAGGAATTTAGCTCGCCTTTTATGGCTTTAGTACCAAGGAGATTAATCGATTCTGGTTTGACGCCCTGGTTCATCCGTACAACAACCGTTTTGCCATTGTCGATACGTTGTACCGTAAATAATCCGTCGAAGTCTTCGGAAATATAAAAGGAATTGTATTGGTAGCGACCGCCAGTAAGATATACGGCAGCATCGGTCAAACAGGGAGAAGGCTTACTTACAATTCGGGTATTGGTACGGTCGATAATGCCATCAGGGTAGAGTATTAATAGAGCTTCTTGCAAGGCTAAATGACCTACGACCAAGCCATCGCAAAGATGGCCATGTAACTTTGCCAAATCGTTCAGTTCCACTTTTTGGATATTGCCCAACCGACCTTTGGAGAAGTCAGTATCATTTACGCGAAATCCTGTTTTATAGCTTTTTGGTCTTACTGGAAGAAAAAGCGTAAGGGCCTTTACTGCTGTATTTATTTTATCCAAGTGTCCCATAAAAGTTTGGTCACTGCTTAAATAATGCACGTGGATGTAACTTTTCGAAGATGTGAAAATGCCTTGGTGCTTTTCGGAATAAAACCCCAATAGGGAACCACTACTATTGTTAAATAAAAATACTTGTTGCTTGAAATCCTCTCGATAGCCCTCTACATCGGCACTTCTCGGTGTTACGATATGGGTGGTTAAGGAATCAAAGCTCCCGATGATTTTAAAAGGGAAGGGCTCCTTGGTATCATAGCCGTTTTTCTGTGCAATGGTTGCCACTTTGTTCTGGATATCCTCCAATGCTGTAATATCTCCGGAAAGTTCAAATGCCTCCCATTCCGAAACATTGGCGTATACAAAAAAAGGAGAGCGTATATCCCAACTCTGACCAACTACCGATTTTCCTTTCTCCAAAGCGGAAGCATAAAAAGGTTTTCCGTTAAAGACCATTATTTCCCCCTTCATTCGGTCGTAGGGCCCTATGCCAAAAAGGTGTGATTTGTCGGGTAGGGTGTCTAGCCAAACCTGTGTCTGAAAGTTGTTCTTTCCCATCTCGTTCATAGCGCCGACGGTATAGACCTTACCGGATTGTTGTGCAAAACCAACTTGGGTTACTAATGCGATAAACAGGAGTGCAGCGTAAAGTTTCAATAGTTTCATCAATTATATTTTAAATGTTACAAGATTAGATTAAAGAGGTATCCCGAAATAATGATACATAGGGTGACCACGCCGAAAAAGATGCCTATGAGTTTTATCGACATCACTTTTTTTAACAACATCGCCTCGGGCAGTGAAAGTCCGACAACACCCATCATAAAGGCGATTGCAGTGCCCAAGGGAATTCCCTTGGCCACCAATACCTGAACTACGGGAAGTATTCCCGAAGCATTGGAGTACATAGGTATGGCAAGGATTGTGGCTATGGGCACGGCGAACAAATTCTCTTTGTTCATGTATTGCTCAAAGAAGCCTTCGGGAATATAGCCGTGCATCAATCCCCCGATTGCGATTCCTACGATGACATAAGGTATGATACCTTTCAATATTTTGATTACCTCCCGCCAGATAACCGGTAGTCGCTCTGTAAAGGTCTTTTTTTCCGCTTGAAAGGTATCCTGTTCCCTTTGGGCGTTGGCCAGAACCTCTTTAACCCATGGAGTCAGTAAATGCTCCAGATTCAGTTTTTGAAGGATAGCCCCGGAGAAAGTTCCTAGAAGTACACCGCTAATTACATAAAGTACCGTGGTTTTCATTCCGAATAGACCTATGAAAAGACCGATAGCCACTTCATTGACCAACGGGGAGGTTATCAAGAAAGCAAAGGTTACCCCAAGAGGTATGCCACCTCTTACGAAGCCGATAAACAAGGGGACCGATGAACACGAACAGAATGGGGTTACCACTCCAAATGCACTGGCCATCAGGTATTCCAAGCCATACAATTTATTTCTTGAGAGGTAGTTTTTGACTTTATCTATAGGGAAATAGCTATTGACAATCCCCATAAAAAAAATGACGACAAAGAGAAGGATAAGAATCTTGGCACTATCGTAAATAAAGAAATTCAGGGCCTCTGCCAAATGACTTTTGGCCTGCATGTTTAAAACATCATATACCAACCAATCGGCTATATGTTGGACCCAATCAAACATTTTTACGGACAACGATATTGCCGGATATTTCGCAAATTTGTTTAACGGTATTGTAGATTGTTCCGAACTTTTCGATATTCTTCTTCAAAAGGGCGCTATTCAATTTTTCGTCCTGTGTATAAATGGTCAGTTCGTAGGTCAGATAATCCATTCTTGGTGGGTTTTCAAGACGTTTGGCACGTACCTCGAGTTCGGCTTTTTCATAACCGAAGCGCATCATTCCCGAAAAGCGTTCCACATTTTTCAAGATACAGGCTGCAAAAGATCCTAAAAATAGCTCGGCCGGATTTGGGAGGGTTGCCGATGTTTTTTCGGTAGTACCAAAGCCGATGTGAGATTGCTTCACATGAATCATGGCATCATTGGCCGCTTCGGATACTGCATTAATGGAATAGTTCATCATATGGGTCTAGTTCTTTAAAAAATCCAATACCTCTGCTTTGGTAGGTACTCTACCCTTTAAAACAATCTCTTCATTGACAACCAATGCAGGGGTGGACATTACATTGTACTTCATTATTTCTATGATGTCCTCTACTTTTTCAATGGTAGCATCAATGTTATTTTCCCTTATAACATCTTTTACCACACCGGTCATTGATTTGCACTTTTGACAACCTGTTCCTAAAATCTTAATTATTTTGGTCATAGTATTTAAATTGTTTATCGCCAATAGACGATAAGATTTTTAAAAATAATATCAATCAAAAAATTGGTTGAACAAGGTTTTTGCAATCTTCCAGTTTTCTTGATTGATACAGTACTTTATTTTTGGCGGTTTTAATTCTCCTTGAATTAAACCTGCATTTTTTAATTCTTTTAAATGCTGTGAAATCGTTGATTGGGAAATGGGTAAGATATCGACCAAATCTCCGGTAAAACAACAGGATTGATTTTCAAGATGTTTTAAAATGGCAATACGTGTGGGATGCCCCAGAGCTTTTGCAAATTTTGCCAAAGCTTCGGTATCTTCTTTATAATCTATTTGTTCTAAACTTCTTTTCATATTGCTTATCGCAAATATACGATAAGAATTAGAGTCCGAATGTGACTTCTGTCACATTTGCCAGATTTTAAACGAATACTTATTTTAACTTCCAAGGGAAATATTACCACTAATATGACAACATATTTTACCTAGTATAAAATTCTCAAAAAGATTATAGTCTTTATTTTGGGCCTTTATAATGCTAGTCTAAGAGGTATACAACAAAAGAAGTTTGATTAATAACTGGTGTCATCTAATTTAACCTTGCCATGAAAGGTTTTATACAAAAAGAGAAAATAGCCTGCCAAAAGTGGCGCCCCTATTACCACAATAGTCAACATAATACCCAGTGATTTCTGTGATGATGCAGCGTTGTAGATGGTTACACTATATGCTGGGTCAATAGTGGAAGGCAACAAAACCGGATAAAGTTGAAAAGCGACCAACATCAGTAAAAAAGCCATGGTCAATGAAGAAAATACCAAGGCCTGCGCGTATTTCTTTTTGGAAACAAGTCTCGGTACATTGGCAACGGCTAAAAAGGCCAGGACTGGCAGAACAAAGAACAAAGGCTGTTCTTTAAATTTATCCGTTACCCCATGTATGAATATAAGCGTATACAAAGAGGTTACGGCAAAACTTATAATAAAAAAAATCATCCCTCTTTTTAACAAGAAAGTTAATCTTGCATGTAAACGGCCCTCCGTTTTTAATAACAAGAAAATAGCACCTTGGGTCATAAAAATGGAAAGCGTAGTTAAGCCAACCATAATAGCGTACGGGCTCAAAAAAGAAAAGAAAATACCGCCCCGATAGCTATAGTTTTCTCCTATTTCAAAACCTTGTAATATATTGCCTAGCACAACACCTAATAAAAAGGCTATAAGTGTATTGGAAGTAAAATATAGGATATCCCAAGTCTTCCGCCACCATTTCATTTCTTCCGCACTTCTAAATTTTATGGCAGCTGACCGTAAAACCAAAAGCATTAAGAACAGCATAAAAGGAATATACATGGTGGATAACATAGTAGCATACATTACAGGAAATCCTGCAAAGAGTGCCCCGCCACCAATGATGAGCCATACCTGATTAGCATCCCATAAAGGTCCTATAGCGTTAATGGAGATACGACGACTTAAGTCTTTTCTGAAAAATATATGCCATGCCCCAGCACCATAATCGAAGCCTTCTAAAATAGCGTAGCCTGAAAATAATAATCCGACCACGAAGTACCAAAGTGTTGGGTAATCTACCCCTAAAAAAGTTTCCATAATTTGGTTTTAAACGTATTTCAAAAATTCATCCGGATTTTTAGCTTCGTCATATGGACCATGTTTTATCTTTTTGTTTACCGAATAGACAAATAACAGAAAGAGTACTGCATAGACCACTAAAAACAATATCAGAGAAAATAATATTTGATTGGATGATACCTCTTGCGAAAATCCTTCGTTTGTTCGTAAATGGCCATATACGATCCAAGGTTGTCTACCCATTTCTGCCGCAAACCAACCTACTTGATTGGCTATTTGAGGTAAGAGTACGGAGAATGCAAAAATTCGCAGCAACCATTTTTTATCGAACAGTTTTCCTTTCCACCATAAATAACTGGCATATAAAGTAAGACCTATCAAAAACATGCCGATTGAGACCATTATATGGTAAAATTGAAATACGGCATTTACCTGACTTGGCCGATCTTCTTTTGGAAATGCGTTCAAGCCCGTAACTGGCTCTTGAAAGTCTTGATGTACCAAAAAAGATAATCCCCCTGGTACGCCTACTCCCGTTATTTCTTGGTTCTCATTATCCACCCATCCGAAGAGGTACATATTCGCTGGGCTATTTGACTCGTAATGCCCTTCCATAGCGGCCAATTTTGCTGGTTGATTTTCGGCAACACCGTCTGCCGAGCTATGCCCTGATATCAATTGCGTTAAAGCGATGACGGTTGCCACCCCTAAGGCTATTTTAAATGCCTTTTTCGAGATTTCCACATATCTCCCTTTCAGAAGGTAATAGGCATGTACACTTAATACTAAAAAGGCGCCCGATAGGAAAGCCCCTTGCCAAACATGTATAATTCTATCGACACTTGACGGGTTAAATACCATTGCCCAAAAATCCGTGACCTCTGCTCTTGCGTTAAACCCTTCGCCAACGATATGATAACCAGCTGGCGTTTGTTGCCAACTATTGGCGACCACGATCCAAACGGCGGAAAACATGGAACCCAAAAACACCCCTATTGCCGAAATAAAATGCACCTTGGGCGATACACGGTTCCAACCAAATATTAATACCCCTAAAAAAGCACTTTCCAATCCAAATGCAAATAGGCCTTCAGCAGCTAAAGCGCTGCCGAAAATATCACCGACATACCTTGAGTATACAGCCCAGTTGGTTCCAAACTCGAATTCCATTATAATCCCGGTGGCAACACCAATACCAAAGGTTATCGCAAAGATCTTTAACCAAAAACGCGTTAAAACCTCATAATGTTTATTTCCCGTTTTCAGGTACAACCCTTCCATGATGACCATGATTAGCCCAATTCCAATACTTAAGGGCGGATAGATGTAATGAAAGGCTATTGTGAAGGCAAATTGTATTCGAGCGAGAATTTCTGTATCCATAGCGTAAAAAAATTATATTCGAAGGTATTCCGTAAGGTATTAAAGCCAAGTAACCCCTGTTACACAAAATTGAAAAAATGAATTTTTAAGTGAATTTTTTGACATCTTCACTTAGGTCAAAAATGATTGTATTGTTAAGTCCACTTTCTAGAATACTACTTCCTGCCGCACTCCTGTAGCCACCTGCGCAATGCACTACAATAGGCTTTCCTGTAGGTATTTCATGCATGGTATTCCTTAATTCATTAAGAGGGTGTGTTATAGCTTGCTCAAAGAACTTTCCATCATTTATCTCACTTTGATTTCTAATATCAACAATGGTGTAATTTGATGGGTTATTCTTAAAATCACCTAGATTCAAATTGGCACTTTTAATTAAGCGTTCCTTACTCAAGGTAATAATGGATATTAATTGTGTTTCGTAACCAATCTTTGACACTCTTTCTAATAAATTATTCAAGTCATTTGGTTTATCAATAACCAAATGAAACCGCTCATTAGGTTCTACAATTGAGCCTAGCCAGGTTTCGAATTTATCGTTTTTGGAAGTTGCCTGGATATTGATACTTCCCGGCAGGTGGCCGTTTTTAAAATCGCCCTCATTTCTTGTATCAATAATTAAACCTTCAACGGTAGTATTCAACTTAAACACAATATTTGACGTAGCCTTTCTTACATTTTCGGCACCTGATTTATTGATATCCACATTGTAACCAAAATAGGAAGGAATGAAGGGTTGACTGTCCAATAAAGTATTTACGAATTCTTCTTTTGTTTGATTTTTAAAGGCCCAGTTTCCTATTCTTTCGTTGCCAAGAGTACTACTTTTGTCAGAACTCATGTTTTTTCCGCACAAAGAACCAGCGCCATGTGCTGGGTAAACTAAGGCATCATCTGGTAAATGATTAAATTTATGCAGAATCGTATTGTACATCATTTCGGCAAGTTCCTGACGTTTTGCGGTCATTTTGCCAGCCTTTTCCCTAAGGTCCGGTCTACCAACATCACCTATGAATAAAGTGTCTCCTGTAAAAAGTACGGTCTGCTCATCTTCCTTGGCGACCACCGTAATGCTATCAGGTGAATGTCCAGGTGTATTTATTGCTGATACATCTATATTGCCTATAGAAAAACTATCACCCTCATCAAAAGTTTTATGTGGGTAGTCGGCACCAAGATTTTCACTGTTATAAATAGCGGCACCTGTTTCTTCGTGAATTTGGAGATGTGAACTAACAAAATCAGCATGTGGATGTGTTTCTATAACCGCAATTATTTTTGCGTTGTTTTCTATGGCAAACTCATAATATTCCAAAGGGCTACGTTCTGGGTCAATGATGGCCATTTCTCCATCGCTTACTATAGCATATGAATAATGTGCTAAAGGTTTATATTCAAATTGTTTTATAATCATAAAAGAATCGTTTTAAATGAATGGCATCTTTTTGTGAAGATGCCATTCTTATTTCTAATTGTTAATTTAAATATTCTTTTTGGCCAGATACCAAGTAATTTTTTCAATAGAATCGTCTTCCAACCTTTGGTTCAATTCATCCAAGGTTTTTGGCGGTGGCACTATAGCTTTATCCCCTTTTTTCCAATCCAAGGGCATAGCCACTTTGAATTTATCTGAAGTTTGTAAAGCTTCCAATGCCCTGAGAATTTCGTTCAAATTACGTCCTACGTTTAAAGGGTAGTACATGATTAGGCGAATCTTCTTTTCTGGGTCGATAAAGAATACGGCACGTACTGCTGCTGTCTCACTTTCATTAGGTTGAAGCATGCCATAAAGTTTGGATACTTTCATGTCCAAGTCCGCAATGATTGGGAAATCGAAGTATACTCCAGTGTTCTCACGTACGTTTTGTACCCAACCTAAATGTGCATGTATACTATCAATACTAAGTCCCAACAATTCTGTATTCAAGGCATCAAACTCTTTTTTCCTTGTGGCGAACCCACTCATTTCAGTGGTACAAACCGGTGTAAAATCTGCCGGGTGCGAAAACATGACAATCCATTTGTCTTTTGCGAAATTAGAAAGTTTAATTTTACCTTTTGTAGTTACTGCTTCAAAATCTGGAGCATTATCGCCAATTCTTGGCATTGTAATCAATTTTTCAGATATGATATTTTCATGATTCATAATAGATATTATTTATTTATTTATTAATATTTAATAAAATTAATCTATCTAATATCTGGAAAATGTAACTTGGGTTACACTGATATCATTTTTAACAGTTGTTAACAAGGACTATGGTTGTTTGCTATTGGGTAAGCTATAAAAACTCTCTTTAAAATAATGGACTGGTATTGTAATAGAAAGTAGTCTATTTATTTCATTATGTGACCAAAGTCACAATTTTCGTCATTTATTGGATTTATTTTTGCAAAATGAAGTCGTTTAACGCTATCATATCCATACTATACATAACCATTACCTTAGCCAGTAGTTTAAAAATTGCCGGCACAATGGGTTATTATGCCTTGTTTACGGAAGATTTTGTAGAACGATTTTGTGAGAATAAAACGAGACCGGAGTTGCAATGTAACGGTAAGTGTGTACTGTCCAAAATGTTGGCAAAAAAGGAACAGGAAGAACGTAAGCCTTTAAATTTGGATTGGCTAAGGACGGAGACCATTCTTTTTTTGGATACCATGGATTCCGTAAGTTTTGAAACATTCCCCATTTATAAAATAAAACGTTTTCTTCATTCAGATTTTTACAGATTCCACTTAATCAAAAAAATAATTATACCGCCTAAGCATTAGGATTTTTACTCCATCTCAACTTACTGGGGTGCTTCTAGTACCTACAGTAATCATTCTATGTATAATTATAAAGATTAAAAATGAATCTAAAGTATTTTGGGTTACTAGGGGCGTTGCTTCTGGTCAACCTTGCTTATGCACAAAATTTTAAAGGAAAAATAGTATCCGAAATAAAGAACGAAGGCTTGTCCGGTGCCCATATTCAGGTTAAGGGTGGTTCACCTACCTACACGGATTCTCAAGGCAACTTTGAACTTCAAATCAATGAAAGCGGGCAGTTGTTGAAGGTATCCTTCATGGGGTTCGAGACCAAGGAACTGCTGGTATATCCTTCCTCGGAAACTACGATTATCTCCTTGAAGGAGTCACCTATTCCTATTCAGGGAGTTCTAGTTACGGGTCAGTTCAAGGACGATCCTGTTCTTACTATGGAAACCTATGATTATGTGAAGAAAATCGTTCAACCTAGGAATGTGGCCGATCTATTTCAAGATATCAATGGATTTTCATTAATAAAAAGAGGCAACTATGCCATTGACCCTAGTTTTAGGGCTTCGCAGTACGAGCAATTAAATGTTCAGTTTGATGGCGGCACCAAGGTAATGCATGCCTGTCCCAATAGAATGGACCCTATTACCACGCACGTCAATCCGGAAGAGATAGAAAAGATTGAAATTATTAAAGGTCCATATACGGTGCGATATGGGGCTACTTTTGGAGGCATTGTGAATATGGTGACCCAAAAACCTTTGGACGGCGAATATGGCCTTAGCGGGCATGTAAATGCAGGGTATGAAAGTAATGGCAACTCAATGGTCTCCTCTGCCCAAGTCCAACAGGCTAATTCCAAATATGATATCAGGGGAACTTTCGGGTTTAGGGATTTTGGGAATTATAAAGATGGTGACGGAACGGAAATACCCTCCTCTTTTAGAAGTCTGGAATACGGTGCAAGAGCTGGTTATAATTTTAGTGGGAACCAAAGGTTACAGGCCAATTGGCGGCAATCCTATGGAAGGGATGTTTTGCATGCCGGTCTTCCCATGGATACCGATGAGGATAATAGCAGTATGTTGTCCCTGGATTATAGGTTGGCAGGACTTCAAGGTCTGGTAAAAAATATCACGGCCAAGGCGTATTATAGCTACGTGGACCATGTGATGTCCAATACCAAAAGACCTACATTTATGATGACGGAAGCCATTTCTGAAATTGATGCAACCACTGCAGGAGGAAAGCTGGAGCTCAAGTTAGCGCCAAATGATAAACTTTCTATTTATTCAGGGTTGGACTTTTTGAACATTGCTAGGGACGGGTTCCGTACACGATTGGTAAAAAGAAATATGATGGGACCTTTACCTAGTCCAATGGAATTCGTGGATAAAGTATGGCAAGACTCCTATATCAACGACCTCGGTATTTTTGTAGAAACAAAATATCCCTTAAGCCCAAAGACGCTTTGGACATCTGGTATACGTTTCGATAATGTGACTTCGGAAATTAAAGATCCGGCGGATGATTTTCTGGCCTTATATCCAGATCTGGAAAAGCGAACCGAGCATAATATCAGTGCAACAACTTCCATAAAATATGCAACTTCAACAGAATTTATAATGGAAGTGGCCTATGGTAGGGGAGTTAGGTCCGCAAATATGATAGAACGGGTAATCAATCATTTTACAGTAGGGCAGGATCCTTATGAATATATAGGAAACCCTAATTTAAAGGCAGAGGTTAACAATCAGTTTGAAATTGGGTTTAAGGGAAGAATAGCTTTATCGGATGTCAATAGCACCCGTTTCAACTATAGCACTTCATTCTATTACTCTTTATATGAGAACTATATCGTTCCGGTCATTGATAAATCCTTGACCCGAAAGTACATGCCAGCGAATGAACCGGTAAACCCCAAGGTCTTCCAAAATTTGGATGAATCCTATAAAACCGGGTTTGAAGTGATGGCGGGATTTGATTTTTGGAATGGTTTCACTTTTAATACGGAAATGGCCTATGTGTATGCCAAGAACAAGGACTTGAACGAATCCTTGCCTTTGGTACCCCCATTGATGAGCAGGTTTAAACTGGGTTACGAAGCGGAGAAATTTTGGGCAAATGCCAATTATACCATTACCTCCAGGCAAGAAAATATTGCACCCTCCTTTGGAGAGCAAGTAACGCCGGGTTATGAAGTAATGGATGTTCGTCTAGGCGTAAACCTGATCAAAAATGTCTCATTAGGAGTGGCAGTTTTGAATTTGTTTGATGTTACCTATAACAATCACTTAAACTTTGCTTTTAACAATCAGGCTAATTTTAGTAGAACCCCTATTAACGACCCGGGAAGAAATTTTTCCGCTTTTATGCAGTATAAATTTTAGGTATTAACTTTTGTGTGGCCTTTTATTGAAAGCTATTGTAAAAAGGGGACGATTTGATCAGTCCCCTTTTTTACCTATAAACCGGATTACTGAAGCTTCACCTACATGGTAGTGTCCTTCTGTCAATACGATATTTAACTCTTCTAAATAGGTAAATTGAATGCCTTTAAATTCCGTTTTGATTTCCTCTATGGAAAAAAGCATATCCGTGTTTTTAGGTCCCCCCGAGGGTTTACCCATTTGTGATTTGGAAAAGGCCTCAAAAATGATGGTTCCCCCTGGCTTTAGAAATGAAATAAGATGCTTATGTGCCCTTGCCCTAATTTCCTTGGGAAAGTGGACGTAGCTAAACCCTAGAACATCAAAACATGTTTCCGTGGTATATTCCAAAACGTCGGTTACCTGATAGTCAAGATTAAAACCATAGGGTTTAATAAGCAACTCCGCTTTCTTTTGAGCAGATGCACTATAATCGAAACAACTTACTTCCCAACCTTTTTGTAATGCGTAAAGCGCATTTCTACCTTCACCTTCTGCAGGCAGTAAAAGGGTACCTGGTTCCAAAAGGTCCAATTGCTTCTTAAGGAATTCGTTCGGTTGTTTTCCATAAGCGAATTCTTCTTCGGCATATCTTTGGTTCCAAAAATCCTTCATTAAGAAAAACCTATGGCATCAAGGCATACCCTTTCAACTGATAGTTGGATAAGACGGTCATGGCAGACAACGCTAATTCCGTATTGGGATTTAGGTCCTCAGCAGTAATATTTCGGGCAGCTGTGGCCTGGGAGCAGACATAGAGCTCCACACCATAGTCTTTTAAGAGACCCAACAACTCCGTATTGGGATTGGCCTTATCGTACTTTTTTTTATGTTTGGTGTCGTTCAATGTGGCAAAGGTAGCACCGCCATGAATGGCGGCTACAATATGTACGTTATCAGAAGGAATACCGGATGAGCCTAGCATATTTATAAGTCGGGCAATTTTCCACAAACCTTTGTTTACTCCGTCCATTTCTGACTCGCTGGTGATATCAAAAACCAATTTGTACTCCAAGGAAGCGTCGGGTTGAACCGCTACATCCTTAAAACTTTTAATTTTACCATACCCTTCTATAACCGGTGTTGTCCATTTTTGTGCCATGGAAAAACCCATACATAATAAAGATACTAATACGCTGATTCCAAATTTCATGTGTCTTAAAACTTTTAAAGAATTTATCAATTAATCCAATCTGATTGGGAAAGTATCTATGATCTTCCGTCCCAATAATTTTTCAAGTAAGTTTACGAAAATATACTTTCATTTTAGGTTTATTTGTAACAATTGTTACTGTATGGCATAGGCCCGAATATTATTTTCGTTGGTCTTTTAAGTTTTGGGAACTGGGTTATGAAGCATTTTGGATATTTGGTAAGACGTCTTTTTTGGTTGTTTCTAACCGTCCTTATCTTGGTTACGGTGCTTTTTATTACACTGTTGACGTATCGGCCCGCTCCATCCCCTAAAGAAGATACCCTTTTGGTTGAAGAAAAAATTGACGACTGGCAACCTAAAAACGTGCTGAAAGCTTGGGACGATGGAAGTATGTCTCCTAGCGTAAAGAAGGGATTTTTATTGGTTTCCGAAACTTCGGGTCAGATGGGGCCAAATGCTGAAGATCCAAACAATAGATTTGCGGGCAATAATCTATCCTGTACCAATTGCCATTTGCAATATGGAATACAGGCGGGTTCTGGGTCATGGGTGGGGGTCGTGAAGCGATTTCCTCAATTTCGTGGTCGTGAAAATAGAATGGGCGATTTACAGGACCGTATCAATGGTTGTATGGAGCGAAGCATGAACGGAAAGAAATTACCTAAGGATTCTGAGGAGATAAAAGCAATCATAGCCTATATGGATTGGTTGGGGGAGGGGTTACCGAAAGAAAAGGAAAAGGAATACAAAGGCTATCCTAAAATTAAAATACCTGAAGTAAAGGTTGATTTGACCGTGGGTAAAGCGGTCTATGATAAGGAATGTGTGGTCTGTCATGGTGCGGACGGACAGGGCATAAAAAAACCTGATGCAACCAAAGGGTATTTGTATCCACCTTTGTGGGGACCTGATAGTTTTAACAATGGGGCGGGGATGCATCGGGTCATAACTTCCGCAGAATTTATAAAAAGTAATATGCCTTTTGGATTGGCCACCTACAAAAATCCAAAACTTACCGATGCCGAGGCGTATCATGTAGCGGGATACATCAATAGTTTTGATCGTCCCGTAAAGAGCAATACAAAGGAGGATTTTCCAGATAAGAAATTAAAGCCCGTTTCAACTTCTTATGGTCCTTGGCTGGACACTTTTTCCCAAGAACAGCACAAATACGGACCCTTTCCTCCAATAATAGCATATTACAAGGAGAAATATAATATTGAAAAGTCCAAATAACTATTCATGAGAAATTTATTTTGGTTTTTGATTTTTCCGTTCTTGATATATTCTCAGGAGAGGGAGGGTTCCAAGGTTCAAGGGCTACTTTCCGGACAATGGAGGACTTATTTCATGCATACAGTCAATAAGGATAAACTAAAGGATTTTAGGGCACTGTCCACTGGTGGATACTTAAAATATCAATTGAAGTTCTCAAATACCTTTACGTTCGGGACAGCACTGTACAATTCCACGAATTTAGGTTTACAGGATTTGACTGATCCGGATGGGGTAACCGGGAAATTAAGTAGATATGAAGAAGGGCAATTTAATCGCTTAAATCTGGAGAACGATGCAGTTTTCTTACTGGGCGAACTCTATTTGGATTATCGGTTGAAAAAGCATCAGTTTACTTTGGGTAGGATGAAAATCAATACGCCCTTGATTAATCCACAGGATGGTAGAATGATACCGACGTTGGTCGAAGGGTTTTGGTACAAATACAAAACCAATACAGAAAACACGGTTCAATTTGGAATTCTTAATAAAATAGCACCCCGTTCAACTGGAGGGTTTTTCGGTATAGGGGAAAGTATTGGAACGTACCCGGTGGGTAGATCTATTTTTGGTGAAGAAAGTCTTTACGCGGGAAACACGAAATCTGATTTTATCCTGATGTTCAATGCTGATTTGGAACTTACCGAAGGGATAAAGATGGATTTTTGGAATTATTATGTGGACAATATCTATAATGCCATCTACATGAAGCCCAGTATTCAACTGAACGAAAAATGGATATTGCAGGGAGAATGGTTACATCAGAATAGAATAGGGGACGGGGGTAATTCGATTGATCGATTAAGGTATTTTGCCCAATCCTCCTCGAATATTTTGGGTTTACAATGGAAATATGCATTTGGGAAATCCCGATTTTCCCTAGGATACGACTACATTCTACCGGGAGGTCAGTTCATTTCACCCCGTGAATGGGGTAGGGAAGACCTTTTCAGTTTTCAAAAAAGGGAACGTAGCGAGGGTTCAGCGAACAATCATGCGGTAGTATTTACCTATGGGAATTCTTTTCCTATTGTTAACAACAAGATGGATACAAATACCATTTTAAGTATAGGAAGGCACTGGAAATCATCGGTCACAGATCCCGAAAATAATAAATATGCGATGCCAGACTATACCCATATTAATTTAGACTTGTTTTTGAACATAAAGGGTCTAAAAAACTTAAAACCAGAGCTTTTGGTTACCGGTAAAATTGGTGACGGAGATATTCCTGACAATCCCAACTTTTACTTCAACAAGGTGGATATGCTGCATGTAGATTTTATTCTTAATTATAACTTTTAATTACAGCGTTCATTACTACTTTCTATAATTATGATGTATTCTTCCATGGATAAATATTGAGGAGTATAGTTGTCTCTCATTTGATTTATGGCACTCACAAAAGCTCTTAGATGATTTCTTGAACCACACTGTAAACTTTCGAAAACATTTAAAATATCACCGTTGGAAATTGATTGCATTAGGTCTTCAAGATCTACAATATCTAAATCTTCAATAGTAGCGCCAATAAGTAGCGCATTCAATTGTGATTTGCTTCCGTCTACAACGAATTGATTGTATAATCCTTGCAGTTCCTCATTCATAAATTCCCCTTCGGGCAACATAGTATATGTTAGGTCATATTGTTCTATTAGATTAGATACCTCATTTACATGGGATTGTTCACTTTTTTGAATATTCAAAAATTGATTAATACCCCACAATTCACCTAAATAGGTGTAGGTATCCAAGGCCAACTTTTCCTCTTCTATCATAAAAATTAAGGCATTCTCTTCTGTTTTTGATAGGGAATTAATAATAACGGAATTGTTTTCATCTTTCTCGCAAGATGTGGTCCCAAACAACAGTACAACACTCAGTAAACCTGATAAGCAATTCATTTTAAAGCCTTTCATGACAATTTTTTAAAGTTATTTCATGAAGTTCTTCAATTAGGGGGAGGAATACTGTGACTCGAGTTGCATAACGGCTTATTTATGAATTTTTTAGCAAAATTTTTGTTGTTCAACAAAAAGCAAAAATCCCCTAGACTTTTGGCCTAAAGGATTAATTTGAGTTAGTAGCAATTCGGTTTTGATTAAACGTCTTGGCCTTTCATCATCTTGTTCCAATACAAATAAGGGAGTCCGTATTTTTTTAGCATCCATAATCTCCAATGTTCTTTGGAGGAATCAAATACCAACATCTGCTTCAGCTTTGGATCTGGTGTAAAATTGTTATTATAATCGAACTCGGCCAAAACCATTTTACCATAGTCGGTCACTAAGGGACAGGAAGAATATCCGTTGTAGGCTTTGGAACCCAAAGTTTGGGTTTTGATTAATTTATCTATGTTGTCCACCACAATAGGAACTTGTTTGCGAATGGCTGCTCCGGTCTTTGCTGTTGGCAGGGCCGCTACGTCTCCCAGACCAAAAATATTGGGATACTTATTGTGTTGCATCGTCTGGTGGTTAACGTCCAACCAACCGGCATCATTGACAAGTTTGGAATTTTTAATAAATTTTGGAGCAACCGATGGGGGAGCCGTATGTAACATATCATAATGGATTCCATAACGTTCACCTTCTACGGTTACCTTAACATCCTTATAATTGTACTGGAAGGATTCGTCCAAATTCTCATCGTCATCTTCACCTGCCATTACCACACAGCCTCCTGCGGTAATATCTTTACCAAGCTCATACCATGCTATTTTCTTATCTGCATCCACTGCAACTAATTTGTGAAAAAATCGGAGGTTAATATCTTTTCTATCCACCACTTTCATTAAAGTGCGTGCAATTTCCTTAACACCAAAAATAACTGTGCCTCCTGTGGCAAAAACAACATCCGTTTTTTTCCTAACACCACTTTTTCTAAAATAACTTTCGGCTAAATACATTATTTTTTGTGGTGCTCCACCACATTTGATTGGGGTGGTGGGTTGCGTAAACAAAGCTGTTCCTCCCTTAAAATTCTTTATGACCTCCCATGTGTGCCTTGGATCGGTATAATTACTACAGACCACACCTTTATCCATCGCCTCTCCTAACCCTGGAACGAGACTAAAATCATAGGCCAAACCAGGTACGACGACCAAATAATCATAAGAAATATCACCACTTGAAGCCGTGTGCACAATACTATTTTCGGGGTCAAAACCTGTAGCTCTATCCTTGATCCACTTGGCTTCTTTTGGCATTACGGATGACATGGGCCTTGCCGTTTTATCATAATCGTAGGTTCCGGCCCCTACCAAGGTCCATGCTGGTTGATAATAATGTGTTTCAGAGGGTTCAATAACTGCTACGTCCTTCGCATGTTTCTGCTTGATTAGCTGTGAAGCGACCATAATCCCTGCCGTTCCCCCTCCAATAACCAATATTTGATGATGTGAGCTCATTTATCCTAATTTTTATTAAACTTTATAAATATAGAATGTAATTTTTGCGAATAATGTAACATTGGTTACACATCCTTAAAATAAAATGAGATGTATCATAAAAGGCCCTTCTCCATGAGCGGAAACGGGCCTTTAAAAATCAAAAAATCATGACTATTGTTTTGTTTTGCAGGTATTCATTCCAAATAAGGTATATAAAGGACAAAAGCTTATGAAGCTCGTTAATAAAAAGATTGCGGACAAGGCAAGTAATACATATGCCAAGGTTCCTTCTATGAAATTGAAGTAATACAAGGCTAAAACGGCTAAAGCAATAATAATTCGTACCGTTTTATCGGTACTTCCCATATTTTTTTTCATGATAATAAGTTTTATTGGTTAATACAATTTTTAGAAATTATTAGTGACATAATTATCTTTCGGTCCATTTGACATAACTTTTTAGTGGCAATTCTAATTACTATAAAGTATCCTTTACAAGGTAAGCATATTGTCGCTTTTTTTATGTAACAAATGTTACGCTCTAATTTATCTCTAGAAACTATCTTTGAACCAATTATAGGGTTGCATTATGGAATATTTAGAAGCTTTTTACAACTCCTTTGTTGGTACCTTAAATTGGACTTGGAAGTCCATTATTTTTGAGGTGCCATGGTATACCAATTACTTTTGGGGACTCATTTTGATTTCCTTAGTGGTCTGGGGACTGGAAGTTCTTTTTCCTTGGCGTAAAAATCAAAAGGTTTTTAGAAAGGATTTTTGGCTGGATGCTTTTTATATGTTTTTCAATTTTTTCCTTTTTGCCATTGTTATAAGCGGTGTATACAGGATACTTCAACTTTTTTTTGGCGACATAGGAATTACGGCCAAAAGCTTGGCTCTTATAGATTTTACTAAATGGCCTTCTTGGTCCCAATTATTGATTTTTTTCCTGATTTTGGATTTTGTCCAATGGTTCACCCATATTCTCCTGCATCGATATGAAATCTTATGGAACTTTCATAAGGTGCATCATAGTGTAAAGGAAATGGGCTTCGCCGCTCATTTGCGATACCATTGGATGGAAAATATCCTATACAAACCCCTAAAGACTTTTGGCGTAATGATCTTGGGCGGTTTTGAGCCTGAACAAGCCTATATTGTTCACTTCTTGGCTATTGCCATCGGTCATTTCAACCATTCCAATATAAAGATTACCTGGGGCCCCTTGAAATATGTGTTGAATAACCCCGTCATGCACTTATACCACCATGCCTATGATTTACCCCAAGGTAAACGATATGGTGTAAATTTTGGAATAAGTTTAAGTCTTTGGGATTATATCTTTAGAACCAATTACGTTCCCGAGGAGAGTGGTACCATTACCTTAGGCTATCCTGGAGACGAAAACATGCCAACGGATTTTATAGGACAGAATATTTCGGGATTTGGTCTTGGAAAGAAAAAATCCTAACGGTCATTTTCACCTTCTAAAACAATGCTCCAAATACCCCTGACCTCATTGGCCGAATAACCAATGGCTTCGTCTTCTGGATACCTTTCTTGGAGTATGGAGACGACCTCGGCACTAATATCATTTCCTTTTTTACCATGACATTTTAGGCACATATCATTGGTTATTATAGGGTAATAGAAATTGGTCTTGTCACCTATTTCAATACTGATGGGTTCATAATCTTCCTTGGCTTTGTTTCTTTCCTTAAAATATGCGATGTATTTCAACTCTTGGGTATTGGCGCGGTTCTTTGGATTTCTTGCCTTATCCGATACTCTCTTAATAGTAGCTCCATGTACGATGGCCATACTATCCGTTAATGGATATGCTTTTTCGTTACAGAACTTAAGTGCAGCGACCGGGCCTTCTTTTTGTATTTTCCCTCAATACCTTTTGGGTGCTCGAGGCCATTTCCAAACCTATTTCCTTGACCGATTTTGGAGAGGATTTGGACTTTGTATCAAAATCCTTTCCTTGTTGTTGATAATTACCTTTTCCGTGGCCTTTCTCCCAATGTTCTTTGAACCACTCCGGCTCTTCTACTTTAAATTCATAAATGTAATCCGATATGAGTCGTATCTCTTCTTCTGAGTAGGGTTGATAAGGCATTACACCAAATCGTTTAAGGGCTCCCTTCATTTTTCCTTTTTTAAGTGTTGGTTCTTTCACAAAATTCCAAACAGCGTCACCAAATTCCTGCTTGGTTGGATTTCCCATGAAATACCTAGCTTTTATGGCCACCATAGGTGGTGCTATACGGGCATCCTCCTTGGCATCAGGACCGTGACAAACAAAGCACTTGGTTTCCATCAACTCTTTTCCTTTGGCAAGATTGTTATCTAAGGCTACCGGTGTTTCTTTGACATCTTCAATTTGTGCCTTTTCTGAGCTCGAGGAATTCTTACAGCTTACAGATGCAAGCAGTAGTCCAAAAAGTAAAAAATGTTTTTTCATGATTTTCCCATTTTCCCACTAGCGCAGCTAACAAAAGATTTTATCTTGGACATTGTTGTATTCTCCATATCCATTGATGGGTAACCAATATGCTTAAGCTTATCTTTGACTAAAATAGCATCATCAAAATCTTTGTATTCAAAGGACACCGAAGATGCTTCAATATCTACTTGAATATTGGAAACATGCTCAATATCGGAAATTTTACTGATAATGGTTTTTACACACCCACCACATTTAAGGTTTTGAACAATTAGCGTTGCTTTCATATCAAACATTTTATGTATAAGATTCAATTCCAACTAACATATCCTCCCTGTAAGTCATAAATTTCAGAAAAACCCATTCCCGCAAGTTTACGTGCTGCTTTTTGGCTTCGGGCTCCGGACCGACAATACAAATAAATGGGTTGACTTTTATCCAATTTCTCAAAGGAAATTTGGAAATTGGATGCATTAAAAAAGTCGATATTGATGGCCTTTTTTATGTGTCCGCTATTATATTCGGATGGGGTCCTAACATCTACAAGTTGTACTTTTTTGGAAGCGATTGCTTCGGCATATTCTTGTTTGTTCAAAATGACAATAGTATCAGTCGTTGAAATTTTAGAACCAAAGAGTGAGCTTAGAAATGACATATGAAATAATTTTTTATGTGAATACTAATAAAAGGAGACAGATTTTTTGGTCTGCCTCCTTTAAACAACCAACCAATTAAAAACAATCAGATTAATATCTATCCCTATATATCAATCGAGTTTTTGTACTACAGCTTTTTACTATAGTAATGTAAAGGTATGCCTATCAAAAGATAAGTTCAGTAACCCGAGTTACACAAGGTGGAATAATTGTAAGAATTGGAAAATTAATTTATGATAGGATAAAATTAAAAAGACCCACAAAAGGTTTTAAAAAATCTTCTCGTGGGTCTTTAACTAACTAAGAAAGTATTACTAATCTATAAGAATTACTTAACAAATCAAAATGTTACAAAGTTGAAGGACAAACATATTCCGACACTGGAACACCAGCATCGTTCATAGCCTTAAAACCACCTTTCACGTCAATTAAATTGTGGATTCCACGGCTCTTTAAAATCGAAGCAGCAATCATGCTTCTATATCCGCCAGCACAATGCACGTAGAATGTTTCTTTTACGGGAAACTCCGTTAAATGGTCGTTCAAATAATCCAAGGGTGTATTTTGTCCGGCCAAAGCATGTTCCGATAAAAATTCACTCTTTTTACGCACATCAAATACCGGAACTTCTTCTTTGTCCAATTCGACCTTTAACTCTTGTGCCTCGACCTGACTTACCGTATCGTATTCCATGGAAGCTTTTTTCCAGGCCTCAAAACCACCTTCTAAATATCCTAATGTATTATCAAAACCAACTCTGGAGAGGCGAGTAACCGCTTCTTCCTCCAAACCTTTTGGAGTTACCAATAAAATAGGTTGTTTAACGTCTGCAATTAATGCGCCCACCCAAGGGGCGAAACTTCCATCCAAACCAATAAAAATTGACCGTGGAATATGTCCCTTGGCAAAATCTCCCTGATTTCTGACATCTAAGACTATGGCACCCGTTTCATTTGCTGCAGCTTCAAATGCCTTTGGTGATAAGGGGCTTGTCCCACGTTTAAGAACCTGTTCTATATCCTCATATCCTTCTTTGTTCAATTTTACGTTTAAAGGAAAGTATTGAGGAGGTGGGAGTAACCCTTCAGTGACTTCCTCAATAAACTCATCTTTGGTCATATCGGCTCTTAGCGCATAATTCATTTTTTTCTGGTTGCCTAAACTATCCACCGTTTCTTTCATCATATTTTTACCACAGGCCGAACCCGCTCCATGTGCAGGATATACAATAACATCATCGGCAAGAGGCATAATCTTTTCTCTTAAACTGTCGTACAGATAACCCGCTAAATCCTTCTCGGTCAATTCACCCATTTTTTGGGCAAGATCGGGCCTGCCCACATCACCCAAAAACAAGGTATCGCCACTGAAAATAGCATAGTCTTTGCCGTCCTTGTCCTTTAAAAGGTAGGTGGTACTTTCCATGGTATGACCAGGAGTGTGCAATACCTTTATGGTCACTTCGCCAAGTTGGAACTCTTGATTATCCTCAGCAATGATGGCGTCAAAATTTGGATTAGCATTTGGGCCGTATATAATCGGAGCTCCTGTCTCCTTTGCTAAAGTAATATGGCCACTGACAAAATCCGCATGAAAATGGGTTTCAAAAACGTACTTGATTTTTGCATCGTCCAACTTTGCCCTGTTAATATAAGGCTTAACCTCTCTTAGAGGGTCAATTATGGCCACTTCCCCTTTACTCTCTATATAGTAGGCTCCCTGTGCCAGACAGCCGGTATAAATTTGTTCAACTTTCATTGGTACACCTATTTAAATGGAATACAAAACTACTAATAGTAATTTACTAAATTGGTAACAAAGGTTACATTGATTTATAAACAAAAAGCCCGCTTATTAGCGGGGCTTTTATGCTAAGTCATCTTCTGCCTATAACATAGTTGAAGGACAGACATATTCCGATTTAGGTAATTCTGTCTTAGAAAGATCTTCAAAACCACCTTTTACGTCGGCAAAATCTTGCCAACCACGTTGCTTTAAAATTGAAGAAGCAATCATGCTTCTATACCCACCTGCACAGTGTAAAACAAAAGTGCTGTCTTTGGGAAACTTTGCCAGGTGCTGATTAATTTCATTCAGAGGAATATTTATTGCACCTAAAAGATGCTCCGAATCAAATTCACTTTTTTTGCGAACATCGATTATCAGGGGTTTTTCATCTTTCATGGCTTCTTCTAACTCATTGGCTGAAACACGATTTGCTGTTTCAAATTCCTTTCCGGAGTTTTTCCAAGCATCAAAACCTCCATTTAGAAAACCAACCGTTTTGTCGTAACCTACTCGGGATAATCTAGTTATGGCCTCTTCTTCCTTGTCCTTATAGGTTACCAATAGGATTTCCTGTTTTATGTCCGGTATCATTTCTCCCACCCATTGTGCAAAACTACCTTCTAGCCCTATATTGATACTGTTCGGAATAAATCCTTTTGCAAAATCTTCGGCATTTCTGGTATCCAATACCAAAGCTCCTGTTTCGTTTGCTACCGCTTCAAATGCTTCGGGTGAGTAGGGGGTAGTTGCCTTAGCCATGATATCGTCCAAACTTTCATATCCTTTAATGTTCATTAAAACATTTTTAGGAAAATATCCAGGAGGCGTGGTTAAACCAGTTAGTAATTCTTTTATAAACTCTTCTTTGGTCATATCCGGTCTTAAGGCATAATTCACTTCTTTTTGATGTCCTAAAGTATCTGTGGTTTCTTTGCTCATCATTTTACCACAGGCAGATCCTGCACCGTGATTTGGATAAACGATTAAGTCATCGCTTAAGGGCATAATTTTATTTCTAAGCGAATCGAATAAGTGGCCCGCTAATTTTTCCTCGGTTAATTCCGATATCACATGTTGAGCCAAATCTGGTCTACCAACATCGCCTATAAATAAGGTGTCACCGGTAATGATACCGTGCTCCTTGCCCTGTTCATCAATTAGAAGATAAGTGGTGCTTTCCATCGTGTGCCCAGGTGTGTGTATCACTTTAACCTTATAATCGCCTACCTCAAAGATTTGTCCATCCTCAGCGGTAGTCGCTTCATAGGCGGGTTTAGCTCCCGGACCGAAAACAATTTCAGCTCCTGCTTTTTTTTGTAAATCTAGATGGCCACTCACAAAATCTGCATGAAAATGCGTTTCAAAGACATACTTAATCTTGGCATTATCTTTTTTTGCTCGATCTATATAGGGTTGTACTTCCCGGAGCGGGTCAAAAACCGCTGCAATTCCTTTACTCTCAATGTAATATGCGGCGTGCGCCAAGCAGCCTGTATAAATTTGTTCAACTTTCATGGTGTATACTTTTTATTGGTTCACTCCTTAAAAATAAGAACCAAATTATGGTCCTACAGTGACTAAGGTTACACAAAACAGCAAAAAATAAAAATGAGCTTTTAAAGATTGGTTTTTTCCCAGATGCGAAAATCGTAATTAATGGGATATAAAAAACTCCATGTAAAATATAAAGACGGCCATGACCAATATGAAATACCCAAAGCCTTTTTTTAGCTTTTCACCATTAATATAATTACTGGCATAGCTTCCAATAAATATGCCCAAGAAAGAAAGTGAAGTAAATATTAATAAAAATTGCCAGTCGATATCCATGGTAAATGCATCGCCCAAGAAAAAACCCATTAAAGACTTTATGGCAATAATAATAAGCGAAGTTCCTACGGCTACTTTCATTTCCACATTTGCCAGAATAACCAGCGCTGGAATAATTAAAAATCCTCCACCAGCACCAATTAAGCCTGTAATACCACCAACAAGTAAACCTTCAACAAGAATAAGTGGGTAATTGTACCTGACTTCTCCACCTGATTTTCCTAAGGCTTCCGTTTTATTTTTAAGCATGGAGAATGCAGCAGGAATCATTAAAAACGCAAAGAGGCCAAACATGCCCATGCGGCGGGTAAATTCGAAATCTCCAATTTGAAACAGGACATCTGGTAATATGGGTACCAAATAATGTCTAACCAATGTCACCCCTATGATTGCAGGTACTCCAAAAACAATGGCAGTGCGCCAATCCACATAGCCTTTTAAGTGTTGTTTCCAACCCCCGACCAAAGCGCTTGCACCTACTATGAACAATGAATAAGCTGTAGCTACTTTTTCATTAACCGAAAATAAATAAGCTAGGACCGGTACGGCCAGGATAGATCCACCTCCACCAATAAGGCCTAGGGATATTCCTATAATCAATGCACTTATAAAGCCAAAAATGTGGAGAACTTCCATGTAATGTTACATTTAATGGTGCGAAGCTATAGCACCATTTGAAGCTAGGCAGTAACATTAGTTACAAAGGATTACAAATCCAATATTTTTATATAATTACGATGTAATTCTATAGCCCCCATTTGCTCTAATTTTTTAAGAAGCCTAGATATCACTACCCTAGAACTATGAAGTTCATATGCGATTTCTTGATGCGTATTATGAATTACATTCCCTTTATTTATTCTGGCTTTTTCTTTTAGGTAGCTAATAAGCCGGGCGTCCATTTTATCAAAAGCAATACTGTCCAAAGTGCTCAAAAGCTCGTTCAATCGTTCATGGTAGCTGTTAAAGACAAAATTTCGCCAGGATTTATATTTTACGGTCCATTCTTCCATTTTTTGCATGGGGACCATAATCAATTTACTGTCAGTTTCAGTAATAGCCCGGATTTCGCTTTTGGAATCCCCCATACAGCAAGCTAAAGTCATGGAGCAGGTATCACCCTTTTCCAAATAATAGAGTAGAAGTTCGTCCCCGTCATTATCATCCCGTAATATTTTTATTGCTCCCGATATTAGAAGGGGCATACCTTTTATATAATCTCCGATTTCAATTAATTTATAACCTTCAGGAACTTCTTTATATGTTCCAACCTGGGCAATTTCAGTAATAAGATCCTTCTCAAAAATATTACCATAACTCTCTGTAAGTTCCTGTATCATAGTATATTATTATTTGACCTTTTCCGCTATTTCCTTGTCATATTGAAAGAAAAAATTGGCCCAAATAGATTTTGATATTGCGGCGATCCAAGGCATGGCCAAAACCAATACCCCTACAATCAATCCAAATAGACCTAAAATACTAAGGTCTACACCGAAAATTAAAGTAAGCATGTAAACCGCAACCGCAACCGCAACCCCTACACCATAAGAGACATACATGCTACCATAATAAAAACTGGGCTCAATGCTATATTTTAAGTTACATTTCGGACAACGTTCCTTTACCTTATTGAAGTTACTTAATTTATAGGGATTTGCCTCCAGGAATTCACCTTCATGACATCTTGGGCATTTTAAAAACAGAATACTATATAACTTGGAACCTTTGCCGAACATACCTTAAAAAATTTGCAACAAAAATATAATAACTTAATGGTTAAATCGGTAACAATGGTTACAATGATTTCAAGTAAACTGCTTAGCATTGTAAAACAACTTTGGATCGTGACTAGTCACCAATTCACTACATGGTTTTATTCAATAAATATGTAGTATTTAAAGAAAGTTGACATTTATAAGACCATATATAATTTGGTTTTGCAAGAATAGCATAGAGATACAGAAATCAGTATGATGATTTCAATTCCGGTAAGAATGATATCTTGCGCAATCTTTTCACAATGTCACAGTTCCCTTAACCAGATATTCTTAAAGCTTATGGGTTCACTGGGGTCTCCGTGTGCTTGTAGACGAATTGGTGAAGGACCATGTTTTTCATAGGTAGGCTCTCCAATCCATGGGGTAATCCCTTTTAATTCATAGTTGTTTTGAACTAAAACTCCGTTGTGTAAGGCGGTTACAGTTGCAGGTGAGCGTAAACTACCGTCCTCTTTAAATCGAGGCGCTCTCCAGATGATGTCGTAGGTCTGCCACGCACCAGGTTCTTTAGTTGCATTGGCCAAGGGAATGGATTGTTTGTACATAGAACCCACTTGACCGTTCACATAGGTTTCATTTTGGTAATTATCCAATATTTGTATTTCATATCCTTCCTCGAACAGACCACGCTCATCCATACCCAAATAGGCTAGGAAAATACCGCTATTACCCCTACTTTGGCCTTCACCGGTAATTTCTTCTGGAATCCGATACTCAAGATGGAGTTGATAATCTTGAAAGTTGTCTTTTGTCGTAATACTTCCCGCTTTCTTGTTAACTGTCAAAATACTGTTTTCAACTTTCCAAGTTTCTGTATTATCCGGATTATCGTATGTCCATTGTTCAAGGTTTTTTCCGTCAAACAGAATAATAGCGTCAGATGGGGCATCTTTTGAAGAATCTCCTGGCGTTACTCTAGGTGGAACGGGTTCATATACTTCTGTCTTTTGGGATTCCTTATATAATTTTTCCCAATCCGGTTCTTGTGAAAAGCCTAAAATAGATATAAAAAGGGCAGCGAATGTTAGTGTTGATTTAATTTTCAAGGTTTTAATTTTTATTACTTTATGTTTAATTAAAGACTTCGGTTTAATCCTGAAATCGACATTTAAGGAACAATATAGCAATTCATACGATATCTGGAATACACCTTGCACAAAGAAGCGCCCTGGTATTATCATTTATGCAAAAAAAATACAAAGAACTGGTGTTTGGATAAAAATAAGAAGTTAAACGGACCTTATACTGGTTATTGATAATTTAGTGGTTATCTTAGGTACAATAGTTAACAGAAAATTTATATGGCTTTAAAAGTAGCGATCAGACATAAAACAAAGTACAAATACGATAGAAGGGTAAATCTCTCGCCGCATATTTTTAGATTAAGGCCGGCTCCGCACAGCAGAACACCTATAGAGGCATATTCTATTAAAATAAAACCTGAAAATCATTTTTTTAACTGGCAACAGGATCCATTTGGAAATTACCTTGCCCGTATTGTGTTTCCGGATAAGACGGATGAACTTTCTGTGGATGTTGAAATCATTGCGGATATGAAAACGATTAATCCGTTCGATTTTTTTGTGGAAGAATCTGTAGAGGAATTCCCTTTTACCTACAAACCTGAACTTAAAAAGGAACTTTTGCCGTATTTGGAGATTACGGAAGAAGGACCTTTGCTCAAAGAATGGTTGACTACTATAGACAGAACTCCGAGACGTAGCATCGATTTTTTAACGGGTCTAAATCAAGATCTCTATAATTACTTGAACTACACCATCCGTATGGAACCTGGCGTTCAGAACTGCGAGGAAACTTTGGACAAAAAGTTGGGCTCATGTAGGGATTTTGCATGGTTGTTAGTTCAGACGCTTCGGCACTTAGGTTTGGCAGCTCGTTTTGTTTCTGGGTACTTGGTGCAATTAAAAGCAGATGAAAAGTCATTGGATGGACCTTCCGGACCAGAAGAGGATTTTACCGATCTTCATGCATGGGCAGAAGTCTATTTACCGGGAGCTGGTTGGATTGGTTTGGATGCTACCTCCGGTTTACTTGCAGGTGAAGGGCATATTCCATTGGCGTGTACTCCCTCATTCGAAAGTGCCGCACCTGTCTATGGTTTAACAGACCCTTGTGAGACCGAGTTTGAATTTGATAATTCGGTAACGAGAATATTGGAATCGCCCAGGGTAACCAAACCATATACGGAAGAGCAATGGAAGGCGATATATGATTTAGGTTTTAAGGTAGAGGACGAACTACAGCAAAATGATGTTCGCCTAACCATGGGAGGTGAGCCCACTTTTGTTTCTGTTGATGACATGGAGTCGGAAGAATGGAATACCGCTGCGGATGGCGACCACAAAAGGCAATTGGCCAGTTCTCTTTCTTTACGATTATTGGAGACCTTTGGAAAAGGTGGTATGCTGCATCATGCCCAGGGAAAATGGTATCCGGGAGAACCTTTGCCTCGTTGGTTGATAGGTATACACTGGCGAAAGGATGGGGAGGCCATATGGAAGGAATCAAAATGGCTGGCTTCTTTTACGAAGAAGTATGAAATGCCAAAAAATATTACATCCATTTTTTTAGAAAAGCTAAGCCATTATCTAAAGTGTTCCGACGAGTCGATAACTCCTGCTTACGAGGATGCTTTTTATTTCCTGTGGGAGGAAGGAAAATTACCTACGGATATAGATCCTCAAAATTATTCGGATAAGGATACCGCCCTGCGAAAAAAGTTAGGCGAAGTATTGGAGCAAGGGGTCGGTAAAACAGTTGGGCACGTGCTGCCCTTGGCAAAAAAATCCTCGCAATGGATAACAAATACGTGGGAATTTAGGGGAAAACATCTTTTCTTGACTCCGGGAAACTCTCCTATAGGATTACGATTACCCTTGGAATCCCTACCAAAGGACCCGGAAGTACCATCTGAACCTACAGCAGAACCCGAGCTTTTTGAGACCAAACCGGAACTAAAGCCTTACGCCTCCGATTTGCAAGAGCGTATGGAAGGTGTGCATACCAATAAAGAAATTGAGAAACAACCTTTTGTGAGGACCGCAATTTGTGCAGAAGTTAGGGAAGAAAAGTTATTTTTATTCCTACCGCCATTAGATAGCGCTGAAGATTTTTTGGACTTGGTCTCTAGTATTGAGGCTACCGCAAAAGATTTAGAAGTGCCTGTAATCTTAGAAGGTTATGAACCCCCTAGAGACAATAGGTTGGAAGTACTTAAGGTAACTCCGGATCCGGGTGTTATTGAAGTTAATGTGCATCCCGCGAAAAATTGGAAAGAATTAACGGATAATACCTTGACACTTTATGAAGAAGCCAAAAAATCACGTTTGGGAACAGAAAAGTTCATGCTCGATGGAAAGCATACTGGGACAGGCGGTGGGAACCATGTAACATTGGGAGGTACAACACCTGCGGATAGCCCGTTGTTGCGTAATCCACAGCTATTAAGAAGCTTGTTGACCTTTTGGCAACATCATCCAGGTCTATCTTATTTGTTTTCGGGAGCTTTCATAGGTCCTACGAGTCAGGCACCTCGAGTGGACGAAGCTAGGTTAGAGAATTTGTACGAATTGGAAATCGCTTTTTCCCAAATTCCAGAAGATAAAGAAGTACCCTTTTGGTTAACGGACCGACTTTTTCGTCACTTGTTAACGGATATTACAGGAAATACGCACAGAGCTGAATTTTGTATCGATAAGTTATATTCTCCTGATTCCTCCTCTGGACGACTAGGTATTCTTGAACTTCGAGCTTTCGATATGCCACCACATGCCCAAATGAGTTTGATGCAAATGTTATTGGTACGTACGTTAGTTTCTTGGTTCTGGAAAAAACCTTATAAGCACGAGTTGGTGCGTTGGGGTACGGAATTACATGATAAATTTTTATTGGAGCATTACGTTAAGGAAGACATTAAGGATATAGTAGAGCAATTGAACGATGCCGGTTATCCTTTTAAACTGGATTGGTTCGACCCTTTCTTTGAATTTCGATTTCCACTTTATGGAATGGTTGAAATCAACAGCATTCAAATGGAATTAAGAATGGCGATTGAGCCCTGGAACGTGTTGGGAGAGGAAATGTCCGGTAGGGGAACTGCTAGGTATGTGGATTCTTCTTTGGAAAGGGTTCAAGTAAAATTAAAGAACTTTACGGAGGAAAGATATACGCTCACATGTAATGGAGTAAAGGTGGAATTAAGCCCTACGGGAACCAAAGGTGAATATGTTGCCGGTGTTCGTTTCAAGGCTTGGGAACCTTGGTCGGCACTTCACCCGACTATTGGTGTGGACACTCCGCTGGTTTTTGACATCGTGGACGATTGGAATAAAAAATCTATAGGGGGCTGTACTTATTTCGTGTCACATCCTGGAGGTCGTTCTTATGATACGTATCCCGTAAATAGTTATGAGGCCGAATCGAGGAGAATTAATCGATTCTGGGATTTTGGTCATACACAAGGAGAAGTAACACCGATGGAAGTGACACCTTCAACAAATTTTACCGGTAGAATGGTACAACCTAAGGTTGCTTCGAATACATTTGCGTACAAAGAAATACCTATAAATCCGGAATATCCTCATATAACGGATTTACGAAAGAAGTAATTAGCAGAATTTAATGCCAACAACAACGAAGACTAGCTGGTTAAATAGCTATACTACCAAATTTGGTAATGACGAATTGTTCAACTCCAATAACGATGTTAAGGGGTATTGGAAAAAACTCTTCACCAGTTTCGATAAATTAGGCGAAAGTGGTCTAAAAGGACGTCAAAAGGATATAGACTGGTTGCTTCTGGAAAATGGGGTTACCTACAATGTGTACAACGACCCAAAAGGAATGCATCGCCCCTGGAACCTTAATGTGGTTCCTTTGGTAATGCACCGAAGCGAGTGGGAGAATGTAGAAGAAGGACTTAAGCAAAGGGCCGAGTTGCTCAATCTCGTCCTGAAAGATGCCTATGGGGAACGAAGGTTGATAAAAGATGGAGTAATTCCTCACGAAGTAATTTATGGCCATCGTGGTTTTCTAAGACAATGTTCGGGTATTGAATATACTACGGATAAGCTACTTTCTATATATTCTGCCGATTTGGCAAGAGGAAACGATGGTAGGTTATGGGTCGTGAATGATAGAACCGAGGCTCCATCAGGAATGGGCTATGCCTTAGAGAATAGGTCAACAACAAGCAGGATACTTCCAGAAATGTATACAAGGATGAATGTAAAACGTTTATCCAATTTTTTCAAGGAGTTTCATCAAATGTTGATAGATGCCTCACCTAGTAAAAAAGATAATCCAAATATTGTAATTCTTACTCCTGGATCTCATAACGAGACCTATTTTGAGCATGCCTATATGGCTTCTTTCCTTGGTTATCCATTGGTACAGGGCAACGATCTGGTCGTTCGGGATGGTTTTCTTTGGATGAAATCATTGCAAGGACTTAAAAGAATTGATGTTGTGCTGCGAAGGGTGGACGATGCATTTTCAGATCCCCTGGAACTTCGCGAAGATTCCCATTTGGGTGTCGCGGGTTTGTTGGATGTGGTTCGTAGGAAAAATATATCGGTTATTAATCCTGTGGGAAGCGGAGTTATAGAGAACCCTGGGCTCATTCCATTTATGCCCGCGATTGCGAAATATTTTTTGAATGAAGATCTTATTCTGCCGCAAATTGCCTCATGGTGGTGCGGGCAGGAGAAAGAAAAGAGCTATGTACTTCAAAATCTTTCCAACCTCGTAGTCAAAAGAATTGATCGCACCAATAGAGAAAGTATTTACTTCGGTAAATTTTTAACTCCCAATGAATTGGAGTCCCTTAAGCAACAAATAATTGAAAGGCCCTATCGGTTTGTAGCACAAGAGCAAATCAATTTTTCCACGGCGCCTAATCTAACTCAGGATGCTTTGGAGCCAAGAAATGTGGTAACAAGAGCTTTTGTTATTGCCAATGGAGATCACTATGGTGTAATGCCTGGTGGACTCGTAAGGGTGGCACCTGATAGTAAGACAGTAAGGGTTTCCAATCAAAGAGGTGGTACAAGTAAGGACTTTTGGGTCGTGGAAGATCATCCTATTAAGGAGGATAAAAATAAAAATTGGGAACAGAAGTCTTCTATTGCAATATCTGGCTTGGATGATTTACCGAGTTTAACGGCAGAAAATCTCTATTGGGCAGGTCGTTATGTGGGAAGAACGTTGGTCAATGCTCGTTTTATTCGAACGGTAATGCGACAAATGGCCATGGTGCAAAATAGGGACGAAAAACCGGAAGCCGTTAAACTTCAGGTGCTTCTTAAAGCCGTTACGCATTTAACGGGTACCTATCCCGGTTTTGCAGAAAAGCCAAAAGAAGGACCACAAGCGATGGAAAATCCATATGATGAAATGTTATCTGTGATAAGGGATCAGGATAGGGTCGGTAGCTTGGCACATACGATTGGAATGTTTAGTAATTCCTACTATTCTATTAGAAATCTTTGGTCATCTGATATGTGGCGGGTTTTTGAGGATATTCAAAAATTATGGCAGGCCTTTCAAGCGGATGAAAACCCATCCATTTTAAAAATTCTCAAAGTTTTAAATCAGCTTATAACCCGACTCATTGCCTTTATGGGGCTTATTGAAGAAAGCATCATGGTGCAACAAGGTCTCCTACTTTACTTCATTGGTCTACAATTGGAACAAAGTATGTTGACGATAACCAAATGTCGTTCGCTATTAGCGGTAAAGCAGGAAACACAAGTGGAGTATGATATTTTGGAATATTTGTTGACCAGTCATGAGAGCTTAAATATTTATAGATACAGTTATCGTTCATACATTCAATTAGAGCATGTTGTAGATTTGGTCATTTTAGATGTGGAATATGCTAGATCACTCACCTTCTTGATCAATCGACTACAAAAGGATATATCCAGATTGCCCCATTCCCGTAAAGACCAACAATTGACCAGCTACCAGAAATATGTTTTTAGTGCCTATTCAAAATTAAGATTGGCGGAATCCTCTAAATTATGCTCATTAAAGTCGAAGGACGATGTAGTTAGGGAGGAATTGGATAAGCTGCTTGGAGAATTATCGGAACTATTATATAAGACATCCCAATCTATTACAGGAACCTATTTTAATCATACAGACAGACAAACACAAATGTTTACCCAGTCTTTTCCTTTTTAAGCATGGTTTTCAACGTAACGCATATCACTACCTATAAATATAATGCACCGGTTAATTACTGTCATAATATTGCAACCTTACGACCAAGGAACTCAGACGGACAAGAATTATTGGATTATAAAATTCAGATTAATCCAAAACCGGCAGAGATTACGGAACGGGTGGATTTTTTCGGAAATTATATTACAAGGTTTTCCATTCAGACCCAACACGACACCTTAAAGGTGACCACAAAGAGTAAAATAGTTCGGGATTATGGAGCCAAGTATGATTCTTTTTTTTCCGATGCCTGCAAAAGAGTGACCATGAACGACGCCCTTTATGTTTTAAAAGGAAATGACCCAGCGGTCATCGAGGCTAAACAGTTCATTTTAGAATCGATTTTTATTCGAAAAATTGACAAGAGTATTAAGGAATATGCGGAACGCTCCTTTAGAGGTGATCGTTCTGTTTTTGATGCCGCCTATGAATTGATGCAGCGCATTTATACCGATTTTGATTTTGTTTCTGGTTTTACGAGTATTTCCACCCCTATTGAAGAAGTAATGAAAGAAAAAAAAGGGGTATGTCAGGACTTCGCTCAAATAGCGATTGCATGTATTCGTTCCGTAGGATTGCCTGCCAGATATGTTAGTGGCTATATTGAGACATTGCCACCACCTGGAAAGGAAAAACTAGTGGGAGCTGATGCCTCCCATGCCTGGTTTTCTATTTTTATACCTGGATTTGGATGGGTCGATTTTGATCCAACAAATAACCAGATTCCCAAAAATCAACATATTGTTGTAGGCTGGGGAAGGGACTACTATGACGTACCTCCATTAAAAGGCGTGGTTTATGGTAGTGGTAAAAGTAAATTAAAAGTCTCTGTCGATATTGCAAGAATTGATTAAGAAAGATGCTTCTTGAAGAATTCGATGGTACGGTTCCAGGCCAATTCGGCTGCTTCACGATCATATCTTGGTGTAGTGTCGTTATGAAATCCATGATTGGCATTTTCATAAATAAACGCTGAATATTCTTTATCGTTCTCCTTAAGGGCTTTTTCATAGTCGGGCCATCCCGCATTCACCCTTTTGTCCAATTCCCCAAAGTGTAACATTAAGGGAGCATTAATTTCATCAATATTTTCTGAGGGTTGACCGCCATAAAAGGGCACCGCGGCACCCAAATCTGGCACCTTTACAGCCATCATATTGGAAATCCATCCACCAAAACAGAATCCGACGACACCAACTTTTCCGGTACATTCGGGGTGATTCTTTAGATATTCAAAAGCTGCTATAAAATCTTCCAGCATTTCGTCCCTATCCCGTTTTCTTTGAAGTTCCCTGCCATCATCGTCATTACCGGGATAACCACCCACTGGGGTCAGGGCATCGGGAGCAATGGAAATAAAGCCAGCTAGTGCAGCACGTCTTCCAACATCCTCTATGTGCGGGTTTAGTCCCCTATTTTCATGAACGACCACTATACCTGGCAATTGGCCATCAGCATCTGCCGGTCTGGAAAGCAGGGCCTTAATGGACCCTCCACCTTTTGGGGAATCATAATTGATATATTCCGATTTCAATTGAGGGTCATCCGCTTTAATTTGTATTTTTTTTACATAATCTGGTGAGATAAAGCCAAGTAACGAAGAAACCGTAATACCCCCAACGGCATAGGTAGATAGCTTATCCAAGAAGAGTCTTCTGTTTACCCTATTGTGGGCATAATCATCATACAGATCGAACACCTCTTGTTTAATATCTTCTTTTTTCAACTTTTTCATAATCCTGAAATTTTAATCGGCCGATTTATAAATGAATTCTACAATTCTATCAGCATTAATAAAACCTTGGCCATGGGTATCGTCCCATTCCTTGGACAATCCCATTTTTTGTGTTTCCTCTAAAGATTTCCCTGAACTTCTGGCGTTTTTTATACGTTCTCTCAAGGTAATTAAAATTTCGGTAAAATCCTTTAAATCGGACTTGTAAGATATAGCTCCGTGTCCTGGGATGATTTTGGTTTCGTCGTCGATTAGCTCTAAGGCCATGGAAGTGTTGGAAATCAACCCATCAATATCCCCACCGGAACCTAGGTCTAAATATGGATAGCGACCGCTAAAAAAATTATCTCCCATGTGGATGACATTATCTTCTGGAAAATAATAGTACGTGTCACCATCCGTATGGGCTGGGTTTACGTGCATGGCATGCACACTCTTTCCATTTTTAAGATATAGGGTCATTTTGTCGTTAAAGGTAACCACGGGCCAAGCTTCCTTGGGCCGTGGTTCTTCGGCTCCTACCATACGTTTTCTTACATTCTCATGGGCAATGACCAAGGCACCTGCATTGGCCAAATTTCCATTGCCGCCCGTGTGGTCGCCATGCATATGGGTGTTGAGAACAAAATTGATGGGCTTGTCCGTTATCGTTTGTACATGGGCAACGATTTTTTCCGTGAGGGGACCAAATTGGTCATCGATAAGATAGGCTGCGTCATCACCGATGGCTAATCCGATATTTCCTCCTGCACCAAAAAGTGCGTAAACATTTTCGGTTAGTTTTTCTGAGGTGATTTCAACGGTGCTAAAATCCCGTTGGGCCAAGAGTACTGAGGAACTGATCAAAAAAATAATGAAAGGTAATTTTAGTTTTAGCATTGTATTAATTTTAAAGTTTTGCTGAAATAGTGTTTTAGGGTTTAATGGGAGGTTTCTAAATGTTGTTTGAGTAAATCCTTTCCATAGTCATTACCGTTTGGCGTTCTTACCACAGTATGGATATGGTTTCGGGTAGGTCCTCTATCCTTTACATTGGGTACGCCCACCACACCTTGGTGGTCAAATTCTATAAGGATAACCGGACTATGAATTCTATAGTAAAATACCGCATCCTCCGTAGTATTCCCAATCCATGCAAACCAAGTTTCATCCCAATACGACTTTATTTCTTCCATTTTTATTTCATGATGCCCTTCTCGCATATTACTAATATATTGTTCTATAAGAAATAACAATGCTGTTTTTACATTAGTAGAAAGATTTTTTACGTTAAGGCCTTCCAAATCCAATACTATATTATCCTTGGAAGCCTCACCTTTATTGCTATTATGTTTTTTTTCCTTGCTTAAAGTTGCTTCTTTTTGCTGTTCTGGGGATAGTGATTGCATAAGGGAAAGACCTAAATTTTGTTCATCCTGAAAAAGTGTGTTACCGGCATATTTTCCCGTTGTAGTGATAATGGGCTCTCCACCCATGAACACTGGTGACATCACAATTTGGTCGCCTAGAACAAAATAGTTGATTACTAAATGATGACCGTCCAATTGCCATCCCCAGGGCTCAGTTTGTGATGGGGACCCCATAACCGTAAAAAAGTATAGCTCCTCATCGAACATATCGGTCCTATTGTTCAATTCTGCCAAGGTTTGGTCCGTTTTCATGATGTCCCTGCTCAACTGCAAACCCTTTGCACTTAAGGATTCTTGCATAAGGTCGAATGCCAGATTTTTTTGTTTTTGGTCCATTTCCTTTAACGAAACTCCTTGTCTCGTATAAATACCATTATCTACATTAGACCATTTACGCCATTCAAGGTCTTCAATGGGATACGTTGTCCGGCCTAATTGCTCTTGGTCCAGGCTGCTTAAAAACTGTTTGGCAGCACCCGTTATAAATTTTGTGGATATACCTGTAGCGCTTATGGGAAAAAGATTTTCAATTTTGCCATCGGAGGTGGTGATACCTTGAAATTTTTCCGCTAGTGCCTTATCTTCCATTTGTTTAAAATAGGTCCTAGCATCCCTGGTTTGTGCTTTGGTTTGGCAGTACGTTATACATAATACCATAGCCATTAAGATTCTTAATTTTTTCATTCGGGTGTTTTTTGTTCCGCTATTATTTAATGTGGTAAAGCATTATCGCTGTACCACTTAAATAATTAAACATGAACGTATTAAAGGTATGATATAATTGTCAAATATGGGTTTTGAATGGTGTTTTAGTATTTTTTGTTTTTTAGTTTTATTTCATATTGAAATATTCATAAAATGATTAATTGTACTTTTTTAACAAGCTTAGATTAAACCTTTTATCTATTTTTAGGTCATACTAAAAATTTTCACTTAATGACTAAATTTTAAAACACTATGAAAAAAAATCTATCCCTATTGGCACTGGTATTCTGTTCCGTACTTACTGCACAATCTACATGGACAGCTGACAAGGCCCACTCAAAAATTGGTTTTGCAGTAACTCATCTATTGATATCTGAAGTAGATGGCAATTTTGACGAATTTGAAATTTCCGCAACTGCAGGTGATACTTTTATGGACCCTACTTTTGATGTTTCTATCACTACCTCTAGTGTAGATACCGATAATGAAAGAAGAGACGGTCATCTAAAGAGCAGTGATTTTTTTGATGTGGAAGCCCACCCAACAATGACGTTTAAAACTACTTCCGTTGAAAAAACGGGTGATAACACCTTTAAAATGACCGGAGACCTTACCATGCATGGGGTTACTAAGCCTGTAACTTTAGAAGGAAAAGTAAATGGAGTTATTACTGATCAGCGTAGTCAAAAACTAAAAGCCGGATTAAAATTGACTGGTACAATTGACAGAACTGAATTCGGGGTAGGTGAAGAGAGCGCCACCATTGGAAGTGAAATCGATATGACCATCAATTTAGAGATGGCACAACAATAGTATCTTGTTGGTTCCAACGTCAAAACCCACTTTTAAGTGGGTTTTTCTTTATCCGGAAATACGAGTGTTAAATCTACTGTTTTTATTTAGAATTAATAAAAATAAGTTGGAAATTATTTTTATAGAAGTTAGTTTTGCCCAAATTGAAATTTAGGATGAAAGGCTATACGTTTAGGAAATTATTGAATGATCTTCACCTATGGTTAGGTCTGGGGAGTGGTATTATTCTTTTTTTGGTTTGTTTGAGCGGAACACTGCTCACTTTTGAAGATGAAATAAAGGAATTGTTTTTAGAGGAGATAGTTGTACAGCCCGTTGAGGGAAAAAAACAGTCTATTGCCGAATTAAAGTCGAGTTTGGAAAAGGAAGGCATCGTAAGCAGCGTAACTATCCGTGCCGATATCCATGAACCCTATCAATTTTCCGTAAAGACAGATCCGAAACAAAGAAGAGGAACTACCTTTTTTGTAGACCCGTATTCAGGAGAGTACCGCCAAAAACAAAAGTCCTCTTTAGATGGGTTTTTTATGTCTATGTTCAGAATGCATCGTTGGTTATTGTTGGATAGCAAAATAGGTAGGCCAATTGTTGGCGTGGCCACTTTGATATTTTTGTTCTTGGCCATTAGCGGTCTTTACCTGTGGTTCCCTAAGAAGCTAAAGTGGAAAAAAATTAAACCGGGTTTTAAAATTAAATTTTCCGCCAATTGGAAACGTATTAATCATGATTTACATAATACCCTTGGTTTTTACGCCTGTATTTTTTTGGTAATCATGACCTTAACAGGGTTATGTTGGTCATTTGAATGGTACAGAGATGTTAGTAGTTCTGTATTGGGTACAAAAGTTTTTGGCGGTAGGGGTGGTGGTCCAAAATTTGAATCTCAAGTAATCGAATCAAATAAGGAACTTACAGCGGAACAGGTCCTACAAATAACCCAAAATGAATTCAATTATGAGGGCGATGTTAGTTTATTTTTTCTGACATCTGACAGCGATATATATCATATAACTAAAAGAAAATCAAAAGCAATATCTCCAGTTATTTCTAACAAATTGGTTCTGGATAGGGATGGTAGTGTTTTGAATAAAGAAATATTTACGGATAAACCCCTCAACGTTCAAATAGCATCGCTGATAAAACCAATACACACTGGTCAAATATTCGGTACGTTCTCCAAAATTATCTATTTCGTGGCCTGTCTAATTGCTACGAGTCTTCCTATTACGGGAACGCTGATATGGTGGAATAAACTGAATAAGAAAAAGAAAAAGGTTAAGAAATGATTTTATAAAGCTCTTATTTGAAAAGGCCTCTAATTAATTTTAAAGGTCTTTTTTGTTGGGGGTGGAAAAATGATTTAACCTTTTAACGTGTTCACTTGATTAATCAATACAGATTCAAAAGTATTTTTGAAACTTAATGGGATTGGTGTTTAAAAGAATTCACATGAAATATAATAACAATTTCTTTGCTGCTGGAATAGGGGATTTTAAAGAATTTGACATCTTCAAGTTATTAAATGTATATTGTACACATAATATATGTTATATGTGTTACAATTATTTTAAATAGCGCTGTAAATACGGTATATTTGAGGCGCAAAGTCTAAAAGTAAAAGCTAATTTTAAACAACCTTTTAATAAATGAATCGAGAAATAGATCAATTAGCCGCGGATAATATTAGAGCATTAGCCGTAGCTATGGTAGAAAAGGCAAACTCTGGACATCCGGGAGGACCTATGGGAGGCGCTGATTATATGCATATTTTATATTCCGAATTTTTTAATTATGATCCAGCGGATATGCACTGGCCTTTCCGTGACCGCTTTTTTATGGATGCAGGTCACCTTTCTACATTGATGTACGCCCAGTACTACATGTTGGGAAATTACAAAAAGGAAGATGTAGCAAACTTTAGACAATGGGAGTCCGTTACGCCAGGACATCCGGAAGTTGATGTCGCCAGAGGTATCGAAAATACCTCCGGACCATTGGGCCAAGGGCATACCATGGGTGTTGGAGCTGCAATTGCTGCTAAATTTCTACAGGCAAGATTTGGAGACTGGATGAACCATAAGGTTTATGGATTTATCTCCGATGGTGGGGTTCAAGAAGAAATTTCTCAAGGAGCCGGCCGAATTGCAGGACATTTAGGTTTGAACAACTTTATCATGTTTTATGATGCAAATGATGTTCAACTTTCTTCGAAGACGGACGAGGTAACCTCTGAAGATACCGCTAAGAAATACGAAGCATGGGGATGGAAAGTAGTAACCATAGATGGTCACGACCATGACCAAATTAGAAAAGCACTTGCTGATGCCAATGCAGAAACTGAAAGGCCAACCTTGATAATAGGAGAAACGATCATGGGTAAGGGCTGTGTTACTGCAGATGGTGAAATGTACGAAGGGTACACGGAACTACATGGTAAGCCTATTGGTGATACCGGTGCGGACTATGAAAAGACCTTACAGAATCTTGGGGCCGATGTTGAGAACCCATTTGATATTTTCAAGACGGTGGCCGAGTACTACGAAGATATTATAGGAAAGAAAAAAGCGGCTGCCCATGCTAAGAAATTGGAAATTGATTCATGGAGAGCGGATAACATTGAACTTTCCAACAAAATAGATAATTTCTTCGATGGGAAGCTACCAGAACTTGATTTTGGCACTATCGCCCAGAAAGAGGGACAGGCGACTAGAGCAGCCTCTTCCAATGTATTGGCGTATTTGGCTGATAATGTTGAAAACATGATTGTTTCTTCAGCGGATTTATCCAATAGTGATAAAACGGATGGGTTCTTAAAAAAGACATCTATTCTCAAAAAAGGAGATTTTTCAGGTGCGTTCTTACAAGCAGGTGTAGCAGAACTGACAATGGCGGCGCTCGCAAACGGTATCGCATTGCACGGAGGGGTTATTCCGGTCGTAGCAACATTTTTCGTATTCTCGGACTATATGAAACCGGCCATTCGTTTAAGTGCCATTCAGGAGTTACCTATTAAATTTGTATGGACTCACGATGCCTTTAGGGTAGGGGAAGATGGTCCAACTCACCAACCTATAGAACAGGAGGCCCAGATAAGACTGCTGGAAAAATTAAAGAACCACAGCCATGAACAAAGTTTTGTAGCCTTACGTCCTGCGGATTCCCAAGAAACCAATGTAGGATGGAAGATGGCCATGGAAAATAAAAAGACCCCTACAGGCCTAATACTTTCAAGACAAGGTATAAAGGATGTTCCAGCGCAATCCGGTAGTCGTTATGAGGAAGCCCTCGGAGCACAGAAAGGAGGTTATTTGGTCCAAGAAACATCAGACCCGGATATAATATTGATAGCCAATGGTTCAGAGGTTTCTACCTTGATAGAGGCCTCCAAATTACTCGTGGAGAAAGAAAATCTTAAGGTAAACATAGCATCAATACCTTCCGAAGGAATATTTAGACAACAGTCCAAGGAATATCAAGAAAAAGTGATACCCAGCAATAAACCTATATTTGGTTTAACAGCTGGTCTCCCGGTTAATTTAGAGGGACTTGCCGGACCAAACGGTAAGGTTTTTGGACTGGAGCATTTTGGGTATTCGGCACCTGCTACCGTACTGGATGAAAAATTTGGATTTACAGGTGATCAGGTATATCAACAGGTTATGGATTTTTTAAAATAATTGAACATTTAAAATAAGAAAAAATGAAATTTTTTATAGATACAGCAAATTTAGACGAGATTAAAGAAGCCCAGGATATGGGAGTGTTGGATGGTGTCACCACCAATCCTTCCCTTATGGCCAAAGAAGGTATTACTGGTTCGGAAAATATCCTGAACCACTACAAAAAAATATGTGACTTGGTTGACGGACACGTAAGTGCAGAGGTTATTTCCACGGATTTTGACGGAATGGTAGAAGAAGGAGAGAAATTGGCAGCCTTGAATCCACAGATTGTGGTAAAGCTTCCAATGATTGCCGATGGTGTTAAAGCCTGTAAATATTTTTCCGATAAAGGCATTAAAACCAATGTAACTTTGGTTTTTTCTGCAGGTCAGGCCTTGTTGGCGGCAAAAGCTGGAGCTACTTACGTTTCACCTTTCATTGGTCGTTTGGATGATATTTCTACGGACGGGTTAGGATTGATAAATGATATCCGTTTAATTTATGATAACTACGGTTTTGAAACCGAAATATTGGCAGCATCCATAAGACACGTAATGCACGTATTGGATTGTGCCAAAATTGGTGCAGATGTTATGACAGGCCCTCTATCAGCGATTAAAGGACTACTTAAACATCCATTGACAGATAGTGGACTAGCCAAGTTTTTAGAGGACTATAAAAAAGGAAACTAATCATTGGTTTTACCTTAATGAAGTACTAAAAAACATCTGATTTTTGAATCAGGTGTTTTTTGTTTGTAGCCTTGAGCGTAAGTTTTATTGAAACTTCAAAAAACCTAGAATAAACACAGTTATTACCTTTTGGTTTTAATATGTAATTTTACTCCATTGAATTTTAAAATTGTATATGTATAAATATATAAACACGTTAGGAATTATTGCGCTACTAATTGTATTTCAATCATGTAAGGAGGAGAAGAAGGGAGTTCCATTAAAAGAGGGCGTGGCTAAAGAAAATAGTATACCAGCACAAAGGGATGAGGATGTAGCGTTATTGGTTAAAAAACCAGATAGTGTAGTCGTACCAAATGGAATGGTTTGGATATCGGGTGGCGAATTAAAACAAGGAGCAGTTCCCCAGGATAAGATGGCCATGGAGCATGAAAAGCCTGCAATAGATGTGCTAGTTGATGGTTTTTTTATGGATGTCACCGAGGTGACCAATGCCCAGTTCAAAGCATTTGTTGCGGAAACAGGATATGTTACTACTGCGGAAAGGGCTATTGACTGGGAGGAACTTAAGAAGCAGGTTCCGGAAGGTACCGAAAAACCTCATGATTCCGTTTTGCAGCCAGGTTCCTTAACCTTTAAGAAGACTAAATCCTCGGTACCCAATTTATACGATTTTTCTCAGTGGTGGAACTGGACCATTGGAGCCAATTGGAAACACCCGAATGGACCCGACAGCAGTATAGCGGGTAAAGACAATTATCCGGTAGTTCAAATATCCTATGAGGACGCCATGGAGTATTGTAAATGGGCTGGAAGAAGACTTCCCACGGAAGCAGAATGGGAGTTAGCTGCGAGAGGAGGCAATGGCGGTACCACTTTTTTCTGGGGAGATGATATCACCCTATTAAAAAATAAAGCCAATACTTGGGAAGGAGAATTTCCTGTAGAAAATACTAAAACGGACGGATATGAGTTCAGGGCACCGGTTAAGTCATATCCTCCAAATGAATACGGTCTTTATGATATGGCAGGAAATGTTTGGGAGTGGACCAGTGATTGGTACAATACAAATTACTATAAAAACGTAAATTCTTCCGGAGCCGTTCAAAAAAATCCAAAAGGTGCAAGTGCGCCATTTACACCTAATAATCCTTATGCCAAGGAAAGGGTGATCAAAGGAGGATCATTCTTATGTAGTGCCTCTTATTGTGCCAGCTACAGAGTTTCTGCCAGAATGGGTTCCAGTATGGACTCTTCCTTGGAGCATACTGGGTTTAGAACAGTAGCAACCGTAGATATGTTGACTGAATAATAAAGTTTTACGCTATTAATTAAGCAGGTTAAGAATTTCATCTAACCGTATATTGCTATTCCTGCTCATTGGAAGTTTATTGCTATCTACCTGCACATGTCGGTGATTATACAATTCGATTTTTTCTATGTTTACGATATAGGATTTATGAATTCGTAAAAACTTTTCTTGGGGTAATTTCTCTATAAATGCTTTCATAGTGGATAGGACAATCAGCTTTCTCTCTTTGGTAATAATCTTAACATAATCCCCTAAGGCTTCTATCCAAAGAATATCTTTGGAAAAAAGCCTTATTTCTTTTAGATTACTCTTCACCAATATAAAATCTTCATCTATTTTGGTGTTAATCGGAAGTTTTGACTTAACCAATACTTTTTCGATAGCCTTGTTAAAACGAGCCACTGTGTAGGGTTTTAACAGATAGTCTGTAACATTGAAGTCGAAAGCTTTCGTTGCATGAGTGGGGTTGGCGGAAGTTATAATCGTTTGTTGGGATTGATTCAATTTATTTAAAAGCTCAAAGCCGTTCATTTTGGGTAATTCAATATCCAGAAATAATAAATCGAACGCAGTCCTGTTCATGAAATTCAAGGCATTGATTCCGTTATCAAAGGAATGTAATATTTGAATATGGTTATTTTGATTTATAATTTTCTCAAGCAGAATTCTATGTAAAGGGGAATCCTCAACAATAACGCATTTTAATGTTGTCATAATTAATTTTAATAGTATTCTACCCTATTTACGGTGTTTTGCACAAAAGGTTCATTTAATCAATTTGAAGCATATTTCGTTAATGACTTATCATTCGTATTCCTGTGAAAACTTTTAATAACTTCGATGTAAGTTTTTTATCCAAAAAGCTACTTTTGTAAAACAAATCGAAAGAATTTTTAATATTATGTCGGAAGCAATTGAGAGAGTAAAAACATTGATTATTGGGTCTGGACCGGCGGGTTATACGGCGGCCATTTATGCCGCAAGAGCGGATTTAAAACCTGTTCTATATACAGGTATGGAACCCGGAGGACAGTTAACAACAACAACCGAAGTGGATAACTTCCCTGGTTATCCAGAAGGTATCGATGGTCCTTCCATGATGGTACAATTACAACAGCAAGCTGAGCGTTTTGGTACGGATGTTCGCATAGGTATGGCAACGGCAGTTGAGTTCAGCAAAAAAGAAGGTGGAATCCATAGAGTTACCGTGGATAACGATAAAGAGATTGAAGCAGAAACAGTTATTATTTCTACCGGTGCCTCCGCAAAATATCTGAACATTCCAAGTGAACAAAAATTACGAGGAGGAGGAGTTTCGGCGTGTGCGGTCTGTGATGGCTTCTTCTACAAAGGTCAGGATGTAGCCATAGTGGGCGCCGGAGATACTGCAGCTGAGGAGGCTTCTTATTTAGCCAACATATGCAATAAGGTAACCATGTTGGTTCGAAAGGATTATATGAGGGCATCAAAAGCTATGCAGCATAGGGTTCAGAGTCTAAAAAATATAGAAATTAAGTACAACACCGAGGTGGATGAGGTATTGGGGGAACAAGTAGTTGAAGGACTTAGAATGGTAAACAATCAAACCGGTGAAAAGGAAGAGATTGCCATTACGGGACTTTTTATAGCAATAGGACATAAACCTAATACCGATATTTTTAAAGGGCAATTAGATATGGACGATACAGGTTATATTATTACTAAGGGCAAATCGACCAAGACAAATCTTCCGGGTGTATTTGCTTCCGGAGATGCTCAGGATAAAGAATATAGACAGGCGGTTACCGCTGCAGGGACAGGTTGTATGGCGGCATTGGACGCAGAGCGATATCTTGCAACGATTGGGTCCGTAGAAGAAACGATAGCAGATGATTACAATGTTTAAATAAAGGAATTGTATAAATAGAAAAAGCGCCGATTAGGCGCTTTTTTGTTAAGTTCTACTAAAGTTTAATCAATTCTTTTATAGTTCTCCGAATAAACGCGATTACCATCATCATCTAGGGTAATTTGACTATAATTATTATCATCAAGAACGAGTTCAAATTTAAAGACTTGAACGGTATCCTGTATTTTCATCATTTCGGCAGAACCATATTCTAAGCGTTCTTCCAGTTCATTTTGTGTATTGGTATAGGAGCCATATCCAAACCATTCTGATGGGTCATCTGGAGAATAACGTGTCCACATAACTTTACCCTTGCTATAAATCTTAACCTGCCGATAACCATTTACGTTCTGTAATGTGTCTGAAACACCGGTTTCATCATAATTGTATCGGTTGATAAGTTCCCAAGTTCCTTCCAAGGAATTTTTGTTCTGTAGTTTTGAAGAAGTAATACTGGTAAGGCTTACCAATAAAAGCATCAAAAAAACCGATCCAAATATTTTTTTCATGGCCTTATTATTTAATGGTTATTAATACCATAAAAGATACAAATAATATTAATAATTTAACAATTTTAACATTGAATAATTAAGAATATTTCATTAATAAGGTTGTTGGGCTACTTACTTCTAAATGTATTTATGGCGCTGGCCAAGGTATCGATATCCTTTTTTATATGAGAGGCCGATAATACGATACGACTCATGGTTTCGGAATTCTCCTTGGGATAATTAAAGTGTGTCACTATAATTTTTTCTCTTTCCAAAAATGCAGCTAATTCCTGATTTAAAAATGTAAAAGTAGGATGCCCTTTCATATATCTGAATTTCTTAAGAGATTCGGTGCACCCCATAAAATAATCTAGATTAAAGTTTAGCATATCCCTTCTTTCCTCATAAATATCATTGGCCTCTAAAAGGGTGGCCATGGCTGCCGGACTTGCAGGACTGGCCCCACCATAAAAGGAAGTATTTTCCATAATTGATAAATCCTCTTTATTACCAAATATTGCTCCAGCTTGGATGCCAAAGCCTTTGCCTAAAGAACAGCAAATATACAGCTCCTTGGGGTTCAGTGCTCTTAGAGAACGAAATACTCCACCTCCATTTTTTCCTATGACACCTATTCCATGGGAATCGTCGGCAACCACAATCATTTGATTAATGGGAAGTATTTTTAAGTTTTCAAAATCAGGAAAATTACCTCCTGAGAAATCAATGGCGTCCAAAAACAAAACGGGTGTCTTGGCATTGGGTTCGTTCAAATAGTTTCTTAAGGCAATGTTCAAGCTTGCATAGGTAACATAATTCTTTACCCGATTTCGAAATAGGGCCGAGTGCGTGTTCGGTGCATAAAAAGCTTTACAGGATTTTTTATGGATATACTCTGAGAGGAACTGTCCGGCCAAATACCCTGAGGATTGCGTTATACAGGCTTCGCTGCCAACCAATTCAGAAAGATATTGCTCTGCAGTCTCAAAAATAGAAAAACGTACATTGGATTTTCGGGAAGCACTATAGTTAGTACCGAATTTTCTAATGTTTTTTATAAATAGTTCCTGAAATTCAGGATAATCCTGAAGGCCTAAATAAGCGGTGCCTCCGAAATATAAATACCGATCTTCGTCTACAACAAGTTCTCTACCGGGAAACGAATCTATATTAATGGGCATAAGATTAAATCAAGGTTACGCCACTTCCGGCTAATTTTGGAAAGACAACTTCTCCATTATCTTTGATTGCAACTCCCTTGGCGATATCTTCCTTTAAAAGCAGTGCACCATCCATGTCTACATAATCCAATTGTGGCAATAATTGCGCAATTGCGGAGATACCTACCGTAGACTCCGTCATACATCCTACCATAATTTTAAGGCCTAAATCCTTACCCTTTTTAATCATACGTAGGGCAGGGGTAAGCCCACCACATTTTGTGAGTTTAATATTGATACCGCTAAAATGCAAGGCACATTTTTCCACGTCGCTTTCAACAATACAGCTCTCATCAGCTATTATGGGAAGAACACTATGATGCATCACTTTTTCCATTCCCTCCCAATCATCCGCTTTCAAAGGTTGCTCCAAAAATTCAACGTCCAGTTCTTTTAGTAATGGCGCATTTTCAATGGTCTCCAAAGCAGTCCAGGCACAATTGGCATCAATTCTAAAAATGGCGTCTGTATGCTTCCTGAGCTCCCTTACAATGGCAACGTCATCTTCGGTGCCCAACTTGATCTTATAGATAGGCCAAGGCATTTCCATCATTTTCGAGACCATTTCTTCAATTGGGGCGATGCCTATAGTATAGTTGGTAGTAGGGTAGTTGTCATTTTGAGTGCCCCAAAGCTCATACAACGGTTTACCTTTTATTTTACCGAAAAGGTCATGTGCGGCCAAGTCCAAGGCACATCGTGTAAAATTTGTCAACTTTTTACGTTCTAAAAAGGCATAAAAACCTTCAGGATTTGAGAAATTAAAAGCTTCGATTTCTTTCCCTAGGGCTTCAATTTCGGACATCATACTTTCCACCGTAATACCATAGTAAGGATTGCTTGTGGCTTCCCCGTAACCTATGTAACCATTTAAACCCAAACAAACGATAAGCGTATTTTGAAAGTCATGGGACTCCCTAGAAATACTAAAGGTATGACGCAGTTTTAACTTGTGTTTTTGTAACTGTATTTGCATAACACTAAGATAGGGATATGGTGTTTAAAGCAAAATCAAAACCCGCTGAATTTTCAGCGGGTTTATTTGATTGATTGGGTCGTTTTTTGATTTTAGTATTTATGCACGCTACCGGAAACGGATTTGTTCTTTTTCACCGTTGGGTCTCCGGCATAGGAAATATTTCCCCCGCTACTAGCATCTGCGGTTAAAAGATCAGATACGTTAACACTGATGTTAGAACCACTACTTGCCTCTGCGCGACATTCCTTGGAAACTAAATCTTTTGCCCTAATGTTGGCCCCGCTACTTCCGTCTACATAAACTTCCTTGGCGTTTCCAGATATTTCAATATTGGCTCCACTGCTCGCATCAATGTCTATTTGATTGGTGTTCACTTCAATACTTAATATGGATCCACTACTGGATTCTACATTTAAATCATCTGCCTTAATAAGATTTTGGGTGGTTAAATGTGCCCCACTAGAGCTTTCTAACGATAAAACGCTTGGTAAGGAAACAAATACCTTTTTCGTGGCGTTACCAATGTTTTCAATAGCATGTATCCTTAATTTTCCGTTGTTGATATCCGTACCGATCAGATCAATAATGTTTTCGTCACCTTCTACGGAAATACTATAATCCGATGCTTGGGTAACATATACTTGAATTCCTTCTGATGCATGTACCGTGGTAAAATCATCGGTTACCTCTCTGTTTTCCTCTACTACTATGCCATTTCCTTTTTTGCCGGTTCCAAAATCTCCGAAATTAACATCGAAGCCACAGGAGGATATGAATAGTGCAAGAAATAGTGCAATTGTTACTCTAACTAGTGTTGTCATGATATTCGTTTTTTGATTGTTGTTTATTGAATGATGTAAAATTGTTTAAATAGTCTCTATTCCTTAAAGCTTATTTACTGAATTGTAGTATAAGCTTGCTGAATTGTAGGTGTTGACCTTAATTCTGTGAAATTGTTTTTCTCATAGTGGTATCACCGTCCTGCGCTTTGATATCTATGGTGCTATCATTCGCATCAATATTAATATCGACCTTCTCCTCATCGTTTTCCTTGGCGTTTATTCTAACCCCATTTTCGTCAATTTTCATTTTAAAGGATTCCCCATCGTTATCGTTGATATTAATATCGATACCATTTTCATTTATACGTACTCTATTGTTGGAATCCTCATCATAATCCATATCTGCTGGGCAATCCAAGCACCTTAATTCGTTGTCACTCTCCATTTCCCAAGTGTAGTCGTCCAAATTGGCTATATCTCTATCGGTATCCGCTCTCATGACCCAACTTCTACCTTCTCCATGATCATAAGTTAAAACGGTGCCAACGGGTACAAAAAGGTTTACTCTTATCTCTTGGTCGTTAAACTTGCTATCTCCGGAAATTTGCAAGTAATTGTTTAGATTAAGGTTGTTGCCCTCCAAGGTATAATCGTAATTAATGGACTCTGCAGTTTCCTTGGCTTGGGCAAAGGAAGGACCATTGGCCTCTTTGCGAATCTCGATTCGGAATATACTATCGGTCGATTTGCGAATTCTAAATCGTACGTCCTCGGAAACTAATATTTTGTCCCCATTTTCGTCATGTGTAATGATCATATTGCCCATATGCATCTTACGATCTCTGTCATAATCAAAAGTTGCCAGGCTAATATTTAAAGTGTCCATGGGATTCTCAATATAGAGTTCCTTTTCAGACGTAGAACTACCCGAATAGGCATGTGCAGCAGCCTCTCTTATTCCAAAGACAATCAATAGGATAATGGATATCAACCAAAGTCCTAATAAACTAAATTTGGCAATGTTTCCTATGGATTTTAGGTTGTTCACCAAAATCTTAAGTCCTAAATAAAGGAGAAAGAAGAATGGGATTCCAATGGCAAAAAAGGCTAGTAGGGAAACAACCCAAATAGGTAAATTACTAGAGTTTACTACGTTATAGAAGTCTATTCCCGGTACGTGAACCATGTCCAAAATACCAACGGAAAGTAATCCTACAAACAGTCCTATCAAAGTGGAGGCACCAATAATGATTAACAATATCCCTATGAATTTTCCAAATATCCCAAACAGGAACATGATAATGTCCCCAAGCGTATCAAAAAATGTTTTTCCTCCTTTTTTGACGGTATTGCCTACTTTTTCGTAGTCAACACTTTTTACACGATCCGCAACGTCATCAAAACCCTCTTTGACTTTACGCTCAATATTACTAATGTTTACGGCTTCTCCGCGCATGTCCAGTTTTTGGGCCGTTGTAGTCGCTTCGGGAATCAATATCCAAAGTAGACCATATAGAAGAATAAATCCACCACCTGATCCAATAGTCAGAAACACCCAAAGAATACGAATCCAAAGAGGATCAATTCCTAAATAGTGAGCTAGACCCGATGAAACCCCGGCCACATACTTATGTTCGGTATCTCGGTATAACTTCTTTACTCGTTGTGTAGGACCTGTAGTTTTGGTCTTAGGCTCATCTTCGAAAATATCCTCGTCGACCATATAGTCTTCGGGCTGTCCCATAATGGCTATTACCTCGTCTACTTGTTTTTGGGTAATTACCTGTCTTTCGTTTTCTAATTTCTCGTAGAAAAGTTCGGCAATCCGGGCTTCGATATCCGCCAAAATTTCATCACTTCCGGGCGTATTGGCAAAGGAACGTTTAACGGATTCCAAATACCTACGCATTTTGTTGTACGCGTCCTCATCGATATGGAAGAGCGTATTCGCTAAATTTATATTTACTGTCTTGTTCATTGTTAGCTGTTTTTTGTGTTGGTTACCAGATTAGTGGCTTTTCTCAATTCATCCCAGGTAGTATCCAATTCCTTTAGGAAAAGTTTACCGGTCTCGGTTAGGGTATAATACTTTCTTGGTGGTCCGGAAGTAGATTCCTCCCAACGATAGTTAAGTAATCCCGCGTTCTTTAATCGGGTTAGTAGCGGATAAATGGTTCCTTCTACCACCAGCATTTTGGCATCTTTTAGCGTATTCAGGATTTCAGAGGCATATTTGTCCTCTCCGTTCAAGATGGACAGGATGCAGTACTCCAAAACTCCTTTACGCATCTGCGCTTTTGTATTTTCTACATTCATAATGTCTGTTTTCTTTTTATGCGGCCACTTTTCTTGTGGGGATTGCTCCTTCTGCTTCGTTGTGGTCTGCATGGGTTAACGGTTCGTTTTTTGATTGATGAATAAACATCCTTTTTGATTTTTTTTGATTGATTGGTAAACTCCTAAGGGTGTGATGAATACCCCGATTATATTAATGTAAACTTATAACTCTGTGCATTTGCCAATTGTTATCGGTATTTTTCCAAATGGCAATAAATTTTGATGGTTTTGATTCTGCGTTGGGTTCTTCCTTATTAAAAAAACTGTGTAGTCCTATCTGAACCGCCCCGAAACCAGGTATGGCATGGACTTCTAAACTTTCTTCAACTAAGGAGCGAGTGACTTTTCCGCAAATATTTTTTTTGATACTTTCCAAAAGTGCAACCTTGTCCGTAGCTAAACCGCCTTTGTCATGATAAAACTCCAAGTCCTCATCGTAGAATGCTTCCTGGGTTTCCATGTCGCATTCGTTATATGCGGTAAAATAGGTCTTATCCAATTCCAGTATAGTTTTATATAGTTCCGAGTCTTTGGAAACTTGCCCAAACGTTAAACTCGTAAAGAACGCTACGATAGCAAATACTATAATTTTTAACAGTGTCATTACTTTATGAATTTAATAGTTATGGGGTATTCGAACGTTTGTCCCTCATTAGTTCTAATGGTTGCCAGAATAGTGTAGACAATATTCACTACAAATAGGGCACCTTGTATAAGTCCGGTAATACCAACCGGTACTAACCAAGTTCCAAATCTAAAGTCATCACTGTCTAGATGAAAGTTTAGGTTGTTCCAATTGTTCAAATGACCAAAACCCAAAAAATCGAAATCGAAAATATTTGGAAAAAAGCCAATGAAAAAAGGTATACTAATAATTCCTAAAATAATAGAGTAGAGTAGAAGGCTTATTTGAAAATTTAAGGCCTGTTTTCCGTTGTGGTCCACAAACTCATACTCCTTTTTATTGGCGGTCCATAAAATCAACGGCACAATAAAATTCCCAAAAGGAATAAAGAATTTAGAAAACGTACTCGCATGTATAAGTGCGGAGAGGTTTCTTTCGTGTTTTGATAATGATTCAGTCATGGTTCGTTCTTTAATTGATGATGAAATTTAAGTTACTGTGTTTAAACTATATACATTGATAACATAATAACTTACAATGCAAATATATGTCTAAAAAAAGGTACTATGCAACACATAGTACTATAATTTAACATTATATTAACATTTTATCAATCTGATTTTTATCAATACATTTAATGAATAAAGAAAATTGAAATGGCTGTAAGTGTTAGTAAATTCAATACATTCACATTCTTTAAGTTACCCGCTGCATGGTGGTGTGGGGTACGTTTGCGGTATTTGGATAAGGAGAAGGCAATTGTAACGGTAAAACATAAGTGGTTTAATCAAAATCCGTTTAATTCCATGTTTTGGGCTGTTCAAGGAATGGCTGCCGAACTAACAACGGGAGCCATGATGATCGATCAAATTAATGCGACAGGAAAAAAAATATCCATGCTGGTGGCCAATAATAAGGCCAACTTTTCAAAAAAAGCGACAGGGAAAATCACGTTTACCTGTGAGGACGGACATTTGATAAAGGAGGCCTTGGAAAAAACTATTGCCACGGGGGAAGGGCAAACCGTCTGGATGAAATCCTTAGGTGTCAATACCGATGGGGTAGTGGTGAGTACTTTTGAGTTTGAGTGGACGGTTAGGTTGAAAAAGTGATTAATAAAATTTTAAAGTTGTGTAACAATATCGACTTATTATCAACCAATAAATACATCAACAAAAAACAATAAAAAATGAACGCACACGAAATAGACTACGAGATTTTTGGAGAAGAAATGCAATACGTAGAGATAGAGCTAGATCCTCAAGAGGCGGTTGTGGCCGAGGCAGGGAGCTTTATGATGATGGATACGGATATTAAAATGAACACTATTTTTGGTGATGGTAGCAATCAGGACAACAGTGTTTTGGGTAAAATTTTCTCCGCAGGAAAACGAATGTTAACGGGTGAAAGCCTTTTTATGACGGCTTTTCTCAATATTGGGCAAGGAAAGAAAAAAGTGAGTTTCGCTTCCCCTTACCCAGGAAAAATATTACCTATCGATTTATCTGAAAAGGAAGGTAAGTTTATTTGTCAGAAAGATGCCTTTCTGTGCGCAGCGAAAGGAGTATCTGTTGGAATCGAGTTCTCCAAAAGACTGGGGAGGGGACTCTTTGGAGGTGAAGGTTTTATTATGCAAAAATTAGAGGGGGATGGTATGGCATTTGTCCACGCAGGTGGTACCATGGCAAAGAAGGTGTTGGCTCCCGGAGAATTACTTAAGGTAGATACCGGTTGTATCGTTGGATTTTCACATACCGTGGATTATGATATAGAATTCATTGGCGGAATACGGAACAGTATTTTTGGTGGAGAAGGCCTTTTCTTTGCTAAATTGAGAGGACCTGGAACCGTTTATATTCAATCTTTACCATTTAGTCGCTTGGCCGGACGTGTATTGGCTTCCATTCCAAGAGGCGGAAAGGATAAAGGGGAAGGTAGTATTCTAGGTACGTTGGGAGATATTGTTGGAGGAGATAATCGGTTTTAATATTCAAATAAAAACCCAAGCTCAAGAATCAAGTTCAATTGATTCCTTCTTAAATAATTTATTTTTAGAGAACTGATCTATTTCAGAGGCATAAACTTTGTCTTTTTTAATTAACATTTCTAATTGATTTTAATTCTTGAACTTGTATTATTTCTATGGATTTCAACAACCTAATCACGTTTCTAAAAGAACTCAACAAAAACAACAATAAAGAATGGATGGATGCCAACAGGAATTGGTATCGAGAAGTTAGAAGGGAATTCATAGTTTGGCTAGATGGTTTAAACGAGAACCTCCTAAATCAATATGATGAATATTACGATACTCCTGGAAAAAAGGGTGTCAATAGAATTAATAACAATTTAATGTTTCATCCAAACCGACCTGTTTACAAGGACCACTTTGGGGCCGGTTTGGATAAAAAACTCAATACCGGGGATTTTTACATTGAAATCGGAATCGAGGAATCCATGTTTGCCGGTGGACTTTGGAGGCCCGATTCCAAAAGACTCGGAAGTATTAGGGACGCGATTGACTACAATGGTGAAGAATTGGTTGCGATTTTGAAAAAGCCCTCATTTAAAAAAACATTCGGTGGATTGATCGAAGATGTAAAACTGACAAGACCTCCCAAAGGTTACACAGAAAATCACCCACATATCGATTTACTAAAGCACAAAACCTTTGCTGTAATGACAAAATTTAACAATGAATTACTGTTCGGGGGCAATTTTAACGAAAAGGTTTTCGATGCTTATCGTGAAATGTTGCCATTTAGGACATATTTAAACAAGGCCATTACAGTTTAGTTTCAAAATCCTCCAAGGTCGTCCAGATTTCAATCAACTCATTAATTCCGTCTTTGGAAAGTTCTGTATTGATTAAAAGTAATTTACCAATGTTGGTTCTAGTATCGAAAAACATCATGGTGGTAACCCCGGGGTCACCCCCCGAATGGCCTACTTGATCTTGAGCGGAAATACCCATAAAAATACCCATATCAAATTCATCGTTATACTTTCGATCGCTCCTGTTTTCATGAATAACGGTTTCAAGATTAGGTTTGAACAGTTCCGAATATCCTTTATTTGATAACAGGTTACCTTCTCCCGAATATCCTGAAATCAATTCCGTTAGGTAAATAGCTAAATCCCCAGAAGAAGTAATTAACCCTCCATCTGGATAATTTACCAATTGATAAGGAGCTAGTGCTTTACCCTTATTTAAGTACAACGAACTGTGATGGGAAGCATTTGCCTCATCCAGTAACCATCCCGTATGTAACATACCTAATGGTTCAAATACATGGGTTTCCGTAAAAGTTGAAAAAGATTGGCCCGCTGCATACTGTAAAACCAGTGCCGCAAGACCTGCGCCTATATTCGAGTATTCGAAAATTGCCCCTGGCTTTTTTTTAATAAAATTTTTCTTTGAATACCATTGGCCATAAGTACTTAGTATTTTTTCCAGAAAACGGGCATAGTCCATCAGTTCATTCGGGGGCCGGAAGTTTTTTTTCTTTTTGGCACCTTCATTTTTTTGACTTCTTAATACATATCCCTTCTTTTCATATTCTGGAGCATCCCTTATTGTCGAGGTATGTGTAGCCAACTGTCTTATGGTAATGGTTTCCTTAGGGAAATACGGATTCGAAACTGAAAATGGAAGGTATTTATTGATAGGGTCGTCAAGATTAAGTTTTCCAAGTTCCTGGGCTTTTATGAGGGCGACACCAATAACAGTTTTGGAAATAGAAGCAATGTTCTGGATAGTTCGAGAAGTAAACGCCGTTTTGGTACTGACGTCCGCATAACCAAATCCGTTTGTATATCGTGTTGATTCTGCATCCACAACGGCTACAGAAAACCCCACGATTGGGCCTTTAGCATAAATGGATTGTAATTTCTGGTTTAGAATTTCTACTATGGAATCTTTTTCTTGTCCGTAAGAACTAATAAAAAGAAGGGCGCAAATCAGTACACTAATACTTTGCTTCATTACATATATGCTTTAGTGCGTTAAAAATCATTTCTATTGATTGGATGCCTGTATCAATCGAGCACTCAAATCAGGTTTTTCCATATCCTTATCCAAGGGAAACATAGGTCGCTTAATATTTCTATAACCCAATCGTTCTAAATCTTGATCGACTCCTCCGGGGGTTAAAGCCATAATCCAACCGCCTCTCATTTCATATAGTTCGGGTACCAAATAGCCAATCTTAACTACTATAATATCCGATTCGGAAGGCTTTAGTCCTAGCTCTGTAAAGTCACTCTTATGATGATATGGCTTTCTTTTTTTGGTAACGATGATATGGACACTTCCGACTTTTACGACGACCTCGACTTCCGCATCCCGATCCCCTTCCTTAATTGCTTCAACGGTTCCGGTGAGCTCTAGGGGTGGGGCAAATCGGTCGTCTACAGCGGCACCGACTTTTGCGGTTATTCTATTGCCAATACCCACTTCCAAGGCTTTTTCTGTCAACTCCGGACCTGGAATAGAAGCATAGATAAGTGTAGGTCCATTGTCAGTCTTAAACTCGGGTCGTTCCAAAATTTTCTCCAAGGTCCAAGTAACATCCCCTGCACCTCCAGCTGTGGGATTATCTCCCATATCACTTATAATGTATGGTTTTTTATCACTTTCCAAGGCTAGTATAAGGCTTTCTTCCAGTGTACCAACCGGGGCAACAAACTCAAACTCATCACGTACATCCCAAAAGGCATTAGCCAATTTTTCGGCCCCCGAGGTAACTTTTTCCTTATCATCCCCGGTTACCATAACAACAGCATGATTTCGAGGCTCGTCTGCCCAAGCATAGCCTATCCAGATTGCCGCGTCTATAACACCGTCCTGATCCGCAACTTCGGGAACTTTAGCATATAGACTTTTTCCGGGCTCTATACGGGTGCTGGTCTTTTCGCCGGGCAGTAATATGGGCACTGGCACCCAAGCTTTGTATTCAGGTTTGCCCTTACCGTTTTCCAAACGTTCCAAGAGTAGTCTTACGGAGCGTTCTTTAGATTCGAGAGCGTCTTCGTGCGGCGCCATTCTATAACAAGTAATCAGATCGCTGTGTTTCGCCAAGGTTTCCGAAACATTACCATGTAAGTCCATGGATGTGGAAATCAGTACCTCGGGACCAACAACCTCCCGGATTCGTTTAATTAAATCACCTTCCGCATCTTCCAATCCTACCACACTCATTGCACCATGTATATCAAAGAAAAGTCCATCATAAGGCATATTTTCTTTAAGCATTTTTAAGGTCTTATCGACCATGGATTCATAGGCTTCGCGAGTAACAATGCCACCAGGAATTGACTTACCAAGAAGTGTTGGCACCCATTCGGCACGCTGTCGAATATCGCTTTCTGCATCAAAAAAGGAATAGCGCCCAAATATGGAATCTCCAATTCTCGCATGAAAAGCGGCTTCCTCGGTTTGGGCTGGGGAAAAAGTACTGGATTCTATACCGATTCCGGCAATGGCTATTTTCGGTAGTTTTTCCTCTTCTGTTCTATTTTCGGACTGGTTTTTGCAGCCCAAAAAACTTAAAAAGGAAAGGGCAAATAAGAAGATGATTTTTTTCATAAGGGTATCTTAATTTCGTTAAAAATAGCATTAATTTTTGTTCGATGAATGGGTATTTTCTTGTCATATCCTTGATTAGCCCTATCTTTATTGAGTTAATTTTATAATTTTTATGGCCAATTTTAATATAGACGCAAAAAAAGACATGACCTATGACGCCATTGTCATCGGGTCTGGAATCAGTGGAGGATGGGCAGCAAAGGAGCTTTGTGAGAAAGGACTAAAGACGTTAGTGCTGGAAAGAGGACCTATCGTGGAACATGTAGTGGATTATCCAACGATGAATTGGGATCCTTGGGACATGGAATACCGCGGAGGTCTTACCCCTGAGGAGAAAAAGAAACATTACAAGAATATCCGTTCCGGATGGGTGGGAAAGGATACCGAACATTTCTGGGCAGATGATGCCGCAAACCCGTATACGGAAGAAAAACCTTTCTTATGGTTAAGGGGGCACCAAATGGGGGGCAAATCGCTTCTTTGGGGTAAACAGACCTATCGTTGGAGCGATTTGGACTTTGAGGCCAATGCAAAAGATGGTCACGGTGTGGACTGGCCTATACGATATAAGGATATTGAACCTTGGTACACTTATGTGGAGAAATTTGCGGGAATCAGTGGTGAGGCTTTAGGATTACCCCAATTGCCCGATAGCCATTTTCTTCCTCCCATGGAACTCAACTGTGTTGAAAAACACGTTAAGGAACGAATCGAGAAAAATTTTGAAGGTAGAAACCTGACTATTGGTAGGGTTGCCCACTTGACCCAGCCTCATAATGGAAGGGGACAGTGCCAAAACCGTAACCGATGTAGCCGAGGGTGTCCTTATGGTGCCTACTTCAGTAGTAATGCAGTAACCTTACCGGCTGCCAATGCAACGGGTAACTTAACCATAAGACCATATTCCATAGCTCAGGAAGTAATTTATGACGATACTAAAGGAAAAGCGACAGGTGTGCGTATTATCGATGCGGAAACCAATGAAGTAATCGAGTATTCTTCCAAAATTGTTTTTGTAAATGCATCCGCATTAAGTACAGCGCATATTTTAATGAATTCAACCTCCAACCGTTTCGAAAACGGTTTGGGTAACGATAGTGGGGAACTGGGACACAATCTCATGGATCACACGTACAGAGTCGGTGCCATAGGTAAGATTGATGGATTTGAGGATAAGTATTACAAGGGTAGAAGGCCAAATGGCATTTACATCCCGAGGTATGTCAATATTGATGAAAAAACAAAGTCGGACAAGTTTGTCCGTGGCTTTGGTTATCAAGGAGGTGGTTACCGAGGCGGAAACCCTGCTAACGTGGACACATTCGGTGCCGATTTTAAGGACAATATCCTTAAACCGGGTCAGTGGGAGTTCTTTATCACAGGTTTTGCCGAATGTTTACCGTATCACGATAATAAAATTAGCCTGAACAAGGAGGTATTGGATAAATGGGGTCAACCAACCTTAACCATTGATGCCGAGTTTAAGGAGAATGAAAAGGCACTGAACAAGCAAATTCAAGAAGATGCCGTTGAGATGTTGGAAAAATCTGGTCTTAAAGAGGTTATGGGCTTTGATAAGGAACATCCGCCAGGGTATGGAGTACATGAAATGGGAACTGCTAGAATGGGGCGAGATCCAAAAACTTCGGTATTAAATGAGTTCAATCAGGTACATGCCGCTAAAAACGTCTTTGTTACGGATGGGGCTTGTATGACCTCTTCATCCTGTGTTAATCCATCTTTAACCTATATGGCGCTTACAGCAAGGGCTGCAGATCATGCGGTAAATGAATCAAAAAAATTAAATATATAAAGCTATGGACAGAAGAAAAGCACTTAAGAAAGCCGGTTTATTGGCTGGAGCCACAATAGCTATGCCTTCCATGTTCTCCCTATTACAATCCTGCAAAAGCGAGACACGATTGGACTGGCAACCTGAGTTTTTTACGGAGGAAGAGGCCAAGACCATTTCCGCCTTGATAGATACTATTTTACCGGCAACGGATACACCAGGAGGTTTAGATGTAAAGGCAGATATGTTTATCGATAAAGTAGTAGCACATACCTACGATGCCGAAGGACAAAAATATATGCGTGATGCTATAGCCGAATTTAATCAGGCGTGCAAGGAAAAATACGGTGCTATTTTTCCAGAATTAAGCAATTCAGAAAAAATTGAAGTTTTAAAGGATGCCGAAGCAAATTCTCCAAAGTTCAACCCTGGGATATGGGGTACAAGTGTTGGAGAACAAGAGCCTGTTGGGTTTTACAGGTCTATGAAATCCATGGCCATTTGGGCCTATTTTACTTCTGAGGAAATAGGAGAAAATGTATTGAGCTATGACCCCATTCCTGGAACTTACGAACCTTGTAAGCCACTATCGGAGGTAGGTAATCGTTGGAGTTTGTAATAGGAAACTGGTACCGATTTTTTTAGTAATTTGGAGTACAGCCTGTTCAACAATTACAGGTATTTATACTCGTTTCCTCTAAAAAAATCCACCCCATTTATTAGGGTTTTGCCCTAAAAGTGGGGTGTTGTTTTTCGGCCTTAATTAAGTACTTGGAATTTACCAAAAATGAACCACTTTACAAGCTTTCATTTTGGTTTTTAGACCTTGATGCTTGGGATTTCTGAATATTGAAATCTCGCAGTGCTTTTATCTTTTTCCTTAAACTACCTGTTTACATTTTTATTTTTTCCACTTAACAGGGCTCACGTCATCGTGGTTTAGAACCCTTAAGCTTTCACGGTCTATTCGCATTATAAGTTTGCATTCAGGATCTGGGCAGACGACGCGGGCGTCGGTTTCCATCCAGTCCGCCGGATGATTTTTCCTTTGTTTGGCGGGTAACAGGGGTAGGGTAGATTGTAGTGCATACAAACAAAAATCGGCCTTATCCGGCATGGACAGTTTTCCACCTTTTAGGTGAAATTTATCACCAACGTTCATATTACAGGTACAGTTGCCGCCAATTTTTTCAACGACTATGGTCAAATCATAGAGTTCAAATTGATCATCCCTCAACGTATTCTCTTTTTCCATTTTTATTTTTTCTTTCGTTAAACTTTCCCCAGCCAAAAGTTAAGGTTATTACAGCCATTATGAGTAGGCCCCATGACATAAAATTAAATAGCCCTACCTCTAACGGACTCACTTGTGGAATATCATATTCTTTGCCGGTTTTGGTCATATTGGCCATTAATAGGACAGGAATAAAATAGGGTATCAAAAACGGAAATATACAGGCGATTAAGCTTAAGAGATTGGCACGTCTTATTTTCGATACCCCTAATCGTTCACCTGTTTTTTTTGTAAAGTCGGCCACCATTAAAATAGCGACGATGCTATGGGTGGTCAATAACACGGCCATACCCATTACCGTAACGATCCAATGTTCGGCATGCTTTTCGGTTTTTGCTTTGGCAGCGGCAAAATCCACCAAGCGGTTCATAAGTCCGCTGGCCTTTAGTGTTGCTACCAAGCCCATTAAAAGAATTGTAAAAAAACTGAGTCCTACAGCCCTGTTGATACCATCGATAACAAAACTTTTGGTGGTAAAATTTTCGATATCCAGATCAATGACCTTATCGAATGGTAAAAGTCCAAAAACTAGACTCAAAACTGTTCCGAAAAGTAATCCAAATAAGAGTCCGTGCAAAAGATGTTTTCCTTTCAGGAAAAGATAGATGATGAATGCAGGCACCAATAACATAGGGAGCCCTTTCGGATTGCCCAACCCACCTATATCAGCAATGCTTGAACCTACGTTGTTGTAGGCCATAGCACTATATAAGACCAAAGCAAACAACGCCGCAGGAAAAACATATTTCAATCGGCTTTTTATGGTAGGGCCGATTTTGGCTTCTTGACTTAGGGCGCTGGCAATGGTCGTGTCTGAAATAGGAGCGATAAAATCCCCAAAGGTGGCTCCGCCAATAATAGCTCCTGCCAAGGTAGGTAGATGTGCCCCTAAAACACCGCCAGTAGGGTAGAGTAGTGGACTACAAATCAATATGGTGGCGAAACTTGAACCCGTAGACAAGGAAACGATACAACAAATGATAAACGTAGCGATAATAAACCCTGGGCCCGAAAGTTTTACCTGATCGGTAAGCCAAATCAAGGCTTCCACAAAACCTGTAAGTGTCATAAGGACTCCTATGATAGATGCCAAAATCCAGGCGGTGATCATGATCATCACTATTTTTTGGGACATTCCAGCAATGACGACTTCGGAAAATGCGGTTCGGTCCTTACAAAGCAAAAGACCCATCCCTAAGGCCAATATCAAAATGGGCCAAAATCCACGCTCGTCTGGAGCACCAGAGAGGGCAATGCCAATCACTCCGGAAACGAAAACAAAAAAGGGCAACAAGGTCCCTAAGGTGCCACCATAGAATTCAATTTTTGGAAGGGCTTCCTGTGTTTCGTCAAGTTTCAAACTTAGTCTTCGTTAAGGTTATATTTCATGATGGAACCATGTTTGCCGGTCTTATCGCGCTCCAATTCATAAAAGGGCCCGTTGGGGCCTTTGCTTCGGGAAACAACTGATTCTATTTTGGCAAGGTCATTCTGGTTTAAGGTAAAACTGTCCAATTTCTGTAGACTCTCTAGATGATTACAGTTTCTTGAACCAACGATAATACCACCCACCATTTGTTTTTGTAAAATATAGTTACAAGCAACTTCGGTGATACCTACCTGATATTGGTCGGCAATCATTCTAAGCACCTGAAGTGCCTCTTGAAAAAGTTCATAACCTCCAAATTCATCAATAATCAATCTGTATTTGGTCAGGGAACGGTTTTCATAAGGGGGTATAGGGTCCGGAGCGTTCAGATAACGGTCACTAAGGAAACCACCTGCCACGGTGCCGTAGCAGAGATAGGGAATGTTGTGTTCTTTGGCCAGCGCGGTCATATTCTTTTCAACCCGATGATCCAGTAGGGAATATTGCACTTGATTGGATGCGATGGTTACACCGGCATCCAGCATTTCTCGAATACGCTTCGTATCAAAATTGGTAACCCCTAGAAATCGTATTTTTCCGCTTTTTTGCAATTCCGAAAGGTGAACTGCAGTTTCTAAATATTTCGGGAATTGATAATCCCACCAAGCGAATTGCACCAAATCCAATTGTTCTACACCTAGGCGTTTGAGCGAGCGGTCAATTATCCGGATCGTATCCTCTTTTCTAAGTGTTGCCAAGGCATTGTAGTCGGGAACGTATTTGGTGTGCACTTGAATCGGGGACAATTCTCCCGAACGAAATTCATCTTCATATTTTTTTCTGAACTTGCCGATGAGTTCTTCTACCCCTGTGTAAATATCGGCACAATCGAAAGTGGTTATACCGGCTTTTACGAAATGATGCATATCTACCAAGGCTTGTTCTTCAGAGATATTCCCATGACCTCCCGCCAAGTGCCATCCCCCTTTGATTACTCTCGAAATGGTATATCCGGGTTGTAGTTCTATTCGTTTCATGAATTAATTGGAGCTTGTATTTTTAAATATGTCGTAGAATTCTTCAATGGGTATAGGCCCTGCCTTCATAATGGTATCCATAAAATATTTTAAATCGAAATTGTCGCCCAGGCGTTCCTTTTCGGTTTTTAGTAATTGCGTGAATTGGGCTCCTCCCAAATAGTAGGAGGTAAGTTGTAAGGGACTGTTCATAATCCGCCCCCAAAGACTTTTGGCGAACTGTGGTGCCAATAAGGAAGTTTCGGTCGAGAATTTTAAAACCTGCTCCTGGTTCCAATCGTTACAATGCACTTGTACCGATGTGTAAGCCCTATTTGCATTTTCCAAGCGTTTGCGCAAGTGTGCCAAAAAGGTCAGTTTGTTTTCAGCTTCCCACCCGGCATCCAACAGCACTTTTTCGGTAAAAGTAGCCCAACCTTCAATGAAAATACCATAAGGGAAAAGCAACCTTAGGCTATGGGGCGTTTCCCGACTGATTTTCAATTGCATATAATGCCCTGGGAAAAGTTCATGGATAACGATCATGCGGTTAAAGGGCTTGTTGAAAGAAGCCCAGAAATCAACTTGTTCTTGTTTGGGCAGCGTATCTGGAATAGAAGGCAAGTTGAGCGTGGTCATGGGATTGGGGTCGAATGGCGGCGCGCTCGCTACCCAGCCGATGCGTGCTGCGGGACCAGCGCTCTCAGGAGCCGTTTGAATACGAAGGGTCTGATTTTTGGGTAAGGTGGCAATATTGTTTTTTTGAATGAAACCGACGGCACTATCGGCCAGCTGTTGCCAAAATTGAAGGTAATCGGCACTGTTCAAGGGAGCGTCCTTTTCCATATCGGCCAAGGCCAAATCAATTATTTCCAGGTCGTTTTTTGGAAGGTTTTTATCGGGGTAGGTTTCAACGAGGTACTGCTTGGATACCTCCCATAGTAAAGCACGAACCGTCCTAATTTCGTTCAAGGCCATTTCGGCCAATTCAGTTGAGGTTAGATCGCTGTCCGTGTACAATTTTAACCTTCGGTCATATTCCTGTCTTCCTAGAATGGATGTATCAGGTAACGTGTTGTCCTGAAATTTTTCCAGGGCAAATACCTTTAAGGATTCGATGCTCCTAATAGTGGAATCCATCGCAGGACATTCCCTTGAAATTGAATTCGCACCTCTACTTTTGAAGTCACCCTGAGTCAGATATTTCAGGGATTTTGATAAATTTTCCAGGCCTTCTTCCAAATCACCTTTAGAAACGTTCCTTAGATTTTTTTGCGCGGCAAGCGCCAATTTTTCAATGGATATAAGACGATTGCATATAACGTTCACTTTCTCATTATCTAGTAGATAATCGGCTTTTATAAATGTAGGGATTGCGTCCGAAATAAGTTCTGCGTACAAATTGAAAGAATTGGTATGCATATTTAGGTTCTTCCACGTATCAACTTCAGATTGGGCTTGAACCCGTAGCAATCTCTTGTCGCTAGGGTCAATTTGGGCATCGGGTTGGGAGAGTAAGGTCAGGATTCGTTCGTTGAAGTCCAACCACTGGTTTATAGAGGCTTCGGAAAGATCCTCATAATAAAATACGGATGATCGCATACCCGATTCCAGTGCTTGGGAAGGGTAAAAGGCCTTCCAAGCTGAAATATATCGTTCGTCCAAGTCTTGGGCTGAGGTAGAGAAGGTTAACAAAAAAAATAACAGCCAATGGCTAAAGTAGGTCTTCATTGCCTTGCTCATAGGTTTGGTCTTGGTGAGAAAGATAGCAATTTATGGGGATAATGTTCGTTAAATTTAAAGCATGGAAAACGGTAGAATTAAAAATATAAAACGACAGATTCTTTCTGATAATTGGTATACCCTCAACAAATATACTTTTGAATATCAAAAGTTTGATGGTAGCTGGGAAGTTCAAAAACGGGAATCCTATGACTGTGGTGATGGTGCGGCAATTCTATTATACAATAGGGAAACGGGTAATGTAGTGTTGACCAAACAATTTAGAATGCCTACTTATGTCAATGAAAATGGAGACGGCATGATGGTAGAGGTTTGTGCTGGACTTTTAGAGGGATTGAGCCCAACAGAGTGCATTCTAAAAGAAACGTTAGAGGAAACCGGTTATCGGCTTCAGGAAGTAGAACAGGTATTGGTCACATATATGTGTCCGGGTTCCGTAACGCAGAAGCTCTATTTGTACATTGGGGAATATCACGACGAAATGAAGGTTGAAGAAGGAGGCGGTGCGGACGATGAAACCGAAAACATTGAAGTTTTGGAAATGTCCTTTGAAAAGGCTTTAGAAATGATGGCTTCTGGAGAAATTTGTGATGCCAAGACGGTTATGCTGCTGCAATATATGCAGATTCATAAATTGTTAGGATAATAGAAAGATGCCCGTGTTTAAAGTGTCGAGCAGCAAAAATTTGGGTTATCTATAAACTATTGGCCAACAACTAGTAACTATCCCTAATGGTTTCGAAAACGGATTCCATTTTTTGCTTTATTTCTGAAGATGAGTGTTTAAAATGATTGTTCATAAAGCTAAAGATCAATAGTCTTCCAGACTTAGTTCTTAAATATCCACTCAAACAATAATTGTTGCTTAAACTTCCAGATTTCGCAAATATATAGGGTTCATCATTCCCAGAATACCACGATTTCAAAGTTCCAGAGACCCCTCCTGTCGGAAAAATAGTCAATAGTCGCTCTTCTGGGATTTCTCTGTAAAGTCGGTTCAATACATATACCATGGATTGCGGCGTAAAGAGATTATATCTGGATAATCCCGAGCCGTCTACCCATCTAGGTTCTTGTGGAAGGTCTTTAAGGTCATTTTCCAATATATAGTTTCTTGCGTTTTGCGTATTTAGGGTATCGGTCAATACTCCGGACGATAAGACCAATAACTGTTCTGCAATGAAGTTGTCACTTTCGTGCATCAATCTAACATAAAGTGAGTCCGCAGGAATGCCGTAGAGCGTCTTTTTAGTTCCTTTAGGCATTTTATTTGCAATATGGATTGACTTTTCCAAGGAATGTTCCAACACTGCCTTAACCGTTTTTTTAGACGTTATAAATGGAATTTCAAGACTGTCCTTTGTTTCACCATCGAAATAGAAAATATTACTGTCCTTTTCCCTATTCCAAGTGTTTTTAATTGTAATCACACTATCCTTAAAATAATCTGGACTTGCTGACCATTCTGGGTTGTCGTAAATTAGAATTGTGTTTCCGTACATCGGGAATGCATTGCGCTCGGGTGAATAATACCATTCAAAATCGTCCCATGACCATCCAGGACCCCACTTGGTATCCACAAAATTCCCATCGTAAAAGGCGAGGTTATCTCTGTTTCTTAAAAATTTGAATCCCGTACTATCCTTAAGATAATGATGCAAAAAAGAAGGGTCTCCGCTTCCCTCAAAATATAGTGTGTCATTTTGTTCTAGGTATCTAAGGGTGGGAATACGGTTTGGAAGGGTTTTTAATGCAGTATATAAAGTGAAGATTTTAGTGTTGCTTGCCGGGGTAAAATACTTATCACTATTGTGATTGTATATCGTATCTCCGGATATTGGGTCTATTACCAAAAAACCAGTAAACTGATTTTTAAAAAAAGTTGATTCCAAAGTGACATCAATGTTTTTTATGGCTTTTCTTTTTAGACCCGCACAGCTAAACAATAGAAATATCAATAGGACGGAGAACATTGTTTTTTTCATGATATGACTTTGTAGCTATTTATAAACCAATATGTTATGATTTTAGAATTCATTTCGTTATATTAAGACCCGTAGTTTAAAAAGTGGTTTAACAATTTTTAATTGATTTTAACTTTTTGGCTACAATATTATATCCTTTTAAGGGTTTAAATTTACACAACAACTAATTTAAAAACGTGTTTACATGAAAAGAACAATGTTGGAGTACAGTAAAACTGTGCTACAGAAGGTTAGTTTTGATGCCAAATTATTCTACAAGGAACTTAAAAAGGCACTTGTAAGGTTACTACCCGAAGAGGTAGAGGAATTAAAAGCTTGGTTAGAAACTTTTATAGTTGATAAACCAGAACTTCAACAAAGTTTAATGTATTTAAAATCATAAGTTGAAAGCCACTGAAAAGTGGCTTTAAAAGAGGTTGTACTCGGGCTGAAGTAGTTTTGGACAATTTTGAATAAAATTGAAGAGTAAATTCGTCTTTTATTTATTCAAGGGGCTTATAATTTTTACATCCTGAAAGGCAATAGCCCCTCTTACGACTCCGGAAATAACATCCCTTAGCGCTTCTGTAATTTGTATTTTCAATTCACTTTTGTGATAAATAAGGCTGACCTCTCTGGCCGGGGATGGATCCTTGAAATACTTTAGATTTCCCTTTTTATCATCTTCCAGTTCCAAGGTATTCAAAAAAGGGAGAAGGGTCATTCCAAGTCCTTCGTTAGATAGATTGACCAAGGTTTCGAAACTACCGCTTTGTAATTGAAAATGATCTCCACCCAATTTTTTCGGTGCCTTACAAAGGTTTAAAACTCCTTCCCTAAAACAGTGCCCATCCTGTAATAATAGAATATCGGTAACATCTAGGTCTTCCACTTCCAAAGTGTCATAAGTTCCCAATCTATGATTTTTGGGTACGTAACCTACAAAGGGTTCGTAATAAAGAGGTCGCTCAATAATATTATCTTCCTCCAAAGGTGTGGCGGCGATAGCTGCGTCCAAATGTCCGTCCTGTAAATTTTCAATAAGGTTCTCTGTATTCTGTTCTTTTATGATGAGGTTAACCTTAGGATATTTGGTAATGAAAGTTTTTAGAAACATAGGTAATAGGGTAGGCATAATGGTAGGTATTATTCCCAAAGTAAAATCTCCGCCTATGAATCCTTTTTCTTGATCAACAATATCCTTAATCCGATTGGCTTCGTTGACGATATTTTTGGCTTGGGCCACAATTTTTTTACCTACTTCGGTAACCGAAATCGGCTTTTTTCCACGGTCGAATATTTGAACATCCAATTCATCCTCAAGCTTTTGAACCTGCATGCTTAAAGTTGGTTGTGTAACAAAACTTTTCTCTGCTGCAAGCGTGAAATTCTTATACTCCGCTACGGCAAGAACATAGCGCAACTGTGTAATGGTCATGTCAACGATTTTAGTAATAAAGATATTAAAACTATCAATAAATCTTATGACAAAGGTCATGTTTATTCGATATCTTTATACTTAATTTTATAAGTGACTTAAATACAATACAATGAAATTAAATAGTATAGGATTAGAAACAAATAAATCGCAGGTTATTGGTAAAGATTTAAATGTGCTTTTGGCCAATTTTCAGCGGTATTATCAAAATTTAAGAGGAATACACTGGAATATTAAGGGGAAACGATTTTTCGATTTACACGTAAAATTCGAGGAGTTGTATACGGATGCAAATTTAAAAGTGGACATGGTGGCTGAGCGCATTTTAACGCTTGGAAGTGTACCTATGCATACCTTTGAGGATTATATTGATAACTCCTCGGTACCTTTGGGTAAGAATATCACAAAGGACGATGATGCCATACGACTTATCGTTGATTCTTTGAAAGAATTATTAACTATCGAAAGAGGTATTTTAAAAGCTTCTGATGAAGCTGATGACGAAGGAACTAATTCCATGATGAGCGATTTTATCACGGAACAGGAGAAAACGGTCTGGATGATGAAAGCATGGTTGGCCGAGGACATATAAAAACTAGTCTTTAGGATTAAATGGTCAGTTTTTGAGTTCCCTAACTTTGAAACGGACCATTTTTTTTATCGTTTCAATAGGAAGTTCATCATTATAAGGAAATTGAACAGAACCTTTTCCTTTTTTATACCTGCACAATTCTTTTTTAAATGCCTCATGGACACTGGGAGTCGCGTACAATCCAAAATGGTGCTTCTGGGCCGCAAAATAGACCAAGGGCTTTCCGTCTAATTTATAACACGGCATTCCATAGCTAATCGCCTCTATGGAATCTGGGGCAATATCTTTTACGAGCTTTCGTAAAACCAATAACCTTTCCTGAATATCAGCCGGGAAATGGGAGGTATACTCTTCAAAATTTGACGCTTTTATCATTTTTGGCATATTAGATAAAAAATGGGATTGGCCTTCTAAAATTAGAAAATTCAGCTAAATAAAAAAGCCTCCGAAAGGAAGCTAATTTTAATTGATTGATGATTTTCTTTCTAGAAGCGAATCCTAAATTCCAAATCCTCGTTTTCAACTTCAAACTTGGAACCATCAAAACTTGGAGGCCCAAAGGCCATATCACCTGAAGTGGCATAACTTTCTTTAGGCATTCCGTTGGCCTCAAAATCCATGCGTTGATTACCATTTTTGTCGTGCATCATCATTAATGCAAAGCTTCCAGGTGTTACATCGGAAAAAGTAAGGGTCACTTCCCCGGTGGAAGCATCTATACTTTTATTTTGAATGCCTGGCGCCTTCATAAAGGTATCTTGTGTATGCAGGGATCCAATTATTTGGCCCTCATCGGACAAAACATTCTCAATGGTAACCGTAATGGTAACTCCTTCTTGATCTTGGGCATTTATGATCATGCTCGTTAATACCAATCCTAAAATAATTCCTAATCTTTTCATGTGTAAGGTTTTAAAGTTATTTGATACTTCAAATTTCAGTGAACACTGCTGTTTTTTAAAAAGGGAAATACCGAACTGTGGAATATTGGGAGCGAAATGTAATTCCCGAAAATCATATCAATTCAGGTTATGAATTCTACAATTCGGTCAAAAGGAATTCTGTACTGTGGTTCATTCAATGAATTTTGTGATGTAATCCGTCAGAACGAACATCATGAAAACTTTTTGTCATCTTATTCTATTATTATTCGCTACCGGAGCTTTTGGCCAAACCATCATTTCCGGTACGGTAACCGACAGTGGGGATAATCCCATCGAGGGGGCCAATGTGTATATAGAAGGTACCTACGATGGTGCCTCTACAGATTCAGAAGGGCAATTTACTTTTGAGACTTCGGAATCGGGGACTCAAAACCTAATGGTGTCCATGCTATCCTTTGAGACTTTTACACAGGCTGGAGATGTCAGGTATCTCAAAGACCTTCGAATTACATTGAGAGAAGCTCTGAATGAACTAACAGGGGTTACTTTGACCGCCGGGAGTTTCAAAGCAGGTGATAATTCCAAAGCTTCCGTATTAAAACCTCTGGATATTGTTACTACAGCTGGTGCTGCTGGAGATTTTGTCGCAGCCCTACAGACTCTTCCAGGCACGAGTACCGTAAATGAGGATGGTAGACTGTTCGTTAGGGGCGGTGCTGCAGGAGAGACCCAAGTCTTCATCGATGGATTGCGTGTTTTTCAACCATTCAATGCAACGGCAAACAATATACCTACGCGCGGAAGATTTTCCCCATTTTTATTTAAAGGAATCACTTTTAGTACGGGGGGATATTCGGCAGAATATGGACAAGCTCTCTCCAGTGTACTTTTATTAAATACGACCGATGTTCCAGATCAGGAAAAGACGGATATTTCAATAATGTCCGTAGGTGGGGGACTTGGGCATACGGAAATTTGGGACAAGGAATCCTTGAGCATCAACGCCAATTACATTAATCTGGCACCTTATCAATTCTTGGTACCATCCAACCGGGATATGCGTTGGAATAAACCTTTCGAGTCCATTTCTGGGGAAGCGGTATTTCGCAGTCAAAGGGAAAGAAGTCTTTTTAAGCTGTATACCGGGTTTAATCATTCCAATCTCGACATAGAACAAGCGGATATTAATTTTGAAGACTATGTTCCCTTTCGTCTTAAAAACAACAATTTATACCTAAATGGGTCCTATAAGAACTTTTTGGAAAATGAATGGACAATTACTTCTGGAGCAAGTATTTCTGTTGATAAAAATGATATTGATATTCTGGAAAATACGCTGGACTCCAAGGAGGTTGCAGCACATTTGAAAACCAAGGTCAATAAAAACTTTAGCAATCGATTTCAATTGGTTTTTGGGGCAGAGTATTTTAGGCAACAATTTGATGAAAGCTTCACGGACATTGGGGATACAAAAATCCCCTACGGATTTGATGACCATCTAGTTGGAGCGTTTGCCGAAACGGATATTTTCTTTAGTAACAAGTTTGCCATTAAATTTGGAGGAAGGTTGGAGCATAGCCAACTTCTTGATCAAACCACGTTGTCGCCCCGGGTTTCCTTGGCATATAAAAGCAGTGATAAGGGGCAGTTTTCTTTGGCCTATGGCGATTTTTATCAAAATCCATGGAACGAATACTTAAAATTCGACCAAGAATTAAAAGCAGAGAAAACGTCTCATTACATCTTAAATTATCAAATGTTGGATAATGGTAGAACTTTTAGGGCAGAAGCCTATTATAAAAATTACGACAATCTGGTAAAATTTGATACTGAAACACCCTTATTCAATTCTACATATGCGAATACCGGTGGTGGTTATGCCATGGGTCTGGATGTCTTTTGGAGGGATAATAAGAGCATCAAAAATTTAGATTATTGGGTATCCTATTCCTTTTTGGATACCCAAAGGAACTATCGTAATTTTAGGGAGAAGGCAACTCCAAATTTTGCCCCAAAAAACAGTTTCTCCTTGGTCACCAAGTATTGGGTAGAGGATTGGCGTTCCCAGGTCGGTTTTTCCTATAATTATGGATCGGGAAGACCTTATGATAATCCCAATACAACTGAATTCCTAAATGAACGGACAAAACCCTATAACAATCTAAGTGTGAATTGGGCATACCTGCTTTCGCCGCAAAAGATTCTTTATTTATCCATTAGTAATGTAGCAGGTTTCAATAATGTAAATGGCTATCAATATGCCAATGACCGAAACGATTTGGGGGCTTTTGAACGGAGGGCAATTAGACCAAATGCGGATACTTTCTTTTTCGTCGGCTTCTTTTGGACGATTAGTCAGGATAACAAAAGCAATCAATTGGATAATCTTTAAGGTATGAATTGTCGGAACAAATAGTGGTCTAGACTAAATTTACCCGCTCCAAGTCCAAGGTAGAATAAACCAAGACAGAAGAAGAAGAAAACGGGAAGAATGTCCCAAGAGCCGTCCCATGACCTAACAAATATACTCATCAACATGGTGAGGAAAACAAAAAAGGAAGTTATACGTGTATTTAATCCAACAATCAATAATAAGCCTCCAAATGCTTCCATAAAACCGATGGACCATGCATATACCTCGGGTGTTAAATCAAATGGGTATCCCTGATAAGCGATGTAAGCCACAAATTCTTGGGAGACCTCCAAAGTAGATAGTTTCATGCGCTCGGGAGTCCAGGGGGTTCCAAATTTATTGGGCGCATATTTAAAGGCAAGTAATGACCCCATTAAAATTCTTGGAAGCAGTATAAGTAGATTGGGTAAAAAACCATCGACCTCAAAGGGTATTAGAACTTTCCTAAATAGTCTAAGCGCACGAACCATGTTTCGCAAAAGGGGTTGGTTTAGTAAAATCATGGTTAGTGATTACTAAATTTAACGAAACATTCACAATTAAAAAAAAAGGAAATATAGTATGCGTCCGTGATTTTAGCATTAACGTCAAGTTTGTAATAAAAATGTAAGGAACTTTAAATTTTAATTAGAAAATCAAATTACATGACAGCGATAAAAGCATATGCGGCATCTTCAAAGGATGCCGATTTAAAATCTCTTGATATCAAAAGAAGAGATGTAAAGAAGGATGATGTAAAAATAGACATTCTTTACTGTGGCGTTTGCCATAGTGATTTGCATCAAGTACGAAACGATTGGAAAAACTCCCAATACCCTGTTGTTCCAGGTCATGAGATTATAGGTAAAGTCTTGGAGGTAGGTGATAATGTCTCCGATTTTAAGCAAGGCGACTTGGTTGGGGTAGGGTGTATGGTAGATTCTTGCCAGACCTGTAGTTCCTGTAAGGACGATTTGGAACAGTTCTGCGAAAATGGGGCGACCATGACTTACAATAGTAAGGATAAGCACTTAGGAGGTCATACTTTTGGTGGATACTCCGAAAGTATTGTGGTCGATAAGGAATTTATATTGACCATTCCGGAGAATCTGGATGCTAAAGCTGCCGCCCCTTTACTATGCGCTGGGATAACTACGTATTCACCTTTGGCCCATTGGGGTGTAAAGGAAGGGGATAAAGTAGGCGTAATTGGATTGGGTGGATTGGGTCACATGGGAATTAAGTTTGCTCATGCCATGGGCGCCCATACCGTGATGATTACTACATCTCCAGATAAGAGTGAAGATGCCAAAAAGTTGGGAGCGGATGAGGTCCTGATTTCCAAGAACGAGGATGAAATGAAAAAACATGCCGGCAGCTTTGATTTTTTACTGAACACCATACCGGTAGGACATGACATGAATCCTTATGTCAATCTTCTGAAAAGGGATGCTACTATGGTAATTGTTGGGGCGGTAGAACCTTTAGACCCTTTACACGGCGGTAGTTTGATTATGGGAAGAAAAAGCATTGCCGGGTCATTGATCGGGGGGATTAGGGAGACCCAGCAGATGCTAGATTTTTGTGGGGAACATAATGTGGTTTGCGATATTGAAATGATTGATATCCAGAATATCAATGAAGCCTATGACCGCTTACAAAAATCGGATGTCAAATATAGATTTGTAATCGACATGAAATCGCTGAAGGATAGCTAATCGAAATATAGGACAACCAAAAAGCCATCATTATTGGTGGCTTTTTTTATTGATAAAAGATTGCAAATTTTTATGGGAGTGGTATGATAACCCCAATAGGGACATCACGATTCCGATGTAGATTAAAAACAATAAGTAGGTCATAGGGCTCAGTTTTATTATTCAACACTCATATGTACGCACTTTGATTGGTAAAGTTTTACAACTTATCGATTATATAGGTAGTTTGTCGATTATGGTGTAAAATTATTAATGATTTAGCTAATAGAACAAAAAATCCCTACTTGCCGCTCTTGCCAAACCATTTAGCAATGACATTTTCTGCAGGCTTAAATCGCGGCGAGAAATCAAGATTGGTCAAAGCACTTTCTTGCGTAGTCCTATTGTCCCATTGCCAGATATAAATACCTGCAAACCATGGTTGGTTCCAATTCTTTTTGAACATGGCCTCATAGGCTAATTGTTGTGTTTTGTCTGATTTTTTCTCGGTAAGCTTACTAAAATAGGAGCCCCATTCCCAAGGTTTTATAGTAGCATCAGGGGTACTTTTATATCCTACTTCGGTAAAAAGGATGGGCTTGTTGTATTTTTTATGGACCGCTTCCAAAACCTTTAGATGTTTATCCCAACCTTTCTCTATACTCTCCAAGTTTGGTAGTTTTTCCTTGGTCAAGGGAAAATAAGCTTGAATACCAATATAGTCCAGCTGGTCCCAGAAATCTATATGTTCATATTCATCGTGCCAATTGGCGGCATAGGTTAATTCACCGTCGTAAATGGCGCGAATCTCTTTGATCAGCTGCTCCCATTTTTCGGGCTGATTTTTTATGGATGTCCTCAATTCCGTCCCGATACAAAAAAGCTCCGTGTTGGTTTCCTGAGCAATTTTGGCATACCGCAGCATATTTAATCGGTACGATTCAAACCACTGGTCCCATTCGGTTTTGTTCCTCAATTTAATGTTGGAACGCCAACCTTCGCTCATCCATAAATGGGGTTTTAAATGAACATGTAGGCCGTTTTTGTGAAGATCGTTGATGGCCTTGATAAAACTGGAATCCCTTCTGCTGTAAATTTCCGAAGCATCAGGAACTTCCATTTGTGAGATAGTTTCGTTTTCCTGATGTAAAAACGGAATGACCGCAACCCACTCCACGTTCGCCCGTATCAATTGGTCAATGGCCTCGGTATTATCCTCTGACCAACCAAAAACACTTGCGCCCCGTTGCTTGCCATCCATTTCGAAAAAATGGTTTGCCCTGCCTGTTTTGTTCATGGCACTATGGTCCCACTGAAAATCGTGTCCCTCGTAGGCGTTAATATAAACCACGGTCTTAAATCCGACGATTAGAAATACTAAAGGCATTACAAAACGTAGTGAGAACTGCCGCCATGCCGTAGCTCTTCCCTTTTTTTGTCCCACTTTTATAAAATGGCCGATTACAAAATAAAGCAGGCCAAAAAGGATAAAAAGAACATGAAAGCCAATAAGGATAAACTTTCGTGAGACCAGGTCCAAAAAAAAGGAAACATATTCTGTAAAGCTGCCGTTACGTCTGGAAAATCGGATAAGGAAGTATACAAAGGTTACTACCCATAACAATAGGTAAAGAAACAAAAGATGTTTGACTCTCTTTTTCATTCTCTTTTATTTTTCTTCCATCTTAGTGGCTATGGCCTTTGCGCCCGCATCTCGCTCCTTAAGCTCAGATATAATCTTGGCATGGTCTTGTTCCCTTCCTTGCGATAGTTTATACGTGGCTTGGATATCGGTAATTTCAATTTTGAACCCTACGACGCCCCTAATCTGAGCCATGGTCTTATCGGACATATCATGGAGGGAAATCGATTCTTTGGAATCACGTTCATATTTATCCACCAATTTATGCATGGATGCCAGAACTTCTTCTTCACTCAAAATAGTAATTTTCCCATACACGTGCACAGCAATATAATTCCATGTGGGTACTTCTTCATCCTTGTACCAAGAGGAGGACACATAGGTATGCGGACCGTTAAAAATACAAAGCACTTCCTCCTGTTCGTTAAAACTCTTCCATTGCGGGTTGGCCTTGGAAATATGACTGACCAAAATATCCTTTCCTACTTCATCGGTATTCAATTCAATCGGAATATGAGTGGCCCAAGGCTTACCATCCACCTGATTCACCAATATCCCAAAACTGTTGCTCTTAATGAAGTCTCGGACCTGTTTTAGGTCTTCATTTTTGTAATGGTTGGGTGTGTACATGGTATAAAGTTAACAAAACATGGAATCAGGTAACAATCTATTTGAAAGCGTCAAGACAATTCCTAAAGGAAAGGTAAATTCAAATGAACTTTAAAAAAAGGAATATGCCATTTATAACAAATAAAAAAGCGAAGGAAGCTGTCGATATATTTTATGAGGACTATGGGGAAGGACAACCGGTGATTCTAATTCACGGATGGCCTTTGAGCAGAAAATCATGGGAGCAACAAGTTTGGAAAATAGTTGAGGAAGGATACCGCTGTATTTCCTATGACCGTAGAGGTTTCGGTATATCATCGGCACCTTGGGGCGATTACGATTATTCTGCATTGGCGAGTGACCTTGATACTATTATTGATGGCCTGGAATTGGATAACGTAGCAATTGTCGGATTTTCTATGGGTGGGGGAGAAGTAGTACGCTATTTAACCGATTATGGAAGTAAGAAAATAGCGAAAGCAGCACTTATAAGTTCTATCATACCATTGGTAAAGCAAAAGGATGATAATCCTGCAGGAGTACCTGAAAATGTGTTGGACAATATCAAGGATGCTTTGCAAAAGGATCGGGTAGGCTTTTTAAAGACCTTCCATAAAGGCTTCTATAATTACGACGACAATAAGAACAAGGTCAGTGAAGGACAGCTGGAGTATGATTTTATTATAGCCTCCCATGCTTCGCCAAGAGCAACGATACAAACAGCGCTATCTTGGATGCATACCGATTTTAGACCGGAACTCAAGAATGTGGATGTGCCTACCTTGGTCGTTCATGGTGATGCGGATGAGACCGTCCCCATTGAAACCTCTGCCGAACAAGCGGCAAAGGGAATTGCTAACAGCACGTACGAGGTGATAAAAGGTGCACCCCATGGATTGAATATTACCCATTCGAAAGAATTGAACGATATCCTGGTCAATTTTTTGAAGTAAAAAAGAAACCCTCTTTTTTTTGAGATAATTATAGGGTTCTTTATAGGAGTCTATGATTTAAAAATGGCATTTCCAATCACTTTCAAAGTGGGAGTCGGTCGCTAATGGACCAGTGACTTATTTTAAAGGTTTACTTCCCTATGATCATACCCTTTAAGGACCAAAGGATTTCCAGCACGTCTTTTTTGGTTTGGTCGTCTTTTTCATGTTTATCAAGCACCTTAAAAATATCGTCCATAGTCTCCATATATTCTGCAGCGCTTATATTCATTCCCTTGTGGGTAGTTTCCATATCCCTTCCTGTATAAGCCTGTGGCCCACCACTTCCCATCGAAAAGAAATCCACAGTATGTTTTTTGACCATGGCCAAATTTTCCGGTTGTTCTAAATAGGGGGTAAACCGAGCGGAAATTATAGGATTGTTCATATGAGCTTCAACCACATCATCCACAATTTTGATGATACCTTTTTTCGAACCTAATCGCACAAATAATGACTCTGACATAATTTTGATTTTATTTATTCCTATAGGAATACGTTGATTTTCAAATGTACCTTTTGTCATTAAACGCAACTATTACTATTGTCCCAAAAAGATGTAAATTTTGACCAAATCAGTGGAGTGGGAGTAATATATTGTTAGGGACTGACGGCTTTCATATATGCTTTGGGAGATATTCCGTACTCATTACGAAAACACTTTGAAAAATAGGATGCACTGGAAAAGCCACTCAAAAATGCCGTATCGGATACGGTATTACTTGTATTGGCCAGTTGTTCCAAGGACTTTTTTAATCTATACCTGTTTAAAAATACATTTGGTGAACAACCGAACAAATTTATACTACTTCGATATACTTGGGACCTGCTATAACCCAGGGCAGTTACAAATGCATCTATTTTCAGTTCTGAATTCGAAAAGTTGGCCTCCAAATAATCAAAGAACTTATGGAAGAAATCCAGCTCGGTTGTTTTAATTTTTGTGATTTCTGTATCCTTGGGGTCGACACCCCGTGCTTCTTCCTCATACATTTTTAGCACAGAAGACGAAACGGAAAAATCTCTTCCCATTTCACATAACCTTCTTGAAGTCTGTATGGTATCCTCAAAAAAAGTTTTGATACCCACTACGGGTAGCCCTGCCTCCAGCCCAATACTTAAACGAAGAAGGGGGTTTACCCTTTTTAATCTGGAGTTAAGTTCCAGTCCACAATCAACAGCATTTTGGGCTTTTGTAAAAGAGCCTAATATGTTTTGGAAACCCTGCCGTACAGGTATTCCCTGCATATCCTCAATTACGTTAATGACTTTTTGCATAAAGTCTTTTATCCCTCTAGCTAGATTTTTGTCCGGGTCATTGCTCAGTTGCCCCAATTGTATTTGGACCGTCAACAAAAAACGAAAGGCGGGTTCATCGATTACGGTCAGTTCAGATCCAATACTGGTGTCCGGATCTTCCATTCTTCCAAGAAAAGATGCAACAAGACCCGCATCCACCTCAATGATGGAGTGGGGCAGTTGTCCGTGTGCATGCTGGTGCATGTTGTGTACGGACTCCGCGTTTGGGGCCTCAACCAAACAGAATGCTGTTTTTCGCTTATCGTCGAACCAATAGGTTAGTCCTCTACAATTGTATTTATGTTGGATTTTTAGGTCCTCAAGATGTAATATTGCAACACTTTCTGCGGTAATTTCATTGGACACATCATGACGATCCATATATATAGGCATAGGAAGTTGTTTTAGTGTACAAACAATATAGTGCTATTAAAGATGCTTTAGTGGCTTATGCTCAAAAATCACATACATATAAGATTATTTACCCCTTAACAGCGGATTAAAAATCTGGTTTTGCGTTTGAAGATTTCCTGTAGTTTTAAATACCGAGTAGGGTATTGATGCCTTGAGTGGGGTCACTTAGCGTAGTCGGAGTGAACCCACATATTTCCTCTTTTCCTTGCGGAAATCAACTATTTATAGGATTTTTAAAGAACTTCCCTCGGTTAGAACTCGGAATAATCGTATGATTCGAAGTTGAAGTAAACCTGGGACCAAGTCGAAAAAGCAAACCAGATGACCGAAATAGAAATCCTTACCAAACAAACGGAATCCGCGTATGACTGGACCCATAATCTCATGGATTCGGTGCCAATCGAAAAGTGGGACATCATAGCAGAAGGCGTTGGGTCCAATGTGAGTTGGCAGATAGGCCATTTGGTAGTAAGTATCTACTACCATTCCATCATGACCACGGTAGGACATTTACCTGAACTTCTGGAAAAAATGGACTTACGATCGTATACCAAATTATGTGGTTATGACACCTTTGCCCCAGAAATGAAAGGAACTTGGACCCCAGCCGAGCTTACCTCCGATTTGCAACGCATGCAAAACAAATCCTTGGAGGTAATCAACTCGTTGTCGGAATCCCACTTGTGGCAACCCGTGGAACCGACTAAAGTGCCGCACCCTGTGGCCAAGACCAAATTTGAGGCCATTGATTGGAACGTAAAGCATACTATGTGGCATTGCGGACAAATGGCAACTATCAAAAGATTAGTAGATAAACCCTATGATTACGGACTGCAAAGGAGGATTTGAGCCAAGACCACATATTTCCCTTTTTTCTTGCCAAAATCAAATATTTATAGGATTTTTAAGGTACTTCCCCAGTATTTAAATTTGTGTTTACACCATGTTGCTATTAGTAGCACTACTTATTTGACCAACCACTGACCCATGGCAAAATTCTTTAATAAAATCCGTCAAAGCCTACTTTCAGAGGGAAAAACTGGAAAGTACTTAAAATATGCCGTTGGAGAAATCATTCTTGTTGTTATTGGGATTTTGATTGCTTTACAGATTAATAATTGGAATATAGATAAACAAACCCAAAAAAAGGAAAAGGCCTATCTAGAGGAAATTCGTAGCAACCTTCTACAAGATTCCCTTAGGTTGAAGACTGTCCTGAGTTTTAACGACAACAAGCAAATAATCGTGGAGGAGATGCTACAGATTTTTGCGGACACGCTTACCAATGAAGAACGATTTCGAATTTTTAATAAAAATGCGAACGACTTTACGTATTATGAAGTATTTGACCCCGTGCGTATCGCTTTTAATAATATGCTATCGGCAGAAAGCATTGGCCTTATTACCAACAACGAATTAAGGAAGGCCTTATCCGAATATTATAACTTTGACTATTTAAATGGCGTACAGAACCGTATTGCGGTAATTAATAGAAGGGTAGTGGACGATTCGTACCCTAAATTTTTCAGCAAGGAATTTGTGGCCAATTGGATGGGGATTTCCTCCAATATGCCTCCTGTAAAGGATTTGGACATTGCTACGGATACGAAATTAATGTCCGATCTGTTTGGCATAAAAATGATCATTGCCGTGCAGAATGAATTGGTTAGGGACACACAAAGCCGAAACCAGGAACTTATAGCTCTAGTGGAGGCCGAATTAAAAAAATAACACCCTTCAATAACAACATACTTTATGAAACTTGGAAAACTACTTTGGATTATTGGTTCCGTTTTGATTAATATCACGGTAGGGATTTATATCTATTTGTCCAGCAAGGCCCCGCTAGATCCACTTGAAAGGCACGAATACGTCAATGAGAACTGGCAGATATATGGCATGCATTGGAAGGCAGAATTCCTATTTATGACCATGATCGCTATCGGTGCCCTGTATTTTACCTTTAAGTTGAAAGAAGTTAGATGGGCAATTATTTCGGTGGGGCAGCTGATACTGCTTACCACATACCCCATTATGCTTGGAGGCTATCAAAACACCTCTTTTGAAATGTCAGAAATGGCAAATCAAATGGCGACGGTGGTGTTTGTTTTTGGAAACCTCATATTCCTAGGTGGTTTGCTAAAATTGTACATAAGCGATACATATTTGAAAAAATGGTTGAAATGGACGGCAATCGTGCTCTCTGGAATAACATTTTTAACCTTTTTTATCACCTATATGGATATCATAGAGTGGCAACAAGCCTTGATGATTGGTCCTCTTATTAATATCCTTTACTTGATAAACGCCTTCTACGGTGTAAAAATCAAAGTGGATTAAATAATAAAGCAATAGGATTAGTTAAGGTTGCATCATATCGCACTGTGTGTGCCGTTGAAGGGAATTCTAAGGCACATATTGCCCCTTTTTCTTGCCCAAACGAATTTATTGTAGGATTTTTAATCTGCTTCCCCAAAATAAATAAAGGTGTTATTGGACACCTTTTTTACATGTTTTGTCAAACAACGATTAAATGAAAAGAATTCTACTTTTACTTTTTGGATTTTGGGTAATCCAAGGGATTAGCGCTCAAAATTTGGAGCGAGAAATGGTATATCCAGATACGTTGAGAAGTGCCAAGGACAGTTTTTATGTAAACAGTCCCAAATTTGATAGAATTTGGAGTTTTCCTATCACTAAATTGGACACCTTAAACCTTGGTACCAGCGGTTACAAAGGAGTAAGCATGACCATCTGGACGGATATTGATACGCTTCAAATCCCACATGTTAACTTTCCTAAAAATCAACATATAAAAATTCCGATAGTATCTCCGAAAGATACCGCGATTTGTATTTTAAGATTTCAGGATAGTCCCTCGGACTTTACTCAAAAATATGTAATTGACAAAAAGGGTCAGATAAATTTTGAGATACCCGAAGTCTATGAGTTGGCCAATATTGCACTTTACCTGAGCGAGTGCTCCCAAAAAACCCGAAATCATCCAGAAACGGAATATTCCAGGAGGGTAAAGGAATATTTTGAACCCTACAAAAATCATAAGCTCATACAAGTTTTAAATACCAATTGCGTTGAGGCCAAGTATTGGAACACCTACTACGGTTTTAGAGAAAATAGTATTTGCTATAGTTTTGATACCGACAATTTTCTACAGTACAATACTCCATACAAAAATGTATGGTGGGATAACTCTGGCTTTTATGGGGGTGCCTTTCGAAATATGCTTTACTTAATCCAGGATTTCTCCCAGAAATCCAATTTTAGAAAATTTTATCAAGAGAATAAAGCCTACTACCAAGGATTAATAGAAAGACAGAAGGAATTACTGCCCATAAAGCAGATGTGGGATTGGATCGAGAAAGAATTTCCGCAAAGAATGGATTCCTATAAAATTATGTTTTCTCCATTGATTGGTGGTTCCCATAGTACTCAAAGGTTTTATAAAGGCTTTTTCAAGGAACCGGAGTATCAGGAATGCATCATGTTCATCAGTTCCAGTGAAAGTATTGATTCCAAAAGTGAATATATAGAAGAACTAAAAGAAGGATTGATGTCTGGTATAGTTTTTACCGAAATCGACCATAATTATGTAAACCCGACTAGCGACCTACATATTGACCAAATAAAATCCGTATTCCAGGATAAAGATTTTTGGGCCACGAAAGACGCCCAGCAAAATTATTCAAGCGAATATGCTATTTTCAATGAATATATGACCCATTCTCTATTTTGTCTTTATATCAAAGAAACCTATGGGACAGAGGTTGCGGATGACATCATTATGGATAGGGTTGGTCTTATGAATCGAAGAGGATATCCTAAGTTTGAAGAATTCAATACGCTGCTATTGGACTACATGGAGGCCAATCAAACGTCTGTTTATGATTCCTATGCAGATATTGTTAGTCTAATGAAGCAGATAAAATAGTCCCAATTTATTTTGGTCACTGACCAGCAAACCTAAATCGATGCCTAAGCAGACCTGCCCCTATCGATGACTTATCAGCCTGCCCTGAGCCGTTCGTTTTGCTACGCAAGGTGCGCTCAAAGAAAATATATTTTCTTTTCACCCAATGCTCAAGGTAAACTAAAGTCGAAGGGGAGTCGAAACCAACTTTCAGGAAAATGACCCCACATATTTCCCCTTTTCCTTGCCAAAACCAATTTTTTGTAGGATTTTTAAGGAACTTCCCCTCACAAACGCAATAGGCGTAATTGTGCGCTTATTCGATTTTTAGATACCCTTAAAATATGAAACTCACACATTTTATAGTAGGCTTTCTCATCTTCATTAGTGGGAGTGCACCTTCCCAAGAATTAATAGCAAAAAAGGAGACCAAACAAGACTTGATAGATTTTGTCTTCCGGAACTACATGGGGGAAAAGCCCGGTGCGAGTTTTGTGGTGGTCAAAGAGGGCAAAATAGTAGACTGTCAAAGTTTTGGATATGCCGATTTGGAAAATAAAATTCCTGCTACCTGCGAAACCAATTATAGACTTGCATCGGTAACCAAACAGTTTACCGCCATGGGGATTATGATTTTAATAGATCGGGGAAAATTAAAGTACGATACCAAACTCACCGAAGTCTTTCCTAAATTTCCGGCGTACGGGAAAGAAATTACGATAAAACATTTATTGACCCACAGATCGGGACTGCTGGATTATGGGAAACTCTACCCAAAAGATTCGGAAGAGCCTCTTTTGGACCAGGAAGTGCTTAACCTAATGATGGCGCAAGACAGCCTTTTATTTCCGGCGAATACCCAATTTAAATATAGTAATTCCGGTTATGCCGTATTGGCCATGATCATCGAGCGGGTTTCTGGAAAATCGTTTAAAAAGTTTATGGAGGATGAAATTTTTTCGAAAACTGGAATGACAAATAGTACGGTTTATGTAAAAGGCGACCCTATAAAAAATCGGGCATATGGTTACACCTTCAATGATTCCCTAAACCAATACGAGAACATAGATCAGAGTATTTTTTCGTCGGTAAAAGGTGATGGTGGGGTGTATTCCTCCGTAAGCGATTATGCAAAGTGGGACAAAAGTTTATATGGGGAAACTTTAGTAAATAAGGACTTACTTGCCGATGCGTTTACCAGTTGGGACGAAAACGGAAAAACGGATGGCAATGGCTATGGGTTTGGTTGGTTTGTAGATGTGGAAAACGGGAAAAAATACGTACGTCATAGTGGCAGCACCTCAGGTTTTATAACCAATTCCTTCCGAATCCCCTCGGAGAAACTTACGGTAGCCATTTTTACCAATACGGTACAATTTGGAGGGTTGTGGCGTACGGCCCCCTTTTTGGCCAGTCTGTATTCGGACGGGGAACTACCAATTCCCATGGATATAATGATAGAAAAGGAAATCACGAATAATGGAAGTGGTGATATAAAAACATACTATGATACTTTAATGGCCAGGGATACCAATTACAAAGTTGATACAGAGGATTTGACCCGATTAGGCTTTAGCTACTTACGAAATGATAATAAAGAAGATGCTCTTAATGTCCTAACGTTTGTCAAAACAGAATTTCCCCAGAATTTTGATGGATACATTGGTTTGGCCCATTATTATAAAAAATATGGGGATAAGGAAAAGGCCATAGAACATTTTAAAAAAGTGATTGAAGTAGCCACCAGCGATGACCAACGCCATATTGATTTTTCCAAGCAGCAGATCAAGGAATTAAGTCAATAAAATGGACCTTTATTTTTATGGAGGTTGAGCAGCCTGCTCTATGCGTGATCACTGAGCGGTGTCGAAACCCCATCTCTGGAAAGCAAACCCACATATTTCCCTATTTCCTTGCCCAACCCAACTTTTTATAGGATTTTTAAGAATCTACCCCTCCAAAAAAGGTATATAAGTGCATATAATCAATTGTAGTGCATATAACCAAAAGAGACCATGAATCTATTAAAAATCCATCCCAATGCTAGCCGTCTGGTTCGTTTTGTGGTACTGACCCTCATTGCGCTATTTTTAGTGGATTACCTACCGCTGCCTAGCGGGACGAAAGAAGTTTTCCCCTTTGTTGGACTGATATTGGTCGTATTGGCCAATTGGATTTTATATAAAACGGAGAACAAGAACCTTGATGAATTAGGCTTCAATTTAAAAGGGCACAATCTAAAATATTTACCCATAGGACTTGTATTGGGCGTTCTTGCCGTGCTTCTTGGATACTATTTAAAATGTTTCCTAACGGGCGATAACATAATTCTTCATCAAAATATTAATTATTTAGACCTCCTAAAACAGCTATATTGGATTTTGCCAACGGCGGCAGTACAGGAATTTATTTGTAGAAGTTACGGATACAAAAAACTGATATCCATCTACAATTTGAGAATAGCAAACCTGGTGGCGGTTATCGTTTTTGTAGCCATGCATAACATTTTTAACATTGGCCTATTTGGAGCTTTGTTTTATTCCATTTCCATAGTTATCGGGCACTTTGTATTTGCCAATGCACTATTGAAGTCCGGGACTATTTTTTTCGCAATTGGAATCCATTGGGGAAGTAACCTGGCGAATAACCAATTGTTTACCGAAGAAAAACTATCTACATCCATTCTATTTCTGGAAAAGGCAGTAGTGGAGGAGCCTACCGGATTTAATCCATTGGGAATTTTGCTTTTTATTATTACCTTGAATATGGATTTTTCTTCGTAGATGGGGAAAACCTCTTATAAAATAAAATCAGCTATACTTTTGGCCTTTAAATTTGTAGACTTCACCAAGGTAACCTAAACCGAACCCACATATTTCTCCTTTTTCTTGCCCAGACCAATTTTTTGTAAGATTTTTAAATTACTTCCCCTAAAAGTCATATATGTACAATCATACATATTTTAATTGTTGGCACTACTAAAGAAAATTGAATTGGAAACTAGAGAAGCTTATAGAAATGAATATACCATTTCAACTGACAAGGATAAATTAGATATTTTGAGCATTCACAAATTCCTTGCAAACGAAACTGATTGGGCTAACGGAATTCCAATACATACTCTGAAAACATCAATTGAAAACTCTTTGAATTTTGGGCTTTATTACCAAAACAAACAAATTGGCTTTGCTAGAATAATTTCGGACTATTCAACTATTGCATATTTAGGAGATGTTTATGTCCTAAAGGAACATAGAGGAAAGGGATTAAGTAAATGGCTCATAAATGAAATAATGGAACACCCTAATCTTCAAGGATTAAGACGCTGGATTTTATTGACTGATACTGCTGAATGGCTTTATGAAAAATTTGGGTTTAAGGAATTACCTAATCCTGAATTTTATATGGAGAAACATAATCCAAATGTATATGAGTGAATAGATAAAACTAATGCCAAAAATGTATAATCGCATTAAAAATGGATTCTACTAAACTCAGTATAGGACTCTTTTTGACGCTTGGCATCAGGTGCCTGAGTAGTCTGCCCTAAGCGTGGTCACTGAGTGGAGTCGAAGTGAAGTCGAAGCGGAGTCGTATCCAAATCTCTGGAAAGCAAACCCACATATTTTCACTTTCTCTTGCCCGAACCAATTTTTTGTGGGAGTTTTAAGGAACTTACTCTCAAAAAGATACTGGCGTACGTATGCGCATATTTAATTGTTCGGTAACAAAATAGACCAACCATCATGAAAAGGCCCATTTTTATAGTATTGGCTTCCTTAGTACAGTTTTCACTCGCATTCTCACAGACCAGAATTATTGACATGCACATTCATTCCTATTCCGAATCCGATTTTGGTGAACGTGAGCCCACAAGTGATCATTATGGCGAAAAAGGTGCTGCAAATGCAGAAGAACATCGTGTTGAGACGTTCGAGGCATTCAAAAAATGGAATATTGTAAAAGCTGTGGTGAGTGGTAATCCCCAAAGTGTGGATGAATGGGCCGCAAAGGATGACAACGATCGGGTAATCAAGGGGATTTTAATTTTTTCGCCCGATGATTATGGCTTGGACAGTCTCAAGTTCGAGCAAATGGTAAAGGATAAGGAAATTGAAGTTTTTGGAGAAATTGGTGCGTATTATGGCGGTACAACCCTAAGCGATCCAATTTGGCAGCCTTATTTGCGTATTTGTGAAAAGTACGATATTCCCGTTGCTGTACATACAGGTGGGGGCGACCCTGGCGGTACCTATTCCTGGTCCCCAAAAGCAAGGCTCAAAATGGGTGATCCGTATTTAATTGAAGATGTTTTGGTAAAATATCCCAAGCTGAGAATGTATTTGATGCACAACGGTGGGGAAGAGTGGCATGAACATGCTTTGCGGCTCATGGCCTACTACCCCCAGTTATATACAGATATAGCGGTTATGCTTTGGGTGGAGCCCAATACCCAGCGCACGGTTACTGAATTTTTAAAGAATGCAAAACATGCGGGTTATTTGGACAGGGTGATGTTCGGGTCGGACCAAATGGTGTGGCCTTATGCCATTGAAAAATCAATCAATTTCCTAAACAGCCTTGAGTTCCTTACCGAAAAGGATAAAGAGGGTATTTTCTATGATAACGCCGCACGATTTTTAAACTTGAATTAAGTGTCATTAAGTAATCTTAAAACAGGAACACAGATGAACGGAACAAGAATTGTCGCTTTACTCGTAGTGTGTATGCTAATGCTTTCTTCGAGACTCTATTCCCAAACGGAAAAAGAACAAATTAGGGCCGCTAGAAATGCATCCAATACGGCACTTAAAACATACGACAACGATGCCGTACTTTCCTATTTAACCGAAGATGTACTTACCACAACAGGGAATGGAACTTTATTATGTGGTAAGGAAGCCTTGGCACGCTATATAAAAGAAGGTGGAAAAAGCAAAATGTACTGGATTCGAGATGCATTTGAAATTATAGTGAACACAGAGAGAAGGATGGCTTGGGAACGTGGAATATGGAATGGATATGATCCTGAAAAGAGCGATGAACCCATAGTCAATGGTAATTATTCCGCCATGTGGACCAAAAAGTCCGGGGTGTGGAAAATAAAATCCCAACTCTTTGTTACGATAAATGAAAACTAAAACGCTAGGTGCTAACCAAAGAATGTAGAACGGTAATCGCTAAGCAGCACTAGCACTAGGCACCAACCAATAACCAATGATAAAATTCTTTAGACTATCGAAACTAAATTTTGCAAAGCAAAATCAAATGTCCTGTGGACATTTGGTTGATAGCCGCTTGCGGAAGAAAAAGAAACCTGAAATATGATTAAGTTCTTAAGACAAATAAGACAAAACCTACTTTCCGAGGGTAAAACCGGAAAATATTTAAAATATGCCATTGGAGAAATAATTCTTGTAGTAATTGGAATTCTTATTGCTTTGAGCATCAACAATTGGAATGAGAAACAGAAAGAATTAGCCAAGGAGCAATTAATTCTAAAACAATTAAAAAGTGAATATCAAAGTAATCTGAATCAACTAGACGAAAAAATACTAATGCGAAATGAGGCACTTGAAGCTTGCAACAATTTGCTAGGTCAAATAGATAATCCTAATTCAATTAATGAAGATGGGGTCTATCAATCATTGTGGATATTATTCAGAGACCCGACTTTTGACCCCATTAAAAATGATATCGTTGGTTCAGAAAATCTTCGCTTAATAAATAATGATGCCTTGGTGAGATTTTTATCTAATTGGTCCTCTGAAGTATTTCAAGTGCAAGAACTTGAATTAGAGTATCAAAAATTTAGGACAGAGATTCTATTGCCTTGTTATCTCAGATTGGGAGTTTCAAGGAATGTGAATAATAACTTGTGGAAAGATGGATATTCGCCAACTGAGGCATTAGACAAAGAATCAAACAATAAATTCACCATAAAGCCAACAAAAAAAAGCTTGGATTTGAAAAAGGCTCTTGAAGATGTTGAATTAGAAGGTATCATTAGCCAAGTAATTACACATCATCAAATTACAAACATGCAGTCACAGACTTTGCGTATGAGGATAATAAATATGCTCGAAATAATTGAAGGTGAAATTAAAAAATAACGAAAGTACAACAGTGGTAGTGCTTCATTATAACCAACCAATAACCAATGATAAAATTCTTTAGATTATCGAAACTAAATTTTGCAAAGCAAAATCAAATGTCCGGTGGACATTTGGTTGAGATAGCCGCTTGCGGAAGAAAAAGAAACCTGAAATATGATTAAATTCTTCAGACAAATTAGACAAAACCTACTTTCCGAGGGTAAAACAGAAAAGTATTTTAAATACGCGATTGGAGAAATTGTCCTTGTAGTCATTGGAATCTTAATTGCGCTACAGATCAATAATTGGAATGAAAATCGAAAAGTAAAAAAACTAGAAGCACAGATTTACACAGAACTAAAAAGTGATTTACTACAAACTAGAAATGATATAAACGAAACAATTTCTGAACATAGAGAAATATTCAAATCAAGTCAGCAGCTTATAACTGATATCTATGATAAGAAATCAAATTCTCAAACAATGTATGAGTCTTTGACAACTTCCAGTGCTGAATTTCAAATTATTCCTAAAACAAGTGCTTTTGAAAATTTAAAGAACATTGGATTAAATACCTTATCCAATGACAGTTTACGTATTGCCATAACCAATTTATTTCAATTGAATTTAAAACGGTTGGATGATGAACTTGGGATGAGACAAGCTGAAATTAATATGTCAAAGCTTATTCAGCCTTTTCTATTCAAATATTTGATTGCGGATTATAGTCAACCCACAAAATATGGGTTTGTACATTCTGACTCTATAGCTATTTACAAATTAAGAATAGCTAATTACGATAAGTTTTTAAATGATAATGAGCTTATGAAGGCTTTGCAGTTAGCACTCTACAATAGAGGTAAAATAATTGATGAAGAAATAGAAACTGTTAAGGCAGTGGATAGCGTGATTTATGGAATTGAAGAAGAACTTTTAAAATTGAAAAAATAACGAAAACACAATATTGGCTATTAGTACGAGCCCTGTTATCGCCTTATTCTGAATCTCTATAGCTATTGCGTTACCTGATGTTAAGGTACCGTGTACGTGCTTAAAAACGTATCTTAATGGTGCCTAATTGCGGTAAATGAGCAGCCTGCCCTGAGCCTTTCGGCTAAGCTCAAGATAAACTAAAGTCGAAGGGGAGTCGAAACCACCTTTCTTAAAGGCAAACCCACATATTTCCTCTTTTCCTTGCCCAAACCATTTTTTTGTAGGATTTTTAAAGCACTTCCCCTAAAATACAAATAAACGTACCCAGGTACATTTATACACTTGTTAGCGATAATAAATCATCATTCCTTACATAAAACCTAACATTGTCAACTTAACATGAAAATAACTCCAAAAGCGAAAAGAAACATTTCAAGGATTATTCCCTTCGCAATTATCTGGTTATTGATTGGATGGCTAATTGATATAACAGTGTTCGATGTAACACATGAACAAAACCTCAATTCAGATACTGGTATTTCCTACACCATCCCAGTGCTTATTTTTGCTAGCCTGGCGAATGTCTTGGCTGGACTTATTATAGGGGTTTTAGAAGTGGTTTATTTAGAAAAGAGATTCTCAAACCGATCACTGAGGGCCAAGTTTTTTTACAAATTCTTAATCTACCTTTCCTTATTTATTATCATTATAATCCTCTTCTATCCTGTGGCATCTTCGCTCGAAACAGGCATAAGTTTGCTAGAAGTTGATTCTTGGCAAAAATTGGGTAGATTCCTAATAAGTATCTCTTTCCTTATCACCTTAATTCAATTATCTGTAAAGCTTATGGTTGGTTTGATATATTCAGCTATAAGTGAAAACTTAGGACATCAGGTGCTTTTAAATTTTTTTTCCGGGAAATACCACCAACCCAAAATTGAAAAGCGGATTTTCATGTTCCTAGACATGAAATCTTCGACTACTGTAGCCGAAGATCTAGGCCACGTAAAATACTTCAAATTACTGGACACCTATTACAATATTATGTCAGACCCTATCATCAATTCATTCGGTGAAGTCTACCAGTACATAGGAGATGAAATCGTGATTTCATGGAACCCTAGCAAGGAGATTAACCAGACAAGCTGCATCAAATGCTTCTTTGACATACGCGATCATCTCGATGAACAAAAAGAAGTTTTATTTCATGAATTTGGCTTTGAAATTGGATTCAGAGCAGGGATTCATTTCGGTGAAGTCACTATTGGAGAAATTGGAGCTTTAAAAAAGGAAATCGTATTTACGGGGGATGTCTTAAATACGACCGCTAGAATCCAAAGTCTATGTAAGGAATTAAAATCTGACTTACTGATCTCAGGTGCAATTAAAGAATTATTACCCCATTCTAACTATCAATATAGCTCTAAAGGAGAGATAGAACTGAAAGGAAGAAATAAGAAAGAAGAACTGTTTAGCGTAACTTTAGAAAAGAAGCCGACAATCGCTAACACTATGTAAAAATGCATTAAAACTCATTTTACATTAACCGTTCAGTCAAGGCCCATTCATTCCATCCCCAACTCTGCCAACACCGGTAAATGATCCGAGATATGTTTGTTGTTTTCCATACGGTCATCAATATGGAGATAGCGTTGCACCTCCAAATTCTTCACAAAAATATAGTCGATACGCCGGTCCAGGATCATACTCGGGTCAAAGCCGTTAAAAGTGCCCGTAGGGCCATAAAAAGGTGCTTGGGTGGCGGTTTGTCCGTCTGTTAGCACCCGTTGCATCAATTGTATAGGTTCGGAATCCGGTTCCAGGTTAAGATCCCCAGTCAACACCACAGGCAGGTTTTCGGTATTTATTTCCTGTATCTTATGTAAGATCAGCCGTACGGAGTTGGCCCGGGCGGTTTCTCCTACATGGTCAAAATGGGTGTTGAATACATACAGTTCCTTCCCGCTTTGGATGTCCTTAAACCGTCCATAGGTACAGATACGCTCCAAGGCCGCATCCCAGCCCTTGGAAACCTTTTCCGGTGTGGGAGAGAGCCAAAAGGTGTTGGCCTTGATCAGCTCAAAGGCATTTGTATTATAGAGAATAGGGGAGTACTCGCCCTTTTGTTTGCCATCGTCCCGGCCAACGCCAATATAGGCGAAGTCCGGCAGGTGCTCGTCTAAATATTCCAATTGGTTGTGTACCACTTCCTGCATGCCCACAAATTGGGGGCCATAGTGCTGGATCAATTGTACCATGGCCTCCTTTCTAAAGTTCCAGTTGTTCACGGTATCGTTTACATTGTCGTACTTGATGTTATACGTCATCACCGTAACTTCTTGACCGTAAAACGTTAGCGTGGCCATGTAGAAAATTAAAATAGCAGCTGTTGATTTCATGTTCTTAAAATTGATTTTCAAATTACAATGTAGTGATTAACGATTACTTTTAAGGTATGGAACCAAAAGGTTACTTGCATCAGATTATGCCGGAATCCTCAGGGAGGATGTTGAAATACACCTACAATGGTACGACGTCAAAGGATGGGAGCTAGAAATAGATGGGCCAATGCTCAGAATCGTAACACAAAACATCGGGGCTCTTTATGAGGAGCTTTCCGAAAAGGATGTGAGAGGCACCTTACTTCGGTAAACGGCCTGGAGCACCAAGGAATTTGCTTTCTATAATCCTTTTAAGAACGTCCAGACCTTTTATCGGGATATCTAGGTGTTTGTGTCATCCTCTTTTTTATCCTTCTTCATTTTAATGTATCCCGCAACCAGTCTAACCCCTAATCTTGCGAAAAGGATGATGGCAATCACCATTACGATATCAAATCCAGTCAAAAGCTATTTTTTTCTTAAGGTAGCTAGTAATCGTTGATTTTCAATTCTCCCATAACGAATTAGGTTTTAGTATTTCAGAAAATCGGCAACCAAACTGTTTTTGGAAGACTCCATTTCACAAGTCCAACTGTCAATAAACCATCGACCATTTTCATAGTGAAGTTGAATGCTGTTTAGGCCTTTTATATTTGAAGCCAAATCAGGGCTTGTTCTTATTTCAAAGGCACTCCAAACTTGGGCAAGATTTCCAAAGTGACTAACCGTTCTTTTAAGTTCTTTTTCATAAAAACCTTCCTTAGGTCCTAATGCCAAAGGAACATATTCCACTTCTAAAACATGTGATTCCGCTGCACCATTTTTGTCCAGTCTTGTAATGATTGCATTTTCAGAATGAATAAACTTGTCTCTTTCAAACTGCCAAGGGTCTTCGCTTGACCCCGAAACAACTTCATAATAGGCCGATATGATGGCGTCTATAGATTGAACATCTTTCGCATATTTTTCATTAGTAGTTTGGGCAAAAAAGGAAGTACATATTAGGAGTGCAGTTGTCGATAATAGCATTTTTTTCATCATATTAAATTTTTATCGATTAATTCTTTAAACTTTTTCCACGAACCACATGTCAATTTCTCCTTTTCCCTTAGCCTTTATCTTACCCCGGTGTATAAATTTCAATCTAGAATCGTCTTTTATTAGTTCATAAGTGTCTTGTGAGATATTTACTTTTCCTACGGCACCGTTACTCTCCATTCTAGAGGCTGTGTTTACGGTATCTCCCCAAATATCATATTGAAATTTTTTTACACCTACAATTCCGGCAACCACGGGCCCTGTATGAATGCCTAAACGCATTTCGAACGTGAATCCTTCGGAGAATTCTTTTTCGTTAAGTCTTTGGCTCATATAGGATTGCATTTCCAACGCCGCTAAAACGGTATTAATTACAGAATCCTTAGAAGGTACAGGCAGCCCGCCTGCAGCCATATATGCATCACCAATGGTCTTTATTTTTTCTACTCCATACCTTTCACAGATAAGATCAAATGCCTTAAAGCAATGGTTTATTTCTCCAATTAGATCGGCAGCGGATAACTCTGCTGATTTTTCCGTAAACCCTTTGAAATCAGTAAATAAAATGGAAACAAGTTCAAAGTCACGGGCAGATGCTTCACCTTTCTCTTTAAGCTCTTCAGCAATTTCTGCAGGTAGTATGTTCAACAATAAATTTTCAGACCTATTTTTCTCTTTTTCGATAATTGCTCGTGATTTTCTTACATAGCGCCATCTGGTAAAAAAGCCGATAGCAAGTAAAAAACAAATTAGGCCCACCCCAATTGCCAAATTTCGATTTTTATCTTTTTTTTGAACCTCTTTTTGGTGCTTCATTTGCACCTCTAAGTCTTTTTCCACTTGAAGAAGACTATCTTCCATTACTTGTTTGGAGAACTCTATTTGCTGTAGCTTAATTGCAGTTTCCTCGGTCCTTATACTATCGGATATTAGAATCATTTCTTCATGATACTGTAATGCCTTGTTGGTGTTTCCAATAGCTCTGTAGGCTTCATATAAAGATTCATAAGCGTATTCCTGCCCCCCCAGATCCCCTACTTGCTTAGAAAGTGCCAAACTCTTTTCGCAAAGCTGTATGACTTTCAAATAGTTTTCTTGATTTAAGTAGATATCACTGATACTCAAGATAATGGAAGCACTGCCTTGGACATCGTTTATGCCCTGACTGATTTCTAAAGCTTCCTCCAGATAATCCAACGCCTCTGTGTAATTTTGCTGCCCTGAATAAACACTACCAATCCCGGAAAGTGCGGAGGCCATACCCAATTTATCGTTCTTTTTTCTTTCAATTGCCAATCCTTTTTGGAAATATTCTAACGCCTTTTCAAAATCTTCATTGGATAGATATAGACTGCCAATGTTAATATATTGGGCTGAATTCCCTATTTCAAAATCCAGCTCCTTATTAATGGCGATACTTTTTAAATAGTAATCTAGTGCCTTGTCGAAATCACCTTTTACATTATAAATGCTGCCAAATTCATTATAAATGGATCCTATACCGTCTAAATCATTTATTTCCTGATAGATTTTCAGACTCCGCTGATAATATTTTAAGGCATTTATAACGTCTTCATTGTCATGATATATAAAACCGGTTCTCAATAGAATATCTGCTGTGCCTATTTTATAGTTGATTTCTTCCGTAATAGAAAGCCCTTCACGATATGAGGATAATGCTAGCGGATAGTTTCCTGTTCTAAAGAACAAATAACCTCTAAGGTTAAGCGCATCTACCGTTCCTTTGGGGTAGTTGATTTTTTTTGTGAAATCATATAATTTATCTGCAAGTACAATGGCACTATCCGGGTTGCTGTTAAAAGGTCCATCGTGTATATAATCACCAAGGGCAATTGCTCGAATCGTGTCGGGTTTGTTGCTGTCTTCCCAAACATCAAAAAGTGAGTCCAACCTGGACTGTGCAAATAGCGATCCCTGCAAACAGGTTAGCACCAAAAATAATACTACACTACTTTTTTTGTTTTGAGAAACGTGTAAAATAAATTTTAATGATTTCAATAGTTCTTCAAAATAGGGTTCTCGCGTCCAGTCTTAAGGACCATGATGAATTCATTGGGTACTTTTCATCAGGTCTAATCCCTATGCTTTTCAAACCAGGCCAATACCGCCGCTATTTTGGCGACCAGATTACTGGGTTTGTTGGCGATGCCATGACCCGAACCAGGTATACGTACCATAGCGGTTTCCACACCTTCCAGCTTTAAGGCCGTGTAAAACTGTTCGGACTCGGCAATCGGGGTTCTATAGTCTTCCTCACCTGTCAACAGCATGGTTGGGGTGGTCACATTGGCGACATACATCAGTGGAGAACGTCTAAAGTAGTTTTCGGGATCCTCCCAAGGTTTCTTCCCGAACCAGTATTTGGAAAAGAAGGCGGCTCCATCGGCATAGAGTACAAAGCTGGTCCAGTTGATGACGGGCTTGGCCACTACGGCGGCCTTAAAGCGGTCCGTTTTGCCTACGATCCACGCGGTCAACACGCCGCCACCGCTACCACCGGTCACGAACAGGTTATCGGTATCCACATAGCCTTTAGCGATCACGGCATCCACACCGCTCATGAGGTCCTCGTAATCATGGTTGGGATAATCGTGGTGGATGAGGTTTCCGAACTCCGCACCATAACTGGTACTACCACGTGGGTTGGAATAAAGCACCACATAGCCTGCCGCGGCATAGGCCTGAATTTCCGCACTGTAGACGGAACCATAGCTTGAAAACGGTCCACCATGGATTTCCAGGATAAAGGGATATTTTTTGTTCGGGTCAAAATTAGGCGGGGTTACGACCCACCCTTGTATTTTTCGGTCATCGTAGGACGAGTTCCACCAGATTTCCTCCACCTTGCCCAAATTCCGGAAGGAAAACAGGTCGTCGTTTAAAAAGGTAAGCCGTTGGGTTCCTTTTTTATCGGCTACCGCCAAATCGGACGGATGTTCCGTTCCCCCAAGGGTATAGGCAAATTTACCATTATTGGAAACGGTAAAGTCGGCCGCATTGTAAGGTCTTCCCAAAGAAAGTCCGCCAAGGCCGTCGGTAATGGTGATCACCTTACCATCTAGGGTGATATGCCCTATTTTGGAATCCCCTTCCTCATCATATTGAAAATAAAGTCCCTTACCATCATCGGCCCATTGTACATTACCGATATCCCGGTCAAAACCACCGGATAGCAATTGGGAACCACTTCCGTCGGCATTCATCACATAGAGTTCCGTAATCTGATAGCCTTGTAAGGTATCATCGTAACCGGTATAGGCTATTTTTTTACCATCGGGGGAAACTTTGGGCGAACCGTCCGGTCCATATCGTTCGGTCAGGGATTGCACGCTATTATCACTAAGGTCTAATTTGTAGACTTCACTATTGGCGGGCTCAAAAGCCTCATCGGGATTAAAATTGGCCGAAAAATAAAGGCTTTTATTGTCCTGTGACCAAACGGGTGCTCCATGGTCAAATTCCGTCGTAGTCAATTGCTTGGGAGTTCCGCCATTGATGGAAAGCGTAAAGAGTTGGTCGTTACCTCCTTTGATGTAGCCCTGGCCATCGCCTCGGTAATTCAGTTTATCGATATAGGTCGGAGGGGTATTCCACTTGGCGCCCTCAGGTTTTCCCGGCATTTTAATGATGGACTCATCCTTTTTAGGTACGAACATCGTAAAGGCCAAATAGCGGTCATCGTTGGACCAACTAACCGCACCCGGCGCTTTGGGTGTATTGGTCAAGGGAGCCGTTTCCTTGGTATCCAACCACATCAGGTACAGTTTCATCTTTTCATCGGCCATGTTGGATTTGAAAATGATTTTCTTTCCGTCGTGCGACCATCTGGGGTAGTAATCGTTATGGTTTCCCGTCGTCAGGGGTCGGTTTTGGGAACCGTCAAAATTGACCATCCAAAGGTTGGACAGGTTTTTGTCGGTCATGATGTCCTTGAAGTTCCGAACGTAAATGATTTTAGAACCATCTGGCGATATTTGTGGGTCCGAGACAAATTCATAGTCGAAAATATCCGTGAGCTCCAGATTGGATTTTGTTTGTGCTGTTAATGGGGTTAAACAGAGGAGAAGGGCGATTACCCCGATGTAATTTTTCATGTGTTGGTTCTCATTTAGTTTGAGCAATGAATTTACGGATTTAAAGGGTAAAAGTTTTAAGTTCCCAAGTATAAGTTTTAAGTTATTGGCAATAAAGTGCGAAGTAAAATGTATTCCGTAAAAACTTTCGGTCAGGTCGAGCAGTCATATCGAGCGCAGTCGAGATGCGAGACCTAATTATAGGTCCATTAATTCCAAAGAACCTCTCGACTGCGCTCGAGGTGACAGCGTAAATAGACTGACTATAGATATTCAATAAGATTTTATAACTTAATCCTATGAAGGAGAAAATTCATTTGCATCAGATACATCCGGTACTTCCCGTGTGGGACGTAGTGGACGCGCTGGACTTCTATGTAAACCGACTGGGATTTCGCATTGCCTTTGCGGACGATTCCAAAAACCCCAAATATGCGGGAATCATTCGGGACGATATAGAAATCCATTTACAATGGCACGACCGAAAGGAATGGGAGTTTGAAATCGATAGACCGATGTTGCGCATCGTGACTCAAAATATTGAGGGACTTTATGAAGAATATGGGGAGAAGGATGTCTATCATGCGCATACCTTGTTGAGGGAAACGGCATGGGGAACCAAGGAGTTTGCGTTTTACGACCCTTTTAAAAATGGGCTGACGTTCTATAGGGACATTTCGAGTAAATAGTCCTTTGAAATAAAACAAACATTTGAATATCAGTAAATTATATTTTTAAACTATTGAATTGTCAGGTCGAGCGGTCAAATCGAGCGCAGACGAGATGCGAGACCAAAGACTAAATAAAATAAATAAAAAACCTCTCGACTGCGCTCGAGGTGACATGAAGTGATAATTGATTGCGAACGATCATGTAGAATAATTAATGCAACATTAAATGTTATAAATCTTAAAGAAAAAATGAAAGTATTGTTTATAGGAGGAACGGGTAATATAAGTACGCCAAGTAGTAGATTGGCCGTAGCGAAAGGAATGGAATTATACCTCCTGAATCGAGGTAAGGCCAAAGTAGAAATCGAAGGGGCCCAGTCCATCACCGGCGACATCAACAAACCCGAAGAACTGACCGAACTCAAACAACATACTTGGGATGTGGTGGTCAATTGGATTGCCTTTACCCCAGAAGATATTGAACGCGACCTAGAGCTGTTCCAAGGAAAAACAAAGCAATATATTTTTATAAGCTCCGCATCCTGTTACCAAACCCCATTGACCTATCCGGTAATTACCGAATCAACCCCACTATGTAATAATCTTTGGGACTATTCCGATAACAAAATACGATGTGAGGAACGGTTGATGAAAGCCTATAGGGAAGAAGGTTTCCCAATTACGATTGTAAGACCTTCGCATACCTATGATACCGTTACGCCATTGGCCATAGGAGGTTTTGATAAATACAATGTTATTGACCGCATATTAAAAGGTAAGGAAATCATTGTGCACGGTGATGGTACCTCGCTATGGACGGTGACTCATGCCGATGATTTTGCCAAGGGATTTGTAGGTCTTTTGGGTTTGACCACGGCAATCGGTCATGCATTCCATATTACTTCCGATGAGGTTTTGAGTTGGAATATGATTTATAAAATTACCGCAGCCGCCTTGGGAAAAGAAGCGAATATTATTCATATAGCGTCGGACTTTATCTGTAAAATAGAACCTTCCTTTACGGGGAGTTTATTGGCGGACAAAGCGGAAAGCGTACTTTTTGATAATTCCAAAATTAAAACCTTTGTACCCGGTTTTAAAGCGACTATTCCCTATTCGGAAGGTATTAAACGCACCTTGGCATGGTTTTATGAAAAACCGGAACGACAAAATATCGATGCGGAGAAAGAACGAAAAATAGAGAATGTATTAAGGGCTTACAAAGCAATGTAAATCTTTGTTATGCGGTAATGGTAAGTACGGCATAACAAATGGACAATACCAAGAATATCAATAAACTTAATGCCAAAAAGCGCAAAGACCTGTTGACGTATTTAAACTTTAAGGCAGCAATCTTCGATATTATGAATATCTGCTGTCCCAATTGGTCAAATAATTCTTCCTCGTTTAGGCTGATGTTATAGAAGGTTTTAGAGAACTCCTTGATGGAACCGAATTTGGTAATAACATCCCCAAAATAAAAGACATTCTTGTCATAATTCCCTTCCAATCTTGGCATAAAACAACGAATGCTAAAATAGATAGATGTGGCCGTACATATAAACCAGAGACCCAAAATTATATATATTAATATTTCTCTGGGTCCTCCTTCCATCAGTATTTCAATTTGTTGAAAGATGAAATTTAGTAGAATACCATAGAAGGTTAGTATTAACCCGGCTTTTACTTCCGAGGCGCGTATAAGTCCCAATACGTAGTTTATACTTCCCCAATAATGATCCACCAACTCCTCTGCATGTCCTTTGGACTCCAGCTGTTCAATAAGTTTTTTCTGTAGGGTTAAAATCTGTTCATCTTCTGGCTTTTCCATTATTCTCAATTAATTATTGGGTTCATTGTTTAGCGTAAAAATTATGATACTATGCGCGTCCTGATACCCTACTATTCAATAACATTATAAATGGTGAGTGGCAGAGCTTTGTTTTTCATGGTGATGCTACCCATATTTTCACATTTAAAGGCTTCTTTCACTTGCTCATAACAGCTTTCACAAATAATTATCTGATTTTCCTTAGCGGCGTCCTGTAATCTGGCAGCCGTGTTTACCGTATCACCAATGACAGTATAATCGAGTCGTTTTAAGGTTACTGAACCTATATTGCCCGAAATCATTTCCCCACTTTTAATACCAATGGAAACTTTTGGTTGAAATTTCCCTTCACCTTCTTCTTTTGGTAGTTTGTTTATCTGGTTTCTTATAGCTAAAGCTGCGTCAATTGCCCTATCCAAATGATACTCGCCTCTAAACACCGCCATAACGGCATCTCCGATAAATTTATCTATATGGCCCTTCTGTTCCATAATTTCTTTGACCATGGTATCAAAATAGGTGTTGAGCATTTTTACGACAATATCCGGTTTAGAGTTTTCGCTAATTTTTGTGAAACCACAGACATCAATGAAAATGACCGAACCCTCTATGTTTTCATTGGACATGATTTTAGATTCATATTCCTTTCCTCCCATAAAATTAAGAACGTTTTCGTCCACATACATTTTAAGGATGTCATTTTCCTTGATGGCTTTTAATGTATTTTTTACCTGCTGCGCCTGTTTTATGGTCTTTTCCATGGTAATGGTCAAATCCTCAAAATTTATGGGCTTGGTAATAAAATCAAAGGCGCCCCTGTTCATGGCCACACGTATATTTTGCATATCCCCATAGGCCGAAACAATTACGGATTTAATCAACGGACTACTTTCCTGTAGCTCGGAGAGTAGGGAAAGGCCATCCATTTCCGGCATGTTTATATCGCTTAGTATGATATCAACTTCTGGGTCTTCTTCTAGTTTTTCCAGAGCATCCCTACCGTTTATGGCGAAAAGGAATTCGTATTCTTTTTGCCGTATCTGTTTTCTAAACTTTTGTTTAATAAGGACCTCTAAATCGGTCTCATCATCAACTACCATTATCTTCGCCATTATACCATGTCTTTAAGTTTTGTTTTTAGCTCGTTAAAGTCCAAAGGTTTCGTAAGAAAATCATCTGCTCCCAGTGCTTTGGAGGTATTTCTGTTTTCTTCGTCCCCATAGGCTGTTACCATCATTACTACTGGCGGGGGAGCGACGTAGTTTTCTTTTATTTTTTTTAAGAGCTCCAGGCCGCTCATTCCCGGCATGTTTATGTCCGAAAGGATGAGCACGGCTTCTTGATCCATAGATTCCATTTTTTCCAATGCTTCTTCTCCAGAAAATGCGAATACAAAATTCAGTTCTCCTTTTCTAATTTCTTTTCTAAAGCGCTGCTGGAACAATACTTTTACATCTTGTTCATCGTCTACTACTAATATCTTCATAAGTGCTGTTGCTTGTTTGGTTTTAATTTTCTGTTTATTTAGTTCTTTACACCTCTGGTAAGGTAATAGTGAATGTTGTGCCCTCGCCTTGTTTGGTTTCCAACAACAACTCACCACCATGCGTTTTAATAATGTCATAGCTGAGTGATAGTCCTAGACCGGTGCCCTGGCCCGAGGGTTTTGTGGTAAAGAAGGGTTGAAAAATCTTATCCTTTACCCTGTCCGGAACGCCGTTTCCATTATCCCGGATCGTCACATGTACGGTTTTACCTATCCTTTTGGTAGCCACCCAAACTGTTGGTTTAAATGTGTTGTTTTCTTTGACTTTTTCCACATTGTCTTTCTCAATAACGGCATGAAAAGCATTGGTAATAAGGTTTAAAATAACCCTGCCCACATCCTGAGCAACAATGTTTATTTTGCCAATGGATTCGTCAAAGTCCGTATTCAACGTAGCATTAAAAGACTTGTCCTTGGCACGTAGGCCATGATAGGCCAGTCGTAAGTACTCATCCGCTATAGCATTAATATTACTAGGCTCTTTTTCATTGGTGCTGAGACGGCTATGTTGTAGCATTCCTTTTACAATGGCATCTGCACGTTTACCATGGTGGTTTATTTTTTGCTGGTTGTCCCTGATGTCTTTGGACAAGGCAATGACCTCTTCATAATCTCCATTTTTTAGTTCTTCTTGCATTTCATCAATAAGCTCGGTATTTACCTCTGAAAAATTATTTACGAAGTTCAACGGATTCTGAATCTCATGGGCTATACCCGCAGTCAACTCCCCAAGGGAAGCCATTTTTTCGGATTGTATCAATTGGGACTGGGTCGCCTTTAGCTCCTCAATTTTAGTTTTCAATTGAGATGTACGATGGTTTACGCGTTCCTCTAGAACCCGATTTTCTTTTTTCAACCAGCGCGAGCGGTAAGAAACAAATGACCAGACTGCACCTATAAAAATAAGACCGAATAGGAGGTAGGCCCACCAAGTTTGCCACCAAGGGGGGCTAATTTTAAAGGCCAGCGTATCTGGAACCGACCATTCATTATTGAAACCCCTCGAGGAAACCTTGAACGTATAATCTCCTGGTTTCAAGTTGTAATAATTCTTGGTTTTGGTTTCGTTAGCGGAATAGTTCCAGTCGTCATCAGCGCCATCAAGAATAAATCGATAGGTTAATTGCTCTCTATTAAATACATCCCCGCTTCCATAGCTAAAGCTTAGACTGTTCTGATCGTACGGAAGTACAAGACCTTCAGGAATAGCGTACGGCATACTAACAGAATCCCATTCCATTTGCGTTTTAATGGCATAAGAGGAAGCGTTGTTCGTTAAGGAGTCCGTACTATTATGCTTCTCAAAACCTGGTTCTTCATCCATAACGAACAGGTTGGTAATTTGAACACTACTAACCGTTGTATCGGGTATCGGAGCAGCATCAAGGACCATAAGCTTAAATTCATTGGATGGATTTGCAACACCAGACCAAAATTGACCGTTCTTTAAAAATTGGGGTGATCCCTGTAAATAGTCGTTCGTCTTAAAACCAAGCCCCCCATTAAAAGTGTAAAAACCTTTGTCAGTTGTTCTGACAGTCGCTTTTTCAATTGGGATAAGGCCATCTAAACTAGCAGCATACATGAATTTCCCTTTTTCTACTAAATCAAAAAGGTCCGCAGGTATAAGCCCGTTTTCTTCTTTTAAATTGGTAAGGGTATTTTCTTTCAGGTTTAGGACAGCCATTCCCTCTAATGTGGCTACCCATAATTCACCTTCTTCTGAAAATAAGACTGCGTTTGTGTCGTTATCAATAAGACCTTGTTCTTCTCTGAGATAATTAATGCTGTTCGTTTTCAAATTCACCTTGGCCAAACCATTGGTAGTAGGAATCCAAAGTGTTTCTTCGTCATAAACCATTACAGAACCGCTCCCCGCTTTTAGAATATCTGGGTCATTTTTGGACACCACTTTTTTTAAGGTGTAATCCTTAATATCAAAGACAAAGAGACCTTGATCTGTGTATATGGCAAAAGTGTGCTCATTTATAGCTGAAATACCCGCTCCAAAAAGTTCTAAAGAAGTATCATAATGGGTAATCGTATTTTTTTGTCGATCAAGAATAGAAAAACCAGGTCTTGTGTTTAAAAAGTAAATACCCTTAGAAATCTCTTTTATAAAATTGATAGTATTATTAGGCCTACTATTCAATTGTCCGGTACTAATTGCTTTTATAGAATTATTTTTTATGTCAATAATATTAATTCCATTGTTTGTACCCAGCCATAGCTGCCCTTCGGAATCCTGCTCTATTTCCCAAACTTGACTGTCAATTAAACCTCTGGTGTCATCAAAATATTCTGTTTTTAAGGTGAAATCATTGGCGATAACTACCCCTTTATCTGTAGTAGCTATCCAAAGGGAGCCATCTTTTCTTTTTAATGGTCTGGTTATCCTAAGCGATGCTTGTAGTGTACTGTTCAGGTCAATTGTTTTGGAAGACTCCATTTTCTTATTGAGTACGAAAGCCTCGGCCTTACCAAATATCCAAACATTACCTTGTTCGTCTTCTTGTATAGAACTTCCTAGAATTTCATACCCATTTTCTTTATCCAAAACCTGTACCTTTTGCTCATTAAGCGAGAGACGCAGTAATGTAGGTGAAGCTGTGTCCTTAGTATGGAAAGGTAGACTGGCCCAAATAGCACCCGATTGATCTTCATGAATATCCCAAACTATAGAATTCAATTCCAGATTTGCAATTTCTGAAATTGTTTTAAACTCATTTCTTTTGTTATTTAAAACCGCAAAGTTATTTCGAAAACCTAACCATAAATTGTCATTACTGTCTTCAAAAAGCTTCCAAGACCTATCACTACCTTCATTTGCCATCTTTTGTAAATTTTTCATTTCTGGATCTATACGGTAAACCCCAGTTCGCACAGAGGTTATATATATAGTTCCTGAATGATCACATAGAATATCCGGCGCTTGAATTTCGCCTGTTGTAGGCATGATAGTGTGTTCTATTTTATTCTCAAAATCTAAAACGGTAATCAAACGAGGACCTGGTCTCGCCAGCCAAAGTCTGCCTTGTTGGTCAAGCGTCATTTCATAAACTCCGTTGTAGTCATATATAAATGTATTTTCTCCGTCATACCGCATTAGGGATGATCCAGAAGTCCCTATCCAAATAGCTCCATCGTCTGTTTCCAAAAAAGAGGTAATATCATTATTAATTAAGCCCTCATTAGTTGAGAGTTGAAGAAGATTGGCATTTGTGCCCTCCATGATGCCTGGAGGTTTCATTTTTGTAATGGTAGGGTTTTTTATGGGGGATGTTGTGACCGTAAAGGGAACCGAATCAAATTTCAACTGTTCGGTAGGAAAACTGTCCCAATCCAACTCGTACTCTTTCATGGGGGTTTTCAGGGGTTTGAACGTATTCAGCTCAAAGGGTTTACTGGGCAGGGCATCCAAATTCAAATCATAGGTCACCGGCGCGGTTAAAGTATCGGAGCTTATGGCTTCCCATTCAAAAGGTTCTGGTTCCGTAAATTGTAGCGGAATGGTCTCCGGCACTTTATAATTGCCAACAGTGGTTTCTGTTTCAGACTTTCCTGTTTTTTGACAGGAAATGAGCACTAGGTTGCAGAGTAGGCTAATGCATAAAATGCGATAGGTGATGGGTAGTAGTTTTTTCATGGTAGTTTAGTCATAGGTAAGATAATATAAAATGTTGTTCCTTCGCCTTCCTTGCTTTTTACTTTTAATTCTCCCCCGTGGCCTTTGGTCACGATATCGTAGCTCATACTAAGGCCCAGCCCCGTTCCTTCTCCGGTTGGTTTTGTGGTAAAGAAGGGTTGGAATATTTTATCGATAATGCTTTTAGGAATTCCTTTGCCATTGTCCGTTACGGTAATTGCAATGGTATCTTTCCCTTTTTTTGTGCCGACGGATACGGTGGGCATGAACGAAGATCCTTCCGATTCTTTTTTACGTTCGTTGGCAGCGTGGAATCCATTGGTGATCAGGTTTAGAATTACCCTTCCTATATCTTGGGGAATCACGTTTATCTTACCAATGGTGTTATCAAAATCTGTGACCAATTCCGCGTTGAAGGATTTGTCCTTGGCCCGTAGCCCATGGTAGGCAAGGCGTAAATACTCATCTGCCAAAACATTGATATCCGTAGGTTCTTTAGTACCGCTACTGCTGCGGCTGTGTTGTAGCATTCCTTTTACAATACCATCTGCACGTTTGCCGTGGTGGTTGATTTTTTTGAGATTCTGGATGACATCATCCATTATAGCCTTTACTTCTTCAAAGTCCCCCTTTTCTATTTCTTCCTGCATTTCCTCCAAGAGTTCTTTGCTTACCTCGGAGAAATTATTTACAAAATTCAACGGGTTCTGAATTTCATGGGCAATGCCGGCTGTCAATTCCCCCAGACTTGCCATTTTTTCGGATTGGATGAGTTGTGCTTGTGTGGTCTGCAGTTCGGTCAAGGTAGATTCAATGCTTTTCTTGGCTTTTTCAAGTTTTGCAAAGTCTTCATAGCGTGAGTAAGCAATGGAAAATGATTCGGCAAGATTTTTTACAAGCCGAATCTGGTCTTCGGTCAGAGGCTTTAAATTGCCAACATACAACATACCTTGTGAAAAAGGAACAAAGTGAAGGTCTAACGATTCTGGTGCATTATCGCCGCCTTGGTACCCTTTCTTTGTCTTTATCTTCCCGAGGTCCATAAGTGATTTTGTCCAATCGATAAATTCTTTTTTGCTCCAATGGGCTTTGAATACTGAATTTTTGCGCCAAGCAGCTACGGAATCTTTAGTTAGCGTACTTGCTGTATAATTAAGGTTCATCAAGCCCAATGATTTACCGTTTGGATCAGAAAGATAGACCTCAATATTCTCTTTTTCCTCATTCATGATAAAAACGCCACACCTAAAAAACGGAACACCGAGATTGGTAAGCTCTTGCCAAATGATTGGGGTAATTCTATCTAGATCTTCGGTTGTGCGCATACTGGCAATTTCGCCTCGAACCCGGTCGAGCGAGGCTTGTTTTTTGGCTTCTTTTTCCCTCTTTTCAAACTCTATTAGTTCCCTGTAGCGTTGATAGGTAAGGCCAAAGACTTTTGCAAAACGCTGAAATATTTTTAGGGTCTCCTGATACATTTCATTTTTGGTAAATACAAATAATGCACCCTCATTAAAATTAAACCAGGTGTTATGGTGTTTTCCTTTGATAACACTTGAATTTGGTAATTTGTAATTGCCTTCTTTTGTTAAAACTTTATAATAATTCTCGGCGTCCTGGCCTTTCAATTCATATCCTGCATAAACTTCTTTGGCTTTCCAACTGTTATAAACTTTCTTAAACAATGGATGTGTTGTCATATCTATTTGCCCAGTAACCTGAATGATTTTATCATTTTTGGTTGTCGAGGTGGTCCAAACATCCATGACTTTATTTTGGTGGATGATGAGAATGCCGCAACGCATTGTCTTTATTTCTAATTTTTCTATTTCCTTAAAAAGAATCATTGTTGCTTCCATGATGTCCTCACTGTTCCGCATAGCCATTGCTCGTGACCTAACTCTCTCAAGAGCAGCTTCAATCTGTGCCTCCCTTGCCTGCGCTTCGGCTTTTTGAAGATCAAGGAAGCGGGTGTAGGCTTGCTCAAAAACATTTCCAAAACGCTTAAATACATTTACTTCCTCATGGCTAAACATCTCGAGGTTATATCGGGCAAACTGCATCGAGGATTTTATTGAAATCACACCACAAACTACCCAACCGGGTGTGCTATAAACATAATTCTGTCTTTCCTCTGGAGTGTTCTTAAAGTCGGATTGTTCGAATAACAATTTGAAATAGGCGTTCTTTTCTGCCTTTGAAAACTTCATCTTGAAGTAACCACGATTATTCTGAAGTGTTTCATAAAATTTTGCAGTCACCGGATGTTCTATAAATGGGATATGAAATTTCTCCAGATACCGCTTTTCCTCAACAGATATCCAATCATTCAATCCATCATAGGGATCGCTTGTGAAGTCAGTGGCTATCTGAGTATTGTCCACCTGAATTCCCAACGCTATAATCTCTTTCTTGGTCTGCCGAACCACTTCTGCCAAATCCTCACTTTTTTGCATCCCCATTGAGCGGCTCCGTATTCTTTCGAGAGCCGCCTCGATTTGTGCTTCCCGGGCCTGTGCTTCTGCTTTTTGTAGATCAAGAAATCGCGTATAGGTTTGTTCAAACACCTTTCCAAATCGTTTGAAAATATCATGGGAATCCGGCACAGCTTCATAAGTAATAAACATTACATAGCCGTATTTAAAATAACAGATATGGAATATTTGAAATGTAGGAAGTTCTAATCCTGCATCCTTAAGTTCCTTCAGTATACTACCTACATTAGGGAGTTCCATCATAAATTCGTAATGCTTTACCAAAGCCTCACCCCCCAATTCTTTTACATGAAATGTTTCACCATTTTTCTGTGGTGTATAAAAATCATACCCTTCGCCAATACTAGGTAAAATAAAGCCCTTTTGGATTTCACCCTCTGAGCTCATATTACAACTTGCGTTGTGTTTTTCATTTTGCCAAATGCAATAGCCAGCGCTCCATGCAGGAATCCCCAATTCTTGAACCTGAAGGAATAAATCGTTCGCAGCAAGCGGCAATTCCTCACTTTTTTGCATAGCCATCGTTCGAGAACGCACTTTTTCTAAGGCGTTTTCTATTTGAGCTTCTCTTGCCCGCGCTTCTGCTTTTTGAAGGTCGATAAAACGGGTATAGGTTTGTTGAAACACCTTTCCGAAGCGCATCAGCGCAGTGTTTTCTTCTGCTGTAAAAGGAATTCCCGAAAAATTCTCAATATATAAACCAATACTTTCCAGTAACACGGTAGATATAGCTAAACCATCAAATTTTAAATATGTTTTTTTGGTGTCTTCCGGTAAGTCTGGAATAAATTCAAAAAGATCATTATAGAATTTGTTTTTCTCATCAAAACCCAATTGGTTGGCGAAAAACCGTTGCCCTTTTTTCTTGGCCTTGTTAAAGCTGTTCCAATGGGCACAATCAAAATAGGGAAGGGTTATCTCAGGAAATACAGCATGCTGATCTGCCAGCCAAATATGCATATCCTTATTGTTATTATAATCCAGAATAAATCCAGCATGCTCAATGTGTATATTCAACTGTACAAATTGGTCAAATATTACCTGAATGACGTCTTTGAATTCATCACTGTTATGCATTGCCATTGTTCTGGCCCGAACCCGCTCCAGAGCTAGTTGGATTTCAGCTTCCCTAGCCTGTGCTTCCGCTTTTTGCAAGTCTAGGAATCGGGTATAGGTCTGTTCAAATACTTTGGCAAAACGTTTAAAAATTTCATGGGCATCGGGAATATGTTCCTTTGTAATAAACAAAAGATAGCCGTATTTAAAGAAGACTACATGATCAATTTGATAGGTCGGGAAACCATTGTTGGTTTCTTTTAACTGCAAAAGGACATCTCCGATGACAGGAAGCGCACTCATCGTTTCGTAATGGGCGGTGCAAGCTTCTCCAGAAAACTCCTGAATCCAGAGTGTCTCTCCTTTTTGACCCTTGTCATAATATTCTTTAAATATTCCAGTTCTTGGAACGCTATACGTGGGAAGAACACCTGCTTCGTTGCCAAACCATTCTGTAGATTCGTTTTCTCCGTAAATATTAAATGCACAGCCCCAAGTATTAATGCCTAGTGCTCTAACTTGTTGATCGAGCAAAAATGATGCTTCCTGAAGTTCGTCACTATGTTTCATGGCCATTGTGCGACTTCGTACTTTTTCCAAAGCCAATTCTATTTGGACTTCCCGTGCTTGCTTTTCGGTTTTCTGTAAATCGAGGAATCTGCGATGGGCAAGATCAAAAGCACCTGCGAATTTCACTAAAATTTCCATATCAGCTTTTGGCGGTGTCTTAACAACGCCGGGCAGACTATATCCAATTTCTCCATGTGAGGTTCTCGCCATAATAAAGGTCAACCCGCCAATATGCGTTATGTCGTCATGCGTTGGTGCTTGGGGGTCTATATTTTCAAAATCACCCAAAGCAACCATTTTATCTACATAAGCAATGGCTTGCTCTGCACTCATCGGATAGATAACGGTTGCTTTTTTACTTTTTTCCCATTTGGCCAAAAATGGGATATCCCCATGGATGTGTCTGGGTAACTCCATTACAAAACCTATTTTGGTTCCGTCCCCAGAAGTCATTGCCTTCTCGTATGTATCGGGTAGCCACATCATATGCCAGAAATAATGCGCTTCGTGGCCTAGGTTGGTGAATTCGGTACGCATGGTGACCACAATATCCAGTAGGTCTGTAGATTCTTTCATCGCTACCGCTTGTGCACGGATTCTTTGCAATGCCCCCTCTATTTCTAACTCACGATTTTTTTCTTCGAGTTCTTTTGTGCGGCGTTGTATGGCTTCGCGTAGTTGTAGGTTTTCTGCTGTAATTTTATCAAAACCAATGGTTTCTCCTTCTTGCGCTTTACTATCCGGTGTGGAATAATGTTGATATATGAATCGCCAACCCTCATTATTTTTCTTGAGGGCATTGGTAAAACGAAAACGGCTATAAAATGACCAATCTTTACCATACTTAAACCATGCATCGAACAGATGTGTGATAAAAACCAATTCACCAAACTGTTCCACAATTTTGGTTTCGTTGCGCAGTTCAGACTTTCCGGAAAGCTGTTCGGCGGTTGCATCAAAGAAATCAGTAGTTTCTTTTCGGTTCAAAAACTCTTCATTGTTCGTTGAGCCTATAAAATGAAAGGCATCGTCAAAATAGGAATCGTACGTTTTTACATCGCCGTTAAGGTAGCTGTGCAACCAAGTGTCGTATACCTTAAGGACTTCAGCTTCTTCTTGTTTGGTCAATTTTACTGTTGGTTTTTCTATGGTAAATAAGAACCTTCAAGTCCTTTTATAAAGAACGTTTTATGTTTTTGATATGGATAGATTTTTAACTCCTACACTAATTAGGCGCATATTAGAAAATCGGTAACACATCCATTTTTTTTAATAAATCAGATTGTCCAAAAGTTTATCCAAATAGCGTTCCGGAGCAGAGAATTTTTTATCCGAGTGGAAGACTTCATTGATTTCCTTTCTAAGATCGGCCAGCTCCATATGACTGAATTTAAGTCTGGCTACAGCTTTCTCAATTTTATTTAGGCTAGTGTCTTCATCATCTTTTTTAAATTCTTCAAAAATGGCTTCAAACGTTGTTTTGTTCGTTTTTGATTTAATCAGGTCAATCTCCTCTTTGGTTTGCAGGGAATCTGCTTGCGCAGATAGCAATAGCAAATAAACTTTAAGTTCTTCCTTTGACCATGGTTTATTGGATTTATTCATTGATTTTAGGTATCTGGTTATTCTATTCTAGTTAGCTCTAAACGCTGTAATCCATCAATAAGCAGCTGCACTATTTTTGATTTAATGCAATTCTTGGGGAAGTTTAATACTGTTATTGAACTCTTTAAATATACAATAAAACTTGATATGCAGTGGCTATTGCGGAGCGAAAAGACTTTTGGATATTTTGCCAACTGATACCTGTTTTTACCTAATTTTTATAAAGATTTTTTTCTTGGGTTGGAGATTTGAAGTGTTGTAAACCAAAGTATGTGTTAACCTATGATAGTGTTTTTTAGATTTTTGAATAATTAGTTCTGTATTTCCGTGCTTTAATGTTGTTATGGTGTAGTTTACCCCTTGTGGTAAGTTTTGATGTACCTGAAAACCAACAAATTAGTTTAGGTTGTTTTTCCTACATAAAAAATACCAACTAGGAACGCCAAAATATCGATTCGAAGGCCAAAGCAAAAATTAAAAATGCCCATAAAGCCTAAATGGCATTGAGGTATCCCTATTATGGGAACTTTCTTGGGTATGGGTGGCCACTTAACGTAAGTAACTGGCCCCGTTGACATCTATAATGGTTCCAGAACTGTATTCCGCCCCTTCTGAGGCCAGAAACAGGATGGCGTGCGCCACTTCCTGGGGTTGGGCCATGCGCTGAAAGGGGGATTCACGCAAGAGGTTTTCCCGTTCTTCAGGGGTCAATGCTTCTGTGGCCATGTCCGTATCCGTGAACCCGGGAGCTACAACACCCACATAAATATGGTGAGGCGCCAAACGTTTGGCCAAAGATTGGCTAAAGGAATTCAGGGCCGCCTTGCTGGCCCCATAAGCCGGCTGTACGGGCTCTCCCCGAAAGGCTCCTCTGGAGGATACGTTTACAATGCGTCCGCCACCCTGCTGCATCATAACTTTGGTGGCCCAATAACAGGTATTGGCCACGGCGATAAGGTTCGTGTTCAAAATGGTGTCCCAAGCTTGGGTCCATGTGTCAAAATCAACCTCGTCAATGGCATGGAATATCCCAATGCCCGCATTGTTCACTAGGATGTCCAGCCTACCATAATGGGCTATAAAATCATCTACAAGCTTTTTGGTATCCGCCTTTACAGAAACATCATATTGAAAAAGGCTATGGCCCTCACCGGATAATTCTTGCAGTGTTTTTTGGGCTTCAACCAGGTTGCTTTTAAAATTAAGTCCCACGTGAGCCCCTTTGGCAGCAAAGGCCAGGGCCGTGGCCTTTCCAATGCCCCGGGAAGCTCCTGTTATCAACACTTTTTTATTATGAAAATCCATAGTTTTCTCTTTAAATATACTGTTGGTGTTCGGTCGAACAACCTATGAAATTTATTGGTAACACACATCTTGGGATTCGCTCTGCACGACGCTTCCCGAATGGGGCGGCATTCCTAGTTAAATCCTAAATTGAAGATATCGAATAAATACATTACCGACAAGGTAACTTACCTATGGTACATTGAGAAAAAACCGAAACGAAAATTGAGAAAGTATTATAGTACCTGGGTTAAATATAACTTCTAATTATAACCTATATACACGGCGGCCACAATACTTATCCCTCCCAATGCTAGCATAAGTACCAAAGGTTTCCAAGCAAAACGGAACCATTTGTTGTAGGGAATGCCGCAAACGGCCAAAATGGCCATCAATGCCCCGTTAGTGGGTACAATCAAGTCCCCCATAATGGCTCCATATTGGTAGGCCAGCACACAAGTTTGTCTGGAAATTCCGATTAAATCCGAAAGTGGTACCAAAATGGGCATGGTCAGAATGGCCTGACCGGAATAACTGGGTATGGGAAAATGTAAAATAGCATGGGAGACCATCATCAATACTCCGGAGACGGAGGCGGATAGGTATTTTAATGGTCCAAAAAGTCCGTAAACAATGGAATCAATGATCATTCCTTCTTTTAAGACCATGGAAATACTGTTTGCCAAACCAATGATCATGGCTGCAAAAATCATTTCCTTAAATCCGTTTACATAGGCTTCCCCCGTACCGTTCACGCCCAATTTCCCTAAGAGTCCTGATATGATTCCCAGAACGAAAAAGGTGGCGGACATTTCCATAAAGCCCCAATCCAGCATTAATAAACCATAAAGTACTATTACAAAGGTTAGGCATAACAAGGTGAGAATGATTTTGGCGTTCAGGTCCATTTTTCCATGCGAGCCAGATGCCTCTATTTTATCCACTTTGTTGTTTTTGGCGTAACGTATCAGGTATAACACCCAAAGCAAGAATGCAATGCCCAGAACAATTAGTCTAAAACCGCTTCCGGATAACAAGGCTAACCCGGCTTCCTGCTGGGCAATGATTACCCCAAACGGGTTTGAAGGACTAAAGGAACTACCCAACACCGTAGATCCGTAGCTCATATAAATGGTGGTATAGGTGTTGAAACCCATACTTTTTCCAAAAATGAGCAAGACCGGCATCATGGCAATCACTTCCTCTTGCATGCCTATACTGACCCCTGCTGCAGTAAATAATAAGGAGACAATGACCAATGAAACCACCTCTTTTCCTTTTAAAATCTTAACCAGTTTATGAAGACCTTGTGAGAGCGCTCCCGTTTTCTCAATGACATAAAAACAACCGCCCAGCAATAAGATTAATACAACCACATCTGCCCTTCCCGCTACACCTTTGGGGATGGACAGCATAACCTCAAAGGCCGATAAATGGTTTCCTTCCGTTTCTTGGTATGAATCGTTGACCACAGTAGTGATCCCTGTTTGTTCATTTGTAATTCTTTGATAGCTGCCTTGCGGAATAATGTAGGTAAGCACCCATGCGAGCAGTACCGCACTGATAATGATGACAAAGGCATTGGGAAAGTTTTTCATTGAATTGGTGGTTTGTTGAATACGAGAATTATCGAGAAATTAATCTATGGTAGCCTCTTTTAAGATTTTCTGTATTAATGTTCTAGCTTGTGCATAGGCAACTTCAGACTCCTTGAGTACGTAGAGTTTGTCATCGATATAATTTTCAAATTGAATATTTTGAAGCAACGATGAATTGTTCATTTTTAGCTGCGAGGGCCCATATGGAAATGTTTTAGATTTGGTATCTATGTTCCTGAGCGAACCGTGTTCCCTAATATATTCGATCAAATTTATATTTGTTTTTTCGGTTTGATCCATCGTTTCTTGTAACTCCTTAAAAAATCGGGACCAATTGAACAATAGAATTTTAAGCTCCGGATTGTTCAATTTTGAGAGTCCGCCAGAGTTTTGAAGGTCGTTCAAAACAAATTCACTGGGCTTCCAAGAAGGACTTTCTATGACATGATGCAAAAGGCTGTCTATTGGGTCTGTTTCTTGTAGGTTATCTTCTTTAAACTTTCCAAAAATGGTTTCCGTAGCCAAAATGGTGCGATGTAAAATGGTATTTATGGAATCCAAGTCCCTTAAATTTTCTTGGAATTCAGTGTTTAGATTTTGCACAGTGATTTTTTCCCGATTATTCTCCAAACGTTCCTCATTCCAATTGTTTATTTGAAGGGCGATTAGTATGCCGATGACTACTAGGATTATTTCCCCAATGGCGTAGAGCAGATATTTGTTGAATTTGTTTTCAGAGAGAAGCTGTTTCCGGATTCGTCTAAAGAATTTGATCATTTGACTACAGATTTGGTTTCCTGAAGAATTTCTTCAATCAACATTTCGGTTTCATCCAATCTATCCATTATATTTTGATGCAGCCATAATGAATTATCCAACAAATTTTCAAATTCCACTTTCTGAAACAAAGGATAGTAGTCCGGTTTCACCTTGGATTTCCCAGACCATGGATAATGGGCATTACTGTCCATTTCCCTAAATGAAATATAAGGTAACAAAAAGGGCAAAAGATGTTCATTGTTCCAGGCATCCAATTTGTCAAAACGGGTTTGCCTGATTTCAGATAGGGAATTCCAGTGGTATAAAAGTGAGGTAATGGAATCGTTTTCAAAAAGGTTAAGACGTCCGTTTTGCACGATACTGTTTACTGAATTGTTGGCAAATGCCAGTTCGTTAGAGGGGAAGGATTCAAAAAATAGGCTGTCTAAATTTTTGTTTGCGAGCTCTTCTTTTGTGGTACCTATCAAACTAATCAATTTACTGGACGATCTTATGGCCCTTTGCTCTTCAAGCCTAAAATCCTCTACCAGCTTTTTATTGGTTTTGAACTCTACATGTAGTTTAGAAAGTAAAGCTTTTTTTTCGATATTGTTGATTCGGTCCTGGTTCCAATTATTGATCTGCAAGGCAATCAAAATTCCGATGACCACGAGTACAATCTCGCCAATGGCATATCTAAAATATTTGGAGGTTTTGTTTTCCATGATGAGATTCTGCCGAATTTTTCTAAAGAATTTTATCATTGGCTAGCGGATTCATTGATGATATATTCTACAATTAATATTAATTGGAATTTTCATTTTTTAAATAGTCTTCTATTTTTTGATATAAAAGTGAAGCGTCTTTTTTAGAATACTCAAGCCTATTTAAAATCGAATAGGCATAAGTTAATTCTTGATTTATGAGGGGGTAAAATTCATCTTTACGCATCATTTTTAAGAGCTTAGGAATTTCATCCGTATTTATAGAATCAGTGGCTTTGGGGTTAAAAACTCTATAAGAATTTATAAAATGTGGGTAGCCACTTTGTAAATCTGAAACGTAGTTTGATAGAAAACCTAAATTTAAGTAATATTCAACTATCTGCTCACGGATTTCTTGGTCAGAGATCAAACTAATATTACCTGTACTTGACAACTCATTGTAGGTTCTATTATTCGGGGTAAGCTTACCAATACCAAAAATACCGCCATATGCAATGTCATTAATAAATGTTAAAGTATCATTTGGTATTACACCATTCAGATAATATTTTTTTGCCTTTTTTAGACCTGCTATTTTTTTTCCACTTTTACTAAACCAGCTCTTTTGGAAGTATAAAGAATCGGATAGTATATCCTCCATTATGTTTTTAAGGTAATTCACTTCTTCTTTTTTGCTTTTCAGTGATTCATTCAAATTGTTGATTTGAAGTGCAATTAATATCCCAATGACTACCAGGATTATTTCCCCAATGGCGTAGAGCAGATATTTGCTGAATTTGTTTTCAGAGAGCAGCTGCTGGCGGATTTTTCGAAAAAATTTTATCATGTTTTACACTTAATGTATCAATGAACCACTTGAGGGCAGTTTCCCTTTTTTGTCCAAAATACCGTCCATTTTTAAGTGGGTGATGATTGGTTTTTTGGCCATTCTCACTAGGGAAATATGATCAAAGGCCATAGAATCTTGGGCAGACTGACCACCACCCGTAGTTCCCAAAATAATGTAATCCCGGTTGTTCCTTATCCTATGGGAAAAGGAGTGGATATGGCCATTGATTACGGTGTAGGGTCTATCGGCCAAAAGGTTTTCCAAGGGATTCAAGCCCTTTTCATCTTCCCGTTGCCAAAGCGGTTTATGCATGAGCACAAAAGTCCATGTAACATCAGGATTTTCTTCTAGAACCTTCTTAAAATATTCAAATTGTTCCAAACTCATACCACCTATTTGACGCTCCGGCATGTTATAATATTCCGTCTCCTCATACACGCCTTCTATTTCCCCGGCGATAACTTTTAGGGCTTTCGCACGAGCCTCATAGATTTCCACTATGCGTTGTTCCTCGTAATCCTCAGAATCCATCATAAGAAAGAGTACATTATCGTACAGAAAATGATAGTATCTCGGGCCAAAACGTTGCTTCCAAATGCTACGCATCGTGGGGTTGGTAAGGTCATGGTTACCACCCAGATGGAAGAAGGGCATTTTTAATTTTGACGTCCTGTTTTCAAAGGAATCCCATTCTTTGGCCAATTGCAGTGTATCCTCTGTTCCGCCATCTATAAGATCCCCAACACTCAGGACAAAAGTAGGGTCCAGGGCATTTAATTGTTCTACGGCAGCACGGTACACCCCATCACGTTCACCTCCGTTTAAATCCGAAATGATGGCAAAGGTAAAGTCATCTTCCGTGGGCTCAAAAATAGTACTGGTCCATGGAGTAGGTCCTTCGACAATGGTGTGCTCAAAAATGGATTTCTCTGTTTTTAAATTGTGCTTCTTGCAACTGGAAAGTATAAGGAGTATAACAATCGTCCGAATCAGATAGCTTTTCATAAAAATGCGATTGTGGTAAGTATTTAGTTTTTTAAAGGGGCCTCAGGAACTTTACCATAAAGTACATTGGCCGCGGGTTCGTATTTATCCCCTTTTATCCAATATGGACGTTCCGGGTCATTGGCGATTGATCTACCCGAAAGAATATATCCTTGGTAAAACCTTACTAAATAGTCATAATCCAAGCTATCCGCCTCATCTGCGGCTTGATGGTAGTATTTATTAATTTCATCGTCAAAGGCATCAAACCCGGTGGAGTAGGTGGGTGCCGGAATACCAACCTTGGCAAAGCTAACATTGTCACTCCGGTCAAAAAGACCTTCTTCCGGTGCCACTTCGTCAATATCCAAAGCTTTTAGGCCAAAGGTTTTCGCTCCATTGATCATTTTATCTTTGGCCGTGGTACGGTTTAGTCCCGCAATGGTGGCCAAACTGGTATTATTATAGCCTCCACCGTCGGTATTGAAACAGTAAATCATTTGGTCAAGGGGCAAAACTGGATATTGAACGTAATACTGGCTTCCCAATAGTCCCATTTCTTCACCTGTAAATAGTATAAATAAAGCAGAACGTTTGGTCGGATACTTTGCCAAGTTTTTTGCCATTGACAGAACTGCAGTAGTACCTATGGCATTATCACGCGCCCCGTTATAGATAGAATCTCCTTGTGCATCAGGTCGGCCAATTCCTACATGGTCATAATGTGCGGAGTAGATGATGTATTCATCTTTTAATTTGGAATCGGTTCCCTCCAGCACTCCAACAACATTTTGACTTTTCAAGGTTTCTTGTTGTATTCCGGTACTTTTGATGTTGATTTTTAAAGGTTTGTCTCCTATTTTATCCAACTCGGTTGCGGTCGTTTGCACCCACAAATGGAGCGTTAAATCCTCTTCTTTACCTTTGGAGAGGCTTACACGTTCCTCGAAGGCGTGCTTAAAACGTGGCCAGATACTTTCCTCAAATGAACCTATTTCCACTAAACCTTTTGCACCATTTTTTATGGCCAGCTCCCTTTTTTGCGCCCTACTTCTGAGTGCAGGTCGTAGTTCCGAAGCTTCTGGCGTTCCCGCTTTTACGATTATTATTTTACCGGTAATATTCTTGCCTTTATAGTCCGACTCCAAGCCATAATTAAGGTAAATAGCGTTTTCTTCACTATCTATTTCCCCGATATCGAATGCAACCACTTCAGGAAAAGGAATACCATTAAGGGACAAACTTATTTCTTCATTCAAGAAGGACCGAAACAGTTCTACTTGTTGATAATAATCCCCGGTTTTTGGATTGGGTTTTACCCCGTAACTGCGTAACGTATTGGCCAAATAGGAGGCCGCTATTTTTAATTCGGGAGAGCCTGTAGCCCGTCCTTTTAGGACATCATCGGCCAAAAAATAGATATGACCTTCAATTTCATTTTTATCGACGGTTTGTTCGGCAACTTCAGTATCTGTTTGGGCAAACAATACACTTGAAAAAACAAATGCAAAGAGTAAGGTATAGTTTTTCATTTTAGTGTTCAATTAGTTTGGTTTACTTATTCTATTCAATAGGTTGTTTATTCCTTTTTTATAAATTCCGCTCCCATAATTTTGAAATCGTTAACGGCACCACCCTCGTTTAAATTGAAAGTGATTTTTAATTCTTCATAAAAACGGGGGTCTTTGTTGGTGTTAAATGTGTTGTAATGCCAATGTTCTGTGGTATAGGTTATAAAGTCATTAAAATTGACCTGTAATTTGCCTTTCTTTAAGGCCACCTGGGCATTGCCCAGCATTGCATTGGAATATGTGCCCTCATAATCGGTTAGGGCTAAGCTAGGACTTGTATTTTTAGCCCGTTCCGAATCCTCTTGTTTGGCCTTTTCAATGCCTTCTTTTTTAAAACCTTCATACAAATTGAAAACCTCTTTATGCCAATCCCGACTGTCATCTTCAAAGGCATAGAGGTCCATGGCCTTGTATAAAATGGCATGTCGCAATTCGGCATGATCTAAATTGGCAAAAACATAAACTGCAACATCCTTATCGTGCATGATTCCGGCAATCGCGACTAGTCCAAATAGACTCCCGGTATGAAAATCCAACTTGTGGCCTTTATAGTCTTGTTGAAACCATCCCAGCCCATAGGTATTCCAATTTGATTTGGTAAGGGCATTAGTAGGATAGATTCCTGTGGCACCTAAAAAGGAATGGGGCTCGAATAATTTTTTGAAGGTTTTAGGTTGTACCAAAGTGTCTTGTTTATAAACACCGTCATTTACCAAGAATGTGAGATAATTGGAGATATCATGAGCGGTAGAACATATCATCCCAGCCGGACCAATTTGGTCCGAGAATCCGTAATCTACCTCTACCATGCCGTCCTCATCATCGTTTAAGTATGGGGTTACGTAGTTGCCAGCTTTAAAGATATCCGCGGCGATGGCCTGTGTACGGTTCATCTCCAAAGGTTTAAAAATACGTTCCTGTACAAATTTGTACCATGGTTTTCCGCTGGCCGCTGCAATGACCTCTCCCGCTACTGCGTACATAATATTCTGATAGGTAAATCCACCGCGCAATGGATATGTCTTATTCGCAAACTGAAACCTGTGAATCGTTTCTTTAGTGGAAAGACTGTCCAAAATCCATAAGTTATCTGCATTCCCAACGCCCAAATTATGGGTTAATAGATCCTTCACCCGGGCATCTGCCGTGGTATAGGAATCCGATAATTTAAAGTACGGGACATAGTCCGTTACTTTATCATTCCAATCCAGTTTACCATCATCGACCAACATACCCATGGCAATAGCTACAATTGCTTTGGTCGTGGAAGCCATATTAAAAAGGGTATTTTCGTCGACCGGTTCTTCAGTTTCCAAATTTTTTACCCCATAAGTTTCTTGAAATACGACATTACCATCTTTTACCACAATGGCGGCCAATCCCGGAACTTTCCAATCTTTCATCCCCTCAACGATCATGGCATCCAATTTTTTGTCGTTGCCTTTTTGTTGGGAAAAGGCTATTTGGGAAAAGCACCCGATTAAGAAGAATAGTACTAGTTTTTTCATTTGGTTGGTTTTTGAATTTAGTTATTGCCTTTCCATCCCGGTCCACGTACCACCCGGCCGGGGGTAGCCCCTGTATGTTCACCATTTTTCAATACCTGATCGCCATTTACAAAAACATGTACCATGCCTTCAGCAAATTGGTGGGGTTCATCAAATGTAGCTTTGTCGATAATGGTGTTGGCATCAAAAATGGCCAAGTCTGCATAATTGCCTGTGGCCAAAGCACCTCGTTTTTTAATCTTTAAATTGGAGGCAGGTAATCCGCTCAATTTATAAACCGCTTCTTCTAAAGGAATCACTTTCTCATCACGCACGTATTTGCCTAAAAGTCGGGCTACATTTCCGTAAGCCCTAGGATGGGGACTGGAATTGGTAAAAGGTTTTACCGGTGCCAAGGAACCTGCATCAGAGCCAAAACTCATGTAGGGCAACGCTATCTGCTTTTTTACATTTTCTTCAGACATTAAAAAATAAACCGTCCCAACACGACTACTATCTTGAACCACAAGGTCAATTGCCGTTTCTTCAGGACTCGTTCCACGTATACGGGCGACTTCCCCTAGGGTTTTACCGGTAAGGTGGCGCAGGCTATCATTTCTAAAATCATTTAAAATAAGTTTTTCTGGACTACCGGCAGCAAAATAAAGGTTCTCCCAACCATCCCCTTTAGCTTTCATTTCTTCGATTACTTTTTTACGGATGGCCGGGTCTTGTAATCGTTCGGCCCATTTCCCATAACCACCTTCCTGTACCCATGGAGGCATAGAAGCATCTAAACCTGTGGCTCCTGCCGTGTAATTATACATATCTGTTGTAATCTGAAGGCCAGCTGCTCTAGCGGAATCAATTTTGGCAATGGCAGATTCCCATTTTCCCCAATTGTCTTTTCCGCCAGCTTTTAAATGATAGATTTCCGCAGGAATATTTGCTTCTTTTGCAATTCGTATCAATTCATCAATTGCTTCCAACCAATAGTCGCCCTCACTTCGCATATGGGAAATGTACATGCCATCATGGGCCGATGCGACCTTGCACAATTCAATCAGTTCTTCGGTATCCGCATAAAAGGCAGGGGCATAAATCAATGAAGAACCGATACCCATAGCTCCCTCTTCCATGGCTGTTTTGGCCAAGGCTTTCATATTTTCCAATTCAGCAGGGGTGGGAGGTCGGTTCGCTTCCCCTAGTTCATGAACACGTAAAGTGGTAGCGCCTACGAAGGAAGCTACATTGGGAGCAATGCCTCGTTTTTCTAAAAATTCTAAATATTCGCCAAGCGTTGTCCATTCAATACGATATTTGACATCTTTTTGGCTACTTTGCTCTAGTTGGCGCATTTCATCGTTTAACGGACCCATAGACCAACCTTCACCCATAACTTCTAATGTGACTCCTTGACGAATATCACTTTCTGATTTTCCGTCAACAATAAGGGATTCAGTAGCCCAACTAAGCATGTTTATAAAGCCAGGGGCAACTGTTAGTCCAGTAGCGTCAATTTCTTGGCGACCTTTTGCGTTTTCCAAGTTTCCAACAGCAGCAATAGTATCAGCATTGATACCGATATCGCCCGTAAATATGGGCTGACCGGTACCATCTGCGATTTGACCATTTTTAATGAGCATATCGAAGGTTTCTTGATTGGAGCATCCAATCATGCAGAAAAACAATATTACATAGGGAAGAAGGTTTGAAAGGATTTTCACAGTCGATTGGTTTGGTTTCGCTGTAAGGTAGTAAATAAATTGATTTTCAATCCATTAATACATCCAATTAAAATTTAACCGGCTATGATAAAATAGTCAAGCAAATCAATGTTAACAGATCACCTTGGATTCCAATCGATCTTCTTTGATGGTTCCATTTTGTACATACACATAATAGGAATGATTTTCTTCATTTGAGGAAACCGAGGTATGTACTTTCTCGTCGATAAAATGGATGGCAGAACGGTCGTCACACGCATAGCCATCCGTCAATTTTCCGGAAAGTATATTGTTATGGTATAAGGGACGCCGGGAAGTTTCCGAATTATAATGCGGACAATGGCTTTTGTCAATGAAAGACATCCCTTTAACTATGCTAAGTTCCTTAGGTCTCGAATCCGTAGTACCGGCGTTGAACCAACAGAGCGAGCCCGCACTGCCACCACCCATGACCACTCCATTATCATAGGCCTTTTTGAGCGCTATGTCTATACCTTGGGCCTTCCAAATGGCCAACATATTCAGCGTGTTACCACCGCCCACTATAATGGCATCCATTCGGGAAATAATTTCTTCAAAAGTTTCCTTTTGTTCATATGAATTGATCCAAACCTTAAGTACATGTGGTGTAACCGTTAATTGGGAGCAGACTTCATGAAACGAAGCAATATACTGCTCATCATCTCCACTAGCCGTGGGGATAAAACATAGGTTGGGTAATTCTTTCCCTGTAGCTTTTGCTACATAGTTTAAAAACGGAACGGTATGCCGTCCACTTCCATAAATGAATAACTGTCTTGGCATTATTTCACTTTATATGCCAAATATACTTACTTCAGTGAGATGATGGGTCTTAGTAAATGACTAGGAATTGGAACTTCTACTGCCTTTTGGTTTACTTCCTCGAAACTTCGAAGTGCCGGAGCTATTCCTGTTTTTATTTCTGTTTTTGTTCCGGTTCCGATTTTTGTTTCTATTGGAATTGGAAGAATTGTTTGGCTTCGGCCTATTTTGTGTTTCCGCCACATTACTTTCGGAATCATCGCTTACGAATTGATGTTCGGGCATTCGAGGAACAGATTGCTTTATCAGCTTTTCAATGTCTCGGAGGTAGGGTCTTTCGTCCTTATCGCAGAACGACAATGCGATACCGCTGGCATTTGCCCTTCCTGTCCTACCAATTCTATGCACATAGGTTTCGGATACGTTGGGAAGGTCGTAATTTACAACCAAGGAAAGTTCGTCCACATCAATGCCCCGGGCCGCGATATCGGTAGCTATCAAAACCCTTAGCTTACCATCTTTAAAATCACCCAAAGCCTTTTGTCTGGCGGTTTGCGACTTATTACCGTGGATGGCGGCAGATTTAATCCCAGCTTGGGCTAATTTCTTTACTATTTTGTTGGCACCGTGTTTTGTTCTAGAAAACACCAGGACCGAGTCCTTGGGTCGTTCGTTCAGTAAATGCACCAAAAGCTTGGGTTTGTTCTGCTTGCTTACAAAGTAAACACCTTGTTCCACTTTTTCCGCCGTGGCCTGCTCCGGTTTAATGGTCACGCGTTCAAAATCACCTAACATAGATTTGGACAGCTGAACGATGGCTTGTGGCATGGTTGCTGAAAAGAAAAGCGATTGCCTTTTGGCAGGTAGTTTAGCTATAATCTTCTTCACATCATGAATAAAGCCCATATCTAGCATTTGGTCGGCTTCGTCGAGCACAACAAATTCAAGGTCCCTGAAAGAAATATAACCTTGGCTCATAAGATCCAAAAGTCTCCCCGGGGTGGCAATTAGGATATCCATACCACTTTTAAGAGCATTCACTTGTTTACCTTGCTTAACACCTCCAAAAATCACCGTATTTCGTAATCCGGTATATTTTCCATAGGCCGTCATGCTTTCTCCAATTTGAATGGCCAGTTCCCGTGTGGGTGTTACGATCAAGGCTTTTACTTTTCTTGATTTCTGATTAAGGCTAATACTCTCGTATAAATGGTGAAGGATGGGAATTCCAAAAGCTGCGGTCTTTCCGGTACCGGTTTGGGCTACACCTAATAAATCTTTTTTATTTAATAATATGGGTATTGCTTGTTGTTGTATTGGGGTAGGGTGGGTATATCCTTCGGCTTCTACGGCCTTTAGAATGGGTTCGGCTAAGCCGAGTTCTTTAAATGTCATAATTTTTTATAAGCCGCAAAGGTATGCTTATTTGTTTTAGCATGTTACCGGTGTTACCCGCAATGGCACAATTTATCTTAACCTGCACTTAAATTCCTGCAGCAGCTGCCTCCGCACATCGTTCCCCATCCATAGCGGCCGAAACAATACCACCGGCATAACCGCCACCTTCTCCACAAGGGAACAATCCTCTTATTTCAATGTGTTCCAAATTTTTATTTCGTGGGATGGTCACGGGGGAGGAAGTTCTGGATTCCACACCCACGATATTTGCCTCAGCGGTATAATAGCCATGCATTTTTTTACCAAAGACCTTGAATCCAGCACGCAAGCGACTGCCGATGAGTTTTGGAAGTAAGGAATGCAAGGGTGCCGATTTCAGCCCAGGTTGATAAGAAGTGGGGTTTAAATCATTTGATATGCGACCTTCAACAAAGTCTGTTAATCGCTGTGCCGGAGCTGTTTGCGACCTTCCTCCTGAAGTAAAAGCTAAGCGTTCCAAATCTTTTTGATATTCAAGTCCTTTTAATGCCTCAAAGCGCTCATACTTGGGAATGTCCTGATTCACATTAATTTCAACAACAATACCGGAATTGGCAAATTGATTGTTACGTTTAGAGGGCGACATACCGTTCACCACTACCTCACCCGGGGCGGTTGCAGCCGGTACTATGAAGCCACCGGGACACATACAGAATGAATACACGCCTCGACCTTTAACCTGTTCCACCAAACTATAGGAGGCAGCGGGAAGCAACTCATTTCTTTGACCGGAACAGTGGTATTGGATATTGTCGATAATTTCTTGGGGGTGTTCTACCCGAACGCCCATCGCGAAGCTTTTCGCCTCCAAGGTAATTTTCTTTTTGTGAAGCAGTTCAAAAATGTCGCGAGCGGAATGCCCGGTGGCTAAAACAACCCGTGTTACCGGAACTTCATTCTGATTTTGCAGAATAACGGAAACTATTCGATTATTCTTAATAATGAAGTCGGTCACCCTAGTATTGAAATGTACTTCACCACCATATTTCAGGATAGTTTCCCGCATGTTTTGTACAATTTTGGGCAATTTGTTCGTACCGATATGCGGATGGGCATCAATGAGTATATCCTCTTTCGCACCGTGATGGACAAGGCTTTCAAAAATACGTCTCACGTCGCCCCGTTTTAAGCTACGGGTGTAGAGCTTACCGTCCGAGTAGGTGCCCGCACCCCCTTCACCAAAGCAGTAATTCGAATCTTCGCCTACTACATGGTCCTGATTAATGGCCTTGAGGTCACGTCTGCGATCCTGTACATTTTTACCGCGTTCAAAAACAATAGGCTTATAACCAAGTTCCAGACAGCGAAGTGCCGCCCACATTCCTGCGGGACCAAATCCTATGATATGAATAGGTTTGGCTTTGGAAACATCTCGATAGTCAAATTTATATTCGGTTTTATCCAAGGCTTCGCCCTTCTTATAAACCGCTAATTTATAATTAAAGTAAATGGTGGGTTTACGCGCATCGATGGATTTTCGAAGTATTTTAAAGTTGAATTCGGTAACGGACAACCCCAAACGATGGGCTATTTTCAGCTGTAGTACGCCTTTTTCTTCTTTGACTTCCTCAACCTCCTTTAAGCTAACCCGCAATTGCATGTTTCTGACCATACAGGCAAAATTACTCGAAATAAAATGATAGTTAGCGTGGACCGAACTCCTTTTTGTAGGCAGTGGGCGTTCTGCGGGTATTCGCCTTAAATTGCTTGTTGAAATTGGATAAGGTTTGGAAACCACTTTCGTAACAGGCCTGTGAAGCATTCATATTATGGTCTAGTAAAAGCTTACAGGCATGGCCGATCCGAATTTCACTGACAAATTCGGAAAAAGTTTTGTTGGCATGGACCTTAAAGTACCTACTGAAGGAGGTTGGGGTCATATTGGTCAATTCGGCCAACTCCTCTAAGGCTATTTTTCTCTGGAAGTGTTTCATGACATAGTCATACACCTTGTTCATACGCTCTGTATCCCCTTGTTTAAGTGAGTTTATATATCCTGGGCTTGCCAATACCTCCATTTCTTTAGTCTCGCTCAAGAGGTTTAATATTCTTAAGAGCTCCAAAACGCGTTCCAATCCTTCCAATTGAAGCAAATTCTGCATTAATGTTTTGATTTCCTGGGATGTGTCTCCATTAATAAGTAACCCCCTAAGGCTTTTGTGAAAAAGTTGGTTCAGCTTAAGTCCCTCTTCTTTGTGCAAAAGGTGTTCCCCTAAAAAATTTCCATTGAAATACACAACTATCCCTTCAGAATAGGCTTTATGGCTAGGTAATTGGTTGTCAAAGTCACTTTTCCATAAATGGGGCAGATTAGGCCCTGTAAAGGTTATTTCTCCTTCCTTGTAGGGCCGAATACTATCACCAATAAACTGTGTGCCCCTTCCCTTTAGGACCAGAAATAACTGATATTCTTGATGAAAATGCCAATTAGGGTCGAACAGCGGTTGTTTCAACGCTTTGGCGACCAAGGCATGGGATTCGGGAATTGGTGATTTTTCTAACGCTAATTTCATACTTCGTTTTGGATAAGAGATTTGGTTTTTACGAAAAAAGAACACTTATTTACCAGTAAAAATACTGTTTTGTTTTTAAATATGACAAAATACAGTCAGTATGGGATAAATGAAAGGAATTTAATTTGTCAAATTATGATTAAAATTGGTACTTAATTTAATATCTGGCATTTTATGAAGACGTTTTATAAGATATGTGCAGTATTGTTTGGTGTTTTTATACTGATAACTAGCTGCAAATCGGAAAAGAAGGAAAAGGCATTTAAGGACGATGCTCCCCGAAGAATAGAAATGTTATTTCTGGGGCATTCCATTGAACATCACAATTCTGGTGCGTATTTCCCCATACTGGCTTCGGCCTTAACCAAGGATGGCATCAATATTACGTATACGGAAGATGTGATCGACTTAAATCCAGAGGAATTATCATTTTACGATGGACTGATAATTTATGCCAATCATGAAGAGATAACAGACGCACAGGAAAAAGCCTTATTGGATTATGTTCGTGAAGGCCATGCGTTTATTCCTATTCATTCGGCCAGTTTTTGTTTTAAAAATTCACCCGAATATATAGACTTGGTAGGGGCTCAGTTCATGAGTCACGAGACAGGTACATTCACGGCTGAAATTGTAGATAAGGAGCATCCAATCACAAAGGATTTAAAACCTTTTGAAACATGGGACGAAACCTACGTACACGATAAAATTGCGGATGATATTCAAGTTTTAATGGAACGTGTGGAGGGTGACCATAGGGAACCATGGACCTGGGTTAAGAATTATGGGGAAGGAAAAGTGTTCTACACCGCCTATGGACACGATGAGCGCACTTGGAACCACCCTGGTTTCCAAAATTTGGTTAAGGAGGGAATTCTTTGGGCCGTTCCAGAAAAAGCAAAGGAAAATTGGATGGCTTTCGCCACTGATATTCCTACTTTGAAATATGAGGAAAGGGAAAATATTCCTAATTATGAGAAAAGGGACCCCGCTCCTAAGTATCAATTGCCCTTATCTCCTGAAGAATCCCAGAAATTCATTCAGGTGCCCGCTGGCTTTGAAGCCGAATTATTTGCATCGGAACCGGATATCATAAATCCTATTGCCATGAACTGGGATGAAAAAGGCCGTCTTTGGGTGATTGAAACGGTTGATTATCCGAATACCGTACGAAACGATGATAGTATAGGCGATGATAAAGTAAAAATTTTAGAGGACACTGATGGTGATGGTAAGGCCGATAAGGTCACTGTCTTTGCAGATAAACTGAATATCCCTACCAGTTTTGCTTTTTACAATGGCGGTATCGTAGTTTCCCAAGCACCGGAATTCATCTTTTTAAAGGATACGAACGGGGATGACAAGGCAGATGTTCGGGAGACCCTAATAGAAGGCTGGGGTACTTTTGACACGCATGCAGGCCCTTCCAATTTGCAATATGGTATAGACAATCAATTATATGGGGTAGTGGGCTACTCTGGATTTGAAGGTCAGATTTTTGGAACCGATTTTAAATTTAACCAAAACGTGTATAGGTTCAATCCTAAAAAAAACACCTTTGAAGTATTGACAAATACCTCTAATAATACGTGGGGATTGGGATTGACCGAGGATAATTCAATCTTCGCATCCACTGCAAACAATACGCACAGCGTTTTTGTAGGTATACCCAATGCCAATTTCACCCATGTAAAAGGAATAGGAACGGATGGTAGTGCCAAAATAGACGGTCACTATGACATGCAACCCATTACGCCCAATTACAGACAGGTCGATGTTTTTGGCGGCTTTACGGCCGCTGCCGGACATCATTTTTATACCGCTAGGGAATATCCAGAGAAATATTGGAACAAGATAGCTTTTGTATGCGAGCCTACGGGCGGCTTGGTACATCAAGCAAGAATCGTAAAGGATGGCGCAGGATACGTAGAACAAGATGCCGGTAATCTTTTTGCCTCCGCGGATGAGTGGAGTTCCCCTGTCGAAGCTAAAGTGGGTCCTGATGGTGTGGTATGGGTGGCAGATTGGTACAATTTTATCGTACAGCATAACCCAACACCTAATGAGGATAGGGGAGGTTATGATGCAGAAAATGGGGATGGAAATGCCTATGTGAATCCATTACGTGATAAGTCCCACGGAAGAATTTATAGGATAGTTCCTAAGTACGGTTATGACTATGAACCGATGCAATTATCCAAGGAAGACCCAGATGCTTTAATAAAGGCCCTGAGCAACGATAATCAATTTTGGAGATTGACCGCTCAACGTCTTTTGGTGGAACGAGGAGAAACCGATGTTTTGAATGACCTGTATAAATTGGCGAATACAAAAGAGGTTGACAGCGAAGGCTTGAATAATGCCGCGTTACATGCACTTTGGACGATTGATGGTTTAGGAGCTTTGGAATCGGACAGTAATGCCCTTGGGGTGGTGAAAGGAGCGCTGTACCATAAGGCTGCAGGCGTTCGTAAAGCGGCCATTCAGTTATTGCCTCGAAATGATGATTCTGACGATGCCTTGTTTAAGGCGAATACCCTGAACGATCGCGAACCGAATGTACAGCTAGAGGCGCTGCTTTATTTTTCAGAAAGGCCGTCATCGCAAAAAGTCGGTTCCTTGCTCTATGATTTGGGTAGGAACGAAGCTGTTTTAAACGATGAGTGGATGTTCAAAGGAATATATACTGCATCCGCACAACATAATGATGGGTTTTTAAACGCCTTTAACAAAGACAACCCAACGTATAAAATGCCTGTTGCAACTACTAGTGATATGGGAGTAATGGATTACAATGATTCGGATTGGGAAACTATGGATTTACCGCAATACATAGAGGACGCAGGATTGGATATAGACGGGGTTATCTGGTTTAGAAAAGAAATCTCTTTACCATCATCGGCCTCGGATAAAGTAGGTACAATTTCCTTGGGACCCGTTGATGATTCCGATGTAACGTATATTAACGGAATCGAAGTTGGAAGCATGGCGGCCAGTTATAAATCCATGCGAAGATATGATATTCCAAAAGGCGTATTAAGAGCAGGGAAAAATGTAATTGCTGTACGCGTGGACGATACAGGGGGTGAAGGCGGAATTTATGGTAGAAGTTGGTCTATGAACATCAGGGTTGGTGAAGAAAGGTACTCATTGGCCGGACCCTGGAAATATAAAGTGGAAAAGAATTATTCCAGTAAGGTGGCAAAGACATATACAGAAGCGGATTTTGCAGTATTGCTCATGAAGAACTATGGAAGTGAAGGTGGTGTCTCTTCTGAAATGACGGATGAAGATTTTTCCAATGCGAAAAAAATCGTTATAAAAACAATAACGAATGAAATGAAATATGACGTTACCAAGTTCGAAGTGAATGCTGGAGAACAGGTAGAATTGGTGTTGGAAAACCCTGATTTTATGCAACATAACCTCATTATAACCAAACCAGGTAAAAAGGAAGCGGTAGGTGCAGCGGCGGATAAAATGGCAGCGGACCCAGATGCGGCGGAACTCTTTTATATTCCACAAACAGATGATGTATTATTCGCAACTCCGTTATTGAATCCAAACGATACCTATTCATTAAAATTTACGGCACCAACAACACCTGGCGAATATCCGTTTATATGTACGTTCCCCGGTCACTGGAGAATTATGCAGGGGGTAATGGTCGTTAAATAGTATCCAAGGTTTAGCAAGTGAGAAATGAAGAATAAGAAAAATTTTGGCGTAAGTACTTGGTTATGGCAATCACCCTTTACCACGGAATCGATATCGTTATTTCCCAAAATTAAGTCCATGGGCTTCGATGTTGTGGAGATTCCTGTTGAAGATCCGACTTTAATTGACGATAAAGTTGTTAAAGAATCGCTGGCTGCAAATGGCCTTGAACCAACCATATGTATTGTTTTTGGAGATGATAAAGATTTGACATCAGAGGATACCTCCAAATACCAAAGTTGCTTCGAACATGCTGAAAGATGCTTTTCACTTGCGGCAAATCTAGAAGTTGATTTCGTTGCCGGTCCACTATACGCAGCAGTGGGTAAGGCCCGTTTGGCACCTGCCGCGGAAAAGAAAGCGGAATGGGGTAGGGCGGTTACCAATTTAAAAACGCTCTCTGGTATCGCTAAAAATTACGGTTTGGATATCGCCCTGGAACCTTTGAACCGTTTTGAATCAGATTTAATCAACACTGCGAATGATGTAGTACGTCTACTCGATGATATTAATGAGAAGAATATGAAAATCATTCTGGATAGTTTCCATATGACCATCGAGGAACAGGATATCCGCCAAGCAATTATTACTGCGGGTAAAAGGTTGGTACATGTTCAGGTTTCGGAAAATCATCGAGGCATTCCCGGTTCGGGATTGACACCTTGGGGCGAATTCGCAAAAGGATTAAAGGACGTGAAGTATGAAGGAGCTCTGGTCATAGAAAGCTTTACGCCAGAAATTCCCGAATTGGCAGCGGCTGTAAATATTTGGAAAAAACTGGCGGACACACAGGATGCATTTGCATCCGAAGGATTGAAATTTTTAAAGAATACATTTAAGTAAAATTGAAAAATATGAGTACGAAGAAAGTGAACGTAGCCATTATCGGTTTAGGTTTTGGGGCTGAGTTTATTCCCATTTACCAAAAACATCCCAATGCAAACTTGATTGCCGTATGCCAACGAAATGAGACCAAACTCAACGAACTGGCCGATACTTTTAATATAGAAAAGCGGTATACCTCTTATGAGGAATTGCTTAAAGACCCGGATATTGATGCTGTGCATATCAATACACCAATCCCAAACCATGGTGAACAATCCATTAAAGCCTTGAAAGCGGGCAAGCATGTGGCCTGCACCGTACCTATGGCCACTTCGGTAGAAGAATGTGAAGAAATTGTACGTCTGACCCAAGAAACAGGGCTTACCTATATGATGATGGAAACTGTGGTATATGCACGTGAGTTTCTGTTTATGAAAGAACTCTATGAAAACGGCGAACTGGGTAAGGTACAGTTCTTAAAGGCAAGCCACCAACAAGACATGGACGGATGGCCCAATTACTGGCCGGGACTACCACCAATGCATTATGCAACGCATTGTGTGGGCCCCGTTTTAGCATTGACCAAAGGTGAAGCGGAATATGTTTCCTGTTTTGGATCGGGTACGATTAGGGAGGAACTGATCAAAGAATACAATTCGCCCTATGCCGTGGAAACCACCCATATTAAATTCAAGGATTCCGATTTGAGTGCACAAGTGTATCGGTCGTTATTTGATGTAGCCAGACAGTATCGGGAAAGTTTTGAAGTCTACGGTTCCAAGAAATCTGTGGAATGGCCATTAATAGAAGGCAAGCCCTTGGTCGTGCATACCGCAAAAAAACCGGAACCTGAAATCCCTGAAGAAGTGGAGAGTCCGGATTATGCAAAACTGTTGCCCAAGGAAATTCAACATTTTACGACCCAAGGGGTTTATGATTCGGATGAAAATGAGCATTTATCCTTTACCCAAGGAGCAGGCCATGGAGGATCACATCCGCACTTGGTACATGAATTTGTGGAAGCCTTGGTAGAAGGTAGAGCTCCCTACCCCAATGCAAAACAATCGGCCAATATAACCTGTGTTGGGATTTTGGCACATGAATCAGCACAAAAAGGTGGGGAAATCATCAAGTTGCCAGAGTTTACTTTTTCGTAAATCCATATTATTTTGAATGGAAAGGCCGATGTAATAATCGGTCTTTTTTGTTTATTGGAACTGGCTGGTAAGGAATGTGTACATTCCATCATATAAAAACCACAGTTGGGTCTTTCTTTTTATAAATATCGACTATATTCATAGAAATTTGAACAACAAATAAATGTTTAACCCAATGAGAGGTATTCTTGCTGTTATCAGTGTTTTTTGGTTTTCCCTTGGAATTGCACAAACTGCGGCCTTTGGGGCAATTGAGCTTGAAATCACAGGAATGGAAAGTGATGAAGGTCAAATCCTAATCGGTCTTTACAATTCGGAGGACCAATGGTTACAAAAACCATATAAGGGTGCGTTCGGTAAAATTGCCAATGGCGTTTCCAAGGTTATTTTTAGGGATATACCTGAAGGATTTTATGCCATTTCCGTTTTTCATGATAAAGATAACGACGGTCAACTTAAAAAGTTCTTAGGGGTGCCAACGGAGCGTTTTGGCGCATCTAATGATGCACCTTCCAGGTTTGGACCTCCTAGATGGAGCGATGCCAAGTTTCAATTATTGGGTGGAACATTAAAACATTCAATTCAAATACATTAAAAAATGTTGTTCAAATGAAAAAAATCATCACACTACTCGTCGTGGTGCTAACTACTAGCGCCTGGTCCCAAAATCAATTTGTAAATGGAATGCAGAAAGCGTTCTCCCTGTGGGGTGAGGGTAAGCCCATGGAAGCTTCCAATCTGTTCGAAAGAATAAGCAATGTGGAGCAGGATAATTGGCTACCCTATTATTACGTCGCTCAAATCAATACAATAGTTTCCTTTGGGGAAAAGGATGAAAAGAAATTAAAACAACAGTTGGATAAGGCACAGGAGTTTTTAGATATAGCAAAAAGGATTTCGCCTAAAAATCCAGAGATAATGGTGCAACAGGCAATGACCTATACCGCTTGGATTGCCTTTGATGGTGCTACATATGGGATGACCCATTCAGGAAAAGTGGTTGCCTTGTATAATGAAGCACTACAATTGGCTCCGGAAAATCCAAGAGTTGTATTTTCCAAGGCAGAATGGGATATGGGCTCCGCGGCCTATTTTGGTCAGGATACGGCACCCTACTGCAAAGATATAGAGCGCTCCTTGGAACTTTTTGCTAACTTTAAAACGAAAGGTGCTTTTTATCCCGATTGGGGAGAAGACAGAGCCAGGACCATGTTAGATCAATGTAAAGGTTAAGAAATGGGAAAATTTCTAAAACTGTTAAGAATATCTATATATATAACAGCAGGGGTAACCCTGCTTAACCTATTTTTTTTCTTGGATGAGCCTTTGACCTGGCCCGTCTTTTTGGAATATCTAGGTATCTGCTTCTTGTTTAGTTTTGTACTCACCTTGGTAAATGCCTATTACTATGATGGTGTTTCCATAAGGTATGATTGGGCTACACAACCTAAAGCTCGGCTTTGGGTTGGGGCATTAGGCTCAGTTTTCCTGTCCATTATGGCTTTTGGACTGATACGGATGTTTTTATCCATGGTATTCTATGGAAATTCTTTCAGTGATTTCGTGGAGCACGAAGAGTCCTTTTCCTATGTATTTGCCATTATTATCACTGTTTTGATATCCTTGTTTCTGCATGCCTTTCATTTTTATAAAGCCTTACAGGAAAACAAGGTCAAAGAGCAAAAAATTATTGCAGGAACGGCTTCCGCAAAGTTTGATGCACTTAAGAATCAATTAGATCCTCATTTTCTATTCAATAGCCTTAATGTACTAACGAGTTTAATTGAGGAAGACCAGAATCAGGCTCAGAAATTTACGACATCCTTATCTAAAGTATATCGATATGTTTTGGAGCAAAAAAACAAGGATTTGGTTTCGGTCGATGAGGAACTGCAATTTGCAAAAACGTATGTAAAACTTCTAAAGATGCGCTTTGAGGATAGTATTGTTTTGGACATACCTGATAAGGCGATTAACCCAGAAGCTAAAATTGTACCCCTATCCTTACAGTTGTTACTTGAAAATGCCGTAAAACATAATATTGTAAATGCAACAAAACCCTTACACATTAAAATCTTTGAAGAGGAAGGCAAGTTAAAGGTAAGCAACAACTTACAGGAAAAACAGGTCGTTAAAAAAAGTAGTGGCGTGGGACTTCAAAATATTCAGCAACGCTATGAGCTTTTGAGTACCCGAAAAATGGAGATTCATAAAACTGCCACCGATTTTACCGTTGAACTCCCTATGTTGACCCAAAAAATATCGGTAGTTGAAACGCAAGATGACTTTATAGAGGACAAACGTTATCAAAAGGCAAAGGAGCGAGTCGAGAACATAAAAGGCTTTTACGGTAATCTTATTGCCTACTGTATTGTAATACCCTGCCTGGCAATACTAAATTATAACACAACGAGTTTTCCCTGGATTATCTTTCCTGTTGTAGGTTGGGGGTTCGGATTGCTTACCCATGGTCTTGAGGCCTTTGGTTACCATCCTATTTGGGGTAAAAGATGGGAAGAAAAGAAACTTCGTCAATTGATGGAAAAGGATGATTTTTAGAGATTAATTCTCCAAAAACAGGGTTGGTTTTTCAATAATTTTTATCCTGTACATGCTTATTTTTTATGTATTTCTTATCATTTACTCTTCAGTTTTACAATCCATCCTAAAAAATATACAGTTGGGTACTTCCCTTTTTTAAAACATCTATACTTTGAGGAAATTTGAAGTATAAATAAAAATAAACCAAGAGTTAGTACTCATTTAAAAAAATAAATATCATGGAAACTACGAATGAATTTAAATACAGAAGAGCAAAGGAAAGAGTTCAGGCCATAAAGGGGTTTTACAGTAATTTAATGGCGTATTGTATCATAATCCCATTTTTGGCTTGGATAAATTATAATACAACTAGTTTTCCATGGGCCATATTTCCTGCAATAGGCTGGGGAATAGGATTGCTAGGTCATTGGTCCAATGCCTATGGGTATAACCCATTATTTGGTAGGGACTGGGAAAAGAGAAAATTGGAGGAGTTTATGAAAAGGGACGAATTTTAAGGAATAAAGTATCTTTAAATAATATAAACAATCAAGAAACCAACGAGTTATGATAAATAAAAATCAAGAATCTAAATATTATCGGGCAAAGGAACGTGTGGAATGTATAAAGAAGTTCTATACTAGTTTATTATCCTACGTCATTTTTATCGCCTTTTTGGCGGGATTGAATTATTGGATCGATGAGTGGAATTACCCATGGTTTTTGTGGGCAGCATTTGGATGGGGAATAGGTTTGATTTTTCAAGCGGTAAAGGCCTTTGGTTTCAACCCAATACTTGGTAAGGATTGGGAAACCAGAAAAATAAATGAACTGATGAAAGAGGAGGAGGAACAAACAAAATGGAGGTAATGGAAAGAAATGATAAAAAATTGAAAAGAGCCAAGGTAAGGCTAAAGGAATTAAAAGGATTCTATTGGCATTTAGCAGCCTATATCGGAGTCAATAGTTTTATTACGATTTCCACGATTATAGGTAGAATGAGCAACGGCGTGAGTTTTTTGGACGTTTTGGATTTTGGAACGTTCGCTGTGTGGTTTTTTTGGGGAATCGGACTATTTTTCCATGGGATAAAGGTCTTCTCCTATAATCCTATTTTTTCCAAGGAATGGGAAGAACGTCAAATTCAAAAGTATATAGAAAAAGATAAGCGTGAAGCTGAAAAATATGGTAGAAATGGAAGGTAAACCCCAACAATCGGAAAAATTATTAAAAGCTCGTAAGCGAGTGAACGATATGAAAAAATTCTATCGTCATCTGAGAATTTATATAATTATTAATGTGCTATTATTAATGGTAAAATTAAATTTATTTAATTGGTTCAAAGATGATTATGATTGGATGCAGAACGCTAACTTCAATGACTGGATGGGTTGGAACCTTCTAGGAACTCCCGTTCTTTGGGGAATAGGGTTATTGGGACATGCGATTTATGTTTTTAAATTCAAATCAAAATCATGGGAGGAACTCAAACCAAAATTCATCAGGGATTGGGAAAAAAGACAGCTGGATAAATTTTTAAAGGAAGAAAATAAGGACTGATGGAACTAGAAAACAATAGCAAGAACACCAAGTTGAAATTGGCGCATAAAAGGTTGGAGGAATTAAAAGGTTTTTACACGCACCTTACAATTTATTTGGTTATAAATACTGTACTCCTGATATTGAAATTTATAGGTAATTCTTATTATGGAGAGACATTTATGGGCCCCGTTTGGCATTTTAGTACGTTTGCCACTTGGTTCTTTTGGGGAATTGGGTTGTTCTTTCATGGGATGAAAGTATTCTATGGTCGTACTCTTTTTTCAAAAAACTGGGAAGAGCGCCAACTACAGAAATTCTTGAAAGAAGATGAGAAGAAAAACAATTAAAAATTAATTAAGCACGCAGCGTAAAAAAATACTGGATGGGATTAAATGGTATTTTTGATGAACGACTACTATTTCAAAAACAATGAACGTAATAATTATCGAAGACGAAAAGCCGGCAGCAAGAAGACTGGGAAGGCTGTTATCTGATTTAAATGTAGAGGTTACCACCATGCTGCATTCGGTGGAAGAATCATTATCCTGGTTCCAGGAGAATGAACATCCAGACCTTATTTTTTTAGATATTCAACTTTCAGATGGACTCTCTTTTGAAATCTTCGACATTGTTGACGTAAAAAGTGCCATCATATTTACCACAGCCTATGATGAATATGCCCTTCAAGCCTTTAAACTTAATAGTATTGATTATTTATTGAAGCCAATTGACGATGAAGAATTGGAAAGTGCCGTGAATAAATTCCGTAGTTTAAAACCGGAGTCCAAAAAACTCTCCTTGGACTTTGAGGACATCAAAAAACTTTTGGTAAACCCCCTGGAAAGGGAATACAAAAAAAGATTTACGGCTAAAGTAGGACAGCATTTGAAAATCATCAATGCAGATGATGTAGAGTGTTTCTATAGTGAAAATAAGGGTACGTATGCGGCAACTTCCGACGGCAGGAATTATCTTTTGGATACCACTTTGGAAAATTTGGAAGAAGAGTTACAACCCAATACTTTTTTCAGGGTAAGCCGCAAATTTTACGTCAATATTAATTTTATAAAGGATATTATTTCCTACACCAACTCTAGGTTGCAAATAAAATTGAACTCTTTTTCGGAACAGGAGATTATTGTAAGTAGGGAGCGTGTAAAGGACTTTAAACTTTGGTTGGAATAACCCCCTTTTAATTACTCCCCTTTTTCGACCCGGTTCTCATCAAATGCCGATGGTAGTAATTTAGGAATTAGTTTAATAAAAATGGGTAAGAGGATTGCTCCTCCTGGAAGCAAGAATATCGCTAACGAGGGTATACTTTTAAAAATATCCAATAATTGTGACTGTACTTTCTTCTTCTCCTCTTTGGAAAGGTCCCTTATGGTAGATTTGGAAAGCAAGGAAACCAACTCGGCGCTTTCGGAGAGTTCCTTATGCAATCGCTTTCTATTTCTGAGAATGAGCCTGTTTACCAATTTGGACATACTGTCGTAAAATTGGACGGCCATATTGTGCTCCTGTAGAAAAGGTATCGTCTCTTTGTTTGAAGTTATGAAATAGGAGACATGGGAGAGTGAGTCTTGAATGGTCTGTTCATCAAGTTTCAGGTCTTTGCCAATATTATAAATAAATTCAGATTCAATATACTCCAAGGAGTGGTCCTCCCAAACTGTAAGGCACGCTAAATCCAATAAATACCTATTCTCCCACTCATCCTTATTATTAATTAGTTGCTGTCTATACGAATCGTCAAACCTTTGGGAATCACTATTAATAAAGGTCAGGGAAGAAGCAAGTAATTGTGCCAGTTTTTCGTCTTTTTTATTCTTTTCCTTAGAACTTAAGGCATGATAGGTAATATTGATCGATAAATACTCTAGCTTTTGAGCATGTTTTTTAATCCCCTTCGCATTTAATAGATATTTTCTAAATAGGAGAACATCGATAAATAAGAGGGAGTTGGTAATAAAACTGTTAAATGTTTTACTGATGATGTTATCCTCGAGATAAACTCTGGATTCCAGTATTTTCTCCAATTTGGAAGAAGTTTTGTTTCCAGAAAATAGTTTTCCTAAAAATGAAAGCTTATTAACCTCCAAGGTTTCATAAAATTCAAAAATATTCTTTAAGAAGAGTTCAAAATCGCTTTCAGAGTTTTCAATTTTAAAGGTAAAATAGAGGGCCGTCAACAAGTTTATTTTAGCCTTTTCATCTTCGGAAAAAGTGTGCTCGGGAGTTATAAAACTGGGGTATCCCGTATTGATTCCATAGACAAAACCGGTCTTTTTTAAATCCTCGAACAAATTTTGGAACGTGGTATAGCTCCCATTATGGCTCTTGACCAAGGACCCAAACTTATCTATCCAACCACTTGCGGACGGGTTCATAACCTACATTTTTAGAAGAAGCAAAGTTAGTTAATTAGTGGTTTTCTTTATTCAACATATTTGTGGTATGGAATTCTTTTTTATGTGGACCTTTTTACTAATAGTAAGGCCCGTTTAAGTTAATGGTCTTTATTCGAACCGACTCCTATTCTTCTTAACATTTATTTAACAACTAAAACCAAACCCCTGAAATAATACTTCGTAGGTAAGGGTGATTCTAATCTAAAAATTAATAAGAATGAAAAAGACAAAATTAGTTACCGGTCTAGGCGTTTTGGCCCTGGCAGCAGCTGTTCTTGTGGCCGCGGATCATATTGATGCGCCAGACGCTATGGGAACCAGTGCGGACATTGCCGACTTTTACGCTTTTGAACCTTCAGAGGGTTCGGACAACACAGTTTTTGCAGTGGATCTGCAATCCAACGTATTACCAGATTTGGCTTACGGGACATTTGATGAGAATGTATTGACGGAAATCAATATTGATACGGATGATGATTTAGTGGAAGATTTAGTTATCCAAGCAATTCCTAGAGATGGAAAAATGTATTTTTTTGGACCTGTTGCACCAAGTAGTACAGGTATTAGTGGTGAAGTGATGGTAGATTCGCCTTTGGGATCTGTTGATATTTCATCGGATACGGCTATAGTTGAAACGACCGATGATGGGGTTTCTCTTTTTGCGGGGCCAAGACAGGATGCCTTCTTTTTTGACTTCTTTCAGTTTAATGCTGTAATAGGAGGAATGGCACCCCAAGGATTTAAGCCAGCAGGCGATCCAGACGCTACCGACGATGATGATACTACAGCTGTGGATACTTTTGATGGTGCCAATACCATGTCCATCGTAGTGGAAATCCCCAATAGTTTGTTGGGTGAAACTACTGCGGTAAATGTTCTTGGTCTTCCCGTTTATAAAACATGGGTAACTACAAACTCAAAACAATAATTAAGAATTTTTAAAACTTTTAAAGATGAAACTATATAATTTAAAATATGTACTTCTATCGTTTTGCGCTGTAGCTTTTTTGGCTTCTTGCAATAATGATGACGATTACACTCCACCTATGGCGGCAGCCACCTGTGAGGATGGTGTTATGAATGGCGATGAAACTGGTATTGATTGTGGTGGGTTCTGTACTCCTTGTGAGGATGCAATGGAGCCCATGATGCCAGATTTCTCGGGAACCTATGCCCAAGTTGATTTTATGGGTAGACCAGGTATTAATACGGTGTTGAGTGCGGATGACGCTACCAAAAATGCACATAATAGGGCAATACCTTCGGAAATGGTCGCTACTTTTCAAGCTGGGTTTGAGGCTAGATTAGAAGCTTACCACGATGTATATGCGAATATACTGGGAGCAGACCCTGCAGCAGTCAATTTTGAACCTAATATCCTCGGTGATATTCTGAACGGACCGGACGATGACGGTTTTACAAATAACCCGGTATCGGCAACCGTTTTAACTACGGTATTGGCAAGTGATGTTTTGGAGGTAGCACCAAATTTACCTACTACCTATTTTAATCCCGGTATGGGAGCACCGAACTATGAAGGTGCCATAGGACTTACGGGTAGAACCCCACAAGATGATGTAATTGATGTCTCTTTGATTTTATTATTCGGTGGTGGCGATGGCGCACGATTTAGCGGACAGGATACCGATATGGATGGCATGGCGGACCTACCTCGATTAACTTCCGATGGTGTTGGCCTCACTGCCGATATTTCTACAACATTCCCTTATTTGGGAGCTCCTGAATAAAGACTATGAAAAAGAGGAGCAAGGGGGAGCATTAAACCTCCCCCTTTTTTATAAATAAAAACACAACCCAAAAAAACAAACAATGAAACGCTATTTATACTTTTTAGTACTAGTACTCATATTTTCCTGTACCAATAGGGAAGTTGGGCATATTGCTAAAGCAGAAGACTACAATGGGTATTTATCCTCCAATCCGGCGAAAACATCGTCTAAATATTTTAAACTCTGGAATTCCAAGATTAGACCGGACAGCATGCAGCTTACCAGTTTTGGAATCATTGGGGGAGAATATAACCGATACTTTAAGGAAACCGGAGATATAACCTATCTTAAAAAAGCGGAGCAAAGCTTGGAAAGGGCGGTTGAGATAGCTTCCATTGGCAGAGCAGGTTACAGAAGGTCACTAGCAAGAAACTACATCTCCCAACACCGTTTCAAGGAAGCACTTACTTTGGCCCAGCAGGCCATGGAAATTGGTTCTGACCCTGTTGAAAGCCAATATCTTCTTTTTGACATCCATATGGAATTAGGGAATTACGATGAAGCGGAAAAGTATCTGGATAGTACTAAGAACTTGAAGGACTTTGGATACTTAATCAGATTGGCCAAATGGAATGACTATAAGGGTGATTTGGATACTACAATTAACTTTATGGAAAAGGCAAAGGAAATTGCCATTGCTTCCAAAAATGAATCCTTAATAATTTGGAGTGTTACCAATCTGGCGGATTATTATGGGCATGCAGGAAGAATAGAGGATTCCTACAATAATTATTTGAAGGCCTTGGAATTGGATGGGAATAACGCGTATGCCAAAAAAGGTATTGCATGGATAGCTTTTTCAAATGATGACAACCCAGAAGAGGCTATGCGAATCCTGGATTCGATTACAACAACATATAATGCACCAGATTATTACTTGTTAAAGGCTGAAATTGCAGATTATTTGGGCCAAGATTTTATCCGAATGAAAAATTTGGATACCTATTTTCAAATTACCTCAAATCCCGCATATGGCGATATGTATAATGCCTATAACCTAGGCCTATATCTAGATGAAACCGGACAGCTTGAAAAAGGTTTGAGATTGGCAAAGAAGGAGGTTGAAAATAGGCCAACTCCTGAGTCATACAGTTGGTTGGCATATAGTTATTTAAAAAATGGCGACAAAATAAAGGCCAAGGATCTTATGGATACATATGTAGCCAACAAAACCTTTGAGCCTGCATTATTATACCAAGTTGCAGAGGTGTATAAAGCGAATGAAGACTTTGAAAAAGTACAGGAATTAAAGAATGAACTTGTGGGGGCCGCCTATGAACTTGGTCCTATTATGGAAAAGCAGATTCAGGACTTGTAATTGGTAAACCCAATTTTCATTTCCAGTTTGTTTTAGGTTGGATTGTTTTTTGGAAACGTCATGATTTTAGGGTCATGGCGTTTTTAACTCTGTGCATTTCATCGAAAAATTAACTTATTTTAAGATTTAATTGGATGAAATACATATATTTATCGATAAAGTGCATAACTAAGCTATTCCAAGGGCCCCAAACACCCTTTAATAGTAAAAGAATTTAACCAAACCAAACCTTAAACATGCTTGTTATGGAATACCTACTCTTCTCTTTATGGATTGCAGCTATGGCCATTATGCTGGGTAAAACAATATTGGCACATCGATCACTTAAAAAAATACTGGATAGAAAATAAGTCTACTCTTCCTTTAACATTTTTCTAATTAAGACCGGTAATAGTAGTAAATCCAAAATTAAGGCTGTTACTAGGGTTACACTGATAATAAGTCCTATCGTTATACTGGGTTGGTGAATGGAGAACAACATGACCATGAATCCAAAGAACAGGATAATCGTCGTAATAACCAATGCTCTACCTGTATGCGCAAAGGTCTTCTCCAATGATTCTTCTTGGGTAAGTCCCTGGGTAATTCCCAATTTATATTTCCCCAAGAAATGAATGGTATCATCTACCGCGATTCCAAATACGATGGCGAATACCACCGATAATGAAGCTTCTAACGGAATGTTCAAGAACCCTAGGACACTTCCGGCAAACAGAATGGGAAGAATATTCGGGATTAAGGAAATAATGAACATTTTAAAATTGCGAAACACCAAGACCATAATAATACCGATAAGTAATAGACCATAGAACAGCCCTTCTAACAAACTAGCTCTTATATATTCCGAGTTTTTGTCCAATAACATACTTTTTCCCGTAACTTTTACCTTAATTTTTGAAGTATCTAATTGGGTGAGGGCAAAACTTTCGATTTTTTGATATACTGATTTTAAACTATCCGTACCTATGTCCTGGAGTTTCCCATTAATTCGGGCCATAGTTCTATCCGTATTTACAAATCGTTCCAATTGTCTTCTTGCGAGCCTCTGTACATCTCGCTTATAACTTTCAAAGGTTGGTTCTTTTTCGGGTAGTGTCAAGAACTCCGATTTATTCAAATTATTCGCCTTATGAACGATTTTAAAGGGCAAATTAGAGGACTGAAGATTACCAATGGACGGATAGGTTTTTAGATGATCCATCAATTTTTCTATTTCCAAGACCACCGAAAAATCAAGGACTGAGTAATTCCCTTGAGCCATTACCGCCACTTCCAAAGGACGGAAACCGGCATAATTTGTTTGAAAATATTCAAAGTCCGATGCAATTTCACTTTTATTGGGCAATGTTCTTTTAAACTCATAGTTGGTACTGATCAAACTAATTCCCCAGAGACATAATCCGGTAAAAACGGCGGTGCCAATTAAAATGCTTCGTGGATTTTTTTTGGTAAATGTATTTATTTCAAGCAGGTAATTGACCCACCTTTTGGAAATACTCTTTCTTCCTAAGAGCTTTTTTTTAGGAATGGAAATAAGTAGGGATCCAGTAAAGAATATTACGGTAATATATGCTACTAGGACGCCTATAGCAGCGTTAATGCCAAACTCCTGAATACTCACTAACCTGGACGATAAAAGGGTGGTAAATCCAATAGCTGTCGTTACAGAAGTCAATAAAGTGGTAAGTCCTACCTCTTTTAACGAGGATTGTATGGCTGCATACCTGTTTTTACCAGATTGTATTTTTCTTATGAAACTGTCGGTAACATGTATAACATCCGATGTGCCTACAATAAGCATTAATACGGGGTAGAAAGCAGCCATGGCATTGAGCTCCTTTCCCCAAAGTGCAAGAATTCCCATAAAAATAATTAAGGAAAGACTTATGGAGGCCATGGATATGAGCACCAGGGGTAAGCTTCGATATACCAACAATAGTATGATCAGTACCAAAATAGCCGCTATAATACTGGTTTTTAGCACTTCACTTTTTTGCATTTCAACAATGGCTTCTAAGAAGAAGGCCCTTCCCAGGATATGATAGTTACTTAATTTATGATTTTTGAGAGACGTACGTATCTGAGCTAATAAGCGCTCGGATTGTTTATAATCCAAATCATCTTGTGTCCGTAAAGCAACTACTGTGGAATTTGCTTTTTGCTCTATCAGAAAATTGATAAATAACCCATCTTCTTTTATTTTTTCCCAATCTTGCTTGTAGGCGAGACTGTCCTGAATATGAACGATGGGTAGTGTAGTGTACCCTAAGGAAGTTTTTAGTGGATAGGAGAGTGAGGTAAGGGAGGCACTTTCTGTAACGAATTCAAATTTCTGACTCGCTGCGGAAAAGGCTTTGAATCGTTCCAGAAACTCTTGGTCAAAAATAGTAGGTTGATTTTCTACTGCAATCAATAAAAAATTATCATCCGTACCAAACTCATCTACAAATTCCATATAGAACTCAAGGTCTGGGTCTTCTTCCGGAAAAAATTGGCTAAAATCGAATGAAAACTTTAAATCGCCCAATATCGAGGCAGAAGCTACCCCAAGGACAATAAACAAAACGATACATACTTTTTTTAAAATTGAAAGATTGGTCATAAAGTAAACTACCGTAGTGGTCTTTTAAGCGAAATATCACTTTATTGTTGGGGCAAAGAAAACCTAATTTCAGAGGTCTACAAAATTATCCAAATCTAAGGTCCAATCATAATTTTTATAGTTAATGTCTATCCCTTTGGTAGTAGGAATAAGCCCTTCCTTTTTTAAAATGTCCTTTACTCCGCTTTTTCCTCCAAAGTCGCCTCGGAACCAATTAAAAAGGGAGGTAACAGCGACTTCCTTTTTTGGTTTGTCATAATCGGTAGTACGCTGCAAATATTTGGTGGTCCCTTTGCTGAACTGCTCGTCCAATCTTTCCCATTCATAAATGGCTACTGGCGGACAGTCTTTTGCCCCACAGTTTAATGCAAAGTGTATGCGGTAATCCCGTTCGTCTACCCTTAGTTTTCTTTCCAATTTTCCAGGAAACCACTTTCTTATATAACCGAGTCCATATTCCCATTGTGATTTTCGAATGATGCCATGCTCAATTTTTGCAAAGGAAATCGTATCACCGGCAATAGGAATTTGTTCTTTCTTAAAAAATTCCCCTCTGTCATTGTACAGATCAGGATTTTCTTTTAACAAGACTTGGATGTAAGCATTGTAAATATTTACCCAAAAGGCTAATTTCTTATTATTGGTATCCAGTGCCCTTTCCAATTCACCTATGGTTGATTTGGCTAAGGTTCTTTGAATATCCGAGGTATCTTCGTTATTTTTTATTTTGAGCAAAAAGTTCTCGGAAAGTTCGTTATAGTCTCTTGTGTTTTTTTGAGTTTCTGGTAAATTGTCAGTGCTTTTGCATCCAATTAATCCAATTAGAACCAGACCAAAGAAATATTTTAGCGTCATCATGATGTTTGATTTTATTATTTAAACCTACGTAATCCTTTGGGGTAAGGTTTTATACTAGGTCGTAAATGTTAAGGAAACTTTCAATCAAGTTTTTGTGAGGTAATTTTCACAAAAGTAAAACTGTTTCCATTCTAATTACGTAGATTTATTAAAATACCAATGATACAAGGTACGGTTTTGGTAACAAGAGGTTTGCTTATATGATTAGTATTATTGTCCCAGCACATAAGGAAAAAAAGAACATCGAGTATTTGGTTGATGTGCTATCCCATCTAAAAACTTGTGAACCGGTGGAAATCATTGTGGCGCTTTCTCCAGAAAGCAACGATGACTTTAAGCAAGAAATTAAAGAGAAGGCTAATTTTTTACGTTGCTCCAAGAAGGGAAGGGCATCTCAGATGAACGAGGCTTCGAAAATGGCGAATGGAGATGTATTTGCTTTTTTACACGCCGATGTAAAACCACCAAAATCCTTCCTTCAGGACATCAGAAGAACGATAGAAAATAGATTCGATGCTGGTTTTTTTTCCTATAGGTTCGATAAAAAGAGTCTTCCTTTAAAGGTCAATTCCTATTTTACGACTAAGGATGGAATTTTTACGGGAGGTGGTGATCAATGTCTTTTTATTAAAAAAAATGTTTTTGAAAGTTTAGGGAGGTTTAGCGAAACTCAAATTCTAATGGAGGATTTTGAATTTTTTCGCCGTATGAAGGAGCAAAAAATTCGCTATAAAATTGTCAAGAGTAATTTGATAGTTTCATCCCGTAAGTACGAGTGTAATTCTTATCTGAGAGTTAACCTTTCCAATTTACTGCTCATTGTACTTTTTAAAATGGGATATCCCGGCCAAAAACTAAAAACCATCCATGACAAACTTATCCGAACACCATACAATGCCTGATATCATAAACGGTATTCAACAAGTGGGAATCGGTGTATCCGATATTAAAGTGGTATTCAATTGGTATAGAAAGTATTTAGGTTTTGATATTCTTCTTTTTAAAGATGAGGCTTCAGCTACGCTTATGACCCAATATACCCAGGATGAGGTTTGTCAGCGAAATGCCTATTTATCTTTAAACATGCTTGGAGGAGGAGGTTTGGAAATATGGCAATTCACCAGCAGGACTCCTGAAAAGCCCAAAGCTCCTGTTGTTTTGGGGGATTTGGGAATTAATGCAATGAAATTAAGGACCAATGACGTTGAAGCTAGTTATGAAACATTAAAGAAATTAAATCTTAATTACTTAACAGCGCTTACAGTAAGTAATGAAATAGGGTCTTCGTTCTATTTTCAGGACCCTTGGGAAAATTTGGTGGAGGTGGTACAGGATAACTATGCTTTTTCTACCACAAAAAATAGTATAGGCGGTGTTCTTGGTGCTGTAATTGGTGTTTCGAACATACAGGAATCAATCAAATTTTATAAGAATTTATTAGGATATGGGACTGTACTTTACGAGAAAACCATAGAAATCCCGTTAAATACGAATCCAGATAAAGTTGGGCGCTATAGAAAAGTGGTACTGGGGCATTCCAGACCAAAAATAGGTGGTTTTGGCGAGTTATTGGGACCAACACAAATAGAGTTGTTACAGGCACTGGACAGGGAACCGCTGAAAATTTTTGAGAATAGACTTTGGGGCGATCTAGGCTATATACACATATGTTTCGATGTTCATGGAATGAAAAAATTAAGGAAACGTGCCCATAGCTTAAATTATCCCTTTACCGTGGACAGTGCCGATAGCTTTGACATGGGAGACGCTGCCGGACATTTTAGCTATGTAGAAGACCCGGATGGTACCTTGATTGAATTCGTGGAGACACATAAAGTCCCTATTTTTAAGCCGTTGGGATTGTACTTGAATTTAAAAAATAGAAATCCGGCAAAGCCTTTGCCAAAATGGCTGGTAAGGACACTAGGTTTTCACAGAATATCCAAGGATATATAACTCTAAGTTACTCTTTGCTCTTTGTTGTTCTAATAAGCCCAATTCCCGAAAAGAAAAAGATTGCACCCAATACGGCGTAAACAATTAAAGCTTTTGTTGTTCCCGTACTATTTCCAAATAAAATAGCCGCGTATACCAAACCACCGATGCCTAGAAGGGTGAGAACGGTGCCAAAGAGTTTCTTTAAATCCATGGTCGAAAAATAGTAAAATTTCCAGTATTTAAGCGCTGTTGGGAATCAATTTATTTAGGAAGCTGAGACAACCCCTAATGTGTATAACTGCTCCAGAGTAGGGGATTCACTACCGCCTGCTGGTTCTAAGGTAATTCCAAAGGCCTCCGAATCGTTGGGATTGTTTAAAGCAAAGACCTTATTGTCATCCGTGGCAAAATCTTCCAATAATCCCATACTTGTTGGTGTTAAAGGCGATAGTTTTAGCGACCAAACTTGATATACAAAACCATCTGGTGGTTCGGGTAGTCCTTGGGCATCGATGAAAACCTTTTCTTCTTGCCTGTTCCAATAGGCTTTTGCGTACGAGGTGGGTGATACTTCTTGTCCACCTAAGGAAATCACGGATATATTCTTGTCCCTTAACGTATTTAATAAATCCTGTGTTTTTTCTAGGGAAGCATCCGAATCGGCAATCTGCTGTTCCAATGCTTGATTCTGTTGTTCTACAATCTCAATGTCAGATTTTAGATTTTCGTTTTGGTTATATACCCAGAATAAACCGATCGCCAATAAAATGGATGCGGCCCATCCTAAGTAAGGTGTCCAATCGGAACCTTTTTTCATAGGAATCACTTTGGTGTCAGATTCCAGGTTGCCCAATTTAGTTTTAAGAGTATCGAAAGAATATGGATTTACAGTATTGCTTCTTCGAGTCAATTCCAAGATTGCATTTTCAATGTTGATTATTTCAGCCTTAATTTCCGGATATTCTTTTGCATAGGCATCTATTTCCAGGTTTTCTTTCTCTGTGAGAACTCCTGCAACATAAAGTTCCAATATTCCTGACGCTATGTATTCTTGAACATTCATTTATTCGACTTCCATGTTTTCCCTTAATTTGGAAATACAGCTTCTATTCCTTGTTTTTACGGTTCCTATAGGTATGGCCAATTCCTCGGCGGCTTCTTTTTGGGTATACCCCCTAAAATATAGCAGTTCTATAATTTGAACACATTTTTTCTTTAGACTTTGTACCAACTTTTTAAGACCTTTTGTATCCGTAGTAGTTGTACTATCGTCCTCCTTACTTTCTAAAACACTTACGAAGTAGTCTGCGGAAAGGTTCTTTTTTTCATTTTTATACGACCTACTACGTATTTCATCGATAGCTGCATTCCTGGCGATGTTCAATATCCAAGTAAAAAATCTTCCTTTAGCTGAATTATAGCTCGATGCATTGTTCCATATTTTCACAAAGACATCTTGGCAAATCTCTTGGGACCTTCCTTCGTTCTTTACTATAGTATTGATAACACCGCAAATATTTTCGGCATACATACCATAAAGCGTTTCAAAAGCGGTAGCATCCTTCTTTTGAAATTTTTCGACTAAGAGGTCTAATTGCATGGGTGTGAATTTAGCGATTAAAAATAAAAATAGCCATCCCTCGGGATGGCTTTTATATTAATTAATTTTAATCCTATTGAATAATACCTGTACAGCTAACTCTTGGTCCTGCAGCACCACTTGGCTGACTTGTAAAATCGTCCGATCCTTGGTGTACAATAACAGCTTTCCCTACAATGTTCTTATTCTCATCGTCGCAGCCAATACACCATTCCGAGGTCGAAAATTCAACCGTGGCATTGCCATCGGCATCTGCGGTAAAGTTTCCAATATCTCCTTTGTGGTAGCCTTCACTTGCACCCCATTTACCATGTGGTTCATTCGTTGGGTTCCAGTGACCACCTGCAGAAGTACCGTCATCTGCAGAACAATCTGCAGTTTGGTGAATATGGATTGCATGCTCACCTTCAGATAGCCCCGTAAATGATGCCATCATTTTAACCTCACCATCTTCTTCCGTGAAGGTTACTTCTCCTTGAACATCACTTTCGCTTTTAGGCTCCATCATAAATTTAATGGTTTCCACTTCTTCTTCCATCGTCATTTCTTCCATGGTTTCCTCCGCTTCATTCGCGGCATCGTTGGTTTCCTTCTTTACCTCTTTACAACTGAAAACAGTTACAAGAGCCAAAGCGGCCAACGGAAATTTTAATATACTTTTCATTTTTCTGGTTTTTAAATTAGTGAATGTTAAAATTAAGAAATTCCTAGCGCTATATGAACTCATACGCCAATCATTTTAACAGTATTCCAAATAATAACGGAATACGGCTTAAATCACTCTATTTAAATAGCTTGCGCAAGTCCGGATTATAAAAAACAGCGACTTGAAGTCGGTCATAGTCCACAGTTCTAAAATGATTTTTAAGATACCCGGCTTGAACACTTAGGTTATTGGTAACATTTACACCGACCGCGGCATATAACCGATTTTGATCAAAAGCCTCATTCTGTAGGTTAATGAATATTTCATCATAAAAGTTGAGAAAGAAAACATCGGTCAGGGGAACCGTCATTTGTAACCGGTATCGGGCGCGGTGTTGTGTGCTTTTTGTGTTCAAGTCGCTGTCTGTTATAAATCGCTGCTCTAGTCGGTATCTATGTTCAAATAACAATTCCCAGACCTTATTCTTCAAAATAAATTGCTCAAAAATCCGGTTTTCCGAGATATTGTCGGAAGCTTGTCCGTCCAAATCTATCAAAGCTGCTTCAAAGAAGGTTGGGTCGGTTTTAATATAGGCGAACCCAGCCGTTGCTATGGCATTGGGATTGATATGATAATTCAACCCTGTTCGCAATAACAGTTGATTGAAATTTTTAGCCTGTTCATAATACCGCAGTTGTGCCTCGGAATGGATACTCCACTTTTCTGCAATTTGGTTGGTCCCAAAATACATATGCCAACTTCCCAATTGGTCTTCGCCGTTCTCCTGTGCCTGTGCCGTAATAGAAATTAGGGTAAATACCGCTAAAAGTAATCTCCTCATTGTTTGTAAAGTGCTTTTGATTTTTAAATAGTATGAATAACAGACTTTTTATATATCGCTTTCCATAGGCTCTCCATCTTTAATAGGTGTTCCCTTATCACCCTTTAAATAGACATCCAAAAATTGAAGTACACGACTATAAGCTTCTATTTGGTTTTCCTTTTTTACAAAGCCATGTCCTTCATCCTCAAAAAGGACATACTCTACAGGAACTCCATTTTTCCTGACACCAGCTACTATTTCATCCGACTCAACCTGAAGCACTCTGGGGTCTTTGGAACCTTGTAGTACAATGAGTGGCTTTGTAACCTTATCGGTATGGAACAATGGGGATATTTCCTTTAGCCGTACTGAATCTGCACTATTGGGATTACCTAATTCTAAGTACAACGCCTCCTTGAAGGATTCCCACCATGGCGGAATACTTCTCAAGGTTCTAATCCAATTGGTTACCCCAAAGAGATTTACGCCTACTGCAAACTCCTCTGGCGTGTAAGTCAACGCGGCCATGGTCATGTAACCACCATAGGAACCTCCGATAATACCTATTTTTTCTGCGTCAATTTCCGGTTGGGCGGCCAACCAATTTTTACCTTCCACGCAATCCTTTAAATCCTTGTCGCCATGGTTGAGGTCATCCATTTTGTAAAAGGATTTTCCATAACCGCTACTTCCACGGTTGTTGACAGCCAATACAGCATATCCATGGTTGACCAAATACTGGATAAAGGAACTAAAGTTTTGTCTGGATTGCCCTCCTGGGCCTCCATGTACCCAAACTAGGGCGGGGACTTTGCTATTTGCCGATGCCTGTTTCGGTTTATAGTAAATGGCTGGTATTTCTAATCCGTCAAAGGATTTGTACCGAATGACTTCCGCCGTAACCAAATCTTCTTGGGCTATTTCTGGATTTAGGACATTTGTTAATTGTTTGGTTTCCTTGGTTTCCAAATTATAGACATAGAGATTGCTGGGGGTTTGTGAACCTCCTGCGTAAAAACGCATCCATTTTTCATCATCCGAAAAACCAACATTGGTAATGGCCATGTTTGGGAAGGAGGGAAGCGCTATATTCTCCCCGGTTTCGGTTTCCTTCACCTCAATGGTGTTCTTTGCATCTTCGTTGATGTAGGTAACCTGATAGGTGCCATTTTCCGTAAAATAGCTTCCCATAATATCCCAATCGCGCTCCATTACCTTGGTTCGTTCTTCGGTTGAAATATCGTATTTCATCAAATAGGAAAACTCGTTACCCAAATCAGTTGTATAGTAAAGTGCACTGTTATCCGGTGCAAAATCTTGACTGCTATTCGCACTCTGCTCGGTATTGATTTGGGTTTGGGTTTTGGTCTGCAAATCATATAAAAACAGATCCGAATCGTTTGTGTTTATAGATTTTGAGAGCGAAAGGTACTTTTCGTTATCACTTAAATCGCCAATATCATATCCTTCATCATTTTGATAGATCAATTTTGGACTATAGTTAAGAAAATCCATCTGGTACAAGTCCATAAATCGAGAATCCCGTTTGTTCGAAGTAAAAAAGAAACTTTTCTTATCCTCCGCCCAAGAATGGAAACCCGCTCTGGCCCCTTCGGTAGGAGTAAGGTCAGTAAAGCTACCATTAAGGTTTCTTATGTAAATATGATAGATTTCGTCGCCGTTACCATCCATTCTAAAAAGCATACGCTCATCCCTGGGGAAATAAGAAATGGCAAATACCGAAGAACTGTCGGATTGGGTTACGGGCATCATTTCCCCACCATCGGTTGGTATCGTGTACATATTATAAATTCCCGAACGGTTACTGGATATTAATAATTTGGAATTGTCCGAAGAAAAACTTCCGCCACCAATGGACTCGTTATCCATCATTTGCTCAATGGTATAGGACTTTATTTGTTTTGCCATGGAGCTTTCGTCAGGTTTTTTGTTTTCTTCCTTACAGCTCCAAATAAGGGCAACGGCAATAATCAACATTAATTTTTTCATAGGATCGATTTTTCTTGTTTTGAATGAATGGTTACGGTATTACAACATTTTAACGTTGTGAACATGATTTAAAAGGAATAAAATCAAGGCCGTTTTTTTGGCATCTGTTTAGGTTTTGGATTGGTTGCCTAAATATACTAGAATTGCCTACGCGTATTTCTTAAAAGGGTGTTAATGAAATAGAAGGACATAAAAATTGCACAATCGGGATTCTGATGAATTATGTAACAAGTTCCTCCAATATGCGACTGATGGTAGCATCAATCAATCAATCAATCAAAAGGAATTATTATGAAAGCTAGGTTAAACTTTACAAAACGCATACTGATAACCTCAGCGATGACTTTGGCAATTTGGGGGCAGGTGATTTGGGATTATTTACATGGTGGAATACCCACGCACTATCTACTGCATAACCCTAATCTGCCCGGTATCCCCAATTGGGTAGGCGCACTTGTATTTCCCTTTTTCGTTTATTTTTTATTATATAGAATTCAAAAACGAATAGATAAAAACAATAGTGAAGAGCCTTTGCAAAAGGTACTTTGGCGATTTTTGGGAGGCTTACTTTTTGCTGTGGCCATATCCGTATGCTTTGTCAACGGACTTGAATATACTGATTATATCCTGGCCCTTGTTTTCTTGCTCGCCTTTATTTATCCGTTATATAAATCAGAATATTATTTGGGGTGGGTATTGGGTGCGGCCTTTACTTTTGGCGCTTTTATTCCTATAGTGTTCGGAGGCATTTTCTGTTTGCTTCTCTTTTTAATAAATAGATTCGTTGGTTTTATCAAAAGCGTATTAAAACCAAAATCGATTTAGGAGTTTATTGCTTTTGAAATATTCCAAAAAGTTCGTTTCCTTGACGTTCTGGAATAGAATTGTAACAAGTCTCGAAGGTTATGGTATTAAAATAGGGCTTTAGATAGCCTAAATAAAGTTCTTTATTTCCACCAAAGGGTCGTTTTTCCATATTGCCGGTCAGCGGAAAATTAAACCAAACACCGGCCAAAATACCTTTGGGTTTCAGCAAATGATGCATTTGTCTGGCATAGTTACTTCTATTTTCATCGGTAGGAATGAAGGAGCAAAAGAAGGTCTGTTCCAGTATTAAATCATATTGTCCTTGGTGTGTAAAGAAATCTTTGTTTAAAAGCTGTGTTTCTGGGAAATTAGGATTGCGAGCTTTGAATGTTTTTAAGGGAACCTCTGAAATATCGAGGACGTGGACATTCTTAAAACCTTCCTTATAGAGATATTCGGCCTCATAGGCATTACCTGCTCCAGGTATTAGGATGTCGATTTCCTTATCGGTCAATTGATCCACAAATTTCTTGATAGGGGTGGAAGCATAGCCTATGTTCCATCCCATAGTGTCTTCTTGGTAACGTTGCGTCCAATAGGTTTTTTCGTCCATAAAACATTTTGTAATACTAAAATAGGTACATTTTAGAAAGCTAAGAAGGGTTCATAACCATATATACAAATTCTTTGCGGCCTTATTTGCATTTTACCTATCTTCCCCAGATTAAAAACCAAGCACAAACCAAGAATGAAATACTATATTCAACTCCTCTCCATTTCCCTCTTTTTCACTATTCAATTACATGCTCAAGATAGCCCAAAGTGGCTTAGATACCCTTCCATATCACCCGATGGTAACACTATCGCGTTTACTTACAAAGGAGACGTTTATAGGGTTCCAAAAGATGGGGGTGTTGCCCAACAATTGACCTTTCATAAGGCTCATGATTATCAAGTTGTCTGGAGTAAGGATGGGGACTCCTTGGCTTTTGCCTCGAACAGATTTGGGAATTTTGATATTTACGTCATGAATGCCAAGGGTGGCGAGGCTACCCGATTGACTTTTCATAGTAACGATGAAACTCCATATTCATTCTCCGCTGATGATAAAAACGTGCTCTTTGGGGCGGCCAGGCAGGATGATGTAAAACACCGTCAATATCCTATGGGAAGGCAACCGGAACTGTATAGTGTACCCGTTACGGCAGGTGGAATTTCACAGGTGCTAACGGTGCCAGCGGAGGATGTGCAGGTTAATAAAAAAGGTACCCAAATGGTCTATCATGATAAAAAGGGATATGAAGATACGTTTAGAAAACACCATACCTCGGCCATAACTCGTGATATTTGGAAATATGATTTACCAAGTGGCGAACATACAATGCTCACAAATTTTAAAGGGGAGGACCGTAATCCAGTGTATGGTGCCGATGAAAAATCGATTTATTACTTAAGTGAGGAGAGTGGCTCCTTTAATGTCTACAAATTAAATTTGGACAACCCTTCTGAAAAACAACAGATAACCAGCTTAAAGACCCATCCCGTTCGCTTTCTCAGTATAGGTAACGGTATCATGGCTTTTAGCTACGATGGCGAGCTATATACCCTTGTCGAAGGTGGTGAACCTCAAAAAGTGGATATCTTGATAAGAACGCAGTCCGGGACCAACTCCGTGGAATATGTTTCCATAAATGGGGGAGTAAGGGAAATGGATCTCGCACCGAACGGAAAGGAAATCGCTTTTGTAAGTCGCGGAGAGGTTTTTTCCACTTCTGTAGATGGTACAATGACCAAAAGACTAACGAATACTCCGGAACAGGAACGCTTTATTAAATTTACAGCGGATGGGACCGGAATTGCCTATGCGAGTGAGCGAGACGGAAAATGGTCCATTTTTAAGACGGTTAAGGAGCGTAAGGAAGAGCCCTACTTTTTTGCATCCACCTTGGTACGGGAAGATACCTTGGTGACCGATAGTACGGATGTATATTTGCCGGAATTTTCACCAGATGGTAATTTAATTGCTTATATAGAAGGGCGTAGAACCTTGAAAATCAAAAATTTAAAAACTCAGGAAACGGTAACACTTTTAACTCCCAAAGATTTATATCATTTCTCCGATGGCGATAAATACTATCAATGGAGTCCCGACAGCAAATGGTTATTGGTCGATTGGGGTGTTACCTTGAGCAATAGCGAAATCCTTTTGATTTCAGCAGATGGAAAGACCCGGAAAAATCTTACCGAAAGTGGCTATTACGACATGCAACCCAAATGGATTGGCGATGGCAATCAAATCATCTGGTTCTCCAACCGACATGGACTAAAGAGCTATGCTACCAGTGGTCGGTCCGAATTTGATGTCTATTCTATGTTCCTTACCCAAGACGCATGGGATAAATTCAACCTTTCCAAGGAGGAGTATGATTTGATGAAGTTGATTGAAGAAGGCGATAAAAAAGACGAGGATGATAAGGAGGACGACAAAAAGAAAAAGAAGAAAGAGAAGGATAAAAAGGAGGAAGTCGTAAAACCTTTGAAGTTCGATTTAGACGGAACCGAAGATCGCAAAACCCGACTCACCATTCATTCGTCCAAACTACAAGATGCCGTATTATCCAAAGACGGTGAAAAATTATATTATTTGACCCGTTTTGAGGAAGACCTAGACCTCTGGGAAACCGAAATTCGGACCAAAGAAACCAAAAAATTGGTGACTTTGGGCGCCAAAAGCGGAAGCCTACAATGGGACAGAAAGCAGGAAAATCTGTACTTATTGGCCGATGGGAGCATTGCCAAAATAGATGTAAAGGCAGGAAAAAAGGAGCCCGTAAAGCTAAAATCGGAAATTGTATTGGATGCCGATGCCGAACGCCAATATATGTTCGATCATATTTGGTTACGTACCAATGGTATTTTCTATCACTCCAATTTTCATGGAATCGATTGGAAGTCCATGCGTACGGAATATGAAAAATACCTGCCCTATATCGGTAATTCCTATGAATTTTCCGAGATGATTTCGGAGTTATTGGGTGAACTGAATGTATCGCATGCAGGTGGTCGCTACAGCGACAATATCGATAACGGGGACGAAACTGCTTCCTTGGGTATTTTTATGGATTATGAACATACCGGAAACGGTATTAAGATTGCTGAGGTAATTAAAGGCGGACCCTTGGATAAGGCCGACTTTAAGTTGAGCCCAGGAATGATTATTGAAAAAATAAATGGGGAAACCATTTTGCCGACAAGAGATGTGGCTAGCTACCTAAATCGTAAGAAGGACGAATTTATGTTGTTGGATATCGTGGGTGAAAACAGTGGTCGTAAGCAAATTACGGTTAAGCCTATTTCCTTAGACGAGGAAGACGGTTTATTATACGATCGCTGGGTAGAGACCAACGAAAAGGAAGTGAAGGAGAAGAGCAACGGCACCTTGGGCTATGTCCATATTCCGGGAATGAGCGATGGACCTTACCGATCTATCTATGAGGAAATGATGGGCAAGTTTTTTGATAAAAAGGGTGTGATTGTGGATACCCGTTTTAACGGCGGTGGCGATTTGGTGGCAGATTTGGCCATGTTCTTTACCGGAGTGCCCTTTTTGTCCTACGAGACCGAAGACCGGGTCGTAGGGGGCGAACCTACCTCTAGATGGACCAAGCCAACCTTGGCCATGTATAACGAATCGATGTACAGTGACGGTTCTTGTTTTGCGAGCGGCTATAGTGAGCTAAAGATTGGAACTACTGTGGGTATGCCGGTTCCCGGTACCTGTAGCTTTGCCGGTTGGGAGCGTTTGCCCAATGGCGGGGTTTGGGGCGTAGTGCCCGTAAGCGCCAAGAACAAGGCTGGGGAGTGGATGGAGAACAATGAGACCGACCCGGATATCTTGGTCAAGAACCAACCTGAGGTCATTTCTAAAGGGCGTGACCAACAGTTGGAAAAATCTATAGAAGTATTGATGAACGAGGTAAAATAGGAAATAGCGCTTATCCATTTTTTTACTAATTTTCTACACGGCTAACAACTGCGCTCCATTGGAGAATTTTCAGTATTAAAGGCTACGTATGAATCGGAAAACGGACCTTCAAAAGATACAAGATTTGTTAAAAAGGAATAATCTTCCTTACGAGGATTTACAATCTTCCAAAGTGGAATTCATTACTAAGGAAGCGCAGGACCAATTAATTGGTTGCATAGGTATTGAACAATATGATGCTGACGGACTGCTACGCTCCTTGGCGGTGGCCGATAGCTATAAAGGGAAGGGAATAGGGAAGGAGTTGTTGTCCGAACTTTGTTCCGCATGCAAAAAAAACGGAATACAATATCTACATTTATTAACCACTACGGCCGATCGCTATTTTGAGCACTACGGTTTTACCGTGGCGGAAAAGTCTAACGCTCCCACGACCATTTTAAAAACGAAGGAATTCTCCGAAATCTGCCCCTCGAGTTCCGTGTATATGACTCTGGATATTTAATTTTTGAAAGGTCATTTCCAATCCGCTCATTGACTATCTAAACAGCGATGTATGAGCGGTCTTCTGTACCTTTGGTCACTTAGCGGAGTCGAAGTGAGCCAAAGAGGTCAAAGCCACATATTTCCCCTTTCTCTTGCCGAAACCAATTATTTGTAGGATTTTTAGGGTACTCCCCCTAAAATAGAAATATGTGAATTTGTATACATATATAATTATTAGCCATAATATAAAACTATAGAATGGACTTTTTAATAATCATAATTGCGATTGTCTTTATTATAGTCGGATTTAGCAGAATGAAAAAGTCGAATAAAAACACTTCGACAGCTAATTCTGAAAAAAAACAAGTTGTAACAAAAACAATTAAGAAAGAAGTTGCTTTACAACCTGTAAAGAACAAAAGTACATTCAAACCAACTGCATTAATCCTTGACACAGAAACGACTGGATTGATAAATGACAATTCGATTAGAGTCACAAAACAAAATGTTATTGACCATTCAGACAACTTCCCAAGAATTGTTCAACTCGCTTTTATGTTAGTTGATATAAATGGAAATTACGATGGAGAAACTTTTTATATAAAACAGAAAGAGAGAATTCCAAAACTAGCAATTAAAATACACGGAATTACTAACGAAAAATGTGAAACAGAAGGTGTGGAATTAGAAAAAGCTCTTTTAGCTTTGACCGTTGCCTCATCAAAAGTGGATGATATTGTTGGACACAATATTGCGTTTGACTACAAAGTATTGCACGCTGAATTTGTAAAAGCAGGTATTCCATTTTTATTAAAGAAAAAAAATAAAGTTGACACAATGAAATTGACAGGAAAACAACTTGGACACAAATATGGATTTAAAATTTCACTATATAATTCAGCAGATAAACTATTTGGAAATAAAAAGGAATGGCAAGCACTTAAACCGAATTTGAAAGAACATAATGCGGAAAGTGATATTATAGTGACTGCGCTGATTTATAATATGCTGAATGGAAAATAAAAAACTATGGCTAACACCGTAAGAAATTAATTGCTAGTATATGCTACTTCTGATCCCTATTGCTTATGGACTCTTGGATTTACAGTTTGGAGTTTTTTCATTCTCAGGATAGAACCAATTACCTAACCATGACTCGGATTTCACAATGAAAAAACACTTGATTCCCCTCTTTGTAATAGGTTTTATTTTTTGCAATCTTAACTGCAACACCAAAGAGAAAATGAACACGCCCAAACCTCAATACCTCAGGTGGGTAGGGGATAGTGTACATAACGATTCTTTGGATGCGCCCGGTTTTAATGCCTGCAATGGGGAGGAACAGGTCTTGCAGTATTTTAATTTAGGTGAAGGTCCTGTCTACGTGGGTGAGAAGTCTGCCTTGGTTCATCGGTTTACTTCAGATTATCGAGCACCCGGAGGACAACCTTCAAAACGGTATGGTCCGGATTCGGTTTTTGGTCAATTGCAACGGCAAAGCTGGGCGTTTTAGAATTATACAGTCGGACGAAAACTATAAACCCTTTGAATTTGATACATCCATAAGGGACCAACTGCTCAACATTACTAAATCCATTGAAAACTGGAAAATTCAATACCGGGAGGAAACTTCAGTGGATTATTACATGTATTTGATCTTTAAAATACGGAACGGACAGATAACCGAAATTTTACCATGAAGAAGCTCTTACCTTATCTTACAGTACTTTTCTTGAGCCTGCAACTATGGGGCCAACCCAATTGCGAAGCCTTTAAGTATAATGGTGACCTTGTCAAATACGAGGCCTGTAAAAAGGCCATGGAAATTAGGGGGCACTACCAGTTCAGCAAGGAATACCAATCTATTTTGGATGAGGCCATTGCTATAGATCCTACATTCGATTATCCCTACTGGGCCAAATCCATCGCATATTTAAAAAGTGGGGATTTCCTCACTTGGAAAACGCTGATCGACAAGGCCGTGGAACTCAACCCCAAAGAACGCTTGGGTTATAGAGGGTGGTGCCGATATCAGTTTTTCAGGGATTACCAAGGCGCCATCGGCGACATTGAAAGACTGGACAGTATGGTGGATTATGATATTGGTCAGTCACAAAATGGAACCTATCACCTGAACATCGCAAAAGCCCTTTGTTATAAGGCTTTGGGACAAATGGAAAAGGCCATTAAAATTATGGAAGACCAAATTGCCAAGAACGAGGCGGAGGACTTTGTAGGGCCCAATGACTATGTGCATTTGGGTGTAATGTATTCGCAAACCGCGCAATGGGAAAAGGCCTTGAGGATTTTTGAGAAACAGGCCCAGGTAAATGACCTTGCGGAGAACCATTATTATTCAGCTTTAACACTGAGAGAATTAGGAAAGGCAGAACCCTCCTTAGACCGACTGAAAACAGCAAAGGAATTGTATTTGGCCGGTAGACGAATGTCCGACCCCTATTCCAATCCTATGGACAAGATTTATTTCGAAGATATAGAAACTGCCATAAATAGCTTTTAGATAGTAAGGATGTTATTTGGGTTAACTCTCCTGTTAAAACTAGGCATACTACAGAATTATAGCCGTTTACTGGTTCAATTTTAGTATTTTAGAAAGGCTCATCAATATAAAATGGTTTCTGAATGAAACGAATCTTTCATATCGTAATACTATTTTCTGGCCTATGGAGCACAGCCAATGCGCAAGACACCAAATCCTGTGCCTGTTGTACTGAAAACCACCAGGCCTTTGATTATTGGTTAGGTGATTGGGAGGTGTATAATACCAATGGCGATGTTTTGGGAACCAATAAGATTCTGAAAATGCAAGCGGGTTGTGTGTTACTGGAGAATTGGGTCGGTGCTTCAGGCAGTACAGGTACCAGCTATAACTTTTTTGATGGTGTAGAAAATTCATGGAACCAAATATGGGTGAGTAATACTGGAGGCGTACTACGACTTAAAGGGAACCCGAACGAAGATGGAGCCATGGTCATGACCAGTGGAATGGTCAAAAATCCTGATGGGGATTACTATAACCAGATTACATGGACGCCAAATGAGGATGGTACGGTCACACAGCTTTGGGTGATATTAAACCAAAAAAAGGAAGTAATCAATACCTTGTTTCGGGGAATTTACGAAAAGAAATAGGTTATGTATATTTAGAGGTATCTTATATAAATGAGGGAACACCTATGAAAATTAAATTCAAGAAGAAAAGACTTTATATACATTTGGTTTTGGGACTTATATGGATAGGACTTGCCATTTTGAGGATTTGGGAAGAAGGTAATGCTGGATGGATGGACTACGGATTTCTCTTGGTGGGAACGCTCTACTTGGGACATTTTTTATATGATTCTTATCATCAATATATAGTCATTAAAAATGAAATTGTACGCAAAAACATGTTGTATGGCTTTGAGACTAAAATGGTACTTGACGAGATAACGTCAGTCCAGAACACATCTGGATATTATATTTTGAAAACCAAAACCAAAACCAAATCCTTAAAAATTGATCTAGCCCTAGTTGAGGTAGAATCATTGATTAGGTTGAAAAGTTTTTTAGAAAATTTAAAATTACAGCAGGACCATGGAAATTGTTGATTCCAACTCGTAATCTAAAAAAATATAAAGTATACCAGTAAAACAACTACCAATATTAAATCGAGAACTATTACTCTTAGTTTTTGAATATATTCGTGCAGAACAATTTTCACACCCATGAAAAGAACCTTAGAAGTACAACGCATTGAATTTTCAAATGGAAAATTTATGGCAACGCCCTTGTCCGGTCTCATAGTTTGGACACTCATTGGCCTATGCGGTATATTTTTTTCACCCATGGTTGCAGTTTGGTCCATATTCATCGGAACGGGAAGTATTGTTTATTTAGGACTGTTCCTTTCAAAATTTACGGGGGAGCATTTTATGGATAAGAGCAAGCCCAAAAATGAATTTGACGGGCTCTTTATGTTTACCGTGGCTCAGGCGGTACTGGTATATTCCATAGCCATTCCTTTTTTCCTTCTGGATTATACTTCGTTGCCCTTGAGCGTGGGTATCTTAACCGGGTTAATGTGGTTACCTTTTTCCTGGATCGTTAAACATTGGGTAGGTATTTTTCATACAATGACAAGGACTGCAGTGGTCTTATTTTTATGGTATTTACTACCAGAGTATAGATTTGTGGCGATACCCTTTGCCATCGTTTTTATCTATCTGGCCACGTTATTCATTTTAAACCAAAGAGGTAAAGCGGACATTAAAGGGGTTTAGAAATTCATAGTCATGATTACCTTAAAACATAGTGTACAGTACGCTAACGATAATACCTGTACCATTCTTTTCAGGTAATCGCAATAATTGGTTTTCTTCGATTATTTTTAGATTGAAAGGTGGTACTAACAGGTCGATTCCACTTTGTTTTTTAAGACGGATTCCCTGTCCGGAAATAATATCTGCATTGGGTACGAAACTTTCAGCGGGTAAGTGCTCGGTAAGAATTACGTATTTATAGTTATTCAATTTTGGCAGAACTTGTTTTATTTCGTCATTGGATAAATGCTGAAACACTTGCCTAATCATAGCACAATCTGCTGATGGGAGCCTACCCTTGGCGATATCCAAAGATTGGAAGCTAACGTTTCCATTTGCAAAGGTTTTTTGGTTGTGTTCAATGAGATCTGCTACAATATCGACACCAATATAATTCTTTGCAAGTGGTGCCAATTTTCTTCCTACATTGAAATCACCACAACCCAAATCACACACCGTTAATGGGGTATCAAAGCTTGTCAAAAATCTCCCAACAGTTTGAATATAAGGAACTAGAATCTCAGGATCATGAGAGCCAATTCCAGAATAAAATTCATCTTTATCACCGCCCCATAAATTTTTATCATAAATCTGCTCCATAGCAGCTTTGGTCGGCCAAGGACTTTTAGGTTTACGGTCGGACATTCTTTAAGGTGATAATTTCAAAGTAAATAGTCAATTTTATTCAACCAACAATAAATTAATTGCCCTTATAAATTACGCCATCCTTCATCACAAAAGGCGTTTGTCTCATAGCTTCGATATTTTTAAAAGGATTGCCCTTAACGGCAATGATATCGGCTAAAAAGCCTTTTTTTAATTGCCCCAATTGATTCAAATGGAATATTGCGGCATTTCCACTGGTCGCAGAAACCAAAACATCTTGCGGCTTCATCCCATACTCGACCATCAACTCCATCTCCCGATAGTTTTCTCCATGGGTAAAGACACCCACATCCCCACCAAAAACAATTTGTACTCCCGATTCAAGCGCTAGCTTAAATGATTTTTTCTTTTGCGTAATACGTTCCGGTTCAGGGTCCTTCCCTTTGTCCCACCCTCGATATCGGGTAATTGCATCCCCGGCAGCCAGGGTAGGGCAAAGGCCAATGCCTTTTTCTTTCATCAGTTTAAATATTTCCAAGGTTCCTCCGTCTCCATGCTCAATGGTTTCTACGCCACCCAGAATGGCTCTTTTCATACCTTCTGGGGTACCGGCGTGCGCTACCACATATTTTCCCGCACTTTCGGCGGTTTCCACCATGGCATCGATTTCTTCCTGTAAAAAGGTAGGCTGGGAATCCGCTCCGGGCGTCCAGCGATAGTCGGCATATATTTTTATCAGGTCGGCTCCGTTGCCCATTTGCGTTCTTACGGTTTTTATTGCTTCTTCTTTTCCGCTAATGGGCTCCGCTCCCAAGGTAACAGTGACACCATCATGAAAACCTTTTGGGCCGTATGCCCCTGTGGCCACAATGGCGGGACCTGCTACCAATAATCTTGGGCCTACAATGATTGCGTCCTCAATGGTCTTTTTTAAATAGACATCGGTATATCCGGCACCTTCCGCGCCCAAATCGCGCATGGTCGTGATACCGGCCATCAGGGAGTTTTTTGCATGTACGGAACCCCGTATGGCACGCTCAACCGGCGATTCCTTGAGCACTTGGTCGTTCCAATCCGTTTCATTATACGGATGTAATAAAAGATGTGAATGCCCCTCTATAATGCCGGGCATTAGCGTTGTACCGGCCAAATCGATTTCTTGTGTTCCCTTGGGTTTTTTGAGACCGCTCAATGCACCAGTAAAGGTTATGGTAGTACCTTCCACCAATACCACCCAATTTTCATGGATATCGGTTCCGTCAAAAACACGGTCGGGTTTCAAAAGGGTCTGTGCATAACTTTGGGTAAGGAAGAAAAGCAATAGTAAGGTCCAAATTCTTATAGATTTAATTGTTCGCTGCATGTTGTGCAATTTCATTTAGTTTTTCCTCAATCATTTCCTTGGACAAGTACTGTCCTTTGACGATAACACCTTCGTTATGCTGCAAGGTGGATAGCTTTTCCAATGGATTTTCATTTAGTAATATTAAATCAGCGGACAAACCCTCCTTGACTTCACCATATTCATCCCTGGCATCAAAAAATGTAGCCGGATTGATGGTCCCTGCCTGAATAATTTCCAAAGGAGTCATTCCGGCACCTCGCATTCCTGCAATTTCATGCTGAATGGAAAAGCCCGGTACGTTAAACAATTGAGGGGCATCAGAACCTAGCAAGATTCCCTGTCCGTTTTCCTGTAATTTTTTGATGAATTTTTTACGGATGGCGTCAAACTGCTGCCATTGTGCTTCCGTAAAATTTTTGTCCTCCATGTAGCTATTCTTGGTATTCCGCCAATTGTCCAAGGTGGTTTTGGGCATGTATTTCATTTCGGGCTGACTGAGTAATTCATCTGCCGAAATTGGGGCGAACCATCTTTCAAAAAGGCTTTGGGTAGGTACGATCCAAACCGCATTCTCTTTGGAGAGTGCTACAAGTTCATCAATTTTGGTGGTATCGGCCAAAGGTGTAAATGCATATCCAAAGAATCCATTATCGCTAGGATTTACATTCGCTGATTCTGGAACGAGTCCCTCCAAAAATCCGTCCACATGATCAATGGAGGCGTATTTGCTTTCCAAGGCATGGCGAATCCCTACATCGACCGGAACATGCCCTGCAAATGGAAGACCTACGCTGTTGGCGGTCTCCACCACTTGGTCAAACACCTCCCGTTGTATTCCCGGATGTATCTTTAAAAAATTGTAACCGTCTTTTTGATATTGCGTTACCTTTTCAATGGCTTCCTCTTTTGAGGTTACGGAGTTTCCATTTAAAGAAGGACTTGAAGTATAAATTCTGGGACTCAATAAGTTTCCGTTAGCTGCCTTTTCCCTTAATTCCAAGTGTAACGGATTTCCAAGCATTCCTCGAATAGTTGTTACGCCGTTGGACAGGTACAAAAACAAGGTTTCGTTGATACGCTCCTCACCGACTTCAGGAGGCGGGATATGAGCGTGCATTTCTGCAAGACCTGGCATGAGATATTTCCCAGACCCATTGATCACTGTTTTAAAAAGTGAGGTGTCCACAGTTTTTTTGGAGATGGAACGTATCCGACCTGAATCGATAACCACGTAGCTATTTTTCAATACCGAACCGTCCGTGACATTGATAATGGAAATATCGGAAATTAGGATATCTTTTTTGGTCTGGATTTGATTTCCAACATTACAGGCAACCAAAAAAATCAAAAACACAAAGTATCGTATTGTTTTCATACCATTAATTGGTTATTATTTGTTCCAAGGATTCTTTGGTGAATTTTTCACCGTGTTTAAGCACCATAAAAATATTCCGGGTGTTCTTGATATTTTTGAGGGGGTTGTTATCCAAAATCACAATATCGGCCACTTTGCCGGATTCTAAAGTTCCGTAGTCCGACGTTTGTTTTAGGAATTTGGCTCCATTATAGGCCGAAGCCTTTAAGGCATCCAATGGAGATATTCCTGTATCTACCATAGCCTCCATTTCCTTATGGAGTGATATTCCAGGGTAGATATAGCTGTTAAAAGCACCACTGTCCGAACCTGCCAATAAGGAAACCTCATTCTGGTTTAAGGTCAATGCCAATTTTTTGAAAAAGGTGTCCAATACCTTTCGATCTTGTATGGCTTTTTCAGAAGCATTTTTGGCCCGGTTGATTCGCCCTTCATAGGTTTTTACAATTCCGGGCGACATATATCTTAAATACGCATCCTCGCTATGGTCCACCTCGTCCATATAACTCAGGGTGTTCCCGATATGCAAGGTAGGTACCACAAACACATTTTTTTGTTTTAGGTGTTCAAACGTTTGCTTGGCCACAGAATCATCATAAGTGGATTGCAGTATCGGCATGGCATCCCAAAAACCTATCTTGTTGTCTTGAAGTTGTTCGGTAACTACGTCCTCCTGTGAGGAACAACCTTTCATGATGTAGTAGAGATGTTCTACGGCATCGACTCCTGCATCTATGGTGGATTCCAACGTAGCGGTAAAGGGCATATGTCCCGAGGTAATCAACCCTCTTTTTTCCACAGCGCGAATGGTATTGAGATAGTTTTCCTCGGAAATCTTACTGTCATAGATTTTGACAAAATCGGTTGGGATGGCTTCGAGAGAATCTAATGCCTCTTCTATATCTGCCTCGTTTTCTACTTCCAAAGAACCCGCCCAAGTTCCACCGGGGCCATCTATTTTGGGTCCGGAGGTAAAAATGGTGGGTCCAACCATATCATCGTTTTCAATAGCCTTTTTCCATTGCATGACAGCTGTGGTCAAATCGCCACCGGCATCACGCACCGTGGTGATTCCATTGGCAATGAAGAGTCCTAAAAAACGTTTGTTGGCTTCAATTAGGGAGTCGCCCCCGCGAAAATGCACGTGGTTGTCCCAAAATCCGGGTAAAATGAATTTTCCGGTGGCATCTACCACATTTTTTGCGGTGGAGTTTTCATCGGCCTTATCATAGGATACTTTGGCAATTTGACCATCGGAAATATAGATATCGCCAACAACGACGGAGCCATCTTCAAGGTTTATGATATTTCCCCCTTTTAAAAGGGTATCATAGAAAACCTTTTTTTCTGCTTCACAGCTTATCAGCACCAAAAACAACATTCCGATACCTAGTAAGGAAAAACTGTATCTCATCAGCTAAAAAATAAATTGAATACGGAAGGTAAAAAGAATTAGCGATTCAGTAATCGCCTAATCAGGATAAATATAAATATCATAATGGAATAGCCTATGAAAAAGGGAATGATATACTGCTGCCAGCCCCATGTAAACATAAGACCAATGAGTAATAGTTGAAAACCCAATCCAAATGAGGAAACCCCAGTCATAAACCATTTTGGAAATAGTTTGCCTTTGGCCGCATTTTTATCCAACCTGTAGATAATGGAATCAAAAGTACCATAGCACAGGAAATATATTCTAAACATGGAGTTTACCATTTTCTGGCTTTCCCCTTTAAGTGCATTGGGGCTTTTATTTTCAAAAATACGACTCGTGGTATCTCCATTATGCCTATTACGTAAAATGACATAGTAGTAATTGTAGAGGGTACCCTGCAATTGCAGGCAAATAAATGATATTACCGTAAGCAGTAAGGAACCATCTGTGATGTACCAGATAGCCAAGAACAGGATTAGGTTTAAGATAATATCGGATATCGAATCTAAATACCTTCCCGTATGTGAAGGTGTGTTTTTAGCCCTTGCCAATTCTCCATCGGCTGCATCTAAAATTGATTTTAAAATCAAAAACAGCAACGCCAATCCGTAGTATTCATTGAGTAGGAGCACTATTGCCGTTATACCACTTAAGACAAAGGCAAAGGTAATATGGATAGGGGTGATAGAGGTTGTTTTTATTACTTGAACCAGTTGAAAGGCGACTGATCTTCCGTAATCCGATAAATCTAAAAAACGATGTTCTTCAGGTAATTTGGACATTTTATTAATAGTATCTGATTGAAATGTCAATAACGGGAACACGCTAGCTCGTCATATCAAACAAACACGGTGTAAAAATAGGGCTTTATACAGTTTAATCGATATCATTCATGTGCTTTTATGAGAAAAGAAGATGATGTTACCTTCCACCTCCGTTTCTATATTTAATGTTTTCACTGCAATGTTGTATTATTTCGCTGACGCGCTTTTGCCTCGTTTCTTCACGCTTTGCCTGATTCAACCAATAGAGATAACTTTTTTGTTGCCCTCTGGTGAAGTTCTGGAAGTTTTTGAAAGCCTTTTTGTTACTATTGAATGCGGACTGTAGGTCTTCTGGAATCTTTCCGGCTTCTACGTCGTCCAAAGCCATCCATGAACCATTTTTCTTGGCAATTCGGATTGCTTCGAGTCCGGCCTTGTGCATAAGACCCTCCGCTTTTAGAACCTTGATATATTCCTTATTCACTTTACTCCATACACTTTTTGGCTTTCTAGGGCAGAAATATTGTCTTCGTTTACCATCGCCCAAACTTTTTACCGTGCTATCGATCCAACCATAACACAAGGCAACCTTTACCGCTTCTTCCCACCGCATACTATCATTCTCATGTGCAACCTTGAAAAATATCAAATGAATGCCCTCATGCTTGGAATGGTTGATATGTAACCATTCCCTAAATTCCGTGTCATTTTTAAAATATAGTTCAGGTATTTTTAGCATATAGTCTTTTTTCAATGTTAAAATATACGTAAAATACAATTTTAGCCTATAAACAATTGGTTCATAAGCTTGCGAAACCTATTTTTGAGGTTTAGTAAACCAACAAACAACAAAATTTACGTATGAAAAAAGTTTTTAATGCGCTGCTCTTGGGCTTTGCGCTTGTTATTGTCTCATGTGGTGGCAATAAACGTGAAGGAGAACCTAAGGTCTTGGTATTCTCCAAAACCATGGGTTTTAAACACGCATCCATTCCCGCAGGAATTGCCGCATTGCAAAAGATGGGACAAGAAAACGGTTTTGCCGTTGATACGACCAAAAATGCGGAAATGTTTACTGACGACAACTTAAAGCAATACTCTGCTGTGGTTTTCTTGAGTACCACGGGTAACGTTCTAGATCAATTTCAGGAAGCTGCATTTGAGCGCTACATCCAAGCAGGTGGAGGTTATGTGGGAATACATGCCGCCGCCGATACGGAATATGACTGGGGTTGGTATAACGACCTCGCAGGAGCCCAGTTCTTGAGTCACCCCAGGGGAACCCCCAACGCAGATTTCATCATCAAGGACAAAAACTTTATCGCTACCGAGTTTTTTACGGATACCGTTTGGAACAGAGACGATGAATTATACAATTATAAGAATATCAATGATGATATTAATGTGCTGATAACATTGGACGAATCGAGTTATGAAGGTGGCCAAAATGGCGATTATCATCCCATTGCATGGTACCATGATTTTGATGGGGGTCGTTCTTTTTATACGGGTGCCGGACATACAGATGAGAGCTTTTCCGAAGATTTATTTCTAAAGCATGTTTTGGGCGGAATCAAATATGCCATTGGAGAGAATGAACTTTTGGATTATTCCAAAGTGACATCACAAATACCTCCTGACACAGATCGTTTTTCAAAAGTAATCTTATCAGAAGGTCAATTTTTTGAACCTACAGAAATGGCCGTTTTACCCAATAATGATGTGTTGATTGCACAAAGAAGGGGTGAAATCGTACTTTTTAATGATGAAACCCAAGAATTAAAGGAAGTTGCCAAATTGGATGTCTATTGGAAAACTCTGGAAACTCCAGGTGTTAATGCAGAGGAAGGTGTTATGGGTTTACAGAAAGACCCCGATTACGCCAATAACAACTGGATTTATGTTTATTATGCCCCTACTGGGGATAAATGGATAAATCGTCTGTCCCGTTTCAAGTATGCCGATGGTAATTTTGACTTGGATTCCGAGCAAACAATACTTGAAATTGATACACAAAGGGAAATTTGTTGTCACACTGGAGGTTCAATTGCTTTTGGTCCAGATGATCTTTTGTACTTATCTACGGGAGACAATTCTACACCATTTAATGAGCGTGGTGTAAAGTATGTAAACAATGGCTTTGCTCCATTGAACGATATCCCGGGACATGAACAATTTGATGCACGCAGAAGTTCTGGAAATACGAACGATTTACGGGGTAAAATTCTTAGGATAAAGGTGAACGAGGATGGTAGTTATGACATTCCGGAAGGAAATCTTTTCCCTGTTGGAATGGAGAAAACAAGACCGGAAATCTATACTATGGGACATAGAAACCCATATAGGATTTCCGTGGATGTTAAGAGAGGCTATTTATATTGGGGAGATGTAGGACCCGATGCTAGAGCAGATAGCTTGGAAACCAGAGGACCAAGAGGATATGATGAAATGAACCAGGCGCGTAAGCCCGGTAACTTTGGTTGGCCTCTGTTTATTGGTGATAACTATGCGTATAGGGAATATAATTATGAAACTGGAGAATCCGGGGAAGCATTTGACCCAGAAAAACCGATGAATACCTCAAGGAACAATACAGGGTTAACGGAATTGCCACCGGCAATGCCAGCCTATGTTTTTTATCCCTATGATGAATCTAGTAGGTTTCCTCAGACTACAACAGGTGGTAGAAATGCTATGGCCGGGCCAACCTATTATTCTGATTTATATCCTGGTGGGGAAAAAATGCCCGATTACTACGATGGTAAGGTTATTATTTACGATTGGATGCGTGGATGGATGTTCGCTGTGCATTTAGACAAAGATGGAAGTTTCTATAAAATGGAGCCTTTTGCTCCAGAGGTTAAATTGAACAACCTTATAGATATGGAGATGGGCCCGGATGGAAGGGTATATCTTTTGGAGTATGGAAGTGGATGGTTCTCCCAAAATGCCAACTCCGGTTTGTCTTACATCAAATACAATGGAGGAAACAGACCTCCTGTTATCGACAATATGATTGTTGAAACCACCTCTGGTAAAACACCTTTGGCCGTAAGTGCTTCAGTGGAAGCCAGTGACAGAGAAGGTGATACCATGTCCTATGTGTGGGATTTTGGTAATGGTGAGACCAAGGAAACCACGGAACCAAATGTGAACTATACCTATGCCGATGCCGGAGCTTACAACCTTAATGTAACCGTTAAGGATGATAAAGGCGAGACCATATCAAGTGAAAGCACCAATATCGTTGCCGGAAATTCACGTCCTGAGGTTACTATAAACGTTAAGGGTGGTATGCCTGCATTTTATCTTCCAGGTCAGAAAATAGATTATGAGGTAAGTGTGACCGACCCGGATGGAGGAACGGTAGATGATGGTAATGTTTTTGTCAGTGTAGATTACTTGGAAGGAATGGACAAGGTGGCCATGAATTTAGGACATCAACAGGTTTCTGCAGCGGTTACAGGTAAAGCCCTAACGCAGTCCATGGATTGTAAGACCTGTCATAAGGAAGCAGAAGCTTCTATAGGTCCAAACTACATGGATGTTTCCAAAAAGTACAAGGATAGAAGGGATGCCATGAGTTATCTGCAAACAAGGATAAAAACCGGTGGAAACGGTGTTTGGGGAGAGGTAACCATGCCCGCACACCCGAAAATCACCGGTGATGAAACCAGACAGATTGCTTTGTATATTCTTTCCCTAGCAGGAGACCAGGAGGAGGAAAAGTCACTTCCTTTAAACGGCACTATCACGGCAGAAGCCTCGGCTCCTGGTAATATGTTGGTTTTAACGGCAAGTTATACGGATGAAGGAGCAGAAGGGACTATCCCATTGACAGGTTCCAAGTCCGTTGCTATACCGAGTAGTTCCATTCAATTGACAGAAGCCTTGAAAACCAATAATATGCAGGCCGTATCTTTTGGGGGTAGGGATTTATTGTTGCTGAATTCAGGTATGGGATGGTTTGAACTTGCTGATACTACATTAAAAGGAGTCAATTCGTTGACTTTGGAAATGGGGTGGCAAAGTGCTCCTAACCTGAGCTTCACATTCGAGATACATGAAAATACGCCTGATGGACCTAAAGTTGGAGAAGCTACAATGCCTGCCCAATCTGGTGGTCAAGGTACCCAGGTAAGTATTCCGGTTTCAGGAGTATCGGGTGATGGACCTTACTATGTTACCTATAAGGCCGAAGAAGGTAAAGAACGTACTATGGTAGCTTTAACCGGAGCCATGTTCAAGTAATAGACAATAGGACGTAAAATTAAAGCCCGCTTTAAGCGGGCTTTTTTATTCAATTTTTTAAAGAATAGAAGCTAGGCCTTTAACTAATTTTCTGACAGATTGCATCCCCAATTTGCATTAAGGACAAAATTTCCTCTTCGGTAAAATCATACGGTACAGGTTTCGCTATGCCGATGGTACCAAATAATTTCCCATTGTGTGTCAATGGTGCAGCAAGCGACCCTTCTACTTTGGTTTCCTTGGCGGCCGGTCTTGCCACTCCGGATTCATCGGTTTGGAGGTTACACATTTCTACAGGTTTCATACGTTCAGCTGCTATCCCTGCCATGCCTTTTCCGATTGGAATTGCCGATACCTTGGGGATAAGAAAATCAGGGATTCCTTTTTGGGCCTTCAGCTCTAAAATGGATGTGTCCGGTTTTAGAAAATGAAGGGTACCCGTTGAGCAATTAAAGTAATTTATAGTTTCTTCTAGTAACGTTTGCCAGTTTATTGTATCCTGATTAAGACGCGTAGCAATACTTTTTGGAATTTTATTTGTGGACATGTTATGTTGTTTAATTTGGATAAGGGTGTTGTCGCATTTGTTGCTTCAATGAAGAGCAATTTATCAAAATTTTGTAGAAACGGAATATGATAAATATCATCCTCCTATTCTTTTACCTTTCTGGAGGTCATTTTGAGGCATAAAAAAAACAGGAGTCAACCTTAAATCATATACAAATATTATACTATTACTTCGAAATAGAATTTATTTGGATTTCACTTCAACATAAAAATTAGGATCCACCTGAACCGACGTACCCTTTTTAATAGCGAGCTGATGCCAATTGGATGATGGGGTTATCCACTTAGGTTCCTTGTCCAGCAAAATCCTCAAGGGCATTTTAAAATCATCTACTACTTTTTGATATCGGTATTTAAAAATCCCATCCTGTATTTCATATTCAAAAATCGGGATGTCCGCAGTCCTTAAATATTGGTCAAAAAAAGTTCCGAAATCACCTTTGACTTGATTATCCAAATAATTTTCTATTTGCTTGGATGTTACGGTTTCATGATAAAATTCTTCATTTACACCGCGCAAGGTGGCCCTCCATTGTTCATCATCGTCCATAATTTGCCTGAAGGTATGCAAGATATTCGCCCCTTTGTTGTACATATCTCCAGAGCCTGATTTATTTACATCGTAAGGTCCAATTAATGGTCTGTCATTTCTAATGTTCTTTCGGATGCCTAAAAGGTACTCGGCCGCCGCTTCCTTACCATAGTAATATTCGATAAAAAGGCTTTCTGAGTACATGGTGAATCCTTCATGTACCCACATATCGGCAATATCCTTGTAGGTGATGTTATTGGCGAACCATTCATGTCCGGCCTCATGGATGATGATATAATCGAACTTTAACCCCCAGCCTGTGCCTGATAAATCCCGACCTAAGTAGCCATTTCCATATTGGTTTCCGTAGGTGACGGAGCTTTGGTGCTCCATACCCAAATACGGTACTTCCACCAGTTTAAAAGAGTCCTCGTAAAAAGGGTAGGGCCCAAACCAGTGCTCAAAGGCTTCCATCATCTTGGGAGCTTGCTTAAACTGTTCCTTGGCTTTTTCCAGATTATCCCTCAAAACATAATAGTCCATGTCCAACATGCCTTTTTCCCCTTCATAGTCCTCTCCAAAATGCACGTAATCGCCAATATTTACATTGACACCATAGTTGTTTATGGGATTGGACACGAACCAGTGATAGGTATTTGTATCCTTGTCCACTTTGCGTAGTCTCCCATTGGATACGCCCGTGAGGCCCTTGGGTACCTTTACACTCATAAGCATGCTGTCCACTTCATCGTACATGTGGTCCTTATTGGGCCACCATACACTGGCTCCTAATCCCTGACAAGAGGTGCCCACAAAGTGATTCCCATTTTCGTCCTTTTTCCAGGAAAAACCACCATCCCAGGGAGCGCGTACCGCTTCTTTGGGATGCCCCGAATAATGCACGACGATTTCATTATAATCACCTTCTTTTTGAGTTTTTTCTAGTTTTACAAAATGGGCATTGCCATTGGTCTCGAATTCCAGTTTCTTACCGTCCTGGGTAACCTTTTCTATAGACAGTGGCGGTTGAAGGTCCACTTGCAATACCTGATTTGCATCTAAAACCTTGTAGCGAATAGTATTGGTGCCGGAAATGAATTTATCATCTGGTTGAACCTCAATATCCAAATGATAGTAATTGAGGTCCCACCAGGCACGTTCTGGAGTAATACTTCCTCTAAGGGTATCCTGCTGCGTGAATTCTTGAGCATTGGAAAATTGAAAAAATAAAAGGGAGGCAAATAGAACAAGGAACTTATTCATAACCAATAAAATTATTTTAATCTTTTTCTGAAAAATTTAATCAAAAGAACAGCTAGAAATACAATCAGGACCAATAAAAAAGTCTGCCAAAGAAATAAGGGTAAACTAAAATCTTCCATATCTGATTTATTTAAGGCTCATTTTAATATCTATCTAAAAATTCCGTTTGGGAATACTACAGGACTTTCAAAACCATCCTCACCAACTGAAGAAACCCCGAAAAAGTAATTATCGATAACAATACCTTCCAAAGTGAACTCCGTTACATCACCTACAAATCTACTATTGTCCCATGTGGGTGAGGTCGTATCTCTCCAATAAATTTTATACCCAACGGCGCCATCCACCTTGCTCCACTGAAACTTGGCCGAAGGCTGAACGATACCACCGATTTTCACTTCCTTTGGTGCCGGTGGTGCCCAAGCCAAGGAAGCTAGGTTAATCGCATTTACAGCGGTTAGTTTTGCCGCGTAGTCAAAATTAACGTGTTCCAAAACGTCACCATATGCAATGCCGTCTTCTACCCGGATATCTTGATGTTGCTGGGTGTAATTTTCGTGCGCCTCCATGATTCGGATACCCGCAAATCCAGCATCGTTAAAGGGTCTGTGATGTCCTCCACGACCAAATCGGTCCAAACGATAGATCATCATCGGGTTCATTTCGGGCATATAGGTCTTTACATTCTTATGCACATATCTGGCCAATTGTCTTGAAATACCATCGACCTCACCTCCATAAAACCTTCTGGCCCTGCGTTGCTCTTCCGTTTCATTGGGAGGAACGGGTTCGGAAAAAATTCGGAAATCCACATTGCTTACTACTCCATCCACCCCTTTAATATTTCCGATCATGTCATTATTGAAGATTCCAATGATTTCCCAACCTTGGTCCTTGGCGTATTGCGCAACGCCACCACCACCGAACAAGCCCTGTTCCTCTCCGGAAAGTCCCATATAGATAATACTGTTTTCAAAGGTGTATTTGGAAAGTACCCGAGCAGCCTCCAAGGTTCCGGCCATACCACTAGCATTGTCATTGGCCCCGGGAGAATCGTCCGTAAAATTGGTAGGGTCGCTCACCCGGCTATCAATATCGCCGCTCATAATAATGTATCTGTTTGGGTATTTTGTTCCTTTTTGTACTGCCAACACATTAACAATTTCCACATCATGTACGATACGCTGGTTGGCTCCTTTTTTGACCAAGTCCTTTTGATAAAAAACGTTTAGGCACCCATTGCAGGCCTGGGAAGTTTTTTCAAATTCCGATTTGATCCAACGTCTTGCAGCCCCAATTCCCCTGGTCTGGGAAATAGTATCGCTTAAGGTATGCCGGGTACCAAAATTGGCCAATTTGGTAATATCATTTTCTATCCGTTTTGCAGAAACAGCATCTATAATATCGTAGATTTTTTGATTCGTTTGAGCTGAAAGTGCAAAGGATACGGTCATTAGACCTAATAATAATAGTTTTTTCATTTAATCGGTTTTATATTTTTTATAGAATAAATAACTGTGTACAGAACAAAAAAGGCCAATTAGGCAATATAGAATTCCTGGAAGTCCAAAGGTAATACCTAGCTTTAAATAAGCTACTATAATCGAAATTACACCTACAACGACAAAGAGGGCAAAATGACGGCTATAAAAATAAAGTTCCATGGAAAGCTCCAAGTGCTTGGATTTTTTATAAGCCCTATAATACATAAGAGAAAAGCATAAAAAAATAAGGGCCAAACCCTATTCCATAAAGTTCAAAGAGCCCTGCAAGCCTATCATAGGTCATACCCTGATCCTCAAACCATGAATTGATTAAGGATTTTAATGGAAATACATAGTATAGCACTACAAAAAGAAGGATGGCATTGCAAGTGATTATCCAATTATCCATATACTTGGTCCTTCTGAAAAAGTTATAGTGGAGGTACCAAAAACTAAAGAGCACAAAAAAACTAATTGCAAATCCTACAAAGGATTTAAGGTCCACATCCATAATGGAGTCGGAGCTGTCCATACCTAAACTAACGACTAAAAGCGTTGCTGCAAAAGCAAAAACACCATCGCTAAAAGCTTCTATTCTGCTTATGTTATGTGGTAGTTTCATGGCTTTTAAAAGTATTAAAAATTAATCGGATTTATTTCCGTTTAAATGCCAAAGACCAAAAATAGGACCAAGCGATAGCACCAAGAAAATATATTTTGGGTCAATGATGCCAGATAAAAAGGATAATAATTGAATACTGACTATTGATATTGCAAAACCGATACTGTTAACCAAGGTAAGTCCTGTGCCTTTCAATTCACTTGATATAGAAGAAGCTACTAATTTTGAGAACTGGGGTGAGTCCATGGTCACTGCCATTCCCCATAAACACCAGATTACAAGAAATAAAGGAGAAGAAAACAAAAAAGCCAAAGGGGAAAGTAAACAGCACAAACCGGATATGGTCAGTGCAAAAAATGCAACCTTTTTACTTCCTAAATATTGGGAAAGCAATCCTCCAATTCCGCAGGAGATACTACCGAGCGTTATGATAATTCCTGTCCATAATGAAACGGAGAAATTGTTTCCAGATAGTACATTATAACTCTTTATGGCGAAGGGAGTAAAAGCCCAAAAGGCATATAACTCCCACATATGTCCAAAATACCCGAACGCAGCTTTTTTAAAATCCTTGGTTCTGAATAATTGCGGTCCGGCATTTAATTTAAGAAGAATGCTTTTTTTTCGATAAGGTCCATTAGGAACCAATAAGAACAGCAAAATTCCTCCTATAATGGTCAATGAAGATGTTGTGAAAATTACGGTATTTGGAGAATGACCCCAAGAAGTACCTTTTATTAAAAAAGGAAAGGCCGTACCCAGAACCAAGGCACCAACTAAGAATCCAAGTGCTTTGCCCAAGCCTTTTTCATAATAGTCCGCGGCGATTTTCATACCAACCGGATAAATTCCCGCCAAAAAGAAACCTGTTCCAAAACGGGCCAACAACAAACTCCATTTTGAAAGATACTCGGTTACAAGAAACAAGTTGCAAAATGCCGCTAGAATAGCGCAAACCATAAAAACCTTGGATGGAGAGAAACGGTCGGCTACCATGAATAAGGCAAAAAGCAATGTACCCGAAATAAACCCAAATTGCACCGAAGAGATTACATAACCTATTATTTCCTGTTCAAAATTGTATTTTAAGGTCAACTCGTCGATTATACTATTTCCCGCAAACCATGGGGAGGTACAAGCAAATTGTGCAATGATAATGATTAGAAGAATGTAGGATTTTTGCTTCAATGGGTTGCTTTACCTGACAAAAGTGACCTTCATTATTTTTTCGTTTTCAATTTCGTAAATAGCGACCGCATTAAACGTGTTCCCATTTGATGTTATTTCCTCTTCATCAATCACTTTGTTGCCAATGACAATTCTATTCTTTATCTCACAATGTAAATCTGGGCTCGATTTGAAAAATGCACTATAGCCTGTCCTCATGGCTTCAGGACCCGCTGTTTCTAGGGTATGTGGATAACCGTACAACCTTGCATCTTTAGAGTAGGTAGCTAAAAAGGCATCTATATCCCTTGAGTTATACGCTTCCAATTGTTTTTGCACAACCGTTTCAGGATTTGGACCATCAGCTTCTTCAAAAATGAAAGTCATGTTCAAAATTGTATTCCCAACTTCATAAATGGCGACTTGCATGGTTGTTTTGCCTCTACCCGTTACTTTTTCATGGTCTATAACATGGTCGTCAATAACTATTCGATTTACAACCTCAACATTGTACAATTTATTTTCTGGAGAAAGATTACTGTAGTTTTTTCGCATTTTTTCATGTCCTACATAAAGCGTATCAGAAGGAAAATTGCTTACCACTACATTTTCACTATAGCAATTGACGAAGGCATCTAAGTTTCCGGCATTATAGGCTTCAACCTGTTTTTGTACAAGCTTATCTGGAGAATCTGAAGATACTAGCGCAATACGTTTCCCATTCGGACCAATGGCCAATCTAGAAATACTGGAGATTTGTTTTGGGTCGAATTTATATAAAGGTTTCCAACTATTGTCTTTCTTAGGGTGGTATCCAATTAAAAAGTTTTCATAGGCAGATAGTAAAGTTCCACCTTGTGTCCAAGTAACATCCTCCGATTTTGTCAAAAGCGTCACAATATTTTCAGTAGTCCCAGATATTGGGTGCATAGATCTTACTATAGCCGTATCATTTTCTTTAGAAACAAAACTTAATAATTCTGAATCGGGAATTTTATGGAGCGACCTACCCACGTTTTTCTGAAAGGTATACCTGGAATTATCATTCAAATTTGCTACTACAAGATCCATTCGATTTTCAATCAAAACGGTGCAAACCAGGATATGATCATTGTACCAGACATGATATCCTACTTTTAAACCCTGGAGTAGCTCTTCGGATTGTCCTGTATTAAAATCATACTGATATAATCTTTGCAGCCCGTCTTTGTCTAGACGTATCGCTGAAATTGCAGCTTTTCCTGGTATTTTTAACGGGGAATATTCGCTACCATTTGGTGTATCCGAAATCCATGAAGAAGATTCGGTTTGTATGTTGTAGCGCGCAATATCGGTCTGACCATTTCTAGTCGATGAAAAAAGAATGTTTTCATCATCAAAAAAAGAAGGTTGGTTGTCATAACCATCATTATTGGATATGTTCAAAAGCTTACCAAGCTCCAAAGTATCGTTCGCAAAGTTTAAATCAGCTACATAAACCTCTGTATTCTGTTGGGCAACGCTATTAAAAATGCATAGCAAACCCGCAATACTTAGAAAAAGATAGTTTCTCATTGGTTGAATTCGGAACTAGTAATCAGTGCATATCGGCAAACCTACCCAAAATATCCCTTACGTTTTTTGTGTTATCTACAAAATATTTCGCTTGAGTCTTTTGTCTTCCCACTTTAACGGTAATGGAATCTTCCGGTAATTCCTGGAACATAAATTCATCGGTCCAATCATCGCCAATGGCAAAGACGAAATCATAGTCCTGTTCCGAATATACACGCATGGAAGCTCTTCCTTTATTAACATTACTGCTTTTAATTTCCATAACCTTATTACCATTTAGAACACTAAGGTCATCATTGGCAATTAAACTGGTAAGTACCGTATTTAATTCCACAGCTCTCTTTTGACCAAAGTCTGGATCTGTATTTCTATAGTGCCAAGCCAAGGAATAGTTCTTTTCTTCAATGAAACTGCCAGGAGTTCTATCGACAAAGGAATCCAAGACGGGATGTATTTTTTCCATCCAATCCTTTTTCACATTTTCCAGCATTCGAAACTCTTCGCCCCCTTGTGATATCCATACGCCGTGCTCCACGATCATATTGTATTTTTTTGGTAAGAACCATTTTGTGAAAGTTTCCTTATCCCTACCACTAATTAGATACATATCTGTGTTTTCTTGAGAGGATATTTCGTCTAATAACTTATATAGTTCTTCATCGGGACTTGCTTTTTGTGGATCGTTATGAAAACCGGATAAAGTACCATCGTAATCGAGAAAAACTAATCTTCTTTTCGCTTTTCTGTACTTTTTCATGACCGTGTTCATTAAATCAACAGAGAGCCTTCTGGATATATAAGTAAGATCTTTTTCTTTTTGATTTAATAATGACGTCATGAAATCATTGGCCCATTTTTCCACGTTATATCGTTCCAATCGTTTTTGCAATATAGCATTTCGTTGCTGCTGTTCTTTTTTCGGCATATTAATGGCCTTATCCAAAGTGTCTGCAATTTGCTCAAAATTATTGGGGTTGATGAGCATAGATTCATTCATTTCGTTGGCAGAACCAGCCATTTCACTTAATATCAAGACTCCCGTTTTATCGGTCCTTGTTGCGACATATTCCTTGGCAACCAAGTTCATACCATCTCTAATGGGCGTTAGCCATGCAATATCGCAAGTTGTATAAAGGTCTATTAGGTTGTCAAATGGCATAGATCGGTAGAAATACCAAATAGGAGTCCAACTAACAGTGGATAGCTCCCCATTGATTCGCCCAACAAGCTCGTCTATTTCTTTTTTGAGTAATTGATATTGCGGTACGTTGGATCTAGAGGGTACGGCAAGAATTATCAAACGGACTTTTTCCTTGTATTGCGGATATTTCGTTAAGAAATACTCAAAGGCGTTTAAGCGTTTTGCTATTCCCTTGGTATAATCCAATCGGTCAATGGAGAGGAAGAATTTGGCATCGGGAGTAGATTCTTTATGGGTATCCAACCTTTTTTGAAGCTCGGATTTTTGGGACTCATCGCGCTGTGCATGTTCTTTTGCCGCATCGTTGAATTTTTTATAGTCGATTCCCATTGGAAAAGAATCAACTTTTATGACCCTATCATCCAAATAGATGTCATTGAAACTTACTTCAAGACCAAGTAACCTGCGTACGGAGCTTAAAAAATGCCTTTCATAGTCATAGGTATGGAAACCAATTAAATCGGAACCTAGAAGCCCCGATAAAACTTCCTTTCTCCAAGGTAATGTTCTGAATATTTCGAAAGAAGGGAAGGGGATGTGTAGAAAGAAACCAATGGATACGTTCGGGCGTTTTTCACGAACCATCTGCGGCACCAACATCAATTGATAATCATGTACCCATATAACATCATCATCTTCTGCCTTTTCCAAAATGGCGTCGGCAAATTTCTGATTTACACTTTTATAGATTTCCCAACTCTCCCATTCAAATTCGGAATATTCCATAAAATAATGGAATAAGGGCCAAACGGTTCTATTGCTAAATCCATAATAAAATCCGTCAACCTCTTTTTGCGAAAGATTAACCTTGGAGGAACCATGTTCCGCCAGAGCGCTATCTATTTTGGAAATCAACTCTTCAGGGATTTCCTCATCCGTTAGTCCGCTCCAGCCAATCCAAAGACTATCACCACCGGAATGAACGGATTTCATACCGGTAGCAAGTCCACCAACACTTGGTATTGCGGTAATGCTTCCATTGCTAATTTGTAATTGTACTGGGAGTCTATTTGAGATTATGATAGTTTTAGCCATAAATAGCAAGTTTTGCTTTGAAATGAATTTAATTTCTCTCAATTTCGGGAAAAAGAAGGGTAATAACAATTGTATGCCCAAATGAATCAAGATTTTTAGTGAATGAATAATTTAGATTACGGAATAATAGGAAATTGTAGAAGTGCGGCATTAGTTTCAAAAGAGGGCTCAATAGACTGGTGTTGCTTGCCTGAATTTGATTCTTCCTCCTTGTTCGCCAAGTTACTGGATGAAAATATTGGTGGAAGTTTTGAGGTTTTAGTGGATGATTCCTATACTATAGAACAAAGATATAAGAAACATACTGCTGTTCTTATCACAAAATTTTCTTCAGGAGATGATGTGTTTGAAATCAGGGATTTCATGCCTAGGTATAGAAAAGCAGGAGGGGGGTATAATTCTCCTCCGGAATTGATTCGCTATTTTAAACTTCTAAGTGGTAAACCTAAGTTTAAGGTTAAGTATGATCCCCGTTTGGAATACGCGCATGGCGAAACGAAAACGTATGTAAAGAAGAATTTTATTGTTAGCCTTACCCATGGTGAAAAGTTTGACACGTGTTTTTTATATACTTCATTTAACAAAAATGCAGTAGTAGAGGGAAGGGAGATTGAAATTAAGGATGACGGATTTTTTCTCCTAGGATATAATGAAAAACTATTTCACCCTACGGTAAGAAAGATGTATACCGAGTTGGAAAGAACTAAGGTATATTGGTTAAACTGGAGTAGCAAGACACCGAACTACAAAAAATACAACACCGAAATCAGTAGAAGTGCAATTACTTTGAAATTACTTACCTATGACAAATCTGGGGCCGTATTGGCAGCAGCCACTACGTCTTTACCAGAAACAATTGGGGAGGTACGAAACTGGGATTATCGTTTTTGTTGGATTCGGGATGCCTCAATGGCTATTAAGGTAATTGGAGAGTTGGGTCATAGAAACGTTGCCAAAAGATATCTTCAATTTATTGTGGACCTAATTCCCGATAAAGATGAGAAACTTCAAATTATGTACGGCATCAATAAAGAGAAAAAATTGACTGAACGCACTTTGGATCATTTAAGTGGTTATAAAGACTCTAAACCTGTCCGTATTGGTAATGCAGCCTATAAACAACGTCAGAATGATATCTATGGCATTTTAATGGATGTTATTTATGAGCAACTATCTAAATACAGTAATGATACCGAAAATGGAGAGGACCTTTGGGGAATTACTAAGGGTATTGTTTGGATTGTCTCGCACCACTGGAAAGAGGCGGACAAAGGTATATGGGAATTTAGAACTGAAGATCGTCATTTTACCTTCTCCAAGGTATTATGTTGGGTGGCCATTGATAGAGCTATTAAAGTAGCAAGACTTTTTAGAAAAACCCATAAATTGGAAAAATGGACCAAGCTGGAGCAGGAAATTAAAAATGATATTCATGCCAATGCTTGGAATCCGGACGTAAATGCATTTACACAATCCTATGGCTCACCGGATATGGATGCCTCTGTTCTTTTAATGGAATCTTATGGTTTTATTCATGCCAAAGACCCAAAATTCGTGAGCACCGTACATGCCATTGAAAGGGAATTGAGCAATGATGGTCTATTGTATCGCTATAAAAATGAGGATGATTTTGGTTTGCCTTCCTCTTCGTTTACTATTTGTACTTTTTGGTTCATAAATAGTTTATTCAAAATAGGTGAGCAAGAAAAGGCTATGAAGCATTTTGATAAGCTTCTTTCCTATAGTAATCATTTAGGGCTTTTTAGTGAAGATGTTGATTTTAAGACTAAAAGGCTTTTAGGGAACTTCCCACAGGCCTATTCACATTTGGCATTGATTGAATGTGCTATCAATTTTTCTAGACAGGAAAGTGAGGAACAGGTATTGGCCTCGATTAGTAAATTATAGGCTCTTGAGCATTCAATTTTTGCCCTATTGTGATAATCTTTTGGAGTAACTTATCGAAGTGTTCCTTGGTCGTAAAAGGATTCATTACAGTTACTCGCAGGTAGTGCCAACCTCTAAGCTTGGTCTGTACAATATAAAATTCGCCATCTTCCAAAAGTAGTTGGCGAATTTTTGCATTTAAATTATTAAGTTGGATTTGCGTTAATTTAGAATCATAATATCTAAAGCAAACGATATTAGCCATGGGTTTAACCGCTAATTTAAATGAAGTGTGGTTTTGTATTATTTCCCCAAAAGTATTTCCCATATCATATAATTGGGTAACATAGGCGTCGAATACTTCCTCTCCATAGCGTTTTAACATTGTATACCAATAAATGCACATCATGGTCTTGGTACATTCAAAAGTTCTTTTCCCAGAGTTATACCAGTCTTCATGGTCAGATTCTGTTAATAGGTAATCTGCTTTCTGACTAAAAGTTGCATTGGCGTATATCCCATTTTTTAGGAGTAGGGCGGTGGTAATTGTCGGGAGCATCATCATTTTATGACCATCGATAACTACGGAGTCTGCTTGTTCGATGCCCTTAAGCGTAGTCTTATATTTTTCCGAAAAAATTCCAGCTCCTCCATGTGCACCATCAACGTGAAACCACAGTCCATGTTTTCGTGCAAATTCTCCTATGGATTCCAAATCATCGAAGGCACCTGTAGCTGTTGATGGAGCACTTCCAATGATGGCGAAGATGGTAATACCCTTTGAAATGGCTTCAGCATGTTTTTTTTCAAGAATATCGATGTCCATCTGAAAGGATTCCGTACATGGAATTTTTATAATTCCCTTTTCACCTAGACCCATTATCCTAGCAGCCCTGTCCACACAATAGTGTGCTTCTTCACTAACCATTATGCCAATAGGATTTTCTATACCATTATTCCAGATATCTTCTTTAAGGATAGTCCTTCTGGCCGTTAAAAGTGCGGTAAGGTTGGCCAATGTACCTCCAGAAGTTAAAAAGCCTCGGGCTTCTTCGTCCCAGCCTATTTTTTTGCATAATAAATCGGTAACTACCCTTTCAATGGCGTTGGGGGACATACCCATTTCATATACGGCCATACCGTTGTTGAGTAAGGAACTTATCATTCCACTTAATGCTGTAATGGGAGCCGTGGGTGTTACTTGGTGTCCGATACAATTGGGATGATGTACATACGTGGTTCTGTCGGTAATGGTTTTGAATAATTCGTTGTCATCCCCATTTTTCAGAAACTCTTTCCAGAATTCCAATTCATCTTCCGGATCGTTCCAATGAATGGCCTTTCCCGATTTTTCGTAGAGTTTATCATCTAAATGATTGGTTAAGATATCAATGAGTTGATGCCCTTCTTTTTGAAAATTTTGAGGGGAATATACGGTCTCTAAAAGTTTATTTTTCATGGTCTAAAATTAGACGCTGCAAGCATATTGTACAAATAAAAACCGCTCCAATTGGAGCGGTTTTTCTTCTGTCTAACAAAACAAAAGGGCAATCTGAATTAGTCAAAGGTGTAACCCTGATCTGATGCTACCTTATCCGCAATTTGTGTGCGCAAAGCAATAACATTTGGGTTATTGGTATATTTTGTAAAACGTTTTAGTCCCATGAGCATCATACGTTGCTCATCACCTTCGGCAAAGGAAACAATAGCCTCTTTACCTTTTTGGATGATAATTTCTGTTGCTCGATATAGATAAAGTCTGGACATGGCAATTTGGGTGGATTGGGAGTCCTCTCCAAATCGTTTTGCATTTTTCTCAGTTCTAAGTATTGCGGATTCGGCTAAGTAAACCTGAATCAATATATCTGAAGCGGCCAAAAGCAATTGCTGGTGCTCCTCCAGTTGCGGTCCAAATTTCTGAACGGCACTACCTGCAACCATTAGGAATACTTTCTTCAATCGCTTTAAAAGGTCTTTTTCCTCCGCAAATAATTCAGAGAAATCAGGTGTCTCAAAAGAAGGGATTCCCATTAACTCTTCACCCACGGCTGTAGCCGGACCTAATAGGTCAACATGACCTTTCATGGCTTTTTTTATCAACATGCCAACGGACAACATTCTATTTATTTCATTGGTACCTTCATAAATACGGGCAATTCTGGCATCCCTCCAAGCAGATTCCATGGGTGTATCCGCGCTAAAGCCCATACCCCCGAATATTTGTATGCCTTCATCTGTGGTGTGTTGAACATGTTCTGAAACCGCTACTTTAAGGATGGAACATTCAATGGCATATTCTTCAACTCCTTTTAGCTCAGCTTCTTGGTGCGAATTTCCATCGGCTTCCCGTATTGCAATGCGATCTTCAATATTTTTAGCGGCTCTGTAACAGGCCGATTCGTCTACGTAAGCATTGGTAGCCATATCGGCAATCTTTGCCTTAATAGCACCAAAGCTAATAATAGGTGTTTTAAACTGTATGCGTTCATTCGCATATTTTGTCGCCTCATTTATTACCCGTCTTTGGGCTTCCAAACAGGCTGCGGCCAACTTTATACGCCCGACGTTTAATGCGTTCATGGCAATTTTGAATCCATTACCACGGGTAGAAAGCATATTTTCTACGGGTACTTTGGTTTCATTGAAGAAAACCTGACGGGTAGAGGAGGAGTGAATACCGAGTTTTTTTTCTTCGTCACCTAAGGTTATTCCATTTTTTGAATCATTCTCAACAATGAATCCAGTAATATTTTTATCGTCCTCAATTCTGGCAAAAACAATAAATAGATTACAGAAACCCGCATTGGATATCCACATTTTCTGTCCGGTGATACTGTAATATTTTCCATCTTCGGATAATACAGCTTTTGTCTTTCCAGAATTGGCGTCTGATCCGGCACCCGGCTCCGTAAGACAATAGGCCCCGAACCATTCTCCTGTTGCTAGTTTAGGTACATATTTTTCCTTTTGTTCTTCCGTACCGTACAAGGTAATGGGCAAGGTTCCAATACCTGTATGAGCCCCGAAGGCCGTACTGAAGGATCCTGTAGCACCGGATATGTAATCACAGACCAGCATTGTAGAGACAAAACCCATGCCCATACCTTCATATTTTTCGGGAACGGCAATGCTTAAGAGTCCCAGTTCACCTGCTTCTCGCATACATTCTTCCGTATACGCATAATCCTTCTTTTCAAAACGCTCCCAATGCGCCCAAAGTTTACGATCGACAAACTCCTTGGTGCTTTCCCGCATCATTTTTTGCTCTTCGTTCAAGTCTTCAAGCGTAAAGACATCTTCACAATTGGTTTCTTTTACGAGGAATTGACCTCCCCTAAGAATATCTTGTTTAGTTTCTGTACTCATTTTAATTGTCATTAGTATTTAGTAATGAGTATTGAGTGCTTAGATTAATATCCCTTTACCCAATACTAAAATCTCATATTTTTAATTCAAAAATTCATAGATTCCTGCTGCACCTTGACCCGTACCCACACACATGGTAACCATTCCATATTTACCTTTCATGTCTCTTTTACGCATTTCGTCAAAAAGCTGTACCGATAATTTTGCACCAGTACACCCAAGAGGGTGTCCGAGAGCAATGGCCCCACCATTAACATTGACGATATCCTGATTTAACTTTAACTCTCGTATGACCGCAATGGATTGCGAAGCAAAAGCCTCGTTCAATTCTATTAATTCAACATTTTCCTGTTTTAAACCAGCTTGTTTCAAAGCCTTTGGAACGGCCGCTACCGGACCTATACCCATAATTCTTGGAGGTACTCCTGCCGCAGCATAATTCACTAATCTTGCGATAGGCTCTAAATTCAGTTCCTTGACCATTTCCTCGCTCATCACCATGACAAAAGCAGCACCGTCACTCATTTGTGAGGAGTTACCGGCGGTGACGCTTCCATCCGCTGCAAACACAGGTCTAAGTTTATTTAGGATTTCTACTGATGTTCCTTTTCTGGGACCCTCATCTTTGGTAACCGTATATTTTTTTGTTGCTTTCTTTCCATTTTCATCAACATAGGTTTGCTCCACTTCAATAGGAACTATTTGGTCTTGAAAACGGTCTTCGGCTTGTGCCCTTAATGCTTTTACGTGAGAGTTAAAGGCAAACTCGTCTTGGTCCTCTCTAGATACTTTAAATTCTTGGGCTACTGCTTCCGCAGTATTTCCCATACCCCAATAATAGTCCTCGTGACCTTCTTTCACCAAATCATAATTCAATTCGGTTTTATACCCGGTCATGGGTACCGCACTCATACTTTCCGCTCCACCGGCAATAATGCAATCTGCCATCCCGGCCTGAATTTTTGCGGTTGCAATCCCTATGGTTTCGATACCGGAGGAACAAAATCTATTAACCGTGACTCCTGGAACATCAACTATATCCAGACCCATTAAGGAAATTAAGCGACCCATATTTAGGCCTTGTGCCCCTTCGGGCATGGCATTACCCACGATGACGTCGTCAATTCTCTTTTTGTCCAAATTTGGCAACTCCTTCATCATGTACTCAATGGTTTCAGCCGCTAATTCATCCGTTCTTTTGAACCGGAACACACCTTTAGGTGCTTTTCCTACCGCGGTTCGATACCCTTTTACTATATATGCTGTTTTCATTGTTTTAATTTCTAAGTGGTTTACCTGTTTTTAACATGTGCTGAATGCGTTCTAAGGTTTTTCTTTCTGTACATAGTGAAAGAAAAGCCTCACGCTCTAAATCCAACAAATACTGCTCTGAAACCATAGTAGGCTCCGACAAATCGCCCCCGGCCATTACATAGGCGAGCTTATTGGCAATCTTTTTATCATGTTCACTAATGTAGTGACTGGCTTCCATAGAATCTGTTCCTACCAAGAACATACCCAAGGCTTGTTTCCCAAGTACCTTGACATCCTTACGTTTTGGAGGTTGCGTGTAACCGGATTCTGCCATGAGCTGTGCATAAGATTTAGCGGTGGCAATTTGTCGGTCTTTATTGACTACTACAATATCCTTACCATGTTGTAGTATTCCTAAATCGTATGCTTCGTAGGCTGAAGTCGAAACTTTTGCCATTCCGATGGTTAAAAAATATTCTTGAAGCACATTCAATTCAACGTCTCCTTTTTTAAAGGAATCCGATGCCCTCAATGCAAATTCCTTCGAACCTCCACCCCCTGGAATAACACCTACACCAAATTCTACTAAACCAATATAGGTTTCCGCCGCTGCTACAACTTTATCCGCATGCAGGGAAAGCTCACATCCGCCACCCAGGGTCATCCCATGTGGAGCTGAGACCGTGGGTATAGCTGAATAGCGCATACGCATCATAGTATCCTGAAACATTTTGATGGCCATGTTCAGTTCATCATATTCCTGTTCTACTGCCATCATAAATATCATTCCGATGTTGGCACCGACAGAAAAATTGGACGCCTGATTTCCAACGACCAATCCTTGAAAATTTTTCTCGGCCAAGTCAATGGCTTTATTGATTCCCGTAAGTACATCTCCACCGATGGTATTCATCTTGGATTGAAACTCACAGTTAAGTATGCCGTCCCCTAAATCTTCAATTACAACTCCACTGTTTTTAAATACTTCTTTAGATTTTCTAATGTTATCCAGTATAATGAAAGCGTCCTGTCCGGGAACTTTCTTCATTTCCTTTTTAGGAATATCATAGTAGTAGGTATTTCCCTCTTTTACACTATAAAAAGAATGTATGCCCGCAGCTTTCATTTCGTCAACCCAAGCAGCGGCAGTCTGATTCTCAGAAGCGATAAATTCTAATCCTTTTTCCAGACCTACGGCATCCCAAATTTGAAATGGGCCATGTTCCCAGCCAAAGCCAGCCTTCATGGCATCATCGATTTTATATAATTCATCGGATATTTCTGGAATGCGGTGGGAAACATAGGCAAATAATTGACCGAAACTTTTGCGATAAAATTCCCCGGCCTTATCTTTTCCGTCAACCAAAACAGAGAATCTATCTACGACCTTGTCAATAGTTTTGGTCAATTCTAAAGTGGCGAATTTTGCACTCTTCTTGGCACGATAATCCATCGTGTCCAAATCCAAGGTCAAAATTTCACTTTTACCCTGATCATCCTTTACCTTTTTATAAAACCCCTGCCCGGACTTACTACCCAACCATTTGTTTTCCATCATGGTTTGGATGAAGTCGGGAAGTGCAAAAAGCTCGTGACGTTCATCGTTCTTACAGTTTTCCGAAATTCCATTGGCAACGTGGACCAAAGTATCCAGGCCTACCACATCCACCGTTCTAAAAGTGGCGGATTTTGGTCTTCCAATCACAGGACCGGTCAATTTATCGACTTCTTCCACGGTCATGTTCATTTCCTTGACCGTATGGAATAAACTTTGAATACTGAAGATACCCACTCGGTTTCCAATAAATGCAGGAGTGTCCTTAGCTACTACGGAGGTTTTTCCTAAGAACTTCTCTCCATATCCGTTTAGAAAGTCCAAGACTTCTGGAAGGGTTTTAGGACCTGGAATTATTTCAAATAATTTTAAATAGCGTGCAGGATTAAAGAAATGTGTACCACAGAAGTGTTTTTGAAAATCCTCACTTCTTCCCTCACTCATAAATTTAATTGGAATACCAGAGGTATTTGAAGTTATAAGGGTTCCGGGGGTTCTATACTTTTCCAGATTTTCGAAGACTTGTTTTTTGATATCCAATCGTTCTACAACAACTTCGATTATCCAATCTACATTGGCAACCTTAGAAATATCATCCTCCAAATTTCCTGTAGAGATTCTGTCGGCAAATTTTTGATGATAAATAGGGGAGGGTTTAGATTTTAAGGCCGTAGCCAAAGAATCGTTCACCAATCTATTCCTTACCTCCTTATCTTCCAAGGTAAGTCCTTTTGCTTTCTCCTTTTCGGTAAGTTCCCTTGGTACAATATCCAAGAGTAAAACTTCAACTCCAATATTGGCAAAGTGGCATGCGATACCACTCCCCATTATACCGGAACCAATTACTGCAACTTTCTTAATATGCATGTTCATGAATCTTAAGCTGTATAATTTATTTTATGCGTCTTTTGAATAAATCTTTTTATCTGCTATGAGCTTATTTATGATATCGGTGACCTCAAAAAAATGATTTAACTTTTCTTCTGAGACATGATTTTTTACTACTTCATTAAACCTTAGAACCACATCCTTTGAGTCCTTCCTTTTTTCAAGTCCAAAATCAGTAAGATGGATTAAAACACCACGCCCATCTGCTGGATTAGGTTTTCGCTCTATCAACCCTTTTTCCTGCATACTTTTCAATATACGGGAAAGGCTTGTTGCTTCCATACCCATTTTTGGACCTAACGAAGTAGATGGAGTCCCTGTTTTAGGGTCTATGCTTAATAGTGTAAAACCTATTGCCATTGTTGTTTCAAAGTTTTTTGCTTCTTCATTGTACATTCTGGCAACTGCTTGCCATGTCGCACGAAGGGCATAGTCAATGGTAACCTCCTTCATAAAGTTTATTCGTTGGCTACCAAATATAAGAAAATTTATTATGCATGCATAATAAATTTGTAAATTTGTAATTTAATTTTAAGTTCGGTATTTAGTCAAGATTCTTAACGCTTTCTTTCGACTCAATACGAATCCTAGAAGAGAAAATGTTGGTAAGAATTTCTATGGGGCAGATAATAGACACCATATAAATTATCCTATTGCCTTAATCCTGATTAATAGCCTGTATTTCCGTTCCCAAGAGAATTCCAATAATTGTCAAGCAAAGAATACTTGAAATCAAAAGTACTTTATTGTATTTCTTTAGATTTTCCGTTTTGTATTTATCTATCCCCATAAAAGGGGTTTACTTAATATCTAAAAACATCTATAGACTGTAGGCTAATGGCCATAGATGTCATTGTACAAATCAATATACTTTTCCTTTATAATTTTCCTTCTAAGTTTCATTGTAGGGGTGAGATGTCCTCCTTCAACGCTCCATACTTCTGGCGTAAGTCTAAATTGTTTTACCTTTTCCCATTTTGCAAACTGTTCGTTGGCTAAATCAACCTCGGTCTGATATTGTTCCAAGACTACGGGATTGACAATAATATCGGAATTTTCGGGAATAGTAATTCCATTTTTAGTTGCCCAATCGTGTAAATACGCAAAATCGGGTTGAATTAGGGCGGCTGGCATTTTTTCACCTTCGCCGACAACCATCAATTGCTCTATAAATCGGGATTGTTTAAAACGGTTCTCCAATAATTGTGGCGCTACATATTTTCCACCCGATGTTTTGAACATTTCTTTTTTACGGTCCGTGATTTTGAGGAAACCATCTGCATCTATTTCTCCAATGTCTCCCGTATGAAAGTATCCATTCTTCAAGACTTCATTTGTTTTTTCCTCGTCCTTATAATAGCCTAGCATTACATTGGGTCCTTTGCAAAGTATTTCTCCGTCGTCTGCAATTTTCACTTCCACTTTATCGATTACCCTTCCAACGGTACCCACTTTCCACCCACCTCCTTTTTCTTGATTTACGGAGATTACAGGTGAGGTTTCTGTAAGTCCGTACCCTTCCATGACCGGAATACCTGCTGCTCCAAATACCCTACTCAATCTAGGCTGCAATGCTGCGCTACCAGATACCATGGTCGTCAGATTACCACCGAGACCCTCTTTCCATTTACTGAAAATCAATTTTCTGGCCAATTTCAATTGCTGCTCGTACCACCATCCATTTGCACCGTAGGGTTCAAACTTTAAACCTATTGAAACGGCCCAAAAGAACAACTTGTTTTTTATCCCGCTCAGAGCACTTCCTTTGGCTATTATAGCATCGTATACTTTTTCCAATAACCTTGGAACCACCGTCATTACATTGGGCTTCACTTCTTTAAGATTATCACTTATTTTATCAAGTCCCTCGGCAAAATGAATTTCAATGCTACAATATTGGTAGAGATAAAGAATCATCCTCTCAAAAATATGGCATACTGGTAAGAAGCTTAAAGCACTGGCGCCGGCTTCAAAGGGAACCCGTTTTTCACTGGCAATAACGTTGGAAACAATATTATCATGGGATAGCATTACCCCCTTAGGTCTCCCTGTTGTTCCCGAAGTATATATTAAGGTAGCCAAATCGTTAGCGCCTACCTTTTCTTTTAAGGTGTCCACTTCTTTTTGATTAGATTGGTCTTCCCCCATATCCAGAATCGTTTGCCAATTTTCGCAACTATCGAGAGCATCAAAACTGTAAACACCTTTAAGGTGCTTTAATTTGTCTTTGATGCTATTTACCTTGGTAAGTACTTCATCACAGGATACAAAACAATACTTGGCTTCAGAGTGATTCAAAACATACTCGTAATCCTCTTCTGCAATCGTAGGGTAAATCGGGACTGTTTGCGCTCCCAATTGTAGTACCCCTATATCCATAATATTCCACTCCGTTCGATTGGTCAATGAAATAATGGCAATTTTGTCGTTTGCTTTAACGCCAAGTCTAAGCAAGCCACGACTAATGGCGTTTGCTTTTTCGATGTATTCTTGGGTAGATGTAGCAATCCATTTGTCATCATACTTCGTAATCAAGGCTTTCTCTAAAGGATAGTTTTCCAGTTGATAATATGGAAAATCGAAAAGGCGGGTAACTTTTTGCATACTTGGTTTCTCTAACTTTATTGCAAAATAATGAAAGAACTTGGTATTCTAAATAAGCGATGACAAAAATACTTGTTAATAATTGTGAATGTGGTAAAAAAGAAAGAGCCTGTTATTCACAAGCCCTATTTTTATACTAGTTACTGGCAAAGCTTTATTTTTCCCGCTCCAACCATTTTCGAGCATTAACAAAAGCTTCCAACCATGGTGTTACTTCGTCTTTTCTATCTTTTGGATAATAGGCCCAGTTCCAAGGAAACGTAGAACGTTCAATGTGGGGCATAGTTACTAGATGTCTGCCCGAGGTATCGCAAAGCATAGCTGTATTGAATGCACTACCGTTAGGATTTGCCGGATAGCCTTCATATCCATATTTGGCCACAATATGATAATTATCTTCCGATAGCGGTAAATTAAACTTCCCTTCTCCATGTGAAATCCATACACCTAAGGTTGTTCCTGCCAAGGTGGAGAGCATGACCGAGTTGTTTTCTTGGATATTGACCGAGGTAAAGTTACTTTCATGTTTATGAGAATCGTTATAGGTCATTTTTCCGTGTGATTTATGATCTGGATTGATTAAATCCAATTCCATAAATAACTGACAACCATTACAAATACCAACGGACAAGGTATCCGGTCTGGCAAAAAAGTCCTTGATTACCTTATTGGCTTTTTCGTTGTACTTGATAGCTCCTGCCCAGCCCTTTGCACTTCCCAGGACATCCGAGTTAGAGAATCCTCCAACAGCACCCAAAAATTGTATATCTTCCAGAGTTTCTCGGCCCGTTATCAAATCCGTCATATGGACATCTTTAACATCGAAACCTGCCAAATACATGGCATTTGCCATTTCACGTTCAGAATTACTTCCTTTTTCCCTAAGTATTGCAGCTTTGGGTCTTGAGGTTCCTTCTTGCAATAAGCGACTGGGTATTTCTATTTTGTTGAAATGTGGGAATTTATATTGTAGCGGTTGTTTTTTGTAGTTTTCAATACGATGCTTCGCTAACCCGTTGGCAGTTTGCCTCTTATCCAATAAATAGGAAGTTTTGAACCACGTATCCCGAAGCGATTCGATGTTCAATCCCATTTCCATACCCCCATTTTTTATGGTAAGTTTGGGTTCATTGGATACAGTTCCTATTTTTTTGACATCAATTTTTGCATCCACCAAAAGCTTTTCAACCAAATTATCCCTAAGTTGAAAGACAATACCCGCATTTTCAGAGAACAGCAGTTTTATGGTATCGGGCTCTTCCAAACTGGACAAGTCCAAATTTGCTCCCAAATTAGTATCGGCAAAGCACATTTCCAGCAAAGTTGTAATGAATCCGCCAGACGCAACATCATGGCCTGCAAGTATTTGGTCATTCTGGATCAAAGTTTGAATTAAATCAAAAACCGATTTGAAATACTCATCATTTTTTATCGTCGGGGCTTCCGAACCTATTGCATTTCTTGCCTGGGCAAAGGAAGAACCTCCTAATTTATAATCATCCCTAGAGAGATTGATGTAGTATATGGATCCTCCGTTTTGTTGAAGTACAGGTTCAACCACTTTGGTGATATCGTTACAACTTGCGGCAGCAGAAATGACCACTGTTCCTGGGGCAATAACATCCCCATCTTTATATTTTTGTTTCATGGAAAGTGAATCCTTTCCAGTAGGTACATTAATTCCCAATGCGATCGAAAAATCTGAAACAGCTTGAACCGCTTTGTATAAGCGTGCATCCTCACCTTCATTTTTGCAGGGCCACATCCAGTTGGCCGATAGGGAAACCGATTTTAATCCATCCTTTAGGGGTGCCCAAATGATATTAGTCAGGGATTCCGCAATACTATTTTTACTTCCAGCTGAAGGGTCTATTAGTCCTGAAATAGGGGAGTGGCCTATACTTGTGGCAATTCCTTCCTTCCCTTTAAAATCCAAAGCCATCACACCTAAGTTGTTCAAAGGTAGCTGCAATGGTCCGGCACATTGCTGTTTTGCTACCCTTCCACCAACACAACGGTCCACTTTGTTCGTCAACCAGTCTTTACAGGCAACGGCTTCCAATTGCAGTACCTGGTCCAGGTAGTCTTGGAAAAACTCTAAGGAATATTCAGGATCGGTATAATTTCTGGCAACTGAATTATCGGTTAATATTGTTTTGGGAGAACTTCCGAAAATATCACTCAAGTTAACATCCATGGGTTTTGCACCCGTTGTTTGTGATTCAAAGGTAAATCGGTCATCCCCGGTAACATCTCCTACTTCATACATTGGCGATCGTTCCCGGTCGGCAATTCTTTTTAGTAGGGCAGCATCTTCTTTACCGATCACCAAGCCCATACGTTCCTGGGATTCGTTTCCTATGATTTCCTTTGCGGATAACGTAGGGTCTCCGATAGGCAATTTATCCAAATCAATTTTACCTCCTGTATCCTCTACTAGCTCAGATAGACAATTAAGGTGTCCACCTGCGCCATGATCATGAATGGAAACTATACTGTTGAATTCACTTTCAACCATTCCGCGGATGGCGTTCGCCGCACGCTTTTGCATCTCCGGATTGGAACGTTGAACGGCATTCAATTCAATTGCTGAACTAAATTCACCCGTATCGGCACTGGATACCGCTGCTCCCCCCATTCCAATCCTGTAATTGTCACCTCCAAGGATAACAATTTTATCTCCTTCTTTCGGTGTTGCTTTTAGGGCCTGATCCGTTTTTCCATATCCAATTCCTCCAGCTTGCATAATCACCTTATCATAACCAAGTCTTCTTGCTTCTGCACCCTTAACCGAAGCTTTCTCGTCATGCTCAAAGGTCAAAACAGAACCCGCAATCAATGGCTGTCCAAATTTGTTTCCAAAGTCAGAAGCACCGTTGGATGCCTTTATTAAAATATCCATTGGGGTCTGATAAAGCCATTTCCTTTCTACCATTCCCTTTTCCCAAGGCCTATCCTTTTCCAATCGTGAAAGCGCAGTCATGTAAACGGCGGTTCCAGCCAATGGTAAAGAACCTTTACCTCCTGCCAGACGATCCCTGATTTCCCCTCCAGAACCGGTTGCCGCCCCATTGAAAGGCTCTACCGTGGTTGGGAAATTGTGTGTTTCCGCTTTTAAGCTAATCACGGAATTAAAATCTTGTTCTTCGTAAAAATCAGGTTTATCTGCTGTTTTTGGAGCAAATTGGACGGCCTTTGGCCCTTTTATAAATGCCACATTGTCTTTGTAGGCCGATACAATATTATTGGGGTTCTTTTCTGATGTTTTTTTGATGAGTTTAAACAGGCTTGTTGGCATTTCTTGACCATCAATTATGAAAGTTCCATTGAAAATCTTATGCCTGCAATGCTCAGAATTAACTTGACTGAAACCGAATACTTCGGAATCTGTTAGTTTTCTTCCCATTTTATTTGATAACTCCTCCAGATATGCTACTTCCTCATCACTAAGCGCTAAACCTTCCTTTTGGTTATATCCCGCAATATCCCCGATTTCAAGTATGGGTTCTGGTAAAATATGGATGTCAAAAATCGATTGGCCCATCCCATTATATTTTTGGGATAGCATAGGGTCAAAATCTTTGAATTCTTCGGTTACGGCGTTGAACTCCTCTATTCTCAAAATGTCCTCTATCCCCATATTTTGGGTTATTTCCACAGCATTTGTACTCCACGGAGTAATCATAGCGGCACGGGGACCAACAAAAAAGGCGTCCAGTGACGCCGCATTTATTTTAGGTTCGTTTCCGAATAGCCAGGTTAATTTTTGTTCATTTTCCGGAGTAATTTCCTGAGTGGTTTGGACGGCAAAAATCTTTGTTGCCGTATTTCCAAAGAAGTGAATCATATCAGCTTGTTTCTTTTGCAAAAATGGAAAATGCAAAATTACGATTTTCACTTTGAATTTTTCCTTTCACCAGTCAACAGTTTTCAACGAAAATTGTTCATATATACCGTCATATTTTAAGGATATTGACCAAGATCAACTAAAGTCGTGTCTTCTCTAATTTCAAAACGAATCCAACTATCAAGAGATCCACCATTCGTATAATATCCACCACCAGTAAAGACTTTTTCCCCTTTGCTATTGGTGAATTCTAAGAAATAGCTACCGTCACTTTTAGTATTTGCCATTCGGAGAAATCCCGACTTTGTATCCTGCGGTTGAATACTTGTAACCACTGTGCTATCAACATTTTCCGAGGTTCTAAGAATTATATTTGAAATCTCAGCATTTGATTAATTCACAATTTTAAAATCAACTCCATTTTCTCTAAAAAAATAACAGGAAGAAAACAATGTAATTAAGCATATGAAACCAATTTTTATCGTAGTATTTATCATGAATTTCAAATCAAAATATTCAAGAATATTAAAATAACGGTCTAAAATTTAGAATCTGGTAAATATTATTGATCCACTTCCTTTCCAAGACAATATTTCACTATCTTTTTGAAGCTAATTCAAAAATCAACCTAAAATGACTAAGAAAAAAGTATTGGTCGTCATTTGCCTTTGTGGTACAATGATGTCCTTCGCCCAAAAGAAATACTCCAAACGACAAATTGAAAAATTTAAATCGGAAGCAACTACCATTATCGAGAACAATAAGAAAAATGCTCAGGTGATGGTCGATAAGGTTTTCAGTTTTGCAGAACTTGGTTTTCAAGAAGTAGAGACTTCGAAATATCTAACCGATATGCTGGAAGATAACGGATTTGAAATAGAACATTCAATCTCTGGCATTCCTACTGCATGGTTTGCCAAATGGAGTAATGGTGAAGGACCTGTCATTGCTTTGGGCAGTGATGTGGATTGTATTCCCAAAGCATCCCAATATCCAGGGGTAGCCTATCATAAACCCATTGTTGATGGAGCTCCAGGTCATGGTGAAGGTCACAATTCTGGAAATCCGTTGAATATTATGTCCGCATTGGCGGTTAAGGAAATTATGGAGAAGGAAAATATTGGGGGCACCTTAATTCTTTGGCCAGGTATTGCGGAGGAATTGGTAGCTGCCAAGGCTTGGTATGTAAGAGATGGTCTTTTTGATGATATTGATATGTGTATTTTCACCCATGTGAGCAACAATCTAAGTGTTTCTTATGGACCTACAAGAGGAACAGGGTTAATCTCTGTAGAATACGCTTTTGAGGGGGAGGCTGCTCATTCGGCCGGTTCTCCATGGAGAGGGAGAAGTGCCTTGGATGCAGCCGAGCTAATGAATATTGCCTGGAATTATAAACGAGAACATTTACATCCTTTAAAACGATCACATTCCATATTTACGGATGCTGGCGATCAACCTAATGTGGTACCTTCCAAAGCGGCTATTTGGTTTTACTTTAGGGATATTAAGTACGAGGGTATCATGGAAATGTATGCCTTGGCGAATGATATGGCCAAAGGAGCAGCCTTGATGACCGGAACCACGATGACTTCCAAAGTTTTGGGAACTGCATGGCCCAGGCACTATAACAAAGTTATTGCTGAAACCATGTATGATAACATTAAAGAGGTAGGTTTGCCAGAATGGTCGGAAGCTGACCAAACCTTGGCAAAGGCAGTACAGAAAGAAGTAGCGTCCGAAAAAATTGAGGGATTGCCCACCGAATTGTCGCCCTTAGGATTGCCTGTAGAGGAACCTATCAGTGGCGGTTCCGATGATATTGGGGATATCTCTTGGAAAGTTCCAACGGTAACAATGAGGTTTCCTTCAAATATTCCCGGCTTACAGGGACATCATTGGAGTAATGCTATCGCCATGGCAACACCAATTGCACATAAAGGAGTGGTTGCCGGAGCGAAAGCGGAGGCAATGACCATTCTGGACTTTCTTTTGAAACCGGAGCTCTTGGAAGGTGCTTGGGACTATTTTAAGAATGTTCAACAAAAGGAAACCACCTATAAACCCATGATTGCCGAAGATGATATGCCTCCTATTTATTTGAATACGGAGAAGCAAGGTCAATTCCGTAAAGAACTGGAAAAATTCTATTATGATGAAACTAAATACGACAGTTATTTAGAGCAGTTGGGCGTAGAGTATCCTACGGTAAAGGAGTAGATTTTCGAACAAAATAAAATCTTTCTAAAAACATCAGTCTATTTTTTAGACTGATGTTTTATATTTGATAAAGGTCTTACACGTAGACTTAATAATCTATTGGATAATTTTTATTGAATTGAACACGATGTCGAGTAAATGCCCGGTTACAATTTGTATGGACGCTATTGGGGGGAAATGGAAGCCTATTATTTTAGATAGGGTTTCCAAGGGGAATAACCGTTTTTCGGTACTGTTGAAAAATATGGATGGAATCAATAAACAAATGCTAAGTAAGCAGTTGAAGGAATTGGAAAAGTCTGATATATTGGAACGAAAAGTCTTTTCCGAAATACCACCTAGGGTAGAATATTCCCTTACAACTAAGGGAAAGTCATTGATGCCGGTAGTGCAGGCCATGAAAAAATGGGGCCAGAAAAATAACGGACAGCATAACATCAAAAAACCGGAAAACCAACAATTGCCACTATTTGGATAAAGGTTTAGACCTCTTTTTGAAGTAAGGCCATGTAAAAACCATCGAAACCACTTTTTGAGGCATATATTTTCTTCTCTTTAGTAAGCGAAAATTTACTGCCTTCCTCAGAACCTAAAAACGTATTGACCTGATTGCTGTTTTCCTGCGGTAATATGGAACAGGTAGCATAAACCATTTTGCCACCCGGTTTTACTATTTTACTATAACTCTTTAGAATCTCTTGTTGCGTGTTGGTGATTTTATCCAAGAACTCTGGCTGCAATTTCCATTTGGTATCCGGGTTTCTTCGTATTACACCCAGGCCCGTACAAGGAGCGTCTATCAGTACTCTATCTGCACTGTCATATAGTTTTTTAAACACCTTTGTGGAAGTAATTTCCCTAGGTTCTATATTGTGCGCCCCATTTCTTCTAGCACGCCTTTTGAGTTCCTTTAATTTGCTTCCGTAAATGTCCATGGCTATGAGTTGACCCTTGTTTTCCATTAGGGCAGCCAAGTGCAACGACTTTCCTCCTGCACCGGCACATGTATCTACAACGCGATGTCCAGGTTGCACATCCAATAATTCCGCTACCAATTGAGATGACGCATCCTGTACTTCAAAAAATCCATTCTTAAAGCTTTGGGTTACAAATACATTGGCTCTTTCCGGCAATCTCAAGGCTAGAGGATACCCTTTTATCGGTTCGGTTACAATACCTTCGTCCAAAAGGGCTTTTCTAAGCTTTTCCTTTGTGGTTTTTAACGTATTGGTTCTAAGAATTACTTCGGCCGGTTCGTTGAGCTTTGCTAATTCGGCGGTCCATAATTTTTCACCTAGGGCCTTTTCGCATAACTCATCGATCCAATCGGGAATAGCTTCCCTGTATTTCCTGATTTTAGTCAGTTCATCAAACCTCCCTTTGATTCGTCTTTCAGGGGTTGGTTCTATTTGTTTCCAATCAGGTAATTTAATTCCGCTCAATACAGCCCATACCGCCCACATACGGAATAAATCAGGTCGAGAAAAAGGAGCCTTAACGTCTGCAATTTCTGCATATAACCTTTTATAACGGACCATTTCATAGGTAGTTTCAGCAATAAATCCTCGATCTCTCGCTCCCCATCTTTTATCGAACTTCAAGACTTTTTGAACCACCTTATCCGCGTACTCTCCTTCGTTAAAAATTAAATTTAACGCATCGATTACCGCAAACACCAAGTTTCTATGCAACTTCATTGTAAAAAATTAAGGGTGCAAAGGTATTGTTTTAGAGTGGATTCCATTTATTTTTGAGAAACTTTGTACCTATGCGCTTATTAATCCCATTCGCCCTATTTTTCTTCGTCCTCGTTTCATGCGTTGATTCAGTTGAGACCCAAGTGTATTCTGATGTTGAAGTTGAAACAGTGTTTTCCGATTCAGTCAGTTTTAGGGCCATAGAATTTCTTGATCAAAACACCCTTGCTTTTGCAGGAAGTGGAGGAATGTATGGGACCATAGATATATCTAGTGCAAAGGTAAGAAGTAATGTTATGACATACGATAGTTTAATACCCTCTTTTAGGGCTATAGCACATACTTCTACTGATTTTTTTATGTTATCAGTGGCTAGTCCGGCTTTACTATATAAAACCGGCGGTAACGGCAAAATGGAAGTAGTCTATAGTGAGGAAGGGGAGTCCGTGTTTTATGATTCCATGAAGTTTTGGAATGATAAGGAAGGCTTGGCGGTGGGAGACACTGTGGATGGATGTTTGAGCGTTATTATTACAAGGGACGGCGGACAAACTTGGGAAAAGCTATCGTGTGCTGTATTACCACCCGGAATAAAAGGAGAAGGGGCCTTTGCAGCTAGTAATACTAATATTGAAATACAGGGAAACCAGGCTTGGTTGGCCACTACCGCAGGCAGAATTTATCATACTACGGATAAGGGCATAACTTGGGAGATTATGAATACGCCTATGGAGAATGATGTACCCACGCAAGGTATTTATTCCATTGACTTTTATGATGAAAAAGTGGGGGTGGCGATTGGTGGAGACTATACCAAACCAGGGATTAATAATGGTAATAAAATGAAGACAGTCGATGGTGGAAATACATGGGATCTTATCGCTGATGGGCAACCACCCAGCTATAAGAGCTGTCTTCAATTTGTCCCAGGGGCTTCCGGAAAAAGTATCGTAGCCGTAGGGTTTAACGGTATTTCTTATTCTGGCGATGGAGGGGCTAACTGGACATCATTAAGCGAGGAAGGATTTTATACCATACGTTTTTTGTCAGATACTATAGCATATGCCGCGGGCAAAAACAGAATCGCGAAACTAACTTTCAAGTAATTACTGTTTTTGTTAGGTCTGATACTAGCTTAAGGTATCCTTCAGCTTTAATTTTTTGAACTCTATAATAGGTTGATAACGTAAAAAGGAGCAAAATTGCCCCCTTTTTTAAAAATTATGATTTAAAACCATTGGTTTTAACGACCACCTTTATTATGGCGATACTGCTTAATTAATTGACGCTTGAAATCTTCTTCCGACCGCATTAAAATCAACGTTTTTTTTGCAGATATAACCTTACTTATTTCATTAAGATAGTCTTTATCCAACTCTTCTTCTTGCTCTTCTATTTTAATATAACTATCTAATAGGTTTTGTGCCCCTTGCTCGTTGAGGCCACTTACATCCTTTAGTTTGCTTTTGATTTCAACCCATTGCTTATGTCTTAACTCATGTCGTTTTTTTTCATATTCATTGTAGACGGGCCAAAAATCCTGAGCTTCCTTACTTGTTAAATCTAACTGCTCCGTTAAATAAGCCACTTTAAGAGACTTGATTTTTTCTCTAGACCTATCTTGAGCAAAAGACATAGCCGTAAACAACATCAACGTAGCTAATAGTAGTCTATTCATTATTTTCTAAGTTTAATTCTTCAAAATCTTCTACATTTTCATTGAGGTAATCCAATAGGTTTTCCTCGTTCAATTGAGGTTCTACAAAATCATTTAATTCATACCCATCCATGGGCAATACCTTTGCAATTTCATCGGTAGACAAATCCAGTTCATTATCCTCAAAATAGGCCTCAATGTCAGAATTTGCCAGGTCGGTAAAACTTAGGGTTTCGTTGCCATTCCAATCAATGCTAAGTACAAGGAAAGCAATAGCGGCAACTGAAGCGGCTATGGCCATAATTTTGCTATAAGGGTTTAACGGAATGACTTTAGTAGTATTTTCTTTCTCCCTAATTTTAGCACTTAATTTTGTTTGAAACTCATCAAAGTAAGATACAGGAACACCAAAACCAGCTCCCTTTGGGATAGCAGCGGTTTCCTTAAGAATTTTGTCCTTTATGTTATCCTCAAAACTATCAAAATATCCTTTCGGAGTCTTAAAAGGGTTCTTATTTGTATGCTTGTTTTTCATCTTATTTATATGACTACCAATTAACTAAAAGGTTTAATCTTCTTTTAGGAAACTCTCTATTTTCTTAACCGCTAAATGATAGGATGCTTTTAATCCTCCCACCGAAGTATCCAATATATCTGAAATTTCCTCATACTTTAATTCTTCAAAGTACTTCATATTGAAAACCAATTTTTGTTTTTCGGGTAAAGTAGCAATGGCTTTTTGTAATTTCAATTGTATTTCATCACCCTCGAAATATACATCGGCCTGCAAGTTTTCAATAACATGGTCCTTATATTCACCATCTGTAAGTCCTAGTTTTTTACTCTTTTGTTTCAGAAAGCTTAGGGCTTCATTGGTTGCAATTCTATACATCCAAGAGAATAATTTGCTGTCCCCTTTAAACCCATCTATGTTCCTGTAAACTTTTATAAAGGTGTTTTGCAAAACGTCGTCCGCATCATCGTGGTTTAATACAATTCTGCGTATGTGCCAGTACAGGCGTTCCTTGTAATTGGTCACCAGAACTTCAAAGGCATTCGACTGTGTTTCCTTTGACTTTAACTCCTTAACTAAGGTTTCCTCTTCAACCAACCTACAATTTTTATTTAGCCGATTTTCTAAATTAAAAGGGGCTATGCGCGATGCTAAAAAAATGATTTTTTCTTTTAGAGTTCCAATTTTAAACTACCTAATTGTCTCTAATTACTTAGACTCTTAAAGTACAAAAAGGTTTAATATGATGGCTAGGTAAAGCCTAGTAAATAGAGTTTTTAATATAAGAGACTTGACTAGGTAGCTTCCATTCTACGCAAGGGATTGCATATCTACAAGTTTCTTGTAAGCCCCTTTTTTGCTCAAAAGCTCTTCATGGGTTCCCTGTTCAACGATTTCACCTTTGTTCAGAACAACAATATTGTTGGCATTTTGGATGGTGGAAAGTCGATGGGCAATTACGATAGAAGTTCTGTTTTTCATCATTTTTTCCAGCGCATCCTGTACCAATCGTTCGCTCTCCGTGTCCAAGGCTGAGGTAGCCTCATCCAAAATCATGATTGGAGGATTCTTTAAAACGGCTCTTGCGATAGAAAGACGTTGTTTTTGTCCACCGCTAAGTTTGTTACCGCTATCACCAATGTTTGTTTCATATCCCTTGGGCAGCTGCATGATAAAGTCGTGGGCATTGGCAATTTTAGCAGCTTCCATAATTTCTACCTCTGAAGCATTTCCTTTTCCTAACCCAATATTGTTTTTAACCGTATCGTTGAATAGGATGGAGTCTTGGGTTACTAATCCCAAAAGTCCCCTTAGAGACTTTTTGGACAACTGCTTGATGTTAACGTTATCTATAGCAATTTCACCTTCGTTTACATCGTAAAAACGAGTAACCAAATTGGCAATGGTACTTTTTCCACTACCGGATTGCCCTACCAACGCAATGGTAGAGCCCTTTGGAACTTTAAGGTTGAAATTCTTGAGGACATATTCGTTCTCGTATTTAAATGAAATATTTTGAAGTGTAATGCTGTTTTCAAAATAGGTCTTCTCGATTGGATTCTCGATCTCCGAAATCGGGTTTTCCGTTTCCAGGATTTCTAATACACGCTCCGCAGCAGCATTTCCCTTTTTAACGCCGTAGGATGCTTTGCTAATTGCTTTTGCGGGAGTAAGAATTTGGTACGCAAGACCCATATAGGTTATAAAGAGCTCTGGCTGTAATGATTGTTCTACCAATACCATTTGTCCGCCATACCAAAGGATGACTCCAATCGCCGCTATTCCGAAAAACTCACTGGTAGGGGAGGCTAAATTTTGTCGATTTAAAAGACTATTGGAAAATGTATAAAACCGTTTTGTAGATGCCTGAAATATGGACGTAAATCTTGATTCGGCATTAAATGCTTTTATGACACGCAAACCTCCAAGAGTTTCCTCTAAGATTGAAAGAAATTGACCTTGCTCTTTTTGGACCTTATCCGATTTTCGTTTTAAGGATTTACCAATTAACGAGATTAAAAAACCCGAAAGGGGCAGAAAAATAAAAACGAAAAGGGTTAGTTTCGGACTTATTGAGACCATAGCTAGAATTGTAAATAGTATAGTAAGTGGCTCACGTACAATTAATTCCAATATCGATAAAAAGGAATGCTGAATTTCTAATACATCTGATGTAATTCTTGCTATGGTATCTCCTTTTCGCTTTTCTGAATAATATGAAATAGGAAGTTCTACAGTCTTTTTATAAAGCGCATTTCTTAAATCCTTCAGGACTCCATTTCGTAAAAAGGTTATGAAGTACATTGCGAGATATCCAAAAACGTTTTTTAAAAAAAACATAGTGATTACCAAAATGACCATTAACAGCAACGCATTACCCTCACCGGCATCTTCACTTTTAACTGTGACAAAGTAGTTAAGATATTCCATCAGGTAATCTTTAGCTTGGGAAAGCCCTTTCCAAATCGGTTTTTGGTAAACTGGTTCTGTTTGTTTAAAAAGAACTGCAAGCATTGGAAACAAAGAAATCATTGCCAATGTTGAAAACAGTGCATAAAAAATATTCGAAAGGATGTTTAAATAAGCAAATAGTCTATAAGGTCTCGCAAAGCGGAGAATCTTTTTAAAATAATTCATTAACCTAGATTAAGCTCACTGATGATACTTTGGATTTTAGCATCAAGTTGTGCAGAGACTTCTTTAAAGTTTGCTGCCTTGTCCAATTCCGTGTTCGTACTGATGTAAAATTTAACCTTGGGTTCCGTACCACTTGGCCTAGCAGCGATTCTAGTTCCATCCTCCGTCTCATAAATCAATACGTTGGATTTTGGAATGTCTATCGTTTTTTCTTCTCCTGTGATTACATTTTTGGAAATAGAGGTATTATAATCCTCTATCCACTTGACCTTGGACCCGGCAACGGAATCCACTGGATTTTCCTTGAAGTCCTTAAGCATTTGTTTTATTTCTTCGGCACCGCTCATTCCCTTTTTAGTTATAGAGATAAGATGTTCTTTGTAAAAACCATAATCTACATAGCAATCAATCAAATCCTTATAAAAAGAGCTTCCATTCGCTTTCGCCTGGGCCGCAATTTCGCATGCCAATAGGGTAGAGGTTACGGCATCTTTATCTCGGACAAAATCACCCACCATATATCCAAAGCTTTCTTCCCCACCACCAAGAAATTCGGATTCCGGAAAATCCTTAATCATCTTACCGATCCATTTAAATCCGGTCAAGGATGTCTTATATTCTACACCATACGCATCCGCCATAGCTTTTACCATGGGAGTTGAAACAATGGTTGTCGCAGTAAACTCATTACCTCTAAAGCCTTCTTTCTTTCTATTTTCCAATAGAAATTTGGTCATCATGACCATGGCTTGGTTCCCGTTCACAATCTGCATTCGACCATCCAAATTGCGAACCGCTATACCCAATCTATCACTATCTGGATCGGTACCAACCACCATGTCCGCACCAATTTCTTCCGCTTTTTTTATGGCCATAGATAGCGCTTCCGGTTCTTCTGGGTTTGGCGATTTAACTGTGGGGAAGGAACCGTCTGGTTTGGCTTGTTCCTCAATGATGGTTACGTTTTCATACCCAGCTCTTTTCAACACTTCCGGGATTGCAGTTATCGAAGTTCCATGGAGTGAGGTAAAGACAATTTTAAAGTCATTTTTCCCTTTTGCATTAACACTTCCATTTTTGACCGATGCTTCAAAAAACGCTTCGTCTACTTCCTTATCAATAACCTTGATTAGACTGTCACTGGCCTTAAAATTAATATCCTCAAAACTAAGACTATTTATTTCGGCGATGATTTCACCGTCCTGTGGTGGAACAATCTGTCCGCCATCTGTCCAATAAACTTTGTATCCGTTATATTCCGGTGGGTTATGCGATGCCGTAAGTACTATTCCGGCATGACAATTTAAGTGTCTTACTGCAAATGATAATTCAGGCGTAGTTCTTAATTCTGAAAATAGGTAAACACTAATTCCGTTGGCAGAGAAAACTTCTGCAACGGTCCTCGCCAAAGTATCGCTGTTGTGGCGACAGTCATAGGCTATGACTACTTTTATTTCCTCATTAGAATAAGCTTTTTTTAAATAATTGCTTAGGCCTTGCGTACTTTTACCAAGGGTGTATTTATTTATTCGATTAGTCCCAACACCCATTACACCTCGCATGCCACCGGTACCGAACTCCATATTTTTATAGAAACGGTCTTTTAGTTCTTCGGTATCGTTATCTATTAAATGCTGTATTTCTTCTTTAACAGCTGGATCAAAAAAATCGGTTAGCCAGCTTTTGGCGGTGTCAAGGATCTTCTCCATGTAATTTGCTTTAAAATTGATATCTAAATTTACAAAGAATATTGTGTTTGTTCCGAATTCATATTTAATTCTTCGGAAATGTGGTAGCGGGGTTCATTTCTTTTAGATCGGGTTATAATTTCTCCAATGAAACCTGCCAAAAATAATTGGGTACCTATAACCATGGATACCAGTGAAATATAGAATTCTGGCCTATCGGTAATTAACCTGCCAAATGGATTTAGGAAAAGTTTATCGATGCCCAAGTATAGCGCAAATCCAAACCCAATAACGAACATTAAAACCCCTAAAGCACCAAAAAGGTGCATTGGTCTTTTTCCGAATCTTGAAACAAACCAAATGGTAATCAAATCCAAAAAACCATTGATAAAACGTTCCATTCCAAATTTGGTCTTTCCGTATTTCCTGGCCTGATGTTTAACTACTTTTTCCCCAATTTTAGTGAAACCGGCATTTTTGGCCAGAACAGGAATATATCGATGCATTTCACCCGACACCTCTATATTTTTTACGACAGATTTATCGTAGGCCTTTAAACCGCAATTAAAGTCATGCAATTTAACTCCGGACGTTCTTTTTGCCGCCCAATTAAAGAGTTTGGAAGGAAGATTTTTAAAAATAAGGGAGTCGTATCTTTTCTTCTTCCAACCGGATATTAGGTCGTACTCTTTAGTGTGAATCAACCGGTACAACTCTGGAATTTCTTCTGGGTTATCCTGCAAATCCGCATCCATAGTTATGACCACATCGCCCTTTGCAGCCTTAAATCCGGCATGTAATGCTTGGGACTTTCCAAAATTCTTAAGAAATCTTAAACCCCTTACATTATTATTGACCTGGGAAAGTTGGGAAATAACGTTCCAAGAACCGTCCGTGCTACCATCATCAACAAACAAAATTTCATATGAAAAATGATTGGATTGCATCACGGATACAATCCAATCATGAAGTTCTTTGAGCGATTCTTCTTCGTTCAATAAGGGAATAACTATAGATAGTTGCATTGGTTGCTTCAGGAATTCCCTTCAAAAATACAAATTAGTTCAGATCTTCCTGTTTTTTTAGAATCAGTCCAGAAATTAAGGAAATAATAAAACCTAAAACTAGACTAAAGACAAGCCCGAAAACTATTTGCATGGTGGGCGTTGAGAACTTTTTTCCCATTTCCAATTGTGAATCAATTTGTTCCGGAGTCATCGCAGTAGTTTCCATGAGCTGATTTCGCTGGAATTCCATGGCTTTACTCATCATGTCCGGATCAATAACATTGGCCATCAATTGATTAAAAATTATTCCAATAATTCCAGCTATTAGGCTAACGCCAACACCTACTTTAAGTGCTTGGGAAAAGGTCATGAAACCATTGTTAGCCTTTCTAAATTGAATCATGGCCAATACAATTCCTGCTATTGATAGGACAATACTAATTAAACCTACGGCAAGACCGCCTTGATAGTGCATATCTGCGGTATAAAGCATAAATGCAAAAATTATTCCTACGCCACCAAGTATAAGTCCATAAGTCAAGGCAAACTTTCCAGTTTTTGGTTTATTTTCTTCCATTTTAAATAGTTTTTAAAGTTGATTATTCAATTAGTACACTTGTAAGTTAATTTGTTACAAAAATTTCTAAATTAATTTAAGACATTTTATCTACAATATATTGCTCATTTTAATAAAATGACTAAATTTGCAGCCTTAAAATGAGTGCCCGTCGGAATGGGTGCGTTAAAGTTTTTATCATGAAAAAAGGAATACATCCAGAAAATTATAGATTGGTAGCCTTCAAGGATATGTCCAATGAAGAAATTTTTATTACCAAATCTACGGCAGATACAAAAGAAACTGTGGAGGTTGAAGGTGTTGAATATCCATTGGTAAAATTGGAGATTTCAAGAACTTCACATCCATTCTATACTGGTAAGGCTAAATTTTTGGATACAGCAGGTCGTATCGACAAGTTTAAGAACAAATACAAGAAATTCTCCAAGCCAGAGAAAAAAGAAGAGGAATAAGGAATCTTTATTCTACAATAAAGCAGACGCCTCCACATTTGGGGGCGTTTCTTTTTAGGTAATGTCTAGTATTTAAGCATTTAGGCAGTAACACCATTTGTAATCTTCCCCTATTGTTTAATTTTGTGAAAAATATTTCCATGAACTATATTCTTTTTGATGGTCCTGTTAGGGAGCACCTTTTGCCATTTACCTTTACACGTCCGGTAGCGGAGGTCAGAATTGGGATAATGACGATAAAAGAGAAATGGGAAGCGTATTTGGAATCTTCTGTTAGCTACCTTACACAAGACTATCTCAGTGTAAAATTTCCCTTGGAACTGAAAAAGCATAATGTGTTCATTAATGGTAGTATTCTTCCGGATGCCTTTCTTATAGAAAAAATTAATACACTCAAAGACTTTCAGGTACTTCAAAAAGGAGAAACAGTTATTGCATATAGGGGTAACCAAGGTAACAAAACCGATACTTGGGACCAATATCAAACGGTTACTTTTGAAAAAGAACTTTTTCAAATCAATAATACTTGGGATATTTTCTCAAAGAATGAGAGGGCGCTTCAGGAAGACTTTGATTTTTTGACAAAAGGAAGAGAGAGTCAACCCATTTCCAAAACAAACAGTCTAATAGGTCCAGAGCGCATCTTTTTGGAAGAAGGAGCTAAAGTGGAATATAGTATCTTAAATGCTACGGACGGACCCATATATGTAGGCAAGAATGCAGAAATTTGGGAAGGAAGCCTTATTCGTGGAGGATTGGCACTTTGTAATCATGCCATTGTAAAAATGGGAGGTAAGCTTTACGGAGCTACAACAATCGGCCCCCATTCCAAAGTATGCGGAGAGGTAAGTAATGCCGTAATTTTTGGTTATTCCAGTAAAGGCCATGAAGGATATCTAGGAAACGCTGTGCTGGGGGAGTGGTGCAATATTGGGGCGGATTCCAATAATTCTAATCTTAAGAACAATTACGCAAAAGTTCGTCTATGGAATTACGCCACGGAAAAATTTGAACAAACAGGATTACAATTTTGTGGGTTAATGATGGGAGACCATAGTAAAACTGCTATCAACACCATGTTCAATACGGGTACTGTAATCGGGGTGAATTCCAATATATATGTACCGGGTTTCCCTAGAAATTTTGTTCCCAGTTTTAGCTGGGGCGGTGCATCGGGTTTTTCGGCTTATTTACCCAAAAAAGCCTTTGAAGCCGCTAAGGTCATGATGGCGAGGCGTGGCGTTGAATTTACGGATGCTGATGCCGACATTTTGAACCATGTGTTTGAAATTACTAAGAAATGGCGTAATTACTAATTTTTGATTTTTGGTAAATTATTTTCTTGATTATGAAGAAGAAAGTTGCATTTTATACCCTAGGCTGTAAGCTTAATTTTTCCGAAACTTCTACCATTGCCCGAAGTTTGGTAAATGAGGGGTATGAACGGGTCGATTTTGATCAGAAGGCGGATATGTATGTTATAAATACCTGTTCCGTTACCGAAAATGCTGACAAAAAGTTCAAGACCATTGTTAAGCAGGCACAAAAAGGTAATGCCAAAGCATATATCGCCGCTGTAGGCTGCTATGCGCAGCTAAAACCTGAGGAATTAATTTCGGTCGATGGGGTAGACTTGGTATTGGGCGCAACTGAAAAATTCAATATTGGGGATTACGTGAATGACTTATCCAAAAATGATATGGGTGAGGTTCATTCCTGTGAAATCCAAGAGGCCGATTTTTATGTCAGTAGCTATGCTATAGGGGATAGGACCAGGGCATTTTTAAAGGTTCAGGATGGATGTGACTATAAATGTACCTATTGCACCATTCCACTGGCACGAGGAATATCAAGAAGTGATTCATTGCAAAATGTATTAACAAATGCCCAAGAAATCGCTGATCAGGATATTAAGGAAATAGTACTTACCGGCGTAAACATTGGGGATTATGGTAAAGGGGAATTCGGGAATAAAAAACACGAACATACCTTTCTGGATTTGGTTAAGGCCTTGGATAAGGTCGATGGTATTCATAGACTAAGAATCTCATCCATTGAGCCCAATCTTCTGAAGAACGAAACCATTGATTTTATTGCCCAAAGTAACAGTTTTGTACCCCATTTTCACATTCCTCTGCAAAGTGGGAGTGACGAATTGTTGAAGTTGATGAAAAGGAGATATCTAACAAATTTGTACACGGATCGCGTACAAAAAATTAAGGAGGTGATTCCTAATTGTTGTATTGGTGTTGATGTTATTGTGGGATTCCCTGGAGAAACCGATGAGCATTTTTTGAATACCTATCATTTCTTAAACGAATTGGATATTTCTTATTTACATGTCTTCACTTATTCGGAAAGGGATAATACAGAAGCCGCTTCTATGGGCTCAGTAGTACCGAAAAAGGTTAGAAACAAAAGAAGTAAAATGCTAAGGGCGCTTTCGGTTAAAAAAAGAAGGGCTTTTTACGAAAGTCAATTGGGAGCCGAATTGGAAGTACTGTTCGAGGGAGAAAATAAGCGTGGCTATATCCATGGATTTACAGAAAACTATGTTAAGGTTAAAACACCTTGGAACCCGGCTTTGGTGAATACCTTGCATAAGGTTATCCTAAAAGAAATAGATATTGATGGTATAGTAACTTTGGAATTTGCTACCGCTGAAGCAATGGCATAAAAAAAGCTCCTAAAAAGGAGCTTTTATTTGTTAAATACGTATGCCTACCGGCAACATTTCTTTGTACTGTCTGTTCTTTCTTAAAAACCCTGCTATTTGAGGACTTGTAGGAACCACCCTAAGATTTTGTTCTTGAATATGGTGGAGAACGGATTTAATAAAACTTTCCTTAAAACCGTCTTGGGTAACTGTATCAGGAACCACTAGCTTGGTCAAAAAGACTTTTCTTTCTTGAGAGGAATACTCGATTTTAGCGAGTTGGCCATCAATAGTTGTTTCAAATTGGCGCAAGAAAGCATTGTCCTTGATGATAACATCATTCATATAGTTGATTTTAGTGTTAGGTTTAGACAAAAAAATTACGATGTTCTCCAATCGTAATTTATTCAAGAGTGCTTATTTGTATAAAAGAATTTATTAACAAGCATTGTTCAAAACTAACAAAAATTTACCTAAATTCCTAGCTTTTATAACATTTGCATTTCATGCAGGAACAGATTACACATGTTTATTTTATGCCCGGAATGGCAGCGAGCCATTCTATTTTCGAATTTATAAAACTACCCGAAGATAAATTTCGAATGCATTTTTTGGATTGGATTATTCCAAAGAAGGGACAGTCCTTAGAAGAATATGCTAAAGAAATAATTAAAAATATTACCCATCGGAATCCGGTTTTACTAGGTGTTTCCCTTGGAGGGATATTGGTCCAGGAAATTGGAAAATTGATTGCCGTCAAAAAAATAATCGTGGTCTCAAGTGTAAAGCTTAAGAGCGAATTGCCCAAGCGTATGCTATTTGCAAGATATACCCAAGTCCATAAATTACTGCCAACGGGACTGATTAATAATGTAGAGCTTTTGGCAAAATATGCTTTTGGCGAAACTGTTGTAAAAAGATTGGAACTATATGAGAAATACCTTTCCATAAGGGACAAACAATATATTGATTGGTGTATTCATCAAATGGTTAATTGGAGCCAAGACCAATACCCTGAAAATTTGGTTCATATCCATGGCGAAAAAGATGCGGTTTTTCCAATAATCAATATTAAAAATTGTATTACGGTAAAAAATGGAACACATACCATGATAATTCACAGAGCTAAATGGTTTAATGAACACCTACCCACAATTATTTTGGATTAACTTAGTTCTATTAATACCTTTGATTGCACATATCTGGTGTTGCTTTGAAACTAGTTCGGCACTTTCAGGTTTACAATGAAAAGAATTGGGTGAAATGTATCCTCGCACTAATCGAGTTTTAATTTAACTTTAAAAATAAAAAATAAACAGATGAAAATCCTAAAAAACGTTCTCATGTTTTGTGGTGTCCTCTTTATAGTTGGGACATTGGTATTTGCTACCAAAAGTACAGCCTTGGTCAGTGGTAACGATAATCAATCGAATGACATAGTCAAGGATACCATAGAAAAGAACGTAGCCGCGGAATATCGCATTTCATCAATAGATATTCCAGGAGATTTAAATTTTGCCGGGGAAATAGTTCCACAGGAAGACCCGGAAATTATGGAGCGTATAGATCGGGAGTTTTTGGTAAATACATATTGGCAATCAAACGCATTACTTTTAATGAAGCGTGCGCACAAGTATTTTCCCGTTATTGAACCAATTCTGGCAAAGAATGGTATTCCTGATGATTTTAAATATCTAGCGGTTGCTGAAAGTGGTCTTACTAACGTAGTTTCACCCGCAGGTGCAACAGGTTTTTGGCAAATTATGAAGGAAACAGGAAGGGAGTATGGACTCGAAGTCAATTCTAACGTAGATGAAAGATACCATTTAGAGAAATCCACAGAAGTTGCCTGTAAATATTTGAACAAGTGGAAAGAGCGTTATGGAAGTTGGTCCTTGACCGCTGCGGCATATAATGCCGGGCCTGGAGCTATTAATAAATACATGGGTATACAGCAAGTAGATAACTATTGGGATTTATTGCTGGGTGCAGAAACGGGAAGATACGTATTCAGGATTATGGCCATAAAAGAAATATTGTCAAATCCGGAGAAGTATGGTTTCCATATAGACCAAGAGGATTATTACACTGCGGTGCCAACCTTTACCGTTGAAATTGATGAGCCTGTTTTAAGTTTTGCCGATTTTGCTCAGGAGTATGAAATAAATTATAAGATTCTGAAGCGACACAATCCGTGGTTGAGGGAGCCTCACCTTAATAATAGTTCCCGCAAGAAATATGCAATAGAGATTCCGAACAAGGGATATTATAAAGAAACCAAATAAGAAAAATCTGGTTTAGATTTTTTTCATTTGCTGCTGCATCATTCTAATTTGCTCGGTCAACATATTGTTTTTGTCGAGCTTTTTGGCCTCTTTCAGGAGCATGGTAGCTTCTCTTTTTCTACGTTTTTGCATCGAGATGCCTGCTAGACTCAATTTTGCCATGGCAATATCATAATCCATAGTCAAACCTAATTTGAGTGCTCTTCTAAAGAATTTCTCCGCCTTGGTAAGATTGGTTTGGGAGTGTATAATTCCGTGTAAGTAATTGTAGTACCCCTGTTGTTTTGTGATTAAGGCACTTTCAGGATTTTTTATTTTGGATAGCCATTTTTCGGTTCCTGCCAAATCCTGTTTTCTCATTCTTAAGAAGGCCAACAAAATAATTTCATTTCTGAAATAAAGAAAAATGAAAATTAAGGAGAGAAGAATAAGAGCTATACCATTGCCAATATTACCTTCGATAAATTGATAAACGGCGTACGCAATGATAAGACCTGCAATGACTAACTTTATATTTTTATTGAACATAGTATTAATTTGATTAGAATAGTGTTGTTTGGTGCGTTGCAAATTCTTGCTTAGAAAGATTAAACACAACAGAAATAGGTTCGCGCAAAATTAGGGAAAACATAGCTTTTCGAAAGTATGTAATTATTAAAATATTTTTTTCTTTACTACTTGTCAAAGAAAAAACTCTTTGTATATTTGCACCCGGTTTTACCTATCTGTCGTTAGATAGGTCGTTAAAGGAGATACATTCAGATTAAAAATATAGACGATGAGTAAGAGAACATTTCAACCATCCAAGAGAAAGAGAAAAAACAAACACGGTTTCCGTGAACGTATGGCTTCCGTTAATGGAAGAAAGGTTCTTGCCAGAAGAAGAGCTAAGGGAAGAAAAAAGCTAACTGTTTCCGCTGAACCACGTCATAAAAAATAATGACTTGTAGATAACTTTTAAAAAAAGGTGCTGCTTCTTTAAGTTCAGCACCTTTTTTTTGACCTAATTTTGAAATTTGAGATAACGAGAAACGATTTTTGAAATGCCTAAAAGAAAAGATTTAAATTCTATTTTAATTATTGGTTCTGGCCCTATCATTATTGGTCAGGCATGTGAGTTCGATTACGCGGGAAGTCAGTCCCTACGTTCCTTGAGGGAAGATGGGATAGAGACTATTTTAATTAATAGTAACCCCGCTACAATTATGACCGACCCTTCCATGGCGGATCATGTGTATTTGAAACCATTGACTACAAAATCGATTATAGAAATCTTAAAGGAACATCCACAAATTGATGCTGTATTGCCAACAATGGGTGGACAAACGGCACTGAACCTATGTATAGAGGCCGATAAAAAAGGAATCTGGGAAGACTTTGGCGTGGAACTTATTGGCGTTGATATCGACGCCATTAACATTACAGAGGATAGGGAACAGTTTAGGGAGCTGATGTTAAAAATTGGGGTTGGTATGGCCCCACAGGCAACTGCTACCTCTTTTCTTAAGGGTAAAGAGATTGCGCAAGAATTTGGTTTTCCTTTAGTAATTAGAGCATCATATACTTTGGGTGGCGCTGGTGCGTCCATCGTGCATAAACCAGAGGATTTTGACGCCTTATTAAGTCATGGACTCGAGATCTCACCTATTCACGAGGTAATGATAGACAAGGCCTTAATGGGCTGGAAGGAATATGAATTGGAGCTATTGCGGGATAAGAACGATAACGTTGTTATCATCTGTACCATTGAAAACATGGACCCTATGGGAATTCACACTGGGGATTCTATCACTGTAGCGCCAGCCATGACCCTCTCGGACAGAACCTTCCAGAAAATGAGGGATATGGCCATTCATATGATGCGCAGTATCGGGGATTTTGAAGGAGGTTGTAATGTTCAGTTTGCGGTGAGTCCCGATGAAAAGGAAGACATTATTGCCATCGAAATCAATCCAAGGGTTTCTAGATCTTCCGCTTTAGCTTCTAAAGCAACAGGATATCCTATTGCAAAAGTTGCTACCAAATTGGCCATTGGATATAGCTTGGACGAATTGGAGAATCAAATAACAAAATCTACTTCAGCCTTATTCGAACCTACTTTAGACTATGTAATCGTTAAAATTCCTAGATGGAACTTTGATAAGTTTGAAGGTTCTGATCGTACTTTGGGTCTTCAGATGAAGTCCGTTGGTGAAGTAATGGGTATTGGACGTTCTTTTCAGGAAGCCCTGCATAAGGCAACACAGTCCCTTGAAATCAAGCGAAATGGTTTAGGAGCAGATGGTAAAGGGTATAAGGACTACGATCAGATAATTAGCAAACTCACCATACCTAGCTGGGATAGGGTATTCGTAATTTACGATGCTATTCAAATGGGAATTCCGCTGAGTAGAATCCACGAGATTACCAAAATAGATATGTGGTTCCTAAAGCAGTATGAGGAACTATATCAGTTGGAAAAAGAAATTTCAAAATATACAATCGCCACTTTATCCAAGGAACTCTTGTTGGAAGCAAAGCAGAAAGGTTTTGCTGACCGACAAATAGCACATATGTTGGATTGTTATGAAAGTGAGGTGTACAATAAGCGTACAGAGCTAAATGTTAATCGGGTATACAAACTTGTAGATACCTGTGCAGCTGAATTTAAGGCGATGACACCTTATTATTATTCCACATTTGAGGCTGAAATTGAAAAACCGGACGGAACCCGTTACGTTGAAAATGATAGTGTAGTTACGGATAGGAAGAAAATTGTGGTATTGGGCTCAGGACCAAACCGCATCGGTCAGGGGATAGAGTTCGATTATTGTTGTGTTCATGGGGTTTTAGCAGCAGCAGAATGTGATTATGAAACCATTATGATCAACTGTAATCCTGAAACTGTATCGACCGATTTTGATACCGCGGATAAGCTATACTTTGAACCGGTTTTTTGGGAGCATATTTATGATATTATTCGTCATGAAAATCCGGAAGGTGTAATCGTTCAGTTAGGGGGTCAAACCGCATTGAAATTGGCTGAAAAACTTTCCAAATATGGAATAAAAATATTAGGGACCAGTTTCGAATCCTTGGATTTGGCTGAAGACAGAGGAAGTTTTTCCGATCTTTTAAAAGCCAATGATATTCCTTACCCAAGGTTCGGGGTTGCGGAAACAGCGGACGAGGCCTTGGCCTTGGCCGATGAATTGGATTTCCCTTTATTGGTGAGACCATCCTACGTATTGGGTGGACAGGGCATGAAGATTGTCATCAATAAGGAAGAGCTGGAAGAGCATGTAGTTGACTTACTGCGTAAAATCCCAAACAACAAACTCTTGTTAGACCATTATTTAGATGGCGCCATAGAAGCAGAGGCCGATGCCATTTGTGATGGTAAGGATGTGTATATCATTGGTATCATGGAGCATATTGAACCTTGCGGAATCCACTCCGGAGATTCAAATGCTACTTTACCTCCTTTTAACTTGGGTGAATTTGTAATGCAACAAATAAAAGATCATACCAAAAAGATTGCATTGGCCCTAAATACGGTAGGTCTCATAAACATACAATTTGCCATTAAGGACGATATTGTATACATTATCGAGGCAAACCCAAGAGCGTCCAGGACCGTTCCTTTCATTGCGAAGGCGTATAAAGAACCTTATGTAAACTATGCGACCAAGGTGATGTTGGGAGAAAAGAAAATCAAGGATTTTGACTTTAAACCGCACTTAGATGGCTATGCTATTAAACAGCCGGTTTTTTCTTTTAACAAATTCCCAAATGTCAACAAGAACCTAGGCCCCGAAATGAAGAGTACTGGAGAAAGTATTTTGTTTATCGATAGCCTGAAAGACGATGAGTTCTATAATCTTTATGCAAGACGAAAAATGTACTTGAGTAAATAGTAAATTATTTCAATACCTAAAAAGCACCCAGATTGGGTGCTTTTTTTGTTTTCCAGTTTTAATTAAACCATACTGCGTATTTCTTTCGTCTCAATTCCAGAGCCAAAACCCGTTCCATTTTCAACGCTTCTTCTTGTGTGTATATGGGTTTAATATGATTATATAAGCTACCCCTAAGATATAACCCATATTTTTTTACGATGCGGGAAGAAATATCAACTCCTTTTTTGCTTAATGAACCTTTTTTGTGCTGTTCAAAACGCTCCTTGGGGGTTTTACTGGTCATACCTACATAAAGACATTCTAGCACACCATTGAACTGTGGGTTTGCCTCACGGAACTTTCTGTTTTCAGAATAAACCCTTTTATGGAGTTCTACAACATAAATCCTGTAGGGCATATTTTTGGACTAAAATACTATTCCTTTTCCCACTCTGTATGGAAAATGCCCTCCCGATCCAACCTTTCATAGGTATGCGAACCAAAGTAGTCACGCTGGGCCTGAATTAGATTTAACGGCAACCTGCTTGAGGTATAGGCATCAAAATAAGTAAGGGAATTAGAAAGTCCAGGTAAAGGGATTCCGTTCTTTGCACCAAATGCTACCAATTCCCGGGCCGAATCCACGGTACTTTGTACTTTTTTTACAAAAGTTGGGGACAATAAAAGATTTGGTAGGGAGGCGTTAGCTTTAAAGGCTTCGGTAATATCCGCCAGTAATCCTGCCCTAATGATACATCCCGCACGCCAAATTTTTGCGATCTCTGCAATATCCAATTCGTATCCATACTCTTTTGAGGCATCGGCCAATTGATGCAAACCTTGCGCGTAGGTTATAATAAAAGAGAAATATAAGGCCTCTTCTGTTATCTTTTCTAGAGTTCCTTTCTCCATGTGTTCTACTGAAGGCCGGTCATAGAGTTTGTCCGCTTCAATTCGTTCCTCTTTTAGTGCAGATATTTCACGCATACTTACGGCGACATCGATGGAGGGAACGGGAATTCCCAAATCCATAGCATTTTGGCTGGTCCATTTACCAGTTCCTTTTTGCTTGGCCTTGTCCAATATTTTGTCCACTAAACGACCTTCTCCCAAACTGTCTTCCTCTTCAAAGATTTCCGAGGTAATCTCAACCAAAAAGGATTGTAACCGGCCCTTGTTCCATTTGCTATACGTGGCGTGTAATTCGTCATTGTTAAAGTCACCTCCTTTTTTAAGCACATCATAAATCTCGGAGGTCAATTGCATCAATCCGTATTCAATCCCATTGTGGACCATTTTTACATAGTTCCCGGCTGATTTCGGGCCTAAATAAGTTACACAAGGTTCTCCGTTATACTTCGCGGAAACCGCTTCAAATATGGGTTTTACATGTTGGTATGCTTCTTTATTGCCCCCGGGCATAATACTTGGTCCTCTTCGAGCTCCTTTAGCTCCCCCGGAAACACCCGCACCAAAAAAGTTGATTCCCTTTTTAGAGAGGTAGGCTTCCCTTCGGTCCGTATCCGTATAAAATGAGTTTCCGCCATCGATAATCAAGTCTCCTTCATCCAAATGAGGTAAAAGGTTTTCTATGACGATATCAACTACCTTTCCCGCTGGTACCAACAGCATGATTTTCCTTGGTTTGGATAAGGCTTCCAAAAAGACTTTATTATCCGTAGTAGCATTTACTTTGGCAGTATCTCCTCCTTCTTCAATCAGGGCATTTACCTTCTCCTCATCCAAATCATTACCGAAGGCCGTAAAGCCATTATCGGCTACGTTCAATATAAAATTTCGCCCCATAACGCCTAGTCCAACTAATCCAAAGTCGTATTTATTCTCCATACAAATGCTGTTTTCTTATTAAAATATCGGTAAGCTTCAAAAATAAATTAAAATATTCAGAATACTTCCTAAGTTATGGTAAACTCATTGGTAATGGCCCCACTTTTCGATACTTTTAGGGTTTCAAATACGAAACATCCATATGAAGAATACAGAAAATCAAATGCTGGTTATTTTCGGTGCATCGGGAGACTTAACTGCCAGAAAATTAGTCCCGGCGTTGTACAATCTACATGAAGACGGGCAATTACCTAAAAATTTTGTGGTACTAGGGGCGAGTAGAAGCGATTTAACGGATGATGATTTTCGAAATCGAGTTGTTTTAGATAGCAAATATTTGAAGGACAAGCTAAAAGGTAAAAAAAAGGAGGAAATAGAAAAGTTTGCTAATATTTTCTTCTACCAAGATTTAGGCAAGGATTATGATGTGGATTATACACCCTTACACAAACGTGTGAGCGACTTAAATGATGAAAAGGGTACGGAAGGTAATATCATGTATTATTTATCCACTCCACCCGGATTATATGAAACCATTGCAAAAAATTTAGCTGATGCAGGATTAAATACTCAAAAAAATGGATGGAAAAGGCTAATTGTGGAAAAGCCCTTCGGATATAGTCTGGACACCGCAAAGGCCTTGAACGAGGGGTTACAGAAGCACTTCAATGAATCCCAAATTTATAGAATTGATCATTATTTGGGTAAGGAAACGGTACAGAATCTCTTGGTAACCCGTTTTGCCAATAGCATTTTTGAACCGCTATGGAACAGAAATTATATTGATCATATTGAAATCACAAATGCAGAAAGCGTAGGGGTGGAGAAGCGTGGTGGATACTATGATAAGTCCGGAGCTTTAAGGGATATGTTTCAGAATCATTTACTTCAAATCGTTTCGCTCATTGTAATGGAACCCCCCATTGGTGACGGTGCCGAAGAAATAAGAAATGAAAAGGTGAAAGCCTTAAAATCGTTGCGTTTGATGCAGGATGAAAAGACATTACATGACCATACTATTAGAGCACAATACATGAAGTCTAAAATTGATGGAAAGGAAGTTAAAGGGTACCGTGAAGAAGAAGGTGTTGACCCAGAATCTACCACGGAAACCTATGCGGCGATAAAGTTCTTTGTAGATAACTGGAGGTGGAAAGATGTCCCATTTTATGTTAGAACTGCCAAACGTATGCCCACCAAGGTTACAGAAGTGGTTATTCATTTTAAAACTCCGCACCATCAAATCTTTAAGGATTCCGGAATACATAACAAGGATAATAAGTTAATTATCAGGATTCAACCGGATGAAGGAATACTCATTAAATTTGGAGTAAAAGTTCCCGGACAGGGATTTAAGGTAGAACGTGCCAATCTAGACTTTTACTATTCCAGTTTGGCAGAAACTCATGTAATGGAGGCCTATGAGAGATTGTTGCTAGATGCCATGCAGGGCGATGCGACGTTGTATGCACGAGCGGATGAGGTAGAGGCGGCGTGGGAGTTTGTTGACCCCATATTAGATTATTGGAAAAGTGGAATAGATGTTCGGATGTACGGTTACCCGTCAGGGACTTGGGGTCCAGAAAATTCAGATGATTTAATTGAAGGGAATGGTTTTTGGCGCAATCCCGGCGAAAATTTGACCGATGATGAAAACTACTGTGTGCTCTGCTAAATTTTAATTTTTACAGTAATTATTAGAAATGGACATAAAAATATACAAGAATAAAAAAGAAGTGGCCATGGAATTCTCCAAATACTTTATAGACTTCGTAGGAGAAAGGGAAGAGATACATATCGCATTATCAGGTGGGAGTACTCCCAAGATTGTTTTTGATGTATTGGCAGATACCTATGGTAAGGAAATCGATTGGAATAAAATTCACTTATATTGGGGCGATGAGCGCTGTGTAAGTCCCACGGATGACGAAAGTAATTATAAAATGACCCTAGAACATTTGTTGTCCAAAATCGACATCCCAGAAGCCAATATTCATCGGGTATTGGGAGAAAACGAACCGAAAGATGAAGCTGTGCGTTACAGTGGAGTATTGGAAAAACAACTTCCTACTTCCAATGAAATTCCACAATTCGATTTGGTAATTCTAGGTATGGGGGATGACGGACATACAGCTTCCATATTCCCATATGAAATTCACCTTTGGGATTCTGAAAAGGTATGTGAAGTTGCCATTCATCCGAATTCTGGTCAGCGGAGAATTACGATAACAGGAAAAGTGATTAACAACGCACAAGAAGTAGCATTTCTGGTTACGGGAGAAGGCAAATCAGAAAAAGTAAGGATAATTACCCAAAAGGAGGATGGTTATATAAAGTATCCAGCATCGTTGGTATACCCCAATTCAAAAAAATTGGTATGGTTTTTAGACCAGGCAGCAGCTTCTGAAATATCTTAAAATTTTAGCTCAACCTTACAGTTTTCACTTTTTAGCTCTTTAAGGTACTGCTCGGCATTAAAGGTATAGGATTCAAATTTTGTATCTCGCTCCCGTGCTTCAAGTTTTCTGTATTTGCTTCGGGCAAATCTTCTTATTCCTTGTTTATCGGTTACCAATAATCCGGGTACAGGAACACTCTTGCCTTGTTCATCTTTGGCCACCATGGTAAAATAGGAGGAATTACAATGTCTTTTTTCTCCTGTTGTAATATTTTCGGAATCTACACGAACACCGACCACCATTGAAGTTTTACCCGTATAATTAATGGATGCCCTAAGTGTGACTAACTCCCCTACATCGATAGGATTCAGAAAATCCACCCGATTTACAGAAGCGGTTACACAATAGCGCTGAGAATGTTTGGAAGCACAGGCAAATGCAATTTGGTCCATTAAGTTTAAAATATGGCCACCATGTACTTTACCTCCAAAGTTGGAGTGGGAGGGGAGCATAAGCTCTGTAATGGAGACCTGCGAGTCTTTTACGCTTTTATATTCTAACATTATTTTCTAAAATGTGGGGATTGTTCCTGTTTTACCTGTGTTATGAAATATTTGGTGTCCCCTAACCAGAAAAAGGTGGCAAAACGTTCTGTATAATTCACTTTGACATATTGTCCTTGATAATCTTTAAGTTTTTGGATAACATCCTCGTCCTTATCCAATACCGAAAACGCAAAAATCTGGGCTCCTGAAATTCCTTGGCTAATTTCGCCTTCCCATGTCTTAATCAGAACCCCCTTATTACTAATTTTAATCAGCTCTCCCGACCTAACACCCTCACTGTAGGGCACAAAGTAGATAAAAGCATAAACCAAGGCAAACAGAACCAAGCAACCTCCCAGAAATAGAAATAATATTCGTTTCATTTTAAATTATAATTTAAGTTTAGGTTCTTCCTCCTCTTCAAAATCATCTTCTTTTGCTCTCTTAAGAATAGGTTCTGGAAGCGATTTTTTGGCCTTGGCGCCCATTTTCTTTAATTTTTCGATACTTGTAATAATATTACCACGCCCTTCGAAGAGTTTATTCATGGCGCCTTTGTATTCAGATTTGGCATCATCCATTTTTTTTCCCACTTTGGTCAGATCGGACACAAAACCCTCAAATTTATCATATAGGGCCCCAGCTTGTTTTGCAATTTCTATGGCGTTTCTTTGTTGTTTTTCGTTGTTCCACATGCTGTCTATAGTCCGTAAAGTGGCTAATAAAGTAGATGGAGTAACGATTACGATATTTTGTTCAAAAGCCTTGTTATACAAGTTGTTATCGTTATTTATGGCAATGGCAAAAGCGGGCTCAATAGGCACAAACATCAAAACGAAATCTGGACTTTCCATTTCATAAAGGTCCTCGTATTTTTTGGCGGATAATTGGTCTACATGCCGTCTAAGGGAATTTATATGATCCTTTAAAAATTTTTCTTGAAATTCATCCTCGGCATTGATGTAGCGTTCATAATCGGTAAGGGAAACCTTGGAATCCACAATCATCTTTTTCCCATCAGGTAGGTTTATGATTACATCGGGAAGAACACGGGACCCATCTTCACGGGTAAAACTCTGCTGAACAGAGTACTCGCGATCTTTTTCGAGTCCGGATTTCTCCAATACACGCTCCAGAACCAATTCCCCCCAATTTCCTTGCATTTTACTATCTCCTTTCAATGCTTTCGTTAAATTCTCGGCCTCTTGGGTAATTTTTAAATTCTGCGTCTGTAGATTGAGCAATTGTTCCTTTAAGGCAGAATGTATACTAATGTTCTCCTTTTGACTTTCCTCAACCTTCTTTTCGAAAAGTTGAATCTTTTCGTTTAATGGAGTTAATATATTTTTAATGTTCTTTTCATTCCTTTCGGTAAACTTCAGGCTTTTCTCTTCTAATATTTTATTGGCCAAATTTTCAAATTCCTTGGTGAATTTTTCTTGTAGTTTTTCCACCTCTTCCTTTTGTTCTGAATTTTTGGATTGTAGGTTCTCCAAATCCGCCTGATATCGTACAATTTGGTTACCCAATTGCTCTTTTTCTGAACGAAGTTCCTCCCTTTCGTTTTCTAGGGTTAAATTCCTGTTTTCCAATTGGGTCCTTAAAAGTACCAACTGTCTATTTTCTTCCTCAAGCGTGCTCTGGCTAGACTTTGTTTTTAGGCTCTGGATATAGTTCCCTAGAAAAAAACCAATACCCAAACAGAGTACCGTTATTATGATGTAAAGTAGTGTCTCGTTCATTTTTCAAATTACTCAAGTAAAGATACAGGTTACTTCTGAATACGGAAAGTTCCAGATAAAGCATCAAATTGTACGGTATCAGCCGGGAACAAACTCTCAAATGCCTTGTTTTCAATAAGTTTACAAGGTTCGTCAAAAGGATTATTTTTCCCTTCAAGAATTAATATTTTATCACATAATTGTATCGCCAATTCTATCTCATGACTCGTAAATAATATCGCTTTTTTGGTTTGATGCGCTATGGATTTTAAAAGCTTAAGGATCTGTACTTTATGGAAAAGGTCCAAGTGGGTGGTGGGCTCGTCCAACAAAATAATCTCTGTATCCTGAGCAAGGGCACGGGCAATCATAACCCGCTGTAGTTGTCCGTCACTTAGAGCATAGCATTTTTTATCCTTTAGGTTCCCCAATGCTAATGTTTCAATAGTCTCAGAGACTTTTTTAATATCCTTGGTAGTGAGAGTGCCCATCCAATTGGTATAAGGTTGCCGCCCGAGGGCAATAAGTTCTCTAACGGTCAAATTTTTAGAGGCAATGGGTTCGGTTAGCACCAAACTTATCCGTTTTGCCAATTTATTGGCACTTAAATCTCCAAGCAACTCACCTTCAACCCTAATTTCTCCTCCCATAGAAGGTTGTAGTTTGCCGATTGTTTTTAATAAGGTCGATTTACCAATTCCATTAATTCCAATGATTGCCGCACACTCACCCGGTCTTATCCCAAAGGAAATATTGTTACATACCATTAAACCGCTATACCCAATGGATAGATTATTTACTTGAAGCGTGATATGTTCGGATTTTGAATTTTCGATATCAAAAAGTTTAAAAAACCATCTTTCTTTTTCTCAACAATAACCAAATGACTACCGGAGCCCCAATAATACTGGTTATTGCGTTTATTGGTAATACTGAAGCTTGTCCAGGTAATTGCGCAATAACATCACATATTAACAAGATAATACTTCCGTATAACAAGACAGCTGGTACTAAAACTTTATGGTCGGTCGTATTAAATATCTGTCGGGTCAAATGAGGTACCGCTAGGCCAATAAACGCAATAGGGCCTGTAAATGCCGTAATACTGCCGGCAAGAATTCCGGTTGCGATAATAATGAGAAATCTTGATTTTTTTAGGTTTATACCTAGACTTTGGGCATAATTTTCTCCCAAAAGATATCCATTGAGCGATTTAATAGAAAAAATGCTTATCCCAATTCCTATGCATATCGCAATCCCGAGAATAGCCAGTTGAACCCCGGATAAATCTCCAAGACTTCCATAAGTCCAAAAAACATACTGTTGTAATTTTTCTGCATTTGAAAAGTAGGATAGAACACTGACAACAGCTGCCGTAATACTGCCGATCATTAGCCCAATAATCAATAATGCCATGGTGTCCTTAATTTTGGTTGCAACTCCAATCACGAGAAACAGCACTAGAAAACTCCCAATACTTGCCACAATTGCCAAAGAGATATCATTAATAATACTGATGGATATTATCCCCGAAAATAAGGAAAGACCCATTATAAGTAGCGCAACACCTAAACTTGCTCCCGAACTGATTCCCAATACAAAAGGACCTGCCAAAGGATTCCGGAACAAGGTTTGCATTAATAGTCCACTTAAAGCCAAACCTGAACCTGCCATAATAGCTGTAAGTGCCTTTGGTATTCTATAGTTCCAAATAATATACGTTAGGGATTCATTGTGGATTTCAAGACCAAAAATCACCTTCAGCGTATCTAAAAATGAAATGGAAACAGAACCCAGACTAATACTAAGTACTATACAGAAAAACAGCACAACCCATAGTAGTCCAAAGCGAATAACGTATGTTTTGTTAAGTTTCAATTATTCCAAGGGCTTAAAAAAGATGGGTTCATAATTCGGCAATAGTTCTGGATGGAAAATATGAATGAGGTCTTGCAATACTAAATCTGGTCGTTGTGGAGCCAATTCATAGTATAGTAATCCTCCGGTTTCTCCTTTAGTTTTTGAAAAAGTATAGACTTTCCGGTTATTAAACGCACTGAACTCTTTGTAATATTCACTGGCTTGTCCCAAATCTTTATAGCTTATATATTGAGCGGGAGCTATCCAGAACTCGGCGTTTTTTCCTTTTAATAAAACGTTTTCCCAACTAAGGGATAGGCTACCTGTTTCTTCGGTTTCCTTCCACAAATAGTCTCCATTGGCATCTAAAATAAATTGTGCAGCCCAACTTTCACCCCCCGGAAGATACCATACATCCTTAAACATGGCGCCACTCATAACGGTAGGAGAGTTTTTTGCAGTTTGCGCAATTTCCTTTGCCTTTATGTATTGAGTTTCAATTTTGGAAAAAATATCATCTGCTAAACATTCTTTATTAAAAAATGGGGCAAAGAACTTGATCCATTCTGCTTTTCCCAAAGGGCTTTCTTCAGTCCAATCCCCATTATAGGCTACAGGAATGTTGGCGCGTTGGATGCTATTGTATGCCTTATTTTGGGCACTAATACTAAAGCCGACGACCAATTCCGGTCTTAAGGCAATAACCATTTCGGTATTTAGCGTTTCATTACTACCCAGTTCCATTATTTTATTCTCCTCAATTAATTTTCTGCTGGCCTTGGAAGAGATATATTTTGTTTCTGGGAATCCAATGAGCTTATCCAGCACTCCCAAAGCCTCCAAAGCTGGTATATGTGTTGTGGAGGTAACAACAAGGTTTTCAATGGGCGTTGCTATAACGGCATCGTAGGCATTTTTATCCAAAGTAATCGTAGCTAATTTCTTTTTGGGTATTAGAGCATACGTAAATGCCGATTCAGCATTGGGCCATGGAGAAGTAATTTTAATTATCGTTATATCCGATCCAGTTTTCTCAATGGTAAACCCTTTCGCATATTTAACAGAAACTTTACTTACGGATGGAACCGTTCCGGGTGGTTTCATATCGGTTTTACAACCAAAAAAAGATAGGAGAAGCGATACGAGGAAAATAGATTTTAAGAACTTCAAAAGCAGCCTAATTTTAAAAATCAATATTTGTCGCAAGGTAACAAAAGTCACATTCTATTTAAATAAGAGTTTATAGCTTTGATAAAAATCAATTTTTATGCACGGCCATTCAAACACTATAATCTATATTGTTGGAGGCATCGTGTTGCTTCATTTTGTCATCGGTATTGTTTGGTTGGCCCTTAAAATGACCAAGAAAAAATAAGATTGATAAAAAAAAATTCTATTTTCGCCCCGAATCTTGGTTCAATACAACTCGTTTTAGGTCGTATTGATTAAAAGGGAATCCGGTGAGAATCCGGAACTGTTCCCGCAACTGTAAGCTCAGCCGATTTTTCGGTACTTATCGTAAACTTCAAAACCACTGGTGTATACCGGGAAGGTGCTCGATAAGATGCAAGTCAGGAGACCTGCCAAATTCAAACAAACTATAGTTAAACTTTCGGGATAAAGGTTTACGTATGGGGACAGACATACTATTCGCTCGAACAAGAGATTAAAAAACATGTACAAAAATTTGGTAGGTTTTAGTGCCATGGCTTTGCTATGCACTAATTCGATTGCTCAAGGCACACAACAGGACTCCATTAAACTTCAAGAATTAGATGAAGTGGTTGTAAGTGATTCCCGTTTTTCTTTAAAACGAGAAAATTCGGGAAAGACGGTCATTAAAATTTCGGCCAAGGAATTGGAAAGAAATCAAGGGAGAACGGTTGCCGAAATTATCAACACTAAAAGTGGCCTGGAAGTTAGTGGAAGTAGAAGTTATCCTGGTCAAAATTTATCGGTTTTTGCTCGAGGAGGTAATAACCGTCAAGTCTTGGTTATTATCGATGGTATTCAGGTTTCGGACCCTTCAAATGTTAACGCGGAGTATGATTTACGTTTATTAAGCCTTGCTCAAGTTGAGACTATCGAAATTATTAAGGGAGCATCGAGCACATTGTATGGAAATTCGGCGGCAACGGCCGTGATTAATATCACAACTAAAAAAGCCATAAAGGACGGTTTAAATTTGGAAGTAATTTCCAATTGGGGAACCAATCAAACACAGAACAATCAGAACCATAATATTTCGGATATTTCAAACAATGTAACCGTTACGGGTAGAAAAAAAGGGCTTTCCTTTTTAACCTCTGTAGGCCATCAATTTACGGATGGACTTTCGGCCGCAATAGGGGAAGAAGAAGATGTATTTTCAAGGATAGATGGAAATATAAAGGTGGGGTACGAATTTTCAAATAGTTTTAAAATGGAGGGCTCGGCGTTCTATAACAAATTGAATTCCGATTATGATAATGGATTTCCGGTAGTGGACGCCGATTTTAGCTTTAACGGTGAACAGTCAAGATTTGCATTAACGAATACCTACCAATACAAAAAAGGAGAAATACGATTAAATACCGCCTTGAATCGGATTACAAGAAATTTTGTGTCCGACTTTCCCAATTTTTATGTTTCCAAATCCATTATACTGGACGTTTTCAACAAATACACGTTTAATGATAATATTTATACCATTGTAGGTCTGAATATAGTACAAGGTAAAACCGTATTTGCCGATGTAGAAAAAGTAAAAAATACCGACCCATACGCTAACCTAGTTTATGTAAGTGATTTTGGCCTTAATATTAATACTGGGGCGAGATGGAACAACCACAGTGCTTATGGGAGTAATTGGATTTACAACGTCAACCCCTCCTATAGATTTAAAATAAATAAGGGGTATCTAAAATTTTTTGGTTCGTATGCAACATCCTATATAGCTCCCAACCTGTCACAACTTTACGGCCCCTTTGGGGCAAATCCAGAATTGAATCCTGAAGAGGACACTACTATTGAGGGAGGGTTAGAATTTCAATATTCAGATAGATTAAGGTTTAGTGCTGTTTATTTCAATAGAGCTGAGGAGGGAAGAATAGATTATATTGTTGTTGACCCGGATACTTTTGTAAGCCAATATAGAAACATCTCGGAAGATATTAACCTATTCGGTGTCGAGGTTGAATTATGGGCAAAACCGATGAGGAATTTTGAAGTTACCGCGAACTATACGCTTACCGACTCCAAAAATGAATTGGCCTTACGAATTCCCAGAAGCAAACTGAACGCACGTATATCCTATATTATTAATAGTAAAGCGTATTTTTCAGCAGGGTATCAAAATGTTTCTGAACGTTCGGATACGGATTTTGCCACACTCTCCGACGTTGAGCTAGAATCCTTTGGACTAATTGATTTATATTACAAACAGGAGGTAAGTAAGCAGTTTAGTTTCTTTTTATCTATTGATAATGTATTGAACGAGGATTATGTTGAGATACTAAATTATACTACAAAAGGAAGAAATTTCAGAATCGGGATGCGTTTAAAAATTTAGAAATAAAAAAGGGCGGTCATTCAGACCGCCCTTTTTTCTATTCCCATATATTTAATCCAAAGTTATAACATGATCATATACAGTGTCATCAATCATTTTGTCCTTGAAAGGACTAAACATTTTAGAACTGGTCATTATCTCGATAGGATTTTCAACAGTAAAACTCCTTTTACCTGTAGCACCTGTTATCTCTTGAATGGCACGCGCCAATAAAGGTTCATTCTGGTCACCCAAAATACCTAGATTACCAAAATCTTCTTTTAAGGCAATATCAGGTACCAGACCATCCGTATAATCAAAAAAACCATCTGCATTTTCATTTCTTCCTAGCAGGGGTTGAATGGCCCATTGATTGTCGGAGTTTATTTTGTTTACCCTTGTAGGTGTATACAAGTATGAGTTCTCACGATCATCTACAAGAGTAGTGGAGAATTCGTTTTTACCTCTGGTTACATCCCCTATTTGTATTACATCGATATAGGGTTCTAAACTATTAATGAGTAACTCACTTGCCGAAGCGGAACTTGCCGTTGTCAATACATAAAGCTTACTTAGACCTAACGGGTCTATGGTATTACTTCCTACACGATCTGTAAAGTTAACCACTAATTGAGTTTCCGTTAATTGATCCTGAATCTTGTCATTATACCTTTTTCTCAAAAAGATATTATCATCATTCGTATCGTATATCATACTTGCCAATACACGCGTAGTATTGACCGATCCACCGGGATTATACCTTAAATCTACGATTAACTCTGTAATACCAAGGTTTTTAAGACCCTGTATAGCTTCATATAGGTCGGTATCATACTCATTCGTAAACTGGTTGTACATTAAATAACCAATGGTAATTCCGTTGATTTCAAATGATTTGGAAATAAAAACTGGATTTTCTGCCAATGCCGCTTCCTTGGTCAAAGATACCTCCCTATCATTTTGTATAATATTACCATTGGCAAAGTCGGCCATATTCAAAACATAAGTATCGTTTTCTCCAAACAATAAATCGATGTAATTGTTTATGTTCAAGGTGACACCGTCCACACCTGTGAACAAGTCTCCTCTCTCAATTTCCTTTGTGGATGCATCCGAATTGGGTACAATATAGCGGACATATCCAAAAATCTCTTCACTATCCGCTTTTCTGACCAAGCCAAATTCAAGGCCATTACTTCTCGATATTCCTGCTAGGGAATTTGTTAGTTCCCGGTAATCGGAATTATAGAAGCTAAAACGGTCCTCGATATAAAGGAGTTTATTGTCAAAAAAAACGCCGGGTTCTTCTTCCGATTCTAAAAACTCGGTATAGTTTTCTGCATCTTGAAACCGGTCATCAGCCAAATCCGGAACATCGGCCTGCCAAAAGTACCAGAAGTTCATCGCCTTCCACATAAAGTTTTGAACAGGCACGTCCGCAGAAGGAATTGGATCTATAGTTTTTGGAATGCTTAGTTCCTCATCCTTGGAACAGGAAAGTAAACTAATGACAAAAATTAGGGTTAAGAACCTTTTCATAGTAGGTAGAACTGGATATATCTAAATTTATTTTACCTTCTTAAAGGCATTTTTTAAAGACTCCGATACATTATCCAATATTAGGGCGCTGTTTCGGTCATCGTAGAGTTTTGAACTGGAAATCAGGTTGACCGGCATTAGAACTTCAAAACTTCTTTTCGCACCAGTACCTGTTATTTCCTGTATGGCTCTTGCCAATAAAGGTTCATTGGGGTCGCCCAAGGTACCAAGATTGGTAACATCCTCTTCCAATTCAATATCAGGTATTAAACCCTCAGCATAATTTGAAAAACCGGCACTATTTTCTACCCGGCTTACGATAGGTTGTAATGCCCATTGATTTTCTGGGTTTATTTGGTCCTCTCTTTCCGGATCATAAAAATTTCCATTTTCTGGATCATCCACGAAGGTTATAGATCCTTGGTTTTTACCAACTGTTGTTGTTCCAATATGAACAACATTCATGTAAGGTTCCAAGCCTACCATTACCAATTCACTTGCGGATGCCGAGGCGCCAGTAGCTAGAACATATACATTGGTAAGGTTTAAAGTGTTCAAAGCGGCGTTTGAATTTCCATTGAAGGTGCCCGTGGTTTCTACAAAATTATTATCCAATTCCCCAGGTTCGAACAAAGCCTGCACTTTGTCATTGTACCTTGTCCTATACAGTAAATCGCTAGTATTTGTACCATAAATAAGGCTAGCCAATATTTGGGCCGTTGTTCCTCGTCCACCGGAATTATACCGGAGGTCTAAAACCAAGTCGGTAATATTCTCGCTTTTAAAATCTCCAAAAACTTGATTCAGTGCTTCGCCCGATCCTGGCGTAAAAGAATTGTACATAAGGTACCCAATTCTTTTGTCACTCACATTCAATACCGTACTGGCAAGAATAGGGTCTTCTTCCAAACCTTCTTCCTTTGTAAGGGAAACCTCTTTTCCATTGGGACTTATCGTATTATTTTCGATAGTGGCCATATTAAGGATATAGGTATCATTATCCCCAAAAAGTAAATCTATATAATTGTTTACCGTTAGATCGGTACCGTTAACCCCTATAAAATAATCTCCTCTCTTAATATCTTTCGTGGAAGCGTCAGAATCCTTAATAACATATTCTACAAACCCAAATACATCATCTGAACTGCCAATTCTAGATAGCCCAAATTCAAGGCCATTACTTTTTGAAATTCCAGATAATAAATTGGTTAATTCGGTATAATCATCACTATAAAAGGTAAACCGATCTTCTGAAAATAAGAGTTCGTCCAATAGAAAATTTTCTGGGTCTGGATGCGAAGCCAAATAAGTTTCGTACTCCGTTTGAGTGGAAAAACGGTCATCCGCCAAAACAGGAACATCTGCCTGCCAAAAATAATAATTGTTTAAGGTCTGCCACATAAAATTTTGTATCTGGATATCAACCTCTTCTTCGATTACTTCTTCCTCAACAACTTCTTCTTCTACTTCTTCAATAATAGGGTCGTCATCGTTCTTATTACAAGATTCGGCGACAATTCCAATAAACAATAAAAACACTAAATATTTCTTCATAGCAATTTTTTTAATCTATCCACTTTCAATTATTGTACCATTATAATTCTAATACTTGAAATTGTAGACTTTAAGCAATTTTTTTATAGTTACGTATTAATGCTTGCAAATGGATGTTAAATTTACTTACATGGAAGTGAATAAAAAATTTATTGTAACAAAATTCGTTGAATATCGTCTTCCTTATATAAACCGTTAATAAGGTTTTTGAACAACTAAACCAGAAATGAAACAAGCTGAATTTTTAAACGTGGTAATGCCCTTTAAGGATAAGCTATACCGACTGGCAAAACGACTTTTAGTATCTAGTGAAGAAGCTGAGGATGCTACACAGGAGATTTTGCTAAAACTTTGGTCTAAGAAAAAGGCAATGGAATCATATAACAATGTGGAAGCGTTTGCCATGACCATGACCAAGAATTTTTGTCTGGACCGATTGAAATCGAAACAAGCAGGTAATTTGAAATTGGTTCATAGTAATTACGGGGATGAAGGAGCGACTTCCCTACAGAAACAAGTAGAGGCTAGAGATAGTATAAGTTGGGTCGAAAAAATTATGGAAGAATTACCGGAACAACAAAAAATGGTACTTCAATTAAGAGATGTAGAACAGTATGATTACGATGAAATTGAGGAATTACTGGGAATGAAACCAACGGCCATAAGAGTGGCGCTCTCAAGAGCCAGAAAAACAGTAAGAGAAAAATTAATGCAAAAACATAGTTATGGAATCGGATAAAGTGGAAAAATTAATAGAGAAGTATTTTGAAGCTAGCACTACGTTGGCAGAGGAAGAAAAACTAAAGGAATATTTTTCAAAACAGGATATTCCAACACATTTAGAGCGGTACGCTCCTATGTTTCAATATTTTGCCATTGCAAAGGAGGAACGTTTTACAAAGCAGGTCCCACTAAAACCTAGAAGAAATTTTTACAAGTGGGCTTCCGTTGCAGCTGTAGCAGTTTTAGCTTTTGGAATTTATTTTGGCAATGATTACCGTCAACAGAAGCAAGCGGAACAAGAAAAGGCGCTTTTGGCCTACAATCAAACAAAAAAGGCATTTGCCCTGTTAGCAGAGAATTTTAATAAAGGTGCCGAAAAGGTTGCTTACTTGAACGAGTTTCAAGAAGCAAAAGAGAAAATTTACAATAACAATTAAAAATTAAAATGAAATCGATGAAAAAGATAATAATCACAACAGTTATGGCATTGGTATGTTATACCGGGTTTTCACAGTCCATGTTCGACAAGTACGAGGATTTGGATAATGTAAGTGCCGTGGTCGTAAACCAAAGTATGTTCAGGTTACTGGCCAATATAGATGTAGAAGTAGATGATCCTGAGGCAAAAGACTTTATGGACATTGCCAAGAGCCTTAAAAACCTTAAGGTATTTATTACGGAGGATAAAAAGATATCTGCCGATATGAAAAACTCTATGGACAGTTACCTTAGGTCTAACTCATTGGAAGAGTTAATGCGGGTCAAGGACAAGGACGCCAATGTAAAGTTTTATATAAAGGAAGGCAAGGACGAAGACCACGTAAGTGAACTGCTTATGTTCGTAACCGGAATCAGTAATTCGGACGTTGAGGTTAACGGAAGAAAATTTGAAACCGTCCTATTGTCCCTAACAGGAGATATAGACCTTAACAAAATAGGTTCCCTTACCAGTAAAATGAACCTTCCAGAAGAGTTGAACGAAGCTGGAAAGAAAAATTAAATTTTAATAATAATTCATCAATAACAATCAAAAAACAACAGTCATGAAAAAATTAGCAGTAGTATTTTTAATAGCCGTATTACCATCATTAGGTTTTTCACAATCTATTTTTGACAAATACGAGGATATGGACAATGTAGGATCTGTAATCGTAAACAAGGGGATGATAGACCTAGTTTCCAAAATTGGAGCTATGGATGATGATGAGGACGCTCGGGAGTTTCTTGAGATTGCCCAAGGTCTTCAAGGTGTAAAGGTATTTATGACGGAGGACGAATCAGTATCCCTGGACATGTCCCAAACCGTAAAGAAATATCTAAAAAGCGCCAAGCTTGAAGAGTTGATGCGAGTTAAAGACAAAGACGTCAATGTTAAATTCTACATCAAAAACGGAAAGAAAAAGGACCATGTCACCGAATTGCTTATGTTCGTTTCTGGAATGAACAACGTTGAAATAGGGCATAATGGAAGAAAATTGGAAACAGTTTTGGTAAGTTTAACCGGTGATATTGATTTAAATAAAATAGGATCAATAACAGATAAAATGGACCTGCCTAAAGATCTGAACAAGGCAGGTGGAAGTAGATAGGAGATAAAATAGTATAGAGCGGACATCCAAAAAAGTGGATTGTCTGCTCTATATTTAATTAAAAAAAAGACAGATGAAAAAAATTAGAAACTTTGTTGCAATAGTAATGATAATCGTCTTAAGCGGCTGTTCATCTACGCAAAGTCTACAAGAGTATTATATAGATAATACCGAGAATCCAAATTTTCTTCATTTGGATGTACCTACAAGTATCTTGAACCTTGAAAAAGCAGATCTTACGGAAATTCAAAGAACTGCGCTTTCTTCCCTTAAGAAACTCAATATTTTGGCATTTAAAAAAACTGTTGATAACACTGCGGATTATAAAGTAGAAAAGCAGCAGGTAAAGGCCATACTTTCAGGAGATAGCTATACTGAGCTTATGAAAATGAATACGGATTTTGGTAGAGCAACCATCAAATATTTAGGTGAGGACGATGCTATTGATGAAGTTATTATTTATGGAGATAATGACGATAAAGGTTTTGCCTTAATACGCGTTTTGGGTAATGATATGAATCCTGCACATTTCATACAACTCTTACAGGCGGTTCAGAAATCGGATTATAATGGAGAAGGCCTGGGAGAATTAAGCTCTTTTTTCAAAGGATAAGAAATTAAGTATAGATTTTATACGGGCCTCATAAATAGGAATATTTATAGGGCCTTTCATTTTTAAATTCATAGCCTTGCTTTAATTTTTGTGACCTTCTAAGTATATTGGTGTCCAATAAATTAGAAGAATAATCACTAAACACTATTAAAACATGGAAAAAGATGCACAGGTATGGATAAATAAGGCAATAGACCTAGCCTTGGAATATGGGCCAAAATTGTTATTGGCTATTGTTATTTATATTGTAGGTTCTTGGATTATTAAAAAATTAATGAAGGTCCTAAGGAACGGTATGTCGCGCCAGGAATATGACAAATCGTTACAAAAGTTTTTATTGAGTCTTGCCAAATGGGCCTTGACCATTTTTCTGATTATCACGGTAATTTCTACCCTTGGTGTGGAAACAACCAGTTTGGCGGCGGTTATTGCAGCTGCTGGCTTGGCTATAGGCCTCGCCTTACAAGGTTCTTTATCCAATTTTGCCGGAGGTGTTTTAATTATCATTTTCAAACCTTATAAAATTGGGGATTTAATTGAAGCTCAAGATGAACTGGGTCACGTAAAGGAAATAGATATTTTTACGACCAAGTTGGTTACCCCTCAAAATAAATTGGCGATTATACCCAATGGGGCCATGGCCAATGGGAACATCGTTAATTATACAACGGAGGGTAAAATGCGTGTCGATACTGTAATTGGTGTTGGTTATGACGAGGATATTAAAAAAACAAAGGAGGTTTTAATGGAAGTTTTGACCTCAAACCCCAAAGTTCTATCAGACCCAGCTCCATCTGTAAATGTTTCTGAATTAGCGGATAGTTCGGTCAATTTTGCTGTAAGGCCTTATTGCAAACCAGAAGACTATTGGAGTGTTTATTTTGGAACGATGGAAGGTTGTAAAATAGCGCTGGACAAGGCTGGTATTGAGATTCCTTATCCACATGAAGTTCAAATAAATAAATAATGAACAAAAAGGGCCGATGATCATCGGCTCTTTTTTTAGATTCCCGTATAATTACTTGGGGTAATTTCCTTTAATTCCTTTTTTATTTCGTCCGATATATCCAAGGTTTCAATAAAGGACGCAATTGATTTTTGGTTGATTTTATCGTTGGTTCTTGTCAATCCTTTTAAGGCCTCATAGGGGTTTGGATACCCTTCTCTTCTTAAAATTGTCTGTATGGCTTCAGCAACTACTGGCCAGTTATTCTCCAAATCCTGCTCAAATTTCTCTTTATTCAACAGCAACTTGTTCAGACCTTTTAAAGTCGATAAAAAGGCGATAATCGTATGTGCAAAAGGAACCCCTACATTTCTTAATACGGTACTATCCGTTAAATCTCTTTGAAGTCTGGATACCGGTAGTTTAGCGGATAAATGTTCAAAAAGTGCATTTGCAATGCCCAGATTACCTTCGGAGTTCTCAAAGTCGATTGGATTTACTTTATGGGGCATGGCAGAGGAACCTACTTCCCCAGCTTTTATTTTTTGCTTGAAATAATCCATGGAAACGTAGGTCCAAAAGTCCCTGTCCAAATCCAGGATTATGGTATTGATGCGCTTTAAGGTATCGAACAATGCGGCCATGTGGTCGTAATGCTCTATTTGTGTGGTTGGAAAGGAATGGTGCAACCCCAGCTTCTCCTGTACAAATTGCGAACCAAATGCCTTCCAATCAATTTTTGGGTAAGCTACTTTGTGCGCATTGTAATTACCCGTGGCTCCACCAAATTTGGCGGCACTTGGTATATCGTTTAGAAGATTAAATTGTTCCTTTAGTCTAACAACAAAAACCTCGATTTCTTTTCCTAACCGGGTAGGGGAGGCCGGCTGACCGTGAGTTCTGGCCAACATGGGAATATTATTCCATTCTGCCGCTAAGCTTTCCAACTTTTTTAGGACATTTAAGTATTCTGGGACATACACATCGTTCATGGCCTCTTTTATGGAAAGCGGAATAGCAGTATTGTTTATGTCCTGGGAGGTCAACCCGAAATGAATGAATTCTTTAAAGGATGAAAGGTCTAATTTATCGAAAGCTTTTTTTATGAAATACTCTACCGCTTTTACGTCATGGTTGGTGGTTTTTTCTATTTCCTTAATGTCGGATGCATCCCGGGCATCAAAGTTTTCATATATGTCACGAAGTACAGAAAATTTGGAGGTGTCAAAAGACGAAAGCTGCGGCAATGGTATTTCACAAAGCGCGATAAAATATTCTATCTCAACTCTGACCCTGTATTTTATTAAGGCTTCCTCAGAGAAATAAGGGGCCAATTTTTCGATTTTATTTCTATAGCGACCATCTATGGGAGATATAGCATTTAGCACATTCAGAGCCATAATTTTGTGTTTATTGAAAAGGGCAAAGATACCGAATAGTGGCTGAGTTCAAAATAGTTCTATGAACTAAATTCTATGGTATTCATAAATAGTTTTTTCCAAAGTGAATCTTTAATTTAACTTTTTCAAGACCATTCTTGCACGGGCTTGGTAGGCCGCGCTTCCATTGGCATAGTTTTGTTCCAATATCATTTTTAATTCGGGATGAATCCATTCAAACTTTTGTCCCAATAAGAACAAGCTGGTCATAGAATAAGCCTTGGCTGCCACTTTATGTTCTCCAATCAACCAATCAAAACATGCTGTTGTTATTTTATTCAAATGAGTTTCATTGATATGTTTTTGACTTTCATTGGGTGTATTAGAAAAATAGGATTGAACTAGAAGTTCACAAATTTTGGCCAATGGGCGAACAGAGGAATCTAAATTGACTTTAGTAATTATTTTCGTAAAATTGTTCAAATAAGGATAAAGTATGGAACTGCGTTTTTTAAATGAAAATTCTAATATCCAGCTGGCTTTACAGGAAATAGGGTCTTCTTCAAGATGTATAATTTCAATTAAAGAAAGTATTAAATCTTCATTAGACAGGACAACCTCTGCCATTTCTGACCTACTTTTACGGGAACTATCAACGTAATTTAACGCTTTGTATAAATCACTTTTAATCATACCATAGTAAATTTATAAATAAATAAAATCAGCAAATGAAAATCCTTAAAAAAGTATTAATAGGTCTTTTGGTGCTCTTCATAGCCATTCAATTCTACAGACCGGAAAAAAATATTTCAAAAAAAAACGATACCGCTGCATTTATGCAGGAAACGAACCCTCCTGAAGAAGTACGCACCATACTTAAAACTACCTGTTTTGACTGCCATAGCAACAATACTGTGTATCCATGGTATGATAATATCGCACCAATTTCTTTTTGGTTGGCGGATCATATTGAGGAGGGCAAATCCGAATTGAATTTTTCCGAATGGGCAACTTATTCGGATAAAAAAAAGGATCATAAGCTAGAGGAGCTTTATGAAGAAACCGAAAAGAGGGCGATGCCGCTGAAGGAATACACCTGGACCCACGAAGAGGCAAGGCTTACACAGGCCCAAATTGATGCCGTAGTGAAATGGGCAAAAAGTACTAGGTCGCTTTATCAATTAGGGAATCAACCAAAGTAGGAACACCTTCTACAGCAGTTTTAGGCATAACCTCAAGGTTGGGCATACTATGCTTATCTATGCTAGGTTTGGGGTCAATAAAGTAAATAGGAGTGCCACGGTCTATAAAATTAATAAGACTGGCAGCCGGGTAAACTTGCATGGAAGTGCCAATGATTATCAAGATATCTGCTTTTTGGGTAATTTTTATGGCAAAATCTAACATAGGTACAGCTTCTCCGAACCAAACAATGTGTGGCCTTAACTGATAACCATGCTCACATAAATCTCCTAAATGAATATCTTTTTTCCAGATTATTTCTTGAGTACTATACTTCGTACTCCTTGCTTTAAGTAGTTCACCGTGTAGATGTAGGACGTTTGTGCTTCCTGCTCTTTCATGTAAATCATCCACATTTTGAGTGATAATATGAACATCGTAGTAATGTTCCAATCTGCTTAATGCCTGATGTGCGAGATTAGGTTCCACTTCTAACAATTGCCTTCTTCGTTGATTATAAAAATCCAAAACTAATTCCGGATTTCTTTCAAAAGCTTCTGGAGTCGCCACTTCCATAACGTCGTGGCCTTCCCAAAGACCATCGGCATCCCTAAAAGTCTTTAGACCGCTCTCTGCACTTATTCCGGCCCCAGTGAGTACAACTATGTTTCTCATAAATACCTTTTACCCCAAAAATATACTTTTTATTATCTTGGTTATATGGGAGACATTGAACTTTTGACCTATCTGGAAGGTTTTATTTCGGAGGAAAGAAAAGATCGGTTTATATCTATTTTAAAAAATAGGACTAAATATATAACAGTAGCCATAGAGGATGTGTATCAAATGCATAATACGAGTGCGGTTATCCGAAGCTGTGAGTCTTTTGGTATTCAAGAGGCTCACGTCATTGAGGGAAGATTTGGAAAGCGATTGGATAAAAACATTGCCATGGGAGCCCAGCAGTGGGTCGATATAAGTAGGTACGCCACTTCAACTGAGGCCATAGACATTTTAAAAAGGGATGGATATAAAATTGTGGCAACAAGCCCGCATGCGGACAGTTCTTTGCTTACCGATTTTCAGTTGAACTCCCCAGTTGTACTGTTTTTTGGTACGGAGAAGGAAGGTCTAAGCACAGAGGTTTTGGATAAAGCTGATATGTCACTAAAGATTCCTATGGTAGGTTTCACCGAAAGTCTCAATATCTCGGTTTCTGCAGCTATAATCCTTCAAGATTTGACTTCAAAGTTGCGGAAAAGTAAACTTTCTTGGCGATTAACAGATGAAGAAATTATTCAGAAACGGTTGGATTGGACCAAAAAATCCATCAAGAGTATCGAGGAAATTCTGATAAGATTTTACCAACCGGAATAAAATTTTTACTACTTTAGAAGAACAACCAACTAATTGAATAACAAATGACTACGCTAATCTACATTATTATCGCAATTCTTGTACTGGTACTTTTATTGGCTGTAATTGCCCCAAAAAACTATGATGTATCTCGAAGTATTAAAATTAAAAGTTCAAAGGACAAAATTTGGCCGTATTTAAAGTTTCTGGAAAAACAAAGGGAATGGTCGCCATGGGCCAAAAAAGACCCTGATATGGATACAAAACTGACCGGTACCGATGGAGAAGTGGGAGCTATTAGTTACTGGAATGGTAACAAAGAAGTAGGGGAGGGGGAGCAAGAAATAACGGGTTTGGTTGAAGGTGAAAGAGCCGAAGGGAAACTACGTTTCTTTAAACCTATGAAATCACAGTCGGACTGTTATTTAATACTCGACGAATCCTCCTCGGAAAATAGCAAGGTAACCTGGGGTTTTAAGGGTAAAAGTTCATTTCCTTTCAGTGTAATGCTTCTTTTCATGAGTATGGACAAAATGGTGGGAAAGGACTTTGAAGAGGGCTTGCAAATGCTCAAAAATAAGATGGAGTCTTAAGCTGATTTAATTAAATATAGAAAATCGATGCCTCGGCCCTTGCCCAAAATCTTATGGGTAAAATAGTGGTTCCAATTCCTTTGGAAACATACATAGAAATTTCCTTGGTTTTATACCATCCTTTCAAATAAATACCACTGCCTGAAGGTTTAAACAACTCCTTTCCAAAGAAGGTAATCTGTCCTCCGTGGGTATGTCCAGATAGGATACATTTTATATTTAGATATTGTTCACTATTTTGTTCACCAATGGTATCACTATATTCTGGACAATGATTAAGGACAACAGTTTCTAAACTTTTATCATTAAGGGTTGAAATTGATTTCGCAAAATCCGCATTGCCACCCACGAAATCATCAATTCCTAAAATATTAATTTTCCTATGGCCTTTTATAAGCTCGTAATTTTGGTTGATCAGGACTATACCGTTATACCTTTTTACGATTGTTTTAAAATCCTCTAGAGGTACTTTTCCGCTATACTCTTTATTACCGTAAATGAAAATTTTAGGGATTTTGTCATCGAAAAGGCCCAAATATTCATTCAATAAGTTTAACCGACTTTTTCTTGTTATGGTGTCCCCGGTAAAAAGCAAAGCATCGGGCATTAGGTCGTTTACCTTTTCCGCAATCGAAGTAAGTGCGGAATGTACTTCCCTCAAATGTATATCTGATAATTGTACAAGCTTGATTTTCTCCTGTCCACCATCTGACAAATCAAAATCTGTCCACTGAATTATATATTTTTCAAACCAAAAAGCGTCTAAAACTATTAAACCACTTAAACCTAGTATATATGCAAATAGCCTTTTAAAAAATGTTCGTCTTCTCATTCAAATTTCTCACCATCAATCTAATACCCTTAACCAAATTACTTTATTCCTTTACTTCAAGTAAGGCAATATCATAATTATTATCTAGCATCACTTTTCCGTTTTGCACCGTCACCTCCGTTTGTGAATAGGTATCGTAAAGTATTGTTCCATCGCCAAAAAATCCTTTTACCCAAAGTGATTTTTTACCATTTGGCAAGTCTAACCCCACTACAACTTTATCCCTGATATCTCCGTTCATATAGGTTCTGCCAAAGGTATATGGGGCTTTGGCCAATCTACGATGCCTCCCCGCGCCAATAGCGATATGATTATTTCTGAATTTACCTAACTTTCTCCAGTGGGCCAAAATATCCTGTTTTTGCTCAAGGGAATCCAATTCTTCCCAATTCATAAAGGAACGTAGGGTAGCGTCTCCTTCTGTGCTATCAATGACCAAACTTCTTGCCGTTTCATCACCATAGTATATCTGTGAGGCTCCAGGAGTAAGTAATAGCACATTAGCAGCCCTTTTAGGGTGCTGTCTTTCTTTATCAAACGGACTGCCATCATCATGGGAGGTCAAGTAGTTTAAGATACTTTTACCTTTTAATTTGGTACGTAACAGTTTATTGTATTTGTTGAAAATAGAATCATACGCTTTTGTAGCGTCAGCCTTAAGTTCAAAGTTGATGAGACTTTTAAAACCGTTGTCAAAGTAGTCTACTTTTTTATCTCCAAAGTCGTAATTCCTACCATTGGAAATACCATAACCATAAACTTCCCCCACCATGTAGAAAGGTGAATCATCCAAAACGGAATTAGGATGCTTTCTTTTCCAGGTCTCAAAGGCATAGGAGGCTTCTTTTTCCAAATCCGCCCATGCATTTTCGTTTACATGTTTCACCGTATCCACCCTAAAACCATCAACACCAAATTCATGGATGTAATCCGTTAACCATTTAATAATGTAAAATCGGGGTGCTCTGGGGTATCCGGTACGTTCAAAAAATAATTGAAGTTCGTCCAATTCCTCACTTAGTCTTCCTTCCTTTTTCCACTTGGCCAATAAATGGTCCGGTAGGTTTACATTTTCATCACTACGGGTAATTATATCAGGTAGATTATTCACCAAGGTGCAATCGGTTGTATTTTCATAATTGGTAAATTGGCAAGTAGGTTCGGTAATTACCCACTCTTCTGGCCACACGGGATCTTCATCTGTAACTGGGCCTGTGTGATTTAAAACAACATCCATCAAAATCCGTATTCCATGCTCATGAGCTGTTTTAATAAGTTCTTCTAAATCTTTGTTAGTTCCAAAATTAGGGTCTAGTGCTGTCCAGTCTTTTGCCCAATATCCATGGTAGGCATACGTATTACCGGTCCCTTCATCCGTATCTCCATGAATTTGCTCAACAACTGGAGTAAACCAGATTGCATTTACTCCTAGCTCATTAAAATAGCCCTCCTTGATTTTTTCGGTAATTCCTTGGATATCACCCCCCAAAAAACCTCTCAACTTTCCTGTTGTATTATCTCGCCCAAAATTCAGGTCATTTTCTGGATTTCCATTGTTGAACCTATCGGTCATTAAGAAATAAATGTTGGCACCTTCCCAAGCGAAGGGTTTTTTTACTTGGGAAATAGAGGTATCCTCGTTACTTGCGATTACTTTGACTGTTTCTTTTTTTTCCATTTTACAGGAAAGGAACAGTAAAGAAAGAAACAGGGTGAAAAAGGTGTGTTTCATTTGCATTTTGTATTTGGTTAAAGCTATAAAATGCAGATGGAAGTCGAAAATTTATTTTTTTCTATTCAGGACCTTAAACTCTTCATAGCAACTACTAATTGCATCTAAAATCTGAAGGTCATTGGCAGTGGTAATAAAGGACTTTGAATAATTACAATTATTAAGTATGTCCTGAATATCCATCTTATCCAATTGTAGAAGCTCCATCAAGGTTTCTCGGTCGAATTTTGAGGCGAGTAAATCCCTTATTTGGTCATCCTCTTTCATTTGCCTTAATTTTCGCATTTGATTGGGTTTTTTACCAAATAAGTTTCTTAGTAAATCGGCAGGGTTTAAAATTGCACCCAATACTTTTGTAACGGCACTGGGGTTTTTGTTTCCTCCCTCATATCCTACGGATAAGCCGGATATGCTATATTGATACGCATTATTAATAGGAAGGTTTTTTACGTCAATCTCCAAGTATCCCGTTAGTTGATAGGGTCTAACAATAACTTCTTCGAGTGCGTAGGCCAATTCGGTAAGGGCTATCTCCGTATTTTCAAATTTGAACATATCGTTGGTAACCCTTATTTTCTGGGATTTAAAACCTAAATATGAAAAATATAATGTGTCATTGACTGCAGCAGAAATTGAAAATTGGCCATCCTCATTGGTGATGGTGCCCACTACCTGATTTAGGTTGACCACATGGACACTCTCCATGGGAGCATCAGTCTGTGCGTTTTTCACAATGGCTTTAATGATATCGACTTCAGGAAGATCCTGTGAGAAGCCTAGTAGACTACAAAAACAAAAAATCCCTACAAAAATACTACGCATAAACCTTCTGGCTGAAAAATTAAAGGTACAAACAAAATAAAAAAATACGCCGAAGCGTATTTTTTAATATACAATTAACTAAAAGAAATCACCTTTTCTTTTCTTGCTCCTTCTCTTTCCGGAATTTGGATTTTTTGAATTTCCTCTATCTCTTCCTTTTCCGCGACCTCTATCTTCGTTTCTTGGTCCTTTCTTTCTTTTTCCTTTATCCCTGAAACTTTTGCCGCGACGATTTCCGCCACCGCCTCCGCCGCCTGGATTTTTGGATATTTCAACATTAACAAAGCGACCATCGACCTTGAATTCTGTAAAGGTGCTTAGTATTTGCTCTGTAACTTCGGCCTCGGTATTGAAAAACGAAAAACTTTCCTTTACATCTACTTTATAGACATCCTCTTTTCCAAGACCAACAGTATCCCTAATGAAGTCCTTTAAGGACATCCAATCGTATCCATCTTTTTCGCCAACATTAATAAAATAACGGACGGAGCCATTACTATTAAACGAGGTATCGCTTTTACCTGAATCACTAGAGCGATCAGGCGAGGTGTTTAAGTCTTTTGTTTTATTGTAATAGTTGTAAAACCTGGTAAATTCAACAGAAACAATTTTCTTAATCAGTTCTTCACGGTCTATACCTTGTAGAACATCATTGATTGCGGGTAAATAACTATCTACGTCATTATTGATTTTAGTATCCTTTATCTTATTGGCCAGATGATACAATTGTATCTCACAAATCTCCATTCCCGTTGGGATGTTCTTTTGTAGGAACTCTTGTTTTATTTTCTTTTCAATGGCCTTTATTTTTCGAAGCTCACTTCGAGTAACGATAACCATAGATATTCCAGATTTTCCAGCCCTACCGGTTCTTCCACTACGGTGCGTATACGTTTCAATTTCATCCGGTAGTTGATAGTTGATAACATGGGTTATATCGTCAACATCGATACCTCTAGCCGCCACATCCGTTGCTACCAACATTTGTATCTGCTTCTTTCTAAAAGCATTCATAACCAAGTCTCGCTGGTTCTGACTCAAATCACCATGTAAAGCTCCTGCATTATAACCGTCTTCTATAAGTTTTTCCGCTACCTTTTGGGTGTCCCTCTTAGTTCTACAGAAAATAACTGAAAAGATATCGGGATTGGTATCCGCCAAACGTTTTAGTGCAGGATAACGGTCCCTACCACTAACTACATAATACTCGTGTTGAACGGTTGACGCTCCTGAGTTCTTTGCACCCACAGTTATCTCTTGAGGTGAGTGCATAAATTTCTTAGCAATTATCGATACCTCTTTGGGCATCGTTGCAGAAAATAACCAAGTAGATTTTTCATTGGGAGTATTGGAAAGTATATCCTGTATATCCTCAAAAAATCCCATGTTCAGCATTTCATCGGCCTCATCAAGTACGCAATAGTCTATTTTGGTGATATCCACCAAACCACGACCAATCATGTCCTTCATCCTTCCCGGAGTAGCAACTACAATTTGTGCCCCTCGTTTTATTTGTCTGGCCTGCTCAGTAATGCTGGCTCCTCCATAAATGGCTACAACACTAATATTCTTTTCATATTTTGAATAGAGCTGCAGTTCATTGGTAATTTGCAAACATAGCTCTCTGGTCGGCGATAGAATCAGGCCTTGTGTAGTTCTACTGTTACCATCGATTTTCTGAATTAAGGGAAACCCAAAAGCTGCGGTTTTTCCTGTCCCTGTTTGGGCAAGTGCCACTAGGTCCGTTTCACTTTCCAGTAGAATTGGGATTGCTTTTTCCTGTACTTCGGATGGGGTTTCGAATCCCATGTCCGATACAGCATCTAATAAGGACTTATCTAGTCCTAATGCTTCAAACTTTGTCATAATTATGTTATATACTAAATCGCAAATAAGAATGTTGCTTAGAGGGATTATTCGATATAACCTAATTTAGACTCGGCGCAACACATGCTATACCAGCGGCGTTTTACAAAGCGGCAAAGGTACTGTTAATAAACGAGATGGAATAATAAATCTTTATAAGGCTTCAAGGTGCAAGGCTATAGCCATAAATGGAAAGTAAAATACCCATTATCCCTGAAATAATCATAATGACGATAAAGGTTTTCTGTAATTTGGGGTTGTCATAAATTATGATGCAGACAGCACCGAGTACGATACTTATTTGAAAAAAGAGCATACCCAAATCGAATTTTTTGGTGGCAAAATCATATTCGTCCGCTAGGCTTTCCCATTCGTTTATTCCTATGATTTTTCCCATTTCACCATCGAGGTCTTGCGCCCAATTTTCTTCGGCAATATTTGCTGAACCAATCAGTATTTCAGTTTTTTCGGAATCATATTTTTCTATTTGCCTCTCAACACTTGCTATCTTTCCTTCTATATTGATTATTTTATCTTCCTTGACCACCCCACTCTCCAAAAGTGCTTGTAGGTAATCCAATTCGCTTTCTTTTAGGCTTTCCTTTATACTTTTGGATTGGTACCAACTGGAGTAGTTTACTACTTTGTTGTGGGCAATCATCATTTCTTCTTCGAGCTCGCCATTGATCATTTGAGAAATGGCCATTAACGCCGCAAAAAAAGCAATCAAAACACCACCGACAGCTTCTGCACGTTCTGAGGCAACTGAAACTTCTACTGTATCCAAGTTTGTTTTAGATTGTAACATGATTGGATTGTAAATAAGTTATCAACTTGGAAAATGCTTTTCCTCTATGGCCTATTTCATTTTTTGTTTCAATAGGTAGTTCGGCAAATGTTTCTGTATAACCATTTGGTAGGAAAATTGGGTCATATCCAAAACCTTGGATTCCTTTCTTGGTATGGGTTATTTTTCCTTGAACAGAACCTTTAAAAAATTGGGTTTCACCATTTAGGTTTAATGCGATGACAGTTTTAAAACTTGCAGACCGATCTTTTTTGGTTTCTAGGCTCTTTAATAACTTATCCATATTGGCCTGGGCATCATTTTCTTTACCCGCATACCTTGCGGAATATACTCCCGGTTCACCGTTTAGGGAGTCGACAACCAACCCGGAGTCGTCGGCAAAACATGGGAGTTTATATTTTTGGTACACGTAGTCCGATTTTAATTTTGCGTTTCCTTGTAGGGTTTCAGCGGTCTCAGGTATGGACTCGGTACATCCTATTTCGTTTAATGAAACGAGGTCGATGTTAGGTGGTAAGAGCTTCTTTATTTCCCTCAGTTTATTTTGGTTCTGGGTAGCAAAAACAAGTTTCATTCTGCGCAATTATTCAATAGTTTTAGGTAAATGTCAGCGCCAAAAATAGTAATTTTATCATATGGAGTTAAAAGTGCCGCCAGTATTGGTGTTTTTTAGTTTTACGTTTATAATGTATTTGGTCGGTAGGTTTTTACCGGTAGGGTTTTTCGATTTTTTTGGCCGATTTCTTTTAGCGAAAATATTAATTGGTTTGGCCGGTCTTATTGGTTTAGTGTCACTGATTCAATTTTTTAGGACCAAGACTACTGTAGACCCTATCAATCCTCAAAAAGTTAGTCGGTTGGTGACTTCTGGTTTATATAAGTATTCTAGAAACCCGATGTATCTAGCGCTTTTATTACTGTTGTTGGGTTTTGGTCTTTTTCAGGGAAATGCTTTCAATACCTTGGTTGCCGCTGGTTTTGTGTGGTATATGAATCGTTTTCAAATTATCCCGGAAGAAAGAATACTGCTCGATAAATTTGGAAAGGATTACAAAACGTATTTAACGGCCACTAGGAGATGGTTTTGAAAAAGGTCGTTCAATTACTTGAATAATTAATATTACATAATATTATCTATTTAGCTTATAAGTTTATATATTAGCTTTTTAAATAATATATTATGATAGCGATTATCACGGGAGATATCATTAATTCAGAAGAACATCATGCTTCCGAATGGATTGATATCTTGAAAAAATATTTTTCACGATTTGGTCCTTCACCTATGAATTGGGAAATATATAGAGGAGATGAATTTCAACTAAAGATTACCCAAGAAAACGCCTTGCGTACAGCTATCCAAATAAAGGCAATTTTAAAGTCAATCAAGGATTTAGATGTTAGAATGGGTATTGGAATAGGCCTTGAAACCTATATCGGTACTGGTGTCAGCGAGTCCAACGGACCTGCCTATCAACGTTCCGGGCGTAAACTGGAATCTATAAAGGATGGAAAAGTTAACCTAAGTATTGCCACAGGAGATGAATTCTACGACCGCACCTTAAATTTGATGCTGCAATTGGCATTGGATTTTATGGATCATTGGAGTGTAGTATCCGCAGAGATTATGGCCTTGGTCTTAGATAATCCAAAAGCGTCTCAAAAGGAAATTGCCAAGAAATTGGGAATAAAACAATCGGCCGTGAGTCAACGATTAAAAAGGGCCCGTTTGGATTTGGTTTTGGATTTGTTGGAGTATTACGATCAAGTAATTAAAGAAATTTAACTATGCAGCTATTTACGAAGCTTTTATTGGCTCATCTATTAGGCGATTTTATGTTTCAACCCACAAAATGGGTGGTACATAAAGAGGCTAACAAAGCTGCTTCCAAGTACCTCTACTTTCATGTTTTGATACATTTTGGACTTTACATGCTCGTATTGTGGAATTATCAAGAATGGAAAATAGCTTTGGTTTTAGCATTAAGTCATCTGTTTATCGATATGGGCAAATTATATACGAACCCCTTGTTCAAGAATAAAAGCCTACCATTCTTTATCGACCAGATTTTACACCTTTTTGTGATTTACATTTGCTGTTATTATTCCAACTTATATGACCATACCCTATCAATTTTCCAAAACTTAGATTGGGCATTAATTGTGGCCATTGTTTTCGTAACCTCTCCATCGGCTATTATCATGACCAAATTATTGCAAGGAATGTCCGATAAAATAAATACGGACCATAAGTCGCTCCCTAATGCAGGGAAGTACATTGGGATTATAGAAAGGCTTTTCGTTTTAACTTTTATACTTATTGGAAGGTGGGAAGGTATAGGGCTTTTAATTACGGCCAAATCCGTATTCCGGTTTAATGATTTAAAGGAAAGTAATAGTAGAAAACTTACCGAATACATATTAATTGGTACATTAGTAAGCTTTGGTTTGGCAATTATTGCCGGATTATGCTATGTGAATTTTAAATAAGATTAAGATGAAATTATTTGTGGCTCTACTAACACTAGCCACCTTGGCAGTATCTAAAACTGTAGCACAGACAAATTACTTTACTTCTTTTGACGGAGTCAATATTACGTATACCGATGAAGGATTTGGGGAACCGGTGCTCCTTTTGCACGGATTCCTAAATTCCGGAAAATCATGGGACAATACACCGTTGAAAAAGGATTTATTAGAAAAGGGTTACAGGGTTATCGTACCGGATTTACGGGGATGTGGGCAATCAGATAAGCCTCAAGAGGAATCCTATTATCAGGATCATGCAGAAATTAAGGATGTCATATTATTAATGAGTCATTTGAATGTTAAAGCGTATAATGTGGTTGGATATTCAAGAGGGAGTATTGTATTGGCAGAACTGCTAACAGAAGATTCGAGAATTAAAAAAGCGATTTTAGGTGGTATGGGTATTGATTTTACCAATCCACAATGGGAAAGAAGATTAAAATTCGCCGCTGCATTTAATGGAGAGGTCGATGAAATGACTGAAGGAGCCGTATCCTATGCAAAATCTATCAACGCAGATTTTCGCTCGCTATATTTACAGCAAAAGTATCAGCCATCAACGTCTACTAAAGAATTACAAAAAATAAAGGTAAAAATATTGGTCATTGCCGGTAATAAAGATTTGGATAATGGAAACCCAGAAATGCTAAGCAAAGTTTTTAAGCGAGGTAAATTGGTCATTGTTCCAGGAGACCATAATGGGACTTGGAAGACCAAAAAGTTTTCGGAAGAAATCCTTCACTTTTTATGATATGGACAAACAATTAAATTTTTAATTTTTTATAATTCCCTCAATACTTCTACATTTTGTTTTATTTTGATGAAGCATTAAAATCAACCAATTAAATTTTTACTTTTGCCACTTGATTTTAAGTATTCCCTTTTTAGCTTAGAACGCTTTTTATAATGGTTGAAACTGGTAGAAAATATGTTTTTGATTTTGACAGCACATTAACCAGGGTAGAGGCTCTGGATGTACTGGCAGAAATGACCCTGGAAGGCAAAGCCAACAGGGAAGAAATTGTTGACGAAATCCAAAAGATTACCAATTTAGGAATCGATGGGGACATATCTTTTACCGAATCCCTGGAGCGAAGGATTAAACTCCTACATGCCCATAAGGATGACCTAGATAATTTGGTGGCCGAATTAAGGCAAAAGATTTCTAAATCTATTGAGGCGAATAAAGAATTCTTTGAAAAATATTCAGAGGATATTTATGTTATTTCCTGTGGATTCAAGGAGTTTATAGATCCTATTGTCAAGGAATATAATATACCGTCAAACCGGGTATTTGCAAATACCTTCAAGTTTGATACCGATGGAAAAATTGTCGGGTTTGACGAAAAAAACGTCCTATCACAGCATAACGGAAAAATAGAATGCCTAAAACAAATGAATTTGGACGGTGAAGTTCAAGTTATTGGAGATGGCTATAGTGACTACGTAATGAGGGAAGCCGGAATCGCGGACAAGTTCTTTGCTTACACAGAAAATGTACACAGAGAGAAAGCCGCCAAAAACGCTGACCATATTACCCCTAATTTAGATGAATTTTTATTTGTGAACGATTTGCCAAGAAATATCTCTTACCCTAAGAACAGAATTAAGATACTTTTACTAGAAAATGTGCATACAGCCGCTTTCGAAAACCTTTCAAATGAGGGTTTTTCGGTGGAGCTTTTAAAACACAGCCTGCCAGAAGAGGAGTTAATCGAAAAAATTAAAGATGTACACGTGCTAGGTATCCGGTCAAAAACTCAGGTGACCCAAAAGGTATTGGATGCTGCGGACAAGTTAATGGTGGTCGGTGCCTTCTGTATAGGTACTACACAAATTGATTTGGACCATGCCAAAAGGAAAGGAGTTGTTGTTTTCAATGCTCCTTACAGCAATACCCGGTCCGTGGTGGAGCTGGCCATCGGTGAAATTATTATGTTAATGCGTAGTGTTTTTGACAGAAGTGCGGAAATCCATAAAGGACAATGGCAAAAAACAGCCGCTGGATCAAAGGAGGTACGAGGAAAAAACCTGGGTATCGTTGGATATGGCAACATAGGAAAACAATTATCCGTTCTAGCCGAGGCCATGGGGATGAAGGTGTATTACTACGATGTTAACGATCAACTTGCCCTAGGAAATGCAGTGAAATGCAGTACCTTGGAAGATTTATTGAATGTTTCAGATGTGGTAACCTTACATGTAGACGATAATCCTGCCAATAAAAACTTTATTGGGGAAAGGGAAATAAACCAAATGAAAAAAGGAGCAATGCTCATTAACCTTTCCAGGGGTTTTGTGGTGGATATCGATGCTTTGGCCAAAGGTTTGGAAAGTGGTAAAATAGGTGGCGCAGCGGTCGATGTTTATCCGGAAGAGCCCCGTAGCAATGGTGATTTTAAAACCAGTCTTCAAGGATATCCGAATGTAATTTTAACTCCACATGTAGGAGGTAGCACGGAGGAAGCTCAGCGAGATATTGCGGATTTTGTTCCTAATAAAATAATGGATTACATAAATTCCGGAAATACGGTGGATGCGGTAAATTTTCCAAATATTAGGCTGCCAAAGCAGACCAAGGTTCATAGATTTTTACATATACATAAGAATGTACCTGGGATTATGGCAAAAATCAATAAAGTTTTGGCCAAATATGAGCTAAATATCTCTAGCCAATACTTATCCACGGATAGCGAGGTAGGTTATGTAATTACAGATTTGGACAAAGAATACAACAAAGACGTGATCAAAGCTTTAAAGAAAGTTGAGAATACCATTAAATTTAGGGTTCTCTACTAAGTTTGATTATTAGACTATTGATGATGATAGGGCTCGTTTCTTAGAATAGTAAACGCCCTGTACAATTGTTCCACCATAAACAAACGTACCATTTGATGGGAAAAAGTCATTTTGGAAAGGCTTATTTTTCCTGAAGCTTTTTTGTAGATGTCATCACTGAAACCGTAAGGTCCACCAATTAAAAATACTAGTTGCTTTAGCCCCGAATTCATTTTCTTCTGTAGATAATTTGAAAATTCCAAAGAAGAATAGTGTTTGCCGTTTTCATCTAAAAGAATCAAGACATCCGTATTGGAGAGCGATTTTAAAATAAGCTCTCCTTCTTTGGATTTTTGTTGATCAACCGATAGATTTTTTGTCTTTTTAAGGTCCGGAATTACCTCGAGGTTAAATTTTATGTAGTGTCCTAACCTCTGCTCGTAGACATTTATCAAATTTTGTAGTTCACTACTGTCCGTTTTTCCTATGGTCAAGAGTTTAATCATCATATTTCAAAAGTAAATCAATTTCCCAATATGGATTCGTATTTTAGCATTAAGCAATAGTTTTATATGATTTCAAAAGAGCAGTTTGATAAAGAGGTAGCCGGAATAATTAGTAATGCCATCAGAGAAGATGTCGGGGATGGGGACCATAGTTCATTAGCCTGTATTCCTAAGGATGCCAAGGGTAAGGCCAAATTATTGGTTAAGGACAATGGTGTAATTGCCGGTATCGAATTTTCTAAAATGGTTTTCGACTTTGTAGATAAAGATTTGATTTTTGATAATAAATTGAACGATGGATCTGAAGTGGCATACGGAGATATTGCTTTTTATATTGAAGGTAGCTCACGTAGCATTTTAAAGGCGGAACGTTTGGTATTGAACGCAATGCAACGTATGAGTGCGATAGCCACAAAGACAAAATCATTCGTGGATTTGTTGGAAGGAACTTCCACCAAGATTTTGGACACCAGAAAAACAACACCAGGGATACGGGCATTGGAAAAGTGGGCCGTTACGATTGGGGGAGGAGAAAACCATAGGTTTGCCTTGTATGACATGATAATGCTTAAGGACAATCACATTGATTTTGCTGGAGGAATTACCAAAGCTATCGATAAGACCAAGTCCTACTTAAAAGAAACCGGAAGAGATTTAAAAATTATACTAGAGGCCAGAGATTTAAATGAGATTAAGGAAATTCTTAAATCTGATGGGGTATATCGTATTCTCATCGATAATTTTAATTATGAAGACACAAAGGAAGCTGTTAGATTGATTGGTGATAGGTGCCTTACAGAGTCTTCCGGTGGGATCACGGAAGAAACAATAAGGAAATATGCAAACTGTGGGGTGGACTATATTTCCTCTGGGGCATTGACCCATTCGGTATACAATATGGACCTAAGTTTAAAAGCTGTTTAAATGTCATTAGAGGTCGAACAGAAACTTGATAAGATTCCCATACTCAATAAGATTGTTCGGTTTTTGAAAACCGTAAAATTACCTGGACTTGAAGGTCTTTCCCTCTATGACCTTATGGAAATGTACGTAAACGGTATAGTGCAAGGTGCCTTATCTTCTAGGGCCAGTGCCATCTCATTTAGCTTGTTTATGGCACTTTTCCCCTTATTAATTTTTATGGTGACCCTTGTTCCATTTTTGGTGGACTATATCAGTATACAGAATGAGAACTTTGAACTACAGTTCCAATTGTTTTTGGAATCTTTTTTACCCAATGCAACGGGTGATTACTTTGGTGATGTTTTTAGACAGATAAAAGACCAGAAGCGGGGTGGACTTCTTTCTTCCTCCTTTCTACTTTCCATATTCTTGGTGGCCAATGGCGTTAATGCTATTTTTGGAGGTTTTGAGACCAGTTATCATATCGAGCTCAGGCGTAACTTTTTTAGGCAATATCTCTACGCATTAATGGTGGGTCTTATTTTGGCAATTCTCATAATCGTCGGATTTGTAGCCTATGTTTATTTTGAGTTTTATGTGCTGGGTTATTTAACAGAATTCGCTGCTAGGCAAGGAGGATATGTCTTGGATGAAGATGAAATTATCGGTGTACAAATAGCTAAAGTCTTGTTTTTCATAGTGCTTTCCTATTTTACAACGGCAATTTTATATTATTTTGGAACCAAGGAAGGCAAGCAGGCACGGTTTTTTTCAATTGGGGCACTGGTAACCACTATTCTGTTCTTATTGACTTCCTATTTGTTCGGTATTTATGTGGAGAAGTTCGCTAGGTATAACGAACTCTATGGCGCATTGGGAGGATTGTTGATTTTAATGGTTTACATTTGGTTAAATTCCAATATATTGCTCCTAGGTTTTGAATTGAACGCCTCATTAAACTCCCTTCGTAAAATCAGTAAAAAAGAATGATAAACTATAAATCTGTACTCATACTTCTATTTTTTTTTGGTAGTATAAACTTCTTGTCGGCGCAGTCGGTTTTTGGAAAATGGAAGACTATAGATGACCGTACAGGCAAACCAAAAGGGATCATCAATATTTATAAGAAAGATGGGCAGATGTACGGTTATATTGAGAAAATTTTGGAAAAGGGCAAAGAAGATGCTCTTTGCGTAAAATGTGATGGAAAATTAAAGAATGAGCCTATTATTGGTATGGAAATAATAAAGGGTGGGGAAAAAAATGAAGACGGAGAATGGAAAGGAAAGCACCTTTTTGACCCCGAACAGGCGATGACCTTTAGGTTTAAAATTTGGTTGAACCCTGATAATGAGGATGAATTAAAGGTGCGTGGTTATTTGGCATTTCTATTTAGAACCCAAACTTGGCTAAGAGTGGAAGGGTAGGGCTTATGGAGTATTTTGTAAACATTGTGTTGCCTATTCCCCTCGAGAGGCACTTTACATATAGCATAACTCCCGATGAAGCAAAAATACTTGTACCGGGAATGCGGGTCTCCGTGCCTTTTGGCAAATCTAAAATCTACACAGGTCTTGTCTTGCAAATTCATAATATTCCGCCTGAAGTTTATGAGGCCAAAGAAATAGACCAAATACTGGATGAATTTCCAATTGTTAATCCAATTCAATTACAACATTGGGAGTGGGTGGCCAATTATTATATGTGTACCCTGGGCGAAGTTATGCGAAGCGCCCTACCCTCAGCTTTTTTATTGGAAAGCGAAACCTTAATTCTAAGAAATACAGATGCTGATGTCGATGAATCTCAATTAAAGGATGATGAGTTTCTGGTGTTTGAGGCATTACAGCATCAGGCAGTACTCAAGGTTCATGAGGTGTCTGCCATTGTTGAAAGGAAAAATGTACTTCCTATTTTAAATCGGCTTTTGGACAAAAACATTATTTACTTAAAGGAGGAGGTTTACGAACAATACAAACCGAAGCTGGTAAAATATGTAAAGCTGGGAAAGGAGTATTTATCGGACGATGCTTTAGAAACGTTGTTGGAGTCACTTTCCCGGGCACCGAAGCAAAGTCAGGTAGTGTTGTCCCTTTTTCAATTGCAGGGTAATTCCCAGAAACCTATTTCGATAACGGATTTGGAGCGGTATAGCAATTCTTCAAAAGCGGTAGTAAAGGCACTCATAGAGAAAGAAATCCTCGAAGAATATCATATCCGTAAGGATCGGGTTACTTATGATCTTGATGAAAATTCATCCATAAAAAATCTAAATGAATATCAATTAAAGGCCTTAAAAGATATTCAAGTTTCGTTCAAGGAAGATAAGGTAACCTTACTCAAAGGGGTCACGTCTTCAGGAAAGACGGAAGTCTATGTTAAATTGATCAGTGAATATTTGGAACAAGGAAAACAGATTCTCTATCTGCTTCCGGAAATAGCTCTTACCACCCAGTTAATAACGAGATTACAAGAGTACTTTGGCGAGAAAATATCCGTCTTTCATTCAAAATATAATATTCAAGAAAGGGTAGAGGTTTGGAATAATGTCTTGAAGAAAGTGGGTAAGGCCCAAATTGTTATCGGTGCACGCTCTTCTTTGTTTCTACCCTTTAAGGATTTGGGCTTGATAATAGTAGATGAGGAACATGAAGGCTCCTTTAAGCAATTTGATCCGGCACCAAGATACCATGCGCGGGATGCTGCCATAGTTTTGGCCAATTTGCACAGGTCCAATATTCTTCTAGGCTCTGCCACTCCAAGTATTGAAAGCTATTACAATGTTCACCATGGCAAATATGGATTTGCCGAGATAAATCGACGTTTTGGTAATGTCCTAATGCCTGATATGGAGCTGGTAGATTTTAAAGAGGCGCTTCGAAAAAGAAAAGCAAAGGGGCATTTTTCCGAACGTTTGTTAGAGGAAATTGAAGAAAGTTTGGTAAATGGCGAGCAAATTATTCTTTTTCAAAATAGAAGGGGATTTGCCCCGGTTCTAGAGTGTTTAACCTGTGGCCATACGCCCCAATGCTCTAATTGTGATGTTACCCTGACCTATCATCAATACAAAAAACAACTTCGCTGTCATTATTGTGGTTATCATACTGCCCTACCTGAAAGTTGTGCCGCTTGCGGGAGTCCAGATTTGGATACTAAAGGATTTGGAACCGAGCAAGTTGAGGAAGAAGTTAGAACACTTTTTCCAGATGCCAAGGTGGGCCGGATGGACTTGGATACAACTAGAGGCAAGCATGCCTACGAAAAAATTATTACTTCCTTTGAACAACAGGAAATGGATATATTAGTAGGTACACAGATGCTTACCAAAGGATTGGACTTTAGGAATGTTAGTCTTGTGGGCGTTATGAATGCGGATTCACTGTTGAATTTTCCGGATTATAGAGCGCACGAGAAGACCTATCAGATGTTAACACAGGTATCGGGTAGGGCAGGGCGGACTCAAAAGAGAGGTAAGGTTATTATTCAAAGTTATAACCCCTACCATCAAATTCTTAAGCAAGTGACCACTGGAGATTACGACACTATGTATGCGGAACAAATTTACGAGCGGGAGCAATATAAATATCCACCCATAAATAGGATAATTAAAATTACGTTCAAGCATAAAAATTATAATACACTCAATGAAGCCGCTGAATGGTTTAGCGGTGCATTGAGAACAAATTTTGGAGGTACGGTTTTGGGACCTGAATTTCCACCGATATCAAGAATTAGGAATCAATACTTAAAAAATGTATTGGTAAAAATTGATAAAAGGGAATCATTGGGAAGAACCAAAAGAAATATCAAAAGGATTGAGAAATCCTTCAATTCCATCTCCATGTACAGGAGTGTTCGGGTCATTTATAACGTAGACCATATATAAAAACAAAACCGCCCAATGGGCGGTTTTGTTAAAGTAAGATTATTTCATAGGCAGCCTAAACATTACTTAGGGCTTCGGCCAATTCTGTTTTCTTATTTCTACTCAAAGGAATAGAACGTCCGCTAACTTCTACGTTTTTACTGTTGAATTTTTCAACTTTCTCCAAGTTTACGATATAAGACTTATGTATTCTTAGGAATTTCTCTTCCGGTAATTGCTTTTCGAAAGATTTCATTGTTGATAAAATTACGATATTGGCTTCATCGGTTACCAATTTAATGTAATCTCCCAAGGCCTCTATCCACTTAATATCGTTTAGGATGACCTTTCTCTTCTTTAAGTTACTCTTTACAAAGATATGCTCTTCGTCTTCCGTAACCCTATGCATTTGCTCGTATTTGGCGACAGCTCTCTTAACCGAGGCATCGAAACGTGCCATAGTAATCGGTTTATGTAAGTAATCCGTTACATCATAGTCAAAAGCTTTTAAGGCATAGTCCGGTTTACCGGTAATCAATATTACCTGAGGACTGTTATCTAGGGATTCAAGTAGGTCGAATCCTGTAATGATTGGCATCTCAACATCGAGAAAAATCAAATCGATTTCGTTGTTCTTGATTCCATTTTTAGCTTCGATGGCATTGCTGTACTCTGCCACCATAGCTAGGTTCGGGTGGTTGTTTACCAACTTGGCGACCGCCATCCTTTGCATGGACGAATCGTCAACGATAATACTTCTTAACTTCATAAGGGCTGATTTGTGGGGTTAAATCATCGACAAATTACCGAAAAAACACGTTCAACTGCAACAAAAGATGTAAACAATGCTTTTCTTATTGTATAGATGGCAATGATCATAGGTTATTAAGATTTGGTTTATACGTTTTTAATTAATTCTTCCTAGCTATAACGAAGAATTTCTGCATTTCTTATAATTATTTTAAAATAATGGCTATTTTTGCACTCCTTAAAACAAAATATAATATGAACCATTACGAAACTGTTTTCATTTTGAATCCCGTTCTATCTGATGTTCAGATAGAGGAAACAGTTAAGAAATTTGAGGATTTCTTAATTAACAATGGCGCCAAAATGGTGGCCAAAGAAAATTGGGGCCTAAAGAAATTGGCGTATCCCATCCAAAACAAAAAAAGTGGCTTTTACCACTTGTTCGAATTCACTAACACTGGTGAGGTAGTATTGCCTTACGAGCAGGAGTTTAGGAGAGATGAACGCGTTATGCGATTTTTGACTGTTAAATTGGACAAACATGCAATTGCGTGGGCAGAAAAGAGAAGAACAAGAAACAAAACCGCTAAAGCTTAAGTACTATGGCAACATTACAACAACAGGCAAAAGGTAAAAAGGATGGGGAGATTAGATATCTTACCCCGTTAAACATCGAAACAAACACCAAAAAGAAGTATTGTAGATTTAAAAAATCCGGTATTAAATATGTGGATTATAAAGATGCTGACTTCTTAATGAAATTGGTGAACGAGCAAGGTAAGTTATTACCAAGAAGACTTACAGGGACTTCCCTTAAGTATCAAAGAAAAGTAGCCCAAGCGGTGAAGAGAGCTCGTCATTTGGCATTAATGCCATATGTTGGTGATTTATTAAAATAAAAGAAAAGAATCATGGAGCTTATATTAAAGGAAGACGTAGAGAATTTAGGTTTTAAAGATGACTTGGTAAGTGTTAAGAACGGATATGGTAGAAATTACCTTATTCCTCAAGGCTTAGCGACCATGGCAACTTCATCGGCTAAAAAGGTTTTGGCCGAAAACTTAAAGCAAAGAGCCCACAAAGAGAAAAAAGTTGTGGACGCTGCCAATAAAACTGCAGATGCCCTAAAGGCACTGGAATTGAAAATTACTGCAAAGACCGGTACGGCGGATAAATTATTCGGTTCGGTTACCAACGGTGATTTGGCGGATGCAATCGCAAAAGAAGGTCATACTATCGAGAAGAAGTTTATTAGCATCCAAGGAGGTTCCGTAAAAAGAACCGGACCTTATAATGCGCAGATCAGACTTCACAGAGATGTGGTTGTAGACTTTCCGTTTGAGGTTGTAGCAGAGCAGAATTAAACTGATTATAAATATATGTTTAAGCCTTTCAGGAAACTGAAGGGCTTATTTGTTTATTGCTGATATAGCACAAAATAGCTACTTGTGAAGTATACAAGACTTACAAAGGAACAACTGGAGGAACTACATCCGGAATTCATCAATTTTTTGGCGACACAGTCTATAGATAAAGAGGAATGGGATGAATTAAAGCAAAACAAACCCGAAGTTGCAGAGGAAGAATTGGATGTTTTTAGTGATTTGGTTTGGGAAGGTGTATTGACCAAGGTCTCCTTTCTCGAGAATATTTCTTCCCATCAAATGCATTTATTCCATTTGACCGAAAAAGAAATGAAATTGATAGCGGTAAAAGTACTTAATCCAGAAATCGACTTAACCACAAAGGTTGGTTTTGATTGGTTCAAGAAAAACTGGCAATCGGATTTCGTAGACTATATGACGGCTTCCAAAGCTTACACGGATGACCCTAATCATGATAAATTTGAATTGATCAAACAAGGAGCAGTCATCACAAAGGGAGAATTGTTTCGATGGTTTGATAAAGTTATTGGATAACACGATATTTGTCCCACTTTAGGGTATCTCGGTTCAATTTATCGGGATATCTGCAAACCAATTTACATAAAATGGCACAAAAACCATCCATACCCAAGGGGACTAGAGACTTTACACCCTCGGAGGTCGTTAAGCGAAACTACATTTTTGATATTGTGAAGAAGCATTTTCAAACTTTTGGTTTTCAGCCTATAGAGACCCCTTCGTTTGAAAATTCGGATACCTTAATGGGTAAGTATGGGGATGAGGGAGACCGATTGATTTTTAAGATATTGAATTCGGGCGACTTTTTGAGAAAGGTCGATGATAACCTATATAATTCAAAAGATTCCAATAAAATCACTTCTAGTATTTCCGAGAAGGCGCTTCGGTACGATTTAACGGTACCTTTTGCCCGATATGTAGTCATGCATCAGAACGAATTGGACTTCCCTTTTAAGCGCTATCAGATACAGCCGGTGTGGCGCGCGGATAGACCTCAAAAAGGACGATTTAGGGAATTTTATCAATGTGATGCGGATGTAGTTGGTTCAGATTCATTATTACAAGAGGTAGAGCTCATACAATTATATGATACCGTCTTTACGGATTTAAAGCTTGATGGGGTTACCATAAAACTGAACAATAGAAAAATTTTGGCAGGTATTGCGGAAGTTATAGGTGCAAAGGACGTATTGATAGATTTTACCGTGGCACTGGACAAGTTGGACAAGATTGGTGAAGAAGGCGTAAAAAAAGAAATGCTTTCCAAGGGTATTTCCGAGCACGCCATAGCAAAGGCATCGCCTTTATTCAATTTAAGCGGCAGTAATGCGGACCAATTAGAAAGATTGGAGGAGTTACTTAAAGATTCCGAGGAAGGGAGTAAAGGTATTTCAGAGCTTCGGTTTATTATGGAAACTATCACCAGCTTAGGATTACAATCTGCCAAGTTGGTCATTGATGTAACTTTGGCCCGTGGATTAAATTATTATACAGGAGCCATTTTTGAAGTGGCTGCGCCGGAAGGTGTATCCATGGGATCTATTGGTGGCGGAGGTAGATACGATGATTTAACGGGTATATTTGGTCTAAAAGATGTCAGTGGAGTGGGTATTTCCTTTGGTCTTGACCGAATATATCTGGTGTTGGAGGAACTCGAGCTATTCCCCGAAGCGATTGACCGATCCTTGGATGTCTTGTTTTTAAATTTTGGTCCCAAGGAAGGTTTGGCAGCTTTAAAATTGACCACAGTATTAAGAAAGCAAGGTATTAAGGCCGATCTGTATCCTTCGGATGCCAAACTAAACAAGCAGTTTAAATACGCCAATAATAGAAATGTGCCCTATGTGGTTCTACTTGGGGAGGAGGAACTAGGTAACAGTTCATTTATAGTGAAAAACATGAAGAGCGGGGAACAACAAACCTATGGTTTGGAGGAGACCCAGAAATTTATTGACTCTTTATAAGAACTTTTTCCAGTGCGGTTATAATTGTTTGGTAGTATGTCTTTTTGTGAGGCACATATTTTCCTTGGATATTCAATTCAAACAACTCCTTTTTAAATTGATTTATTGGAATCAAGGCCAATGACTCTACTTCAGTTTCTTGCTTTTTTAAGGAGTTGAACGGAACCTTCAGCTCACAGATGTATGTATGATGGAACTCACAATCAATCAAATTTTTGGAGTGTTTTTGTATCGATTTAAAGACACCAATCTTGTATAAGTCGATTAGTCTTATTTCTAGGCCAATTTCTTCTTGTACTTCACGCAGCGCTGAAATTTCAATTAATTCACCTGCTCCGACATGACCGGCGACTGAAACATCCCAAAGTAAGGGGAAGGTGTTTTTGTCTTTACCTCTTTGCTGGATTAACACTTGATTATTTTTAGTATAGAACCAAACGTGGACCGTAGGATGGAACCATCCCATCCTATGGGCCTCTGATTTCATGAGAGAAATTCCCTTGGAATTACCCTGGGCATCTAAAATATCAACAAGTTCGTCCATCTAAAAAAAACCCGCCTTATGGCGGGTTTTAAGTATTAATCAAAATAACTGAAAGTTTCACCTTCCTCTATATTCAATAGTGTTTCATAAATTAATCGAATCACATTTTCGACATCATTCTTGTGCACCATTTCTACCGTAGTGTGCATGTATCTCAACGGGAGTGAAATAAGTGCGGAGGCTACTCCACCGTTACTGTAGGCAAAAGCGTCTGTATCAGTACCAGTCATTCTTGATGAAGCCATACGTTGAAAAGGTATTTTTTTGGCTTCAGCAGTTTCAATAATTCGTTCCCTTAATTTATTCTGTACGGCGGGCGCATATGAGATTACGGGTCCAGCTCCTATTTCTGTATGACCTTGCGTCTTTTTCTCGATCATAGGAGTTGTGGTATCATGGCACACATCTGTGACAATGGCTATATTTGGTTTAATCGTTTGCGTAATCATTTCCGCCCCACGTAAACCAATTTCTTCTTGAACTGAGTTCGTAATGTACAGTCCAAAAGGTAATTTCTTCTTGTTTTCATGTAAAAGTCTTGCCACTTCCGCTACCATGAAACCTCCGGCACGGTTGTCTATGGCCCTGCATACAAATTTATCACCATTTAGAACTTGGAAAGTATCTGGGTACGTTATTACGCAACCTACGTGGACGCCCATTTTCTCCACCTCCTCTTTATCTTTTGCACCTATATCAATACAGATATTGTCCAATTTTGGAGCCTGCTCTTCCTTACCGTCCGATTTTCGGGTATGTATGGCCGGCCATCCAAAAACACCTTTTACGATTCCTTTTTTTGTATGGATGTCCACCCATTTAGAGGTTGCGATTTGATGATCACTACCGCCATTGCGAATTACATAAATCAATCCATTGTCTGTAATGTAATTAACATACCAAGAAATTTCATCAGAATGTCCTTCTATGACTACTTTATACTTTGCATCGGGATTTATAACACCAACGGCAGTTCCGTAAGTGTCCGTAATAAATGTATCCACATACGGTTTTAGATATTCCATCCAAAGTTTTTGACCTTCCCATTCATAACCAGTGGGAGCGGCATTATTGAGATATTTTTCAAAAAAATCCAATGATTTTTTAGAGATAATTTTTTTGTTCGCCATGTATTATTTATTTAACTACAAACTTAGCAATATTCACTTGTTTTTAATAATAAGCTTTACCAATTATCGTTAATTTTGGCAGGGCTTTTGTACGAAGTATAGTATGTGGAAATATAGTTGTTTGTCGTTTATCTTCCTTTTTTCTATGGTAAGAACTATGGGACAGGTGGCGGAACAGGAGCTGGATTCGATTTCCGAAAAAATGATAATCATTTCTGGCGATTCCATCGTTCAAAGTTCCATTTCCTTAGAGGAAGCCTACGTCTTTGGAAAACTTAAATTCAATTCCTATGACGAGAAACTTCGCTATTATATATTGAGGAGAAAAACGCATAAGGTGTATCCCTATGCCAAATTGGCTGCAGAAAGGCTTGTTGAGTTGAATGACAGCCTTACCAAAATCACAAAAAACAGGAAGCGAAGAAAGTATACTCGCAAAGTCCAAAAGTATATTGAGGAAGAATTCTCCGAAGAATTGAAAAAACTAACACGTACCGAAGGCCAAATTTTGGTCAAACTTATATATCGACAAACCGGCACTACGGCATTCGATTTAGTGAAAGAGTTGAGGAATGGGTGGAGGGCTTTTTGGTATAATACTACAGCTAAATTTTTTAAAATAAGTATAAAGGAAGAATTTCACCCCGATCAAATTGAGGAAGATTATCTAATTGAGGATATTCTACAAAGAGCTTTTGCCGCAGGTCAATTACAAAGACAAGAAACGGTGTTGGATTACGATTATAATACCTTGTATAATAAGTGGAAGAAACCCCCTAGAAACAATAAATCGGGTAATTAATTTCTTGGGTCTATCTTTTAACTTTACCACCAAAAAGTGCATCAACAATAGTGTGTATGCCTTTAAAGCCCATATAAACAGCATAAATAGCTAGAAAAAGGCCAATAATAAGTACTGGCCAATAGAAAGGGTGATCTTCATTTTTAAATGCCTGCCAAATGACTATAGGGGCTAAAAACATTAATAATACGGTCAAGGCCAACTTTTTAATACCCTTGATCATCATTTCCTTATCAGTTCTCATTCAATTGTAATATTACCTTTATATTCCTGTACTACGGCAAAATAACCTAAGGCGAAATTGTCAGAACGTTCCACATTATCAAGTACTTCAATATTGTCCAATCCGGTAACATTAAATACATTTCCACGAACGGTAGCCGCAGGGGTCTGGAAGGGACCTTGATCACCTCCCGACTGTACAATCACTTGATTCATATAATTATAGAAACCTTCGTCGGCACCCAATAAGCTAATGTTCAGTTCCGTGCCAGCTTCTAGACCGTCCTCATAGAAGTAGGAGAACTCAAAAGTTTGTCCTTGATAAAATTCATCCTCCGTAACTAGGAATTCATTAAAACCGAAATCAAAAATGTAAAAATCATTTCTCTCCCCGTTATCCTTAAACGATACGACAATTTCTGTTTCATCCTCTGAAAATAAGGTCTCGGTTCCTTGTCGTAAGGTATCTATAGGTACAGATGGAACAAAATTGGTGGCGGCGTAGAATCGTTCGTCGTTGTAGTTGATGTATAAATCTAAACGACCTTCGGTAAAAAAACGTGTCCTTTTCGATCCTTCGTAAATACCAGGTTCTACCTCTGCCAAATTAATAAAATTACCTTCCCCAACAAATTCCGGCTCATATAACACATTTTGAATTCTTACCAAGTCAGCTGAAACTGGAGTGTTTTCATCAAAGAAAGAGCTACTTGTACTGATTTTGATTCTGGCCGTAGTAAACGCCTCCGTAGTATCTATTCGTACAATGCCATCTACAACTAATCTTGGAGGTTCTCCTGGGGTTTCTACTTCAATGACATCCTCACAAGAGATAAACGATATTAAGACTAAAAAAATAATTATAATTCTTTTCATGCCCTATAGTTTAAAGTTATAAGTAACGGCCGGGACAATACCAAAAATGGAGGTTCTTACCGCTTCATTTGCACCGGTATCATCGTTCCTTCTAAAATTAATAGAAGCAGCATTTCTTCTATTATAAACGTTATAGATACTAAATATCCATTCTCCCTTTATTTTTCTATCCTTGTTTTTTCGTGGAGTTAGTGTAGCGGAGATATCCAATCGGTTATAAGCCGGTAATCGTTGCTTATTTCTGAGTTCGTAATAGGGAATGGATAAGTCTTGAAATTCAAATTGCCCAATGGGGTAATTTGTTGGTTGTCCTGTTTGGTACACAAAATTACTGCTGAAGCTCCATTTTTCATTCAAATTATAGTTCAGGAAAAGGGAGATATCATGAGTCTTATCATAGGGAGTGTTGTACCAGTTACCGTTATTTATACCGGTTTCTAAATTACTGCGCCCATTATCGAAATCGAGATTTCTACCTGGTGTTCGCTGTTCCGATTTTGAAAGGGTATAGGCCAACCAACCCTGAAAATCCCCCTCATTCTTACGTAGTAATAATTCCAGACCATAGGCCCTAGCTTGTCCATTGAGAATTACCTGCTCTATGGCGTCGTTGGCTATAAGGTTGGCTCCGTCGATGTAATCAATTCTATTTTGTACCTCCTTATAAAAAACCTCGCTTTCAATAACATAATCCCCCTCATTTATATTCCTAAAATACCCTAAGGCATATTGATCTAATAATTGAGGTTTTACAAAAGGTCCACTTGGAGTCCAAACATCCAATGGGGTAGGGGAACTTGTGTTGGAAAGCAGATGTAAGTATTGTGCCAAACGGGTATAACTCGCCTTTATGGAGCTTTTTTCATTCAACGTATAGGATAAGGATGCCCTTGGTTCCAAATTATTGAATGTCGCGAGTCTTCCTTTACGTCCTGGGGTTGATCTCCCTGTAGGTTCTGCTTCCTGATAAATTAACAAAAATGGGTCAAAAACGACCGGATTATCATTAGCGTATGTGAAAACCTCATCTTGACCCAAACGCACGAACTGACTGAACCTAAGACCATAACCAAGGCTGAGACTGTTCGTGATTTTATGTTCTACATCAACATAAGCCGCAAATTCATTTGCGTATTTTTGGGTCAATTGATCTTCTAAGATTCCGGATTCATCGTTACTAGGTTCTATTTTGCCTGGATTGAACTGATAATAAATATTATTTACTCCGTAGTTCAACTGAAATTTATCGCTCAGATAGTGTTTGAAATCATATTTAAGGTTGAAATTACGAATGCCCGAATTCCAATTGAATCCTACAAAGTCTAGTTTTAAGCCATAGTAGTAATCAGAATAAATCAAGGAAAGGTTTGAAAAGAGCTTATCCGAGAAAAGATGGTTCCATCTGAAGTTTCCAACAGCATTTCCATAGGTGTTTACAAAACTTTCACTAATCCCAAAGACATCCCGTCCAAAATAACCTGAAAGGAAGACGTTATTATTTTCATTGATTTTGTAATTGATTTTGGTATTTAAGTCATAAAAATAGGCCGTATTATCAACATCGAATAATGGTAAAAATAAGTGGGCGTAGGAGGCACGGCCTCCAATCAAAAAGGCAGCCCTATCTTTCTTTATTGGACCTTCTACCAATAATCTACTGGCGACCGCTCCAATGCCACCGTTCATTTTAAATTCCTTACTATTTCCTTCTTTCTGAAATATATCCAGTACCGATGAGACCCGTCCACCATAACGGGCCGGTATACCGCCCTTGTAAAGTTTTATATCCTTGATGGCATCTGGATTGAAAACGGAAAAGAATCCAAAAAGGTGCGAGGAATTGAAAATTATGGCTTCATCTAAAAGAATAAGATTTTGGTCTGCGGCACCACCCCTAACATTAAAACCTGATGCACCTTCGCCAGCATTGGTAACCCCTGGTAATAGCAAAATGGACTTGATGACATCTGCTTCCCCTAAAATAACAGGTATCTTTTTTATGGTCGCTACGGAAAGCGTGTTAACGCTCATTTGCGGCTTTCTAATATCCAACCTTTCTGAATCATCTGTTACGACCACTTCATCCAGTTGCTCAGCTTCTTCCGCAAGTTGAAAATCTAGTTTCGTGTCCTTATCAAGTGTAATATTTTGAACAATATCACGAAACCCCAAATAACTTACAATAACTTGATATTCCCCTTCAGGAAGTGTTATGGAATAAAATCCATATTCATTGGTAGTAACTCCACTCCCTAAACTTGGAAATGCAATGGTAACCCCGATTAGAGTTTCATTGCTTGAACCTTCTTTGATTATGCCGCTTAGTGTATATTTCTCTTGTGCAGAAGCGACTAATGAAAAACAAAGCCAGAGGATAGGAAATAGCCAGAGCGGCTTTTTCATTTGAATTTTTTTTTAAAAATAATGAGAAATACCGTAAGTAATTAAAGGTTAACGATATTTTAAACTAAAAAAGCCCCATCTCCGGGGCTTTAATAAAATATAAACGTACATCTTATATTGATTCTAAAATTCTATTGAATGCATCACTTGGGCGCATGGCAATGGATTCCAGGTTTGTATTTGGCTTGTAATAACCGCCCACATCTTGTGGATGGCCCTGAGCATCCATTAGCTCATTCAGGATTTGATCTTCTTTTTCCTGAATCTGAGCATATATTTTTGTGAAAATTGATTTTAACTCAGCATCTTTTTCTTGGTTGGATAAGGCTTCCGCCCAATACTTTGCCAAGTAAAAATGACTTCCCCTGGTATCCAGTTCTTTAACTTTCCTAGATGGTGATTTATCGTTTAATAAAAATTTCTCTGTAGCGGCGTCCAGTGCATCACCCAAAATCTTAGCCTTTGGGTTATTATTTTTTTCACCATAAAACTCCAAAGACACACCAAGGGCCAAGAACTCCCCTAAGGAATCCCATCTTAGATGTCCTTCTTCCAAGAATTGCTCTACATGTTTAGGCGCGGATCCACCTGCACCTGTTTCAAATAATCCGCCTCCATTCATTAAAGGAACAATGGATAACATTTTAGCACTTGTACCTACTTCGAGAATTGGAAACAAATCCGTCAAGTAATCCCTTAGGACGTTTCCGGAAACTGAAATGGTATCTTTTCCTGCTTTAATACGCTTTAAGGTGTATTCTGTTGCTTTTTCAGGGGACATAATTTGGATATCCAAACCATTCGTATCCTGTTGTGGTAGGTATTGGTCCACTTTCTTTATAAGTTCTCTATCATGAGCTCTATTTTCATCCAACCAAAAAATTGCTGGGTCGCCAGTTGCTCTAGCCCTAGAAACGGCTAGCTTAATCCAATCTTCGATTGGAGCGTCCTTCACTTGGCACATTCTCCAAATATCGCCTTCTTCGACCTCATGTTCCAATAGAACATTTCCGGAATTTAAATCTATAACTTGAACAGTCCCTGCGTGCTTTATTTCGAAAGTTTTGTCATGCGACCCATATTCCTCCGCTTTTTGTGCCATTAAACCAACATTGGGAACAGTTCCCATGGTAGTTGGGTCAAATGCACCATGTTCTTTGCAAAAATCTATAGTAGCAGAATAAATACCTGCATAACTACTATCCGGAATAACGGCTTTTGTATCTTGAGATTTACCTTGTGCGTTCCACATTTGCCCAGAATTGCGAATCATTGCAGGCATGGATGCATCTATGATGATATCACTGGGTACGTGAAGGTTGGTAATTCCTTTATCTGAATTTACCATGGCCAAAGACGGACCTTTTTTGAGTTCGGTAGCGATTTGGCTTTCAATTTCAGCTTTTTCTTCAGCGGGTAATTTTTCTAATTTATTATACAGTACCTCTAGACCATCATTAGGGTTAACTCCTATTTTTTCAAAGGTAGCCTCATTTTTTTCAAAAACAGGTTTTAGAACGGTCTCCACTACGTGTCCAAAAATAATAGGATCCGAAACTTTCATCATTGTCGCCTTTAAATGCACGGAAAATAGGACTCCTTTTTCCTTGGCGTCTTGCACTTGCTCTTTCAAAAAGGCTAACAATGCTTTTTTGCTCATAACGGTGGCATCTATAATCTCACCGTCTTGTAAGGATAGTTTTTCCTTTAAAACTTTCTTATCTCCACTATCGGAGTTTAGAACAATCTGTACATCCGTTGCCGAGGGAATTGTTAGTGATTTCTCATTGGATTTAAAATCACCATGGGACATAGTGGCTACGTGTGTTTTTGAATCGGCCGACCAAGCACCCATGGTATGTGGATTCTTTTTGGCATAATTTTTAACGGCTCTAGGAGCACGACGGTCCGAATTTCCTTCCCTGAGCACGGGATTTACGGCACTTCCTTTTATTTTATCATATTTTGCCTTAATCTCTTTTTCTTCATCCGTCTTGGGGTCATCTGGATATTTAGGTAAGTTATATCCTTTGGAACGTAATTCTTCAATCGCTTCTTTCAACTGGGGAATAGAAGCACTAATATTAGGTAATTTTATAATATTCGCCTCTGGTTCCTTGGCCAATGCTCCCAGTATGTCCAAATCATTTGGTACTTTTTGATCATCGGATAAGAATTCAGGAAAAACAGCGGCAATTCTTGCGGCCAAAGAAATATCCTTGGTCTCGATTTCTACTCCAGAAGGTTTTGTAAAAGCTTTGACGATAGGTAAAAATGAAGCTGTGGCAAGAGCTGGTGCTTCATCTGTTTTGGTATAAAAAATCTTGGACATTGGTTTTTATTTAAATTAAAGCGGTGCAAATATACGATTTTATCTAGCCTAAAATGAGTGGAAGCGCCTTAATATTTGAGGCTTAAAGTAAAGATATATGAAATAATAAAAGCCATATCAATGTACGAATACCTTGATATGGCTTTTTAGAAATAGCTTACAGACATGTTGTTCTAAACTTAATTAAAACTGCAACCCTTGATTGCTTCTGCGTCACTATATCAACGTTTGAAATGTGTTTTAATCTCAATTCTATAACCGAGCATTTACTCTACATTTCGTTCTTGTTGCCTTAGCATTCTAAATTATTAACTGTGGTAGTCAATAAGATTTGTGCCCACATTAACCATAATGGCGACAGCCTTTACGAATCAATGCTCATTGTATTAAATACTTCCCTAGAAAATATTAAAGAACAATTAAGCCACAATATAAAGAACGTAAACTTTATAATGAATGGAAGTTTTACTATTTACCTCAGCATACTTCCTTAATCATACTACAATATAAGAAAAAAAAGAATACAAACTTAAATTTTGTAATTATTTAGTAATGAACAAATTATGAACTTATGTTTTTAACATTTGTTCATAAAAAAACACCGACTATAAATCGGTGTTCTTGTATATATAATTTGAGGTTGACCTTAAGATCTTACCTCTTTAATTCTGGCTTTCTTACCGGTTAATTCTCTAAAATAGTAAATTCGTGATCTACGTACTTTACCTTTCTTATTAACCTCTATTTTTTGAAGTGCAGGAAGATTGACTGGGAAAATCCGCTCAACACCAACTGTTCCCGACATTTTACGAATCGTAAATGTTTCCGTTGCACCGGTCCCTCTACGTTGGATTACTATTCCTTTAAAGAACTGTGTACGTGTTTTTTCGCCTTCCTTAATTTCATAGTAAACAGTGATTGTATCACCGGCAGAAAACTTAGGGAATTCTTTTTTCGTTACAAACTCGTCCTGAACAAACTTTATTAATGATTCCATTTTTAAATTTAATATAGGAATTAAACTAAAACAACTTTCACGATTATCGTCAGAGGTTGATTTAACAGGGTGCAAAAATAATTCTAAAAATATTATCTACAAATATTTTAGGGTTTTATTTTGCCCAAAAACTTAGGGTAATAGGTCTGGCCTTAATTGTTCTGTTCTTTCCTGCGCCTTTTCTTCCCTCCATTGTTCTATTTTGCCAAAATTTCCGCTCAAAAGAACTTCTGGAACTTTTAATCCTTTATATTCCGCTGGTCTCGTATAAACAGGAGGGGCCAGAAGCCCATCCTGAAAACTATCGGTTAGTGCAGAAGTCTCATTATTAAGCACTCCTGGTAAAAGTCTTATTATAGTATCACAAAGGACCGCTGCACCGAGTTCTCCCCCCGAGAGAACATAATCACCTATCGAGATTTCTTTGGTAATAAACAGGTCTCTAACCCTTTGGTCCACACCTTTATAATGTCCACATAGAATAATAATATTGTCCAAAAGGGAAAGACCGTTCGAAATTTTTTGGTTCAGTGTTTTGCCATCCGGTGTCATATAAATGACCTCGTCATAGTTTCTTTGGGACTTTAGCTCGGTGATGCATTTGTCTATGGGCTCTATCATCATCACCATTCCGGCTCCTCCTCCAAATTGGTAATCATCAACTTGCTTGTAACTATTGTCCGTATAGTCCCTAAGGTTATGGAAATATACATCGACCAATCCTTTATCTATGGCCCTCTTCAAAATTGAGGCTTCAAACGGACTCTTCAATAATTCGGGCAATACGGTAATAATATCAATTCGCATTGTATTTAGTATGATACATTATTGAGCGAGCCAAAAGTAATGAAAACAATGAGAATCCTTTTCCCATCCCAAACGTTCATATAGTCTTTGGGCCGGATTGTCTATCGCCGTTTCCAAGGCCAAACCTTTGTATTTGTTAGTTCTGCAATATTCTTGGGCACTTTTCAAAAGTAGTGCACCGACCCCTTGCTGTCTATAGTCTGGATTAACGTACAAGTCATTTAAGATTAAAGTAGGCTCCAAGGATACTGAGGAAAACGAAAAAAACAATTGGGTAAACCCCACAAATAAATTCTCTTTGGCAGCAATTAGAATTATAGATTCTTGATTGTCAAACCGTTCCTTAAGAAAATTCCTGCCTTTTTTTTCGTCTGAAGTTTGTCCATAAAATACCCTGTATTGATCAAATAATGGTAGCAACGCTTCTAAATCGGACGATATAGCTTTTCTAACGGTAAACATTCATTTAAAAAAAGCTCCTTGGTAGGAGCTTTTGTATTTATTTGGCTTTCTTTTGTTTATTAAGCTCATCCTGTAATTTTCTACTTATTTTTTGCTCACGTTCCAGTGCTTTTCTACGATGATCCTCATACTCAACTTCAAGTTCCGCCAAGTTTTGTTTTGCCTCTTGAGTTAAGATATTGCTATTTCTAAACTTGTAGATGAATGCCAATAATAGAATGAGCAAGCCGGCGATAATAGTCCATAATATCACATTGTAAGTGGCTTTGGAAACAGAGATGCCCAGAAATGACATACTATCTTTTTCTTCCGTAACGGACGCCAAGTTAGTTGTAGTTTCTTCCAGCTTTTTATTAAGTGAACTAATAGTAGTTTCGTGCTCTGAGATGGTGGAATTCAACTCTGCCGCTCTTTTATTAAATGCAGCTACAGAATCCAGGACATTTTTTCTAAGTTTATAAAGATTAGCTTCCTTGACAACTTCATATCGTACTCCGTCAGCACGGTAATTACCGGACTTTTTGGAAACATAGTCAAATTGGCTGCTGATCGGACCATTATCTAAAGAAGGTGTTTCCTCATCTTCAGATTCTTGCGCATAAGTAAAACCGGCAGTTAGTAGGAGTGCCAGTAAAAATAGTAACCTTGAAAATTTCATTCGTATTTAAATTACCGTTAAAATTTGATTTAGAGAGGACTAAAGTAATTGATTAATATCAATTAAGAAAAAAATTGGATTAAACCTTAGTCTTTAAATAAAAGGTACGTAAAAACCGTCGATGAGGATGTTTTTGTACTAAAAAAATTAATAATAGGTGTATCTTCTAACTTTAGAAATATATTTGGCCAATCGAACGACTTGTTGAGAATATCCGTATTCATTGTCGTACCATATATATAAAACCAAATTTTTGCCATTTTCAGAGACAATAGTTGCTTCGCTATCATAGACCGAAGGTGCTACTGAGCCCACAATGTCCGATGATACCAATTCTTTACTAAGGCTATATTTAATTTGTTCCACTAAATCACCTTCCAAAGCATATTTTTTTATAATAGTATTTATGCCATCTCTGGAGGTCTTGTTTTTAATGTCTAGGTTTAGGATAGCCAATGAACCATTAGGAACAGGAACCCTAATGGCATTTGAAGTTAACTTGCCCTTAAGCGAAGGCAAGGCCTTGGATACTGCTTGTCCGGCTCCGGTTTCTGTAATCACCATATTTAGGTTTGCCGCTCTGCCTCGTCTATATTTAGCATGCATATTATCTACTAGGTTTTGATCATTTGTGTACGCGTGAATAGTTTCCAAGTGTCCCTTTTTTATACCAACAGAATCCTCGATTACCTTTAGAATAGGTGTAATGGCATTGGTCGTACAGGACGCTGCAGAAAATATATGGGTATTATCTGGATCATAATCCAAATGGTTTACGCCGTGTACAATGTTAGGAACTTCCTTACCAGGAGCAGTCAATAATACTTTAGAAACTCCTTTAGCCTTTAAATGCCTTGACAATTGTGCCTGGTCTCTGAATGCCCCCGAATTATCAATAACAAGCGCATTTGAAATTTGGTACTGAGTATAATCAACGTTCTCAGGGTTATCTGTACTTATTATCTGAACGGTTGTGCCATTAATCAATAAAGTTTTTTCTTCGTCGTTTACGGCCACCGTACCTGTAAAGTTGCCATGGACGGAATCTGTACGTAGTAAACTCGCCCTCTTTTCCAATATTTCCTTATTTAATTCTCCTCGTACCACGATAGCCCGCAAGCGCATCTGTGTCCCCTTTCCGGTTTTGGACATAAGTTCCCGAGCCAATAAACGTCCAATTCTGCCAAAACCGTAAAGTATTACGTCTTTGGGTTTAATACTTTCATATTCAGTGGCGGTTTTAAGTTTGTCAATTACAAATGCCTTAACGTTATTGAAGTTGTTATTGTCGGTATGGTATTCATAGGTAAGTTTACCAATATCCAATTTGGCGGGAGGTAGTTTTAAATCATTTATGGCCCTTAAGATTTCAACGGAATCGAAAATTGAAATAGGTTTTTGAACAAATTCACCTGCGTATTCATGTAATTGAATGATATCACTGACATTTCGATCTATCAGCGGGTTCTTAAAAAGAACGATTTCAATGGACTTATCATACCATAAGTCACTAATTATCTTAATAAACTCCGTTGTTGCTTTTCTTCTATCGGCCTGAAATGCCAATTCTTTTTCAAATGAGATTTTGCGAGACATAGTTTAGATTGTTGTTATAAATCACTTCAAAAGTATGATTTTTGTAAACTATTGTAACACTAAATAAAAAAAGAAGCATCCGGTTTTGCGGATGCTTCATCAAATTGTATAATTCTTTCTATTGAAATATTAAGCGCTCTCTTTCACCCTTTTCGTTCAACATGGTAATTATGGTTTTTCCATATCTGGATATAGCACCAAAGGCAGTGTCTGCATCCGATATATCCTCAATTTCCTTATCATCTACTTTAACGATTACTTTTCCTTCTAGACCATAACCTCGATATCTTTCAGGCACTCCTGTTATTTTTACACCGGATTTTGTTTTAAATCGCTTTTGGTCATCTTTTGTAAGGTTTTTTACCTCCATGCCCATAGCTGGGACAATTAGCTGCTGTCTCTCTTTTAAGATAACCGGCAGGGTTAAAAACTCTTCATCTCGTTCAACCGTAACATTAATGGTATCATTGGGTCTTTTGGTTCCCAAATAACCGGTAAGGTCTGGATATTTATGTATTTCAATTTGATCAATTTTTTTAATGATATCTCCCAGTTCCAATCCGGCATCGGAAGCACCTGACTCGTCTTCAATATATTCGATATAAACGCCGTCAATATTATTAATACCCCTTTCAACGGCGTCCCTGGTATTTACGGGAGCTGGACTAATTCCCATAAAAGCTTTTCTTACGTTTCCATATTCCAAAATATCATTAACTACCTTTTTAGCAATATTACTTGGAACGGCAAAGGAGTATCCCACATAAGAACCTGTTTGTGAAGAGATGGCCGTATTGATACCAATTAAGTCCCCATTGGTGTTTACTAAAGCACCCCCGGAATTTCCCGGATTCACAGCAGCGTCAGTCTGTAAGAAGGATTGATTGGAACGCGTTTCTAGACTACGCGCTTTAGCACTTACAATACCCGCGGTTACCGTAGACGTTAGGTTAAAAGGGTTTCCAACGGCCAATACCCATTCTCCAATTTTAGTATTGTCCGAATCACCAAAAGCTAAATATGGTAATTTGTCTTCCGTATCAATTTTGATAAGTGCAATGTCCGAGTTGGGGTCTGTGCCTACGAGCTCTGCTTCATAAGTTTGATTGTTGTTCAAAGTAACTTGAAGTTGGGTAGCATTATCAATAACGTGATTGTTTGTAACGATATAACCGTCCTGTGAAATAATTACTCCAGATCCCGTTCCCACCTGAGGTGTAACGGTACCGCCAGAACCATAGAAAAAATCGAATACGCTACTTCTTCTTGTACTCAGGGTCAGGTTTTTAACATGAACAACGGAATTGACGGTTCTTTCCGCTGCATTTGTAAAATCAACCTCGTTAATTCCGGCTCCTCTTGCGGTCGTTGGAGTATAACTCGTATTAAATAAAGGTTGCTCTTCATTCGAAGATACAATAGCGTATTTAGGTGCTTCAAAGAAATACTTATATGCCCCCAAAGTTATAACACCTGCAAAAATGGAAACAAGTAAAAGTCCTCCTATTCTTCTCATAATCTAATCTATTTTAACCTTTTAACCGTAAAATTACATCATTTCATTTTTTATGGTAGTGGTTTAACGACTTTTTAACTGCGCTGATGCCTCCAATTAATCCTATCTTTGTTTTTTAATTCATAACATGGTCGCGACATTTTATAAATATCAGGGTACCGGGAACGATTTTATCATGATTGATAATCGAGAGAATTTCTTCCCGCAGATGGACGTTAAGTTGGTTGCCCTTTTATGTGATAGAAAGTTCGGAATTGGTGCGGATGGCTTGATTTTATTAGAAAGAGACGACACTTATGATTTTAGAATGGTCTACTTTAACTCTGATGGGAAAGAGGGCAGTATGTGCGGTAATGGAGGTAGATGCATAGTAGCATTCGCCAATTTCTTAGGAATTATTGGTGAAAGGACCAACTTTATAGCGGTTGACGGTCCACATTCCGCTACAGTCAATAACGACGTTGTAAGCCTTAAAATGCAGGAGGTTTACAAATTGAATAAAAAACCCAATGCAACATTTCTCAATACAGGTTCTCCGCATCACGTTCAATTAGTCAATGAACTTGATACTTTTAATGTTGTTAAAGAGGGTTCCAAACTAAGATATGGTATTTATGGAGCGTCTGGTTGCAATATTAATTTTGTAGAGCAAGAATCGTCAGATACCTTTAATGTTAGGACTTACGAACGTGGGGTAGAGGACGAAACGCTTTCTTGTGGTACAGGCGTAACGGCTGTAGCACTTGCCATGCACGATTTGGGAAAGGTTAAAGGAAATTATGCGCACATAAATGCAGAAGGTGGCAAGCTAAAAGTCGATTTTGATTTTAAAAATGGAGTTTATACAGAAATATACTTAATAGGAGAGGCAAAACAAGTTTTTAAAGGTGAAATAACGTGGTAAGTTTACAAGGTAAAATAATAAAACTAAGGGCTCTTGAAAAGGAGGACTTGGATTTTCTGTTCGCTTTGGAAAACAACCCTTCCGTATGGGAGATTAGTGGAACCATAACACCTTATTCTAGGGATGTACTCACACTTTATCTAGATAATGCCCATAGGGATATTTACGATGTAAAACAATTGCGTTTGGTTATTTGCACCCAAGATGATGAGGCCATTGGCTTGGTCGATCTTTTCGATTTTGACCCAAAAAATAGAAGGGCTGGAATTGGTATTATTATTAATGAAGAGGGTAATAGGAACAGTGGTGCGGGTACGGAATCTTTGCAGATTCTTTGTCAATATGCCTTTAGCACCTTGCAATTAAGACAGTTATATGCCAATATTCTGGAAGGAAACGAAAGAAGTCTTCATTTATTCAAAAAATTAGGATTTGAACTTGTTGGAACCAAAAAGGATTGGATCTTTAATGAAGGTAGGTATAAAAATGAATTGTTATTTCAAAAGATAAATAAGTAATGTATATCAAAAAGATTCTGTTGGCAATTCTACTTCTGGGTTTGGTTGTAGGAGGAGTATTTGCCTATTTGGTTTATAGCACATTTTTTACGCCCAATACAAATTTCAACAACCAAGAAGCATTTTTATATATTGGTTCGGAAGATTCCTTTGCCGATGTCAAGGAACAGATAACACCTCTTTTAAATAATGTTGAATCGTTTCAGCTTGCGGCGGAAAGAAAAGGGTATGCAGGAAATATAAGAGGGGGTAAGTATATGATTTCCAGCGGAATGAACAACAATGAGATTATTAATAACCTAAGGGTGAATAATATACCTGTTAAGGTTTCCTTTAATAATCAGGAAACGGTAGAAAGTTTGGCAGGTAGGATTTCTGAGCAGATAGAGGCCGACAGTATTTCGCTATTATCTGCATTTCGGGATAGTGAATACCTAAAGCGTAACGGTTTTAATGAAGACAATAAACTTGCAATGTTTATACCCAATAGTTACGAGTTTTTTTGGAATACCTCTGCTGAGGAATTTAGGGACCGAATGTTTAAGGAGTATGGGAGATTTTGGAACGAGGATAGAATCACTAAGGCAAAAGCGCAAGGAATGACCCCTAATGAAGTTGTTGCTCTTGCTTCCATTGTGCATAAGGAAACGGCCAAAGTAGATGAACGGCCTAAGGTTGCCGGGCTTTATCTGAATCGACTGAAAAAAGGGATGTTATTACAAGCGGACCCTACGGTCATTTACGCCATAAAAAAGGAAACTGGAAATTATGATACTATAATAAGAAGGGTATTATACAAGGATTTGGAAATGGATTCCCCGTATAATACTTATAAGCGGGGAGGAGTGCCTCCTGGACCTATAACCATGCCCGATATTAGCGCGGTGGAAGCCGTCCTAAATCCTGAAATACATGATTATTACTATATGGTCGCCAATGTTGAAAATTTTGGTTACCACATGTTTGCAGAGGATATGGCGCAACACAACCGTAATAAGGTACAGTACATCCGATGGATTAACTCACAGAAAATCAACAGATAAGCTATAATCGGGATTTTAAGACATGTTAACTAAAAAAGGATATTTTTAACAAATCCTTCCCAGTTTGCCTTTTTAACATATGTACCTTTGTCCTGAGAAATTTAAGCAGAAACTTTTATAGTATCGTAAGTCTTAAGAAAAACACAGTATGAAGAGATGGATATTATTTTCTTGTCCTCTTATCGTGATTTTTATTTTATCCAGTTATGGGTTCAGCCTTTACAAGGTTGAAGTACCAAAAGCTCTTAAAGTAAAAGAATCTTCACCGTTTTTGTTCCCTCAGGACGAAGCTTTTTTTGATAAATTGAACGCGCAACCACCCTTTTTAGGTACTAGATATGTTGGCTTTAAGGAGGCTTTGGCTTTTAAGGAGTCGCAAGGAAAATACTCAGCCGTAAATTCTTTCGGATATATGGGAAAATACCAGTTTGGTATCAATACACTTGCCCTGGTAGGTGTTTATGATGGTCAACATTTTCTTGATAATCCTGAATTACAGGAGAAAGTTTTTGAAGTAAACATCGCTCGTAATAAATGGATTCTTCGAAAAGATATCAAAAGGTTTGTGGGTAAATATATTAAGGGCACCGAAATTACGGAGTCAGGAATCTTGGCAGCGGCTCATTTGGCTGGACCTGGCAACGTGAAACAGTATTTGCGAACCTATGGAAAGATAGATGTTATGGATGGCTATGGAACCACTATAGCCACGTATATTAAAGATTTTTCGGGGTACGATATTGAAATGATAAAACCTGTTAGGAATCCAAGGATTTAAAAAATAAATTAAATATGGAAATGGGAAAGCCCTGGCAAAATTGTCTGGGCTTTTTTATGCTTGTAATATATAAATTGCCGGTCTCTTGTGTAAATCCACTTGCTCCTTTTTCCATTCCAAGGCCGATTTGGTCATAATATATTCGGTAGTTAAGGTAATATCACATGCTACACAAATTTGAGTGCTGCCCGAAACTGTTTTTATCAATTCCTCCAAGAGTTTATTATTGCGATATGGTGTTTCGATGAAAATTTGTGATTGGTTTTCCTCTTTGGACTTCCTTTCTAATTTCTTTATTTCTTTGCGCCTTTCGGAGCCGTCAATAGGCAGATAGCCATTAAAAGCAAAATTTTGACCATTAAGACCACTGGCCATAAGTGCCAGAATAATGGATGATGGACCAACTAAAGGGACAACCTGAATATTCTTTTCATGAGCAATCTTGACCACAGATGCACCTGGGTCGGCAATTCCCGGGCAGCCTGCTTCTGACAATATTCCAACATTATGTCCTTCGATACACGGATTTAAAAAGCTTGGTATTTCTGATACTTCGGTAAATTTATTTAGTGCAAACATTGTAAGGGAAGGCTGAGATTTTCTAGGTGATATTTTTTTTATAAAATGACGAGCTGTCTTTTCGTTCTCAACGATGTATATATTGATGTCCTCTATCGCCCTCTTAATAGAAATGGGTAATACCTCAAGAGGAGGTATCTCTCCTAGGGTGGATGGTATTAAGTAGAGTTTTCCTTTTTTAGTTAGTTGGTCTGACATTTTTAGGATAATTTTCGGGCAATCGCCTCACAAGCCTGATCTATTAGGTGGTAAACCTTCTCAAAGCCATCAACTGAATCATAGTATGGATCTGGTACTTCTTTTTCTGGTCGATTAATTTCGTTAAGCAATAATTTAATTTTCTTGGCTTGTTCTTGGGTTTTACTTAAGCTCAAAATATTAGTATAATTGCTTTTGTCCATCGCATAGATAATATCAAATTCTTCCAAGTCGGAAGACGTTAGTTTTCTACAGGTTTGGTTGCTAATATCAATACCATATTTAAGCGCCACTTCGATGGATCTAGAATCTGGGGAATTCCCTATGTGATAACCGCCTGTACCTGCCGAATCTATAAAAACATCATCGGTATCTACTTTACTTTTTAGGATACCTTCAGCCAATGGTGACCTACAGATATTACCTAGGCAAACCATTAAAACTTTAGTCCTCATAAAGTTTAGGAGAATTTTTTGGTCAAATCCTCAATGTATTTTCGGAACTGCTTATCTGTTTCAGCTAGGTTGTCAACTGTTTTACAGGCATGTAAAACTGTAGCGTGATCACGTTTTCCTATTTGCGAGCCTATACTGGCCAGGGATGCCTTGGTAAATTTTTTCGCAAAAAACATGGCCAATTGTCTTGCTTGCACTATATGCCTTTTTCTTGTTTTAGATTGCAATGTGGCTACGTCCATCTCGAAGTAGTCGGATACTACTTTTTGTATGTAATCGATAGACACCTCCCTTTTTGTGTTTTTTACAAATTTTTCAACTACTTGCTGGGCGAGTTCTATCGTAACTTCACGTTTATTAAGCGTAGATTGGGCAATCAATGAAATAATGGCACCTTCTAATTCCCTAATATTGGATTTTATGTGCTTTGCAACATATTCAATGATATCTTCTGGCATTTCCACACCATCTCTATACAGTTTATTATTAAGAATAGAGATACGGGTTTCGTAATCTGGACTTTGAAGTTCGGCAGAAAGACCCCATTTAAATCGGGACAAAAGTCTTTGTTCAAAATCTTGCATGTCAACGGGTGCTTTATCCGATGTAAGCACCACTTGTTTTCCATTTTGATGGAGGTGATTAAAAATATGGAAGAAAACATCCTGTGTTCCCGATTTACCGGAAAGGAACTGTACATCATCGATAATCAATACATCAATTAATTGATAGAAATGAATAAAATCATTCCTCGTATTCTTTTTGACGGACTCTATATATTGTTGTGTAAATTTCTCTGCAGAGATGTAGAGTACTGTCCTTTCTGGATATTTGTCCTTGATTTCAACACCAATGGCATGAGCTAGATGGGTCTTGCCCAGACCAACCCCACCAAAAACCAATAGTGGATTAAACGAAGTGCCTCCTGGTTTATTGGCTACAGCCATACCCGCAGACCTTGCCAACCGATTAGAATCACCCTCCAAGAAATTATCAAAATTATAACTTGGGTTTAATTGGGATTCAATTTTGATATTTCTGATACCAGGAATTACGAAAGGATTTCTTAATTCAGGATTTTTAGATTTTATGGGTACGTCCATTTCCTGAGGGCTCATATTGCCTCTATTTGAACTAGGTATTTTTTCCGTGAATGGTTCTTTGTTCCCATAAGTATTTTCCATTCTAATTATGTATACCAATTTTGCGGACTCGCCCAGTTGTTTCGTAAGCGCAACTTTTAATAGTTTAACATAATGTTCCTCTAACCACTCGTAGAAAAACTTACTGGGAACTTGAATACTTAACGAATTCTCGGAAAGCTTAATAGGTTTAATGGGTTCAAACCATGTTTTGAACGCCTGCGGTTGGATATTATCTTTGATAAATACCAAACAATTTTTCCATACGGAATCAGCAGTAACATTCATAATAAAAAAAAGCTCTCGTTATTGGTTATTTAAAAGCGAACAAAACAAAATATAGTGTCAATTATTTTAGCTCTGTCAAGTGGACAAATATGTGAACAAAAAATCTAAAAAAAAAATCAATCTCTATTGAATTTGACCTTTTTTTTTCTCATGTTCGCTAACGAACATCGGGGGGCTTTAAATATATAGTTTTTAATTAGAAATCAATGGACTTTAACGAAATTTCTTTTCGGGTTAGATATGCTGAAACTGACCAAATGGGCATCGTGTACTATGGTAACTATGCGCAATATTTGGAGATGGGAAGGGTTGAGTGGCTGAGGTCCCTTGGGGTTTCCTATAAGTGGATGGAAGAAAAGGGTGTTATGCTGCCCGTTATTTCATTAAAAATAGATTATAAGAGTTCCGCACGTTACGATGATCTAATTACGGTTAGGACACGACTAAAAAAAACACCCACTGTTAGGATAGAATTTGACTATACAATCTTAAATGAAATTCAGGAAATTCTTGTGGAGGCAAATACTGTTTTGGTGTTCATGGATAGCCATAAGAAAAAACCGATAAAATGTCCAGACTATATTTTGGAAAGACTGCATTAAATCCTACAATATCATGCTGAAGTTTCAACTGAAATTTTGTGGTATGCTTTTAAAAGTCCCAAAATATTTTGGACTTTATTTTTGGGGATAGATAAGATGATTTCACAATTGAGGTGAAGATTTTGAGAAATAGCATCTAGCTGGTGTTTTTTTATAAAACGCATTACGGTGTCCATTTCTTCGTATTCAAAGCTCAATTTAATTTGAGTTTTAAGAACCTTATTTATGATTTTGGAATTTTCCAAAGCAATCTTAGCCGTTTCTTTATAAGCCGAAATTAATCCGCCTACTCCGAGTTTAGTGCCTCCAAAAATTCGTACCACAGCTATCAGAACATTGGTCAATTCGAATGATTGTATTTGTCCATAAATGGGCATTCCGGCAGAATTATTAGGTTCTCCATCATCATTGGCTCTATAATGGATAGCTTCCACGCCTATTTGCCAGGCATAACATACATGGTTGGCAGATGAATGCAGTGTACGTAGTTCATCAATTATAGGTTTTACTTCGTCTTCATGGTTTAAAGGAAAGGTATATCCATAAAACTTACTTTTCTTTTCTTTAAAAAGAATTTCTTTAGAAGGTGAGCGAATCGTTTTATAGCTGTATTTATTCTTTGTCATCTAAATTAGTTCATTAGGCTATTTTGTATAGAGTTGCCCAAGGCGACCAAAATAATACTGACAACGGCTAATCCAATTCCCAGCCAATTTTTTAAACTTATACGCTCTTTAAATAATAAAATTCCTAACAATGTGGACAGCATTACAATGGCCACATTGTTGATGGTGAATATTGAAGCACTATTTAAGATACTAGCATCTAAAGCCTTCATTAAAAAGTAAATGGAAAAATAGTTGGGTACCCCCAAACAAATACCGCCGAGTATATTCTTAAAATTTATTCTGATTGGTTTATCAAAAGACCTTCCTAAAATGAAAATCACTCCGATACAGGCAGCAGAACCAAAAACCAATGCTGAAAACAAGGGGAACTCATGTTCCTGGACGTACATTTGCTGCGCGTATTTGATGCTTGTGTCAATAACTCCAGAACCTAAGAAAACAGCAATGGGAAGTAGAAGTAAATATTTATGGGTCACAACGCTCTTTTTTTTCATGGTAGCCAGGTAAACGGCTGCTAATGCGAGTAAAATCCCGATGACTTCAAATAAACCCAAGTATTCCTCATAGACCCAGACACCAAAGATGACTGGAATCGCCAAGGACATCTTAGTGGCTACGGAGGCTGCTGACACCCCAATTTTTTGAGAGGTTGCGGCCATTAGATTGAATACAACAATAAAAAGGAGGCCCAGACCAACGGTTCCCCAGAACCATGGTTTTTGTGAGATTTCATTAAAATTAAGGTCGCCCCTATAGAAGTAAAGCCCTACTGCACATGCTATAAAATAGTTTACGATAATGGCATAGAGTGTCTGTATTCTATATTTTGTATACAGTTTAAATATTACAAATATCATACTAGAGGCAAGGATACTAAGGCCTAGGTACTCCATTACAACCGCTGGGTTAATTCAGTAATATCCTCTTTTCCTACTTGAAGGTTCCAGCATTGAATCCCAAGCTTTTCGGCGCTATCCGTATTTTCTTTCGTGTCATCAATGAATAAAGTTTCCTCGGGCCTTAATGAATTTTCATTTAGCACATATTTATAAATTTCCGTATTAGGTTTCCTCATTTTTACCTGTTGGGATAAATAGAATCCTTCAAAGCAATTTTTAAACCTTTTAAAGCGGTCCTCTCCCATGGTTTCAATGACATAATCGATATGTAGATCGTTTGTGTTGCTTAATAAAAACAGTCGATGCGAATCCTTATCCTTTAGGTTTTCGATAAATTCCAACCGATGTTCGGGAAAATCCAGTAAAATAGAATTCCATGCCTCTACGATATCCTTGCGGCTAGCTTTAGGGTAGAGGTTGTTAAGTTTGTGAATAAATTCGCGGGAAGAAATTAGACCGGTTTCATACTGTTTTGCGAGAAAATCTAGTTCATCCGTATAGTTGCTATAGCCAAAAGGAACCATATTCCTAAATACTGCAGGTTTATCCAAGTTTATGAAAATGTCCCCAAAATCAAAGATGATGTTTTTAAGCATTTCTTATTATTTTTAATTGGTCCTTTAGAATCATTTTTTCATCAATTAGCTCACCTTTTAGGATGGGTGCTTTTGTACCGTCCTTAAAGGTAGCACTACCTACAAAAATTCTAGCTTCGTCCCATACATTACAATCGATAAAACTCTGTATTGTTTTTGCGCCCCCTTCAATTAAAACACTTTGAATGTTGTGCTCATAAAGCTTTTTAGATATGTCTAAAGAAACATTTTTATTTTTTGTTAAGTATTCTATATCAATATTTTTAAATACTTTATTTAAATTTTTAATTAAAGAAAATAAGATTGTTGGAGGAGTGCCTTTAAGAACGTGAAAACTCTTCGGTATTTTTAAGTTTCTGTCAATTACAATTCTGATAGGTGATTTTCCTTGCCATAATCTCACATCTAATCTTGGGTTGTCTTCAAGTACTGTATTGGTGCCTACTAGAATTCCTTGCTCTTCACTACGCCATTTGTGAACTAGCTGTCTGGAATAGGAATTGGTGATCCAATAGGGTTCAGGGTTTTTGCTTCGCATTTTATTTGTTGGTGCTATAAAACCATCCAGTGTTTCTGCCCATTTTAAGATAATATAAGGACGTTTTTTCTCATGAAAGGTTAGAAATCTTTTATGATGATTTCTACAATATTCTGCTAAAACACCAACCGTAACAGAGCAACCGGCTTTTTTCAGAAGTTGAATTCCTTTACCTGCAACTTTGTCGTGAGGGTCTATAAGCCCAATAACGACCCGAGGTATTTTATGCTCTACAATTAAATTTGCACATGGTGGCGTTTTTCCATAATGCGAACATGGTTCTAGGGTAACATACAAGGTAGATTTGGCCAGTTTTGATTTATCCTTAACCGAATTGATTGCATTGACCTCGGCATGAGGTCCGCCATACGGACTGGTATAGCCTTCTCCTAATATAAGGTCGTTATGAACAATTACTGCTCCTACCATAGGATTTGGTGCCGTTTGACCAAGCCCATTTTTTGCAATTTCAATACATCGATTCATGTATTTCTCGTTTATCGATGTTTCCATTTTAGACGTATTGTGAAATGAATCCATAACTAGGAGGTTATTGCAAATTGCGTTTTAGGTTTTTACTCAATTCGTGTATCTTCACAAATCAAAAATAGTACTTTAAAACCTATTCTAAATTTACTATGAAAGAGGTCATTATTAGAGAGATTGAACAAAGTGATGACGAAGAAGTTGCAAGGGTTATTCGTGAGGTTCTAGTAGAGATGGGAGTTCCCAAAGTGGGTACGGCCTATGCCGATAAGGCTTTGGATCATATGTTTGAAAACTACGATGTTCCTAGGGCTACTTATTTTGTTATCGATGAAGGTGGCAAAATAATAGGTTGTGCCGGCGTGGCGCAATTGGAAAACTACGAGGGCAATGTATGTGAGCTGCAGAAAATGTATTTTTTAAAGGAAGCTAGGGGTAGGGGGCTTGGAGTCAAAATGATGAACGCGTGCCTAGATAGTGCGCGTAGGTTTGGTTTTGAAAAATGTTATTTGGAAACCATGCCCTACATGCAAGGAGCTCAAGTGCTATACAAGAAGTCGGGATTTGACTACATTGATACACGTATGGGAGATACGGGTCATTATTCCTGTCCTGTTTGGATGCTGAAGACACTTTAGGATGTTGTTAAAGGAAATAAAGAAAATCTTTCATAAAGAATTGGACCAGCTGTACGGAGAACATGAAGTCGGTAGCTTTTTTTATTTGTTGATCGAACATTATTTGGGCTTGGAACGATTTGTTTTGGTATTGGAACCAAACCTCGTGGTGGATAAGGAGGGGGAATCTAAATTATTTAATGCCTTGTCGGATTTAAAATTGGAGCGACCTGTTCAACATATTATGGGTAAGGCCCATTTTATGGACATGGAATTCGATGTCGGTCCCCATGTTTTGATTCCTCGTCCAGAAACGGAGGAACTGGTGCGTTGGATATTAGAAGATATAAAACCTAAAGGTAAAGTACTGGACATTTTAGACCTTGGTACTGGTAGCGGTTGTATCGCCATTAGCTTGGCAAGGGCCTTGGATAACGTTAAAATCCTTGGGGTGGATATATCGGACGAAGCCTTGAAAGTTGCTGTACAGAATGCCACAAAAAATAAGGTGGCTGTCGAGTTTTTAAAGGCAGACATATTAAATTTAAGTATTAAAGAAAAATTTGATATAATAGTTTCCAATCCGCCTTATGTTAGGGATTTAGAAAAAAATAAAATAAATAAAAATGTAGTAGATTTCGAGCCTACTAGCGCACTTTTTGTTACAAATGAAGAGCCATTAATTTTTTATAGGAGTATTGCTTCCTTTGCATCGGAGCAATTAAAAACGAACGGTATTTTGTATTTTGAAATTAATCAGTATTTAGGAAAGGAAACTTGCAATCTCCTTGAAGGTTATGGTTTTGATAATATTGAATTAAGAAAAGATATGTTTGGTAATGACCGGATGATAAAAGCCATGAAGAAATGAAAAGTATCGTGGTTTTTTGTGGAAGTAGTGATGGTTTTGAGCAATCGTACTCTAAGGAAGGATATCAACTAGGGAAGGTGTTGGCGGAAAGCAACAGAACCTTGGTGTATGGTGGGGCCAAAATAGGGGTTATGGGTCGGGTTGCCCAAGGCGCCTTGGATTTCAATGGAAATGTAATTGGAGTTATCCCTGAATTTCTAATGCATAAGGAGGTTTTTCATGAAAGTTTATCGAAATTGATCGTGACCCAAAATATGCATGAGCGTAAATTAAAGATGCACGAATTGTCCGATGGTATTATTATGCTACCTGGCGGTTATGGTACCTTGGAGGAATTTTTTGAAATGCTTACATGGTCGCAACTGGGCTTACATCAGTATCCTATTGGAATATTGAATACGGACGGTTTTTATGATGAGCTTATAGAAATGCTATATAAAATGGTTAATATGGGTTTCGTCAAAGAAGCCAATTATAAATCCATTTTAGTCAATAAGAACATTGATGGTTTATTGCGGATGATGGAAAGCTTTGAACCTGTACCGGTTGCCAAATGGATGAATAAAGAACAATTATAAATGAGCGTGAAAGCCAAAATAAAGGAACTCAGAGATGAATTGAGGGAGCATAATTATAATTATTATGTGCTGGACAACCCTAGCATCTCTGATTTTGAGTTTGATATGAAACTCAAGGAACTACAAGCTTTAGAGGTAAAGCATCCTGAATTTTATGATGAGAGTTCTCCTTCCTTAAGAGTGGGAGGTATGGTTACCAAGAATTTTGAAACTGTTGTACATGAGCACAGGATGTATTCCTTGGATAACTCCTATTCTAAAGAAGACCTTGAGGATTGGGAAAAAAGAATTCAAAGAAACTTAGGGGATGTCCCTGTTTCTTATACGTGTGAGCTTAAATATGATGGGGCGTCCATCAGTATTACTTATGAGAATGGCAGGATTCTAAGGGCGGTTACCCGGGGTGATGGTTTACAAGGTGATGATGTCACGACCAATATAAAAACAATAAAATCCGTCCCACTACAACTAAAAGGGGATTTCCCCCAGAAGTTTGACATTCGAGGAGAAATTGTACTTCCTTTTGATGGCTTTGTAAAAATGAATGAAGAACGTGTTGCCAACGGGGAAGAGCCCTATATGAACCCTAGGAACACCGCTTCTGGAAGTCTAAAGCTTCAGGACAGTGCTCTGGTGGCCCAACGTCCTTTAGAATGTTTATTGTATAGTATTGTAGGCAGGGATACGGGCATCAACACACAATTTGAAATGCTGGAAAAAGCCCGGGAATGGGGCTTTAAAGTGCCATCGGTGGCCAAATTATGTAAAAATACCCAGGAGGTCATGGATTTCGTGGAGTATTGGGATATAAATAGGCATACCTTGCCTTATGAAACGGATGGGGTTGTAGTGAAGGTCAATACAATTCAGCATCAAGAGGAACTCGGTTATACTGCAAAGTCCCCGAGATGGGCCATGGCCTATAAATTTAAGGCGGAGCAGGTCTATACGGTCTTGAATGAAATCACCTATCAAGTCGGACGAACAGGTGCCATTACCCCTGTTGCCAATCTGCAACCTGTATTGTTGGCAGGGACTACCGTGAAGCGAGCATCGCTCCATAATGCCGATCAAATAGAAAAACTTGATATTCGGGAAGGGGATACCGTATATGTTGAAAAGGGAGGTGAAATCATCCCCAAAATTATAGCCGTTGATTTTTCCAAAAGACCTAGGAATTCCCAACCTACTGTATATATTCAAGAATGTCCGGAATGTCATACACCATTGGAAAGGACACCCGGTGATGCAAAACATTATTGCCCCAATGAATATGGCTGTCCTCCACAGATAACAGGTCGTATTCAGCATTATATTTCAAGAAAGGCAATGGATATTGAAGGGCTAGGAGGCGAAACTGTAGAATTACTTTTTAAGGAAGGGTTGATAGAAGACTACGCAGATTTATATGAACTCACAAAAGATCAATTACTGCCTTTAGAGAGAATGGCTGAAAGATCAGCTGAAAATTTGGTTCAAGGTGTGGCTGAATCCGTCAAGATTCCATTTGAACGCGTTTTGTTTGCATTGGGAATTAGATATGTAGGTGAAACGGTGGCGAAAAAATTGGCAAAAGCTTATAAAAGTATTGATGCCTTAATGCAAGCTAGTCAGGAAGACTTGATGGCTGTGGATGAAATAGGGGACCGTATCGCAGAAAGCGTGGTAGAATTTTTTCAGAACCCCAAAAATGTAGATACCATAAATCGTTTACGGGAGAAAGGAGTTCAGCTGAAACTTTCAGCTGAAAAATTGGAGAATCAAACCGAGCTTTTAAAAGGAATTACCTTTGTGGTCTCCGGGGTATTCGAAACCGTGAGCAGGGACGAACTTAAAAAATTGATAGAGGACAATGGAGGCAAGGTGGGCTCCTCTATTTCCTCAAAGACGGGTTACTTGGTGGCAGGTGACAAAATGGGACCTAGTAAAAGGACGAAAGCAGAGAAGCTGGGCATCCCGATTATTACGGAACAAGAATTTATAGCAATGATTTAAATAATATATATGGATTACTTCATTATCAGTGCAGTACTAGTTTTTATATCTGCTATTTTTGGTTATATCAACGTGCGGTTCTTAAAGTTGCCCAATACGATTGGGCTCATGTTAATTACCATTGTATTTACACTTGTCATTTTTCTTATTGGCTATGTTGATGATACCCTATTGAATGCCGAAAGGTACATTATTACTAAGATTGATTTCAAGACAGTGCTTTTGGATATCATGCTAAGTTTTCTGCTTTTTGCAGGAGCCTTACATACCAATTTTGAGCAACTCAGGGTGCAACGATGGCCTATTTTGGTATTCTCTACCATAGGTGTTCTGGTGTCTACTTTTTTGGTCGGTACTATTATGTTCTATCTACTGAAGATGACTCCAATCGAGGTCAATTTTATTCACTGTCTTTTATTTGGCGCCCTAATTTCACCAACGGACCCCATAGCAGTTCTGGGTATATTAAAGAAAGCCGGTGCGCCAAAAAAATTGGAAACAAAAATTGTTGGTGAATCCTTATTTAATGATGGAGTAGGAGTTGTGGTGTTTTTAACCATTTTTAAAATGGCGTCTTCTGGTGGGTCGCCTGTGGAACCACTAGAGATATTGGAACTCTTTGGGGTAGAAGTTATTGGTGGTATTGTATGGGGATTGATTATAGGTTGGGGAACCTTTCGGTTAATGCGTAGTATCGACGATTATGATATTGAAGTAATTATAACCCTGGCAGCGGTGATGATGGGTACCGTAGTGGCCCAAAAATTCCATTTGTCAGCACCATTGGCAATGGTTACGGCCGGATTGGTAGTGGGTAATGACACAGTACGAAATTCGGCCATGTCCGAAACCACCGAAACCTACGTGGATAAGTTTTGGGAGCTTTTGGATATTCTATTGAATACGCTATTATTTGTACTCATTGGTATGGAATTATTGGTAATCAGTTTTGAGACCAGCTATATTGTGGCCGGACTCATAACGATTCCCATTGTTTTGGGGTGCCGTTATTTGAGCTTATTAATACCTATAAAGTTTTTTGAGAAGAAGTTGGATTTTGTTCCAAAAACCAATTTGGTCATGACTTGGGGTGGATTACGAGGCGGCATTTCTATTGCATTGGCCCTTGGATTAACACAGGATATGCATCGTGACCTGTTTTTGGTAATAACCTACGTGGTTGTTGTTTTTTCTATTGTGGTGCAAGGATTAACGGTTGGTAAATTAGTAGAAAAAGTCGCAAAATGATACCCGATAATTATAAGGCATTTCAGGATACACTTTCCTTGGACGAGGCTCCCAAGGGTTGGCCATCTGGGCTAAGGGCACTTTGGTACGATGCCAAGGGAGACTGGGAATCCTCACATGATATTGCCCAGGATATTCACAATTCATTGGGAAGCTGGATACATGCCTATCTACATAGAAAGGAGGGCGACCGATTTAATGCTGGTTATTGGTATAGACAAGCGAACAAAAGTTTTCCAAAGTATACTTTGGAGGAAGAGCTTAAATCAATCGTTGAACATGTTTTGTCAGTAAATAAAGAGGGTTAACAACGAAGATTGTTTAAAAAGCTACAACGTATTGTTTTTTGAATACCCTGGAGGTTGAACACCCTTCATTCTCAAATAGCAAATTGCCTGGGCCCTGTGATGCGCTGTATGGTTTTCGGCCCGTAAAATTAAATCGAGATTGGTATGGCCTTCCAAATACCAAGGTTTAATCTTGTCCTTACCATTTTTTAGGATGTCGTCCTTGACTTTATTTAAACTGTCGATAACGTAATCAAAGGTTTCCGCTAAATATTTGGATACGAGCTCTTTATTCATTTGTGGTGTTCTTTCCTGTAAACGATCTGGTTGAAAAAGACTAATGGGATCGGGACGTTCTAGAAAGAATTGTGCTTCCATAAGGGCATTGAAATCTGCGTAAGAATTCGAATCCATTAAGGTACCAATAAAGGCATTATTGGTAAAACCCATATGCATAAAATGCTGTACATAGCTCATTTGTTCCGGGGTAGGCCTATATTCCAATTGGTCCGCCGGCATGGCATCGAACACCAATAGGGTATAGTCTTTTGACTTTTTCCATCTGTTTATAAGAATATCCACAATTGATCTTTCTGAATCTGGAATTTTGGAAGAAATAAGTCCTAACGGACTCATTCCTATCACTCCCAATAAAAGTCTTCTTTTCATACTGATTTTTTAAAAATTTAATTCCAGGGAAAACCTATTTTTTAAAGATAGTATTTAATCTGTTTGCAGGGTGGATATTCAATACTATGGAATTATTGATAGAAAAATTAAAAGTCTTTAGACTATACTTTTCTCTAGAACATAATCGTCCATAACAAAACCATTACCAATGTCCTGTACAATGCTCTCCACATTTATAAACCCCATTTTTTCGTAGGCCGTGATAGAATTGGAGTTGTTCTTATTAACCGTTAGTTTTATTTTTTTTGAACCAAGGTTTTTGGCCTTTGCCTCAATGAATTTGAGTGCCGCTTTTCCGTATCCTTTACCTCTTTCGGACCTTAGGACATAGAATTTACTTAAAAATAGAGCATCCTTTTGAAGACAAAAAGCAAAATACCCTACGTAAGCCTCCTGATGTGCTATAAGAAAATAATTGAAGCCTTCTTTTATTTGAGCGCTTATGGCGTTTTCAGACTGAAATTTATTCAACATGAATACTACCTGATCTTCCCCAATAATAGGGGTATAATGTTCCTTCCATATAGTATGGGCCAAGTTGGCAACGACCTTTATTTCAAGCTTTTTATTAACAGATAAAATTGTAGTCATTTATTTCAGGGAAGTTTGTCCAATTAAAAATTATAATCGATTTTTTTTGGTTTAATACATAGTATTGGGGTTTGCCGATTCCTTAGGTATCTGTTGAATAGCATCCCAATGCTCACAAATTTTTCCATGTTCATCAAAGCGTAAAAAATCCATGGTCACGTACTCATCATTCTCGGGCCAAGTTTGATGAGTATGTAGTGCAACTATATCATTTTCGGCAATACAACGTACAAATTCAATCGATTTTACTGGGTATTCCTTCCGCATTCTTTCAAAATAAGCAACAAAACCATCGAGTCCGTCTTCCACTTCCGGGTTGTGTTGTATGTATTCACTTCCTACGTATAAGTCAACTGCCTTTTTTGGATTGCCTTCATAAGCTGTTTTGTAAAATGCTATGGCGTTTGCCTTATTTTTTTCTAAATCCATTTATTCAGTATTTTTCAAGTACTCTTTTTAAAATATAATGCCTTTTGATATTTGACATCTTTGAAAGCCTAGTTCGGGATGTTTAGATATTTTTTAATTCTTATAGAAATATACTGAAAACTAATCACCTGGTATCACGTCTTCAAACACCAATAAAGATTGATGAAGTTGATTGTTGGTTTTTCAATCATCAAGGTAAGGTAGAATATATTCTTCAAAAATAATTTCGGGTTGTTGGGTCTTTCCATTTCTCCAATTGCCAGATGTAATGGCAACTACGACCTTTAAATCAGGGACAACAAAAATGTATTGCCCTCCGGCACCTCTAGCCTCTATTGAGCTCACCATTTTTTTATTGGCCTGATAGGTATTATGCCACCATAAATAACCGTATGGGTTCTTGTCGGGTACGTTCTCTAGGGGTAAATACTTTTTCACTGAGCTATTTATCCAATTTTCTGAGATGACTTGTTCATTATTATATCTTCCCTTATTTAAGTATAAAGCACCAAATTTTATCATATCCCTCGGTGTAAGATACATTCCACCACCAAAATAGGGTTTGCCTTTTTCATCCGTTTGAATAATGTAATTGGAAATTTCCAGTTTTTGAAAGAGGTATTTGTCCATAAATAATTCCAAGGGTTCAGATACTATAGAGTCTAGAGCAACCCCTAATAAAAAAGGGTTTGCGGAACCGTATTCAGCAATTGTGTTTGGACGGTTAATCATAGGTGCCGATAATACCGTTGCCAACCAATCATCACTGGGCTGGTAGTTGTTTTCAGATGCAACGGGTGTTCGTTCTCTTGTATAGTCATCTGCATCGAGACCAGAACTCATCGTCAATAGGCTTTTAATATCAATTTTGGCGTTTAATCTGTCTTTTTGCTTTTGATATTTTTTGGGAAGAAAATCAAAAATGGATTGACCAACACTTGTAAATAATACTTGGTCTTTTGCGATACCAGCTATAGCTGAAGAGATACTTTTAGAAGCGGAACGCATATCATGCGGAACATTGGCTGTGTATCCGTCAAAATACTTTTCATAGATTATTTTGCCATTTTCTGAAACTAAAACGGAATGTGTGTTCGGAAATGAATTCTTTGAAATTCCATTTTCCAATTCGGTAAGTTGAAGAATTCCCAGATTTTCGTCAATTATTGATGTCACAAATTCTCCAATTTTCCAATCGTCCAAGGATTTTTTTAAATCAATGGAAGTAATTAGGCTTTTTCCCAAATAAATACCTAATTCAATTTTTTGTGGAAGCAACTTCCCTATAAATTTTAGTCCAGTCTTATAATCAGCAAAGGAAATAGTGTCCTTGTCTTTTTGAAAATCGAAACACCAAGTCCCGGTAAATCTATTATCGCCAAAAAAAGGATACGCTTCGTATTCATTGCCTTTTCCATTTTCAACACTCAAATAAAAGTTCAGTGATTTCAGTGTACCTATCATCAATGGATTCCAAACCCCAGAATAGGTCTTGTTTTTAGACGCTTTAAGGTTAATATGGTAAAGAAGTATCCCGGACTTAATAAATCCGTTGACTTCCTTACCGTCTTCAGATAGTTCGCCTTCAAAGGAATAGTTGTCCTCGAAACCCGTTATAATTATTGAATCCTTGCCCAAGTGTAGTGGAATGTCAATGATAGTGCTGCTATTGGAGATCCGAAACCTCGAATTTTTAGACCCTAAATTCTCGATTTCTACCTTAAGTTTAAATACTTCAGGGGTTGCCATTTTTCCTTCCCAACCACTTGTATATTTGGACATATCTTGGGCATTGGAGAAAAAGGAAAAAAGAATGAATAGGAATAGATTGATTTGATGATTTCTCATTTTTTGATTGATTTTAATTTTGGGTAAAAATGAGACTTTTTGAAATGACCTAATTGTATAAAATTAACCTTGGCTCATTTCTTTTAATAGTTGGGTAGGTGTTTTTTTATAGACCCTTTTAAAATTTGAAATAAAATGACTCTGGTCATAAAAACCACATTGATAGCAAACTTCCGTCATTGAGTACTTCTTCGTGGTAATGAGGCAAAAGGCTTTATTAAGTTTTAATAACCTGATATAATTGCCCAGACTAGTTCCAAAATACCGGTTGAAGTTCCTGGATAAATGAACCGGATGAATTCCTAAAACTCTACCTAAACTGTCTAAGGAGTAATCACATTTTTCTTCCCACAATACTTCTTGAAGTTTTTTTGCCCAAATAGGTTTTTTTGTATTGGCACTTTTTGAATTATTCATACTGCTTAAAATATCAACTAATGCAGATTCAACTCCAATGGTTGAGAATTGATCACCTATTTTGGTTTCCATAAAAATTTGATTCATCAAATTTTTTACAACGGGATCTTTAATTTGTAAACTGCCTTCGGCTTTCCCGATTTTAACACCAAAGTTGATAAGCCAGTTTATGTTAAGTTCAATATGAAATCCCCTAGTAAATGAAGGAGGCTTTACATTGTAATGCGCGTCTTGCCAATTGTGAAATAATAAATCACCCTGTTCTAAATAATAGGATTCTTTTTTATTGGATTCGAATAGCTGTCCTTCCAACAGATAGGTGAAATACGGATTTTCGTGGTAATGCCAATCAACCTTCTCATGAATGTACTCGGTATCCGTAATGATGAGATTATCAAAAGCAGACTTTTTATAATGCTCCCCATAAAACTCACCGGTTGATAGCTTGTTCATTTTCTTTTTTTAGGCTGCGAAAGGGTTTCTTTGTTCAAAAGTCTTTCCGCTTAGCGAATTTACGGATTTTACTTCCAGATAGGTGGTCTTAATCCATTTAGGGTATTTTTTTGTTCTTAGTTCATTGATTCAGAAGGATTAAGGTCTTAATACCTTATCTTTTCATTTAACGATGGATTTTTAATTCCATTGGGATTGTATTGTATTTATTTTACGGATACATCCTCTCTATCTATGACTACTCCTCCTAAGAATATTTTTTCAATGGTATTGTAAGCCTCTATTTCTTCCAATGGATTTTTTGTCATCAACATCATATTAGCCCTTTTACCCTTTGCTAAAGACCCTAAGGAATCCAAATGAAAGGTCTTGGCATTATTGATAGTAGCGGAGGAGAGTATTTTGTCCAATGGTACACCCGCTTTTTTCATTAAGCTTAGTTCCCAATATCCATTATGGCCAGGTTGGTTTCCATAGGTTGGGGCAGAAGGAGTATCGGTACCGAACAGAATCAGGCCTCCATTATCGGATAGGTATTTGAGAGCTAGCATCGCATGCGCCTGAATATTTCCATAAATTTCATGGATTTCCGCACTGGAATAATCCATAAAAAGCTCATTGGCGAACCATTGACCTTCTTCAGTTTTATACCACTCCAGCATTTTATGAGGCACTACTTTTTTAAGCTGAGGATCTTTTAAGAATTCATTATCGGCCAATGCTTCCTCCCCAGCAATAACGGTTAACGTTGGGGTATAGCCAATTTGTTTACGGATTTGTAAATCCAATACCTTCTTTATTTCAGCGGGCAAAGAATCCAAAGGAACGTCTTTATATTTTTCCCAGTTCCATAATCCGTGAGCAATTACGTCCACACCCATTTCACTCAGAAAGGAATGCGCTTCAAGTGAATTGCCATGAACGGTTAAGGGAAGTTGATTTGCGTGTGACTCATGTATCAAGGCTTTCATTATACTTTTTGTGGGCACAGGTAATTTCGACATACCTCTAAAACCTGATTCGTAATACGATTTTACGGCAATAGCCCCAGATTTTTTTATACGATTAACAACAGCTTTTGGTGTATGGTCCGCAGGATTAAATTTATCCGGGATATTGTCGGCTTCACTCTCCATATATAGGAAGTTTGGCGCTGCATCAAATCGAAATTGTTCAGGCGCAAAATTCATGGGGTACCCATTGGCAACGGAGACTCCAGACCTCCCAGTATGATATAAATCCGGTCTTAGTGGTTGTCTGTTAAAAAAGGATAATTGCGCTTCATATATGCCCCCAAGATTAATGAGCGTAGTAAACCCATTGTATAAATAGCTTCTGGGCATTTGTACATTAAATTCTTTAGCAAGCTCCGGATACTTTTCCATTTGATGGGGAAGCATACCTTGTACCTCCGTAATATGTACATGGCTATCGATCATCCCTGGAATCAGGAATTTTCCAGATCCATTAATTTTTTGAAATACTCCGTTAATCTTAGGTTCTTCTTTTCCTACATAGATTATTTTGTTTCCGTCCGTAACAACGTGACCTATAAATGGGGAGTAGGTTCCTGTTTCAGTTGTAATGATCTGAACGTTTGAAACATGTGTACCCTCTCTCACGTTAAGCTCTAATTTGTCTTTTCGGCAAGAAACAAATAGTAGTATGATACTAAAAAGGGATAGAATTTTGTTCATTTTACTTTTAATTAAATGTATACCACCCAAATGGCGTTTGTAAAGCAGCTAACTTTTATAAAGGAAGAGGACCATCAGCACCTTACGAATTAATTGTTGGGTTTTGGTCAGTAAATAATCCTATAATTGATTATTCACATTATTATATTCCGCTTTTTGCTGTTACCAATATTCAAATATCCGCGAAATTTTCCCATCCCTAAATTCAAAAAGGGTCATTTGGGGCTCTCCATCTTTTATTTTGCCATCTTCTTTTTCAACAAACCTTTTCTCTACTGCCACTGCATTAAGTCCAATTATTTTATTTTTTATTTTGATGTCGGTAATTTTTCCGTCATATCCTCCATTTTTTTGATTACGCACATATCCATTATACAAATCCTCTCGGGTATAGGTACCGCCATACTTGGGATGAACATAGGTAAAGTCCTCTGTAAAAAGTTCAAAGGTATGGTCGATATCCTCCACCGTCGAGTTTGCTTGAAATATTTTAAGGTTTAATGCGTAATATTTGGATACAACGGTTTCTAATGAATTTTTGTGGGCTGTTGTAGCTTCCTGTGCACTGACTTGATTAGCAAAAGAAATGGTTATCAAATAAAAGGTCAAGAATTTTAAATAGGTCTTCATACTAGTTCTTATTTTAAGGAAATATAGTGAAAACCATTAACGATGATGCGGTTAATTGTCCTGCTTTGGTAATTGGGAACCGCATGATCGGTTACCGAAAAGGCCACGGAGTGGCTGTAAATATTGGTTTTCAAGGTATTGGACATCATTCGGCCTAGGCCATGCGTATTGCGGGTTCTCAAAACACTTCATTGTCCATTTGCTGATTGGTATATTTATAGTTCTTACTTACATTTAATACCTTCACCCGCATTACGCATGGCCAATGTGGTAGCAAGTGTTTATTTTTTCAATAATTCTTCAGCTCTTTCAATCGCTTGGTTAATGTTATCAAGTATATTGTTATCGTCAATGAGTGAATGAAATTCGGACTTAAACAATTCTTCTCTTACTTGTCGATTTGCTCCTGAAATAATAATAGTGGTTCCGTACGATTTTAGTTTTTGCTGAAATTCTTTTAACCTATTTACTGCAGTAGCATCAATGAAAGGAACGTGTCTCATTCTAATGATTAATACTTTCGGTTCTTGTTTCAAATCTGATAGAAATTCTTGGAATTTGTGGGATGCTCCAAAAAATAATGGTCCATTTATTTCGTAGAGCATGGTATCGATTGGAATATATGGCAGTTCTTCTTCAAATAGTTTTTCTCCATTACCTTCCGATGTTCCAAAAAGATTTTCCGCATTATTAATGGTTGTTGCTTCGCTCATTCGTTTCATGAAAATGAAACTTGATAAAATCATTCCTATCTCAATGGCTAAAATCAAATCAAAAAATACGGTAAGAAAGAAGGTTGTCAAAAGGACAATGATATCCATTCGATTGCTTTTTAGTAAATCTTTGAAATGCTGCCATTCACTCATATGGTAAGCTACAACAATCAATATTCCTGCAAGACAAGACAATGGAATAAGTTTGGCTACTGGTGCGAAAAGTAGCATAATTAGAAGTAGAAAAATTGCATGAACAATACCTGCAATGGGAGTTCTTCCGCCATTTTTCACATTAGTAGCCGTTCGGGCTATTGCACCTGTTGCAGGAATTCCACCAAAAAGCCCTGAAAAAACATTGCCAATTCCTTGAGCTACAAGTTCCATATTTGAACGATGCTTTCCACCCACCATTCCATCTGCAACTACTGCTGAGAGTAGAGATTCAATTGCTCCCAAAAGCGCTATGGCAATGGCTGGTTCAATGAGTTGTTGAATAACCTTAAAGTTAATGACTGGTATTTGTGGCATTGCTATTTTGTTAGGAATTTCACCGAATTTACTTTCGATAGTTTCCACGGGTAACTCAAAAAAGTAAACGAATAACGTACAAAGTACAATCGCCACTAAAGAACCTGGTACCTTGGTGGTGATTCGATAAAAATTAAAAGCAATTAAAACTGTACCTAAAGCAATGCCAAAAGCTATCCAATTAATGCTGTCAATATGTTGGAAATAAACAATCCACTTTTCAACAAAGTCAGCAGGAATATTCTCCATTTCCAATCCTAAAAAATCTTTGATTTGAGTTGAAAATATGACGACCGCAATACCACTTGTAAAACCGACAATCAAAGGATAGGGAATAAATTTCAGGTAATTCCCAAGTTTCAGTATTCCAAGGCCAATAATAAGAAAGCCTGCCATAAAAGTGGCAATGGTAAGTCCATTAACACCGTGTTCTTGTACAATGCCAAATACAATGATTATGAATGCTCCTGTAGGCCCACCTATTTGAACTCGGCTACCACTAAGAATAGAAATCACAAGACCCGCAATAATTGCAGTAATCAGTCCTTTTTCTGGCGACACACCCGATGCAATGGCAAAGGCTATTGCTAAAGGCAAAGCAACAATCCCAACAATGATTCCTGATAAAACGTCTTTGGAAATTTGCTTTCTGCTAATTCCTTCTTTAAGCAACGAAATAAACTTAGGTGTAAATTCTTTGTTTTTCATCTATTTTACACTTCTCCTTTGCCCACTTTATGGTTAGATGGCTGTCTATATTAATTTTCATATCCCCTTTGATGATTTCTGTCGTTCTTTCCATTGGCTACCACGCCACGGGCGACCGAGCGGAGCGACCGATGAATACCTTTATGAAAATAAAATGAATAATTGGGCATCATCGTCTAAGCTATGACTTGTTGCGTGGATTAGCACCATACTTTACTAGTACACACCAAGTTGAAAATTCGCGAGTCCCGATAGCCTTCGGGACCAGAAATAGGCAAGATTGGCGTCATTGCTTTGAACCATTGTTGTGCTTAATTGTTATTTTCAAAATCATCACTCTTTTTTAAATGTATTTTTCTTAGGTTCTCTCCATATTTCATAAATGAGCCATCAAAAAATCTTTTGTTGGGACTTTTTAACAAAGCTCCAAACCCAGGAGATAGTACCATCCCTTCAACTAATGCTCTTCTAGCTTCCCAATCTCTTTTACTTAACATTTTGTTTTCGTTTTGTAACCATAAATTCTCAACATGGCGAATTTCCGCACCAAATAAGTGAAAACCTTGATCCTGTTCTTCTTTTAATAAGGCATCAGGATTTCCTCGAAACGTTGTTATTATTCTTGATGATTCTTTAGTGTGGCCTAAACTTAAAAGTATATTAATATCTAAAGCAGCTATCTGATGAAACGTTGATGCTTGGGTCGCCTTTGTATTGCCCCGAACTTGGAACCCAACGAAAATCAATGAAATAATGACACCTACGGCTGATATGATTTCAGCAATCAAAGCATATTCTTCAAGTATTTCTTTCATATTTATACTTCTTTAGTTCTAAAATTAAATATTCGATGCATTAATTTGCTTATGGGATTTTTTCGTTTACTTCAATTTCTCAAATTAAGCACAACGCCGCGCTATGTACGTCAACTGCAAACCATTGAGCGGGTTGGAATGTTGGCGGCTAATTTTAATGAAATATAGTGAAAACCTTTAACGATAATGTGGTTATCTGTCCTGTTTTTGGGTGTCGTGAGGCTCATTATCGGTCGTCGATAAGGCCATGTAGTGGCATATTTTTTTGTAATTACTTTGATTTTATCACTTTAGCCCAGCGTTACCAATGGTGTTTATTCGCTCTTGCTTAATTCTTTTATTTTCATTCTGGCGTGTTCATTACCTGGGTTTAGTTCAAGAGATTTTTTATAGTTTTCGATTGCTTTTTGAGCATCACCAAATGTTTCATAAGCCTCTCCTAGGCTGTCATAGGAATTAGATGATTTCGGGTAATTTTCTACATTCAAGATGAAAAATTCCAATGCATTGGATTTGTCTTTATTATTTCCACCTTGTAGCATTCTATAACCTAATTGGTTTACAAGATATTCGGGAGGTCGAAAACTCCATGAAAGTCTTTCCGAAAGTGCATGAAAATGTTGAGTTAATTGCTCTTTATCTTCCACATCACGATAGGAAATTCCATAGCCTTCAAAAATTGCAGAGATTCCGTTATGAAAAGCAATGATTGGAACTGAGCTATGGTCTTCATTATCGAAGTATTCTAATTTTGCAGGTAATTCACCTTTGTATTTATTATTCAATGACTCAAATAATCGTACATGGCGATCACGGTTTCTGATATTCCTTTTGCCCCAATTGGCAGTGGCTATGTAAATGAATCGTTCAAATGATTGTTCAGTCAGGGAATCTAACTTTTTGTCCATGGTTTCTGAATCCCATGTTCCAAAACTTGGGTCAACCGCAATAAATGAATTGAAAAGTGTCTTTTCTTTCATATAGACATGCGTGGCCAGCAAACCTCCTAAAGAATGCCCAAAAAGTATTCGATAGGGTGCTGTCCTATACTTTTGATCCAATTCAGGTATAAGTTCTTCTTCTAAAAAACTTAGAAAATTCTCTCCACCGCCTGAATTATTCTCTCTAACTGTAATGATTTTATCAGGTGTGTAGTCTCTTCTTCTATCAACATTTTGAATGGCAACTACAATCATTTCTGGAATCGTTTGGCTTCTATATGTATCAGAACTCATATAGTTGACCATACCAGAAAGAGCTTTAAAATGTACATTTCCATCAAGAACAATAAGTAACGGATAGCTCTTATAGAATGATTCTTTATCATTGTATGAATCAGGAAGACTAATCCAGTATTCTCTGTCTTCATTCAAAATAGCAGACCTAAGTGAATGTTTTGTACCGATTACAATTTGATTAACATCTTGAGATTTTACCTGATTAATCCCAATTAGCAAAAGTAGTACTACTATGATATTTTTACTCATTCTGTTGAATTGTATTTGATTGGTAACGCCGCGCTATGTATGTCAACTGCAAATCTGTGAGCGGGTTGTTGTGTTGACTGCACGAGCAGTGCAACAAAAGTACGCCGCAGGCGACCGAGCGGAGCGACCGATGAATACCTTTTAAGGAAAATAAAAATAAAATGAATAATTGGACATCATCGTTTGGGCTCTGCTTAGTGCGGTGCAGAAATCCGACAGAATTCCAACTACGCATTAAGCAAAAGCAGTTTTTTTGTTTTAACTTTTTATCTCAAAGCAAAATCAAACTGATTTTGCGGTCTTTACAAATTTACACAAACCTCTGAATTAAAAACCAAAGTCTGCATTAACTATAGGCATTGTGCCTGTTGCACAAGTTAGGGAAAAAAGTCGTTGACGATCATTGCCGATCCAATGATCGATCGTAACTTTAGGTATGCAAGGCAAGAAGGATTATCAAGAAAAGCTGTTCGCCCATTTTCAATTGAGCGACCGTGTTCCCCAGCACAATTTTTACAGGCGTTTGAAAGAGGTATTGGATCTAGACTTCCTGTACCCCTTGACCAAGGGTCATTACGGCGATAGCGGCCAAAAGAGCATCGACCCCGTGGTGTTCTTCAAGTTGTGCTTGGTGGGGTACTTGGAGAACATCATTAGCGACCGTAAACTTATCGACCATTGTTCGATGCGATTGGACATCCTTTACTTTATCGGTTACGATATCGATGAGCCACTGCCCTGGCATAGTACGATAAGCCGAACACGCCAACTTTTCCCCGAGTCTATATTTGAAAAGGTCTTTACCAAGGTATTGAAGCTTTGTATTGAAAAAGGAATGGTCGGCGGCCATACCCAGGCCATTGACAGTGCGCCCGTGAAAGCGAACGCAAGTATGGACACCTTGGAGCTTAAGGTGCCGGAAGAGGACCTTGACGAACATTTGCGCAAGGTACGTGCGCTCAGTGCTATGGACAAGGAAGGACCGCACCGTAGATCCAAGAACGACAAGTCGGACAAAGGCCAACGCAGTGTTACGGCGAGCGAAAAAGAACTGGATGCGATAAAGGGCCGGAACAAGAAGTGGGCCAAGGACCAGGACCAACGTCCCGGTGCGGGCAACAAGGGGAGCAAGTACACCAGCAACAAGACGCACTACAGCCCTACGGACCCCGACGCACGCATCAGCGT
>NZ_JAQPCG010000006.1 GCF_028464145.1 Maribacter sp. PR1
CGTTGTAACCTTTCCGCTAATGACAATGGCAGTGTTTTCTTGGTAAGATACCTTAGCTTGCGTTTGAGTGTTTGCCAAGCCTGTTCGCTTACTGTTAACTGATAATGTCCCTTTAACTTTGTAAACTATCTGCCTTAACGAACAGTTACCAAAAAATGAGAAATAGAATCTTAACAATATTATTTTTAGCTATAAATCTGACTTTATTCGGACAAGAATCTCAAGACTGTTATGAAATAAAGTATCTCGATTTTTTTGGGTTAGACAAAATGGAAGTTATAAAATGGCCAGAATCTGAACTTGATGGACTATCGAAAATGGATTTTCCTAAAGACAGAGGTAAATCTGAAATCAAAACCAATTTCATTTTTAGGGAAGGCTACAGCAAGTCTAATAGAAATTTGCTATTGATTCATATTTGGTGTAAATTTACATCAAAATATAATATTATGGCTAGACAAAGTATTTCATTCACAAAACCAAATGATGAATGGCTGAAAGATCAAGTTGACAATAAAGAATATTCAAGTAAAAGTGAATTAGTCAACGATTTAATTAGACAAGCAAGAAGTCAACAAGTTCAAATTGATTGGATTAGGACTAAGCTCGAAAGAGCTGAAAATAGCGGATTTACTTCTGATAGTAAAGCGCAAATTCTTAAGCAATCTAAGGACTTACTTAATGGCTGAATTTAGAATAAGTAATACTGCGAGAGAGGACTTGATTCGAATTCATCATTACGGAGTTAAAAAGTTCGGAATTACTCAAGCGGATAAATACTTTGAGTCTTTTTTTGAATACTTTGAGATTATATCGGAAAGACCGTTTTCATTTGAATCAGTTGATTTTATAAAAAAAGGGTATCGACGTTGCGTTTGCGGATCTGATAGTATTTTCTTCAAAGTGAATGAAGACATTGTGGAAATAATGACAACAATTGGAAGACAAGATTTAAACAATATTCTATAAAAATACAGTTGGCAATAACTAAGCGTTCGTGCGAACGGTACGACCGAGCATGAATGCGGTGTTGAACTACACCGAGTCTTTGGCCGCTTTCTTTCCTATGGGGATTGCTATGTATTGGGATGGAAGTAATGTAAATGGGTCCATACCGGTTCGCTACCGGGGATTTCCTCCGCTATGAGCAGACATAATGATACTTTTAACTACACGGTTGAAATGAACAAAAGAAGCTCCAATTACGAATCGATTCTAAATTCAATGCAATCCGTCATTAATAATGAAATCGATACAAGGGTAGCATGGCCCAACCAAGATTTGTTTGATGAATAATTGAAAGGGCTACCCAGTCGATGCAGAATTACAGCAGAGACTAGGATCCTTACATATTTCAAATTAATCGACCCCACGCTTACTATATTAGAACTACATCTAAAAATGATTAGAGGCATCGAAATCTTGTCATCAAGAAAATAGGTTTTAAAATTAAAACTTATGCATTGTTCTTACTTATAGTTTTAGAGATAGAAGGTTGCTCCAAAATCCAAAAATAATTTTAATGGTTCATTTTAATGACCATTTTTGAAAATTGAATATTAAACTTATGATAGAATATTTCTTTTAAACCACATCATATACCCAATTCTACTTCTCTTAGTTTTAAGGGAGCGAAGAACATCCCATATTAAAAAACACGGCCATTCGCAAAAGTTGTATATTCGTCGTTATCAGATTTTTGTTACTTAAAATAAATCTTCAGAATTAATAAAGTATGCGATTATTCATGGACTTTCATAGTATCGACTCGGATGCTTTCACCGAGGAGGATATGTATAGAGCACATTTGAGAGATGTCGCTGTTCAAAATAAACATGGATTGATCTACAAGAGATATTACCTGAATCTTCACCAGAAGACGGCTTTTTGTTTAGTGGAAAGCCCAAGTAAGGAGGCCTGTATTGAAAGCCATAAAGAAGCACATGGTATTGGTGCATGCAACGTGATAGAGGTATCACGTGAAAATGAATTTATTCCGTTCTTGGGTGAAGGTGATCAAAACGAACAAGATTTGGCCTTGACCCTATCAGGAGATATTGATAGCGGCTTTCGTACAATTATGTTGGTTGATTTTTTACAATTAACGGAAACGCAAAAATCGATAGGACCTAAAATTATTGACGTTATTAAACAATACAGGGGAAGTGTTATCAAAGTCCCCAGTGAAAAGCATATGGCCTCTTTTATTGATGCCGGTGATGCGATTTCCTGTGCATTGCACTTATATAAGTACTTTGAATCTTTTGATCAAAATTTTCTATATAGTTTAGCTATGGCTACAGGTAGGCCCGTAGACGAACATAGCACCAATTTATTCCAAGAAACGAAGACCAAAGTAAATATTATGTCAACGTTTGGTATTAAGCATGGGGTTTACATGGATTTGGAAACCAAAATTTCTGCATCCCGAGGCCAAGATTTTTCCAAAATCGACGCTTCAATGGTTACCGTTCTAAATCAAGTCTCCTATAACGAAATTCAAAAATTAGAGAATTTACTACTGAAAAACCTAAACAATTCAAATTTTAAAAGTGAAGACCTTATTAAACAATTGGGTCTGAGCAAAAGTCAGGCCTATCGAAAAATTTCTTCCCTAGTTGGTCTTCCGCCCAATAAATTAGTATCAGAAATACGTTTGATACATGCGGCAAGGGCATTAAAAAAAGGAGGTAAGACGGTTTCAGAAATTGCATATGAATCCGGTTTTAGTAGTCCAACCTATTTTACAAGGGTGTTTCGAAACAGGTTTAATATACTTCCTAACGCCATAGCCAAATCTCAATCCGACTAACCCCTAAAAATAACTTTATAATCCAATTGGTGTAAATTGTTACAGCTTTTGGAACAAAACTTACACCTTAAATGTAGGTTTCCCTTTAGTTTTATCCTGTAGAACAACGGGTAAACATCCTTCATTTTCAATATTGGTATTTGAAGGCTTCCCTGTACTATGTGCCAATCAAATACAAAAAGAGAACTACTATGGAAATAGAAAAATTAAAGGACAAATTAGAAGGAAGCATTATTTTACCTCGAGATGCCGAATACGAAGAAGCAAGAACGATTTATAATGCGATGATTGACAAGCGACCCCGAATTATAATTAAATGCATAAATAAAAAAGATGTTGTCAAGGCGGTAAATTTTGCAAGGGAGAACAAATTGGAGGTTTCTATACGAAGTGGAGGTCACAACGGGGCGGGATTGGCCCTGGTAAACGATGGCTTGGTCATCGACCTTTCTGAAATGAAAGGTATTGAAGTAGATACCGAATCAAAAAGGGCAAAAGTACAACCTGGCCGTACACTTGCAGAAGTAGATAAAGCCACACATGAGCATGGTCTGGCGTTACCTAGTGGTATCATTGGAAGTACTGGTGTTGCGGGGCTTACACTCGGCGGGGGTATTGGTTATTTAAGTCGTAAGGGCGGACTTACGATAGATAACCTATTGGAGGCAGAGGTGGTATTGGCATCGGGGGAGCTCATAACAACCAACGCCTCTAAAAACCCAGACCTTTTCTGGGCGCTTCGTGGTGGTGGTGGTAATTTTGGGATAGTAGTTTCATTTACATTTAATTTAATTCCTATACGAAATGTATATGCGGGGCCCATGCTCTGGCCCTTGGAAAAGGCAGAAGAGGTTATGAAGTTCTATGATAAAATTACCAAGAACGCATCCAACGACCTCTACGGATTTTTTGCATTTTTGACCGTGCCGCCCGTCGACCCTTTCCCGCAACATTTACAGATGAAAAAAGTCTGCGGCATAGTTTGGTGCTACACGGGCTCTTTGGATAAAGCAGCAGAGGTATTCAATCCCATCCGCGCATTTGGACCACCTATTTTAGACTTTGTTAGCGAGCTCCCTATGCCAGCCCTTAATGGTATGTTCGACGGATTATATCCGCCAGGATACCAATGGTATTGGAAAGGGAACTACTTTGATGAATTGACAGACGAGTGTATTCACCAGCAAGTAATCCATGGGTCCAAAATGCCGACAATGCTTTCAAGCATGCACCTCTACCCCATAGATGGCAAAGTGCATGAAACACCCCAAGAGGATACCGCTTGGGCAAATCGTGGTGCGCGTTGGGCACAAGTTATCGTCGGTGTTTCCCCTAATCCTTCAGATGCCGATAAAATTACTGAATGGTGCCGAAATTATCATGAAGCAATGCAACCCTATGCCTTAGGTGGCGGGTATGTCAATTTTGCGATGGAAGATGATCAAGGACGGGTAAAAGAAAGTTATGGTAAAAATTATGATAGACTTCGTAAAATAAAGAAAAAATACGACCCGGATAATTTCTTTCATATCAACCAAAACATTCAACCAGCCAATTAATAATTACGGACTGCGCTAGTATCCATATAAAAACCTTGATCTTGATATTCTCCTATTAACGCTTCCAGAAGAATGTTTTTGATGCCAAAATCTTACTTTTTTGAATAACTAAACTTTTTGACCATGAAGGACAAGAAAAAGAACATTTCTCGTAGAAAATTCCTGAATCTCGGTGCCAAGGGATATGCCAGCGCCCATTTGGTTCAAAGCGTACCCTTTTCTTTATTTGCCGGGGTTCATCCTATTTCATCAACCCAGGAGACTTTCCACGGGGTTTGTTATCATGATTGCCCTGATTCCTGCAGTTGGTCCGTCAGTGTAAAGGATGAAAAGGTTTTGGAATTCAAGGCGAACGAACTGAACCCATTTACAGGAGGTAAACTCTGTGGAAAGATGGAGCGGTTTCCGGAGGATGTTACATTTCATCCAAATAGGATATTGACCCCGCTCAAGAGAATTGGCAAAAAAGGCGAGGGTAAATTTGAACGTATCAGTTGGTCACAGGCGCTGGAAGAGGTGTCCTCTAAACTCAAGGTAATCCTTAAGGAAAATGGTGGTGAATCCGTATTGCCTTTTGGTTACATGGGTACCCAAGGGCTTATCCAAAAAGCAGCCATGAGTAAACGCTTTTTCAAAAGAATTGGCGCCTGCAATCTGGCCGAGTCAATTTGTGGGGCATCTGCCATGTCTGGTGTATTCATAACCAACGGCCAGTCAATTGGTGTTTTGCCCGAGGATATTGTTCATAGTAGATATATTATACTCTGGGGTACGAACACAAAGCACTCAAATGTTCACCTTTGGCCCTATGTGATGAAAGCAAGGAAGCAAGGAGCCAAAATAATTGTTGTGGACCCGTTTGAATCCGCTACCGCCAAAGAGGCGGATTGGCATGTTCGGCCTATGCCGGGGACCGATGTGGCATTGGCGCTCGGGATGATGCATATCATAGTGAAAGAGGGGCTTGCAGATGTCGATTATATAAAAGATCATACCTTGGGTTTTGAAGAATTGAAAGAGCATATCCAAAATTATGATTCCAAAACCGTTTCCCGTATTTGTGATATTGAGGAGCAGGAACTCATAAAATTTGCCAAAGAATATGCGATGGCCAAACCATCGCTGATTCGTATGCTTATTGGCATGGAACATAATCTCAATGGAGGGGATGCCTTCAGGGCTGTTTCCATGCTACCTAGTATTACGGGAGCTTGGAGAGAACTTGGAGGAGGACTAATGCATTTCACATTTGAATTGGGTGGTAAGGCTTTAAATTTTGAGCGATTGGATTTTTACAATACCATACCAGTTGAAAATGGACGAACCATAAATATGGTTGAACTGGGCAAGGTGTTGAACACTGAAAATTTTAACCCTGAAATAAAGGCTCTTTTTGTGTTCAATTCAAACCCGGTCGTGACTATTCCCAACCAAAATCTAATTCGAAAGGGAATGAAAAGGGATAATCTATTTACGGTTGTCTTAGAGCACTTTATTACCGATACTGCCAAATATGCCGATTATATTTTTCCGGCGACAAGCCAATTGGAACATTGGGATGTTGCGGATTCTTGGGGGCAGGCGTATATTAATCTAAACCATCCAGCCATTAAACCTTTGGGGGAGTCCAAGCCCAATAGCGAGTTCTTTCGGCTACTCGCTGCGGAGATGGGCTTTGACGACCCGTACTTCAAGGAAACGGATTTGGAAATAGCTGAATCCCTATTTGACACAGATCACCCCTATATGAAAGGAATAACCTTTGAATATCTTAGGGAAAATGGTTGGGCACGCTACAACCTACCAGAACCATGGTTACCGCATAAAAATGGAAATTTTGGAACGGTATCCGGTAAATGTGAATTTTATAGCGCTCAACTTGAGAAGTCAGAAAAATCTCCGCTGCCCCAATACAAAAAACCCTCTTATTCCGTGGAAGAGGAAAGAAAATATCCTTTAAAATTACTAGCTATTAAATCAACAAAGGGATTCCATAATTCATCCCATGCCAACGTCAAAAGACTCATCGATGCTGAAGGTGATATTGAGTTGAAAATATCGGAATATGACGCAAAAGCAAGGAATATCTCTAACGGTGACAAAGTAAAAGCATTCAATAAAAATGGTATAGTAATCCTATATGCAAGAATAGGGAAACGCACAAGGAAGGGCGTTGTGATCATCCCCCACGGATACTGGCCCTCTTTGTTAGAAGGAGGTTCCTCTGTCAATGCCTTGACCAATGACTGGTTGGAAGAGATAGGAGGCGGTGCCGCTTTTAACGATACCAGGGTCCAAATAGTGAAAATTTAATAATGCAATTTCTATGAAAATAAGGATTCGCGATAATTCGGTGAGGTTTCGGTTGACCAAGTCGGAAGTCTTACAATTGGCTTCAAAAAAGCGTATGGAGAGTTTTACCGAAATAGCTGAAAAGACTTTTGTATATAAAGTCCTATCCAAGACCAATGCTGCTAAAATGTCCATTGTTTTCGAAGCGGATGGAATTGTCCTTACCGTACCGGATGATTTATTGAAGAAATGGCCATCGAACGATGAAATAGGCTTTTATGGAGAGCAGATTAACAAGAGTGGAAGCTTAACGAAATTGATGCTAGAAAAGGATTTTGTCTGCCTTGATGAGACGGAGGAAGATCAGTCTGATAACTATGAAAATCCCCGAACGGTCAACTAGTTCAAACGTCAAGGGCGTATTAATAGCATTTGATTATCGGTGTTCAGTATTACGATGCTGATTTCAAAGAAACCTAAAGTGTAATGACATTAACAATTTATAATCAACTTTTAGTCGTTTAAATACATAAACGTCCGATATTGTAGCATTTCAATTTTGTTTATCTTTTTTAAGCAGAAGTTTGCCGAGTTTTTATTTGTTTGGTTTTTTATTGATGGAGCTTTGAACCTCACCTTAAATCAATAGCATGAAAGCAATTTTTCTTTTAAAGGATATCTACAGGGAAGGCTTTAGAAACATTGGCAACTATATGATCAGAAACTATTTCAAGGCCTTTACCTGGTTTTGTCTTCTCATGCTGGCAGTAGTATTATATGCATTTCTCTATCGCCTATTCACAGGTTTCGCATTTGATTAAAAATTTCCGAACTTACAAATATGGGAAGCCTTTTAGCTTGGATAATTGATGATGATTTGGTTGCTCAATATACTGCAACCTATAAAATCCAGCAATCCAATTCAGAATTCAGGGTCATTTGCCATGATTCGGTTGAATTGGCACTGGACGCTCTGAAAAATGCAGTACAAGATAAAAATAGTGTCCCTGAAATTGTTCTATTGGATTTATCCTTTCCAAATAAAGGTGGGTGGTATTTTTTGGAGGAACTAGAAAGATTGGGACCGGAGTTATTTGCCATAAAAATTTATATTATCTCCGCATTCACCAACTCGAGGGATCGCGCTATAGCTGCTCTACATCCATCAGTAAAAGGGTACTTCGATAAACCCTTAACGGCAGTAGATTTTACTGAAGTTTTCGGTAAAACTCAAAATGAGTCTTAATGGAGACATTTTGTTTCACCAATAAAAAAGATTTTGTCAAAACAATACTTCTTATTGAAGACGTCATAATCTTTATTGGCCCAATTCATAACGTTCGTGCGTTCCCTTTTCCATGACACCTACTGGTTTCACCATTTGTCACAACTAAACTCTCAGACGTCAAAATCCTGGGAATGGATGCAGAAAAAAATACCTTTAGTTTTTCCAATACAGTACAACCACTATATTTGGAGTAAGGTGGTTATCGAGATTATAGGACTACGATTTTGACTAACACCATACGTCTATAACCCCTGCGTGTTTATTGTAGGTATCTCTACCTTTTTAACCAAAGAACAAAGGGTTAATCTCCAACACCCTCCCTGATATGACATGACTACCGTTATCCATGTCTGGGTTTCAATTAAAATCTTTTCATTCAATATAGAGAAGCCCAATCCTAAACTTTTGCCCATTGATGTACTGAAAATGTAACTTCGGTTTTCCGGTTCCCCTTCTGTCCCTACCCTTTGGCTACGACAGCCCAAGGCAAATTTGCCTATAAACAATACTATTTTAAAGTGCGACCTACAACTACCCGGGAAATTAAAACTAGATTTTGAAACAATCATTAAACCTAATTAGGTTTTTCATAGCTCCTTTAATTTTACATTAAGCCACATTAACTCCTATTAACCTTTCCTTAGTCCAAAGTTGTCCGTTTCACCTCTAATTTCGCAAAAACAGTTGAGAAGCACTGTACGTTGGGTTCCTTCTAAAAAACTTATGATCGAACTTACATTACGCTCAACATAGTTATTGACCAACTAAAGATAAATTATGAAAGACATTCCAATACCTGATTTTAGGATGAAATCCTATCATCAGGTTTTTAGGCCCCAATCGACTATTTTAAACCTGGCCGCCCTAATATTTACTTTCCTTATTACATCCAATATGATTTCCCAGACACCTACGGACGCCTTGATGATGCCATCAAGAAACGCTTGTGTTCTACTTAGTTATGATATGGGCAAGTTTGACCGATACTATGAGGGGGATTATTTAAGAGGGAATCAGACCATTGCCACGGTCAGTAGAAATACTTTTTTACCCATGGCAGCCGTGAGCATTTTAGAAGATCTAGACCTATATTTGGGACTGCCCTATGTAAAGACAGAATCCTCCGAACCTAACGGGGGAAAGTTCGAAGGAGCCCAAGGGTTTCAAGACTTTGTGGTTGCCGTAAAATACAGGGCTTTAGAAAAGCAAATGGGCATTGGTAAATTGAGCCTTCTATCCACAATAGGATTCTCTTCCCCTGCAACAAATTACCTATCTGACTACTTGCCTTATAGTATAGGTTTTGGAGCTCCCGAGTTTTCGTTAAGAGGTATTGCCCAATATGATTTCAACAATGGTTTATATATAAGGGGTATGGCCGGTCATTTATGGAGGGGTTATACGGAAGCCGAAAGGGATTACTATTACAACAATGGTAGTTATTATACTGCATGGATGGATGTTCCCAACGCATGGAACTTTGAAGGGGTGTTGGGCAAATGGTTTTTCAATTATACCCTAAAGGCGGAGCTAAGTTATTCGGCTCTTAAGTCGACCAGTGGCGACGACGTAAGGTTCTACAATGCGGCTCAGCCCACTAATAAAGTAGCGTTTGAACGTATAGGTGCTTCTTTGCAGTATTATATCCCTTCAATCAAAGGTCTGGGAGTAGTAGGCTACCACAGCCGTGTGGTCAATGGCCGAAATACGGCAAAAATGGCAAACACTGGATTTGGACTAACCTATCAATTCAATTACCTAAAGGATAAAAAAAACATAGAGGATGAAAACTAAATATATATTTATAACAGCGATAATAGTCCTGGTTATTGCAAATTCCTGTCAGAAGGATTTACCCCAATACACAGAATTTAAAAGTTATACCTACACCGAAAATGATGAGACCGGCGGAAACTGGAACCCTGTTTTGTTGGAAAATGCCACGGCTATAGACATTGCAGCACCTGAAGTAGTTACTTCCACCCAATATCAAGCTGAAATTGAAGATTTAAAGTCGAAAATTGCAAACATCAATGGCAATCAACGAAATTCAATTGATTACTGGACCAACAATGCCGTAGTACGATGGAACGAAATTGCATTGGAATTGATTGCCAAGTATAATTTGATACCAGGACCCAATGAAGATGGGTCCTATACATTGCCCAACCCTACTAATCCGGATGGGCCACCAGCTTTTCCCTTTGCGCACCCACCCTATGCCTGTAGGGCATTGGCCTATCTATCCGTGGCTCAGTTTGATGGTTTAATTTCCGCATGGCATTATAAATATCAATACAATAGGCCTGCCCCCTACCAACTTGACGAATCCATTAGTTATGCGTATGAGCCCAATGAAATACCCTCCTACCCATCAGATGGTGCGGTGTTGGCACGGGTATCCAAAAATATACTTACTGCCATGTTTCCATTGGAAGCCGAGTATCTAGAAAAGATGGAAAATGAGCATTTGGAAAGCCTGTTGCTATCTGGAGGAAATGTCAAAAGCGATATTGACGCAGGGGTTACCATAGCCAATACAGTGTCGCAAATTGCACTGGAAAGAGCGTCCAATGATGGGATGAAGAATGCACAGGCTCCAAAGGCGGTTTCTGATTCCATAAAAGCTGCGGCCTTTGAAAGGTTTGGATGGCAATGGGACAATCTTGAACTACCGGTGCGCCCCGTTGGACTAACACCATTGTTCGGGAAAGTTACCATGTGGAACGTAGATGATGTGGAAAGTGTACGTCCTATTCCACCACCAGCCTTGGACTCCGATGAATACCGAGATGACGTTGAAATTTTAAAAAATTACGCGGACAATATGACCGAAGAATATAGGGCCATTGCTAATTTCTGGCAAGATGGTCTGGGTACCTACACCCCACCGGGACATTGGAATCGATTTGCAAATGAATTTATAGTGGAAAGCAAAATGAATCCGTTGAGAAGTGCCCGTACCATGGCCTATATGAATATGGCAATCATGGATGCTGGAATCAGCTGCTGGGATGCCAAATACTATTACCACTACCCCAGACCGATTCAGACGATTCCAGGTTTTAAAACCATAGCTGGAACTCCTAATTTCCCCAGTTATACCTCTGGACATAGCGTATTCTCCGCCGCAGCTTCCGAAGTATTGGCATATATTTTTCCCGAAAAGTCCGATTTGGTCAGAGGGTGGGCAGAAGAAGCGGCTATCTCTAGGGTATATGGAGGTATTCACTGGACCTTTGATGCCACTGTGGGTACGGACCAAGGAAGAAATGTGGCACAATATACCATTGATGTCGCCAAATTGGATGGTGCAGATTAAGACATTCAAAAAAGAAATTCTTTAGAATGAAATTCAAAAGCTTACGAAAATTAAACCTTTTAACACTGGCAATTTTTACCCAAAATTTTCTTGTTTCGCAAGTCTTGGTCACTGGAACGGTAGTCGATGGAGAAAATAAGGAACCCCTCTTAGGTGCACAGGTCATTATTGACTCGATCACAGGAACATTGACCGACAACCACGGCTTTTTTAAAATCTCTCTAGAGGAAGGCGAATACACGGCAACAATAACTTATCTAGGCTTTGAGAAAAAAAATATTACTATAAATACTCGTGAACCGGATATAGGAACTATTGTCTTGCAACTGAGCAATACCACCCTTGAAGAAGTTATAGTGAGTGCATCGGCGAAAAGTTTTAAAGAAGACTTTAAAGGAAGTAATTTCAGAATTGCGCCCGCCACCCTGACCAATAGAAACCCATTGAGTACGGAAGAACTATTGAAAACCGTTCCCGGAGTAAATATCGTTGGGGACATGGGACTTTCCAACCGACCCAATATAAGTGTTCGTGGTTCTTGGGGAAGACGTTCCAAAAAAGTATTGTTAATGGAGGATGGAACACCCTCCGCTCCTGCGCCCTATATTGCACCGGGCGCCTATTACAATCCTGTTAGCGACAGAATTACGGCGATAGAGGTATACAAAGGAGCGGATATGCTAAGGTATGGTCCCAATAACATGTATGGAGCCATAAATTATATTACAGCACTTCCTCCACAAAAATCAAAATTGCGATTGAAATTAATTGGAGGCCAACGAAATTATCAAACCGGACTTATTTCTTATGGGGGAACATGGAACAATTTGGGGGCCTTGGTAGAAGGGGTCTACAAAAAGTTTGATGGTTTCACGGATAATTCTTCCGTAGAAGTTTTGAACTTGAACGCCAAAGTATTCGCAAAACTCTCCAATAATCAATCCCTTTACTTTAAGGTAAGTGGACAATCCGAGGACAACCAGGCCTCACTAAGTTCGCAGACCCCTTTTACATTTGAAACCGACCCTACACAAAATCCCTTGGATGCAGATCAATTCACTATGAGAAGGTATGGGTTGGATATTATACACAAATGGCTACCTACCGACAATCTCAGCTTTACTTCAAAGGCATATGCAAGTGATTTTGAGCGCGATTGGTGGCGTCAGGTAACAACAAAAATTAGGACTTCAGAATTGCAAAATTATGTTGGCGATGATATTTTTAATGACCGCTATAACTATCTGAATAATACAACCTTCAATGAAGAGGACTATGTCATTGTTGGTAGAATAGATGACGGGAAGGAAAGCACGACGGATAGTAGATGGACTTATACCGTTTCTGGTATCAAGGAGACCATGAAGTTACAGTATACGCTTTTTGAAGCTACTCAGCAATTGGAATCGGGTCTAAATTTGCATAGAGAGACCTTTAAAGACCGTTTCCTTATAGCCCAGAATAGCCGCTGGGCAAGAAGCGGGGACACATCTACAGATCTTTGGTACCGCCTATGGTCATTGAACGGATATCTAAGAAATGAAATAACTATTCAAAATTGGAGCATAACGCCTATACTTCGTTTTGAACATGTGGACATGTACCGACAAAATCTAATTGCCTTGGCACAAGAACCCTACCTTAAAAATATAGAAGAAGGAAGGGAACCGAATATTTATAATCAGTTTTTGCCAGGTATCACCTTGGAATACAGAATGTCCAATGGAGATCTTTACGGTAGTATCTATGAGGGTATGATAGCCCCTTCAAAAGTATTTGGTTTTTTAGTTGAACAGGACGGAATTGTTACCAATCCACTTTCTGGTGAGAACATTAATATTGAACCAGAATTAAGCTGGAATAGAGAAATAGGTTGGAGGGGAGAATTATTTCAAAATCGATTAGATGGTCAATTGACCTATTTTAACAATACGAGTCGTAATTTCTATGCAGGCGGAAGAAATGAAGTCTTTAACGAATTGGGAAAAATAAATGTTCAGGGAGTTGAATTGGCCCTAGGATTGGATGTACTACAAGGTAATGAACACAAATTACGGTTTTCAGGGAATATGAACCTTATGAAATCGAAAGTACTGGAAGGCAAATTGGAGGATAAGGATTTATTTTCCCAAGTAATCCATAGCGCTTCAACAGAAATGGAATATATCAATAAAGTAAATAACAATAGAAACGCCTATGACATTTACGTATCGGATGGTACGGGAGGAGAAACACTGATTACAGATCAAAATATTGATTCTGGAACCTTCCAAAATATGGTGAAGAGTGTTATTAAATTTGGAAATCAGGGCGTATCGGATGGTGAGGCACCCTATACCCCACTCGTGACCGCCAATTTTGGATTGAATTATAATTATAAAAGAATATCGTTGGGTGTTAGCGGGAATTTAGTGGGAAGTCAATATACCGAGTTCCATAATTTCGACCAGGAATCGGCGGACGGTGCCATAGGAAAACTATCCTCATATAAGACCTTTGATTTCTATATAAACTATGATTTTGAACTAGGCAACGGCATAGACTTGAATGCCTTTATTAATGGAAAAAATATTACGGATGAGATTTATAGGGCCTCAAGATTAAACCGAGCTACCTCGGGCATTTTTGGGGGTGGATTTCGACAGATAATTTTTGGATTGAATTTTGCCATTTAATGCCTCAAGGGGGCTTCCTTAAAATTAATATCGGGATTCATGTTTCAATTTTGAAATTTCGGTCAAGGTGGATTTTATTAAGGTTTTCAATTGTTTTCTTTTTTCCCTACAACTTACATGGTCGAAATCAAATTTGGATCTGCTAATGAGCCTATTGCAATATTCTAATCGGGTAGAAAGAGGTAAATGGGATATGGCTTTGGCATAAATATCGTCCAATTCAACCAAAGGGAGTTCTTTAGAATTGAAAAATTTGATTTGTTGGAGTAATCTCATTAAAGCATCACCTTTCCACTATAATAATTGCCACAAGAAGTTTGCCAAATTAAATCAATGTGTGGTACTGAAATTATTTTCCAATAATGTTGACCTTACTTAGGAGTTTCAAATTGACATAATCACACAATAGATTCTAAAAAATATGTTCTAATATGGTTTTAAATTATTAAATTTAGAATCTAAGTCAATGTAGAAATAGAGCACACGCTACCGCATACGATTTTGGCGAAAAATTGAAGACCAACCTCTGGGAAGCCCCATAAATAGGGTTTTATATCGAATTCATAACCCGGAGGCCGAGGGTTCAAGCCCCTCTCCGCTACCAATAAACAAAGAAAAAACCCAAGATTAAGGTCTTGGGTTTTCTATTTGCTACAATTTAAAAATCGATCTAGATTTCCCTCTAAGGATTTAAGAATATCACATTTTACCTTTTAACCAGGTTCTAGTTTCTTAAGCCATGAAGTATAGGCGCTATTTAAAATGCTCGCCTTTTCTTACATTTAAATAAATTGAAACTATAGGTATCATTTAATCATCTCAAAATTTTGTGCAAATTAGTGTTAGAAATCTGTTTTTTTCTTTTTTATGAATTGCACCTTAGTTGACTAGTAAAATACATGCCTTTTCAGTAAATTACTGCAAAAAATAGATCAAAGTTCACGTGAATGAATTTTATAGATTATTACAAAATTTTAGGGCTTGATAAATCAGCTACCGAAAAGGAAATCAAATCTGCTTATCGTAAACTGGCAAGAAAACATCATCCTGATTTAAATCCCAACAATACTGAGGCCGAAGAAAAATTCAAACAAATAAATGAGGCCCATGCAGTATTAAGCGACTCGGAGAAACGCAAGAAGTATGATCAGTACGGTAAAGACTGGCAACATGCCGAAGAGTTTGAAAAAGCTAGGTCGCAGAGACAAAGCCAGTCGAATCAAAATAATTATAGGCAGTATACTTATACGGGTAATCAAGAGAGTGATTTCTCTGACTTTTTTGAGTCTATGTTCGGTGGAGGCGGCGGATTCAGTGGCCAACAAAAATCAACTAAGTTTAGGGGGCAGGATTATAATGCGGAACTTCGTCTAAATCTGACAGAGGTACTTGAAAATCATAAAAGAACACTTACCATAAATGGTAAAAATATTAGAATTACAATTCCTGCTGGAATTGAGGATGGGCAAACGATAAAAATTAAAGGTTATGGAGGTGACGGAATACAAGGAGGTCCAAAAGGAGATTTGTACATAACTTTTTCCCTTTTAAACAATACTTCGTTTAAAAGAGATGGCGCCAATCTATATAAAACCATAGAAATTCCTTTAACCAAAGCTATTTTAGGTGGTGAGATTATTGTGGAAACCCTATCGGGTAAAGTAAAGTTAAAAGTTCAGCCTGGTACACAAAATGGCACTAAAATAAAATTGAAAGGAAAAGGTTTTCCCATCTATAAAAAAAATGGATTTGGAGATCTTTTTATCACCTTTAGCCCCAAAATACCAACGAATTTAACAGAGCAACAAAAAAAGCTATTTGAGGAATTAGAAAATACCGGTCTTAAATAACGAAACATGAAAAATTCCACATTCATATACATAGAAGAATTCTGCACTATTCACAATATTGAGACTTCACTTGTTCACCAACTTGTGGAATTTGAAATATTGACTCTTAAAAAAACGGATAATAAAGAAGTCATTGAATTAGAAGAACTTCCTAAGCTTGAAAAAATGGTAAGGCTTCATCAGGAATTGGAAATTAACCCACAAGGATTACAAGCTATTCATCACCTATTAGAGCAAGTAAACAAGCTACAAGAAGAAATTTTGGCACTTCGAAGAAAGTTGAATCGATTCGAAGAATAATAACTAATCCACATCTTTAATCTTACCGTGGGACCGTACATTTTACATTCAAACTGTTACTATTGGAAAGCAATGTTTTAGATTAAAAATAATCTTTAACTCATATGGTGCTATAGTTTTTCCATTAAGCCAAACCTTGGGACTGAAAAATAAGGGGTTACTCTGATATTAGAGCGAAACATCCCGCCCACATTAACATTATCGGTGCCAGTGTATCATTTTTTTTAAGACAAATAAAAAATAAATATTAATTTTATGGATTAACTATAAACCGGATTTTTTTAAACACTAATGCTCTACATAAATTTTGAACATCCTTGTGATCAATTAAGGAAATTAGCCCTTAGTTTGGGTGCCGACTTCAAGGAAAATCAAGATTCTGCAGTTTTAACTCTAGACAATGAAGTAGGAAAGGGTCACGTAACTACTTACAATGTTTTTGAAGGTCTAAACGTAAGAGTTTATGACATTACCTTCAATAAAGAATTAAAAATAACGAAAATGGAACAAGATCCTTCAGTTATTTATTTTCTTTATTGTGTTAAAGGACATTTCTTTCATAGGTTTGAAAATGAAGAAAAACCAAATAAAATATATCCCAAGCAGAACGTTATTTTCTCCAGTGCTTCCAACTCGCCTAATATCGTAATCTTCCCTGCCAAGATTCACATAAGGCTCAGCGCTATTTTTGTAAAAGAGAAGGTTAAAGTCCCCAACCCGAAGAGAAAAACCATTTTAGAGACGGCCATAGAAGAAATAACCTCTTTCATAGACAGAGACGCACCGTTTAGTTATTACGGCCAAATAAATCCCCTTACCGCGAAATACGCCAAAATATTAGTGGACAACACCAGAATGGATGCCGTGGGTAAACTTTTAATCGAAGGCGCTGTTGTAAATACATTAGCATCACAGGTAGATAGCCATGATGCCAATAAAAATGATACCAAATTAAGTTTTCCACTAAATAGCACAGAAACTTTAAAAATATCTGAGGTCGCCGAATACATAGCTGAACATATTGATCAATCTTTGACCATAGAACAATTATCCAAAAAATTTGGACTCTCTCCTAAAAAACTTCAGGCTGGATTCAGACATCTTTTTGGGGAAAGTTTGGGGAACTTTATAACTCATTTGCGCTTGGAGAAAGGCAAGGAATTAATTCAGCATTCAGATTTAACCATTTCTGAGGTTTGCTATAAAATAGGCTTTTCAAGTAGAAGTTACTTTTCAAAATCATTTGCTGAAAGATTTGGACTTTTGCCCAGTAAATACAAAAAATCATTGTCCTCGGAAGATTTAATTTACGAGCTAACTTATAAATCGACCATGGCCGATGCTATTGGCGCCAAAGAAATTGAAGAAATAATCGATGAAGCTTCTTCAACGAACGAAAAACATGATATTACCGGCTGTTTAGTGTGTCAGCAGAATAATTTTTTCCAGTTATTGGAAGGATCAAAATCAAACGTCCTTCTTATTTACGATAAAATAAAAAAGGACCCTCGCCATTTTAATTTAGAAGTGCTGACTAGAAAAATAAATTCCCATCGTTTTTTTCCTCAATGGAGTATGGCCCTGTTATCCGACAAAGATGAACTTAAGGAAACCTTCAAAAATAAGGCTATAAACCTTAACCTGGATACCTCCAAAATTTTGAACAATGATGACTTGAGTGTTTCCAGTACTGTCTTTTGGAGAAGGGTATTAAATATGATTAAAGCCTCTACAACTCCAGACTCATAGACTCTTATTTAACCGACCCTCAATAAACCACCAAGGAATAGGTGATTTATAAATTGAGTTAAGACACATGGTGTTTAATTAACTCAATTATAGATCAATGAGGGTTCAAGTTTCAAGATCAAAATTGTAATTTTGCAACTTTGCCATATTCTATGATCAACTACGAAGAAAATATTGAGGTTAAAGGTGCACGCGTCCATAATCTCAAAAACATAGACGTTACTATACCTAGGGAAAAACTGGTAGTGATTACCGGACTTTCTGGAAGTGGTAAGTCTTCTTTGGCATTTGACACCATCTATGCCGAAGGTCAACGTAGATACATAGAAACATTTTCCGCATATGCACGTCAGTTTTTAGGAGGTCTAGAACGACCGGATGTTGATAAAATTGATGGTCTATCACCTGTAATTGCCATAGAACAAAAAACGACCTCTAAATCTCCAAGGTCTACAGTAGGTACTATTACAGAAGTTTATGATTTTCTTAGACTACTATTTGCGAGAGCTGGCGATGCACATAGCTATAATACCGGGGAGAAGATGGTAAGTTATAGTGATGAACAAATAAAAAAACTGATTATTGGTTCCTATAAGGAAAAGAAGATAAACGTCCTAGCTCCGGTCATAAAATCAAGGAAAGGGCATTATAGGGAATTGTTCGAGCAAATTGCGAAACAGGGCTTTGTTAAGGTCCGCGTGGACGGTGAAATCAAGGACATTGTCAAAGGGATGAAGGTAGACCGATATAAAACCCACGACATTGAAATTGTAATAGATAGGCTAAAGGTCGTCGAAAGCGAAGATTTACACAAACGCTTGGCCGAAACCATAAATACCGCCATGTATAGCGGTGACGATGTATTGATGGTTTTGGAAGAAGGTTCCGACGTCCCTCGTTATTTCAGCAGGGACTTAATGTGTCCTACAACTGGTATTTCATACCCTACGCCAGAGCCCAACACGTTTTCATTTAACTCTCCAAAAGGTATGTGCCCAAAGTGCAGTGGTTTGGGGCACGTTTATGAGGTAAACGAGAATAAAATATTTCCAAATAAGAAACTATCCATAAAAAACGGGGGTATTGCACCTTTAGGAGACTATAAAAAATCATGGGCCTTTAAACAAATAGAGACTATTGCCCAGCGTTTTGATTTTGAGTTGACCGACCCAATCAACAAAATTCCAAAAGAGGCTATAGAAATTCTTCTAAAAGGTGGTAATGAGAGTTTTGAAGTGGATTCAAAAACACTTGGGGTCAAAAGAACCTATAAGATTGATTATGAAGGAATATCCAACTTTATAAAAAGTCAATTCGACCAGGCAGAATCAACCTCCATAAAGCGATGGGCCAAGGAATATATGGACAAAATTGAATGCCCTTCCTGTGAGGGAAGTCGCTTACGAAAAGAGTCCCTATATTTTAAAATTGATGATAAAAATATTGCTCATTTGGCCCATATGGATATTGCCGAGCTAGCGGAGTTTTTTGATGGACTGGAAAAGAAATTGGAAGGCAACCAATTAAAAATTGCCGAAGAGATCATAAAAGAAATTCGTACAAGGATTCGATTTCTTTTGGATGTAGGACTGGACTATCTTTCACTTAATAGAAGTTCCAAATCATTATCCGGTGGTGAAGCGCAGAGAATAAGGTTGGCCACACAAATTGGCTCCCAATTAGTTGGAGTGCTTTATATACTGGATGAACCCAGCATTGGACTTCATCAAAGAGATAATTCCCGGTTAATTAAGTCCTTGGAATCACTCAGGGATTTGGGGAATTCGGTCATTGTGGTAGAACATGATCGCGACATGATAGAGCGGGCAGACCATGTCATAGATATCGGCCCCAAAGCAGGGAAACATGGCGGAGAAATTATATCAGAAGGAACTCCTAAAGATTTAAAAAATCATCATACCCTAACGGCTGATTATATAACCGGAGTTAGGGAAATAAAAGTACCAAAGAAACGAAGAAAGGGAAATGGCCATAAAATTGTTCTTTCAGGATGCACAGGTAATAATTTAAAAAACATCACGGTTGAATTTCCCTTGGGGAAAATGATAGGGGTTACAGGAGTTTCAGGTAGCGGAAAATCTACCTTAATCAACGAAACTTTGTATCCAATTATGAATGCCCATTATTTTAACGGGGTTAAAAAACCAATGCCCTATAAAAAAATAAAGGGTCTTGAACATATTGATAAGGTAATTGATATTAACCAATCACCTATCGGTAGAACCCCACGCTCGAACCCAGCCACTTATACTGGTGTTTTCAGCGAAATCAGGTCTTTATTTACGAAAACACCGGAAGCAGCGATAAGAGGTTATAAACCAGGGAGATTCAGCTTTAACGTTAAAGGGGGACGTTGCGAAACTTGTCAAGGAGGCGGTTTACGGGTCATAGAAATGAACTTTCTTCCCGATGTATATGTGGAATGCGAAACGTGTAACGGTAAGCGCTTTAACCGTGAAACCCTAGAAATAAGGTATAAGGGCAAATCGATATCAGATGTTCTGGAAATGACCATAAATGAGGCCGTGGATTTCTTTGAAGCCATACCCAAAATACACAGGAAATTAAAAACGATACAGAACGTGGGTTTGGGCTATATTTCGCTTGGTCAGCAATCCACCACGCTTTCTGGAGGTGAAGCACAAAGGATAAAATTGGCAACAGAACTATCAAAAAGGGATACTGGAAATACTTTTTATATATTGGACGAACCCACCACAGGTCTTCACTTTGAGGATATTAGGGTGCTTATGGATGTATTGAACAAATTGGCGGATAAGGGAAATACAGTTTTGGTAATCGAGCATAACCTCGATGTAATAAAAATGGTGGACCACGTTATAGATATAGGCCACGAGGGAGGACGTACAGGAGGCCAATTGGTTGGATCGGGCACTCCCGAGGAAATCTGTAAGTTAAAAAATAGCCATACGGCAGAGTTTTTGAGGAAAGAACTAAAAATTAAAGCACACAAATGAGAAACGAAAAACATCATAAAGGATGGAATGAAATAAAAACCAATGACTCTTGGGCCATTTTTAAAATAATGGGTGAGTTCGTCAATGGGTTTGAAAAAATGAGTAAAATAGGTCCATGTGTTTCCGTATTCGGTTCTGCAAGAACAAAAGAAGATGGGAAATATTATCAATTGGCAGTACGTGTTTCCAAAAAAATAGCTGAGGCCGGTTATGGTGTCATCACCGGTGGCGGACCTGGAATTATGGAAGCCGGTAATAGAGGAGCTCATTTGGCAGGAGGTACTTCAGTTGGACTGAATATCGATTTGCCTTTTGAACAGCATGACAACCCTTACATAGACAATGATAAGAGTTTGGATTTCGACTATTTCTTTGTACGAAAAGTTATGTTCGTTAAATATTCCCAAGGTTTTGTAGTCATGCCCGGTGGTTTCGGCACATTGGATGAACTATTCGAAGCGATTACATTAATACAAACAAATAAAATTGGCAAATTCCCGATTATCCTTGTAGGTAGTGACTTTTGGTCTGGTCTTTTTGATTGGGTCAAAAACACGATGTTATCATTCGGGAATATAAGCGCAGAAGATTTGGACCTAATAAAAATAGTGGATACCGAAGATGAAGTTGTAGAAATTATTGATGCTTTCTATAAAGGTCACACTTTAAGTCCCAATTTTTAAATAATAATTTGAAGCACCCCCAACGTCTTAAGAATCAACTTTTAATTTTACTATTTTCCATAGTAAACTGGGTTACCTATGCCCAATATGAAACCAACCTCACCGTAAAACTAAATCAGTTTAACCATGAGTTGGATATTAAACAAGAGTTTAATTACTACAACGATTCCAATTACACATTGGGTTTAGTTTATTTCAATGATTGGGCACATGCCTATTCCAATAAAAATACGGGACTTGCCAAAAGATTTGCCCAAGAATTCAAGAAAAGTCTTCATTTGGCCAAAAAGAACGAAAGGGGATACACCACTATTATTAGTGCTGTAGATGGCAACTATGAAGGCTTGGAATGGGAAAGAACTGAGGATGACGACATCCTCAAAGTCCGATTGAACAAGGGTTTGGCTCCTCGAGAATCCGTTAAAATAATTATCACTTACAAAGTTAAACTTCCTCCAAATAAATACACGCCTTACGGGTTCGATGGAAAGGGCAATTACTATTTAAAAGATTGGTATTTAACTCCTGCAGTATATGATGGTAAATGGCATCTATATTCAAATAAAAACCTGGAAGACCTCTATACGCGTATTACAAAGACTACCATTGACTTTACCTACCCTAAAGGTGTTTTTCTAAATTCCAATTTTAAGGAAAATAAAAAAGCCCAAATGAGTAATAGCCAAAGGGTAGAATTGGTTGCTGAAAATCAAAAAAGTGCAGAGCTAATTATTTCCTCCCAAAATCTGTTTACAACTCATATTACTCCACAAATGAAGGTGGTGTCCAATATTTCGTCTCCGAGATATGATCAAATTGCCCAAGGTATCTCCATAAATAGGATTACCGATTTCATTGATAGAAATTTGGGCAAGTATCCGCATGATAAACTATTGGTCAGTGAAATAGACTATAATAAAGACCCTATTTATGGAATAAACCAGTTACCCTCATTTATTCGACCTTATGACCAGCAGTTTCAATTTGAAATGAAGTTTCTAAAAACTGCACTGAACAGTATCCTAAGAGAGACAGTGTTTTTGGACCCTAGAAAGGAACAATGGTTAAATAGTGCCATTGCAAATTATTTGATGATAGAATATGTAGAAGAGTTTTATCCAGATCAGAAGTTATTAGGGAATCTATCGAAAATTTGGGGAATTCGAAGTTTCAATCTAGCAAAAATGGAATTTAATGAACAGTATCCCTTTCTCTACAACCTGACCGCTAGAAAAAATTTAGATCAAGCCCTAATCACCCCCAATGATTCTTTAATAAAATTCAACCAGAAAATAGCCAATAAATATAAGGCTGGTCTTGGCCTAGCTTACCTGGCCGATTATATTGGTAAAGAAAAAGTAGATGAGAGTATAAAAACTTTCTTCAAGTATTACCAGCTCAATAAGGTCAAAATTTTAGACTTTGAATCCATACTAAAGCGCTCAACGGAAAAGGATATCAATTGGTTCTTTAGAGAATATGTTTCTACCGACAGGAGAATAGATTTTAAAATAAAAAAGGTAGACAAAACCCGGGATTCGCTGAATGTAACCATTAAAAACAAAGAAGGTACCAATGTCCCGATTAGCATGTTCGGCCTAAGAAATGATACTTTAGTCTCTAAATATTGGTTTAAGGATATCAAAACCCTGGAAACCTTTTCGGTACCAAACAATAATGAGGATAAACTGGTTTTAAATTACGACCAAAAAATTCCCGAATTTAACCAAAGAGACAATTGGAAGTCGCTAAAGGGATTTCTATCGAGCAATAAAAAATTAAAGTTCACTTTTTTCAAGGATTCCGAAAATCCGTACTACAATCAAGTATTCTATGTTCCCGTTGTTAATTTCAATGTTTATGATGGTTGGGTTCCCGGATTAAGATTATACAACAAAACCTTATTGGAAAGACCCTTTGTTTACGACTTTGCTCCCTCCTACTCTTTTAGGGAGAAGGCATTTGTGGGCTATGGAAAGTTTAGCTACCGTAAATATTTAAGTAAAAGTGGTCTCTATGTGGCCAATTATTCCCTGGGAGGTTCTACTTCACATTTTAATGTAAATTCAAGGTATACATCCATAACTCCAGCAATAAGTTTTGGATGGCGGCCAGAGAATTTAATTTCCAATAAAAGGCAGGTTCTATCTTTTAGGTTTGTCAATATTTTCAGGGATTTTGACGAAAGTTTAAGCGATTTGGCCAACAATCCAGAAAATCCTGATTATAGTGTTTTTAATGCGAGGTACCTTAACCGTGATAATGGTATTTTAGATTATAATTCTTGGTTTTTGGACTTTCAACTTGCAGGAAAGTTCAGCAAGCTTTCATTTGAGTATGAATACAGAAAATTGTTCGAGAACAATCGACAATTTAATTTTAGGTTTTTTGCCGGTAAGTTTCTCAGCAACAATACCACTTCGAATTTCTTCAGTTTTGCATTGGACAGACCAACGGATTACCTCTTTGATTATAGCTACTTAGGCCGATCCGAGGATACCGGAATTTATAGTCAGCAAATCATTATTGCCGAAGGTGGTTTTAAATCCTTTTTAGATGAGCGATATCGCTTTTCAGACAATTGGATGACCACCGTTAATACGAGTTTCAACGTATGGAGATGGATAGAATTATATGGCGATGCTGGTTTGGTGAAAAATAACGGTTTCAAGGAAAAGTTTGTCTTTGATTCAGGGATTAGACTAAATCTGGTAACGGACTATTTTGAACTGTACTTTCCTTTGTATTCTAATAATGGGTGGGAAATTTCTCAGCCAGATTATGGTGAGAAAATACGTTTTATAATTACGGTAAGTCCTAAAACCTTAACCGGACTGTTCACAAGAAAGTGGTTTTGATTTCAGTATTTTCAATTCACCCCTTCTTAAATCAATAAATAATATGAATTTCACAAAATAATCAATTTGAAATATGATTTTCGCAACGGTTAAAGCAAAATCGAGATTGCTAAAACGATTTCAATTCGGTATTTTTGTGAAAATTTAAAAAATAAATGGACGTTTCTTCCAAAACAAGCAATGATATATCATTTGAAGATTTTAAAGATCAAATTATTAGTGATTATAAAATTGCATTTTTAAGTAGAACCTGTAGTCTACTAGGAAGAAAAGAAGTACTTACGGGTAAGGCCAAATTCGGAATTTTCGGTGATGGCAAAGAATTACCACAGCTTGCCTTGGCAAAATCCTTTCAAAACGGAGATTTCAGAAGTGGTTACTACAGAGATCAAACCTTTATGATGGCGATTGGCCAATTAAAACCAAAGGATTTTTTTCACGGACTTTATGCTACAACCGATTTAGAAAAAGAACCTATGAGTGCCGGTAGGCAAATGGGTGGACATTTTGTTACATATAGTTTAAATGATGATGGCAGCTGGAAGGATTTAACAAAACAAAAGAATAGTAGTTCCGATATTTCGTGTACTGCCGGGCAAATGCCAAGATTGCTTGGACTGGCCCAAGCATCCAAGGTTTATAGAGAACTTAAGGATATTGATAGCTCCAAATTTTCAAACAATGGAAATGAAGTAGCCTGGGGCACCATAGGTAATGCCAGTACCAGTGAAGGTATGTTCTGGGAAACCATAAATGCTGCAGGTGTTTTGCAAGTTCCTATGGTTTTGAGTATTTGGGATGACGAATATGGAATATCCGTGCCTGCAAAATACCATACCACAAAAGAAGATATATCTAAAGTACTTTCCGGATTTCAGAGGGATGATACTAACCAAGGTGTCGAAATTCTAAAGGTTAAAGGATGGGACTATACAGCATTAATGCACACCTATGAAAATGCTGCCGATATTGCTAGACAGGATCACGTTCCAGTTATTATTCACGTTACCGAACTTACACAACCTCAAGGTCACTCCACCTCGGGATCACATGAAAGATACAAGGATGACGAACGTTTGGCTTGGGAAAGGGACAATGATTGTAACAAAAGATTTAGGGAATGGATATTGGAATCGGGTATTGCGGACGAAGAAGAATTGTCCAGTGTAGAAAAACAAATTAAAAGGACGGTAAGAGAGGCCAAAAAGGAAGCATGGACAGAATATCTTCATGAACATCTATCCCAAAAAAAGCAGCTGGTTCAACTTATAAATGAAGCAGCAAAAAAAAGCGCAAACAAGAATTTTCTTTCGAAATTGAAAAATGATTTAATCGCTGTAGATGAACCTGTAAAAAAAGATTTGGCCATAGCGGCAAGAAAGTCATTGCGATACCTAATAGGGGAAAATTCCAATGAAAGAAAAGCCTTGGGCCAATGGTTAACTGATTTCCTATCGGAATCACAACCCAAATTCAGTTCCCATTTGTACAGTGAAAATGAAAATAGGGCTACTAATATTAAGCCTATACCACCCACATATAACGCATCCAAAGGGGAAAAAATCGACGGTCGAGTGCTTCTTCGTGACAATTTTGATAAATTATTTGAAAAATATCCAAATGCACTGGTATTCGGTGAGGACACTGGAGCTATAGGTGATGTGAATCAAGGATTGGAAGGTTTACAGGCCAAATACGGTGAAACTAGAATAGCGGATACTGGGATTAGGGAGACCACGATAATTGGGCAGGGAATCGGTATGGCACTAAGAGGCCTTCGCCCTATAGCTGAAATTCAATACTTAGACTATATTTTCTACGCCCTAGCTACATTAACAGATGATTTGGCAAGCCTTCTTTATAGAACCTTTGGAAAACAAAAAGCTCCCCTAATTATTCGAACGCGAGGTCATCGCTTAGAGGGTATTTGGCATTCAGGATCGGAAATGGGCGGATTGATACATGTTCTTAGAGGTATTTATATTTTGGCGCCTAGAAATATGACCCAAGCAGCAGGTTTTTACAACACTTTAATGAAAAGTGACGAACCCGCGCTAATTATTGAAAGTTTAAACGGATACCGATTAAAAGAAGACAAACCGACCAATCTTGGAGAATACTGTACTCCGATAGGTGTTGTTGAAACTATAAAGGAAGGTGAGGATATCACCTTGCTTTCTTATGGTTCTACATTGCGTATAGTAGAACAAGCAGCTAAGGAACTTTTAGAAGTAGGAATTGATGCAGAGGTAGTCGATGCTCAAACGCTATTGCCTTTTGACATCAATGGAGATACCGTTAAAAGTGTAAAAAAGACAAATCGACTATTAGTTATAGACGAAGATGTGCCTGGGGGTTGTTCATCCTACCTGTTAACGGAGATCATTGAGAAACAAGGGGGGTATAAGTATTTGGATAGTGCCCCTCAAACACTAACGGCACAGGCCCACAGACCAGCCTATGGCAGCGACGGTGATTATTTTTCCAAGCCTAATGTAGAGGACATTTTCGAAAAAGTTTACGCTATTATGAACGAGGCCAATCCACAAGATTTTCCGCCTTTACATTAATTTTGAAACTACTTCCTTACCATATCATTAATCCTTTTTACGATTTTTAGGTGTTTAATATGCCATTCTAAGCCTATTCACTACTAAAATAACGATTCTTTAGTATCTTGTTTATTTAAATTCCATTTGTAAAATAATTAGAAAATAAGGAATGGAACCCAACCCCAAAAATATTGCTGGAATACTCAATCGTTACTATGATTTATCGAATCCCTCCATTTGTAAAATGGAAGGATATGAAAGTAAGAATTACAAGATTGAAAGTGGCAATGATTGCTTTGTTCTAAAAATATACAATTTAAATGAGCCTAATAAGGCCCTACTAAATGGGGAGAACAAAGTTTTGGAGTGCCTAAAATCTCTGAAACCCTATACTTTTCCTCTCCCAATTAAAACTATCAATGGCCAGCCATGGGTTGAAGATCAAGGCCATATTTACAGATTGCTATCCTTTTTAGAAGGAAAGTTTTTAGCAGAAGTTGATTGCGCTAAAGATTTAGGTTACAAATTGGGTCTTTTTTTGGCCCAAATGGATTTGGTTACTCTACCAATTTACGATACAGCAATTATTAGTAAGCAAACGAATTGGGACCTCCAGTGGTTACACAAAAATGAAATCTACACAAACCGAATCCAAAACACCCAAGATCGTAGCTTGGTGAATTATTTTTTAATGCAGTTTAAAGAGCAGGTTATTCCAGTACAAGACCTGCTAAGAAAAGGTGTTATTCACAATGATGGTAATGATTGGAATATATTGACCCAGAATAATACCATTTCGGGAATCATAGATTTTGGAGATATGTGCCATTCTTGGCTAATAAATGAACTGGCAGTGGCCCTCACCTATTTTATTATGGAAAAGGAAAACCCGCTGGATTATGCCAAAGAAGTAATAAAAGCATATAATTCCATACTGCCTTTAGAAGAGTTAGAGTTAGATGTACTCTATTACCTTATTGCTGGAAGACTGTGTACAAGCGTATGTAATTCTGCTTTCGCTAAACAACAAAATCCCGATTCCTCATATATCACAGTTAGCGAAAAACCCGCGTGGGATTTACTTTACAAATGGCTAACTATCAATCCAGTGAAAGCCAAGTATGCCTTTAGGAGCGCGGCCGGATTTGAACCTGGCAATAAAAAGGTATTGAATCAACAACTTGAATTACGTCGAAAATTCATCAGTAGTTCCTTAAGCCTAAGTTATGAAGAACCCATCTACATGAAGCAATCGGCATTCCAATATATGTATGACCAAGCCGGGAATACTTTTTTGGATGCCTATAATAATATTATGCTGGTCGGGCATTGCCATCCAAAAGTCGTCAAAGCAGGACAAATCAGCATGGCAAAATTAAATACGAATACCCGCTACCTATATGATGAATTGTTCACCTATAGCGAGCAATTACTTTCTAAATTTCCGCCTTCTTTAAACAAAGTATTTTATGTGAATTCCGGTAGTGCTGCAAGTGATTTGGCGCTTCGGTTAGCACAAACGCATACAAATAAGAGCAAGGTTATGGTCATGGAACATGGTTACCATGGAAACACGCGAATGGGAATCAACGTAAGCCATTATAAATACAATCATAAGGGCGGACCTGGAAAGAAAGAGTATGTGATACAAACTCCCATACCAAAGATATTTGAATCGGGACACAACTCAGAGGAAGAGGCCTCCAAATATTTTATTGAAAAAACACTATCCGATATAAGTTTGAATCAAAATGAAATTGGCACTTTTATAGCGGAGCCTATTATAGGGTGTGGTGGACAGGTGCCATTACCAAAAAATTATTTAAAGAATATTTACCCCGCAATAAGAAAACAAGGAGGGGTTTGTATTAGTGACGAAGTACAAGTTGGGTTCGGTAGACTAGGAGATTTCTTTTGGGGGTATGAAATGTATGGAGTTATACCGGATATTGTAATTCTAGGTAAACCTATGGGCAATGGCCACCCTATTGGTGCTGTTATAACCACTAAGGAAATAGCCCAAAGTTTTGAGAACGGCCCTGAGTTTTTTAGTTCTTTTGGGGGTAACCCTGTGTCATGCGCAATTGGTAAAGCAGTTTTAGAAGTTATCGAGGAGGAAGAGTTATCTAAAAAAGCAAAGGAAACAGGAAATTATCTTAAAAACCAATTAAAAGAATTGGGGAGAAGATATCCAGAAATTTCAGATGTACGAGGCGAAGGGCTATTTCTTGGAGTGGAAATTCTAGACCATAAAAAAAGACCCGATAGAAAGAAAGCACAGTATTTAAAAAACGGTTTAAGGCAAAGACACATCTTAATTGGTACGGATGGTCCACATGATAATGTACTTAAGATTAAACCTCCACTATATTTTAACAAGGAGAATTCCGATACATTAATAAGCAATTTGGAAATTCTTTTACGTGAAAAATAAAATCTCTACATTTATAGGAACTTAACAATTAATAATAAAAATTCCCCTGATGAAAGATATTGGACTTGCCTTTTTCAGAATTGCTACTTCTGCCATGATGTTGACTCATGGGTATGGTAAATTTCAAAGGTTGATTGCCGGAAATTTCGAATTTGGAGACCCCATTGGGATTGGTGCCGCACCTTCTTTATTTCTCGCCGTTATTGGAGAGTTTATTTGTCCTATCTTAATAATAGTTGGTTTTAAAACAAAATTTGCTGCTATTCCTACTGCTATTACTATGGCGGTGGCAGCTTTTATAGCCCATGCTACCGATCCATTTGGAGATAAGGAAATTGCGCTACTGTACCTTGTAGCTTTCATAACAATCGCCCTAGTTGGTCCGGGAAAATTCAGTATTGACAAGAAATAATTTAGGCTAAAGAATCTTATATAGAAGTTCCTTTAGTAGGTCTTCATTATTTACACTGGAAGCGTTAACCCCCTTTCCCTTAAGGTCTAACTCTCTTAGATTGCCAATAATTTGGCTCACCCTTTTCATAGGAAAATTTTTGGCCGCGGTCTGGTACTCGCCTACGAAATACGGGTTAATTTTAAGAACACTGGCTACATGCTTTGGCGAATGGTCATTAAGACCATGATATTGAAGTAATTGGGTAAAGAAACTGTGAAGTAAAGAAATAGTAAGTACAAAAGGGTTATCCTTAGGGTTCTGGGAAAAATAGGTAACTATTTTAGTTGCCTTAAGGATATTTCGTTCTCCGATAGCTTTTTTCAACTCAAAATTATTATAATCCTTACTAATTCCTATATGTTGTTCTATATCTTCTGGGGTAATCTCCTTTTTTTCAGGTATGGCAAGTTTTAATTTTTCCAGCTCATTATTTATTCTCCCTAAATCCGTCCCCAAATATTCTACTAACATAATTGCGGCCTTATGTGAAATAGTAAAACCACTTGAGACGAGGGTCTTTCTCAACCAATCGGAAACTTGATTTTCATATAATTTTTTACTTTCGAAAACAACACCGTTCTTTTTAATACTCTTGTATAACGCCTTTCTTTTATCCAATTTCTTGTACTTATAGCAAAAGACCAGTACCGTTGTTGGTTGAGGGTTCTCTGCATATCCGTTCAAGTTTTCAATAGTTCTGGACAAATGTTGTGCTTCTTTAACGATTACGACCTGTTTTTCCGCCATCATTGGAAAACGTTTGGCATGGCTAACGATTTCATCAATAGTTGCATCCTTGCCATAAAGCACCATTTGATTGAATCCCTTTTCTTCCTCGCTGAGCACCTTCTCGCCTATATAAGAAGCTATTTTGTCAATAAAGAAGGCCTCTTCCCCAAACAGAAAATAAATAGGCTTTATATTTCCCTTCTTTATTTCGTTAACAATTTCTAGTACTTCATCCATTCAGAAAAATTCATCAAATTTGTAACATGCAGGCCCTAAATTTTCCCAGGTATACCTTTAGGTTCAAAAATAGTCAAAATACGACGCTAATTTTTGACATAATTCGCAAAAAATTTATAGTCCTCACACCTGAAGAATGGGTTCGTCAACACGTGCTTAAATTCCTTACCACCGATAAAAATTATCCTACAAGTCTAATTAACGTAGAGAAACAGATTGTTCTCCATGGATTAAAGAAAAGATATGATGTAGTTGTATATAATCCGGATGGGAGCATTGAACTACTCGTTGAATGTAAAGCACCACAAATAAATATTTCACAAACTACATTTGACCAAATAGCCCGATACAATTTTAACCTTGATGCGACCTATTTAATGGTAACCAATGGCATACAACATTTCTATTGCCAAATGCTTTACAGCGAGGAAAAATATAAGTTTTTAAGGGAGATTCCTGAATTTAGCCGTTAATTTGCATTCGTTTTGAAAATTGCCATTGTCATACTCAATTGGAACGGGGAAGTCCTCTTAGAGCGCTACCTACCTTCGGTCATTAAATTTTCCGAAGGTCTTGCGGATATTTTTGTGGCCGATAATGCATCTACAGATGGATCCGTCGATTTTCTAAAACTCCACTATCCAAATATCAACATCATTCAGAATTCTACCAATGGTGGGTTTGCAAGAGGTTACAATGAGGCTTTGGAATCTGTAACCGCCGATGTCTTTTGTTTGTTAAATTCGGATGTCGAGGTTACACAAGGATGGCTGAAACCCATCATAAACTTCTTTTTGGAACATTCCGAAGCTGCCATCGTACAACCCAAGATATTGGATTTGTTGAAAAAAGACCATTTTGAATATGCTGGTGCCGCTGGAGGTTTTATAGATCAATTGGGTTACCCTTTTTGTAGAGGTCGAATTTTTCAAAGTCTTGAAAGAGATCAGGGTCAATATGAAGACTCTATTGAGATATTTTGGGCCACGGGGGCTTGCATGTTTGTTCGATCAGAAGTATTTAGGGAGCTTAATGGATTCGATGCGGATTATTTTGCACATCAAGAGGAGGTCGATTTTTGCTGGAGAGCCAAGAATCAGGGCTATAAAGTTTATTATGTAGGGGCATCAAAAGTATTTCATCTCGGTGGTTCCACACTGAGCAACATGAACCCCAAAAAAACCTATCTCAATTTTAGAAACTCCCTTTTCTCCATCACAAAAAATCTTCCAAGGCGAAAAGCTTTTTTGATTATAATTGTTAGGTTACTTTTGGATGGAATAGCGGCATTGCGATTTATTCTGCAATTTCGGTTTAGGCACTGTTGGGCCATTTTAAGGGCTCACCTAAGCTTTTACCGTCAATTTAGGAAAATGTATAGGAAACGGGAAAAAGCTAAATTTATATTAAAGTACTATATTGTAAAATCCATAGTATGGTCTTACTTCGTAAATGGAGTAAAGAATTTTAACATTTTAGTAAAAGATTAACTAAGTACCCCTATAAACGATTCTCAAAAACTATAATTTTGGTTCCGTTTAAATGAACAAGTAAATAACAAACATTAATATAGTTAAACAATTATGAAAAAAATCATTTTAGGCTGTCTCGGAGTAACGCTTTTATTGTCTTCATGTGTTTCGCAGAAGAAATATGCTGATTTAGAGGCAAAACAGAAAGAGACCCAAGATTTATTAAACTCAGCAACGGTTAAGTTGAATGACTGTTTGGAAGAAAAGGCAACTGCTGATTCTAGACTTTCAACACTTGAAGATCAAAATGCTTTTTTAAAGGCAAATAACCAAGAGTTGATCAATAATATGGGTAATCTGACGACTTTGACTACTAAAGGAGCGGAAAACTTAGAGAAGTCTTTAGAAAGTCTTCAAGAAAAAGATTTAACCATCCGTAAACTTAATGATGCTATCACTAGAAGAGACTCCGTAAACCTTTCTTTGGTTCAGAGCTTAAAAGGTGTATTGGGTAATTTGGATGATGAGGATATTGAAATTAGTGTTGAAAAAGGTGTTGTCTTCGTATCGATTTCCGACAAGTTATTGTTCAGCAGTGGTAGCTACAATGTTACCAGCAGAGCTAAAGAAGTGTTGGGTAAAGTTGCCAAAGTTGTGAACAACAAACCTGATTTTGAATTTATGGTAGAAGGCCACACGGATGACGTTCCATATAGAGGAAATGGTATATTATTAGATAACTGGGATTTAAGTGTTAAACGTGCGACTGCGGTAGTTCGAATTTTACAAAATGATTTCAACGTAGATCCTAAACGTATGACTGCAGCGGGTAGATCGGAATATGTTCCTGTATCCCAAACAGAAAAATCTAAAAATAGAAGAACAAGAATTGTCGTACTTCCAAAAATCGATCAGTTTTATAGCATGATCGAAGAAGGAATGAAAGACCCTTCAATCAATGGAGGTAGATAATTTCTAGGTAAATCATAAAATTAAAAGCGGCTCTAGGGCCGCTTTTTTTATAGAATCAATATTTCTGTTCCACCTAAATGATATCAACATCCCCTTTTCCTTCCCGAATCACCTGAGGAAAACCAGTGGATAAATCAATAATGGTCGAAGCCACATTTCCTCCATACCCCCCATCGATAACAATATCTACCAAATTATCCCATTTTTCGTAAATCAGTTCAGGGTCAGTAGTATATTCCAATACATCATCGTCATCGCGAATTGAAGTGGAAACAATGGGATTACCCAAAGCCTCAACAAGCGTTCTGGCAATGTTATTATTGGGTACACGTATTCCAACTGTTTTTTTCTTCTTAAAATCTTTTGGCAGGTTATTGTTCCCAGGAAGGATAAAAGTATAAGGCCCTGGTAAGGCCCTTTTAAGAATTTTAAAGGTGGCGGTATCTATTTGTCTCGCATAATCTGACAGATTACTTAAATCTGCGCAAATAAACGACCAATTGGCCTTAGCCAATTTTATACCTTTAATTCTGGCAATTTTTTCCAGAGCTCTGGAATTGGTAATATCGCATCCTAATCCATATACAGTATCCGTAGGATAAATTACTAGACCGCCCTTTCTAAGGACTTGAACCACTTTGTTTATTTCCCTAGGGTTCGGGTTTTCTTCATATATCCTAATGAGTTCTGCCATTTGCCTATGCTATTTTTGATAGACCCGAACATAATCAACCTCCATTATAGCTGGGAATATTGTGTCGTCAACTCCTTCTAATCCGCCCCAATTTCCACCCACTGCTATATTCATCAGAAAATAAAAAGGTTTGGAAAATGGCCAATTATCAGAATTGGAAATAGAGGGTCTCAAAAAGTTAAGTTTAATATTGTCTTCTGAATCGATATAAAATTTCATGTATTTATCCGTCCATAAAACGCCATAGGTATGAAACTCTTCCTCTATAGTTTCTAATGGTACCGGACCTGAAGTTATCTGGGTTCCCTTTACGTGGTTGTTTGCCTCACTGTGAACAGTAAAGTGAACTTCATTTGGACTAAAACTAACATATTCCATAATGTCAATTTCCCCACAGGCAGGCCACCCGACATTATTAATATCATTTCCCAACATCCACAACGCAGGCCATATCCCTTTACCCTTATCATCTGGTATTTTAGCCCTAATTTCGATTTTACCAAATGTAAATTCCTTTATACTATTGAGTCTGGCAGAGGTATAGTTACTTCCTTCAACACTTTCTTTTTTTGCAATAATTTTTAAAGTTCCGCTACTGACCTCCACATTGCCATTGTCCAAATAATTTTGTAGTTCATTATTTCCCCAACCGTTATTACCCGTTTCAAATTTCCAATTCTCTTCGGAAAGCGTCGTTCCATCAAACTCGTCACTCCACACGAGTTCGGCATCATCCCAATAATCTGAGGCAAAAACATCCTCTGTTACAGGAGGTATATTTTCATTCTGGACTACAACTTCTTGATCTTCCATATCCGCAGAACTCTGGCATGAGCCTACTAATAGGGAAAAGGAAAATAGTAAAATGGTGAATCTATATTTTAACATACCTTCATTTTTTGAATCAATATAATCAATAAATGGACATAAGCCTTAAAGGACCTCTAATTTGGCAAACCTGAGCAGTAGTTTTTTCACATCCCCTTGATCAAATTTAATTTCCGCTTTTCTGTCGTTACCAACTCCTTCAATTTTAAGGACTTCCCCTCGACCAAACCTGGTATGGTTAACCAATGACCCTTCGGTTAAACTGGGATCAATGGTATTTGTATTCCCCACGGGTTGAGACAATTCTGGTTTTATTTTTCTAAGTTTCTTTAATTGGTTTAGGTTGGGCCTATCAATACTTGGCGGTGTACCTTGTTTGGGTTTCGTTTGGCGTAACTTGCTTTTATCCACTTCCCCGAAAATATCGGCATCTATCATGGATTTATAGCGATAGCCACCATCCAAAGGAGTTAAGTTCTCAACATATTTTTCGTCGATTTCCTCTAAAAATCTACTTGGTTCCGCATCTATTAATTTACCCCAACGATATCGATTCTGGGTATACGTTAAATAGGCCTGCTTTTCCGCTCTTGTCAGTGCCACATAAAAAAGCCTTCGCTCCTCCTCCAATTCGCTTCTAGTGTTCATGCTCATTCCTGAAGGAAATAAATCCTCCTCCATACCTACAATGTATACGTAAGGAAACTCCAACCCTTTTGCCAAGTGGATGGTCATTAGGGCTACACGGTCATCGTCTCCAGTATCCTTATCTAAATCCGTGGCAAGGGCCACATCTTCAAGAAATTCACTTAAGTCTCCAGTGGCATCGGCAATCTCCTTTTGACCTTCAACAAAGTCCTTAATACCGTTGAGCAACTCCTCTATATTTTCCATTCGGGCAATACCCTCTGGTGTGCCATCTTTTTTAAACTCCAACAAAAGTCCGGTCTTTTTCGCTACTTGCTCCGACAAACTAAATGCATCGGTGCCTTCGTTCATAATTTGAAAACTTTTGATCATGGTCACAAAATCTTCCAATTTCCTTTTGGTACCAGAATTTATCTTTAAATCTATTTTAGAGATATTTTCCATTACCTCGAACATAGATCTCCCATAATGGTTTGCAGCTACCACTAATTTGTCCACCGTGGTTTGACCAATTCCCCTTGCAGGGAAATTAATCACGCGTTTTAAGGCTTCCTCATCTTTAGGGTTAATTATCAACCTTAAATAGGACAGAACATCCTTAATTTCCTTTCTTTGATAAAAAGAGAGTCCCCCGTATATTCTATAAGGAATATCCCTTTTTCTCAATGCATCCTCAATGGCCCTGGACTGGGAATTAGTGCGATAGAGCACCGCAAATTCCCCATTTGACATTTGATTCTGCATTTTATTATCCCAAATGGAATTGGCAACATACCGGCCTTCTTCCGCATCCGTTATACTTCGGTGTATTTTAATAACTCCTCCGTCGTCATTGTCCGTCCAAACATTCTTTTCTAATTGGTTTTTATTCTTCGCAATAATAGAATTGGCAGCGTTGACAATATTCTTGGTAGATCTATAGTTTTGCTCCAAGCGATACATACCGACATTGTCATAGTCGCGTTGGAAATTTAGAATGTTACTGATATTGGCTCCCCTAAAAGAATAAATACTTTGAGCATCATCACCAACAACACAAATATTCTGAAATCGGTCCGCAAGAGCCCTTACTATCAAATACTGGGAATGATTGGTATCCTGATACTCATCTACCAGAATATATCTGAAACGATCTTGATACTTTAAAAGAACATCCGGGAACCTCGTTAGCAATTCGTTTGTTCTTAAAAGCAAATCGTCGAAATCCATAGCGCCGGCCTTAAAGCAACGATCAACGTAATTCTGGTAGATATCCCCGATTCGAGGCCTTTTTGCCATAGCATCGGCTTCCATAAGTTCTGGGTTATTGAAATAGGCTTTGACCGTTATCAAACTATTCTTAAAGGAAGAGATACGATTTTGTACCTGTTTGTACTTATAGATATCCTTATCCAGTCCCATTTCCTTAATAATGGAAGAAATTAAACGTTGGGAATCCTGGGTATCATAGATGGTAAAGTTGCTGGGATATCCAAGCTTATCCCCGTCAAATCGCAATAATTTAGCAAAAACAGAGTGAAACGTACCCATCCACAAATTCTTGGTTTCGGAAACACCAACAATATCGGAAATACGCTTCTTCATTTCACGGGCGGCCTTATTGGTAAAAGTTAATGCCAATATATTAAAGGCGTCTACCCCCTGCTCCATTAAATATGCTATTCTGTAAGTAAGTACACGGGTCTTGCCCGAACCTGCTCCAGCAATTACCATTAAAGGTCCGTCTTTGTGCAAAACGGGTGCCTTTTGGGCGTCATTCAACTCATCTATAAAAGAACTCAATGTATTACAATTTTTAGAGTGTGAATTTAGCCATAATTAGACGATACCTGAAAAGATGTTTTTTAGAATTATAAACATTGTTCCAAGACGTTTGTTTCATTTTAAATATCTTTAGCAAATCAACAATTACTCTATGATAAAAAGTATAAAAATTGCTGGATTTCTTTCGCTCATACTAATAACGTTTCAAAGTGTATCTGCTCAAAAAAAAGAAAGCGGACCAATAATAGAAAAATATGGTGCGGTCTTTCAAATAGACAATGCGGATTACGAGGTAGATATCCAAAAGACGTTCAAAGCTGTTTTTGATATCATGAACTCGCCCGAGGATGTAGACCAGGTAAACCCGAGCATAGAAACAGCCGCTCGATTTTTGAACATGCATGCCCAAAACGGTATTCCTTTAGAGCAATTAAAAATAGCATTGGTTGTTCACAATAAGGCCTCAAAAGATGTCATAACCTCCGATGCCTATAAAACAAAGTTTGGGACCAATAATCCCAACGCAGAATTGATAAAGGCGCTCATGGCAGCAAATGCAGATATTATTTTTTGTGGTCAATCCTCTGCTTCAAGAGGTTTTCCAAAAGAGGAGTTATTGGATGGGGTACAATTATCCTTAAGTGCAATGACCGCTTTAATTCAATTACAGGACAATAATTATAGACTTATTAAATTTTAAACGAACAATATGAAAAAACTAGGAATAATTGCCTTAATACTCTGTGGAATAATAGCTACGGCTCAAAACTCCATGGAAAAAGATTTCAGCGCCATTGAAGATAAAGTGATTGAATGGAGAAGGTATTTCCATGAGAACCCGGAACTATCCAATAGGGAATTTAAAACGGCGGAAAAAATTGCCGAACATTTAACAAGTTTAGGAATAGAAATTGAAACGGGTGTTGCACATACCGGTGTCGTTGGAGTATTAAAAGGTAAAAAACTTGGAAAGGTTATTGCTTTACGTGCGGATATAGATGCACTACCGGTAACGGAAAGAAATGACCTTGCCTTTAAGAGTAATGTGAAATCTGAGTATTTAGGTAACGAAGTTGGGGTGATGCATGCTTGTGGGCATGACACGCATATTGCAATACTCATGGGCGTCGCGGAAATTCTATCTAAAAATAAAGACAAAATAAAGGGTACCGTTAAGTTTGTTTTTCAACCCGCTGAGGAAGGAGCACCTCCGGGGGAAGAAGGTGGTGCGGCCTTAATGATAAAAGAAGGTGTTTTGGAGAATCCGGATGTGGATGCCATTTTTGGTTTACATATAAATTCACAGACACCAGTGGGTATGATTCGATATAAGTCCGGTGGAACCATGGCGGCGGCACAGCGATTTGTTATCAACGTAAAAGGAAAACAAAGTCATGGCTCCCAGCCATGGTCGGGTGTTGATCCCATTATGATCAGTGCAAAAATTATTGATGGCCTACAGACCATTATAAGTAGGGAAATGAACCTTACCAATGAAGCTGCAGTGATTACAGTGGGTAAAATTACCTCAGGGGTTCGGAACAATATCATACCAGAAAGTGCCGAAATAGTGGGTACCATTAGAACGTTGGACTATGATATGCAAAAGCAATTGAATCGAAGAATGAAGGAAATGGTAAAATCCATAGCCGAGGCTTATCGAGGTGAGGCGACTACAGAAATTGCCTCCGGTACGGCCATTACCTATAACAATCCCGAATTGGTCACTCAAATGCTACCTACGATGGAAGCAGTTGCAGGAAAGGAAAATGTCGTCGTAACAAAAGCCATCACCGGTGCCGAGGATTTTTCGTTCTATCAGGAAAAAGTTCCTGGATTTTTCTTCTTTTTAGGTGGAATGACTCCGGGTAATACGGAATCATTTCCGCATCATACACCAGATTTTAGGATTGATGACAGCGGTTTATTGCTCGGTGTTAAAACACTCACTGCAATGAGTTTAGATTACTTAAATAGCGACAAAACCCCAAGACTGGAAAATAAACCAAAAGGTTAATAGTTAATGGCCTATCTATTTTTATTGCTGACCCTATTCCCGTGGTGGGGGTGGATACTTATCGTTCTAACCCTAGTGGCAATTTGGGACATTTTCATCCAAAAGAAGCACACCATAAAACATAACTATCCTATTGTAGGACATCTGAGATATTGGTTGGAAAGTATTGGTCCGGAAATGCGACAGTATTTTGTGGCCAACAATCGCGAGGAACTCCCCTTCAACAGAATTGAACGTGGATGGATTTATGCTTCGGCAAAAAAAGAAAACAACTATGAAGGTTTTGGTACCGATCGTGATATTTATGCCCATCAACATGTTTTTATAAAAAACAGTATGATGGCCTTCAAGGTTCCTGACGGTCATCCTAATGACCTTGACCCTACCTTCATGCCCTGTGCAAAGATTATGGGCGCATATAATAAAAGAAAAAAACCTTTTAGACCAGCCAGTATAATCAATATCTCGGCAATGAGTTTTGGCTCTTTATCGGCTGCTGCCGTAGAAGCTATGAATATGGGAGTGAAAAAATGCGGAGCTTATCATAATACGGGGGAAGGTGGTTTATCCCCCTATCACCAACAAGGTGGTAATGTAATATTTCACTTTGGAACTGGGTATTTTGGCGTAAGAACACCTGACGGAAATTTTTCAATTGAAAAACTTAAAAAATTAGTAGCCGATAATCCATCCATTAAAGCCATTGAAATAAAACTCTCCCAAGGAGCGAAACCAGGAAAGGGCGGTGTACTCCCAGGTGCCAAAATAACCCCCGAACTTGCAGCAATTAGAGGGGTTGAAGTGGGTAAAGATGTGCTTTCACCCGCAACACACAAGGCCTTTTCATCGGTTCCAGAACTCATGAATTTAATAGAGCAAATAGCTGAAGAAACGGGACTGCCTGTAGGTATAAAAGGAGCTATTGGTAAATTGGATCAGTGGGAAGAACTGGCGAACATGATGTTAAAAACAGGTAAAGGACCGGATTTCATTACCGTGGACGGCGGCGAGGGTGGTACAGGTGCTGCTCCACCTTCTTTTGCAGATCATGTTTCCTTGCCATGGGTCTATGGGTTTTCAAGCCTTTTCCAAATATTCTTGGAACGTAAACTTACTGAACGAATTATATTTATAGGTAGCGGAAAATTGGGTTTTCCTGCCAGGGCGGCTATGGCTTTTGCCATGGGAGTTGATTGTATTAACGTAGCGAGAGAAGCAATGATGAGTATTGGATGTATTCAAGCCCAAGTTTGTCACACCAACAGATGCCCCACGGGTATTGCCACCCAAAGTAAATGGCTGCAAAACGGAATTGACATACCGCTAAAGTCGGACCGTTTAGCCCAATATTTCAAAACATTCAGAAAAGAATTTTTAGAAATAACACATGCCGCAGGATATGAACATCCCTGCCAATTTACAATGGATGACATACAGGTGAACTTAGATGATAATGAACTGAACAAAAGTCTTGCGTACACCTACGGATACAATAAGCCAAAAGTAAATTTCAACGGAGTTCAAGAATTAAAAGACTGTTCGTATCTTGGCGGAAAATAAAATGCTAAAACAAATGAAGAGAATTTTACCCCTTTTTATTGTTATTTTTTGTGCCATGAATCCAGTTTTGGCGCAAAAGAAAAGTGAATTGATTTCTCAAAACCAAGAATTAAAATTTCAATTAGATTCGATTAAACGCTTGGTTTCCACAGCAGAATCTAATGAGAAAATTAGTATGATAAAGGCGGAGGAATTACAATCACAGGTATCCGAACTACAGGCAGCCAATGCTACTTTGCTAAAAAACCTGAATAGTTTTGCCGCACTCTCCAGTCAAAATTCAGAAAATATAAACAAAACCTTGGCCACATTGGAGCGAAAGGAGGCTCAATTGAAAGGTATTGTAGATGCCGTTGCTAGTAATGACTCTACGGCAATTGTGGTTTTGACCAATGCAAAACAGAGTTTAGGAGAAAATGCTAAAGTTCAAGTGAGCAATGGTAAAGTCGTAATATCCGAAAAATTGGATTTCTATTTCGCCGATGGTTTAGGAACTACAGTTCAGGAATCCGCAAAAATTTGGCTGGAAAATGTTTCAAAAATAATCAAGGCCAATCCAAAATCGACAGTTACCGTATCCGGTTTGAGTATGACAGGTGAATTGGAAGTTGCCCTTGACCAAGCGGCTTCTGTTGCACAAGTGCTTATCAAAGATTTTGGTGTGGAGGGCAACCGAATAAATGCCCAAGGATTGGATGGTGGATTTAAGGAAGGAATTCAAATAGAAATTCATCCGGACTATAAAACTTTCTACGCTATTGCAAAAGAGGATGCAAAGAATTAAAACGTATTTCGTCGATCAACCAGTATACTAATAGAAAAAATCGGTCGTTTAAGAGTCATAATATCAAACTAATAAAGTTAAATTATCAAAAATGACTTCAGACCAAATTTTTCAACTTTTTGCCTATTTATTACCTTCTATCGTAACCGGAGCCATCGCTTTTTATTTTTTTAGGATGCATACGAATAATGAAGAGGGCCGAAGGCGATACCTTTTACATAAAGATTCCCAAAAAGATACGCTACCGGTGCGTTTACAAGCTTATGAACGTATGGCTTTATTTCTAGAGCGTATTTCCATTCCCAGTTTGGTGGTACGCGTTGCTCCTACAAGTCAGGATAAGGATGCATATGAAAGTTTATTGACAAAAAGTATAGAAACTGAATTTGATCATAATCTCTCCCAACAGATATATATGACGGATGATTGTTGGAATATTATTAAAGCTGCAAAGAATGCTACCGTTCAAATGATTCGTAAAGCGGCTATGAGCGAATCTGATACAGCTGATAAACTTCGCGAGGATATTCTAAATGAAACTATGGAAAAAACCTCCCCTTCAACTACTGCACTTTCCTTCGTAAAAAAGGAAATTAGCGAATTGTGGTAGTGTGAGTTTGGAGTTCAATAAACCGATAAAACCTATTCGTTCTCGTTAGGCTCTATTGGGTTGGTTTCCTCGTTTTTATTCTTCGCATATAGATAGCCTCGTTTCCACCATAATGTCATTTTCTTCTTGTCAAAGATCAAGGAATTGGTAGTTAATATAGTGGGCGTATAATAGAGGTTGATGATGGCATTGTTCTGGTTAGCCACAAATTTCCCGATTCTTATATTTTGGTTTTCAATACGGTCGAATACGAAACTCATCATAGAAGTTAGTAGCTCAAAAGGATTTCTTGAAGGTAAACGGTTCAGATAATTTACCTCTGTGTGGAGTACAACTACATCCACTTCTGTCGCACCTCTTTTTATGGCTTCCTCGATAGGAACTATGCTTCCCAATCCCCCGTCGGCATACTCACAGCCTTCTTTTCTAACCAAACTCATAAAAGGCGTGTAATTGGCGGAAATCCAAATCCAATCGCAGAAATCTTCGTAGGAACAATCCTTAATAGATTTGTATTCTACCTGATTTAACGAAAGATTACTTACCGTAATAACCACATCGGACATTCCTTCCTTGAGCTTTTTAAACTCAGCAACGGTAAGACTATCACTAATAAGCTTTCTTAAATTCTCGCTTTCTCCAAATGTCTTTTTCCCGGAGATGAAATTTCGTATTACATTCCAATGATTAATACCAATTTCATCGCTTCCATGTTTTTTTTTGATGATAAAAGGGCAATTGTTGAAAATGCTATTCTGGTTTACATTAGAATAAATCCTCTTGATTTTATTCAACTTACCTAAGGCTAAATGGGATATTAATAAACTTCCTGTAGAGGTTCCCACAAAAATATCATAGGTCTTACCAGCTTCCTGTATAAGGAATTGGGCTACTCCTCCAGCAAATGCTCCTTTGCTTCCTCCTCCTGAAATAACCAAAGCTTTCATTATAAGTCTAATTTAGTTTTTAGATAACGTAAATCTGATGGTTTAAGTTGCATGGCCACCGTTGTAATCTGTTCTTTAAGCTTTTTACTTTCAAGCATTGTATCCAATAAGTTTCTTGCATACTTTCGAAACTGCCAAGAATGATGGTTAGAGGCCAAAATTAGTTGCCTTAATACTTCTTGATTTACGCCGTTTATTTGGTATAGATATTGAAAAGCATTTTGGCGCACCTCAGGGTTATAACTTGAATTGGTATAGGATATTAGTTCGTCCAAGTACCTGACCTTTTCAACTTCATTATAATTTGGTGTAACCAAGGCCAAAGTCAACCATAGCAACCGCACATTTTTATTGGGCAGTCCTGTCACTTCACTCATTGTATCCAAATAATTGAATTTTTTTTCTGGAAAGGTCTCCCATAATTTAAACAATGTTTGTTCTTGGGTAACATAACTCTTATCAGTTAGTAGGCTCTCAAAATTTTTCTTTAAATGTTCTGAAACTTTAGGGATAGCCAATGCCAATGCCTGCCTGACAAGTAAAGAAGTATCGTTCACAAATATATTATGAACGGTTGAATCAGAAATTTGGTTGCCATACCTATATAACATGTGATTCTTAAAGGGAATCGATGAATTTCGGTCCAATAACCACATTAACTTTTCTTCATCTAAAACCGAGGTAGAATCCGTTCTTTTTTGAAAGCTCAAAAAGTCTACAATACGTTCGTTTTTATTTTTTAGATAGGTATAAACTTCTTGCCGGGGAAACTCCTTAGAAATTAACCAAGAAGATTTGAACGAATCTAGATTTTGTTTCGATGCCTCTTCCATCTCCATTAAAAAATCGTCCACGGTGACATTTTGATAGGCGAATTTTTGCAAATAGGATTTGATTCCTTTTTTAAAAGCTTCCTCCCCTACTTGCTCCCTCAATATCACTAAAGCCCATGCTCCCTTTTCGTAAAAAGTTAGGCTACTTGCTTTGGGATTCAATAGACTTTCTCCCTTTCCCCCATCTGAAATTTCCAATAGTTGTTTGGCCGTATCATACAATTTCCAATAAAAATGTTCTTCACCAAATAGTTCCCTTTCGGCTAGATAGGCATAATAGGTGGCAAAACCTTCATGCAACCAATGGTTCTTCCCATCTTTTTCCGTAACCAGGTTACCAAACCATTGGTGAGCCAATTCATGAGCATTGATATTGACATAATTTCGGTCTATGAAGGAGGTAGAATCAATAACATAGGCATCGGAAAAAATCGTGGTACCCGTATTTTCCATTCCTGCATAGAGAAAATCATGTACGGGAATTTGTTTGTAATTCTGCCAAGGGTAGTCAACGCCAATTTCCTCCTCAAAGAAATCAAAAACCTCCTTGGTATACCGGTAGGTGGGTTCGACCTTTAAACTATCCTTCGGATAGAAATAATTTTCGATAGTAACACCACTATCCGATTTTACTTCTTGTTTTCTGTAGTTACCAATGGCAAAGGCCAATAAATAACTGCTCATGGGCATATTCATATCAAACTTCCAAACACCCCCTGAAATTTCCTGTAATTTTCCATTGGCAATGACTTGATTATTCGAAGATGTATTAATAGATAAATCGAACTCCACCTTTTCTTCCATATCATCGAAACTTGGTAACCAATGACTGGAATACTTACCCTGACCCTGTGTCCAAACTTGGTCATTATTTCGATTATCATCTTCTATTCCAATAAAATAAACGGTCTGTTTTGGGGTGCATTTATACTGAACATAAAGCTTATGCACAGAACCCTTATTAAATTTTTCCTTTATCAAAATCTTTTCATCATCATAACCCCATTTGATTCTTTTATCATCCAGCTGTATTTTTTCAAAATCCATGTTTTTGGCATCCAACCAAACAGAATCTATATCCTGGAGTATCTCAAAAGTATATTCGACATTTCCAGCTAAACTTTTTTCAGCTAAATTGGGACTTATGAAAACGTTTGCATGGATAAAATCTACGTTTTCCTGATGTTGGGCATTCCCATAAATTATACTCAGAAAAAATAAGTACAAAAATCTTGTCATAGATTATAAGTTACAAAAGCTAAATCAAATTTAGGCTTTTCCTTTATTGCAGATCACCTTAGTAAGTTCTAATTTAGGCGAATGAATGCCGGATTCCTTCAAACTCCCGTTGCATATTTAAAAGGTGTAGGTCCAAGCAGGGCCGAGACTTTACAATCCGAATTGGGCATCCAGGTCTATCAGGATCTCCTAAACCTATTTCCAAATAGGTATATAGACAAGACCCAATATTATAAAATTGGTCAACTACAGAAAAACAATGCCGAGGTTCAAATAGTGGGTAAAATCGTTCACATAAAAACTGTTGAACACAAGCGGGGTAAAAGACTAGTGGCCAAATTCATTGATGATACGGGTGAAATGGAACTCGTATGGTTTCGGAGTCAAAAATGGATCCGGGAAAATTTAAAATTGAATACCCCCTATGTAATATTTGGTAAGTGCAATTGGTTTAATGGTATGTTTTCCATGCCCCATCCAGAGATGGAACTAGTATCGGAACATGAAAAAAGTTTAAGGATTAGCATGCAGCCGGTTTATCCTTCAACCGAGAAATTAAGCAACAAGGGAATTACCAATAGGGTAATTAGCAAATTAGTACAACAACTCTTTATTGACACCAAAGGAAAGTTTCCGGAAACGTTGTCAGACAACATACTGTATGAATTAAAACTGATTTCCAAAAGTGAGGCACTTTTCAATATTCATTTTCCCAAGAATCAAGAACTATTGGCAAAAGCGCAATTTCGGTTAAAATTTGAGGAGCTTTTTTATCTACAAATGCAACTCATTGCCAAAAATATGTTGCACAAACAAAAAATAAAGGGTTTTAATTTTGACCAGGTAGGGACACTGTTCAATGATTTTTATGCCAACCATCTTCCCTTTGAGCTTACAAATGCACAAAAAAGGGTGATTCGGGAAATTAGGGCTGATTTAGGTAGCAATGCCCAAATGAACAGACTGTTACAGGGCGATGTGGGCTCCGGAAAAACCATTGTAGCGGTAATGACCATGTTATTGGCCATAGACAATGGATTTCAAGCATGCTTGGTGGCTCCTACGGAAATCCTTGCCAATCAGCATTACAACGGAATCAAAGAATTGTTAGCAGGAACCGAGGTAACCTGTGAATTATTGACAGGATCGGTAAAAAAATCGACAAGAAAACCAATCCATGAGCATTTGGAAAATGGGAAGCTTAATATTTTGATAGGGACCCACGCAGTGCTAGAGGACAAAGTCATATTTAAAAATCTCGGTCTAGCAATCATTGATGAGCAACATCGGTTTGGTGTAGCACAGCGATCAAAATTATGGCATAAAAATCAAATTCCGCCACATATACTTGTCATGACGGCAACACCTATACCAAGAACCTTGGCAATGAGTCTTTATGGGGATTTGGATATATCTGTTATTGATGAACTTCCTCCAGGTAGAAAGCCGATCAAAACCGTACATCGATATGATTCTAACCGTTTAAAGGTATTTCAGTTTATCCGTGATGAAATTAGAAAGGGACGACAGGTTTATATCGTATATCCCTTGATACAAGAATCCGAAGCATTGGATTATAAAGACTTAATGGATGGATATGAAAGTATAGTTCGCGATTTTCCACAACCTGAATATCAAATTTCCATCGTTCATGGTCAAATGAAACCTAATGATAAGGAATATGAAATGGAGCGTTTTGTAAAGGGGGAAACCCAAATAATGGTGGCGACGACCGTAATCGAAGTTGGCGTCAACGTTCCTAATGCATCGGTCATGATCATTGAGAGTGCAGAACGTTTTGGTTTATCCCAATTACATCAGTTACGTGGGCGTGTGGGACGTGGAGCGGACCAGAGTTTCTGTATTTTAATGACCAGTTACAAACTTAGTTCCGAAGCCAAAACACGCTTGGAAACTATGGTAGGAACCAATGATGGCTTCGAGATTGCAGAAGTAGACCTGAAACTTCGTGGACCCGGTGACATCATGGGGACGCAACAGAGCGGCCTACTAAACCTCAAAATTGCGGATATTGTAAAAGACAATTCCATTTTAAAATCCGCCCGATATTATGCCATGCAATTATTAAAGAATGACCCATCCCTAGATAAACCTGAAAACCTGGTCGTCCGGCATTTTTATGCACAATTGGTAAAATTTAAAAATATCTGGAACTATATTAGTTGATAATCATTTTTAACTTATTTCAATTTTGGACATCGTAATTTAAACCCGTCCACATTTCTTAAAAATACCTGTTTTTAATATTTTTACATTCTTACATGATAAAGATTATGAGCGCAACAAAAACGTTATTTGATAAGGTGTGGGATTCACACGTAGTACATAAAATTGAGAATGGTCCGGATGTATTGTTCATCGACCGACATATGATTCATGAAGTAACTAGCCCGGTAGCCTTTCTAGGATTAAAAAACAGAGGCATCGGTGTTTTATATAATGAAAGAACTTTTGCAACTGCCGACCATAATACCCCTACCCTAAATCAACATTTGCCTGTAGAAGACCCGCTTTCTGCAAATCAATTAAAAATGTTAGAGGAAAATGCGAATGAACACGATATTTCCTATTGGGGGCTGGGGCACGAAAAAAATGGTATTGTACACGTTGTAGGTCCAGAATACGGTATAACCCAGCCGGGAGCGACTATTGTGTGTGGCGATTCACATACTTCTACTCACGGCGCCTTCGGAGCTATTGCATTTGGTATTGGTACTTCTGAAGTAGAAATGGTCTTGGCTACTCAATGTATTATGCAGCCAAAACCAAAAAGAATGCGCATAAACATTGATGGAAGTCTTAGTAAAGGCGTTACCCCAAAGGATGTTGCCCTCTTTATAATAAGTCAATTGACCACCTCTGGAGCAACGGGTTATTTTGTTGAATATGCAGGGGACATTTTCCGAAATATGAGCATGGAAGGAAGAATGACCGTTTGTAACCTAAGTATAGAAATGGGTGCACGTGGCGGAATGATTGCACCGGATGAAAAAACTTTTGAATATATAAAGGGACGTGAATTTACACCTACCGGAGAGGGTTGGGATAAGGCAATGGCCTATTGGGATACTTTATATACCGATGAGGATGCCATCTTTGATAAAGAACTGACATTTGATGGGGCATTGATAGAACCCATGATTACCTATGGAACCAATCCAGGAATGGGTATGGGAATTTCAAACGATATTCCTTTGGCTTCTGCCACACAAGGTGGGGTGAGCAGTTATAAAAAATCATTGGAGTATATGAAATTCAATGAAGGGGAAAGTATGATGGGTAAGCCTATCGATTTCGTATTCCTAGGAAGTTGTACTAACGGGCGTATTGAAGACTTTAGGGCTTTTGCATCCATAGTAAAAGGTAGAAAGAAGGCAGATAACGTAACGGCATGGTTGGTTCCTGGTTCACACAAAGTTGAGGCGGCAATAAAAGAAGAAGGTATTTTAGATATAATTACCGAAGCTGGATTTGAATTAAGGGAACCTGGATGTTCGGCATGTTTGGCGATGAATGAGGATAAAATTCCCGCAGGAAAATTAGCGGTGAGTACCTCCAACAGAAATTTTGAAGGAAGACAAGGTCCTGGATCTAGAACAATTCTTGCAAGCCCATTGGTTGCAGCAGCAGCAGCGGTTACAGGAAAAGTAACCGACCCGAGAGAACTAATGGAATTAGAGACCGCTTAATTTAATACAGAAAACCACACTTAGACAAAACAAGATGGCATACGATAAATTCAATATACTTACATCAACAGCAGTACCCTTACCTATTGAAAATGTTGATACAGATCAAATAATTCCTGCACGATTTTTAAAAGCCACGGAGCGTAAAGGCTTTGGTGACAATCTATTCAGGGATTGGAGGTATAATCAAGATAATACTCCGAAAAAAGATTTTGTCCTGAACGACCCTACCTATAGTGGTAAAATCTTGGTAGGAGGTAAAAACTTTGGGTCAGGTTCTTCTCGAGAGCATGCAGCATGGGCGGTATATGATTATGGCTTCAGATGTGTGGTTTCCAGTTTCTTTGCAGATATTTTTAGAGGGAACTGTTTGAATATTGGTGTATTACCTGTTCAAATAAGTGCTGATTTTTTGCAAAAAATCTTCGATGCCATCGAAGCTGACCCAAATACTGAATTGGAAATTAGCCTTCCAGAAGAAAAAATCACTTTACTTGCTACTGGTGAAAGCGAATCATTCGAAATCAACGAATATAAGAAGAACAATATGTTGAACGGTTTCGATGATATCGATTACCTTTTAAATATTAAAAAGGATATCCAAACTTTTGCCGAAAATACACCTCTATAATATAATTTCCTTATAACGGAAAAAACCAATGAAAAGAAAGTTGGAAATTATGGATACCACCCTAAGGGATGGTGAACAGACCTCTGGGGTATCTTTTTCTGCGTCTGAAAAACTTACATTGGCTAAACTTCTACTCGAAGAACTTAAGGTAGACCGAATTGAAGTTGCCTCTGCCCGGGTCTCGGAGGGGGAACTGCAAGCCGTTCAGCAAATTACGGAGTGGGCCAAGGAAAATGATTATTTGGACAAAATAGAAGTACTAACTTTTGTTGACGGCGGTGTATCCTTGGACTGGATGGAAAAAGCCGGAGCCATTTCTCAAAATTTGCTAACCAAAGGATCATTAAACCATTTAACACATCAATTAAAGAAAACTCCCGAAAAGCATTTTAATGAAATCTCGGAAATTTTCAAATCCGCTCAAAAAAAAGGAATTATAAATAATATTTACCTTGAAGATTGGAGCAATGGAATGCGAAACTCCAAGGAATACGTTTTTGAGTTTTTAGATTTTCTAACCACACAGCCCGTAAAACGAGTACTTTTACCTGATACGCTAGGTGTACTTACCTACAAAGAAACTTTTGATTTTATTTCTGAAATCGTAGAAAAATATCCCCAACTCCATATAGATTTTCATGGGCATAACGACTATGATCTGGGTGTTGCAAATGTCATGGAAGCCATAAAAGCTGGATGCCATGGTCTGCATTTGACAATCAACGGCATGGGGGAACGTGCTGGAAATGCACCTATGGCCAGTGCTATTGCCGTAATCAACGACTTTTTGCCAGAAATAGACATTAACCTTAATGAAAAAGCACTCTATAAGGTAAGTAAATTGGTCTCCGCTTTTACCGGAATTAGTATTCCTTCCAATAAACCTATTGTTGGAGACAATGTTTTTACACAGACAGCTGGCATTCATGCAGATGGGGATAGCAAAAAAAATCTATATTTCAGTGACTTGATGCCGGAACGGTTCGGCAGGAAACGCAAATATGCCTTGGGTAAAATGTCCGGTAAGGCGAATATTCAAAAAAACCTTCAAGAGCTCGGATTAACACTCAATGATGACGAACTAAAGAAAGTAACCGCTAGGATTATAGAACTAGGCGATAAAAAAGAACGGGTTACCAAGGACGATTTACCTTATATCATTTCAGATGTACTGGACACGGATTTTCAACAAAAGGTTTTTGTAAAATCCTATGTACTGACACATTCAAAAGGATTAAAACCCTCCACTACCCTCTCATTGGAAATTGATGGGAAAATTTTCGAGGAAAATGCCTCTGGAGACGGTCAATACGATGCGTTCATGAATGCGCTTAGAAAAATATATAAATCCCAAAACCTTGTTTTGCCACGCCTTACCGATTATGCCGTCAGAATACCTCCAGGTAGTGCTTCGGATGCCTTATGTGAGACTGTAATAACTTGGGACATAGACGGAAAGGAGTTTACCTCTCGCGGACTGGATTCTGACCAAACCGTATCCGCCATCAAAGCAACGGAAAAAATGTTGAATATAATTTAATCAATAGAATAGAAAACAGCCATAATGAAACTAAACATAGCTCTTTTAGCCGGAGATGGAATAGGCCCAGAAGTTGTAGATCAAGCCGTAAAAGTATGCGATGCCATCGCAAAAAAGTATAATCACGAAATCTCTTGGAAACCTGCATTGACTGGTGCTGCGGCTATCGACGCGGTTGGTGAACCCTATCCTGATGAAACACATGAAATCTGTGCCAGCTCGGACGCTGTATTGTTTGGTGCAATTGGTCATCCAAGATTCGATAATGACCCTTCAGCCAAAGTACGCCCGGAACAAGGCCTTTTAAAAATGAGACAAAAATTGGGACTGTTCGCTAACGTCCGTCCTACATTTACCTTTCCTTCTCTAATTGATAAGTCGCCTTTAAAAAGAGACAGGATAGAAGGTACCGATTTAATAATTCTGCGTGAATTAACCGGCGGAGTCTATTTTGGGGAACGTGGTAGAAAAGACGATAATAATACAGCCTTTGATACCATGACCTATCAAAGATTTGAGATAGAACGCCTGGCCAAAAAAGGTTTTGAAATGGCCATGAAGCGTTCTAAAAAATTATGTTGTGTAGACAAGGCAAATGTATTGGAGTCCTCTAGGTTATGGAGGGAAACCGTACAATCCATGGAAAAAGACTTTCCTGAAGTAGAAGTCTCCTATGAATTTGTGGATGCAACCGCAATGCGTTTAATCCAATGGCCCAAGGGATATGATGTTATCATCACGGCGAATCTTTTTGGAGATATTTTAACCGATGAAGCTTCTGTAATTTCAGGTTCTATGGGGTTGATGCCTTCATCATCCGTAGGGAGTAAAGTTTCTCTTTATGAGCCGATTCACGGTTCCTATCCGCAAGCTGCAGGCAAGGATATAGCTAATCCTTTGGCAACTGTTCTTTCTGCCGCCATGTTATTTGAGGATTTGGATTTAACAAAAGAAGCTGAAGAAATTAGAAGAGTAGTTAACAAATCCTTAGCCGAAGGTATGGTAACCGAAGATTTGGCCGAAGGTGGTACATCCTATAAAACCAGCGAAGTTGGTAATTGGCTGGCAAAAAATATTTAAGTACTTATTATTTCAGAAAAAGAAAGCCTTCAATTGCATTCAATTGAAGGCTTTTAATATTATAAGCTAGCCAAAGCTTCCGGTGTTAATTCATAAACCTGTTTGACAATTTCCCGAAGGTCAGGGACTACGGTTCTTGCCAATCTAGAATTATTGCTCATCAAAACACATATACCCAAATCCGATTCGGGAAAAAGAGCGATTTCATTTCGGTAACTGTTTACACTGCCGCCATGATGCCATATGGTTTCTTCCTTATCTGTAATCTTATTTTTCATTGTGTGGATTCTCCATCCAAAGGCATAGGAGGATTTTACATGACCTTCCCAGCGTTGGTAATATTTATTATTTTCATTCAGGTCTATAAACGGATTAAACGCTGTGTCTAAATTCCTTTTGGACATTACGCTTGGATTATGACCCAGTAAAAACCGCATCCATTTGGCCATATCCGTAGGGCTTGCATCAATTCCACCAGCAGCTACCGCATTATAATAGTTTCCTTTTAAGGGTAAAACCCTCCATCCTTTTCCCCTTTTTGCATGGGGTTTCGCTATATTTTCTTTACGTGAAAATGATTCGTGATCCATTGAAATATTGGACATACCTAAAGGCATAAAAAAACGGTCCATCAACAAAGTATTTATATCCTTCCCTGTAGCCTTCAACATCACTTCTTGACTTAAGGCAAACATTGCATTTTGATAACTATACTGTTTCCCCGGTTCACTGATAGGTGTAACCTCTTTGAATTGTTCCGCTATTTTCTCCATAGAAACATTTGCTTCCACCAGATTGGTATAGCTATGATAAGGTGTGCCCGAAGTATGGGAAAGAATATTGGAAATCTTTACTTTACTTGTATTTAAACTATCTCCAAAATGGAACTGGGGAAGATAATCGGAGAGCTTATCATTGAACTTAAAAGCTCCTTCTTCAACCAATTTTGCCGCTAATACTCCAGTGAATCCTTTTGAAAGAGAGCCTAACCTAAATACAGTTTCGCCATTTGGTTTCGCCTTTTCTAAGAAATTTCGCTGACCAAAGCCATCCGACATTAAAATAGAATCTGCCTTAACTATGCTTACTCCGGCACCAACAATGTCACCAGATTTTATAGCTTCTTCAAAATAAGTATTTATTGCGAGTTCTAGCGCTCTTTTTCTGCTTGAATACATCTTGGCTCTTTTTTGAATGGCCAAACTATTTTGAATGTCCACTTTTGGAGTTTCATCCCTTTCCACATTAGTGGAAGCTGCTGAAAAAGTAAAAAGAATAAGGATTAATAATATGGAGCCAAAAAAGAGTTTTAAGCGTTGCACTTCTAAATAGATTTTAGGTTTAAATTCTAACGTAAAAAATTGAAATTAATTACGACCAAAATCATAAAGTTACAAAACAACAGTGGTATACCTATTCTAAATTACTGGCTCAATGCCATTTTTTTACACTTTCCCACTTTCTGTTTTCTATAGAGGTATATGGAAACCGCCAATACCACACCACAAGCGGCAAGAATTGCTCCCACCAGACTTGAGTACACTACCTCCAAACCAAAAACCATTGGTAATCCCGCAAGATATGCCCCTGAAGCATTACCCATATTAAACGCACTCTGGTTCATAGAAGACCCTAGCATTTCCGAACCTTTGGCAGTATTAATAATTGCCATTTGAATAGGTGTAGAAACAGTAAAGGCAATCGCTCCAATTAAAAATGTAAATACCATAAGAATATAAGGGTTGGTGGCTATAAACATATTAATGCCCAATATCAAAGACATTACGGATAAACTAATAATTACCGCCTTTAATGGAGAATATATCTCCGCCATTTTTGCCCCAACAAAATTTCCAAAAACCATTCCCAATCCTGCTAGCATCATGGCATAGCCAACAAAGTGGTCTTCCAAACCAGCCACATCTGTTATTAGGGGTGCTATGTAGCTATACCAAGCAAAAAAACCACCAGTACCAATTGTGGTTAAAGCGATCATAGCCCATAATTCCTTGTTTTTTAGTCCATCTATTATTTTTACCTGATGATCACCATTTGAGGCTTCCATTCTTGGCATCCAAAACTGAATGGTCGTTAAAGTCAACACTCCTACAATGCCCACTAGAAAGAATGATGTACTCCATCCAAGTTCTTGACCGATATAAGTTCCTACTGGCACTCCAATTACATTCGCAACGGTTAAGCCTGAAAACATAATGGCTATTGCTTGTGCGGATTTTCCCTTTTTTGCCAATTTCATTGCAACTACTGCTCCAATACCAAAAAACGCACCATGTGGAATACCCGATAAAAATCGTAATACGAGTAATGAAGTGTAATTGGTAGCCAAACCAGATAAAGTATTAAATAAAGTAAACCAAATCATCAATAAGAACAACATTCGTTTCGGGGACAATTTGGAGCCTAGGCTGGTCAACAACGGAGCCCCTAATACAACACCAAATGCGTATGCGGCTATAAAATGACCGGCCTGTGAGATTGTTATATCCAAAGAATTGGAAACTTCCGTTAGAATACCCATTATCACGAACTCCGTCAGTCCAATACCAAAACCTCCAATGGCCAAAGCAAATAATGCTTTTTTGTTCGATGTATTTATATTCATTTTTGATAAATTATAAATGGGAAATATCCCAAAAATTACAATACAAAGTTAGCTATTTGGTTTAGTACATATTTTCCCAACATTATCCAATTTATATGTAATATTAACCTGAACGGTTAGTTTTTTGTTAAGCATTGATAAAATGGCATATAATTTCAATTCTGTGTAAAAAACGAACCAGGTCTTTTTGATTTATACAATATGACCTTTATTACTGATTATAAGCGCTTCCAATAGATGTCAAAGTATGATAAAACATCAATCATTCAGTTTCATTAACTCGATATTTCTGAATTCTATAGGATGGCCTTCTGCCTGTAATGCTACATAACCTTCACTTAGTATTTTTGGGTAACCCTTTTTAATGAGTTCTTTGGCAAATTCATCTGAGTCATCATACTGGGGTTTACTATATTCCAAAACCTTCTTGCCATTGATTTTATGGCCAATTAATTCGCTTCCGTGTACTTCCAATTCCATTTTTACCCATGTAGTATCATTGATAGCAGGGTAACTTGAGTTCGTACAGTGTTCCGTTATTAAACGATTGTTCATTTCGATATGCGTTCCAGCTGTGCAAACGTTCCCCGTAAACCGTTTCATTTTACCATCACTACCTAAAATTTGCGCTTCGGGTGCTACCAGTAAAACTTGGTCAAGAGGCAATTCGGAAGGATGAAGGGAATGATATTTTATACCACTATTTTTGAAAGCCCAAGAGGGTGCGCCAGTAACCTTCTGTCCAATAAATCGATATTCTAAACGTAACCTGAATTGCGAAAGTTTTTCCCGATAGAAAATATGCCCGAAATTATTATCAAAAGTATCGTACGCATTGTAATTAACTACTAATTTACCATCTCTTACCTGAAAGGTGTTAAGGTAATTCACCCCATATTTCTCTCCTGTAAACTTTGGAGACCATCCTTCCAGGTCTTTGCCATTAAAAATGGAAACCCATTCGCCTTCTTTTCTTTGAATACTTGAACAACTAATAAAGAATATAATTAGTACTATTGAACACCATCTACTTCTCATTATTCTAAATTTTAAATCAACTACTATTATTCTGAAGTAATTTTTACTCTCTCTTTTAATTGTTCAAACTTGTGCATTTCAACGAACTTATTATCCAATCAGGTCTTTGAAAATAATTAACTGGGTAATTATAAAAGCTCACAGATTTACTAGAACAAGATTTAGAGGTCTGCTATCTATTTTCAATAATTGTAAAAGGTTTATTAATATGATAAAAGACTATAAAGTCAAGCGTTTATTAATAAGAATTAAGTTTATGAGTGTAACTAATTTTCTCAAAACAATGGTCTTTAATAGGTAATCTCTTAGTCAGAATATATCCTGAAACTTATAAGCTATTTTTCAAATCAAAAAGACCATTTTAGAATTCGTCAATACAAATTTTCACTACAAAATATAATCTGTACTTACAAAATTTGAAACTTTCGCCTCCAACAATTGCTGAACTGTTTCAGTATTCAAATCGTTATCCTTAAAGGCTACAAAGGTTCTAATAGAAAATGATCGTAATGCATCATGAACACTTAAAGTGGCCTGCGCAGAATCTTTCCTTCCCGTGAATGGATATACATCCGGACCACGCTGACAGGAGCTGTTTAAATTAACCCGACAAACCAAATTGACTAAAGAATCAATTAGCGGAGACAGACTATATACGTCCTTTCCAAAAAGACTTACCTGCTGGCCATAATTGCTTTCTGCCATATCATCTAAAGGCTCTTCAATATCGGCAAATGATAAAATCGGTATAATAGGACCAAATTGCTCCTCTTGGTATACTCGCATATCTTTCGTAACCGGAAACAAAACAGCGGGCCATATATAGTTATCAAAATGCTTACCTCCTTTTTTATTTAAAATTCTCGCACCTTTTGAGACGGCATCATCAATTAATTCTTGAATATATGCAGGTTTATCCGGCTCCGGTAATGGTGTTAATTTTACGCCCTCATCCCAAGGATTGCCAAACTTCAACTTATCCACTTCTTCGGAAAACTTTTTGAGAAAATTCTCGCGAACCTCTTCATGTACGTAAATAACCTTGAGTGCGGTACATCGTTGTCCATTAAAGGATAAGGTACCCGCTAAACATTCGTTTATGGTAAGGTCCATGTCTGCATCTGGTAATATAATGGCAGGATTTTTGGCTTCCAGACCAAGCACCAACCTTAGACGGTTACTTTTAGGATGCTGATCTTGTAGTGCATTGGCGGACTTACTATTACCTATCAACGCCAACACATCAACTTTACCTGTCTTCATTATAGGTGCTGCTACAGTTCTACCCCTTCCGAATAATACATTGACTACCCCTTTAGGAAAACAGGTTTGAAAGGCCTCTAATAAAGGAGTGATAAGTAAAACCCCATATTTCGCAGGTTTAAAAATGGTGGTATTTCCCATAATAATAGCCGGAATCAACAAGGCGAAAGTTTCGTTTAAAGGATAATTATAGGGACCCAGACAAAGAACCACTCCCAAAGGTCCACGTTTTATGTGGGCATAAACACCGTCATGTTTTTGAAACTTGGCCGCATTCCTATCTAAATTCTTATAATCTTCAATCGTATCTTCTACATACTCGACCGTTCTATCAAATTCTTTTTGTGAATCAAGAAGCGATTTTCCTATTTCCCACATCAGGAGTTTTACAACTACCTCCCTTTTTGTTTTCATTTGCTCCACAAAATTCTCCATACAAATAATCCGGTCCCTGACGTGCATGGTGGGCCATACGCCCTGACCTTTATTATATGCCTTTAAAGCACCATTTAAGGCATCGATTGCTTCTGGTTCCTGTAAATCGGGAACACTGCCCAATAAGGTAGGTTTATACTCGTCAGTGGAAGAAATAGTTGAAAATACATCTGTTGTTTCACCTGTCCACTCTTTCAACTGTCCATCTACCAAATATTTATTTTGATGAATAGGATTTTCTATCGCAAATTCCTTAGGTATGTTAGTGTTCTTTATACTCATGTTTTAATTTTTATACCAAATATTGAAATAAATCGGGTTTGTCGTTAATATAATCACCAAAAAAATTGTTCGCCTTCATTCTGTCCATTAAAGGCTGTAAATCCTCAGGATTTTTTAGCTCAATTCCCACTACTGCCGGTGCATTCTCCTTGCTTGATTTTTTAGAATACTCAAAATGTGTAATATCATCATTTGGACCTAATATTTCAGCAACGAATTGTTTCAATGCCCCTGGACGCTGAGGAAATCTTACGATAAAATAATGTTTTAATTTGCCATATAAAAGTGCTCTCTCTTTTATTTCAGCCGTTCTGGTAATATCATTATTACTACCACTTACAATGCAAACCACATTTTTGCCTTTGATTTTCGATGCATAGGCATCCAATGCAGCTATACTAAGGGCTCCAGCTGGCTCTACCACAATGGCATCCCTATTATACAAATCTAAAATAGATTGGCAAACTTTACCTTCATGAACCGTTATGATATCGTGTAGATTTTCTTTACAAATGGAGAATGTTAAATCACCTACCTTTTTTACGGCAGCACCATCAATGAATTTATCAATATTGGATAAGGCCGTATTCTTACCATTTTCAATGGAAATTTTCATAGAGGGGGCGCCATCAGGTTCCACCCCTATAATTTTGGTATGGGACGACAGTGTGTTGAATACAGCAATTAATCCAGATGCCAATCCCCCACCCCCAATAGCTACAAAAATATAATCAATAGGAAGCTTTGTTTGGTCCAGTAATTCCAGACCAACAGTTCCTTGACCTTCTATAACTTTTGGATCATCGAAAGGATGAATAAAAAACTTGTTCTCTTGCAGACAATAACTCAAAGCTGCGTCGAAAGAGTCGTCAAAAGTATCACCTTCCAGCACTACAGTAACCCATTCTTCACCGAACATTTTGGTTTGTTCCACCTTTTGTTTGGGGGTAACGGCCGGCATATAAATGGTGCCCTCAATTTTTAGATGCTTACATGCAAAAGCTACTCCCTGTGCATGATTGCCTGCACTTGCACAAACTACACCATATATTCGTTCATCGCTTGATAGGGAATTTATCTTATTGAAAGCTCCACGTATCTTATAGGACCTTACACGCTGCAAATCTTCCCGCTTTAAATGGATATTGGCCCCATACTGTTTTGATAGGCGTATACTATGAGCAAGCGGCGTTACCTCCGATACTTGCCGGATGGTCAACGCCGCTTTTTTTATATCCTCTACCTTAGGAAAATATTCCATAAGATCAATGGTAAAGGTTTAGGTTTGCCATAAACTAAACTATTGGTTTCATTGCGGTCATGGACGCTCTCAATCGAGTACCTACCACTTCTACCGGATGCTCTCTCAATGATTTGTTTACGGCAATAAGTTTGGCATTGTCAACACCATTATCATCACCTTCTCCATAATGCTTACCGATCACATCAACATCCACTTTCTTCATAAAATCGGCCAATAATGGTTTACAGGCATGGTCAAAAAGATAGCAACCGTATTCTGCAGTATCCGAAATAACACGATTCATTTCAAACAGTTTCTTTCTTGCAATGGTATTGGCAATTAGTGGTGTTTCATGAAGTGATTCGTAATAGGCCGATTCCCCTATGATACCTGATTCCGTCATGGACTCAAATGCCAATTCTACACCGGCTCGTACCATGGCAACCATTAAAACACCATTATCGTAAAACTCCTGCTCAGTAATTTCATCGCCACCAGCTGGTGTTTTCTCAAAAGCGGTTTCGCCTGTGGCAGCTCTCCATGTTAATAGATTTTTATCATCATTGGCCCAATCTTCCATCATGGTTTTAGAAAAATGTCCTGTCATGATATCATCCATATGCTTTTGAAACAAAGGCCTCATAATATCCTTTAATTCTTCCGAAAGTTCGAAAGCCTTAATCTTTGCGGGATTTGAAAGTCGGTCCATCATATTGGTGATACCCCCATATTTCATACCTTCTGTTATGGTTTCCCACCCGTACTGAATTAATTTAGAAGCATAACCCGCATCAATGCCTTTTTCTATCATTTTGTCAAAACAAAGAATGGATCCCGTTTGTAACAAACCACAAAGAATAGTCTGTTCCCCCATTAAATCCGATTTAACCTCGGCCACGAAAGAGGATTCCAAAACCCCGGCCTTGTGACCACCGGTTGCAGCAGCATAGGCTTTAGCCTGCTCCAATCCTTTTCCTTCAGGGTCATTTTCTGGGTGGACCGCTATTAAAGTAGGAACCCCAAAACCCCTTTTATACTCCTCTCTAACCTCGGAACCTGGGCTCTTGGGAGCTACCATGATAACCGTTAGGTCTTCACGTATTTGAGTACCTTCTTCCACAATATTAAATCCATGGGAGTAGGATAAGGTAGCACCCTTTTTCATAAGCGGCATAACTGCTCCTACTACTTGCGTATGTTGTTTATCCGGGGTTAGGTTTATAACAAGATCTGCACTAGGAATAAGTTCATCATAAGTACCCACGGTAAAGCCATTTTCAGTAGCGTTAAGGTAAGATTGCCTTTTCTCTTTAATTGCTGCGTCCCTTAATGTATATGCAATATCCAATCCGGAATCCCTCATGTTCAATCCCTGATTTAAACCTTGGGCTCCACAACCAACGATTACAATTTTCTTTCCTTTTAACGCGGTTACGCCATCTGCAAATTCCGAAGAATCCATAAATCTACATTTTCCCAATTGTGTTAATTGGTCTCTTAATGACAGCGTATTAAAGTAGTTTGACATTTTATTAGTTGTTTTTAAGTGTATTTTTTCCCGGAGGAAAATGATTAGTTAATATTCAAATTTATTAATTGTGTTGAAACTCTTTCAATAAGGTAGAAATTTGCATTTCATCCTTGGTCACGGATATACGCCCAGATCTAACAAATTGCATAATCCCAAAAGGTTTGAACTGTTCGTACATTTCATCGATCTCATATCGCCTTCCACTTTTTGCCAAAATGAAAAACTCCCTGGAAACAGTGACAATTTGGGAATTGCTCTCTTTGATAATATTCTGAATTTGACGCTCGTCAAACAACAAGTTTGAAGCAATTTTAAACAACGCGGATTCCTGATATATGGTTTCGTCATCCGTATGGTAAAAAGCCTTTATGACCTCTATCTGCTTTTCAATTTGTCCGACAATGTTGCGTACCCACTTCTCCGTTGTATATACAACGATGGTAAATTTAGATACATTATCTATTTCCGATTTCGATACGTTGAGGCTTTCTATGTTAATATGTCTTTTTAAGAAAATCCCTGATATTCTATTGAGTAATCCAACATTATTTTCGGAATATACCGAAATAGTAAACCATTCTTTTTTCATAATTAAATCCTATTCCCTTGCTACGGCTCCCGTAACAATTTGTTCATGAAAATGGACCAAAACTAGTCCTTATTTATTCTTTACTGCCAAAATAATTCCTGTTGACCAATTCATTTTTGTCAAGGTCAAATCCTCCCTCTTCTCCAAGTAACCCACCAAATCACTTACATTTTTATCATGCCCTTCCGGCCAATTGGGCTGTGCTATCATATCGTCTATCACATAAAAACCACCTACCCTCAACATATTCAAAGTTTCAACCAACTGTCCATATTTTCCTGGCCATGCATCGGCAAAAATCAAATCGAATTTAGGTCCTGAATAATTAAGTATCCATTCAGCTCCATCTTGACAAACAATGCTAAGCCTCTTGTCGTTGCCAAAAAAGGATTTGGCAATTTCAATTAATTCAGGATCATTATCCACCGTAGTCAAATGGGAATCCCTATCCATCCCATCTATCATCCAAGAAAGACTTAACCCTATCCCCGTTCCCAGTTCCAATATCCTTGACTTAGGTTTTGAGCTAATCAAGGTTTTCAGAAAAGTACCGACATACAAATCGGAAGGCATCGTGAATCCAATCTCATCGGATTTACCTTGAATTTGATTATGGACTTTTGGAATATCCTGTATATGGGAATCGTTCATTGATTATTTTAATCTTATTTCTGATACGGCCGCACCAGATGGTATCATTGGGAACACATTGTCCTCTTTTTCAACTTTCACCTCGAGGAAAAATGGATTTTTAGAAGCCATCATATACTGAATCGTACTTTTCAAATCCTTTCTTTCCGATACCCTTTTTGATTCTATATGATACCCCTCAGCAATCTTTACGAAATCTGGATTCGTCATTACGGTAGAGGCGTATCGGCGGTCAAAGAATAATTCTTGCCATTGACGCACCATACCTAAGTGATCATTGTTAAGTACCACAATTTTTACAGGGATATTATGTTGAAAAATAACCCCCAATTCCTGAATTGTCATTTGGTATCCACCGTCTCCTATTATTGCAACCACTTCCCTATCCATAGCACCCATTTTGGCACCGATAGCAGCCGGTAAGGCAAACCCCATGGTTCCCAGACCCCCAGAAGTTATGTTACTTTTAGACTCTTTAAACTTAGCATATCTACAACCAATCATTTGATGTTGTCCTACATCCGTTACTATAACTGCCTTTTGGTCAGATGCTAAATTTATCTCCTCGATTACCTCGCCCATAGTAAGTCCTTCCTTAGTAGGGTGAATATCATTTTTTATTACCGTATCGTATTCAATTTGATATTTTTCCTTAAAGATATTATGCCATGATTCATGACTTTTAGAATTGATCATAGGCAAAATTAATCCCAAAGTTTCTTTGGAATTACCAAGAACCGCAACATCGGCATGTACATTCTTATTTACTTCGGCCGGGTCAATTTCAAAATGAATAACCTTGGCTTGTGTTGCGTAATCTTCCAACCTTCCCGTTACACGATCATCGAAACGCATACCTATGGCGATTAAAACATCACACTGATTGGTCAATAGATTTGGGCCGTAATTCCCATGCATTCCAACCATACCTACATTTAGGGGATGTTCGGAATCCAAGGCAGATGCACCCATTATAGTCCACGCCGCAGGTATTCCTGCCTTTTCAACCAACTCCTTTAATTCTTGTTCCGCTTTTCCAAGTATTACTCCCTGGCCCCAAACGATAAAGGGTTTTTTTGCTGAATTAATAAGATCTGCCGCCTGTTTTAAAGATTCTATATCTGGCGTTGGAGCTGGTTTATAGCTTCTAACTCCGGTACACGGTGTATAACTAAAGTCCAATTCATCAAATTGTGCGTTTTTAGTGATATCCACTAAAACAGGACCTGGACGTCCCGATTTTGCAATATAGAAAGCCTTGGCCATAATCTCAGGAATTTCAGAAGCCTTCGTCACTTGATAGTTCCATTTGGTAACCGGTGTTGAAATACCAATGATATCCGTTTCCTGAAAGGCATCGGAACCCAATAATTCCCTTGTTACCTGTCCCGTAATACAGACTAATGGGGTAGAATCTATTTGGGCATCCGCTAAACCTGTCACCAAATTAGTAGCACCTGGTCCGGATGTTGCCATTGCAACCCCTACCCTACCAGATACCCTTGCATAACCTTGTGCCGCATGTGCCGCACCCTGTTCATGTCTTGTAAGGATATGGGTGAGTTTATCTTGAAATTTATAAAGCTCGTCATAGACAGGCATAATGGCCCCTCCTGGGTATCCATAAAGCAAATCGACACCTTCGGCAAGCAAACAGTGTATAATTGCCTCCGCTCCACTTATCTTAATTGATTTCTTGGTCTTTTGTGCTGTCTTTTGTTCTTTCAATGTTTCCATATCAACCTATTAATAATATGCCAATTATTAAAATTCGTCCGTAACACATCCTTTGGATGCCGACGAAACACTTTTTGCATATTTATATAAAATACCTCTTTTAGCCTTTAATTCCGGTGCTACCCATTTTGAGCGTCTTTCATTCAATACTTCGTCGGAAATTTCGATATCAATCGTATTGTTTACGGCATCAATAGAAATGATATCCCCGTTCTCGACCAAGGCAATATTACCACCTACTTGAGCCTCGGGAGCCACATGGCCAACCACAAATCCGTGAGAACCCCCAGAAAAACGACCATCTGTTATTAGGGCAACTTCCTTACCCAGACCAGCACCCATAATGGAAGACGTTGGTTTTAACATTTCTGGCATACCTGGTGCGCCTTTGGGTCCCTCATAACGAATAATAACAACATCCCCCTTCTTCACTTTACCCGTTTTTATACCTTCGTTTACCGCTGTTTCACTATCAAAAACATTAGCAGTTCCTTTAAAGGATAAGCCTTCTTTACCTGTAATTTTAGCAACTGCACCTTCTGTTGCAAGATTTCCAAATAAAATTCTAATATGTCCAGTTTCCTTAATTGGTTTATCCAAGGTGCTTACTATATCCTGACCTTCAATCAAATTTGGTACATCCTGTAAGTTTTCAGCCAGAGACTTACCCGTAACCGTCAAACAATCGCCATGAAGCATATCATTATCCAACATATATTTTAAAACACCTGGAATTCCACCAACTCCATGAAGGTCTTCCATTGAATATTTACCACTCGGCTTTAAATTGGCTAAAAGTGGTGTGTTATCACTTATTCTCTTGAAGTCCTCTAGTGTAAATTCAATTTGCGCGGCCTTTGCAATTGCTAAAAAGTGGAGCACGGCATTCGTAGAACCTCCTAAAACAGTAACCAATCTAAAGGCATTCTCCAATGATTCTTTGGTTACAATATCCAAGGGTTTAATATCCTTCTCCAATAAAAAACGTAATGCTTCACCTGCCTTAACAGATTCTTGCTCCTTTAAATTTCCATCGCTTATTGCAGGATTGGAAGAGTTGAAAGGAAGAGACATCCCTAAAGCCTCTATGGCCGATGCCATAGTATTGGCCGTATACATACCGCCACAAGCACCTGCCCCGGGACAAGCTTTATGAATTACTTCTTTATATTCCGTTTCATCAATATTTCCAGCAACTTTTTGTCCATAGGCCTCAAAAGCAGAAATTATATCCAATTTCTTACCGTTATGACACCCCGACGCAATAGTTCCACCATATACCAAGACGGAAGGCCTATTTAACCTAAGCATGGCCATTAGCGCTCCGGGCATATTTTTATCGCACCCTACAACGGTAACCAAGCCATCATAACTCATAGCCTCTACCACGGTTTCCATGGAATCCGCGATAATATCCCGAGATGGCAATGAAAAACGCATTCCCGGAGTTCCATTGGAAATGCCGTCACTAACACCAATAGTATTAAATATCAAACCAACCAGACCAGCATTATCAGCTCCTTTCTTAACATGGACTGCCAAATCATTCAAGTGCATATTACAGGGATTTCCCTCATAACCAGTACTTGCAATTCCGACTAGCGGTTTCTTTAAATCGTCATCGGTTAAACCAATAGCATGCAGCATAGCTTGTGCCGCAGGCAATGAAGGGTCTTGGGTTACACTTTTACTGTATTTGTTTAATTCCATAATAATATTGTAGTCTGGTAATCTTAAAATTTAAGTCGGTTTATTTCAAAGATAAAAGTTTAATAATCGTTGTTTTTTTAACAAAATTTCTGGGTTCAAATTCAATGCGATAAAATTTTATTTAAATAATTGATTTTCAATATTTTAACCTTTGTTTTTATATCATATTCAATACATATAAGATTTGATTGCAGCATATAAAAAAACCTGTATCGGACGCGTCTGATACAGGTTTTTTAAGTCAATGAAAAATCTATATCATTTCCAACAGGAAATAATGACGACCACACTGACTATAATGTATTTCAAATTCATAAGGCAATAGTACATAAAATTTTTAGCTAGCCAAAAAATAGTTTCATAAAATAAAAATCCTCAAAATTTATATAAATTTAAAAGAAACGGTATTGCCCTCCCGCTTTTGCGCTAAAATGGAGATTGATTTATCGGAGAGTTGCAAAATCCTTGGGTACCCCCCTGTGGTCTGCCCATCTTTCATAAGAATAATCAATTTTCCCGAAGGTGTTAACTGAACCGTTCCAGGTAAGGTGGCCGACGTTAAAATGCTGATATTATGCTTTTCTATCTGTTCAACCAATTGGTAGGCCATTCGATTATTTTCCTTTGAAATGGTAAATTCTTTTGAAAACAATATTTCGAGTTGTCTATCTGTCAGCAATTCATATTCCGGTGCCTTGTACACCTCCAAGACCACCTCATCCAAAAAACTATCAACTTTTATTTCCGATATTTTGGGTTCATAGGAATTAACGGCTTTATAGGGGATAGTGTCACCTTCCTCTATTCGGTTATTATTTGTGATTGGAAGATAAAAAGACCTACTACCTAATATTTCCTTTGTTTTAAAACCACCTTTTAAGGCTAAGTACGTTCTAAATCCTTTTTCTAGTTTGCCATAAGACAATATATCACCCACATGTACTTTGTACACCTTGTAGTTATGAACAGGTTCATTATTTAATGTGACCGATATTATTGCTCCTGCCAAAACAATATAGGTTTCCTCCTCAAAAATTAGCGTGGGACCGGTCATGGTAACTTCCAAAACCGCACAATTAACGTCGTTTTCCAATAACGTATTCGCCTTGTGAACTGATAGTTGGTCCATAGAGCCGGATACCGGAACACCTTTGTTTCTATGATGAAACCTCCCAACATCTTGGACGCTAGTAAAAAAACCCGCCTTTAGAACCTTAAGCATCTAAAACAACTTTTTCTGGTTTATATATGCCTACTTCGGCTTCAATTTTATGTAGCTCATGCTCGCCCTTGGATACTTGTTGAAATTGAATTCTATCACCAACATTAACGAAGCATGGGTCATCTTTGGCCTTATCAAAAAGTGGTACAGGGCAATTTCCTATAATATTCCAACCTCCTGGAGACTCTTGCGGATATATACCGGTTTGTTTTCCGGCAATACCAACAGCACCTTTTGCTACTTTTAATCTAGGAGTAGCCTTCCTAGGAGTTTCCAAATCCTTGTGAACACCACCCAAGTACATGAATCCGGGTAAAAACCCTATACCATAAACAGTATAAATGTTTGAAGTGTGAAGTTCAATAACCTCCTCCACAGACTTCCCGATATTTTTGGACACTTCTTCCAAATCGATACCGAAGGAGACATCATAGCTTACCGGGAGTTTCCATAACAATTGCGGTCTTTTAGGGGCTTCTTTCGATTGTTCATACCATTCATAAATTTTTGATTCAAAATTTTCGTAATCGATTTCGACTGATGGATTAACCAATAACAATGAATTATAGGCGGAGATGGTTTCCCACTCAGCTTCCTCTAGACAGTCTTTTCTTAGAAAGTCCTCAAAGTCCAAGATACTATCTAAAATAATTTCGCTCACTTCATTGGGCCATTCAACCAATAAGGCATGATTTCCATAAGGTTTCAATGATATGGGGGGATGAATCATTTCTTTAAGGCTATTTGGTGTTTTGGCAATTCTTCCGAAATATACATCAATATTTGTAAAGCCCCAGAAGTGTCCCCATGGATACAATAAGTATCCGCATTCAAGGGTTTAAATTCCTTGGAAATGGTCAACACTCTTTTCGTCCTAACTATGCGCATAAGATGGTTTAATACTTCTGAAGGTTTTTCTATGAGCGCATGTGGCTCGGAACGGGATACAAGACTTAAATCACTATTGTAGTTTCTATCGGCAAAAGCTTCAATTTTTGTCCTGAACCCATTCATTTTGGCCAATCTTTGAATCAAGGCACCATAGGGAACAAACAACTCTAGATCCGTTTTATATTCAGAAATAGCATCTAAAAATAGTTCTGCCAAAGACCTATCCCTTGCAACATCATTATATAGTGCGCCATGTGGCTTTATATGTGTTACCACAGCCTTCTCTTGATTACATATATCAATTATAAGAGAAATCTGTTCCTTTATACTACTTGTAAGTTTTTTATCAGAAATTTTCATGGTCTCCCTACCAAAATTCTTTTTATCGGGATATGAAGGATGAGCGCCTATTTTTACCTTATGCTTAATAGCCAAACGAGCCGTCTTGGTCATCGACTCACTATCCCCTGTATGTCCACCACAAGCAATGTTACATGAAGAAATAAAGGGAAAGAGTTGTGACTCATTATTTACGCCTTCGCCTACATCACAATTAATGTCAATTAATATTACTCCCATTTAAAAAATTTCAAAAACCTTCAATATACTTTTTGCGCCTAACAAAATTGATAGCAAAACGATAGTTAAACCCATTGTATTCTGTATAATGGTATTCCTATTTTCACCCATTACCCGCACCCTATTTACAACCCAAAGGAGAAATATAGCTATAAAAGGTAAAAGAATACCATTGGCGACTTGCGCAAATTTAATTACTTCAATGGGTCTTATTTCAAAGGAGAGAAAAAATACACCCAAGATTAAAATTAATATCCATACCAATCTAAATTTAAAATCCTTAAAGCCGTTTTTCCAACCGAAACAACTCGCCGCGACATAAGCGGCAGCCAAAGGAGCGGTGATAGCTGAAGTAACCCCTGCAGCAAACAGACCAATACCCATAAAATACTTAGCACCCGCTCCATATAAAGGTTCCAACGCTTTTGTCATATCCATTACATTTGTCACCTCGATCAAATCTATAGAAGCTGCGGAAATTATTATACAAATAGAGACGAATCCACCAAAAAGTATAGAGATAAAGGTATCTCGCCTACAATATTTTAAATCACTTTTAGAATTCCATTTCTCACTGACCAAAGAAGCGTGCAAGAATAAATTATAGGGAACAACAGTAGTTCCCACCAGCGCAATAACCGTTAATAAACTTTCACTATCAACTTTGGGTACAAATAGTCCTTTAAGTACTTGACCAATATTTGGCTGTGTAAGCAAGGCAGTTAATACAAATGAAAAACTCATTAGAATAACCAATGAAATGAATACCTTTTCCAACAACTTATAATTGCCAATATATAAGAGTACAAATGCAATTATTCCAATTACAAAAGGAAAGTATGATGTGTAGGTATTCCCTAAAATTGCCTCCAATCCTAAGATACCTCCTCCAATATTTCCCGCCTCATAAGCGGCATTTCCAATTACTATTGCCGATAGTATAATAATTACAACCAGTGTCCTTAAATATTTATTAGAAATTTCCTGTTTTATGACCTCTGCCAACCCTTTTTGCGTTATTATTCCAAGTCTAGCAGACATTTCCTGTAACACCATTGTGGCCAAAACTGATAACAGCATGGCCCATAAAAGGGAATATCCAAACGATACACCGGCCAAGGTACATGCGGTAACGGTACCCGGTCCTATAAAAGCAGCCGCAACCAATACTCCAGGACCCATTTTTCTGAACATTGATAAAAAATTTAGGTTTTGTAAATATACCCTCAAATGATTTAAAAAAATTTCCCTTTAAAAAAATTGAATTTCACCACAGTTTTAACATTTTCGAATACCGTTTATCTAAAAAAATGTCGTTCGTCTAAAATCAGGATGTCATACATCGATTCTTAATACTAAACCTAAAAAATTGATGTTATTAATATCCCCGAACCAAAAATTTAACCTACTTAATGACTTGTTTAGAATGTAAAAAAGAACTTGGATATCTTGATCATAAAAATGCCATTGAAAGTATTGGTGTTGAGCTTTGCGCCCATCACCAAGAACTTATTAAGGAGTTGATCAAAAAGAACAAAACCCCCTTAGAGGCTATTCAATTATATTATGGCCTTAAAGAAGCCGGTGTCCATGGCATGCTAGAATGGTGGGACGGTAAAAAGTCCGTAGACATCGCTATTTCTAGAGTAAAATTAAACATTGAAATCGACTGCGGTTATGAAAAGTTAACCGAAGAAGAGGCAATCAACAACCTGGAAGAAGCTATGCATTCTTTTAAGAATGGTTTTACCACCATCCGAATTCCACATATATTGGTTCGTTATTATTTGAACGAAACCATTAAAAACATTATAGGAATTATGGAAGGTTTAAAATCCAACATCAAAGTAATCAATTAAAAATGTGTTATGAGCAAATCTAACAAAACCCTAAAAACTCCCCTTAGAATATCATTAGCTTGTTTGGTTGTTGGAATGCTTACCCGTATTATAAATTGGCCGTATTCCGGAGGAATTATTTTAGTATCGTTTTTGGCTATAGGTATTCTTTACGCAATCAGGTTTGCCAAAAAAAAGGAAAAGAAACCGGTAGATTATATTAAAATGATATTGGTTCTTTTTTGGACTACCAATGGTCTTCTAAGAATCATGGATTTTCCGTATACTATATTATTTCAAATTGGTACCGCAATATCCTTTATTGTTTGGTTTGCGATGGAAGGAACCGCCTATTTTATGGACAACGATAAAAAATCGACCAATACCCTTATAGAAATTGGATGGAACTTTGCTATGGTCATAGGTGTTCTTGTCATCATTGCTGGGGGATTAATGCATCTTTTAAAGTGGGATTATTCCATACCTACCCTTACAACCGGTTTAACTATAGTTACGGCTTATATTTTGAAAGATATTTTCAATTCCACCAAAAAAGAGAATAAGGATAACAACAACGAAGAATATCAACTTTAGTATAAGATCTTCTTAAATAATATCCCCGAATAAAAAACTTCCGGAAGTCTAAGTTTTTGTACCTTATAAATCAAATACAAAGGTATGAATCATATAGATCGAAGAAACTGGTTAAAGACTTTTGCGCTCAGTAGTGGTTTTACAGTTTTGGGAGGTACGGCCCAACTGGCATGGGGTAATACCTTAAAAGGAAGTAACAATACCGCGCTAAAAATTGCCAAGCTTAATAGCAATGAAAATCCGTTCGGACCTTCGGATAAAGTAAGGAAAGCCATTACTGCCGCTTTTGATAAGGCTTGTAGGTATCCATCCATGGTCTTTAAACCACTCTTGGAAAAAATAGCAGAGACCGAGGGAGTCTCAACAGATCATATCGTTGTCACCGGTGGGTCCACGGAAGGACTTAAGGCAGTGGGTCTTACCTACGGTTTAAATGGTGGTGAGTTGATTGCTGCCGACCCAACCTTTCAATCCATGCTTACTTATGCCGAAAACTTTGGCGCCTACGTACACCGAGTTCCTGTGGACGAGAATATGCAACACGATTTAAAGGAAATGGAAAACCGAATCAATAGTAAAACCCGACTCATATTTATCTGTAACCCCAACAATCCCACCGGGACCCTTTTGGACAAAAACGACCTGAAATCCTTTTGCGAAAGCACCAGTGAAAAAGCCATGGTTTTTAGCGATGAAGCATATTACGATTTTATCACGGAACCGGATTATCCTTCTATGGTCAGTTTGGTAAAGGAAGGTAAGAACATTATTGTGTCCAAAACTTTTTCCAAAGTGTATGGTATGGCGGGCATGCGTATTGGTTATTTGGTAGCACGGCCGGATATTGCAAAACGTTTAAGAAAGAATATCATGGCAATGACCAATGTTTTGGCCATTGAAGCTGCAAAGCAAGCCTTGGATGATGATGAGTTCTACAAGTTCAGTATTGCCAAAAATGTTGAGGCAAAAGAATCCATATATAAGACTTTGGACGATTTAGAGCTTCCATATATTAAATCCCATACCAATTTTGTCTTTTTTAAAACCGGTAAACATATCAGTGGACTTATGCCGGCCATGGAAAAAGAGAATGTTTTTATCGGAAGACCGTTCCCTCCTTTTTATGATTGGGCACGAATTAGTACCGGAACTATGGAGGACATGAAGCAATTTGATGTGGCTTTAAAAAGGGTCTTTTCCTAACCAACCCTCCCGTTACAAACTTATACATTGAATTGCTTAGCTAAATATGATCTCCGTTTACCCCAGGGAATGGTCTAAATCGGCCATAGTTCTTGTAACTTTTAAGATTCGGTCATACAGCACGAATTGAATAGATTAAGGCTTTAATCCGGAAGGATTTGAATGCGTAAAATACTTATATTTATATTCAGCATAAACTTTATCTTGATGAAAACTATGAAAGTCTCAATTTTTAGCTATTTGATTTTTACTTCACTAATTGCGTTTGCACAACCAAAAGAAGCAGTTGAAAACTGGAAGGGAAAGAAAGTGCTATTGATTGGGGCTCATCCCGATGATGATCATCAATCCCATGGCACATTGGCTATGCTAAATAAAAATGGCAATGAAATATATATCCTGACCATGAGTACCGGGAATGTAGGAACAAAGGACACAAAACTTGGAAAGGATGACCTTGCCAAGATTAGACGGATTGAACAACTCGATGCAATGAAACAAATTGGTTTATCTGAAGATCGGTACATTAATTTGGGTTATGATGATGGTAGACTGGAATTTGCGAATAAGGAGGAAGCTATTGGTAAATTGGTATATTATATAAGAAAGCTAAAACCCGATGTATTAATGGCTTTTGATCCTGGTTATAATTATCAGGTTTGGCACAAAAGTGATCATCGTGCGGCGGCATATTTGGCCGCTGATGCTGTAAGAGCAGCCGAATGGCCTTTGATGTATGAAGGGCATATCATACAGGACAAATTAGAGGCGCATGTTATTCCTGAATTCCTTTTCTATGGAGGCAATGTGTCGGACAAAAACACTATTGTAGATATTACTGACTTCGTAGATCAGCGCGTAAACGCAGGCTCCAAATATGTGAGTCAATGGACATCAGGATGGAATAATTATCTGGGACATGATATTGAAAACTATCCCGCCGCAGAAAAGGAAAAATTATTTAACAAAATCAAGGGTCGTATTAAAGTAATTGATGGAAAATTTGTTGAGAGATTTAGATACCACCAAGGAGCACCAGACTCCATGGGTCATGGGCCAAGGGATTAATGCCGCTCTTTCAAAATCGGAGCTGCTGCAAATCCTTTGTAAAATGAAACTCTGATGTTCTATAGCGTAAATTAAATATTTCTTTACCTTGATGAGGAAACCACAACAATTACTTCAATTGATAAAATTCTTAGGAAAAGTTCGCTGATGTCTGCTCATTGCAAATAAGTTCAGCAAATACACCAAGCGGACACCAAACAGAAACTCGTGGCAAAATTAATCACTGAAAACTACCCTAATCACCCTTCTCTATTTAAAGAACAATATTGTATCGCTTCCGAAATATGATTCCCGTTCAAATCCTTTTCATTAGCTAAATCGGCAATGGTACGGGCGACTTTTAAAATTCTGTCATAGGCCCCGGCGGAAAGATTCAAGTGCTCCATAGCATTTTTAAGTAAGGCTTTCGAGGTTTCGTCTAGCCTACAAAACTTCCGGATCTGTTTGGTATTCATTTGTGCATTGTAATGCACATTTTCCAAATCCTCAAAACGCTTGGTCTGTTTTTCCCCTGCTGCAGTTACCCGTTTGCGGATGTCCACACTGCTCTCCCCTTTTCTATCTTCGGAGAGTTTCTCAAAGGGTACCGGTGTTACTTCAATATGAATGTCAATTCGATCTAACAGTGGTCCGGAGACCTTGCTTAGATAGCGTTGCATTTCTGCAGGAGAAGAGGTAACCGGGGCATCCGGATCATTAAAGTAACCACACGGACTACGATTCATACGGGCCACAAGCATAAAACTAATGGGATAGCTTACTAAAAAACGAGCTTTTAAAGAGTGACCTTTCTATCCCTAATAGTCTGTCATATCATTCGAAAAAAATCTTTATCAAACTCTAGTTACTAGTCAAAATAAAACGCTGATTTCTAAATAGTATTTCGCTCCAAGTTAATAAGAGACCTCTCCACGAGCTTAGTCAATTTATAAGTCGCTATTTATTGGGAAAATATGTCCTAATTCTTGTAATCTGGATAATCTAGGACATTGTTAAATAGCAATCAAATTAGATTAGTGAATATCATCTGCAGGTTTGCACATTAATGTATTTCAAATTAATGACAAGTCGATTGATGAGGGAACAATTAAACTTCTTAATAACAAACTAATGAACGAAAAAGACTTAAAAAACAAAATAGTTTGGGTCACGGGCGCATCCTCCGGAATAGGAGCTTCCCTAGTTACCCAATTAAACAACCTAGGTACAATAGTAATTGCTTCAGCTAGACGAAAAGAAAAATTAGTTAAACTGAAGAAAAAGAGTAGCAATCCAAAAAATATCATCATTATTCCACTTGACATAACGAATACTAATTCAATTAAAAAGGCGATGGCAAAAATACAGCAGCTTGACAAACTTGATCTAGTAATTCATAATGCAGGAATTTCACAGAAAGGATTGGTGATTGAAAACGAAATGAAAATTGATAGAACTATTATGGAAACAAATTATTTTGGAACCATATCTCTTACAAAAGCAGTAATGCCTATTTATTTAAAACAAGGTTTTGGTTCGTTCGCAGTAGTATCAAGCTTTGCAGGTGTTATGGGTCTCCCTGGAAGGTCAGCCTATGCGGCATCAAAACATGCCCTACATGGTTTTTTTGAATCATTAAGAGCTGAAAATATAAGATGTAAAATACATATAAGCTTTATTATTCCTGGCTTTATAAATACTAAGATAACGGCAAAAGGTCTATGCGGTGATGGTATACCACATGGTAGAGTAGAAACGTCCCATCAAATGGGTATGACTCCGGGGCAATGTGCTGATAAAATCATTAAAGGGTTAAGCAAGCGAAAATCGAGAATTTTAATTGGAAAAATCGAAGTGTTCTTACTTTATATACATAAAATTTCCCCAAGATTAAGTCATTACATTATAAAAAATCATCCTATGAAAAGAATTCGCAATATTAAGTCTAAAATTAAACGCCCTATTAGGTTTAAGAGAACTTCAATGATTGAAAAGGTAAATGAAGAATTCAAATAATCCTTGCTAAAATAAAATTATTTATTCCAGAATCATAATGATTTATAATTTCTAAGTAGATAAAACTTATCTATGCGTCTATATTTAAAACATTAAATTACAATTAGTTACAACAAATCTATTAATTTGATATAAGACTATCCCAACCAACCCTCCCTATCCAAACTCCGATATTGAATCGCTTCGCTGATATGGTTTCCATTTACTTCCTGCGAGTTATCCAAATCTGATATGGTCCGCGCAACTTTTAAGATTCGATCATAAGCACGAGCTGAAAGGTTTAATCGCTCCATCGCATTTTTAAGTAGAGATTTAGATTTTTCGTCCAGCTTACAATATTCCCGTATTTGTTTGGTATTCATTTGTGCATTGTAATGCACATTTTCCAAATCCTCAAAACGCTTGGTCTGTTTTTCCCTTGCTGCAGTTACCCGTTTGCGGATGTCCACACTGCTCTCTCCTTTTCTATCTTCGGAGAGTTTCTCAAAGGGTACCGGTGTTACTTCAATATGAATGTCAATTCGGTCTAACAGTGGTCCGGAAATCTTGCTTAGATAACGTTGCATTTCTGCAGGAGAAGAGGTAACCGGGGCATCCGGATCATTAAAGTAACCACCCGGACTAGGGTTCATACTGGCTACCAGCATAAAACTACTGGGATAGGTAACCGTAAAGCGTGCTCTTGAGATAGTCACCTCCCGGTCCTCCAAGGGCTGACGCATAACTTCCAAAACACCTCTCTTGAACTCTGGTAATTCATCCAAAAACAGTACTCCATTATGGGAAAGGGATATTTCACCTGGTTGCGGGTATGCTCCTCCACCAACTAAGGCTACATCGGAAATCGTATGGTGAGGACTTCTAAAAGGTCTTTGACTCATTAGTCCCATATTTTTTATTTTCCCTACAACACTATGAATTTTAGTAGTTTCCAAGGCTTCATGTAAGGTCATTGGTGGTAAAATAGAGGGCAACCTCTTGGCCAACATCGTTTTTCCGGCACCTGGCGGACCAATAAGAATTATGTTATGTCCCCCGGCTGCAGCGATTTCCATACAGCGTTTAATGCTCTCCTGACCTTTAACATCGGAAAAATCAAATTCTGGAAAGTCAAGGCTTTTATAAAATTCGGCACGGGTATCTATGATGGTTTGCTCTAAAGGTGTTCCCTGGTCAAAAAACTCCAATACCTGTTTGATGTTATCCACACCATAAACTTTCAGATCGCTTACAATAGCCGCTTCCCTAGCGTTATCATTCGGTAATATAAACCCTGTAAAACCTTCTTCCTTAGCTTTAATGGCGATGGGCAAAGCACCCTTTATGGGCTGTAAACTTCCATCCAAGGAAAGTTCCCCCATAATGATGTACTTCTCAATATCCTCTGATTGTATTTGGTTGGACGCCGCTAAAATCCCCAATGCCAAAGTCAAATCGTACGCAGAACCCTCCTTTCTTAAATCGGCCGGGGCCATATTAATCGTAATTTTCTTTCCTGGAATTTTATACCCGTTATTTTGTAATGCAGCGGCTATTCGGTAATTACTTTCTTTAATTGCGTTATCGGGAAGACCTACCAAATGATAACCAATTCCTTTATCAATATTAACCTCAACGGTTATCGTAGTTGCCTCCACGCCAAAGACGGCGCTCCCGTAAACTTTTGTAAGCATTTGATTTTCCTTTGGGCTAAATGTAATATTTTTCGACCAAAGTTTATTTTTCCATTTATTCTATAGTGAATCGACTTGTAAGAAGAACAGGTTTACCAGAAAGTGTAAACCCTTCTACGACCACCTCGAATTCCCCCTTGATATCCGAGCTGTAAAAATCTATTTCCTGTACTTTCTGGGTTATTTGATACTTAGGTAGCCAAAGTAATTGATATCTAAAATCCGGTAGGCGATCATATTTTTCCCTGGCAGCACCCTGATAGGATTGACGATAGTAATTCTTACTCTCATTGGGTTTAAAAAGTTCTTGCGAGAACAGATTATCCGTATAGTAGTTTTCGAAATAGTCGTTTTTAAATGTTGTAATATCTACTACGCCTTGAAATGTTTTGGTACCATAAAAATGATTGTTTCTGGAAATGCTTATCGTGTTTATCCTATTGGATGGCAAATTTAAGAGTCGGCCATGATCTAAAACCAAAATCCCATCTACGATGACTAAAGGTAACTGACCAGAATCAACATAGGGATCTTCCGGTCTAACGTGAAACTGCATTTCACCATTTTTATCGGCCTGTAACCACACATGCTCAACAATTTCCACAAAAGTTTCTTTTACTGTTGAAAATCGGGTGTATTCATCCAAAACATATTTCTTTACATCGGGACCATAAAACCTTGCATTCCCATTTCCCAATAATATAGTGTCCGGTTTACTACTGTAATAGGCATTTTCAATTTGATTATGAATACTACGTTCTTTAATAACCGGCTCCATTTCCTTATCCAATTTAAATGAGTGATAATTAAGTTGGGAAAAGTCTAATGATTTTTCTGGATAAAATACTATATCATATTTACTTTCACCTCCTCCTAAAGGTTGCAAGTAAATATCCTGTGCTGTATAGTCTTTATCCACATTAACAAAAAACTCGCCATTATCATCGGTATTTACAATTTTCAGAAGATAATCCTCGCCCGGGAACGAAGCTGCAAGTAAAACTTCCTTTTTATCACCTGCATCTTCTGTTTTTGAGACCTTGCCACTGATCAGTTCACCTCTAAGTTCTGGAAGAATTAATTCTTGAACAATCTGTTCTGATGGATACACCGTTTGATAATCCATAACAGAAAGGTTTTCCGGGGCTTTCAACTCATTAACCCTTCTCACTGAAATTACATAGTTTCCTAGACCTTCCTGATAGCCCTTCGAAATAAGTTCTAAATGAATGGAATCCCTTATTCCATAGGTATTCTTATCCAATTGCATTTCTAATGGTATACTCCCATATGTAACTGCTTTTCCTTTTCCCTTATATTCATCATGGTTCTCCAATAACTTGGCTTGCCTAAAAACCGCTTGGTCACTGGTGTATGGATTTATTATGGTAAGGTCCTGACTGAAAAAATAACCTTTACCATTATTTAACATCCATTGTGTATAGGCAACCAACTTATAATTCCCGGATGGGATGTTGGATGGAATAAAAAAGTTACTATCCCCTATCCCTTTATTCAATTTAATTTTATGGTTAAGTACGATGTTGCCATTTTCGTTTACCAATTTTAAATAGGCAATTTTACTTACACCACTCAATTGTCCGGTTTTTGCCTTAAGGTTATATAGGGTGTAATAAAGGTATTCGCCAACGAAGCCTAAACTCGTATTTGTTTTTAAGTACACTTGCTCTTGGTAAGGTACTTTAGTTTCGTTGATAAAGGTATTGGTAGAAGTACCTTGGGCTGTTATGCTTAGCATACTGATATATAGTACCCCAAAAAAAATAAACCTAATTTTTCTCATCTTTCTATTTTTTATTCAATCCAAAATTCTGGAACAACATTACTGCCGTATACAGTACAATCGCCACAAGGTGTAGGTACCATTAAAAAAGGGCCGTACTCACTAAAATTCAAAGGATTGGTTTCTTGGTCATAATCTTCAACATATTTCAAGAGTTCCAATTCAATGGCAATCAGTAAAGGTGATGCTCCCGTTTCCGTAATAATTGGAGGAGAAACCAAATCACAACTTATTGGATAATCCGGTAAATTTTCATTGGGGAAAAAATCATTATAATCGAAAAAAATTCTTTTCTCCGAAACCGTACTGACTTGAAAAAAACCAATAACATCTTCATTAGGTTCGGATAAGCTTCGAATGTTACCTTCCAAAAAACCGGTTTGTAACTGAGAAAAGAAATTTTCGGAACCAGCCATGGATTCCAAGGTTTCATAATAGGTGAAGGCGGCCCTCGATTGTACATATTGTCTCACCAAAATGCTATATCTATGGGAAAGGATATAATTGTCCCTATTTATAAAACGAACGGGGAATTTACTAATACGGTCTTCACCAAATTCCGTTGTACTTTGTTGAATTATAGTATTCGAGGGTACGGTTTGATAACAAATTTGCTCCTCTTGCTCCTTTGGACGTGTTCCCACTTCAGGTTCCGGTAGTGGAGAAACAATATAGGCATCCAAGCCACTCCAAAACGGTGCAATTATTTTATAGGTTTCCTCGTATTCGTACCTATAGTAATTAGATTGTCCCGTGGGATCATAGCTGTCTACATAAATAAACATACCTTCATTTTCCGCCACGTCATTAAAATCGCGCTCGGCATATAAATTATCTATTGTTGTTTGGGTGGGTACATTAGTTTCATCCGATCGGTATTCCTTTCCATCTTGTGTAAGGATACTTAAAGTGTATGTTCTGCCGGGCACCACCGAAAAGGCTTCATTTGACCGATATTCGCCATCAGATGCCTCTGAAAATGAATAAACGCTCCCATCACTATCCAAAACAGATACATTGGCACCACTGACCCCAGACATTAATACAGTATCCAGCGGAAAGGTGCGGGACACCCTAATTTTCTGAACTTCCTCTTGATCTGTAATGGTTCCCTCTACGACCAAGGCACTTTTAAATTCGGTGCTCTCAAAATCAAAGGCATCTATGCAAGACTGGAAGGTTAACATAATGGCCATGTTAAGCAAAAAGATTAAAACAACCTTACTATGTCTTTTTCTCATCAAGTTATTTATATTTTTTAAAATTTCCTTCATACTTTTTTACTGTTCTATCCAAAAATCAGGAGCTATATTGCTGCCCAATTTTGTACAATCTCCACAGGCTGGGGTAACCATAACAAATGGTGCTGCTTCACCTAATTCTTCAGGGTTTTCAAGGTCTGCACCCTCACCAAACTCATAAAATTTATAGCCATTTTCAATTGTAAAATTCAGAAATTCATAATTATCAATAGGAATTGGATAAAAGGTGCATTCGCTGATATATTTCGGTAATTCCAAATCCGGAAAATAATCTACATAATCAAAAAACAATCTTTTTTCCGAGACGCTGCTCACCTCAAAAAAACCGATGACCTGCTCCTCCGGATTATCTAGTGCTGTTATGCTACCTTCGAGAAACCCGGTCTGTATTTGTGATAATACTCCATTGGAGGCAAAAAGTTCCTCTAGAGCCTTATAATAGGCATAGGCCTCCTGTGACTGTACATGTTGCTTTACCAATATGCTGTACCTATGGGAAATAATGAAATTATCTTTGTTGATAAAACGTACCGGAAACTTGGTAATTCGATTGTTGCTAAAATTACCGCTATTTTGCTGAATGATTTCGGATGACTTTTCAAACCCGAAGCAGACCCTTTCCTCTTGTTCCTTAAGCTTAAAAGCAACTACTAAATCCGGTAAAGGCATCCTTATATAAAGGTCCACGGCGTTCCAATAGGGTGCAATTATTTTATAGGTTTCCTCATACTCGTACCTAAAAAATTTGTTCTGGCCTGTAGGGTCAAAGCTATCGGCATAAATAAATATGCCCTCATCCAAATCCCCGTCCCTAAAGTCACGCTCCGTATAAAGGCTATCGATTTGGGTAGGGGCGGGGGCAATCTCCTCCTCGGAAATATATTCCTTGCCATCCGAGGTTATAAAATTCAGTCGATAACCGATTCCTGTCCTTGCCGCAAACGAAGCGCTGGAAACATACCTGCCTTCTCCCTGGTATGTAAAATCATACATACCCCCATCGGAATCCGTTACCTGCACCATAGCTCCGCCCTCCCCATAAATACCGGTGGTATCCAAAGGAAAGGTCCTTGAAAGACGCACTTCCTGTAACTTGTTTTCGTCCGTAATAGTTGCCTGTACCACCAACATACTCTCAAATCCCGATTCCTCATGTTGCAGTTCCAAAGGTTCCACACAATTCTGCATACAGAGACCTATGGCGATGGCCATCAAGCTTTTATCAGAAATTGTTATAGAACCTTTCATTCTTTTTAAATCAATCTATTCTTCCCAAAATTCAGGGACCTCGTTACTACCCAGTACAGTGCAATCCCCGCATTCTACAGGAACCACTATATAGGGGGACGGCTTCGAAAAATTACCGTACTGTCCGTTATTGTCATCCCAATAGGTTGTGGCATGCCTTTCTATGTCAGTGATTAAAGCGTTTATATTCGATAGAAAAGGACATTCCACGATATACTGAGGCCTATCCTCACCTCTAAAAAAATCCACATAATCAAAGAAAATTCGTTTTTCGTCATAAGAACTCACACCAAAATACCCCACAACGTTCTCGTTTTTATCAGTAGATGTTATATTCCCCTCCAAAAAACCTGTCTGTATCTGAGAAAAAACGGATTCACTGCCACTTAGTTCGTTCAACGTATTATAATAAACATAGGCCTCCCTAGTTTGTATCCATTGTTTTACCAAAATGCTGTATCTGTGGGAAATACTGAAATCGTTCCTATTAATAAACCTAACTGGAAATTGGGTTATTCTTACTTCGTTGAAATCATCCGTCTTGGCCTGTAAAATATCTGCAGAACGGTTTGTCTTAAAACAAACCTGTTCTTCTTGTGACCTTATTCTCACATCCACAAGATTGTCCGGAGGTATTAAATAGAGTTCCTTATTTGTCCAAAATGGAGCTATAATCTTGTAGGTCTCTTCATATTCGTACCTATAGTATTTGTTCTCACCTGTTGCATCAAAAGAGTCCAAATAAATGAACATACCTTCCTCAGCACCATCATCCTTAAAATCCCTTACCGCATAAACACTATCAATTTGCGTAGGGTTTGGAGCAATTTCCTCCGTGGATGTATATGTTACCCCTTCTGTAGTAACAATATTAAGCCTATACCCTATACCCGACTGTGCCGCAAAGGACATATTAGACACATATCTTCCCTGCCCCTGATCACTGAAATCATAGGCACCCCCGTTGGAATCCAGAACCTGTACCTTGGCACCGCTCTCTCCATAAACACCGGTGGTATCCAAAGGGAAGGTCCTAGTGATGAAAATCTCCTGTTCCTTATTCTCGTCCGTTATGGTTGCTTCTACTACCAATGCACTTTTAAAATTTATTATTTGTGGTTCAAAGGGTTCTATGCAAGAAATCACAAAGATTAGCAAGCAAATCCACAGAAAGCCAAGTCGTAATAATTTGGTCATACCCATTCATTATTAAAACTTAAAATTATACGTAATCGTGGGTACCGGAATGGAGAAAATTGAACTTTGGTACGCCTTTAAGTCTCCATTTTCGGTCACAAAAAATACGGAATAGGGATTGTTTCTCCCCAAAACGTTGTACACAGAAATATTCCAAAAACTATGGGCCAATTTTTTTAGCTTATGATTTCCTTCTATGTTAAAACCAAGGTCCAACCTATAATAATCCGGTATACGAAATTCATTTCGATTACTATAGACCACGTATTCAGAATTATTAAAATTGTAACGGGCCACGGGATAGGTTACTGGGCGTCCCGTCTGATAACTTAAATTGGCAGAAGCACTAAACCTTTTCGTAAATTTATAATTTAGGACCGCACTAAAATCATGTGGTTTATCATAATTGGTAGGGAAAAATTCTCCGTTGTTTACACGTTCCTCAGCATATTGACTATCCAATTTTAAGAAGGAACGAGCGTAGGTATACCCCAACCAACCATTTAATCTCCCCGAATTTTTGCGAATCAAGAATTCAATTCCGTAAGCCTTGCCATCTCCTTGTAAAGTTTCTGTCTCTATGGTTTCGTTCAGCAGTAGTTCTGACCCGACCTTAAAATCCAACAGATTATCCGCTTCCTTATAATACCCTTCCAAGCTTATTTCATAAATATTGGCATCCAAGTTTTTGTAGAATCCAAGCCCTACTTGTCTTCCTCGCTGGGGTTTTATATTGTTATCCGATAGTTTCCAAGTATCTATAGGACTTATGGTAGTTGTATTCGATAACCTATGGATGTATTGATAGGTACTGTTGTAACTAGCCTTAACGGAAAAATCTTCACCGAGAAAATATCTTGCGGAAAAACGAATTTCTGGCCCACCGTAGGTTTCTACAAACTCGTTATTATCATAGGACACGGTTTCAACCAAAGTCTCCTCGTTCTTTGGCACCCCTTCCTCGTACACCCTTGCTTCTGTTTCCCCCAGCGTAGCAAATATGGAATATCGAAGTCCGACATCTATTAAAAGTTGGTCGTCACCTCAAAATTATCCGACAAATAAATAGCGCCTTCCAAGGCCTTTTCCTTTGCTATCGTTTGGGGAACCACGATGGAATTATCTCCGTTAGGCTCTAAATAACCAGGTTGAACATTGTAGAGTTTCGTGGAAAGGCCATAGTCAAATTTATGGGCTTTACTATGTAGATAGGTGAATTTAAACTTAGCTTCGGTCTCATCCACTACAAATCCCAGGTCAAAATTGTTGTCCGAGTTTCCTTCATAGCCGATGTTGAATTTATAATTACTATTCGCAACAATTAAGCTACCGGCATTCTTATCATTAAATTGATGGTCCCATTGGAAGGACAGTAGTCTGTTGTTGTATCCATAGACGGAATCAGAAGTTATACTAAACGCATCATCACTATAATATCCCATAGCCCTGACCGTATTTTTTTCATTTATGGTGTGCGTATATTTTGCAATGGCATCATAAAAGGAAGCTTTACTATTGTTAAGGGATTCATCTTTTAATGACCTTAATATCCAACCCGAATAAGTTCCCCTTCCCCCTAACATAAGTCCGGATTTTCCTTTAACAACCGGAATTTCCAATGCCAAATTACTGGTGACCGGTCCTATAGCGGCTTCGCCCGCTATTTTTTCCGTGTTGGCATCCTTGGAGGTAATATCAAATACCGAGGAAAGTCTACCCCCATATTCAGCAGGAATACCTCCCTTTAATACTTTAAGATCTTTGGTCGTAAATGGATTTATAGCCTGAAAAATGCCAAAGAAGTGAGAGGGATTATAAATTACGGCATTATCCAAGAGTATTAGGTTTTGGTCCGTACTACCGCCACGCACATTAAACCCGGCGGCTCCCTCGCCTGCGGTTGAAATTCCGGGAAGTGTGGTTGCAACTTTTAAAACATCCCTTTCTCCTAAGACCAGAGGAATGTTTTTGGTTTCCTCGACGACCAACTCCGTACTACCCGATATAGCTTCCTCAACATTTTTTGCCGCATTCGCCTCGACGGTAACCTCATCTAAAAACTCTACACTTTCAGCCAACTGAAAATTTAGGTTTCCATCATTATAAACAATTACTCTGGTCGTTGTAGGCTCAATACCCAAAGAGCTTGTTTTAATTATACTTGTTCCTGCAGGAACTTCCAATTCAAAATAGCCATTATCATCGGTAACAGCTCCCGAATTCCTATTGTTTAAAATGATAGATAAGTTTGAAATAGGTTGATTTTGATCTTTTGTAGTTGCATAACCGCTTATTTTAAAGCTTGATCTAGAATCCGCGAGATTCTCTTTTCCAATCCTAACGGTCCTCGAAATTTCGCTACTTTTATTCGCTTCGATATTTGAAAATACGGGGCTACTGGTTACCCGGATATTATTTGAAGCTATTTGGACAGTATCAACCTCCTTACCAAAAAAACCTTCTGGCAGGTCTTTATAAATAATACTGTTCTGAGTTAGGATAATTTTAGTATTATCGTATTTAAAGAAGTTTAAGGTGGTTTCCTCAAAAATACCCTCAAGTATTTCTGTTAATGTTGCCTCGGTAAATGCTCCTGAAAAATTTTGTCCAGAAAACCAAGCTTCGTCATAATAAAACCTGACCTCCGCTTTTTGTTCAATGATGTTTAAAACCGTAGTAATACTCTGGTCGGTAAATTGAAAACTATATTTTGGTTCATTCTCCTGACCAAAGTTTGCCACACAAGACAGCAGGACAAAAATGTATATTATTCTCCTTATCATTATTATCCTTTATTTTCAGTGTTAATTACGTCGGCTAGCTTGGAAAAGAAACTGGTCCAAAAAGTATCTTCATTTATTTTTCGCAAGGAAGAATTAAAATTTTCATTAATGAATGCTTTCTGTTCCGGCCAAATACGAAGGACATCTTTTTTATTTGAAATTTCATAAAACTCCCCTTCATAATTTAGGGCGTAACTATCCTCAGGGATAAATTCGTAATAAAGCGTATTTCCCCTTATCCGTTTAAATCTCTTTTTTGTATTCTTTTTTAATAGCGTAATCGCCTTTTCCTTAAAAAGAACTTGATAAAATCCGGTTGCGCCCAATGCTTCGGTATCTTCGGGAACCTGAACAAAATCAGCATCCTGTAAATTAAAGGATTGAATTTTAGATTTAATTAGAATTAGGATAGGATAGGGATAGTTATAACCCACGCTGAGAAGTAGATTATCAGCATCTAAATCATATTTTAATGGGACTTGATCAAAAAATTGACCGTCATATACCAAAGACCCCATTTGAAAGTCACTATTACCAAAAAATTTGTGCTTATCATTAATGGTTCTATAAAGCTCTATATATTCGACCCCATTGTAGAGTGACGTATTTTTTCGCTGGACTTCCTTATCGAACCAATTAAAGTATTCGGGTTCAATTTTAGCATTTTGGCCAATACATATATTTAAAAAAAATAGGAATATTAAAGAAAAGAAAGCGCGGTTGGTATTTTTCATTGAGTTAGCTATTAGCTAAAAATAACAAAAAACCTTTGAGGTGTGCTAAATTAATTCGGCTTCTTTTTGAATTTTAATAAATCACTAAAATATGATCAAAAACTAATACATCTACTTCATTTTTTTTCCTTCAATTATCAATTCTGGAAAATGAGAACTGATGCTGCTTTATTTTTAATCTCCTCCTCATTCATCATCATCTTTCTAAATTTCCCATTTATATACATTTCCGCCTGGTCCTTGTAATGGGGACTAAACGGGTTACCGGATTGTCCTGTAGGCAGAATACTACTACTGTTCTCAATATCCGAAAAGTCGATAATTCTACGTGTAGAAGGGCCAGAACTAACCTTATAAAATCCTGTACTATCATAAGGAAACGCCATATTATTAATAACCTCCCTAGTACCATCAACCGGAAATGGACCCACATTAAAAAATGACCGAAGTGCTGCTACTTGTCCAATGGGGTGTCCATGTTCCAAGGTATGCACCTTTTGCCATTTCCAATCGTCTATTTTAGTACCAAAATCTGCTTCCAGTGAAGCTAGAGCATCTTTAAAGGATTCTATCAGGATAGTTTTCCTATTTTCCTGAATACGTTCCGTATTTACATTATCCCACCAAATTGAATTTTCATTTGATATCATTGGTGCTATTGTCCTTTTAATTAGATGTGTGGACAACAATTGATTGAACATTTCCTTCCCAAGCTCATCCTGAAAAGTATTGACCAAAAAGTAATAGATCAAACGAGTATAGATAGTTCCATCTACATTCTCAAGGGAATAGGTTCCATCCCATGAACTCAATTCATCCAAAACCTCTTTCTCAACCGCCGATAAGTCAGCTTCACCTATCAACAACAATAAACTATGCAACACCTCCAAATGCACAGGGGAATTGACATCCAAAATCATTTCGGCAACATCCTCTTTATCCCAATCATTTTTGGGGTCCAAAAGACTTACAATTCTCTTCGCCCTGTTCTCGGGTAAGTAATATCCTGGATATAACAAACCAGCAATGGAATCCGGTTGATTGTTTGCCGAATAGACATAATTCCATGGAGGGTTAACTGCTTGTGGATTTTTTTCAAAAGGCAAAAAATCTTTTTGTAAACTAGGTCTTCGTTCAAAACCATAGACCAATTTGGTATTGACGCTATCCGGAATATCCCATAATTTGGCCGTGGCAAACCAGCCGATATTGCCCTTGGCATCGCCATACATAATATTTAGTCCGGGTGCATGGATTTTTGGCAAGGCCGATGTAAACTCGGAAAGCTTTGTGGCATGGCTTATTTCGTAAAAGGCATCGACCACCGTATTTTTCTCTTGGGTATAAATCCAGGACATCGCTATTGGCGTCTCATTTTGAATTTGATCGGCAATTCCGTTTAGGATTGGTCCATGGACGGACTGTTTGAAAGTGAAATCAACATCCTTGGCATCTTTTACCTTTATCTTTTTTGTAATAATAACATAATCTACCCAATTCCCGGCTAGTTTATATTGGTCGTCGTTTGCAGGATTATTTTCTTCGTAATAGAAATCCACATCGTCATTCTCGAACATCGTCATACCGTAGGCAATCTCCCTATTATGACCCAGTACGGGAAATGGAATACCAGCAATATGATAACCGTATTTTGAATACGTAGGTGTTTCTATATGGGCCTCATACCAAACCGATGGTTGCGCAAAACCAATATGGGGGTCATTGGCGAATATAACTTGACCATTCTTTGTCTTTTGGGGAGCCAACACCCAGCTGTTGCTACCTTCGAATAAAGGTAGTTTAAGTTTGTTTAGAGATTCAGTGACCATAGCGGTTACTGAATTACCAATAGCATTCCCTTCACCATGCCTATGGTTTTTAATCCATACCGTATTCGGGTTGGAGTGTATTTCCAAATCTTCCAAATACTCGGGACCAAGCTTGATCTCAATATTGCTCAACAAGGGGTCCGTTTTATGACCCATCGCAAAACTAAAGGCCATATACCCCATTATATTATAAACATCCTTTACAGTGAACTTTGTTTTCTCTATACCTGTAAGATAAAATTCTACGGGAGTAGGTCCTTCTTCAACAAATTGATTAAGACCTTCCAAGTAGGCATTAATGATAGTAACCGCCTCACTATTCTTATTCAAGTTTGAAACAGTCAATTTTGAAGCCTCATCTATTCCCAAGGAAATAAAAAACTTATCTGTACCTATTAAATCTTCCCCAAACACTTCGGATAAACCTCCGCTGCCAATTCTCCGGAGCAATTCCATTTGCCATAGCCTATCTTGGGCATGTACGTAACCTAATGCCTTAAAGGCATCTGTTTCTGACTTCCCATAAATATGGGGAACCCCATAATTGTCGAAATATACCTCTACCTGATTTTCTAGACCGGCCATTACCTTCTCACCGGAGTAATCAGGTTTGTGTAACCGGACAAAAATAAACCCTGAAATAATCAATAGGAGAATTAGGACAAGCAGAAATAGCCCCAGCTTCTTTAAAAACTTCATTGTATAGTTCAAATTAACCCTTCTAATTTAGGTTTAAAATCCCTAAGGAAAAAAAGAGTGATTTAGATTCTTATGGGTTACTTGAAATCACTTTTTTTTCAAAAGCCCTTAACCCCTCTTCCAACCAAACTTTATAAGAATTTGCGTCCGTGTTTTGTATCGATGTATTCAACACCTCCAAATCAGGTGAAAGGAGTACGTAAAAAGGTTGGGATACCGCATTAAAGTTGACATCCTGGAATGTACCCCATTTCTGCGCTATATTTCCAATGCGTTTAATTCTACCAGAATCATACTGAAAATTAAACTGTTCTTCCTCTGGAAGTTCCTTTCTATCATCAACGTATAATGAGATTAGGACATAATCATTGTTGAGGATTTCATAGACATCGGGTTCACTCCACACATTTTCCTCCATTTTTCTACAATTTACACATGCCCAACCCGTAAAATCCAACAAAATGGGTTTATTGTTTTCTTTGGCATACGCCAAACCTGTATCAAAATCCTTAAAGCAATCGATACCTAGAGGACAATCCGATTCCTTTTCGAAAATGCTATAAAAATCCGGTGGTGGAAAACCGCTCAACAATTTCAAACTAGTCACGTTAGCCAATCCCAGTACTAAGTATAGACTGAAAATAGCACTGACGGCCCCTACAATAATTCTACCCTTTGATAATTTAGCTTTTGGACCATCGTGTGGAAATCTGAATACTCCGAATAAATATAAGGTCATCAAAAGTCCTATAAGAATCCATATACCCAAGAACACCTCTCTTTTTAGTATTCCCCAATGTCCCACCAAATCTGCATTGGACAAAAATTTCAATGCAAGTGCAATTTCCAAAAATCCGAGAACCACTTTCACCGTTGTCATCCAACCTCCAGATTTTGGTAAGGAATTTAACCAAGCAGGGAACAAAGCAAAAAGTGCAAATGGAAAAGCCAAGGCAACCCCGAAACCTGTCATCCCTGCGGTAAGGTTCATCGCCACATCGCCCTCCGCTAAAGTGGTTCCCCCTAGTAGCCCTCCCAATATGGGTCCGGTACATGAGAACGATACAATGGCCAAGGTAATCGCCATAAAGAATACACCTAACACCCCTCCTATTTTAGAGGAGGCCGCATCCATTTTATTGGCCCAGGAACTCGGTAAGGTAAGTTCATAGTAACCGAAAAATGAAAACGCAAAGAACATGAAAATGGCAAAAAATATAATGTTTAGCCAAACGTTCGTTGCGATGGTATTTAATATTTGAGAATCTACAGAATCAAATAAGTGGAAAGGCACGCTCAACAGAAAATAAATAAGGACGATAAAAAAACCATATAATAGCGCATTGGCTATCCCTTTCGATTTTTTCTTTGAATGCTTAGTAAAAAAAGAAACCGTTAGCGGAATCATAGGAAACACACAAGGGGTTAACAAAGCTATAAGCCCCCCGAGGAATCCTAGGGCAAAAATCACCCATAAATTGGAACCTGAACCAATGTTTTCTTGCCCTTGGCTAAGCAATGCCTTGTTCTTAAGATCTAGCTTAAGGTTTGAGGTCAGTAGTTTACTTTTCTCATCCAGTACAATCTCATCTACAACGGCTTCCGAACCGTCTAAAGAGAAAACAAAATCTACATCAGCTGGAATACAAACTTCTTTGCAAACCTGATAAAATAAATTAACCTTGACTTGTTTTGTACTTGGGTTCAAAAGTTTTATTCGCTGTGTAAAGATGGCTTCTTCCTTAAAAAAGGTTTCCTCTACCTCAAAAATATCGCTGTATTCCTTTACGGTTTTGCTCTCCTCAGTACCACCAACCAATTCAAATTCTTCACCTACTTTACTGAACGTAAACTCACTAGGCAATGCACCACCTTCATCAGTAAATTGTGAGTATACATGCCATCCCTCATAGATATCTCCTTTGATTATTAACTCATATTCCGTGTCCGAAATCTTATTTACCTCGTGGCTCCATAGTACTGGATTCTCATCATCTTGGGAAAAGCTCAAAAACTGAATCGCAAGAAGAAAAAACCCTATTATTATATGTCTCATAAAATTGCTACTCTTAGTATTTTTTTTGTTTTATTCTGAACTTTAAATCGCTCGTCCGCCCGTCTACCAATAACCCAGACAATTTCATTATCGGAGCATAATAACCATTGTTCCCTTTTGGAAAAAAAGTCCATTTTTTCATCCTTGAAAAATTTGGACAATTTCTTTTTTCCATTTAATCCTAATGGATAAAAATAGTCGCCTTGCTTCCATTTCCTTACGGTTAACGGAAACTTTAACGCATTTTTATCGATATAAATTATATTCGGAGTGTTATCCTTTCTTTCGGATACCTGCCTTAATTCTAAATTTAAAGGTGTCGTAACTTTTTCTTGACCTTCTTCAATTTGAAATTCAACCTCTACTTTCGCTTTATTCTTTGCCAAAATGAGATTGTCCCTGTTCTTAAGTAAGGTGTATTTATTGGAATGAAGACTTTTACCACTCATGCCATGTAATAAATCGCGAACATTGTCCCATTCCGTAAATCCATATGCTTGGAAGATTGTATATAAGTAAGCATCCAACGGTTCCAATTCTTCCAATTCGGCGATGCCTATTTTTATATATCCATTTTCCTTTATGAACAAACCGTCCTTAATCTTTTTTATTTCATTTTCAGAAATATCTTGTGTTTGGCTTAGGAATTTCTGTGTTCTTTTAAAATTCTCTAAAAAAGTTGGATGCAACTCCTTTAATTTGGGAACAATTTCCAAGCGGATTTTATTACGTAAATATTTAGTATCCCTATTACTTTCATCTTCTCGCCATTCTAAATTTTTCTCCAGGGCATATTTCGAAATTTCTACTCGGGAATATTTAAGTAAAGGCCTGCGGATATTTCCGAAATTTGCAGGAATTCCCGTTAAACCCTCTATCCCGGTTCCTCGGGAAAGATTAATTAAAAACGTTTCCAGATTATCATCAGCATGATGAGCCGTCACCAAAAAATTAATATGATGTTCTTCCAATTGATTCTTAAACCAAGAATATCTCAAATCCCGTGCCGCCATCTGTACAGAAACATTCTTATTATTTACATATCCCATGGTATCAAAATGAGCTACCAAGACAGGCTTATCTAAGGATTTGGCCAATGATTTAACAAAGGATTCATCTCCATCACTAGCATCCCCTCGTAACCTAAAATTACAATGTGCCAAGATAAAATCCATACCACATTGATTACATAAATAAGAAAGCAAAACGCTATCCAAACCTCCACTGCAGGCCAATAAAAATTTGTGCTTTAACAGTTCTGGGAAATTATGGGATATATGCGATTTGAAATCCTTGAGCATGGGGCAAAGTTAACTAATTAAGTCCTTTCACTTAACCCTATTATTCCTCCAAGACCTGTCTCATCGCCTTGGCCTTAAGAAGGCATTCCAAATATTCCTTTTCAGGAACAGATTTTGCTGTAATGGCCCCACCCACTGCATACGAAAGATATTTCTTTGAACTATTGTATAGGATACTTCTAATAACCACATTAAAGTCAAAATCACCTTCCGGGGTAAAATAGCCCACCGCACCGCTGTACAGTCCCCTTTTAAAGGATTCCAATTCTTCGATGATAGTCATGGCAGAAACTTTGGGAGCTCCTGTCATGCTTCCCATGGGAAAATTATTTTTGATGATATCTACGGGGTTCTCCTGACTATCAACTTCGCACGTCACCGTTGAAATCATTTGATGTACTTGATCAAAAGAATATACACTACAAAGCTCTTCTACTGCCACACTGCCTCTTAATGCATTTTTTGAAAGGTCATTTCTTACTAGGTCCACTATCATAATATTTTCCGAACGCTCCTTTTCATCATTCTTTAGATGTCGTTTTAGCAGTTCATCCTCTTCAAAAATTGGAGATCTAGCTGCCGTACCCTTGATGGGTTGAGAAATCACTTTATTGGTCATTTTTTTTAGAAATCGCTCTGGACTTGCGCAAAACAAATACTTATCAAAAATCTTTACATAAGAAGCAAAAGGAGGTTTGGAGATTTCATTGAGTCGATTATAGGTTCTTAAAACGTCAATTTTATGACCTTCACAATAAAATTCCTGACAAAAATTTACTTCGTAAATATCTCCTTGATGAATATGGTCTAGAATACGTTCAATCTTTTCAAAATATTCATCTTTGAATATTCGCATTTTAATAGGGGGCTTCTCATTTTTTCGTTGCCCTGCGCTGGTGGTTTCCTTAAAATTTGAAATTGATATAAAATCGGACGAAATTTCATCAGCAACCATATTCAGGTAGTCAAATATAATTTGATCACCTTTTAAACGGATAATCTTTTTTGGTTGAAAAAAAAATAGTTCTGGAAACCCCGGACCATCAAAGTTTTGAGAAACAAGATTTTCGGTGTCATTTTTTAGATCATAGGACAAATACCCGAATATCCAATCGTTTACTTGAGATTGATATTCCTTTAAATCATCGAATGCCTTATAGGAGTCAGTAGAAATACCTGTTAGACCATCTACCGCAAGTAGTGCGTCAAATGAACTGTATTGGTTCTTGTGCCCATTGTTATCCAACCAGACCATTTCGTCAAACTGTTGGGCCCAACATAACATCGATTTTTTGTATTCCTCGATATCAATCAAAGTATGGACGACCTGTTCCCTCAAAAGTCTATTGTATGGCCTTTAAAAAATTGTTCAGTAGTGATTGGTGTTGTTCTGCCAAATCCGAATTCAAAATGCCCTCATCCACTTTGAAATTTTCTTTATAGCGAGACAATGAAAATGTCGCTACAATATTGGCGCCAAACCTGGTCAATAGCTTATCCGTTACCTCAAGGGCTCCTATAGCCCCTCGTCCCCCATTAGAGGTCGCCATTAACATAACCTTTTTATCCCTAATAAAATCCCGGTCTAATCTGGACAACCAATCGATTAAGTTTTTAAAATATGCAGAAGGATAACTGTTGTGTTCGTTGACAGATATAATAATCCCTTTAGACAATTGAATATCCCTTTTTATTTCATTCAAGGAATTCGAGTATCCATGCTCACGTTCATGATCTTCACTATACATCGGAAAGGGACGGTCATACATGTTCATTATTTCCACCTTTTCAGAAATTATTAGTGAACCGGTATGTTTTACCAATTCAAAATTTATGGATGTAGAGGAATTGCTTCCGGCAAAGGCTAAAATAAAGGACATAAAAGCAAACTAAAGTGATGGACTAAAATAGATCAAAACCGAATGAGTTACCAGTATTTTATCTAATTTCGCGCTATAAAACATCCAACAAGGCTGTAAATTAAGTATATAGGGTATTTACGTTTCTATATGAACAAAAATACAACACGTTTATTTTTTATAGATGCCATACGAGCATGGGCCATTCTAATGATGCTGCAAGGACATTTTATAGATGGGCTACTCGATCCAATATACAGGGATAATTCCAATATGGTTTATTCCGTTTGGAAATATTTTCGAGGTATAACAGCACCTGTTTTCTTTACCGTATCCGGATTTATTTTTACTTATCTCTTGATAAAAGTCCCTCAAACTGGATTGAACAATCCAAGAGTGCAAAAGGGGATTAAAAGGGGTGTACAGCTTATTTTTATTGGTTATTTGTTACGCCTTAATCTGTGGGGGTTGTTTAAAGGAGAAATCTATAGTTCCTTCTATTTTGTAGATGTACTCCATTGCATTGGACTTTCCATCCTTAGTATTATTGTTATTTATCTTATTACCTCCAAATCAAAAAAATGGCTTTTCCCCACCTTAATGCTTCTAGCCACTTTAGTATTGTTCATTTTTGAACCTTATTATAAAACTTTGGACTATAGCTTTCTACCGCAATGGTTAGCCAATTATTTCACCAAAAGCAGTGGTTCTGTTTTTACGATAATACCATGGTTGGGATATACCGCATTTGGAAGCTTTGTCTCTATATTATTCTCGAAAAACAAAGAGTATAAATACCTTTACACGATTTCCATACCTTTATTTGCAATTATAGGCCTAATTCTAATATACTTCTCATCGGATTTCTTTTTAACCTTGTCCAGGGTCACTGGAGTGAAGTTGTTTTCCGATATATTTTTCAACAATTATCTTTTTATTCGCTTGGGCGATGTCCTCGTAGTATTTTCTGTTTTTATGCTTTTTAGACAATTCTTGACAAATAGAACAGGTCTTAGGTTGGGACAAAGTACCTTATCGATTTATGTAATACATTTTATAATCTTATACGGTAGTTTTACCGGTCTGGGGCTTTATGCATTCTTTCACCATACCCTCAACCCTTGGATTTCAGTTACTGGAGCCATAGCCTTTATGATTGTTTGCTCTTTTCTTGCTCTGAAATATGAAGATAGAAAGACTGAAATAAAAGCGGGGGCAAATCAATTATTGAACCTACTAAAACTTCAATTAGAACGCTTTTTAATAATTGGTTTTAGTCATGTTAGAACTCTGTCTTATCAGTTATTTCAATTATTAGGCTTAATTAAAAATTGATTGCCGAATTCTTTTTTCGCTTTATTTCCATTAAATTGAAACTAAAATAAATAGCTATATGAGCGATAAATCGTATTCCCCTATTGCAATTGAATTAGAAAAGGATAAGAAATATGCATGGTGTACCTGCAGTCATAGTAGCAATCAACCCTTCTGTGATGGTTCACATAGAGCACATAACAAACCGCCATCGTTAGGTTTTAGTGTGGATGAAAATAAAGAGGCATTTTTATGTACGTGTAAAAGAACCGATAATCCGCCCTATTGCGACGGGAGTCACAATAAGTAACAAATGAAAAAGCAGCTAATTTTAGCTGCTTTTTCATTTGTTACTATTCAATTTTAAATGTGTAATGCACGGTCATCCGTGGCCGCCAATGCAGCTTCCTTAACTGCCTCGGCATAAGTTGGGTGAGCATGACTCATTCGAGAAATATCCTCTGCAGATGCCCTAAATTCCATAGCTGTAACTGCTTCAGTAATTAAATCGGCACATCGCGCCCCAATCATGTGTACGCCCAATACCTCATCGGTTTTCTTATCTGCCAATATTTTTACAAAACCATCTATATCCATACTCGCCCTAGCTCGCCCCAAGGCCCTCATTGGAAATTGCCCTGACTTGTATTCCACACCGGCCTCTTTTAACTCTTCTTCCGTTTTACCTACGGCAGCGACCTCTGGCCAAGTGTAAACTACACCAGGGATTAAGTTATAATCTATATGTGGCTTTTGTCCTGCTATTTGCTCGGCCACCAAAGTTCCTTCTTCTTCAGCCTTGTGGGCCAGCATGGCGCCTTTTACCACATCTCCAATAGCATAGATGTTATCAACGTTTGTTTTTAAATGGCCATCGACCTCAACTCTGCCCCTATCATCCATTTTGACTCCTGCCGCTTCTAAGTTAAGCCCTTCTGTGTAAGGTCTTCTTCCAACAGAAACTAAGCAATAATCGCCTTCAAAAACAACCTCTATACCCTTTTTGTCATCGGCTTTAACCGTAACCTTATCTCCTTTACGCTCAACGGATTTTACTTTGTGCGATAAAGCAAATTTAACTTTCTGCTTCTTAAGAACTTTCATTAATTCTTTGGATAAGGCACCGTCCATTCCGGGAATAATTCGGTCCATATATTCCACAACGGTAACATCTGCACCTAACCGCTTATATACCTGTCCCAATTCCAGACCTATGACACCGCCACCAATAACAATCATATGTTTTGGAATCTCTTTTAGCTTTAATGCTTCCGTTGAAGTAATGATTCTTTCCTTGTCTATGTCGATGAAAGGTAAACTTGAAGGTTTAGATCCTGTAGCTATAACAATGTTTTTAGCTTCGATGGTTTCCGTTTTACCATCGCTTTTTTTGATAGCTACATGAGTTGCATCCTTAATACTTCCGACACCCTCAAAGACATCAATCTTGTTTTTATCCATTAGAAATTGGATACCCTTTGTAGTTTGATCTACAACACCTTGCTTTCTGGCTATCATTTGCTCAAGGTTTATCTTTATCTCTCCAGGAATTTCAATACCGTGCTCCTCAAAATGTTTTACGGCATCCTCGTAATGATGTGAAGAATCCAACAAGGCTTTGGATGGAATACACCCAACATTTAAACAAGTACCCCCTAATGTGGAATATTTTTCAATTATTGCTGTTTTCATTCCTAACTGGGCACAACGAATTGCACTTACATATCCTCCGGGCCCTGACCCAATTATGGCCACATCGTATTGATTCATAAATTTTAAGTTTTTTACTCGATATCCGAGTATTATATACTCCGAAGCAAGCTTCGGATTTTCGATTTTATTTCTTATTGAATACCTCCAGGAGTTCCACCGGATAGTTTTCTATCGTAAAATTACTGCTTTTTTAAATTTTTAAAGTGGTATTACGGTAGAATGCTTTACTTCTTTAATAGTAAAGGAACTTTGCGTACTACCTATATGCGGTATTGCAGTTAATTTGGAAACCATAAAATTCCTATAATCCTCCATATCCTTTACATGAATTTTCAGAATATAGTCGAAATCCCCACTTAAATGATGGCATTCCACCACCTCTTGTAGTTTAAGGATTTCACGCTCAAAATGACGTATATTCTCCCTTGTGTGCTGTACCAGTTTTACGTGGCAGAATGCGGTAAAGCCTTTGTTTACTTTAACCTTATCGATTAGGGCAACATAAGAAGTTATAACATTGGAACGCTCTAGACGTTTTATTCGTTCATAGACAGCCGTAGTGGATAGCCCAAGGGTCCGAGCGTATTCCTTGGTAGTTTTTTTACAATCGGATTGCAATAACTCCAATAATCTACCATCAATCTCATCAAACTTCATAGCTGAATATCATTCTAAAATTTAACCTTCTGATATCTTACTTGTAGGTTTAAAATCTAAAAATAAACAATTATTAGTTAATTAAACTATATTGTATATTATGTATTGACAATCCATCTACAGAATGCTATTTTTGATGATAAATACTATAAATATGGGTCATAAAGAAGCAAACGATTTACAGGATTTACAATACTTTGGAGAATACGGTGGAGTAAATCCCTCTATTTCAGATTCTTCAACGTATACGTTCCTTTCCGCAAAAACGATGTTCGATACCTTTGAAGGTAATACAGAAGGCTGTTATTTGTATAGTCGACACTCCTCACCTTCCAACTTATACTTAGGGGAAGCTTTGGCGGCCTTGGAGGGAACAGAAACAGCAAACGTTACAGCTAGCGGAATGGGAGCCATTACGGCTGTTATCCTTCAACTATGTGATACCGGTGACCACATAATCAGTAGTAGAACCATTTATGGGGGCACCTACGCCTTTATGAAGAACTTTTTAAAGAAGTTCGATATACATATCTCCTTTTTGGACATTACTGATTTGGATGCAGTGGCACATGCGATGACTTCAAAGACCAAAATGATTTATTGCGAAAGTGTAAGTAACCCATTGCTAGAGGTTGCCGATATTTCCGCTCTTGCCAAGATTGCCAAGAATAACAATATACCTCTGGTAGTAGACAATACCTTTTCGCCTCTTTCTATTACCCCGGCCAAATTGGGTGCGGATATTATCATCCACAGTCTTACCAAATTTATAAACGGATCCAGCGATTGTGTGGCTGGCGCGGTATGCGGCACCAAGGAGTTTTGTTTAAGCTTAAAGGATGTCAATAATGGGGCTGGAATGTTATTAGGTAGTACTTTGGATAGTTTGCGTGGTGCATCCATTTTAAAGAATATGCGCACTTTGCACATTCGCGTAAAAAAACATAGCGAAAATGCTCAGTTTTTAGCAGAAAAGTTCGAACAAGATGGGCTAAGGGTTGTATATCCCGGATTACCCTCCCACCCCGGTCACTTAATTATGGAGGACCAAATGAATCCACAGTATGGCTATGGCGGACTTTTAACTATAGATGTTGGGTCTTTAGAAAATGCAAACGCTTTAATGGAAATGATGCAAGACAAGAAACTTGGTTATTTGGCCGTCAGTTTGGGGTTCTATAAGACACTTTTCAGTGCTCCAGGTACTTCTACCTCTTCTGAAATACCTTTGGAAGAACAAACAGAAATGGGATTAGGTGGTGGTTTAATTCGTTTCTCAATTGGACTGGATAACGACATTGAGAGAACTTATGAATTAATGAAAAGGTGCATGCTCGATTTAAAAATTCTGACAACTGATGCGTTAAATACATAACGAGGCATTAGGTCAGTTGCACAGCATTATCATAAATCGTAATATTACGGCCAACCAAACCAAAAATCAATGGCGAAACAGAATTCCAATAAGCATAGGGAGAATGAAAATATTGTTGAAAATAGAGAGCTTAATATTTGGGAGGCCTTAATACCGGTAATTGCCCTAGTATGCATGTTGGCCTATAACGTATACGTCTTTGGGGATGATGCCCTTAGCGGGTCTAATCAATTTATTTTATTGTTGGGTGGAGCTGTTGCAGCCATCGTAGGATTTTTAAACAAAGTATCCTATAAGCAAATGATTGCAGAGGTAGCAGAAAACGTGAAATCTACAACGGGTGCCTTACTTATTCTCTTAATGGTAGGGGCTTTGGCCGGCACTTGGCTTATTAGCGGGATAATTCCTGCAATGATATACTACGGTTTGCAAATTTTGAATCCAACCATTTTTCTAGCTGCATGTGTGATTATATGTGCCATCATATCGATTGCAACGGGTAGTAGTTGGACAACAGCGGCCACAGTAGGCATTGCACTAATTGGTATTGGAGATGCTTTAGGGATATCTCTTGGAATGACCGCAGGTGCAGTTCTCTCTGGCGCCTATTTTGGGGACAAACTTTCCCCTTTAAGTGATACAACTAATTTGGCTCCGGCCATGGCAGGTGGGGAGCTTTTTAGCCATATTAAGTATATGTTATGGACTACCATACCTACCATCACAGTAACGTTAGTGGTATTTATAATTATTGGTCTTAATCTTGAAACCAATGGAGAAGCGGATATTGACACCCTATTATCTTCTATTGAAGAGTCTTTCAATATCAATGGATGGTTATTTATTGTTCCATTGGTAGTGATCGCCCTAATCGTAAAAAAAACTCCACCACTTGCCGCATTGTTAATTGGAACTTTACTTGGGGCCGTTTTCGCATTAATTTTTCAACCAGGAGTTGTTGCAGGGATTACAGGGAACACTGCCCTTAATTTTGAGTCGGCCTACAAAGGCGTTTTAAAAGCAATCACCGTCAATACTTCTATTCCAACCGATAATGAAGCGCTGAACGATTTGTTTATGGCGAAGGGAATGGCAGGAATGTTAGGAACTATTTGGTTAATCGTTTGCGCCATGGTATTTGGTGGAATCATGGATGGCATAGGGGCACTTTCTAGAATTAGCAGTGCGCTTTTAAGTCTTGCTAAAACAACTTTTGGTCTTTTTGCCAGTACCGTAGCTAGTTGCCTGGCATTGAACGTCACGGCTTCTGACCAATATTTGGCTATAGTAGTGCCGGGTAAAATGTTTTCCAAAGCCTATTCGGATAAAGGTTTGGCACCAGAAAATTTGAGTCGTACCTTAGAGGATTCTGGTACGGTTACCTCTGTATTGGTCCCTTGGAATACCTGTGGAGCTTACCACAGCGGTGTTTTGGGAGTAGGCGTTGGTGAATATTTCATGTATGCGATTTTCAACTGGCTTAGCCCGATCATGACACTAATTTTTGCGGGTCTCGGCATTAAAATTAAACAATTGGTAACTGCAAGCACAGTAGAAGCATAGTTCCCGGTTTATTCTTGTTCCAATAAATAATTTCTTTGCTGTTTTTAAGCGTTTCCCTTAGTTATCATTGCTATATTTTATAATTTCACAATCCATTTAAAAAAATTAGATATGGCCACCGTTACATTAAAAGGAAGTGAGATACATACTTTAGGAAGTTTACCAAATACAGGTAGTAAAGCTCCCGAATTCCAATTGACAAAAAATGATTTGTCTTCCGTTAATCTTTCAGACTACGAAGGTTCCAGATTGGTTTTGAATATATTCCCAAGTGTGGACACAGGAACTTGTGCACAATCCGTTAGGCAGTTCAATGAAGAAGCAGCGGAATTGGATAACACGATAGTCCTATGTATTTCTAAAGACTTACCATTCGCCCAGGCTCGTTTTTGTGGAGCCGAAGGAATAGAGAATGTAGAGTTATTGTCCGATTTTAGGGACGGTAATTTTGGAAGAGCTTACAATTTGGAATTTAAGGATGGTCCATTGGCCTCTCTTCATTCTAGAGCTGTTGTGGTTTTGGATGAAAATGCAAACGTACTATATACAGAACAAGTTCCAGAAACTGTTGATGAACCCAATTACAAAGCTGCTCTTGAGGCTTTAATGGATTCTTAAATCCAAGATAATGCCAAAAGAATCTTTTCTGGTAAACAGAATTAAAAGTGTTGGATTTGCCATTCGTGGTGCCATTTTATTGGTCAAATCAGAAGCGAGTATAAAGATACAGGTATTTATCACCATAATTATGACCGCTGCCGGTTTCTATTTTGAAATATCCAATACCGAGTGGATTTTGCAGATATTCGCTATAGCCTTGGTTCTAGGTATCGAGGGTATGAATACCGCTGTTGAAAAACTATCGGATTACGTTCAACCTGAGTTTGACAAAAAGATAGGTGTCATAAAGGATATATCGGCAGGTGCCGTGATGCTCGTTTCCATAGCCTCCAGTATCATAGGCTGTATTATCTATTTCCCAAAAATATTTTAAAAATATTAGCAAGATGGCTTAGGGTGTAAATTTGTATTTTTGCCCCCAGAATATAGTTTACATGGCAAAAAAGGCATCCAAATCAAGGCCGAAGGCAAAATCTACCAAAAAGAAAAATCCACTTAGGATATCCAAACAAAATAAGATAATCCTAGGAAGCCTCTTAATTCTATTCAGTATTGCCCTATTTTTCTCTTTCGTATCTTTTTATTTCACTTGGGAACATGACCAAAGTTTACTTTCCGAATTTAAAGACAGAAATGAGGAAGCTAAAAATCTTCTAAATAAATTTGGGGCCAGTATAAGTCATTTCTTTGTTTATAAAGGGTTTGGTATATCCACCTTAATTATACCCTTTTTATTATGCCTTTCGGGCATTTATATGTTTTTAGGACTTAACAAAAAAGGCTTGTTGAACAAGTGGATTTGGGGTCTTCTCTTTTTAATTTGGTTTTCTATAGCATTTGGTTTCTTCGCTACGGAAAGTCCATTGTTAGGGGGGCTTGTAGGTTATGAGATGAACGATTTTTTACAAGATTATACCGGTAAGATTGGTGTATTGTTATTACTTCTTTTTGGATTGGTATTTATTATGGTTCGTCTTTTCAACCTAACGCCCGAAGGAGTTGCAGCCTATTTTAAATCCAAGAGAAACGAACTTTCTGCCGATTTTAAGAATACCAAAAGTGATAAAGGTTCGGATAACCCCGAAGAAATAACCAAAAGTGGAGAAGATGAGGAGCCTGTCATTATAGATACGTATACACATAAAGAGGAAATACCACATTTAAATAAAGAAACCGATAAGAAAGAATTGGAGGTTACAGTTCCAGAGAATCTGGAAGAAGAACAATTGGCCATGGAAGTGGAACAAATTGTAGAGGAACCAGAAGAGGTAGATGTATTGGCCAATAAATTAGTAGATGATTTTGGGGAGTTTGACCCTACCCTTGAATTGGGGAACTATAAATTTCCGACCATTGATTTATTGGATGCACATGGAGTTACGGGAGGTATTACCATAAACCAGGAGGAATTAGAGGAGAACAAGAACAAAATTGTCGACACCCTTAAAAACTATAAAATTGGAATTGCCCAAATAAAGGCAACCATTGGACCCACGGTTACCCTTTACGAAATAGTTCCAGAAGCAGGAATTAGAATTTCCAAAATAAAAAATTTAGAGGATGACATTGCACTATCCCTCGCGGCATTGGGAATAAGGATAATCGCTCCCATTCCAGGAAAAGGTACAATAGGTATAGAGGTTCCAAATAAAAATGCAACAATAGTATCCATGAGATCCGTAATTGCTTCTAGTAAGTTTCAAAAAGCGGAAATGGAACTTCCCATAGCCTTTGGTAAAACTATTAGCAATGAAACGTTTGTGGTGGACTTGGCAAAAATGCCACACCTCTTAATGGCCGGCGCTACGGGCCAGGGGAAATCAGTTGGTTTAAATGCTGTTCTAACATCACTACTATATAAAAAGCATCCGGCTGAGGTAAAATTCATTTTGGTCGACCCTAAAAAAGTGGAGCTTACACTTTATAATAAAATAGAGCGACATTTCCTCGCGAAACTACCAGATTCTGAAGAAGCCATAATAACGGACAATACCAAGGTGATAAATACTTTGAATTCCCTCTGTATTGAAATGGACAATAGGTACGAACTTCTAAAACTAGCTATGGTTAGGAACTTGAAGGAATATAACACCAAGTTCAAGGCCAGAAAACTGAACCCAAATGATGGTCACAAATTCTTGCCGTATATCGTCCTAGTTATTGATGAATTTGCGGACTTGATTATGACGGCAGGAAAAGAAGTTGAAACCCCAATCGCAAGGTTGGCACAATTGGCAAGAGCAATTGGTATACATTTAATTGTAGCCACACAAAGACCATCTGTAAATGTAATTACAGGTATAATAAAAGCGAACTTCCCAGCTCGTATTGCCTTTCGAGTAACCTCAAAGATTGATTCCAGAACCATTTTGGATGCCCAAGGCGCAGATCAACTCATAGGACGAGGAGATATGCTATATACTCAGGGCAATGATGTTACACGTATACAATGTGCTTTTGTGGATACACCAGAAGTAGCAAAAATAACCGAATATATTGGTTCGCAACGTGCTTATCCAGAAGCACATGAACTGCCAGAATATGTTGGTGAAGACTCTGGCACGAGTGTTGATTATGATATAGCCGACAGGGATAAAATGTTCCGGGAAGCCGCTGAAGTAATTGTAACTGCTCAGCAAGGTTCAGCCTCGCTTATCCAACGAAAATTAAAACTAGGCTATAACCGAGCAGGAAGAATTATTGATCAGTTGGAAGCCGCCGGTATCGTTGGACCATTTGAAGGAAGTAAGGCTAGACAGGTTCTAGTTACAGATTTGGTTGCCCTTGATCAATTATTGGAAAACGAAATAAAATAAAAAATGAAAAAAGTACTATTAATATTAGCAATTGTTTTGTCGGGGAATGCCTTAAGAGCGCAAACACCAGAAAAGGCCAAAGCCCTATTGGATGAAGTTTATAACAAAGTAAAGAGTTATGACAACATTTTTGTAGATTTTAAGTTTGATCTCAAAAATACTGAGGCAGGCATAAATCAAGAAACTAGAGGGGATGTGACCTTGGCGGGAGAAAAATATGTTTTTAACTATTTAGGTTCCAAACAGCTTTTTGATGGAAATAAGGTTTACACGATAGTTCCAGAGAATGAGGAAGTAACTATTGAAGATCAGTCGGAAGATGAAAATGCTATGACCCCTTCAAAAATGTTGACATTCTATAAAGAAGGACATAACTACGAATGGGATATACTTCAAGATGTTCAGGGAAGAAAAATTCAGTATGTAAAATTAACTCCGATAGATTCAAATACAGAAATTAAGTCTCGTTTGTTGGGTATAGATATGGGCACTAAGCATATTTATCGACTCATTGAAACTGGAAAGAACGGAACAAAGACAACGATAACTGTTAATTCTTTTAAAACCGACCAATCTTTATCCTCAACCTTATTTACTTTTGATGAGGCGAAATATAAAGACGAAGGTTACTACATCTTAAGAAATTGATCATTTGAGAATTCTAGACCGGTATATATTAACTAGGTTCACCTTTAATTTTGTCAGTTCGTTTGTAATATTGATGTTCATCTTCATTTTTCAAACGATTTGGCTTTTTATAGATGATTTGGCCGGCAAAGGTTTAGATATCATTATTATTGGAAAGTTTCTTTTCTATTTAATGCCGGACTTGACTGAAAAGGTTCTGCCCCTAACCGTGTTACTATCGTCAATCCTTACCTTTGGTTCTTTCGCAGAAAACTATGAGTTCGCGGCAATGAAGGCGTCGGGTATCTCCTTGCAAAGAGCTATGCTTAGCCTTATCGTATTTGTGGTACTTCTTGGTGGGGTTACTTTCTTTTTTGCCAATTCAATTATCCCACTATCCCAAAGAAAAATTTACAACCTTAGAAAGAATATTGCTAAAGTAAAACCAGCTGCCGTGGTAGCCGAGGGTGTATTTAGTGATTTCGAAGGTATGAATATCAAGGTTGATGAAAAATATGGGGATAACGACAGGTACTTGAAGAATGTAATTATTCATCAAAAGAATAATCAAAGTAAAAATAATGTCGTTATTAAATCCAAACAAGGAGAGCTGGTAAGTAGTGAAGATTCGGACATTGTTCAACTAATACTTACTGACGGACATTACTACGATGATATTGAATCTAAAAAGAACAAGTTAAAATATCCTCATGCAAAAGCCGATTTCGACACCTATATAATGAATATAGAAATACCTGAATTGAATAATGAAGACTTAGAGGCCGAGCGGGACATCAGCACTGATAAGATGAAAAACATATCTCGTTTGAAAAAGGATATCGACTCTCTAAAAGATGATAATTATAGGATTGTAAGGGCGTTTTCCAAAAGTATTAGCAACCGTATAGGAATGTTTCAACCATTGGATCCCAATGACACAACAGAAACAAGAACCTCACTTCAAAGAAAACAAGACTCGATAAGGCAAATTAAACTGGACCTTTTGAGGAAAAATCCAGCTAGGCAAGACTCCATAAAGCAGGACTTAATTTATTTATTCCCTGAATATTTAAAAGTGCAGGTAATTAATTCTGCGAAGAATGCAACTACAAATATTCTAAATTCGGTTAGGGGCAAAAAGGAAGAAATGCAGAAACGATATAAAATTTATAACATGCATATCCTGTCCATGCATAATAAATATGCTCTAGCATTCTCCTGTATTATATTATTCTTTGTTGGGGCTCCACTTGGAGCTATTATAAGAAAAGGAGGACTTGGTCTTCCTATGGTAATTGCAATTGTCTTATTTTTGGTCTATTATTTTATCGGAGTTTTTGCTGGAAATTATGCCAAAGAAGGGAATATTCATCCCATGCTAGGAGCTTGGCTCTCCACATTAATTATGTTACCCTTAAGTGTTTTCTTGACAAAAAGGGCAACAGAAGATAAAGGGTTGATGAGTTTTGGAGTGGTAACCGATTTTTTCAAGAATTTAGTTAAGAAAAAAAGTAAAAATGAAGATGATGACAGCTAATACAGTGGACCAAATTCAACTTAACACTATTGAGGAAGCAATTGAGGACATTCGCCATGGGAAGGTGATTATAGTTGTAGATGATGAAAACAGAGAAAACGAGGGTGATTTTTTAGCTGCTGCAGAACTTGCAACACCTGAAACCATTAATTTTATGGCAACCCACGGAAGAGGACTTATATGCGCACCATTAACCGAAGGTAGATGTGAACATCTAGGACTTCAACGTATGGTAAACAATAATACGGACCCTCTGGAGACAGCTTTTACGGTTTCTATAGACTTAAGGGGGCAAGGGGTAACAACCGGTATATCTGCTTCCGATAGATCAAAGACTGTTTGTGCACTTACAGATGACAACATTAAGCCTCATGATTTTGCCAGGCCAGGACATATCTTTCCGTTGGTTGCAAAGGAAGGCGGTGTTCTCAGAAGAACTGGTCATACCGAAGCTGCCATTGATTTCGCAAGACTAGCAGGTTTAAAACCAGCCGGTGTAATAGTAGAAATCATGAATGAGGATGGTAGTATGGCAAGACTACCGGAATTAGTTGACGTAGCTAAGAGATTTGACCTTAAGATAGTCTCCATCGAAGATTTGGTAGCCTATAGAATGGAGCATGACAGTCTTATTCATAAAGAATTGGATTTTGATATAAAAACAAGGTTTGGGGATTATAGGATACATGCCTACAAACAAACCACGAATAACCATATCCATATTGCTTTGACCAAAGGCTCTTGGAGTTTTGGAGACAATATCCTAACCAGAATTAATTCTACACTAGTAAATAATGATCTTCTAGGAACCTTGACCAATAGTGTAGACTCCCAACTGGAAAATATGTTCAATGCCATAAACGAAGAAGGTAAGGGCGCCATTGTCTTTATTAATCAAGATTTGGAGTCCTTGAATCTACTTTCCAGACTTTCGGAACTAAAAGAACTCCAAAATAAGGGAATTTATAAAGCACCGAAAATAGAGATGGATTCAAAGGATTTCGGAATTGGCGCACAAATACTCCATGATTTGGATATATCTAAAATGCGTTTACTTACCAATAGTCAGCAATCCAAAAGGGTGGGTATTGTAGGTTATGGTCTTGAGATTGTGGAATATGTATCTTATTAGTTAAGCATGTAGAACCTCGGAAACAATGTTTTTCATTTTTTCCGCTCTTTCCTTTACCTCTTTTTCTGTCCAACTCAATTTTATTAGACAGGAAATTGTTCTACCGATCCAATAATCAGAAGCTGAAAAATCGGATTTAGAATAATCGGGCAATTGTTCTTTTATTTCTTCGGGAAGTTTGCCCAAACTATGCATGTGGGTAAGATGCTCCCATTTGCGATAATAATGCCAGTTATTATCAAACCAGTAAAAACAGGCATCCACTCCCCTTTCACTTAAAGAAGAATGCACTTTTTTGGTTAATTCTTCGGTTGGCAGAAAAAAGCTAAGAAAAGAATAATTCTGTTTGCCACCCTGTGGAATTCTTCTAAAGGTTACACCATCCAAAGTTTTTAGGGCATTATATATTACTTCAAAATTTCGTTCTTGTATCCCCAAAAATTCATCGAGTCGTTGAATTTGAGCACATCCTACAGCTGCATTTAACTCTGATATTCGGTAGTTATACCCTAGAAATGGATGGGATTCTGTGCCTCTATTATTTCCCACATGGTCGTGTCCATGATCGGAATAGTGGTCGGCATGTATATAAAAATCTTCATTATTGGTTATTAATGCACCACCTTCCCCACAGGTAATGGTTTTTACATAATCAAAAGAAAAACAACCCAAATCCCCATAACTACCTAAAGGTTTACCTTCAAAACTTCCCCCAATGGCTTGGCAAGCATCTTCTAAAAGTATCAATTTATGTTTATCACAGATTGCTTTTAAGCTTTTTAAATCTGCCATAGAGCCACACATGTGAACAGGCATAATCACTTTCGTTTTTTGGGTAATCGCCTTTTCTACAGCCGATGGACTTAAGGTCAAAGTATCATCTACATCAACGAGTATTGGGACGGCCCCAATAGCAAGAATGGACTCAAAACTTGCAACAAAGGTAAAAGTTGGCATAATTACCTCATCCCCTGCTCCAACACCAGCACTTGCCAAAGCTACCGTTAAGGCAGCAGTACCGCTGCTGACCACTTGGGCATATTTGGTCTGCATTCGTTCACACAAGGCTTGTTCCAACGCTTTGGCCTTCCAATGGCCATTTCGCATACCGTCAAAACCATATCGCATAAGGACCCCAGAGTCCAATACTTCATTAACATTTTGTTTTTCCTGTTCACCAAAAAGTTCGAATCCGGGCATATATAAATTTTAGTTTTAGAAGTTACTTAATTTCGTTTGGATTTAAAGTACTTATAGATTTCCACTTTTTCTTTAACGGTAAACTCATGAGCTTCGAACCAATCGTAAGCAGCAATTTTTTCGTTTTCAATTTGTGCTTTTCTAATAGCCTCCAAAGAAACCATGTGCCAGTGCGAACCTTTTTTCCTGGAAACGGAATAGCCGATATCTTCCGTTATATAGGACGTCTTTGGCTGATTAATTAAACGAATGCCATTTTTCAATACCGCCAATGTTTTGGTCAAGGAAACGACTTCAGAAAATGAGTATCTTACAAAATCGGCAAAGCCATTCTGTCTCGTATTATAAACCTTATCTCCTACTTTAAGTTGTTCCATGTGCTCAAAAATGTGCAAAAATACATGTTGATAATAGTTAATAGGAGCACTTAAAAATGAAATTATTAACATTGATCAGGGATTATTTAAGAACTAGTTGAATTTAGACTGAATTCAATTAAGCCAGTTAGGGCCGTAATTCGAATTGCTTTTACTAAATTTGGATTGGTGAATAAGTTTATTTCCATATCGATTGCTTTTTTAACCCTTTTTCAAAGTTTTGGTCTACATGTCGATGATATAGCCCAAATTGATGAATTTGTGGAACATGCCAGATTTCATAGCGAGGAATATGGTGACAATGTACTTGTCTTTATTTCAAAACATTATGGCGAATTAAAGGCGAGTCATAATAAGGAACATCAAGAGGAAAAGGATGACCATGAGCAATTACCTTTTCAAAATCATTCGCATATGGGTTCCTTGGTCGTTTTTAACACCAATCCGTTTCATGCGGCTTTAATTACACCAACCCTTCCAGAGTTTAGAAAAGCTAATTTTCACTATCAGGCACCCTCATCATCTTCCCATACAATGGGATTACTGCAGCCTCCCCGCCATTCATAATTGATCACGATTATTTTTAGTACCGGTTTGTTAAACCGGAAATTTTTAATGTTGATTATTTTATGACATATGCTATCACGTATTATTGATTTCAGTATAAAGAACAAGTTCATTGTTCTACTTTTTACATGTTTTATAATAGGGTTTGGAGTTTATTCCTTGACAAAGATTCCTATTGGAGCCGTTCCTGATGTCACCAATAACCAAGTTCAGGTAATAACGACCTCACGTAATCTCTCCACACAGGATATAGAACAGTTTATTACCTATCCTGTTGAATTGGAAATGGCCAATCTACCGGGCGTAGTTGAAATAAGGTCTGTTTCAAAATTCGGTCTCTCTGTAGTGACCATTGTTTTTGAAGATGATATGGGTACCTATTTGCCCAGACAATTAATTGCCGAGAAGATCAAGTCGGCAGCGGAAAAAATTCCCGATAATTTTGGAACTCCTGAGATGGGGCCCATTACCACCGGTTTAGGTGAAATTTACCAATATATATTGGATGTAAAACCGGAATATAAAGAGCAATATACAGCACAAGATCTTAGAACCATACAAGATTGGATTGTTAAAAGACAACTTTCCGGCATTCCAGGAGTAGTAGAAGTAAATACTTGGGGCGGTTTTCTAAAACAATATGAGGTGGCTATAAGCACAGAAAAGCTTAATGCCATGAACATTAGCGCCCAAGATGTATTTAAGGCAATAGAATCCAACAACAGTGTCGCCGGAGGAGGATATATTGAAAAAGTGAACCAAGCTTTTTTCATCCGTGGTGAAGGTTTGGTTAATTCTTTAAAGGACATTGAAAATATTGTTGTTAAAAACGATAATGGGATTCCCATTTATATAAAGGATGTAGCCCATGTAGGTTTTGGAAATGCTACTCGTTTTGGGGCCATAACAGGTAACGGGGAAGGAGAAAAAGTTTTGGGTCAAGTAATGATGCTCAAGGATGCCAACTCCAAAAAAGTCATAGAGGCAGTAAAGGAACGTGTCGCCAATATTTCAAAATCACTCCCTGAAGGGGTTTATATAAATGCATTTTTAGATCGAAGCGAACTTATCGCAAAAACGACCTTTACAGTAACAGAGAACCTTATTTTGGGTTGTTTAATCGTCATTTTTGTGGTGGTACTATTGCTAGGTAATTTACGTTCGGGGCTCGTCGTAGCATCAGTAATTCCACTCTGCTTATTATTTGCACTGTCCCTAATGTACATTTTTGGCGTGGATGCGAACTTAATGAGTTTAGGTGCAATTGACTTTGGAATTATTATCGACGGAGCTGTTATTATCGTTGAGTTCATTGCTTTTAATATTACTAAAAAACATACCGAGCTTGAAAGGTTGAACAGTATCGAACAACAAAAGTTAAGGGACGATATCACCTATACCGGTGCAACAAAAATGATGAACTCGGCCATATTTGGACAGTTGATTATTCTTATAGTCTTTATTCCCATTCTTTCCCTAAGTGGTGTGGAGGGCAAAATGTTCAAGCCTATGGCATTGACCTTTAGCTTTGCGCTAATTGGTGCCATGCTCCTTTGTTTTACATACGTTCCCGTGGTTTCTTCAATTTTCCTAAAACCTTCCAAGACAACGGATAAAAATGTCTCTGTACGCTTAATGAAGTGGTTAACCGATAAATACGATCCCATTATTGATTGGGCTTTAAGAAGTAAAAAAGTTGTTCTAGGAGTTGCCGCTTTACTGTTGGCGATTGCAGTTTCACTGTATATGTCCATGGGTGGTGAATTTGTTCCCACACTGGACGAAGGTGATTTTGTTATTCAACCGGTATTAAAAACGGGGACTTCTTTAAGTAAAACGGTTGAAATTACTACTGAAATTGAAAACATATTATTGAAACAGTTTCCGGAAGTGAATCAAGTAGTGACCAGGATTGGTGCTGCCGAAGTACCAACGGATCCCATGTCCATGGAAGAAAGCGACGTAATCATAGTACTCAACCCTAAGAGCGAATGGACTTCGGCCTCTTCAAAAGATGAGTTAGCCGATAAGTTTAAGGAAGCACTTTCAGTTATTCCAGGAATGGAGGTAGAATTCACCCAACCTATTGAAATGCGTTTTAACGAGCTCATTACAGGAGTTCGTGCAGATATTGCTATCAAGGTATTTGGTGAAAACCTAGATATTCTAGCTAAAAAGGGAAAGGAAATTGGGGAGTTAATTCAAAATGTTCCAGGAGCAGCAGATATTTCCGTGGAGAAAATAGCTGGTCTTCCAGAAATGAACGTGAAGTATAATCGATCAAAAATTGCAAGGTATGGTCTCAACATTCAAGAACTGAACGACATGATTTCAATGGGCTTTGCAGGTAAGACTGCTGGAAGTGTTTTTGAAGGAGAAAAGAAATTTGACCTTGTTATAAGGCTTGATGATAGAAAGCGTAAAGACATCGAAAATCTTAGGAATCTATATGTAGATATACCATCCGAAGGTAAAATTCCATTAAGCGAGTTGGCGGAAATCACCTACCAAAAAGGTGCTGCCAAAATATCAAGGGATGATACCAGAAGAAGAATTGTAGTAGGTATAAACGTTAGGAACAGGGATTTACAATCTGTTGTGGACGATGTAAGGAAACTAATCGATGAAAACGTAAAACTTCCTGTAGGATATTCGATCACTTATGGGGGGCAATTTGAAAATCTTCAAAGTGCAAAATCGAGATTATTGTTTGCGGTTCCTATTGCTCTTATCCTCATTTTTATATTACTCTATTTCGCATTTAAATCCGTCAAGGAGGCCTTAATGATATATTCGGCCATACCCTTGGCGGCCGTGGGTGGCGTTTTATTGCTTTGGATAAGAGATTTGCCATTTAGTATTTCAGCAGGTGTGGGCTTTATTGCTTTGTTTGGAATAGCAGTGCTAAATGGAATAGTACTTATTGAACATTTTAAAGAGTTAAAGAGTAAAGAAATTTTTAATGACATGAACACCCTGATCAAAGAAGGTGCGAAAGACAGACTAAGGGCCGTTCTGTTAACTGCATCCGCGGCAGCATTGGGCTTTCTACCCATGGCCATTTCCACAAATGCAGGTGCAGAAGTTCAAAGACCTTTGGCAACTGTTGTTATAGGAGGACTAATTACCGCAACCATCTTAACTTTAGTGGTACTCCCAGTTCTATATTCATACTTAAACAGTCATATAGAAAATGAAAAAAATAGAATCAAAAGTCCGCTAGGAGTCACAGTTATACTTGTGCTTTTTACAATGGTTGATTCAATGGCTCAGGATACCTCAAAAAATTTGCAGGAATTAATTCCTATGGCCATTGAAAATAATAAAGAGCTTAAGTCTTATAAGTTGAGGGTAGAACAATCGGATGCTTTAGTAAATAGTGCCTTCAACCTGGAGAAAACAGATGTTTATTATCATTTTGATGAAAACAACTTGGCCATGAACAATGAACCTTTGCGCGTTTTTGGCGTTTCACAGAATTTTAGCTTTCCAACGGTTTATTTTTCACAACGAAAAGTCAATAAGGCCCAATTGAATATTTCACAAAGTACTTACGAAATCAAGAAAAAGGAACTGGAGCGTATGGTAACCACACGATATTTCGAATATCAATTAGCCAGGGAAAAGACTAAGGTATTTCAAATATTGGATAGCCTTTACAATAATTTCTCCAGCATGGCGAATAGGCGTTTTGAACTAGGAGAGACCAATTATCTTGAAAAAATTACTGCAACTTCCAAGCAAAAACAGATTCAACTCAAGTATGAGGAAGCCCGAAGAGATGTACAAATTTCTTATGAAAATTTATTAAAAACGGTTCAATCTGAAGATAGATTTGAAATTATCGAGGAAACCATCTTAAAGCTTCCCCGGGTGGACGCGGCAATTGAATCGAGTCCGGAGATTTCTTTTTTTCAAAACCAAATTGGTCTAAAACAGGCGGAAAAAAGTCTGGAAAACCAACAATTACTGCCAGATATTGGCCTTAATTATTTTCAGGGAACCAATGATGGTTTAAACGATAATCTTCATGGCTATCAATTAGGCCTTAAGATACCCTTGTTTTTTGGAGGACAAGCCTCTAGGATAAAGTCTGCCAAAATTGCTGAACAAAGTGCGGAAGCTGCCTACAATAATTATGAAATACAACTTAGTACAAAATTGAAAACCTTAACTACCCAACTTGAGGTATTGGACCAATCCTTGGAATATTACGAAAATGAAGGAAGTCTTCTCTCCGATGAAATTTTAAAAACTGCCAATAGTAGCTTTAAGAATGGAGAAATAGATTTTTATCAATATATACAAAGTTTGGAAAGTTCTTACGATATTAAGTTGGAGTACCTAAATAAACTAGAAGCCTATAACAATACCGTAATTGCCATCAATTACATAACCTTATAATAAAAACTATGAAATCTTATATAAATAATATCCTGGCATTCATTATTCTTATGGTCGTGACAGCTTGTGGAGGTGAATCAAAATCTACTGAAACGGTTATCGAAAACGACTCAGATTCGTTTATTAAAATCACCCAGGCACAGTTTGACAAATTGGAAATGAAATTAGGTACTATTGAGAAGAAGTCATTTCCAATTAAAGTAAGTGTAAATGGCATGATAGATGTGCCACCGGAAAACAGGGCGGTTGTAAATGCAACCATGGGAGGTTATGTTAGAACTACGCCTTTTTTAATCGGGGATAAAGTTGTAAAGGGACAAACCTTGATAACTTTAGAAAATCCTGAATTTGTAAATCTTCAGCAACAGTATTTGGAAGTAAACGAGCAACTTACCTATTTGAAGGCAGAATATGAGCGTCATAAAATTATGGCAGCAGAGAATATTACTTCCCAAAAGAATTACTTAAAATCAGAAAGTGATTACAAATCGGCATTGGCTAAGCATACGGGCTTACAGAAACAACTGGTGATGCTTAATATCTCCCCACAAAATGTTAAGGAAGGTAACATCGTATCCACAGTTTCCATACAGGCTCCTATAACGGGAAGTGTTACCAAAGTCAATGTTTCTAGGGGTACTTATGTATCACCCGCTTCCTCTATAATGGAAATAATCAATAACGACCACGTACATCTCGAACTTTCCGTATTTGAAAAGGATATAATGAAAGTAAAGAAAGGACAAAAAATTACCTTTAGGATTCCAGAAGCATCCAATGATACATTTTATGCGGAAGTCCATTTGGTCGGAACCGTCATTGAGGACAATAGGACCATTAAGGTACATGGCCACTTAGAGGAAGAAGGAGGAGAAAACTTTCTGACAGGTATGTTCGTTGAAGCTGACATAATTACGGATGATTTTGAGGCAAACTCATTGCCCAGCACGGCTATCGTTTCTATAGAAGAAGTTCCCAATGTGTTGGTTTTAGAAAAAAAGGAAGGGGATACATATTATTTCACACAAAAAGAAGTTAGCATAAAAGAGGAACATGATGGGTATTCCATAATACAGGAAACCGAAAATTTTGGGCCCAAAACCAATTTTTTGACGAAAGGTACATATAACCTTATAGGAGAATAGCTTTATGAAAAAGTGTTTACACAACATACTTGAAAGTTTTTGGTATGTTAATTGACTAAGTGTTTATTAAATAAGTAGTATTAGTATGAATTATTATAAAATACTGTTGGTAGCTATATTCCTAATGGGAATCAACTTCAGTTTTGCACAAGAGTGGAAAAGTGATTTTAATGTTGCCAAAGAAATTGCAAAAAAGGAAAATAAGCCCATTATCCTTGTTTTTCAGGGTTCGGATTGGTGCGCCCCCTGTATAAAATTAGATAGAGAGGTTTGGAGCACCGAAGAATTTAAAAAATACGCCAAGGGACATTATGTAATGTTACAAGCCGATTTTCCAAGAAAGAAGAAAAATGCATTACCAGAGACCCAAGCAAAAGCCAATGCCAAACTAGCCAGTCTGTATAATCAACGTGGTATTTTCCCTTTTGTGGTAGTGTTGGATGAAAATGGAGAAGTAAAAGGGGAGACCAGTTATAAAAAAATGAATCCCAAGGAGTACATAAACCTGTTGGATTCATTCTCAAAATAGTTTGAAAGGTATCTTATTATCAATCGTTTTACTGTTATCCGCTGCCTCTAAAGCTCAGCAGAACTATCAACGTACCCTAAAGTTGATGGGAAGTAGATTTGATATAACTGTTGTAGCGAATGACTCTACATATGCCAATTCCTATATAGATATCGCAGTAGCGGAGATTCAAAGGATAGAGAAATTGATTTCCTCCTGGGATTCTAATTCTCAAACTTCTGAAATTAATAGAAATGCCGGAGTAAAACCGACAAAGGTTGAATCCGAACTCTTTCAACTAATTGAAAGGGCGATTGGAATTTCAAAATTAACAGATGGAGCTTTCGATATTAGCTATGCTTCCATGGATCGGATTTGGAAATTTGATGGTAGCATGAAAGCCATGCCTACGGAACATGAGATTAAATCTTCTGTAGCTATGGTTGGTTTTCAGAATATTATTTTAAATCCAGAGGAAAAAACCGTTTTTCTAAAACTTCCCGGAATGAAAATTGGTTTTGGCGCCATTGGCAAAGGATATGCGGCCGACCAAGCCAAACAATTGTTGATGCGAAAAGGTGTAACCGCTGGTATTATTAATGCTTCAGGTGATATGAATACTTGGGGGAAACAACCAAATGGAGAACATTGGAGAGTTGCCATAACCAACCCATTGGATAAAAACAAAGTGTTTGCACTTTTGCCAATTACCAACGGCGCCGTTGTAACATCAGGGGACTATGAAAAATATGTAAGCTTTAACGGTAGACGATATGCACATATCATTGATCCAAGAACCGGATATCCGTCCACAGGAATTATTAGTGTAACCGTTTTTGCCCCAAAGGCAGAATTAGCAGATGCCCTGGCAACTTCTGTTTTCGTTATGGGCAAGGACATAGGCATGGACAGAATCAATCAATTGCCAAAAGTTGAATGTATCATTATAGACGAAAAGGGTAATATTTCAAAATCCACTAATATAAAAATAGAAAAATTATGATGAAAAGATTTATAATACTAACCTTCATGGCAATTTCTTATAGTAGCTGTGTGGTCCTAAAAGAATATGAAAAAGTGAATATCAACGATCCCGATATGATTTTGGCGGACAAACCATGTGATAGAAATGTCACGACCATGCATTCCTACAGAGAAGCGGCCGCAGGAGCAAATGGTGGAAAAACAGGCGGTGGATGCGGCTGTAATTAATACTATCGAGACAATACCTTCTTTATGACAATTATTAAAAACTATATTACCATTTTTTTAGGGCTTATGAGTTTTATCACATTTGCCCAGGAAAACAAGGATGATACCTCCTATAAAAAGCGCGTTTTGGAAGCTACAGAAGTAGATTTTCTAACCAGTTATTATTCCCAAAATGGGGACAATGCCGCCGTCAGTGGCGGTATTGGAACTGAGAAATTAACGGATGCCACTGGAACTTTCGTAGTGGCCATCCCTTTGAATGAGGATGATGTACTTACCATAGATGCAGGCGTTTCAGCTTATACCTCGGCATCCTCTAGTAATATAAATCCATTTGATGGTGGTCAGCGTGCAGACCCTTTTGTTGCCAGTTCTGGAGCATCGAGTTCGGATGTATGGGTAAATCTCACCGGGAACTATAGCCATAGCTCGGATGATAGAAATAATATCGTATCAGGAAAAATATCCGTATCCTCGGAATACGATTATTTCTCACTGGGATTCGGTGGAAGCTATTCCAGGCTTTTCAATGAAAAAAATACAGAGCTAAGTCTCAGTGCCAACGTTTACCTAGATTCTTGGAATACCATTTATCCATTTGAGCTTCGGGCTTTTGGAAATAACGGCATTGGTTTTTTTAGACCTACAGAAATAACAGGCAATGTAAATTATAATCCTTCATTTACTGAGTTCGACAAAACGAATAGGAACTCTTATTCCCTAGGTCTAGGTTTTTCCCAGATACTACATAAAAACTTACAAGGTTCATTGGCTCTGGATTTTGTGAAACAACAAGGGTTGTTATCTACCCCTTTTCAACGGGTATATTTCAACGACGTTGCCGATTCCTTTATTGAAGATTTTCAATTGGCCGATGATATAGAACGACTGCCAAAAAGTAGGTTTAAAATGGCTATGGGTGGAAGATTGAATTGGTTTGTAAACGAATTAATTACAGTTCGTACCTTTTACCGTTATTATTTTGACGATTGGGGAATCAGTTCCCATACGGCGAGTATAGAAGTACCTGTTAAGATAACCGATAGATTTACCCTATACCCTTCTTATCGGTTTTATAATCAAACCGCTGCCGATTATTTTGCTACCTACGAAACCCATTTGTCCACCGAAGAATTTTATACATCGGATTATGATTTGTCCGAATATCAAGCCAATCAGCTGGGATTTGGAGTTTCCTACACGGATATTTTTACCAAAATGCATATTTGGGAATTCGGTCTAAAAAGTATCGACTTAAAATTCTATAAATATGACCGGGACACTACTTTTAGTTCCAGCATAATTACGGCTGGATTTAAGTTTGTGATGGATTAAAGACCTCTTTAAACATTATTAAATGACCAAATTTCCCGCCAATTGCTTAAGTATTATTTCGGACACCTTGGCTTGAAACTTGGCATTACTAAATCGGACCTTGGCGTTAATATAATTTAATTGAGCTGTTCTAAATTCTATAGTGGGTATAATACCTATTCTATATTTTTCAACGGTAATATCCAAGTTCTCCTTGGCAATCGATTCATTATTACCTTCCAATTCGATTAGGCTGATATTGGTCAAATAGGTTTGGTAGGTTGTTCCGAGCATTGCCAATAGTTCTTGTTTTTGTTGTGCAATGGCCACCTCCGAATTTTCTATCTCCAACTTTCCAATCTTCTCGTTTCTATTTTGATTTAATCCATCGAATAAATTTAAAGTAGCCCCAAATCCATAATTAAATCCTCTTGAATACGAGGAAGTAGTGAACCCCAAACTTGATTCTGATTGGCTAAAATTATAACCTGTTGTGGCAAAAATGGTGGGAAATCTTGCTGCCTTGATCTGTTTTAATTCGAGTTCCGAAATTCGTTTGTTAATTTCAGACACCAATAACTGAGGGTTTTGACTAACAACCATGGATTGCAGGTTGTCCAACAATAAGGTTTCATCTACAAAAATTTCAGGCGCCACGTCAAAATCAATTTGCAAATCCCGAGCTAGTTGTCGGTTCAATTCAATTTTCGTGTTTACATAAAGTTCCTTTTGGCGTTGCATCAACGTTTCGTCCGTGTTCAAATCAACTTTAGCGTTCAAAACTTCCAATTTAGAGGCTTTTCCTATTGTAAATCTATTTTGGGCCAATTCTACGCGCTGTTTTGAAATTAGAATTGTACTATCCAATGCGGACAATTGTTGCTTCTGCTGTACCAGGTCGTAGTAGGTAATCATTACTTCACCCACTGTGGTAAGAATTACTTGTTTCAACTCCGCATCTCCCAACTTTTGGTTTTCCTTTAATTGCTCATAGTTCGCAAACATCCGTAAACCATCAAACAAAGTCCAATCCAAGGCAACCCCATAATTAAGACTGTTATTTATAGCATTGTTACGTTCCTGTACCGTACCATCCAAACGTGTTTGGGAAAGGTAGAGGGTCCTATTGTTATCCGTTATACTTGCCTCCAGGGAAGGTAACATACCCGCATAACCCGGACTTATACCGTATTCATCTATTTTTAAATTGTTAGAAGCTGTAATGATCTGGAAATTATTTTCCAACGCCTGTTTAACGGTATTGTCTATCGTTAAAACTTCCTGACAGAAAATAAGTGCGACGTTGAAAACAAGAAGAGAAAAGATAATCGGGGTTCGGTTTGGCATTTTAATAACTTTCTAAAACTTTAAACTCAGGTCTTTCCACCTTCTCCCTTGACCATAAATAGTATAGGGCAGGAATAATGAAAAGAGTTAAAATCAATGAAAACATGGTACCTCCAATAATAACTACACCCATGCCTATTCTGCTCGTTGAGGCCGCTCCAAGCGACAAGGCTATGGGTAAAGCACCCAAAGCAATGGTTAAACTTGTCATTAATATAGGTCGTAACCTCGATTCCGATGCCTTGAAAATTGCCTTATGCTTGGACATACCTTGTTCCCTGAGCTGATTGGCAAATTCAACGATCAATATGCCATTCTTGGTAACCAGACCAATTAACATAATGGTACCAATCTGACTGAATATATTCCAAGACTGACCAAACAACCATAGAGAGAACATAGCGCCCGCAACTGCCATTGGAACGGTAAGAATAATTATGAATGGGTCAATAAAACTTTCGAACTGGGCGGCCAAAATCAAAAATATCAATAAAAGGGCAAGGCCAAATGCAAATAGGGTATTGGAGCTACTTTCCACAAAATCACGGGATTCTCCACCCAAATCTGTTGTAAATGTATCATCCAAAACTTTCGCCTTGATAGCTTCCATTGCATCGATACCGTCATTTATCGTTTTTCCAGGTGCAAGATTAGCCGAAACCGTAGCAGACATATATCTATTGTTATGATACAATTGGGGAGGACTACTATGCTCCACAGTTTCTACCAAATTGTCTAACTGAATCAGGAGGCCATCATTATTTTTAACGAATATGGACGTTAAATCCATTGGTGCATCCCTATCTTTTTTATCAAACTGACCAATTACTTGGTATTGTTTGCCGTTCATCAAAAAATAACCAAATCTTTGACCACTGAGGGATAGCTGTAATGTTTGGGCTACGTCAAGAACGGAAACACCTAAGCTTTCCGCTTTTTCCCTATTTATGTTTACATAAATTTCCGGTTTATCGAATTTTAGGTTTACATCCACAAAGGAGAATGTTTCGTCCTTCTCTGCTTCAGCCATAAATTTAGGAATGCTCTCCTTTAACTTATCAAAATTCTGTGCCTGGATAATAAACTGAATCGGAGGTCCCCCCCTTCTATTGACGGAAATCGTGGGCCTTTCCGAAACATTGGATTTTCCACCAACATAGGCCTTTGCCCATCTCCCCAAATTCTGGGCAATTTCATGTTGACTACGTTCCCTTTCACTTGGTTCCACCAAGGCTACATTTGCCCTTCCACTATTCACGGAGGAAGAACCAAAACCGGGAGAAGTAAGTACCAAGCTCACCTTTTTTTCGGGTATGGAATCATTGATCAATTCGGTTATATCTGTCATTAAACGGTTCATGTACTCATAGGAAGAACCTTCCGGAGCAGTTACGTTTAAACGCACAAAACTTCGGTCGTCGTAAGGAGCAGTTTCCTTTGGCAATAGGGTATAAAACAAAGCAATAAGGCCTAAACAACCAATTAAAATTGGAAAACTTAGCCATTTCCTTCCCATAAAACTTCTTAAGGATTCTGCATAGGCCTCATTCATTTTTAGGAAATATTTCTCCGTAAAATGATAAAACTTAGATTGTTTTTGCTTCCCGGGTTTTATAAGGTAAGCGTTCAACATAGGCGTTAACGAAAGAGATACAAAAGCCGAGACCAAAACGGCCGCGCCCAAAACCACACCGAATTCACGGAATAACCTGCCTACAAAACCTTCCAAAAAGATGACAGGAAGAAATACAGCTGCCAAAGTAATGGAGATAGATATTACCGCGAAGAATATCTCATTGGAGCCTTTAATTGCGGCCTCAATGGGACTCATACCCTCCTCCACCTTTTTATAAATATTTTCAGTAACTACAATACCATCATCTACGACAAGTCCCGTGGCCAAAACAATCGCTAATAAGGTGAGAACGTTAATTGAAAATCCAAACAACCACATAATAAAGAACGTTGCAATCAAGGAAACAGGAATGTCAATCAGAGGTCTTAGTGCCATGGACCAATTTCTAAAGAAAAGATAAATAACAAGGATAACCAGTACGATTGAAATGAGGAGGGTCTCCCCAACCTCAGTGACAGCACGTTTTACGAAAACCGTGTCGTCTATAACAACATTAAGTTTGAAGCCTTCCGGAAGGTCCCTTTTTAGCTTTTCATATTCCCTGTAGAATGCATCGGCGATTTCAAGGTAATTGGTACCTGGTTGCGGTATAACCGCCGTAGCGACCATTGGCTGACCGGAATCGCTCATCTTGGTCTCCATATTTTCACCTTCGAGCGAAGCATTACCAATATCATTTAGGCGAACTAGCTTTTCACCGTCGGCCATGATGATAATATTATTGAATTGCTCTTCCGTTTGTAGGTTACCTATAGTTTTAACCGCTAACTCCGTATTATCACCTGTCAGTTTTCCCGAGGGTAATTCCACGTTTTGAGCCAAAAGTGCAGTACGGACATCGGCCACTGTAAGGCTATAAGAAGCCAATTTTAGCGGGTCTATCCACAAACGCATGGCGTATCTTCGCTGTCCCCAAATTTGAACACTACTTACACCCGGAATGGTTTCTATTCGAGGGGTAATTACATTTTCAGCATAATCAGAAAGCTCAAGGATATTCTTGTCATCACTTTGAACGGTCATGGACAAAATTCTTTGTGCATCCGCATCGGATTTTGATACTACGGGCGGAGCATCAAGATCATCCGGTAGACTTCGTACTGCTTGTGAAACCTTATCCCTCACGTCATTCGCGGCATCCTCTAAATTTTTATCAAGATTAAACTCGATACTTATGGAGCTTGAACCCTGCACACTCGACGAGGTAATATTTCTAATACCGTCAATAGAGTTGATGGCTTTCTCCAAAGGCTCGGTTATCTGTGATTCGATTATATCTGCATTCGCACCGGAGTAACTGGTCCTTACGGAGACTTGTGCCGGGTCAATAGATGGGAACTCTCTGATTCCCAGATAAGTGTACCCAATTACACCAAACAATACAATAGTTACATTCATAACTATAGTAAGTACCGGCCGTTTTATGCTTAAAGTTGATAAATTCATTATTCAGCAGGTTTGTAGTTTGGTGATTCTTCAATTTCTATGGAAACAGGTGCTCCATTTTTTAAAGCCATAACCCCATAGGTCAAAACCGTATCACCAGCATTCAAACCTTTTAAAATACGAACTTCCGAACCCGTACGTGCTCCTATTTCAACATCGATTTCTTTAGCCTTTCCATTTTCGGCAACAAAGATTTTCTTGCCATTTTGAACAGGAATCAAAGCTTCCGAAGGAACCAACAAGGCATCGTTCACGGTCTGTAAAGGCAATACTACATTGGCGTATGCCCCAGGATATAGCGTACCGTCAGAATTATCTGCCACTGCTCTCATTTTTAAGGTTCTCGTGGCAATCTCAACCTCAGGCTCTATGGCATATATAGTTGCCATATGTTCCTTGGAATTGTCCGACGTCCTAAAGCTAAGACTAGAACCCTTCTTTATTTGTGAAGCATATTTCTCAGGTATAGAAAAGGTTATTTTTAATTTATTAGTATTTACTAGTTTCGCGACAGGAGTTAATGGAGTTATATAGGTTCCTTCTGAAATGGAACGAAGGCCTATTGTTCCAGAAAACGGAGCCCTGACCATGGTTTTTGATAACTGGGCGGAAATTAGGGATGACTCTGCACGTGCAGATTCAAAATCTGCACTGGCTATGTCATATTCCTCTTGGCTTATGGCTTGTTTATCCAGTAATAATTGGGCCCTTCTCTCATTTTCCGACGCTAATTTTTGTGCAGTTTTTGCCTTGGAAAGTTGTGCCTGTAATTCAATATCGTCAACTTTAAAAAGTACTTGTCCTTTTGAAACGTTACTTCCCTCTTGAAAGTTTATACTTTGAACAATACCGGAAACCTCGCTTCTTATCTCAATTTGTTCATTGGCCTCCAATGTTCCAGAAAGGGAAATATTGTCATTAAATTTCCTTGGCTTTAAAACCACACCTCGAACTGAAGTAATTGAGGAAAGATTCGAAGCATTTACTGACTTACCTATTTTTGAATTCGTGTTGATTCGGTATATGACTAAGCCGCCAACGCCAACAATAAGTAGACCATATATTAAATATTTTATTTTCATAGGTAAAGATGGTAGTTTGTTATTTCTGGTCTCCCAAAGCTAGATCTAAAACCGTTTTTTTAAAAAAAGTTGTGCTTTATTTAACATGCCTTAACATAAGTACTTGGAAAAAGCAAAATCTAAGACCTTTAATTTTCTTGAATTGGTATTATTCTTTCTCCCTATAATTGAATTTCAATTCGTGAACTTGCTTTATGAATTTCGCTGATTTGGAGTGGAAAAAAATTGGAAATAAAAAACCCGTAACATTTGTTACGGGTTTTTTTCGCGGAGGAAGAGGGATTCGAACCCCCGGAGGTGTGACCCTCAACAGTTTTCAAGACTGCCGCATTCGACCACTCTGCCATTCCTCCTAAGCGGGTGCAAATATAGAAAGCTTTTTCTATCTTTTAAAAACTTTTCTATTATAATTGCTAAAGTATTTTCATAGTCCAATGATAATTCATGCTCTATTAATATCCATGATGGCCATGTTATATGTATTTTCGCAGACTGCCGATGTGGAAAGCGTTTTGGTTGGTATTCTTATTCTATTCAAAAAACATCTGATTATTTACCAGAGTACTAATCCTCAATAATTACAAGGCCAACGCATGTTGGGAGGTTACTTAAGTGGTCACTATATCACGAAAAGGTATTATCCAGATTTATAAAAGGCCTTTTTATGCTATAACTTGACTATGCATTTCAAAAACCTTTAGAAGAAAAAATAAACAAATTATTGGACAGGTCAGTTTGCTTTTATCCTATAGGTAATTCCTCTATTTGTAATGACCGTTGCAGCCACATTTAGGGTAACTATGGCACTATCGCATAAATGGCTATTATCGATAAATTCCATACTACAAAGCGAGGGCCGAGCAGAACCACTACCGTCCATAAACTTACCTAAGAGTACATCTGTAGCAAGGCCCGTGTTCAAAGGGGAGTACTCAGGTGCCAAAGGAAAAACGGTCGTTGCCCCATTGGCCGAAAAAGTAACATTACCGGTTATTTCATCGTAATTAATAACATAAGGCACACTACCCGAAACGAAACTACCCAAATTAATAGTAAATGAATCCGGTAATCCAGTAGTGCCATTGATGACATCTACTCGGAGACCTATATTATTACCAGAGATGTGGTATACCCTTAAGTTACCACCTGTAATTATATCTGCCGTACTTTCCTGATCTTCGTATTCAAAAGACACCGTGAAACTCGTAAAATCGAAGATGCCACCGGTATTGGGAATGTTAATATCAAAACCTGTGGAACCACCAGATCCCGATGGAAAATAAGTACCACAACCCGTTTGCGCTGCTGATGGATTAATCGATGTAGCATTAGGTCCAACAGTTGCTAAGGTTAGGTCCGGATCGTCAAAATCAAATCTCGAAACAATATTATTTGGAGAACCGTCATCACAAACTTGATAAGTAAAACTATCCGTCCCTACAAATCCATTGTTTGGTGTGTATGTAAGTCCACCATTAGCCAGTAGGGATAAGCTACCCGAGCCGGGGCCGCTTAAAGGAGTTGTTCTCACCTGCAACGTTGTACCTGCGTTAGCATCCGTGTCGTTGAACAATACACCATTTAGACCGTTCACTACCCTGGGGGTTTGAAAACCTATGTTATAGACATCATCAATGGCAACGGGGGGCACTTTTTGTGCCACAACTGTCATTGCAGCAAAAAGTATTAGAACCACAAATAATTGATTATTGCCCATTTTTCTGTATTGTATTGCAATTTTGACCTAGAAAATCACATGGACAAAACTATGTTGTGTAATACTGAAATAGCGTTGTAAATCAAGTTTTAATGAAATCACTTCGTTTTATTCCGCCTTAAGACAGTTTTTCGAGCAATAAGAGACAAACATTTATTACTATATCCTATATACAGAGGTTACGAATGATTGGAAGTTTAGGATAACATAAAAACTTATGGCTAGCACATTCAAATTTTTCTATTTGAATATTAACAAATCATGATTCTAAAAAAGCATAATTGTATAATGATAAAGAACAACATATTTACCTAAATTGCCATTATGGAAAGTGCCTTGGTTAGCATTCTTATACCCTTTAAAAACACCTCAGAATATTTAAATGAGTGCCTATCTTCAATTCTTAATCAATCTTATACCCATTGGGAGGTTATTTCGGTAGATGACCATTCCAAAGATGAAAGCTTAGAAATAGTCGAAGAGTTTTCACGTAAGGATTCGAGGATCAAAGTTTTGTTCAATTCCGGAAAAGGAGTTATCGCAGCACTAAGAACTGGCTATGCCGAGTCCCGAGGTACATTAATCACAAGAATGGATTCGGATGATATGATGACGCCTAACCGATTGGAAACCATGGTTGTTTCGCTAAAAAAAAATGGTAGCGGGCATGTTGCCGTAGGACAAGTAAAATATTTTTCTTCCCGGGGAATAAGTAATGGCTATGATCGCTATGAGAAATGGTTGAATAAATTAACGGCCGAAGGTAAAAATTATGACGAAATCTATAAGGAATGTGTCATCCCCTCCCCTTGCTGGATGGTCCATAGAACAGATTTTGAGAACTGTGGAGGCTTTCAACCTGACAGATATCCTGAGGATTATGACCTTACATTTCGTTTTTATGAAAAAGGTTTAAATGTAATTCCATGTGAACAAGTTTTGCTACTTTGGAGGGATTATGATTATCGTACCTCCCGGACCAGTGAGCTTTATGCACAAAACTACTTCCTGGACATAAAACTGCACTATTTTTTAAAACTGGATTATGTTCACACCCGACCATTGGTAGTTTGGGGCGCAGGTAATAAAGGTAAAAAAATAGCAAAATCTTTACTAAAGAAAGGAATTGATTTTGAATGGATCTGTGACAACCCAAATAAAATTGGAAAAAATATCTATGGTAAGGAAATGCTTTCTTTCCAAGTATTGGAAACCATGGAAAACTCCCAAAGCATTATCACGGTTGCAAATGAAAATGCTCAGCGGGAAATAAGATCCTACTTTCAAAAAAAGGACATGTTCCATATGGCCGACTATTTCTTCTTTTGTTAAATTTGAAACTCCAATACATAATCAAGAATAAAACAATCACCCTCTTCGATCTAAATACAAAATAAGTATCTTTGGGCAATCTTAAAAAGGAATGCAGTTTAAATATCCAGAACTTCTTTGGGCCCTTCTCCTACTTATCATTCCCATAATTATTCATCTTTTTCAACTTCGCAGGTTTAAAAAAACACCTTTTACCAACGTAAAGTTGTTGAAAAAAGTAGTCTCTGAATCGAGAAAGAGTAGTATCCTAAAAAAATGGCTGATTTTGCTAGCCAGATTAGGCATTTTTACAAGTTTAATACTTGCGTTTGCACAACCCTTCAGTGCAAATGAAAATGCACTAAGAAACCAAGAAACAGTGTTCTATTTGGATAATTCGTTTAGTATGCAAGGAAAAACGGAGAATGGAACACTCCTTCAAAATACGGTTCAGGAATTTATTCGGAGTATTTCTAAGAACAACAACTTCACCCTCTTCACCAACGACAAGGTCTATGAAGAAGTAGAAATTGAAGATATTCAGAATGAACTTATTAATCTCTCTCCGAGCATCAATCAATTGAATTTAGATCAAGTAATCTTAAAAAGTTCTACGTTTTTCAGCAATGATCAAAGGGCTTTGAAAAGAACAATTTTAATATCGGATTTTCAGGAGACCATGGGTCCTTTTCCTTCCATTAATGATTCGGAACTTTTTTTTATAAAGCAGAAACCCCTGGAGCTTAACAATGTTTCAATTGATTCTGTTTTTATATCAAACGCAAACAACGAGGTGGTTGAGCTAACTGCCCAACTTTCTTCCAATACGAATCTGGAATCACATGCGGTCTCACTTTATAATGAAGACCAACTAATTGCCAAAACGGCTGCACCCTTCAATGCGGGTACTAAAGCTACAGTTACTTTTTCGGTTCCGGCCAATGAACCGCTCATGGGCAGAGTGGTAATTGCGGACAAAGGCCTACCCTACGATAACGAGTTTTATTTTAATCTCGACACACCAGATAAAATAAAGGTCTTGGTAATATCCGATGATGACACTTCTCATTTAAGAAGAATATATAAGGAAAATGAATTCGATATTGACATCACTCCTTTGAATCAAGTTAATTATGGAAGTATAGAGCAATATAATTTGATTATTTTAAATGAACTCAATCAAATTCCAACAGGCCTTACGACAACTATTAACGAATTCACTAAAAACGGAGGTACCATTGCCGTGGTACCTTCGGAAAACATTGAAATCTCCTCTTACAATAGATTAAGCTCCACTTATTTTAATACAAGTTATAAAGAACCTTCGTTGCAGCAAGCTGCTATTTCTGAAATAGCCTTTGAACACCCGATATTTTATAATGTTTTTAATAAGAACGTTACTAATTTTCAATATCCAGAAGTAAACAGTTATTATGAAATGGAGACAGATGGTGGCGTTGCTCTTTCGTTTCAAAATAATAAGCCTTTCTTAATCGGAAATGAGGATGCTTATTTTTTTACCTCGTCCATAAACAAGGAAAATTCTAATTTTAAGAATTCACCACTCATTGTGCCTACATTTTATAACATCGCGCAGCTTAGCTTAAAACTACCCAAATTATACCATATATTAGGGACCTATGAAGAAATGGAAATTCCTGTTTCCCTATCGAAGGATAACATTTTAAAGGTTACTAAAAACGACTACGAATTTATTCCCCAACAAAGGTCTTTACCAAAAAAAGTTAGTTTGATTTTTGAAGAAAATCCTACGGAAGACGGAATTTATCAAATTATAAATGATCAGGAAGCTCTCGCAAATATTAGCTTTAATTACAATCGAGAAGAAAGTAACTTAAGGTATATGGATTTAAGCAATGTTGAAACCATAAATGTTTTCGACTCCATTCTCAATTTTTTCCAAGACGTTCAAAAATCGAACCGTATCCATGAATTTTGGAAATGGTTTGCTATTTTAGCATTGGTTTTTGTACTCGTGGAAACTGCACTTCAAAGGTTTTTTAAATAACTCTTAAATGAATATACTTTTAAAATCAGCCAAGATTATAAATTCAAAAACAAAAGAATTTCATCTTAAGAAAAGAGATATTTTAATTAAGAACGGGGTAATTGAAAAAATAGCTTCTACGATAGATGCTCCATCAAAAACTAAAATTGTAACACATAAGAATCTTCACGTTTCCTTAGGGTGGATAGATACAGGTGTAAGTTTTGGAGAACCCGGTTTCGAAGAAAGGGAGACCATTGATAATGGGCTTAAAACTGCTTCAAGTAGTGGATTTACCGCTGTGTTATTGAACCCTAGCAGTTTTCCTTTACCCGATAGTAGCTCCGATATCGTTTTTCTAAAAAACTCTGGGGAAGGTCAAATTACCAATTTGCACCCTTTTGGTAACCTAACCGTAAATGGAAAGGGCGAAACACTGGCCGAACTTTACGACATGAAAAATGCAGGGGCTGTGGGGTTCTATGATTTTAAACACGCTGTTTCCAATCCCAATTTGCTAAAAATAGCATTGCAATATGCCCAAGGTTTTCAGGGGACTGTGCTCTCTTTTCCAATGGATAATTATATAGCCGGTAAAGGAAATGTAAATGAAGGTATAGTAAGCACCCAATTAGGGTTAAAAGGGATTCCTGCCATGGCCGAGGAACTTCAAATTTCTAGGGATTTATTTATTTTGGAGTATACCGGCGGAAAATTACACATCCCTACAATAAGCAGTGGAAATTCTGTTAAGCTCATTGCAGTGGCCAAGAAAAAAGGATTGAATGTAACCTGTAGCGTTGCTGTGCATAATTTGATGCTGACCGATGAGGTCTTGGAGGAATTTGATACTAATTATAAGGTTTTGCCTCCGCTCAGAACTAACAACGATTCCAAGGAGTTGATCAAGGGTGTTAAAAACGGTACGGTGGATTTTGTAACCTCGGACCATACACCTTTAAATATTGAGCTAAAAAAGGTCGAGTTTGATAATGCCGAATATGGGAGCATAGGTCTTGAGAGTAGTTTTGGGGTCTTAAATGAAATTTTTGGTACGGAGGAGTCTATAGAAATTCTAACCAGGGGACGAAAAACCTTTGGATTGGAAGAACCCGATTTTAAGGAGGGCGCCAAAGCCAATTTAACCTTGTTCGATCCTAAAACGGAACTTACTTTTACCGAAGAACATGTAGTAAGTAGTTCAAAGAACAGTCTGTTCCTAAACCAAAAATTAAAAGGTTTGGCTTTGGGAGTAATAGCCAACAATCAAATTTATTTAAATAGCTAATTAGAGTTATGACAGAGGAAGTGGTTCCCGGAAAAAATACAGCTATAATTGCCTATCTGACCATAGTGGGTGCCATCATAGCCATTACTATGAACACGGAACCAAAACATGATTTTGCCAGATTCCATACCAGACAGGCATTTGGCATACACCTGCTGTTTCACGCGTTTGCTTTGTTTTCCAGTGTTTGGTATAATCAATATGGACTATATGGACTATACGTATGTTATATAATACTTTGGTTTTACGGATTCCTTGGAGCGCTCAACACTAAAAAACAACTTATTCCAGTAATAGGCAGCTATTTTCAAAAATGGTTCACCTTTATACAATAATAAAATGACAACTGCCCCCTTATCTTTAGAACATATTATAAAACCATCATCCCTTACCGAAGGAAAACCCCCAGTTTTATTTATGCTCCACGGTTATGGAAGCAATGAGGAAGACTTATATTCATTTGCCCAAGAACTACCCGAAGAATTATGTATAATTTCGGTACGGGCGCCATACACTTTGCAGCCTTTTGGTTATGCATGGTATGCCATAAATTTTGATAATGAAAAAGGGAAATGGAGCGATGATGAGCAAGCCATAGAATCCCGTGAAAAAATTATAAATTTTATCGAAGAAGCCTGTGAAGTTTATCATCTCAATACCCATGAAATAACCTTACTTGGATTTAGTCAGGGAACTATTCTCAGTTATGCCGTGGCGCTCTCCTACCCAGAGAAGATAAAGAGAGTTATCGCCATGAGTGGTTATATCAACGAAAAGATATTGGTCGATAACTACAAAGAAAAAAACCATGAAGAATTGCGCATTTATGCTTCTCATGGGCAAGTGGACCAAGTTATTCCCATAGAATGGGCGCAAAAAGCTCCAGAATTGCTCAACAAATTAGGGATAAAGAATATTTTTGAGGAGTTTCCGGTGGGTCATGGAGTAGCACCTCAAAACTTCCATTCATTTAAAAAGTGGTTAGGGGATAATAGTTAATTACTTCGCGTGTAAAGAAGATGATCCATTAAAGTAAAATCAGCACCCAAATCATCTTTTAATTCATAGCGAATCAATAATTCTCCCCAATACTTACCATCTGAAAAATCCGCTAGAATCCATTTATGGTTTAAAACTTTTATTTTATTGATTTTAAAATCGTTTTGCATACCCTCATAAGGGACCAACGGGTTATCTCCCTTGGCCTCATTGGTTTCCAACAATTTATCGGATATGTATCGCGTTGGATTATCTAAATCTAAATGTTCATAATAGGCCAATGCATCATCATTATTTTCCAACGAAAAATATTGCATTTCCAAAATCCGAAGTTCGGCCTGTTGCAAAGTATCTTTTAGATTTTCCACCTTTGTTTCCAAACTTTGAATTCTTTTAATATTTGCATCAGCCATTTTGCTACCGCTAACAGCCAGATATAAACCAATTAATGCAGCAAAAATAAAAAGGTACAAATAGATATTTTTCTTCATAAACTAAATTTGAATCGTTAGGTTATCATAGGCCAAATGTACATCATTCGGAAGACTCCTTTCCACCTCTTCATGGAAACCCAATAAATGACTTATGTGTGTAAAATAGGCTTTTTCAGGTTTTACTTTGTTTACAAAAGCTATAGCTTCCTCCAAATTGAAGTGTGAATGGTGGGGTTCTATTCGCAATGCATTCACAACCAACACCTTAGTTCCCGTAATTTTTTCCAATTCCTTTTCATCAACAGATTTAACATCGGTCAAGTAGGTAAACCCGCCGAATCTATATCCAAATACCTTTAATCTATTGTGCATAACTTCAATGGGCGTAACTATGCGTCCACCTAATTCCAAAGTTTTACCCGTTTCTACTAAATTAATATCCACCGATGGAGCTCCAGGGTATTTATCTTTCTCTTCAAAAATATAATCGAATCTTTTTTTCAAAGATTTTACTACTCTTTTATGGGCATAAATGGGAATATCCCCTTGTCTAAAGAAAAAGGGTCGAATATCGTCGATTCCGGCGGTATGATCTGAATGCTCATGGGTAAAAAGTACGCCATCTAATCTTCTTACTTGATTTGTAAGCATTTGCTGTCTAAAGTCGGGGCCACAATCGATAACGAAATTAAATTCTCCCCATGATACCAATACGGACACCCTTAATCTTTTGTCCCTTGGATCATTACTTAAACAAACGGGGTGTGTACTCCCAATAATTGGAATGCCTTGGGAGGTTCCCGTCCCTAAAAATGTAACCTTTAAACCTTCTTCCATAAAACTCAAATTTACTTCTTATTTAACAAAAATAAAGCTGTAAAATCAAGGAAGCGTCATGAATTGAAGTACACTTTGCCATCATTAACATAACTTAAGGCATTTTTTTATTGGTATTGGCTATTAGGTTGCCCTTTCTTTATAACTTTGTTACAAACAAACTACAAGAATGGCCTCAGTTTTAAAGAGAGAAAGTGTCTTCGAGAATATCCCATCGATTAAAGCCAAAACTTTAAGAATAAACTTAAATCCAGATATCTACGGTACTTTCGCAGAAATTGGAGCTGGGCAGGAAACCGCTCGTCACTTTTTTAGGTCTGGCGGGGCATCAGGAACCATTGCGAAGGCAATGAGTGCCTATGATAAAGATTTTAGTGATGCCATCTATGGTATTGAAAGAGACGGGCGCTATGTTACCCAAGCTAGATTAAAGACCATGCTGCAATATGAAATGCAGTTAATGAAGGAACGAATTAGCCGAAAAAAGCATCCGAATAGAGTATTCTTTTCTTATGCAAATACCGTTGCTACCATAGATTTTTCAAAACGATACAAAGGTCATGGTTGGGTAGGTATTAGATACCAGTTGGATCCTGGACAAGAGGAATTAGATGAAATTGTTTTGCATGTCCGGTTTAAACAAAACGAAGCGAGGCTACAGCAAGAAACCTTGGGTATCTTAGGAGTTAACCTCATTTACGGAGCTTTCTATAAGTACCATAAGCCTAAGAAAATGCTGAAGTATTTGTATGACCATATTGATAAGGATACTCTGGAAATTGATATGATCAATTTTTCAGGTCCGAATTTTAAGGAGGTCGATAACCGATTGATGAGTCTACAATTGATTCGAAATGACATGACAGACGCTGTTATGTTCGGTCCGGACGGTAATAACCTTTTACCTGCAGCGGTATTGTACAAGAAGAATATTTTGGCCCTTAGAGGTAGTTTTAGACCTGTAACGAAGGTTAATTTGGATATGTTTGAAAAATCCTATGATATTTTCATTAGAGACCCCCAGGTTGACCAAGACAATAGTATCGTGATTTTTGAAATCACCTTGTCCAATTTAAAGGCTTCTGGAGAAATCGATGAAGAAGATTTTATGGGCAGGGCGGAACTTCTATGTTCATTAGGGCATTCGGTAATGATCTCCAAATTCCAAGAATACTATAAGCTAGTAGAGTATTTCAACAACTATACCAAGAATAGGATAGGACTTACCATGGGGGTAAATAACCTTATAGATATTTTTGACGAAAAATACTATCGTCATTTGAGTGGAGGTATTTTGGAGGCATTTGGAAAGTTATTTTTCAAGGATTTACAGGTCTACCTCTATCCTATGAAGAATCCTGATACGGGACAAGTAATGACCAGCAACAATGTAAAAGTCCATCCAAGAATGAAGGAACTTTATAAATTCTTCAAGTACAATGGAAAGGTAATGGACATCATTGATTACGAACCAGAAATAATGAACATATTTTCAAGGGACGTGCTTAGAAAAATCATGAACGGGGAAGACGGATGGGAGGAAATGTTACCAGAAGGAATTGCGGAAATAATAAAAGATAAAAACCTTTTCACAAAAAAGAAATTAGAGGAAGAAGCCCAACAAAAAGAGGAAAAAGAAGAAAAGGAAACAGAAAAGCTGAAATAAAACAAAACCCCTTAATTAAGGGGTTTTGTTTTCAATCTAATAGCTGGGCCGCATGGTCCTTGGTTTTTACTTTATCGATTACCTTGCTCACCTCTCCTTGCTCATTTATAACAAAAGTTTTTCTGTGTATACCATCATATTCCCTTCCCATAAATTTCTTAGGACCCCAAACACCAAAAATATTCAATACGGTATGATCTTCATCCGCCAATAATGGGAATGGAAAATCATATTTGTTTTTAAAGTTCAACTGCTTTTTCTGAGAATCAGCACTTATTCCAAGAAGTTCGTAACCGGCATCTTGAAGCGCTTTGTAATTATCCCTTAAATTACAAGCCTCGGCTGTACAACCCGGAGTATTTGCCTTAGGATAGAAAAAAACAATTAATTTCTTACCGGAGTAATCCGATAAATTAATAGTATTGCCATCTTGATCATTGGCTGAAAATTCCGGGATCTTATCCCCTACTTTTAAAGTATTCATAGTCAATTTTTTATTTTGTTCAATATTCTAATTGTAAAATTAAACAAATAATGACGAAGGCAGAAAAAGTATCTTTCGTAATTTCCAAATTACAAGAATTTTATCCTGAAATTCCGATTCCCCTTGAGCACAAGGACCCCTACACGCTTTTGATCGCGGTACTAATGTCCGCCCAAAGTACGGACGTTCGTGTAAACAAAATAACACCTTTACTTTTTAAACGGGCAGATAACCCCTTCGATATGGTAAAATTGAGCGTGGAAGAAATACGGGAAATTATTAGACCGGTTGGTTTATCTCCCATGAAATCGAAAGGAATTCACGGGCTATCCAAGATTTTAATTGAAAAATATAATGGTGAAGTTCCAAAAGACATGAGTTTGTTGGAAGAACTACCTGCAGTTGGCCATAAAACAGCTAGTGTTGTGGTTTCACAAGCTTTTGGAATTCCGGCTTTCCCAGTGGATACCCATATCCACAGATTGATGTACCGGTGGGGCTTTTCAAATGGAAAAAATGTAGTACAGACGGAAAAGGATGCAAAAAGATTGTTTCCCAAGGATTTATGGAACGAATTACACTTACAGATAATTTGGTACGGAAGGGATTACTCACCTGCTAGAGGATGGAACCTGGAAAAGGACATAATTACCAAAACCATAGGGAGAAAGACCGTTCTGGCCGAATATTATCGCAAAAAAAAGACCCGCTAAGCGGGTCTATATTTTTTAGTTTAAAAAGGTTTCAAACTCCAAGTCTTTATATTTAACGTCATATAGGGCCTTAGAAAAACTTAATAAAAAGTTGATTGTTTTAGGACATACTTTCTTAAACTCGGTTTGTTCTTGATAATTAGAGTAAATTTTTTCCATATTTCCAATGTTGTTACATTAAATTAACGTAACTCAAATAGAAATATTGTTTATTGTATTATCTCTCTAGTTAGTTCGTGAGAACAATGTTGTTTTTTTCAATGATTTTTCTCAAATTAATAAGGGCATATCTCATTCTCCCAAGTGCCGTATTTATACTTACTCCCGTGTTTTCAGAAATTTCCTTAAAGCTCATGTCCTTATAGATGCGCATTAACAAAACTTCTTTTTGGTCATCCGGTAATTCTTCGATTAATTCCCTAAGATCAGTATCAATTTGGTCCTTGATCAATTGCTTTTCTGCATTTAATTTATCGTCACCTATTACAGAAAAAATATTAAAATCGTCATTCCCCTCGAACATCGGCATTCTTTTGTTCTTTCTAAAGTGATCTATTATAAGGTTATGGGAAATACGCATAACCCATGGTAAAAATTTACCTTCCTCACTATACCTGCCCCTTTTAAGGGTTTTAATTACCTTAATAAAGGTATCTTGAAAAATATCCTCAGTAATATCCCGGTCCAATACCTTGGAATAAATAAAGCTGGTAATACGCTGATTATGTCTATTGATAAGAATTTCCAAGGCTTTTTCGTCGCCACTGATATAATCTCTTACTAGTTCTGAATCTTCGATCTGTAATTCCATATTAGTTATTTTCATTAGGTGACAGGGTGGGGATCCTGATTTTGGTTAATAATTGTAATTAGTCATTCATTTCTGATATAAAACTAGATAAAACACTTCCTGTAGGAAAAAGTATGTTGTAAAAACGTCTTTTTATGATGTGAAACACCGAAAACCTATTTTCCAGTACAATAATTGGATATTTTATAAGTTAGCTGAGCCTAAATTTAAAGTGAGTAATTTTTAAGTCCAGTTGTAATAGCTTATACTTGTTGAAGTCATCGATAAAATACAAAAACCCCAAGGAAAAATCCTTGAGGTTCTTTTATATGATAAAGTAATTGTTAATTCAAGTTACTCTCAAATTGGATACCCTTGGCCTCGGTAACCTTTAAAGATTTTGAATAATCTAATAAAAACTTAATAGTTTCTGGCTTTGCCGATACTAACTTGCATTGGTTCTTCTTGGTCTGGTAAATTTTCTCCATATTCTTCCGTATTGTTGGTTCTATAAAAGAACGCCAAGGATTTAAATATAGTAGATCCACTCGACCTTTTACCAATTAATTCGTTAAAACTATACTATTGGCCTCAACAAGTTTTCTAAGATTGATTAATGCATAACGCATTCTTCCAAGAGCGGTATTAATACTGACACCTGTATTCTCTGAGATTTCCTTAAAGCTCATATCCTTATAAAGACGCATTTGTAAAACCTCTTGTTGATCTTCCGGCAATTCTTTTATCATTCTTGCCAAATCTGAATCAATCTGATCTTTGATTAATTGTTTTTCGGCATTTAGTTTTTCATCACCCATCAATGAAAAAACATTAAAAGAATCTGTTCCATCGAACATAGGCATTCTATTACTTTTTCTAAAATGGTCAATGATAAGGTTGTGAGCTATGCGCATTACCCAAGGTAAAAATTTACCTTCCTCGTTATAGGCACCTCGTTTAAGCGTACGAATAACCTTCATAAAGGTGTCCTGGAAAATATCTTCTGTTAATTCACGGTCTCCAACTTTGGAATAAATGAAACCTGTTAAGCGCGCATTGTGACGGTTTATAAGAACCTCAATGGCTCTTTCATTACCGCTCATATAATCCTTAACAAGTTGGGAATCTTCAAGTACCTGTATCATAAGCCTTACTTTTGTGGGTTAAAATTGGGGTCCTATTGCTAAAAGAGCATAGGATTTTGTTAATTTTTTCTAACTTCAAAAGTAATTTTAGGCTATAGGCTTCTTGTTTTATAGAAGTTCAAATATATAAAAAAATAAATACTCTAAAAATAGTGTGAAAAAATAGGGGCCTATTTTAGAATAATACTAATTAATCTTTTAGCTAATGACCATATTGTATCTTTGCAAATTTAGAAGTAAATATGGTTTCATTATCCCAAGTAAATCCAAAGAAAAATATCATTATTAAAGGTGCAAAACTGCATAACCTTAAGAATATTGATGTTGTAATACCCAGAAATAAGCTTGTGGTCGTAACCGGACTTTCCGGTTCCGGTAAATCCAGTCTGGCCTTTGATACCCTTTTTGCAGAAGGCCAAAGACGTTACGTGGAGAGCCTTTCTTCCTACGCTAGGCAGTTTTTGGGAAAATTGGACAAACCTAAAGTGGACTATATAAAAGGTATTGCCCCAGCTATCGCCATAGAGCAAAAAGTAAATTCCACCAATCCTAGGTCCACCGTAGGTACAACCACAGAAATTTATGATTACATCAAACTTCTTTATGCAAGAATAGGAAAAACATATTCCCCAATATCTGGAAATGAAGTGAAGAAGAATACCGTATCCGATGTTATAGCATACGTTAAGACCTTTGATACAAATACCAAATTATTACTGTTAGCACCTATAAAAATAAGAGAGGATAGGGATTCCATAAAATCACTTGAGCTATTTTCAAAGCAAGGGTATGCCAGAATTAAATATAAGGGCAAGGTCATTCGAATAGACCAGGCACCTAAGGACATAGGTAAGGAATTCGATTTGGTCATAGACCGAATAATAACTAAAAATGACGAAGACTTTTACAATAGACTTGCCAATGCTGTTGATACTGCATATTTTGAAGGTAAGGGCCAATGTATTATAGAGGTTTTAGAAAATTCCCAACAACGCCTTTTCAGTAATAAGTTTGAATTGGATGGAATACAGTTCTTAGAACCCAATGTGCATCTATTCAGTTTTAACAATCCTTATGGGGCTTGCCCAAAATGCGAAGGTTATGGAGATGTAATAGGTATAGATGAGGATTTGGTAATTCCAAATACCGCATTATCCATTTATGAAAATGCAGTGTTTCCTTGGCGTGGCGAAAGTATGAGCTGGTATAGGGACCAATTGGTGAATTCTGCCTACAAGTTTGACTTCCCCATTCATAAACCATGGTTTGAATTGTCCAGCGACCAGAAAAATTTGGTTTGGAACGGGAACGACCACTTTATTGGACTCCATAAATTTTTTGAAACTTTAGAAGAAAAAAGTTATAAGATTCAGAATCGAGTCATGCTATCGCGCTACCGTGGAAAGACAAGATGTAACGTTTGTGGCGGCAAAAGGCTAAGGTCCGAAACCGATTATGTGAAAATTGGTGAGAAATCTATATCAGAATTGGTTGGATTACCTATTGAACGGCTTATTGTATTTTTCAGTGAACTAAAGTTGTCCGAGCACGATACCAAAATCTCAAATAGGTTATTGAAGGAAATTAATACGCGTTTAGGCTTTTTAGACAAGGTTGGACTTAATTACCTCACCTTAAATAGGAAATCTAATACCCTCTCCGGAGGTGAGAGTCAAAGAATTAACTTGGCAACCTCACTAGGGAGCAGTCTTGTGGGCTCTATGTATATTTTGGATGAACCTAGTATTGGTCTCCACCCCAGGGATACCGAAAATCTGGTTGAAGTGTTACTATCCCTAAGGGACCTAGGCAATACCGTAATTGTCGTAGAACATGATGAGGATATTATGAAGGCGGCCGACGAAGTTATTGACATTGGTCCGGAAGCAGGTACTCATGGAGGTAATATCGTTGCCCAAGGTACTTTGGATGAAATCTTAAACTCCTCCTCACTAACTGCCAGTTATCTCAATGGAACCATGAAAATCGAGGTTCCCAAAGACAGACGTACATCCAAAAATCATATCGAAATCATCGGTTGTAGGGCTAATAATTTGCGAAACATAAATATTACCTTTCCTCTGGATATGCTAACCGTAGTCACCGGTGTTTCAGGAAGTGGTAAAAGTACTTTGGTTAAAAAGTTATTATACCCTATTATTCTCAAGGAAACTGGAGGATACGGAGAAAAAGCGGGTCAGTTCACATCGGTTAAAGGAAAATACAGTCACATAAAGCATGTGGAATTTGTAGATCAAAACCCAATTGGTCGATCCTCTAGGTCTAATCCTGTAACCTACATAAAAGCATATGACGATATACGCAGCCTCTATGCAAGTCAAAAATTGAGCAAAATAAGAAACTATCAGGCTAAACATTTTTCATTTAATGTAGATGGTGGTAGATGCGAGAAGTGCAAGGGTGAAGGCGAGATTACCGTAGAAATGCAATTTATGGCGGATGTTCATTTGGAATGTGATACCTGTGGAGGGAAACGGTTTAAAAAAGATGTCCTTGAGGTTACGTTTAACAATGCCAACATTGATGACATCCTTAATATGACCATAGATGATGCCATCGACTTTTTTGAAGCTGGGGACCAAAAGAAGATTGTAGGGAAATTGAAACCTTTACAAGATGTAGGCTTGGGGTATGTCACCCTAGGGCAATCCTCTTCTACCCTTTCCGGTGGAGAGGCTCAACGCATTAAGCTGGCCTCCTTCCTAATAAAAGGATCTACAAAGGACAAGGCACTTTTTATTTTTGACGAACCCACAACCGGACTTCATTTTCATGATATCCAAAAATTATTAAAATCTTTTAACGCCTTGATCAAAAAAGGACACTCCATAGTGGTTATTGAGCATAACATTGAGCTCATCAAATGTGCTGACTACATTATTGACCTTGGCCCTGGCGGTGGTGAAAATGGAGGACAACTTCTCGCTGAAGGCACACCTGAGGAAGTTGCCCAAAATAAGGCATCCTATACTGCAAATTATCTTAAGGAAAAACTAAATTAAAGTAAGTAAACCTGATTTCAACAAAAATTATAATTACAAAATACTGATTATCAATTATTTAATTAGTTTAATTAATTTTTGGCACGCTGTTTGTTTTATATATGGCGAGTGTAAATAGTTGCACTTGGAATTTAAAACCTTATATCATGAAAAATTTAGTACTTCTTTTTACGGCGATGATTTTAGGCACAACGGGTGCCTTGGCCGACAGTACGGTAGAAGATAAGGTTGCAACACGCAATGCTTATAGGAACAACAACTCATTTATTTTTGTTGAAAATGGCATTACGTTTTCAGTATATCCAGATGGTGAGTTCGATTTTTATATAGAAGATTATGTAACAGGGCGAAGAAACGGAATCACCTTCAATTCAGGTTACGACTATAATCCTTATACGCAATATGATGATTACGGTGCTGTGATTCAGGTCGAAAATGTACCCATCTTTTATGACTACTATGGTCGTGTAACCCAGATTGGTGATGTGGACATCAGATATAGAAATAATAGGGTGCGTAGTGTTGGTGGAATGTATGTATTCTATGACAATAGAGGATTTTACAATTACCACACTGGATTTATAAACATCTATAATAGAAGATATGTTTACCGTCCATTTCACGGTTTGTTCATAAGACCAGCTATCGGGTTCTCCTTAGTATTCAATAGACCCTATAGAAGATACTATACACCTATTAGATATACATATTACAGACCTTATAGGTTTAATACGAGAAGGGCTTATGCAAAAATCGGTCGTGAGCATAGATATAATAAAGTAAGGCGAGAAAGAGCGAATGTCTATAGAAACGATAATAGAGTTTCCGTAAGAAACAATTCCAATAGAGGCAACAAAAGTGTAGCTTATAGAAATAATGATGGTGTACGTTCCAATACTAATACAGTAAGAAGAAATGGAAACAATAAATCCAGTAGAAGTATAGCTTCTGGTAATACTGTAAGGAAAAACGGAAGTAGTACCATTTCAAGGTCCTCAACTGTAAAGAGAAGTAGTTCTGCGGTTAAGCGTGGCAATAACAATGCAGTTAGAGGTAATAACAAAAGGACTGTTGTAAATAAACGTGAAGTTACCAAAACGCCAAGAAGTACAACTGTTAAAAGAAGTACGACTACATATAGAAAACCAGCGAACAATAGTAGGGTTGGTCGTAGTGCAAATCAAAATAGGACTGTAACCCAAAGAAGCGTAAAAAAATCGGTTAACAGGGCTCCTGCTAAACAAAAAAGCACTGTAAGTAGAAGTACAAGATCGGTAAGGAAGGCACCGTCAAGAACTGTAAATAGAAGTTCAACATCTCGGTCAGTGAATAAAGCTTCTAGAAGTGTTAACAGAAGTTCAAGATCGGTTTCTAGAAGAAACAATAAATAATTAAAGATAGTTTTTAGGTTGGTTAGTTGTTTAGCCCTGTAGTAAATACGTTTACTGCAGGGCTTTTTTTAATTTAATTCGAAGTTATTTTCAGTGACCACCAAAAATCTTCAAAAACTTTTCAGGTAATTCAATTTGAATATCCATTGGTTTACCCGTAAAAGGATGCTTAAACTTCAATTCAGCTGCATGGAGATACAGTCCCTTCCCTTTTAGAATTAGATTCGGTAAAAAATAGGTGTCATCACCAAGAATAGGATTACCAACACTGCATAAATGCTTTCTCAGTTGATGCCTTCTACCAGTTTTCGGCATTAACCTTACCAGATTAAGAAGCCCGAATCGTTTAGAGGTAACACTTTTCAAAACTTCATATTCAGAAAGCGAGACTTTTCCATCTACGGGTAGGTCTATAGTTCCATTTCTGCCCATCTGTCCAATAGTTACCGCATAATATGTTTTGTGAATATTTTTCTCCATAAATAAATTTCCCAATTCTATCATGGAAGAACTGGTTTTTCCTACCAATAACAAGCCTGTGGTAGGGTAATCTAAACGATGTACCGGTTTGGGATCAACTGCATCTGGTCTTTTACTTTTTTTAAGATTGTGGGATAATCCATTAGCGACAGTCTTAAAACTATTTCCACTAACTAAGATACCAGGTGGTTTATTGATTACCGCTAGATGTTCATCTTCAAAAATCACTTCCAACTTCAGCTTTAGTTCTCTTCGCGCATTTTTTATTGGAAATTCCTTTAAATGGATAGTCTCACCACCTCTAATGAATGTTCCTGTTCTCGCCGCTACACCATCTACCAATACCAACTTTTTCCCTATTGCCTTTTTTAATGAAGATTTGGTTGGGATATGCTTAAATATACCAACACCATATTCTTGCAGCCTTTCCATCGCAATATCCTTGGGTACGGTATGGGTTTCTAATATTGACAAAATTCAGCCGGATAAAATTAATTACGGAAAAGGTTTTAACTATATAGACTACTTATTTAACCGTGTGAATCAATAAAATAAATAGAATCTTTATACTTTGCCACTAACCTAAACAATAATTTAAATTCTTTGAAAAAAATCAATCCTAAATTATTAAGACAACTATTATTATTGGTCTTAATCTTGTTTTTTGGAGGACTTATTGCGAACTCCATGCTTCCCTACATTTCTGGTATACTTGGCGCACTCACCCTATATGTAATACTGAGAAAATGGATGATCAAGCTAGAAGAGAAAGGTTGGCGTCGCAATTGGGCATCCATACTTCTTATAAGTCTTGCCTTTGTGGGTATATGTATTCCGCTTTCTGGAGCGGTTATAATGTTAGGCTTTGAGATTGGAAATTTGGCCGATAAAGCCGAAGAAGTAATCGCTGCTTTGAAAGAGCAAATCTTTCAGGTTGAAAAATATTTAGGATATGAAATTTCATCTGCCATTGACCCGGAACAAACTTCAAGTTGGATCAGCGATAACGTTCCAGGTCTTGCCAGTGGAACAGTAAACGTATTTATTTCCTTGGGTGTACTCCTTTTTATTCTGTACTATATGCTTAAAAGTCCAAAGCACATGAAAGACTCAATGATGGAATATATTCCGTTGAGCAATAAAACCTTGCTGATTTTAGGTAAGGAAATAGACAATGTGGTCAGGTCAAATGCCATTGCCATACCATTAGTAGCTTTGGCCCAAGGAATAATTGCATTGATTGGGTTCTTTATTTTTGGGATAGAAAACCCGCTATTTTGGTTCGTTATCGTAACTATTGGATCCATGGTGCCATTTGTGGGTACCTTTCTAGGTATATTCCCAGTTTTTGTTCTTACGCTCGCCAGTGGTAACGACTTTGCGGCATGGGGCATCTTAATCTACGGTATGGTCGTAGTTGGCTCTACAGACAATCTTATTAGATTGTTTTTACTTCAAAAAATGGATAGTATACATCCACTAATCACCCTAATTGGGGTTCTTGTGGGTATTCCATTATTTGGATTTGTTGGTTTGATTTTTGGTCCTTTAATCATAAACCTTTTCCTTATAATAGTAAGAATATATAAAAAACAATATGGCACAGGTAAAACTGACAAAGAAAATTAGCACTAAGAAGCAACAAAATTTTAACTCTTAAGAAATTTTTTAATAACGGCATTGACGTCCTCAGATATCTTGAATTTATACAAAACCAGAAAATAACTGAGCGTTATCAAAGCACATTTAAGAGGAATATTAAAGAAAGGATGAAATGAAAATATTAGGTTGTAAAAGACTAAAGCAATTACAAGTATTACAATACATACCTGTATGGTTTCCAAGGTAAATGGTTGTAGTCCAAACTTCGATTTAACATAAAACAACTTTATTGAATTATATATGAAAAAGGCAGAAAAGCTTGCAATGGCAGCACCGTTTAAACCATAAGTGGGTATCAACCAAAGATTGAAACCTATTGCCATAATGGCTAGCAAAACACCAAACAAAAGAATAGATTTATAATAATCTGAATTGTACAATATAGAATTATTATTGCCCAACAAAGCATCATAGACCTTTGCCAAACCAATCCAAAAAACGATAAAAAATCCATCCTCATAACCTGAGGGTAAAAGTTGGTACAAATCATCTAGGTTTAATAGTATCAAAACCAAAATCAAAGCTGATACTATAAATAAAGTCAGCGAACTCTTTTGGTACAACCCCTTTAAAGAATTTGTATCTTTTTTATTAATGTATTCTGCCGTCATAGGATAGGTTATTTGATGCATAGCCCTAGCCGGAACTGCAATTACAGTTGCCATAAAGCCAGCAACAGCATAATAAGCAACATTCTCAATGGGTAAATAATTATTTAACATTACTTTATCCACTTCCATTAAAACAATGGCCGTTGAACCGCCCAAAATAATTAATGCACTATACTTTAGAATATTTACCCAGTTCCCTGGTAGTTTAAATACGATTTTCGGGAAACGTAATCGATAGGCATATAGCTTCATGATTATCGTTCTCAAAAGGTAAAATCCTACCAGGGCATTTATAAATAGTGGTATATCTATAATTTTAAACCACAACAAAATCAATAAAATGGATTGTCCTACCCTACAGAAAACTTCTTTCATGAAATTCCCAAAAACAGACTTCATCTTAATCCTAGACCATGCATAAAAAACTTCGAAATAAGCCATGGCCATCCCCACCAAAAATATATGCCAAACATAATCCTTGACTATGGGATTTTCCTTCGATAATAAGCCTCCAATGGCTTCATTTGCCATATAGCTTATTAAAGCCACGGGTATCATCAAGAAAAGTGGCAAAAAAAGCATCATGCTAAGAAAGCTATCCTGGTCTTTTTCCGACTTAAAACTGCTATAAAATTTTACAAGGCTGTTGGGAACTCCAAAAGCTAAAATCGGCATCAAAATTCCAGAAACCGAAAGAATCACCTGTATAAGACCATAATTTTCCGGTTGCATAAAATTAGTGTACAAAAAAAACGTATTAACCGCTGCTATTGCAAAACCGATATATGTAACAATTGTGTTATTTAAGGATTGTTTTAAAACGATACCCATCTAAATATACTCTGCTAGTTGCCTGGTAAGATCTCGCCTACTATACTTCTTAATGTTCGTAGATGAAACACTTAATGAATTGTTTTTATATGCTTGAAACCAGTTTAAAATTACATCTTTAAGTTCGGAATGTGCATCATAACCAAATACATCACCCGATTCTGTTTCCGAAACCATTTCTGCAACCTCCCAATTAGAAGGTCCAATTCCTAAAATTGGACGCCTGGCCCATAAATATTCGAATAATTTCCCTGGTATAATTCCAGTTGTTTCTTGCGAGTCAATTTCAACCAAAAGCAAAATTTGGGATTTTTGTTGGTATTTTACAGCATCTTCATGAGATATATAACCTAGCACATTAATATGTTCACCTAGCCCATATTTTTGTATTGAATTCAAAATGTTCCCTCCAACAACACCGATGAAATTCAATTGTAAGGACTGCTTAAAATCTTCATGTTCATTGGATAATTCACTCAGCACCTTCCAAAGGTTAATAGGGTTTCTTCCCGTGAGCATTGAGCCGATATGGGATATCGTAAATTTTGCGTCCAATACCGATTCCTTAAACGCTGTAAAGTCATAACCATTTGTAATTACTTTAAGCGGCTTGGATGTAATTTGCTCAAACTCTTGCTTTGTGGTTTTACTGGTTACCACAATTTTATCTGCATTGTTTAAAACATTCTCCTCTAATTTTTTATGCCGTTTTTTAGCATATGAGGTGAGTTTTAATTTTTTATGATAGCCAATATTCGTCCATGGATCTCTAAAATCGGCTACCCACTGTAATTTATATCGCTTTTTTAACTCAAGACCAATTAAGTGCATACTGTGAGGTGGTCCTGTGGTAATAATAGTTTCTATATGATCTTCCTCTAAGACCTTTTTTAAAAATTTAACCGACGGTCCTATCCAAAACTTTCTGGCATCCGGAATAAAAAGGTTGCCTCTTACCCATAACATCAACCGCTCTAAAATAGATTGATTCTTTGGAGAGATAACACCAGAACTTATACGTTTCGTTTTCTTTCCTGATATAATTTTCGAAATTCCATAAGGCTCAAATATCTTATGGCGATAAATTGTTAAATCGTTCGGAACTTCGTCTACTAAGGTCCTATCCAATAATGGGTAATGGGGGTTTTCGGGAATATAGACTATAGGTTCTATTCCGTAATCTCTAAAATACTTGACGAATTTTAGCCAACGCTGTACTCCAGGACCCCCAGCCGGTGGCCAATAGTAGGTGATGACCAAAACCTTTCTCATTAGGATGTTTCCTCCTTTCTCTTCCAAAAGGAGTAGCCTATACCGCCTAAGAGTACCAATCCTAACAAAATAGTGCTAGCCAAGGTGATTTTACTACCCTTTTCCACGACCTCCGGTTCGAATTTAAATTCAATGGTGTGCTCTCCTTCCGGAAGCCTCAGTGCTCGCAACACATAATCTACTTTAAAATAATCGGTAATTTTTCCATCTACGTAGGCGTTCCATCCATTGGGATAATACATCTCACTGAAAACGGCTATTCCGGCATTGGAATTGTTGGATTTATAAGTCAAGTGATTAGGTTGATAGTCTACCAGATTAATCGTCGCCGTTGAATCCGCTTGAAAATCGAATCTGTTTATATTCTTAACGGTATTGGTATTTACAACCGCCGTATTTTTAGTATCCAAACTATCTAAGGCAAGTATTTCTTCATCAGCGGAACCTACACCTTCCAATTTAGAAACAAACCAAGCGTTTCCATTGGCATTCGGGTTTTCTATTGGAAAAATATTTCCTTCTTGGTCCTGTCTTATTATGTATTTAATATTTAGCATATTAAATACGGATAAATTTCCTTTGTATATGTGGAAGTTGAAAAGGTCTTGCATACCGGCAGGCTTGGCGGCATGATAGCCCGTAATACTATTATGAAAGTATGCCGTCTTGGCGGAGTCAAAACCATCTGTTTGGTCGAAAACCCGGAATACACCATCATCTTCCAATATTTGTTTATCCGCTGTAGTTGCCTGGAAAGGTTCCAACATTCTTCTTTTGGATACAAAATTATCGGCATTTACATACCTAAGATTAACACCAACCAAATCGAAAACTATCAGCACTCCGATCACTATTACAACTACGTTCATCTTTAGTTTATTCTTAAGGTAAAACCAAATCAAACCTATAACAATCAGTACATATATCAAGGATCTTAGGAGGTCATTGGTATAGACTGCCTTTCGGTCGAGCTGAAGCATCGCGGGCAATTCCTCCAAGCCTGTCATTCTTAGTCGGTCATCAGAAGGTCCGACAAAGTCGAACATACCTTTTAATAAAAAAAGTAATATTCCCAAACCAAGTACTACACCTCCTGCATACTTGACGGATATAACCTTATCATCTTGACTCACTTTATTAGAAAATATTTTTTTCAAAGCCAGTATGGCCAATATGGGAGCACATAATTCTAAAATTACCTGAATCGAAGAAACTGCCCTAAATTTATCATATAAGGGAAAATAATCGATCATGAAATTAGTAAGGCCACTAAAGTTCTTTCCCCAAGACAGTAAAAGTGAAAGCAGTACACCGAACAACAACCACCATTTATGCTTTCCTTTGACTAAAAATAGGCCCAAAACAAATAGAAAAAATATTATCGCCCCAATATAAGCTGGTCCTGACACACCGGGCTGCTGGCCCCAATATAGGGGAAGTCCACTAACAAAATCAAGAGCGCTAGACCTCGGCAAACCTTTATCAATTAAATAATTGAACGACTTGGAGTCTTCACCCAAATTTTCCTGACTGGCTCCACCGAACAATCGAGGTACAAATAAATTAAGAGATTCTGCAACCCCATAACTCCATTGGGTAATATATTCCTTGCTAAGACCTCCTGTATTATCTTTAGGTGATCCGTCGGGATTAATGGTTAGTTCACTTTTACCCCGTGTACTCCAATCCGCATATTCCTTTGTGGCCAAAAGACTCGTGGCATTTGCGGCTATCCCCAAAGCAACGGATCCAAAAAGAATACCCACAGAAATGAAAAAGTGCTTTAATTCCTTATGTCTTACAGCGTCTATGAGATATACCACTCCCAAAATCAGCACCAATAACATAAAATAATAGGTCATTTGGTAATGGTTAGCTACAATTTCTAGTGCCATTGCCAAGGCAGTAACTAAAAACCCAATTAGATATTTTTTCCTGAAAACTAGTACGATGCCGGCCAAGAGAATCGGAATATAGCCTAAGGCATGGGCCTTTGCGTTATGACCGGCTCCAATTATTATGATTAAGTAACTTGAAAATCCAAAAGCCAATGCCCCAACTATGGCCAATCGATAATCGACCTTTAGACAGCATAGCAAAATATAGAAACCAATAAAATAAAGAAACAGATAATCGGCAGGTCTAGGCAAAAACCTAATCAGGCGATCTAATTGTTTTATGTAATTATGAGGATAGTTAGCTCCTAACTGATACGTTGGCATACCCCCAAAGGCACTGTTGGTCCAATAGGGCTCTGTTTCCGTGTTTTTACGGAAATCATTTTGTTCTTTGGCCATGCCCGTATATTGGGCAATGTCATTTTGGAAAATTACCTTGCCTTGAAGAACGGGGTGAAAATAGGCAAGCGCTGCAATAATAAAGAATACGGTTACAAAAAAATGGGTGAAAAAGAATTTTAGACCTTTCTTCATATTCCGGTGGTTGGTTAGTCAAAGATAACTAGTCTAGTTCTTCAAAATCTATATATTCCCCAACTTTTTCGGATTTCCCCTTTTTGGTGGTGGATTTTTTATCGATGATAACATCCCCGACCTGTTCCTCCTGTTGTTTAGTTTCTTGGTTAAAACCCTCAAAAGTCTTTCTAAAATGTGACTCGGTTTTCTTGGCTGCATAATTCAATATTTTAGGTGCAAACATCTTCGCTAATATTTTTAGCAAATAATACACCAAAAGAATTACCAATATTGTCTTTAAAAATGCCATTTATTTGGATTGATATATATCAAAAATACAATTATCACGTTGTATTACTAGATTCAAAGTATTAAAATAATTATAAAGTCGTTTCCATGGGTAGCCCCTTTATTACCAAAAGAATCCTTTTTCAACTTATAGTGTTTCTCATTGTCCCACTATCTACGTTGGCACAATACACGGATGTTATTAACTCTAATAGACCAGGTCTTTCTGTCAGTGCCTATGCGGTTGGTAAAAATGTGGTTCAGGCAGAAATGGGTCTTTTCTATGAACAAAGTGACCATGCCTTATTAAATACACAATCGGACCTTTGGGGAACAAACATCTCTTTGCGTTATGGACTTTTATTTGAACGGTTGGAGCTAAACTATGAAGGTACATTTCAAGACCAGGATATTGTTTATAACTCCTTTGATTTAAAAGCTAAGCGTAGGGACTTTTCTAGAAATAGAATGGGGTTAAAATTTTTGGTCTATGACCCCTATAAAAATCCAGAACGAAATAAGCCAAATCTTTACAGTTGGCGGGCTAATCATAAATTTCAGTTCAAAAATCTTCTCCCTGCTGTTTCCATTTATGCGGGTGCCAATTTTGTTTTGGGTGACAATCCCTACTATCCAGGTGAACCAACAGTTTCCCCAAGGGTTATGGTGGCCACCCAAAGCCGAATGACTCCGAGAATGGTAATGATTACAAATACGGCCTATGACAGAATAGGAGCCGATTATCCTGAATTCAGCTATTTGATTTCCTTATCACATGCCTTTAGAAATCCCAAATGGAGTACATTTTTGGAGCATCAAGGTATTCAAAGTGATCGATATTCCGATTTATTATTAAGGGGCGGGGTTGCTTATCTCATCAATGAAGGTATACAGGTAGATATGGGTCTAGGAGCTAGTTTTAAAAATACGCCTTCCAGAGTGTTCGTGAATTTAGGCGGGTCATATAGGTTCGATTTTCATAAGGACAGTTTAATCCCTATTGAAGATCAAGATGCTATTGGGTCCGGCGGTCCTATTAAAAAGAACACCATGAAAAAAGAAAAAAGAAAGAATCGAAAATCCAAAGGTAATGGAGCCGAGGATATTGATTTGGGACCCTCAAAAAAACAACTGAGGAAATTGAAAAAGGCACAAAAGCAAAAGAAAAAAGAATCCAATGAAATAGATTTCTAAACTTTATCCAAAGTGATATTATTTTTACTTTCCTTTATTTTTACGTATTGATTAATATTCCTAATATTGGTGCTTCTAAGAAGCATCAATGATTACAGTAAAAGAGGTTACAACCAACAAAGATTTAAAGAAATTCGTAACCTTTCCATTTTTCCTCTATAAGGGTTCCAAATTTTGGGTCCCCCCAATCATCAAGGATGAATTAGCATCTTTCGATAAGAATGAAAACCCCGTTTTTAAAGATGCGGAGGCTTGGTTTTTTCTAGCATATGACGGTGATAAGATTATAGGAAGAATTGCTGCGATGATCAACCATTTAGAGGTAAACCAACAAAATATCAAAAAAATGCGTTTTGGTTGGTTCGATTTTATTGATGATCATAACGTCTCCAAACTCTTACTTGAAAAGGTAGCTGAAATTGGCGCCAGAAACAATCTAGAGTATATGGAAGGACCTGTAGGTTTTTCCAATATGGATAAAGTGGGCGTTTTGGTAGAAGGTTTTGATCATATAGGAACCATGGTTACTTGGTACAATCATCCCTACTATAAAAATCATTACGAAGAACAAGGTTTGGTCAAGGAAAAGGAGTACATGGAGAATAAGTTTCCTGCCGGTAATGCGGACCCTGCACTATTTACTAAATTAAATGACCTTGTTAAAAGAAGATACGGTTTATCAGAAATGAACTTTAGCAGCACCAAGGAGGTAATGCCCTACACCGATGAAATGTTCGACCTTTTTAACGAAACTTACTCCAAGCTTTCCTCATTCGTACCCATAACAGAAATACAAAAGGCATATTTTAAGAAAAAATATATAAGTTTCATAAACCCGGAATATATAAAGTTTATAAAGGACAAAAATAAAAAGCTCATTGCATTTGCCATTGTAATGCCCTCCTACTCGGAAGCCTTACAAAAGGCCAAAGGAAAATTATTTCCCTTTGGGATTTTTCATTTATTAAGTGCAAAGAAAAATAGTAAGGACGTAATTTTCTACCTCATAGGAATACATCCAGAATATCAAAATAAGGGAGTTACAGCGGTAATTTTTAATGAATATTATAAAACCTTTAAAGAAAAGGGTATTCAGATGTGTTACAGAACTCCGGAACTTGAAGAGAACATTGCCATTAAACAGATGTGGAAACATTTTGATCCGGTTATATACAAAAGAAGAAGAACCTACAGAAAGAGCTTATAAAAAAGGCCCAATCCATGAATTATGGTTAAGGCCTTTTTTATTAAAAGAAATTTTATTTATTCTCCCATTGCCGCGGCAACAGCAGCTGAAAGTCTTTTATACGTTCCATTTTTCAACCTATCCCTAATTGCCGAAAAAGCGTCCAAGGTTTCTGCGATATCCTCCAATGTATGAGTTGCTGTAGGAATTAACCTAAGTAGAATAAGTCCTTTTGGAATTACTGGATATACCACAATGGAACAGAAAATACCATAATTCTCCCTTAAATCCTTAACTAAGGCCATGGCCTCTGGGATACTACCATTTAGATAAACTGGAGTAACACAACTCGTTGTTGTTCCAATATCAAAACCCCTTTCTTTTAGACCGTTCTGCAGGGCATTTACATTCTCCCATAATTTCGCTTTAAGCTCAGGCATTGTGCGTAACATATCCAATCGCTTCAAAGCTCCTTTAACGTATACCATAGGAAGTGACTTGGCAAACATCTGAGAACGCAAATTATATTTTAAATAGTCGATAATTTCTTGGTCAGCGGCAACAAAAGCACCGATACCGGCCATCGATTTTGCAAAGGTGGCCAAATAAACATCAATATTGTCTTGTACGCCTTGCTCCTCACCTGCTCCTGCACCTGTTTCACCTAAGGTTCCAAAACCATGGGCATCATCCACAAGAAGTCGGAAATTAAATTTTTTCTTTAACTCAACAATTTCCTTTAAAATACCTTGTTCTCCACGCATTCCAAAGACACCCTCGGATATGACCAAAATACCTCCTCCCGTTTGCTCTGCAAGTTTTGTGGCACGTTCCAAATTTTTCTCCAAGCTTTCTACATTGTTATGTGTAAAAGTGAACCTTTTACCCATATGCAGTCTAACCCCATCAATAATACAAGCGTGGCAATCCACATCGTAGACGATAATATCATCCTTGGTTACCAAGGCATCTATGACCGACATAAAACCTTGATATCCAAAATTTAATAGGTAAGACGCTTCTTTTTTTGAAAAGGCAGCTAATTCCTTCTCTAACTGTTCATGAAAATCCGTATGACCACTCATCATCCTTGCACCCATTGGATAAGCTGCACCATGTTCGGCTGCTGCCTCACCATCCACCTTTTTAATTTCGGGCAAATTAGCCAGACCCAAATAATCATTTATACTCCAGGTAATTACATCCTTTCCCTGAAACTTCATCCTATTGGAAATAGGACCTTCTAATTTTGGAAATACAAAATACCCCTCAGCCTGTGATGCCCATTTACCTAAAGGGCCTTTATTCTCTATGATTCTTTCAAATAAGTCTCTCATCGCCTAATTTTGGTTCTGCTTGCAAAAGTAAAAATTTTTGGACAGCATTCATAAATAATTTGTAGACATAAAAAAGCGGGCTTTTGGCCCGCTTTCAGTATAACTTTTCCAACTTGTTTATTTTATAAATTGAATTTCTTGTTTTTCTTCCACAGGATTTGCTTCCAGAAACCCTTGGTCTTCCATCCATTGATCACTATAAATTTTACTCATATATCTCGACCCGTGATCTGGAAAAATGACAACAACCTTACTGTTCTTATCGAATGTTTTTAATTCGTTTAATTGCTTCAATGCCTGCATTGCCGCCCCACTTGTATACCCCACGAACATTCCTTCCGTTCTGGAAATCTCACGTGCAGTATGCGCACTTTCAGCATCGGTAACCTTAATGAACTCGTCAATGATTTCAAAATCCGTTGCCCCGGGAATTAAATTCTTTCCTAAGCCTTCTATTCTATAAGGATAGATTTCGTTGGTATCCAAATTACCGGTCTCGTGATATTTTTTAAGTACAGACCCAAACGCGTCGACTCCAATAACCTTGATATCTGGATTTTGCTCCTTTAAAAAACGAGCTGTTCCAGAAATAGTTCCTCCCGTTCCACTGCAAGCCACCAAATGTGTAATTTGTCCAGCAGTTTGCTCCCATATTTCAGGTCCCGTGGATTTATAATGCGCATCCATATTCAACTCATTAAAATATTGATTAATATAGATGGAGTTCTTTGTTTCCTCGTGCAATCGCTTTGCTACTTGATAATAAGACCTTGGGTCATCCGCACTAACATGGGCCGGGCAAACGTACACTTCTGCTCCCATAGAACGAAGCATATCAATCTTGTCCGCAGATGATTTTGAACTTACTGCCAAAATACATTTGTATCCTTTAATGATACTTACCATAGCAATACTAAATCCGGTATTACCGGAAGTAGTTTCAATAATAGTACTGCCCTTTTTTAAGATACCTTTTCTTTCGGCCTCTTCAATGATATGAATTGCGATACGATCTTTGGATGAGTGTCCTGGATTAAATGCCTCTACTTTGGCATAAAATTCACCTGTGAAGTTTTCGGTAATCCTATTAAGTCTTACCAGCGGTGTTTTCCCAATTAATTCTAAGATACTGTTATTAGCATTTATCTTATTTTCCATAAGGGAGATATGTTTTAATTGTCTTTAGCAAATCTCGGATTTGTTAAATTTTGCTACAAATCTACTATTTTTTTTCTACAGTACTATTTTTCTCTCTAAATCCAACAAAAAGGCATATTCCTTAGCTGCTTCCCTCAATGCTTCGAATCTTCCAGAGGCTCCGCCATGACCAGCTTCCATATTGGTATCAAGAAATAAAAGTTTATTGTTTTTTTTCAATTCTCTTAGTTTGGCTACCCATTTAGCGGGTTCAAAATATTGTACTTGTGAGTCATGCAGACCTGTAGTTACAAACATATTCGGATAATCCTGCTTCCTTACATTATCATAAGGAGAGTACGATTTCATGTAATTATAATATGCAACCTCATTGGGGTTGCCCCACTCATCGTATTCCCCTGTTGTGAGAGGAATAGAATCATCCAGCATGGTAGTGACAACATCGACAAAAGGAACCGAGGCAATAATCCCGTTGTATAGCTCCGGAGCCATGTTGACTATGGCACCCATTAACAAACCACCCGCAGAGCCTCCCATGGCATAGAGATGTGAAGAATCCGTAATCTTTTGGTCTATGAGAAATTTGGAGCAATCAATGAAATCCGTAAAAGTATTTTTCTTTTTTAAAAGCTTGCCATCCTCGTACCATTTCCTACCTAAATACTCCCCCCCTCGTATATGTGCTATAGCATAGACAAAACCTCTGTCCAATAGACTTAGCCTAACCGTAGAAAAATAAGGGTCTATGGTGTAACCATAGGACCCATACGCATATTGCAAAAGAGGCGTGTCTTTTGATAGTTTGGTGTTTTTGTGGCGAACTAAGGAAATCGGAATCTTAACTCCATCTCGAGCAACGGCCCAAAGGCGATTTTCGATATAGTTATTTTTATCAAATTTTCCGCCCAATACTTCCTGCTCCTTCATTATCCGTTCCTCTTTTGTGGTCATATTGAAGTCGATGACAGAACTTGGAGTTGTTAATGAATTGTAGCTATACCTTAAAATATTGGTATTAAAATCACGGTTATTACCTACGTGTGCAGTATAGGTTTCACTATTAAAGGGTAGATCATAAGATTCCGAACCATCCCAGCGCACAATTCTGATCCTATTTAGTCCGTTTTCCCTTTCCGAAAGTACGTAGTAGTCTTTAAAAATATCAACATCCTCTAAAAGTACGTGTTCGCGATGTTCAATAAACTCTTCCCAATAATCAGCCTCTGTATTTTCCTCTCCAACTTTCATTAATTTAAAATTGGTTGCGCCATTCTTATTGGTCAGAACAAAAAAGGATTCCCCATAATGTAAAATGGAATACTCTACTCCCCTCACCCTTGGAGAAAATGTTCGAAAGCCTTCCTCAGGTCGCTCCAAGGACATGATTTGAAATTCGGAAGTTAAGGTACTGTACGAACCAATAACTATATATTTTTTCGATTTCGTCTTGTAAACGAACGTACTGAAAGTGTCATCCTCTTCATGAAATACAAGTTCATCTTCAGAGGTTGGAGTGCCCAAAATATGCTTGTAAATTTTGTCCGACCGTAGCGTAACCGTATTCTTTTTGGTATAAAAAAAAGTCTTATTATCGTTTGCCCAAACTCCTCCCCCGGTAGTGTTCTCTATCCTATCATCAAAAATTTCTCCGGTTTCCAAATTCTTAACCCTAAGTACGTATTCCCTTCTTGAGACGGTATCTACTCCAAATATGGCCAAGGTATTATCAGGACTAACGGCAATTCCCCCCATGCTAAAATAATCATGCCCTTTTGCCATTTCATTTCCGTTGAACATGATTTCCTCTGGTGATTCCATCGTATCCTTAAATCTACTATAGATGGGATACTCTCTTCCTGTCTCATACCTTGTCTTATACCAATATCCATTTAGTTTATAAGGAACCGAGGAATCGTCCTCCTTTATCCTCCCTTTCATTTCTTTAAATAATTCTTCTTGAAAAGGTTTGGTATGAGCGGTCATGCCATTATAAAATTCATTCTCACTTTTTAAGTATGAGATTACTTCCGGGTTGTCCCTATCGTTTAACCAGTAATAATTATCTATTCTAATGTCCTCATGAATCACTAATTCCTTCTTTATTTTCTTTGCAACTGGTGCTTCCTTCTTAATCATTCTAACCACTTTGTATTTTGAAAGATAGCTGCAAAAATAAGGTTAATTATCAGCAGCATGAATTGAATTTATTAAATTCAATTATTCTTACATTTTACTACTTTTACAAGGTATAACTAAAATTAAATTTTGATTATGTTCGGAGATATGATGGGTATGATGGGGAAACTGAAGGAGACCCAAAAAAAAGTTGAGGCTACTAAAAAAAAAATGGATACCGTTTTAATTGACGAAAAGTCATCCGATGAAGCGTTGTCCGTTACCATAACTGCCAATAGGGAAATAAAAAAAATTGAAATTGCGGACCACCTGCTAGAAGATAAAGAACAGTTAGAAGATTATTTAATTTTGACTTTAAACAAAGCTATTAAAAGAGCCACTAGTGTTAGTGAAAAGGAACTTTCCGCGGTAGCCAAAGAGGGTATGCCCAATATTCCCGGTATGGATTCTCTTTTCAAATAGTTCGAGCTTTTTTCTTTGATCTTATTTTGACAGATTTCTTATCTTTAAAAGAAAGAAATGCAATGATTGAGGTCAATAAAAGGGATAATAAGGATTATCAATTTGTGGTAAAGTCACCAACAGGCAAAATCTTGTTGGAAAGTATTCGGTTTTCTGACAATCGTACCTTGGAAAAGACCCTCAGTGAATTGAAAAATGAAGGTATACCTACAAAACGATTCGAACGTAGGACAAACTTCGAAGGCAAGTTTCTTTTTAATCTGAAGAATCACCAGGGCGCTATCGTAGGAAGCAGCGGCCTTTACAATTCGGAGGCCGGTATGGAAAACGGTATTAAAAATTTAAAGAATATCCTAATACAATAAGTTATTGCCAGTTCCTTCACAGCTGTTTTAATGTGGCCAATAAATAATCGTGCATTTCATTGGTATAATCCATATGGGTTACCATTCTAAGTTTCCCTTGCCCCATACTTATGATGTGTATATTTTTCTCTAACAACTTTGTATTGAAGTCCTTACCGGACATATAATTCTGATCGATTTCAAAAATTATTATATTGGTCTCAATAGGTTCTACTTTTTTAATAAAATCTAAAGAGCTCAATTCAATTCCAATTTCAGCAGCATTTTTATGGTCTTCAGCAAGACGTTCTATATGATGCTCCAAAGCATAAATTCCGGCAGCCGCTAGAAATCCCGATTGTCGCATTCCGCCACCTAATATTTTTCTTATCCTCAGTGCCTCATTTATCTTCTCCTTTGTACCCACCAGCACGGAACCCACAGGGCAGCCTAATCCCTTACTTAAACAAACACTAATGGTATCAAAAATAGATCCGTACTGTTCCGCGGTTTCATTTTTGGCAACCAATGCGTTCCATAATCTAGCCCCGTCCAAATGATAATTTAATCCATGCTTTTTGCAAACGGCCCCTATTTTTTTTAATTCCTCAATCTCCCAACAGGCTCCACCTCCTTTGTTCGTGGTATTTTCTATACAAACCAATGAAGTTAAGGGACTATGATAAAAGTCCGGAGGGTTTATGGCCTCTTCTACTTGGACGGCAGTCACCATGCCTCGATTACCATCCAATAAACGACAAGAAACGCCACTATTAAAACTAACTCCTCCCCCTTCATAATTAAACACATGGGCATATTTGTCACATATCAGCTGTTCCCCAGGTTGCGTGTGTAATTTAATCGCCGTCTGATTAGTCATGGTCCCACTCGGGAAAAAGAGAGCCGCCTCCATACCGAACATTTTTGCAGTCTTTTCCTCCAAGGCATTTACAGAAGGGTCATTCTTAAAAACATCATCCCCAACCTCAGCGGTCATCATAGCATCAAGCATACCTGCCGTAGGCTTTGTGACCGTATCACTTATCAAATTAATTTCCATTCTAAATTTTCGTGATTAACATTAATGAAAACAATCCATTCCTATGGGTGAACCGTCTGGAATTTTAGGAGTAGGAACCACCTTAAAACTATTTGGGTGCTCGTAAAAATCATTAATCCTACGTTTAAACTCCTCTTTAATGGCAGTATCTGTAATACTTGATGAATTTTGCAATTTCTTTAATTGCAAATTGGCTATAGCGTTCACTTGTGGATGCACTTCATCGCTGGCTGCCAAATTCATGAAATGAAAAAGGACCCTGAAATTTACATTTTGTTGTACTTCGTTGAGATATGCATCCTTGCTACTTTTTAGAATAGTATTCGAAACTACCTCATCCAATACTTCTTCCAATCCGATATTATTTGGATCCAAAGCTTTTTGTTGAATTAACCTTGAAGCTCTCTCAGGGTGCAACAGTAGTCCTAGTGTCATATCAGCTGCTGTTTCTGGAGCGGAAAGCGCATCAAACGAAACACCTGTTTTTCCTTTAAAGGATTCCCTTGTTCTTCCAAACCCGATGGCCCTTGGAGGAAACAAACCTAATTTGTCCTTAGGTATTGCAATTTCACTGGCATCCAAAGTCCTAAGTATAGCCTCCAAGGTCTTCTTCTGTACTTTCTTTTCAACCGGTGCAACAGTAAGTTGCCCATCTCCCTTTACCGTATAGTTATAGTCCAACCCACCAATAATTTTGGTTGCACCCTCTGTTTGGTATCTATGGAAAAAATATAAAGGGGCAAAAACATCCTCCAATATGGAGTTGGCTTCATTCGTGCGAATATTATCTATGGAAAAATTATTAATTGCAGTTTCCCTAACCCTAAGCATATCTACCAATTCTTCACTAATCGATTTACCATTATCCCAAAGGTGGGCAAACACATGGGCACCGCCTTGCGGTCTGGCATCTTGATCGGAAATGTAACGAAGACCCTCCGAAGTCGCTTCTTCCAATATGGAGTTTAAAGCATTTCTTTCATTTGTACTGTCTGAAAAATCGCTATAGGCATAGGCAACCACAACCTTATCCCACTCACCAATTCCAGTATCATAAGCATTGGAAAAATCTATTTCTCCATTTTTAATCGAAAATTGAGGATGAGGATAATCCATAACAGAAGCCCTCCCATTGGTGCTTGCAGCAAAATTATGGGAAAAACCTAGCGTATGGCCTATTTCATGTGCAGACAATTGGCGAATACGTGCCAGTGCTAAATCTAACATTGGTTTATAGTTGTTATCCCCAGCTTCGAAAGGTTTGTTCATGAGTGCCTGTGCAATTAAAAAATCTTGGCGGATTCTTAAACTACCCAAGCTCACATGTCCCTTTATGATTTCACCTGTTCTTGGGTCGGCCACACTGGACCCATAACTCCACCCTCTAGTAGAACGGTGTACCCATTGTATTACGTTGTATCTAACATCCAATGGGTCCGCATCGTCAGGAAGCATCTTTACTTGAAACGCATCCTTATATCCTATAGCTTCAAATGCCTGGTTCCACCACCTACCGCCTTCCAGTAGAGCACTTCTTACGGGTTCCGGTGTTCCATTATCCAAATAATAAATAATGGGCTCCACGGCCTCACTTACTTCTGCTTCTGGGTTTTTCTTTTTTAAGCGGTGACGAGGAATAAATCGCTTAATCAATGATTCCTCCACAGGAGTGGCATAATCATAAAAAGAAAATGGATAGGCTCCAGAACGAGGATCAAAGGCACGCTGTTCAAATCCGTCGTCCGGAAGGGCTACAAAAGAATGGTGTTGTGCAACCGTTATAAGACCCGGATTAGGGACAACACTCCTAACATATTCTCCTTTTGGTGTACCTTTAAATGTTAAGGTTACATCAAATTCAATATTTTCAGGAAAAGCTTTGGTGCGATCCAGGGCGATAACGCTTTTATCCTTGTCCAAACTATAACTTCCTTGATCAGCTCTTTGCAACCTATTTATAACACCGTGGATATCCTGCATTAAAAAACCGGTAATATCGATAATATAGATGCCGTTCCTTTCTTCTTCGATTTCGAAACCGTATAATATGGATTTAGCAAATGCCTGTTCTACCGATTTTTTCTCAAGGGCATTATCCGTAAGGGCCCTGAATTTTAAATTAGGTTGAACCAAAAGAAGTTTATTTCCGGCTTTCCGAAAGAAAACCACTTTTTCATTTCCAAGTTGCCCCCTATCCAAGCCTATATCATTGCTTCCAATTCCACTGCTAAGGGAAGGTATATAGAGAAACTCCTTTTCCAAATCCTTAACTTCGAGATAAATCTTATCAGCGCTTTCATCGTAATAAAAATCGTAAAATCCTTCATATTTCGTGTAGTCCTTTTTTTTCTCTGAAAACTGACCATTTACTTGAGATAGACAAAGAATGGTCAAAATTATCACTGTCAGGGATGGCTTTTTCATTTTCTAAAAATTAGTTTGGAGTTAAAAATAGATAATTTACGATTAAAATATCAACTGCCAATTTCTTAAATTAAAATACGCACGATCAGCAAAAAAGGCACAACATTTTTATTAAAAATCTAATAATCACATCCCATTAATATTGAAATAATACCTGAAATCTATCTAAAAACCATTACCTTTTAGGAAAACAAATTACATGACGAACATCGAAAATCAAATTTTTTCATCTTACCAAAAAAACCCTGATTTATACGATGAAATTTATGATAGTGAAGGAAATGTAAAAGATGTTTATCAAAAACTATTTGATATTTATGGAGGGCATTCCATTCAGGATTATGTCAACTTAAATTCCAAAGCAAAATCTTCTTTTTTTAATCAAGGAATTACTTTTCAGGTCTACGGAGAGGATAATGTCCAAGAAAAGATTTTTCCATTTGATCTTTTCCCAAGAATTATAGACCCGGACGAATGGGATATTATTGAAAGAGGATCAATTCAAAGGGCAAAGGCCCTTAATTTATTTCTTTGGGACATATATCACGATAAAAAAATCCTCAAGGACAATATTGTTCCTTTGGAACTTATAAGTTCGTCCGCCAATTACTTGGACCAAATGAACGGCGTAGATCCTCCGGGTGGTATTTACAATCATATATCGGGAACAGATATCATTAAACACAAAGACGGCAAATATTATGTATTGGAAGACAATATTAGATGTCCGTCCGGGGTCAGCTATGTTATATGTAACAGGACTGCCCTTAAAAGAGCGCTTTTTGGAGTCTTTAACCATTACCAAACACATACGGTTACGGACTATGCAGAAAATCTATTGGAGCAGTTGGAATCCGTTAAGCCGAAAGGTGTTGATATTCCCAATTGTGTCGTAATTACGCCTGGAATGTTCAATTCTGCCTTTTACGAGCATTCCTATTTGGCAAAAAACATGGGGGTAGAATTGGTAGAAGGTCGAGACTTATTTGTCGAGAACGATTTTGTTTATATGAAAACAATCAAGGGACCGGAACGAGTAGATGTCATATATCGCCGAATTGATGATGGGTTTTTAGACCCCTTAGAATTTAGACCGGATTCGGCTTTAGGAGTTCCTGGCTTATTTGCAGCTTATAAAAAAGGAAATGTAACACTGGCCAATGCTCCGGGAACAGGGGTAGCGGATGATAAAGCTGTTTATACCTACATGCCAGAAATCATTAAATACTATTTGAAAGAAGAACCTATATTAAACAATGTTCATACCTACCACTGTAGTAGACCTGATGAACTGGAATATGTTCTGGAAAATATTTCAGAACTTGTAATAAAGCCCGTGGATGAAGCCGGAGGTTATGGAATTTCGATAGGAAATCGATTGTCAAAACAAGAAATTGAAGAAGTCAGAAAACAAGTAAAAGAGACACCAAGGAAGTATGTAGCGCAACCTATAATGTCTCTTTCCGTGCATCCTACCTATATAGATGAAAGCGAATCCTTTGAGCAGCGACATGTAGACTTAAGAACATTTACTATTCTTGGAAAAGACGATGAATTTGTACTAAAAGGCGGATTGACCAGAGTAGCGCTCAAAAAAGGAAATTTAATAGTTAACTCCTCTCAAGGTGGTGGTTCTAAGGACACCTGGGTTTTAAAAAAACAATAAATACATGCTAGCAAGAGTAGCCAATAATCTTTTTTGGATGGGGCGATATATTGAACGTTCGGAACATATAGCACGATACATGAACGTCAATTATTTTTCATCCTTGGATGCACCAAATCAAATATCACAAGACAGACAGTTCGTACTAAGGTCCATGCTGTTTATGGTCGGGGATCCCGAAAAAGATTTGAACAAGACATTACAGGAGAACGAAGTCCTTTATAAATTAGGGGTCGATCCAGATTTCGGCTCTTCCATTTTAAATAACGTTAAACAAGCAAGGGAAAATGCCAACAGTGCGCGGGATTTAATATCAACCGAATTATACGAAGCTATTAACAAGTTTTATCATTTCGTTCTTAATTACCCAAAAGAAGTCTTTGTAAAAAGTGGTTTGCACGACTTCACCACCAATATAGCCGAAATGAGCGCTATTTTGAGGGGTAAAATAAGAGGTACTTTATTACACGATTCCGTTTATGCAATTATCTTAATGGGCGTTAATATTGAAAGGGCGACCCAAATTACACGTATTATTAATTCTAAATATAATGATGCCCTTCTAGCTCAAGGGAGTTATGAAGATGGTTTTAGCAAAAGCTTTGAGTGGTCAACCTTACTTAAATGTGCAGAATCCTACGATATGATGCGAAGGTTTTACAAGAAGACCCCAACAAGCATTTCTACACTGGAATTTTTAATTTTAAACCCAAATTGCCCAAGATCCGTAATGAACTCCTTGAACCAAGTTTACAAACACGTAAAACTACTAAATCCAGAGAAACGATATAATAAGGAGTCCACTGCATTTCTAATAGGTAGGGTACGTGCGGAATATGAATACAAGTATATAGAGGAAATAGAACAGGACATTAAATCGTTCATTGAAAATATACTTAGAAGTCTCGAAGAAATCAGCAATAAAGTAGACGAAGAGTTTTTTAACTATTAATGTGACCAATTATCCTATTTTTACATCCACGATGTCGAAAGAATATACGGTCACTTACAGTTCGGATAATGTTTACGAAAATTGGGTTTATGATGCCTATTGGCAGTTTTTAATAATGCCCTTCGAAAATGAATCCCAAGAAATATTGGATATTGATTTCAAAAACTCATTACATACTATCAACGAGTTTTCCGTAAATGGTTACGGTTTTAAGACCATTAGAGTTCAATCCAAAAAGAAATTTAAGAATGTAACTTTTGAAGGGAGATTCAAGGTATTAAAATCAGAAATCAAAGAACCGCCCATACCCTCAAGAGCGGAGATACTCAAATCTTACGAAGAAATAAATTCTTTAACTTTTAAAGTAAACTTCCAAAGATTTTTAAAGACTACTGGGTTGACCACTTTGCCCATAGGAAATAAACCCCTCTTTAAATTTGACAATATTACCTCTATAATTGAAAACCTGCATAGTTTGAATAATTGGGTGTACCAGCATTTACATTATCTAACTGGAGTTACGGACATTTCTTCTACACTGGAAAAGGTCTTGTCCCAACAATCGGGGGTTTGTCAAGATTTTGCACATGTATTTTGTGCATTGGCCCGATACAATGGTATTCCTGCAAGATATGTCTCAGGATATCTCAATCATGAAAGCGGTTACGTAGGAGATTCCCAAATGCATGCATGGGCCGAAGCATTTGTTCCAGATTTTGGCTGGTTAGGTTTTGACCCGACGAATAATATTATAGAAAATAGCAATCACATAAAAGTTTCTCATGGAAAGGACTATAATGATTGTTCCCCATTAAAGGGGGTGGTTCATTCCCAAGGTAACCATAAAACAAATCACTCCGTTGTCGTAAAAAATCACCAGCAACAAATACAACAATAATCCCTAAGTGCGAATTCCAAATTGGTGAAAAAGAATATTACTTTTACGCAAAATTATTGATATGATTATAACTACGGACCATTACAAAGGTCTTATTGATCGCCTTGGTGCGTTAAGGAGGTATCTTTGACATTGATGCCAAACTTATAGAAATAGAAAACGAGCAAGAGAAAACTTTGGCACCTGATTTTTGGGACAATCCCCAGGAAGCTCAGGCGCATATGAAGTTTATTCAATCCAAAAAGCAATGGGTAGATGACTATAATGCGGTTAAAAGCCTTGTTAATGATTTAGAAGTACTTGTAGAGTTTCTTCAAGAAGGTGAAATCTCAGAAGAAGAGGTTGAGCTCCAGTACGAAAGAGCTGTCAATGCCATAGAAAAAATGGAGTTCAAAAATATGCTTTCCGAGGAAGGCGATGAACTGCCTGCCGTGCTACAGATTACTGCTGGTGCGGGTGGTACCGAAAGCTGTGATTGGGCCGCTATGCTTATGCGTATGTATATGATGTGGGCAGAAAAAAATGGATATAAAGTTAAGGAACTGAACTTCCAAGAGGGAGATGTTGCAGGGATAAAAACAGTTACCCTAGAAATTGATGGAGAATATGCCTTTGGATGGCTAAAAGGTGAAAACGGGGTGCACCGTCTCGTTAGAATTTCCCCTTTTGATAGTAATGCAAAAAGACACACGTCTTTTGTTTCCGTCTATGTATATCCCTTGGTGGATGACAGCATTGAAGTAGATGTAAACCCTGCAGATATTACAATAACAACTGCGAGGTCCAGTGGCGCGGGAGGACAAAATGTAAACAAAGTTGAAACAAAGGTTCAATTGGTACACCACCCTACAGGAATACAAATTTCCTGCTCCGATTCTAGAAGTCAGCATGACAACAGGGCTACCGCTATGAAAATGCTTAAATCACAGCTCTATGAAATTGAGTTACGAAAAAAGATGGAAGCTAGGGAAGAAATAGAATCCTCGAAAATGAAAATTGAATGGGGTTCACAGATAAGGAACTATGTAATGCACCCCTATAAGCTGGTCAAAGATGTTAGGACCGCAGAAGAAACGGGTAATGTTGATGCCGTAATGGATGGGGATATTGACGCCTTTCTAAAGGCATATCTAATGATGATGGGGCAAAAAGAGGAGGAATAGAAAAGCTATAACCTAAATAAATTGTAACAATGATAACTATTTACCACAACCCAAGATGTAGAAAATCCCGGGAAGGATTGGAAATTTTGGAAAAATCCGGTAAGGAATTTGAAATCAAGAAATACTTAGAGGAAGTACCCACCAAGAAAGAATTGCGACAAGTACTTAAATATTTGGGTATTTCCGCAGAAAACTTAGTCAGAAAAAATGAATCCGTGTGGAAAAAAAAGTTTAAAAATCTGAATTTGACCGAAGAGGAAGTTCTGGATGCTATGATAGAAAATCCCAAACTCATTGAAAGACCAATAGTTATAAAAGACGGTACGGCAGTCATTGGAAGACCGCCAGAAAACATCGAAAATCTGATTTCCTAAAGTTATCATAAATGGCTAAAACTATTAACAAATTATTAACCAAAGCCATTTAAACCAAAGTCTAATTTTACAATCTAACGTTATGAACAATACTATAAAATTGAATCGTTTCAATGTAATTATAATGACCTTGTTCCTTTTTATAGGAGCAGAAGTTTATAGCCAATACGGTTATGGAAATGGTGGTTATGGTTACGGAAGGGGTTATGGATATGGAAGACAAAGAAGTGCCATACCTCAAGCCCAGGTAACACCCAAGGAAGAAGCGCCTAAAACAGCTGAGGAGTTAGTTGATGGTGAAATGCCCTCCATAACAGAGGCATTGCAGCTCAATGATTTTGAATCCGCTGTCCTTAGCTCAATTTTGAAAAAGTTTGTTCAAGAAAGGATCGAAGCTCGAATTCTAAAACTTCCGCCAGAAAAAATGCGTGAAGTTTATGAAAACATCACCCTAAGACAGGATGAGGAATTAAAGGCTAGTCTTCCTTTAGAAAAATATGAGGCCTTTGTGGAACTTCAAAAAAATGGAGTAGCAAAGACCTTAAAGAAAAAGAAAAAACAAAAAAAGAAACGCCAAAAAAAGAAGAACAAAAACTAAACCTATGAGAAAACTTTTCCCTTTACTCCTACTACTATTTATCTTACAACCCATTTTAAGTCAAAGACCAGAAGGAGCCCCAGGGAACGGTCCAGCTTCTATTACAATTTCCGGAACGGTATTGGACCAAGAAACAAACCAACCCTTAGAATACGCAACATTAGTTCTTCAAAGTATAGATAACCCAGATAGGGTAACTGGGGGTATAACCGACTTGGACGGAAAGTTTTCAGTTGAGACCACTCCAGGAAAGTATAATGCCCGTGTAGAATATATTTCTTACAAAACACAGCAATTACCAAATAAAACATTCGAAGAGTCCACAGATTTAGGGACCATAAAATTGTCGCTGGACGTAGCGCAACTCAATGAAGTAGACGTAGTTGGTGAAAGAACGACCGTAGAAGTAAGATTAGATAAGAAAATATATAATATCGGTAAGGACCTCACCACAAGTGGCGCAACCATTAGTGACGCTTTGAGCAATGTTCCGTCCGTAAACGTGGATATTGATGGCGGAATCAGTTTACGTGGAAACGAAAATGTTCGCATATTGATTAATGGTAAACCTTCAGCCCTGGCTGGGTTTGGATCCACCGAAGCACTTCAACAGTTGCCCGCAGATGCAATAGAGAAGGTAGAGGTCATCACCAGCCCTTCCGCTAGATATGATGCCGAAGGTACTGCCGGCATATTAAATATTATTCTAAAAAGAGAAAAAACACTTGGATTTAATGGTTCTATTAATATGTACGCTGGTCACCCTACCAATGCCGGTATAACAGCAAACGCCAACCTAAGAACGGACAAGTTTAATTTCTTTACAACGATTGGATACCGGTATCGAGAAGGGCCTGGCAACGGTTTTTTTGATACAAGATATTTTGACCCTAGACAGGATGCATTCTTGGATAGTATTGCCTATGACAGGAATATAGAAGATCGGGACATTGACCGAATAAATCGTGGCATCAATGCTAATTTTGGAATCGAATACTTTTTCAATAAACAATCTTCCATTACAGGTTCATATTTCCTTAGAACGGGAAGTGACGAGGACTTGACTACCAACATTAATGATTATTTATTGAACAATGCTCCACAGGTAGGTACCACAAGAAGTGAACTGGAAACAGAAAAAGATAATACGCATCAAATATCGCTGAACTATATTAATCGTTTTGATGATGATGGACAGGTTTTAACAGCAGACTTTCAGTACTCTGTAGATACCGAAAATCAAAATGGTTTTATATCCGAACCTGTACGCTATAATAACACTGCAAATACGGATATTAGTATACCTAGGGAAGAAACTTCAACTATTGAAGATCAAACCGAGTATTTAATACAAAGTGATTATGTTTTACCATTTGGTGAAGATTCACAATTTGAAGCAGGTTACCGAGGAAACTTTGAAAATCAAGTTACCGACTACAGTTTACTTCAAGAAAATGAAAGTGGAAATCTCGAAGTCAATGTGAACCAAACAAACATTTTTGATTATACTCAAAATGTACACGCCTTATATTCTCAATATGGTTCAAAATTTGGTGATTTTAATTTCCTTTTGGGGCTTAGAATGGAGAGCACACAATTAAAGGGGAAAATAGAATCCCAACTTACCGAAGAGGAACTACAGGATGAATTTTCCTTTCCAATAGATACGGATTTCGATAATAATTATACTGGTCTTTTTCCTACTGTGAATCTAATCTTTGAATTTAATGAAAAAGAGAATGTTTCTTTGGGATATAACAGAAGGATCAATCGTCCTAGAAGTTGGTTTTTAAATCCTTTTCCTTCTAGAAGTAGTAGAACAAATATTTTTCAAGGAAATCCCAATTTACGACCTGCATTTTCAAATGCTTTCGATTTGGGCTACTTAAAGAGATGGGATAAATTGACCTTGACTTCGTCTATATATTATCAAATTGAAAGCGATGCATTTCAAAGGGTACAAGAACAGGTTTTCATAACAGGACCTGGGGGTTCACAAGTTGAAGTCGTTAGGAACATTCCTTTTAACTTAGCTACAAATGACAGAACGGGTGCAGAATTAGGTTTGTTGTACAATCCTTTTAAATGGCTACGTTTAAACGGTAGTGTCAACTATTTTAGCTTTAACCTTAATGGAGAATTTAATGGAGTAAACTATAGCCAGTCCAATAATAGTTGGTTCGGTCGCTTTAGTTCAAAGGTTACCTTACCTTGGAAAATCGATTGGCAGACTAATGCCTTCTATAGAGGTGCATCCGATGAGGTACAAGGACGCTCTGACGGAATTTTATCAATTAATTTAGCTTTCAGTAAAGACTTCTTAAATGACAACGCCACTATATCTTTAAATGTTCAGGATCTTTTGAATTCAAGAAAGAGAAGTTCATTCACCACTACCGACTTTTACGATCAAGATAGTGAGTTTCAATGGAGACAACGCCAGCTAAGAGTTTCGTTTATCTATCGCATAAACGAGCAGAAGAAAAGAGGAAGGCCAGAGAGGGAAGATGATGGCGGAGAAGGAGAATTCTAATAATCCGAAATTTGGGACACAAAAAAAGGGAAGCAAATGCTTCCCTTTTTCTATATTTATGATTGTTAAGCTTGTCTAGCAGCTCTTTTCTTATCACGTCTTTCTTTCAAAAGTTCTCTAATATTACCGAACAACCAATAAGGAACAACAAAAGTCAATAAGAATATCATTAACCAAAAACCTATAGTGAGAATGGTTAAAAATGCTAAAAATCCTAAATATTGGTCAAACTCAAACATAATATTAAATTTTACGTCCCAAAGATAGTCCGAAAAACATACAATTTGCAAATCAAAATTAAAAAAATATTTAATTCCCTTTGAACTCCAAAAAATAAGGTAAACCCCTAAATTTGTGAACCTAAATAGTTAACATCATGAATTATAGAATAGAAAAAGATACCATGGGCGAGGTAAAAGTGCCTCAGGAAAAGTATTGGGGTGCTCAAACAGAGCGTTCCAGAAATAATTTTAAAATTGGTCCATCGGGCTCTATGCCTCTGGACATCGTTTATGGTTTTGCTTTTTTAAAAAAATCCGCCGCCTATGCCAATTGTGAATTAGGGGTATTGTCCGAACCCAAGAGAGACTTAATAGCGCAAGTATGCGATGAAATTTTAGAGGGTAAACATGACGACCAATTTCCTTTGGTCATATGGCAAACGGGCTCTGGTACGCAAAGTAATATGAACGTAAACGAAGTGATTGCCAATCGTGCCCATGAAATTGCAGGAAAGGTAATTGGGAAAGGTGAAAAGACCATTCAGCCTAATGATGATGTTAATAAATCGCAATCTTCTAACGATACATTCCCAACAGGAATGCATATTGCGGCGTATAAAAAAATTATAGAAGCTACCATACCCGGGGTAACCCAATTAAGAAATACCTTGGATAAAAAAGCGAAGGATTTCAAGGATGTAGTGAAAATTGGCCGTACCCATTTAATGGATGCCACACCCCTGACCTTGGGGCAAGAATTTTCAGGCTACGTTTCTCAACTTGATCATGGCTTGGCTGCTTTAAAAAACACTATGGATCATTTAAGTGAATTGGCCTTGGGTGGTACTGCCGTAGGAACTGGGTTGAACACACCCGCTGGTTATGATGTGCTCGTTGCTAAATATATTTCCGATTTTACGGGTCTACCCTTTAAAACTGCAGCGAACAAGTTTGAAGCCCTTGCCGCCCATGATGCCATTGTGGAGAGCCATGGTGCCTTAAAGCAATTAGCCGTTTCTTTGAATAAAATTGCCAATGACATTCGTATGATGGCATCCGGTCCACGTTCTGGTATTGGAGAAATCATTATTCCCGCTAACGAACCGGGAAGTTCCATTATGCCAGGAAAAGTGAACCCTACACAATGTGAAGCGCTAACGATGGTTTGTGCACAAGTAATGGGTAACGACGTTGCCGTAACTGTTGGGGGAACCCAAGGTCATTATGAGCTTAATGTCTTTAAACCTTTAATGGCCGCAAACATTCTACAGTCCGCGCAATTATTGGGAGATGCCTGTAAAAGTTTTGAGGAGCATTGCGCTTCAGGTATAGAACCAAATCATGAGGTTATAAAACAACTGTTGAACAATTCATTGATGTTGGTAACTGCATTGAATACTAAAATTGGGTATTACAAAGCCGCGGAAATTGCGAATACAGCACATAAGAATGGTACTACGCTTAAAGAGGAAGCGATTAACTTAGGATATGTTAGTGCGGAAGAATATGACGAATGGGTAAAGCCCGAGGACATGGTTGGAAGTTTGAAATAAGGTATTGATCCTAAACATAAAAAGGGCGGTCTAATTAAGACCGCCCTTTTGTATTTAATGGATAGTGTGTTATTATTTTAAGGTGAACTTGGAAGTTCCCAATAATTTTAATTCATCGTCATAAACATTAACCATGTAGTTTCCATCCTGAAATTCACTAGCTGGTTTGTTGATATAATCACAAACATCCAAGGATTTATTCTCATAGTAGAACTCAGTTGCCTTACTATAAGTTACCGAAGCACCTTCCTCGTTTGTCGTAGACATAGTTTCACCCAAAACATTTCCTTGAGGATCCAATACTTCCAAATAAAATTCCCTATCACCAGCCTGTGCGATTACATTATCGGCAACAGTAAAACAAATTTTAAACTTATCCGTTCTCTTAGCTCTTTGTGTAGAAACCAATTTACCACTATTACGCTCTCTAACTGCATCAACATTAAACTTGGAAAGGTTTAAGGCAGAACCTTTAGCAACAGCATCGGCCAATTGCGTATTTTGTACAACCAAAGAATCATTGAATACCGTTTGTTTTTCCAATTCTACGTAAGTGCTATCACGCTGCATGGCTATCATCGTGTTGGAACGGGTCAAAGAATCAACTTGCTTTAACAACTGTTCTCTTTCCGCCTTAAGAACACCTACTTGTCTTCTGTATCTAGACAAAGCGGAGATATCGGCCTTCATGGTTTGCACAGAATCAATATACTTAGCTATATTATCTCTTGCAGTAACCAATTCTTCGTTTGTAGCATTGCTCTCCAAGATAGCCTTATCATACTCTGATTTTAGGCTATTCAAATCTTCAACTACCAATTCTTTTTCCTTGGTAAGTACAGTCTCAGTCTTTTTCTTATCCTGGTAAAGACTAACAGTGTAAATAATAGTACCTAAAAGCACCACACCTAGTAATGCCGCTAAGACCTTCAATCCATTGTTATTTTTTGTTTCAGTCATAATGTAATAATTAATTAATCTCGTTGAATTTCAACTAATGTGTTTGTTTGTATCATTCTATATACGCATAGAACCTGTTTTTAGATTTTTTAATGTTAAATTATTTTAAATCAAAGATTAAAGACTAATTTGTTTTAATAAATTTAAGTGCGACCAAACCTCTAAAACATGCTAAAAATTGTACCTTTTGAGGAAAAGTACAAGGATATTTTTAAGCAATTAAATTTGGCTTGGCTCGAACTTTATTTCCATGTCGAGGCTAAAGATCAAGAGTTGCTCAATGACTGTGAAAAGTTTATTATAAACAAAGAAGGGTTTATTTTTATTGGTTTATGGAAGGCTGCTCCAGTGGCGTGTTATTCCTTGTTAAAGGGAAGTGAAGAAAATGGGTGCTACGAACTTGGTAAAATGGCCGTGGACAAAACTTATCAAGGACTTAAAATTGGCCAAAAAATGTTGGCTCATGCCATTGATTTTGGAAAGTCCAATGCTTGGAAAAAAATAGAACTATATTCAAGCACAAAGTTGGACACCGCTCTCTATCTCTATAAAAAATATGGTTTTAGAGAGGTAATCTTGGAAGCAAACTCACCCTACAAAAGGTCTGATATAAAAATGGAATTAATACTTTAAACAAATTCAATATGAAAAGGAGAAATTTACTATTGCTTTTATTATTTACTACCACTTTATTCATCGCATGTAAGGATAAGGCTAAAAAGGAAACCGAAGCCGATATGACGGAAATGAAGTCTGCAGAAAATAACACTATGGATAATTCGACAGTATCCAATACGGTAGAGGTTATTCCCATAGAACATGCGACCACGGTATTGGAATGGGGCGATGTTACGATTTATGTGGACCCTACTGGAGGCGCAAAAGCTTTTGAAGGTCAAAAAAATCCAGACTTAATTTTGATAACGGATATACACGGGGATCATTTGGACGTAGAAACATTACAGGAACTGAGTACAGCAAATGCAGCTTTTGTAGTTCCAAATGCGGTAGCCGAACAAATGCCGGACGAATTTAATTCTCAGCTCAACATATTGGCAAACGGTGAAACCACGGAACTAATGGGCGTAGGTATTGAAGCGATACCCATGTATAATCTTAGGGAAGAGGCCAAAGATTTCCATGTAAAAGGCCGTGGTAACGGATACGTATTAACTTTAGGAGACGAAAGAGTTTATTTTTCCGGTGATACAGAGGATATTCCCGAAATGAGAAGTTTGGAAAACATTGACAAAGCTTTTGTTTGCATGAATTTGCCCTACACAATGACCGAAGAAAGCGCAGCTTCCGCAGTATTGGATTTTAAGCCGGCAGAAGTTTATCCCTACCATTATAGGGGAAGACCCGATGTAAGTGATGTCGAAAAATTCAAGGAGTTGGTCAACGCTGGTAATTCAAATATTGAAGTAGTTCAATTAGACTGGTATCCCAGCGAGGATTATTAGTGATTTTATGTAACATACTTGCATAAACATAGTCCTATTAAACATAAGCTTATTATAAACCAAAAAACATCAACTAAATGAAATTGAAAACCAGCATGGTTTTTCTTTCTGTAATTTTTCTACTGGTCCTTGGCTGTGGAGAAAAGGAAGAAAAGCAGAGTAAAGAAGTGGCACAATTCAAGGTTCCCGTAGAATACTATACCTTGGACAATGGACTAAAGGTAATCCTCTCACAGGACAAAACTTCTCCTACCGCAATAGTGGCCGTTTATTATAATATCGGTTTTAGAATTGAACCAAAAGAGCGAACCGGTTTTGCACATTTATTTGAACATATGATGTTTCAAGGCTCAAAGAATATGGGTAAGATGGAATTTATCAAATTGGTTCAAGAAAATGGTGGGGTATTAAATGGCTCCACAAGGTTTGATTTTACCAATTATTTTGAAATAGTCCCTTCCCATAAATTGGAGACCATGCTTTGGGCGGAAGCCGATCGTATGCGAGGTCTTGATATTACGCAGGACAACCTCACCAATCAACAAGGAGTGGTAAAGAACGAAGTAAAGGTGAATGTACTTAATCAGCCTTACGGTGGTTTTCCATGGTTGGATATGCCACAATATGCCAATACAAATTGGAATAACGCCCATAATTTTTATGGGGACCTAAAAGACTTGGATGCCGCTAATTTAGAAGACGTTGCCAGTTTCTTTAAAACGTATTACGCACCAAATAATGCCGCACTCTCCATAGTCGGAGATTTCGAAATAGAAGAAGCCAAAACATGGATTCAAAAATATTTTGGTGACATTCCTGCTTCGGACCTTCCCGAAAAACCGGACATTTCAGAACCAAAGCAAACCGAGGAAAAGTCTTTTGTTAAAGACGACCCGTTGGCCAACAAGCCCGCTATAGCCTTGGCCTATCATATGCCGAAAAGAAATACACCAGAGTATTATGCTATGGGCTTACTTGATCAAATACTGATACAAGGAGACAATAGTCTATTGGCTCAAAAGCTGGAAAAGGAAAAAGGCTACACTTCGAATGTTAGCGGAGGTATCAATTATTTAGGAAATATGTTCAACTATCAGGGTCCAATGTTATGGATGTACGACCTAACTTATGATAATGAAACCTCTGAAGATGAAATATTATCTTCTATTGATGAAGTCATGGACACCTTAAAAGCAAAAGTAGACCAAAAAATGATAGATCAAGCCATTGTTAAGATCAGGTCGCAGCTTTACGATGATATTGGCGGGACATTCGGTCTTGGACGTGCAGACCTTCTTTGTTCCTTTGCTCTTTTTGACGATAATCCTGAGCGCATTAATACATTGGAAGAGTCCTTTAAAGAGATTACTCCAGAAATGGTTAAGAAAACCATTGATGAATATTTGGTAAAAACCAACAGGACCATACTTAGAGTAAATCCATTATTAGCAGATAACGAAAAAACACAATCCTAATGAAGTATTATTTCCTATATATAGTGGCCATAGCATTTTCTGCTAATATAATGGCCCAAGAAAAAGAAATGCCCCCAAAAGGAGGCGAACCTAAGAATTTTACCCTTCCCGAAAAGGAAGTGGTCTCTTTTGACAACGGCTTGACCTTGGTTATGATTCCTTATGGTTCCATACCAAAAGCAACCATACGCTTTAGTGTTAAAACTGGAAATATCGATGAAAATGAAAACCAAGTTTGGTTAAGCGACTTGCTGGCCGATTTATTGGAAGAAGGAAGCGCAACGAAAACTAACAAGGAAATTGCTGATGAGATGGCAGGTATGGGAGGTAACTTGAATATTGGTGTTGGTCTGCATACCTCTTCCATTAGCAGCTCCGTGCTCTATGAATTTGCTCCAGATGCCATTGCCGTCATGGCCGATGTTCTAAAAAACCCTAAGTTCCCTGAATCAGAGTTAGGACGCTTGAAGGATAATATGAAAAGAGATCTTTCTGTTCGATTATCAAGACCACAGGCACAGGCCAGTAGGGATTTTTACGCCACCTTATATCCCGACCATCCTTATGGACGGGTATATCCAACAGATGAAATGATAGATTCCTATACCGTGGAGGATATTAAGACATTTTATAATGAAAACTTTGGAGCTTTACGAACCACTGTTTATGTAGCCGGTAATTTTGATGGTGCGGAAGTAAAATCAGCTGTTGAAAAAGCTTTTGGAGAATGGAAAAAAGGTACAGCATCCCAATATAAAGTTGCAGAACCAGTAGTCTCTAGTGAAATAAAGATTATTGATCGTCCAGAAGCTCCCCAATCTACAATCTATTATGGTTTGCCCGTTATTGGGCCTTCCCATGAAGATTATGTGGCCTTGGATGTGACCAATTCTATACTTGGAGGTTCATTTGCTTCGCGTATTACTAGTAATATTAGGGAAGATAAAGGGTATACCTATTCCCCCTATAGCAGCTTGGACACCAATTATAAAAGCGGGGTATGGTATGAATCAGCAGATGTGACTACCGAACATACCGGTGCTTCTTTGGCCGAGATTCAAAAAGAAATAGAACGTTTACAAAATGAACCACCTTCGCAAGAGGAGATGGATGGAATCATCAATTATGAGTCTGGTATTTATGTACTACAAAATTCAACACCTAATGGTATCATAGGGCAGTTGATATTTTTGGATACCCATGACCTGGATGAATCATTCTTGACCAACAAAGTGGAGAACATGCATGCGGTTACGCCTGAAAAAGTTCAGGAAATGACACAAAAATATATCAATACCGAAAATATGACCTTAATTGTTGTTGGTGACAAGGCCAAGATTCAGGACCAAATTCTGGAAACCGTTAAAAAGCCTTTAAAGCAATAGACGTAGTTCTTATTATGAAAAAGGCTCCCAAGAATGGGAGCCTTTTTTTATCGAATCAATTTTTTATACTTTATCCGCTTTGGCATTAAATCACCCCCAAGACGTTTCTTCTTGTTCTCCTCATATTCAGAGAATGAGCCTTCAAAGAAATATACTTGGGAATTTCCTTCAAAAGCAAGAATATGTGTACAAACACGATCTAAGAACCATCTATCGTGGGAAATGACCACCGCACAACCTGCAAAATTCTCCAAACCTTCTTCTAAGGCCCTCAATGTATTCACATCCAAATCGTTGGTTGGCTCATCCAAAAGCAAAACGTTTCCTTCTTCTTTCAAGGTCATCGCCAAATGAAGTCGGTTTCTCTCTCCACCAGACAACATATTTACTTTTTTATTCTGCTCACTCCCCGAAAAGTTGAAACGGCTTAGATAGGCCCTTGAATTTACTTGTCTACCTCCCATCATAATGAGTTCTTGCTCATCGCTAAAATTTTGCCAAATCGTTTTTTCGGGATCAATGTTGGAATGACTCTGATCCACATAAGCAATCTTTGCAGTATCTCCCACTATAAACTCCCCTTTATCAGGTGTTTCCTCGCCCATAATCATTCTGAAAATGGTGGTCTTACCGGCACCGTTCGGACCAATAATCCCAACTATACCTGCTTGTGGAAGGTTAAAGTTTAAATCTTCATACAACAACTTATCCCCATATGCCTTACTAACACCTTTGGCCTCGATGACATTGGTACCTAGACGTGGTCCGTTGGGAATGTAGATTTCCAACTTCTCATCCAATTGTTTTTGGTCTTGGCTCATCAACTTGTCATAGTTTTTAAGACGGGCCTTTTGTTTGGTCTGCCTTCCTTTCGCCCCTTGACGAACCCATTCCAACTCGCGCTCCAATGTTTTTTGACGTTTGGAAGCGGTTTTACTTTCTTGTGCCAGCCTTTTGGATTTTTGGTCCAACCATGAAGAATAGTTCCCTTTCCAAGGAATACCTTCTCCCCTATCCAATTCCAGAATCCAACCCGCAACATTATCCAAGAAATACCTATCGTGAGTTACTGCGATTACAGTGCCTTTATATTGAGCCAAATGATGTTCCAACCAATGTACGGACTCCGCATCCAAGTGGTTGGTAGGTTCATCGAGAAGTAAAATTTCTGGCTCTTGCAGTAATAAGCGGCAAAGTGCAACCCTTCTCCTTTCTCCTCCTGATAGGACCGCAATTTTCTTATCACTTTCAGGTGTTCTAAGGGCATCCATGGCAATTTCCAATTTGGTATCCAATTCCCATGCATTTGAGGCATCAATCTTATCTTGAAGGACTGCTTGCTTATCCATCAACTTTTGCATTTTGTCCGCATCTTCATAAACTTCTGGAAGACCGAACATATCGTTGATTTTATTATACTCGTCCAAAATGGCTACCGTTTCCGAAACACCTTCCTTTACCACTTCCAAAACCGTTTTGTTCTCGTCCAATTCGGGTTCCTGTTCCAAATAGCCCACATGATAGCCAGGGGAAAAGACCACATCTCCCTGAAAATTTTTATCCCTTCCGGCAATAATTTTAAGTAGCGTGGATTTACCCGACCCATTAAGTCCTAGAATACCAATCTTTGCACCATAGAAGAAACTTAGATGTATATTCTTTAAAACAGGTGTATTGGCCGTTTTAAAGGTCTTTGTAACACCCGACATTGAAAAAATGACTTTCTTATCGTCAGACATAATAAATTTTAATTATGAGTTATGTAATAGAGAAGCAGGAGTATAAATCCAAAGGATATTTTGTACTAGACCCTACCCTTTAAGGCGTTAAAAACCCAAGCAATGGCAAAAAAACCGATACCGACAGAGGCAAATCCCCATCCGGCAACTTCATCATATCTAAAAGCCCCTAAGCCTATTAATAGAAGTCCTACCAAAATCATGATGAATGTGGCCCATGCCAAAACAGTGTTCTTATTCATTCCCATCTTACCTTAAGTTTTTAGCGAATATCAAATATCGCAATTTTTAGGATGTCTTTCCAACTTCCAAAGTGATTATTGTTGTTCAAAAGGAAATTTTATATCCGTTTTTAATCGAATGGAATCCATCAGGGAAATTAAATCCAAACTATTTTGATGGCTCCAAAGATCACTTTCCAATTTTCCTGAGGCTAGACAGTTATGAACTTCTTTAATCTCATGACCGTATCCTTTGCCTATCTTCGGTATTTCAACAGTTTTGGAATCTCCATCCTTTTCCAAAGTATAACTAGTAGCTTCATGCCATCTTGGATTGATAAAGACCGAACCTTTGCTTCCAGAGATTTCACTTTTCATTTCAGAGTCCGATGTAAGCCCGCTATACAACATGGCGTGAGCATCGGGATAATCGAAAATCATACTACACTGCTTCTCCACCCCGGTTTCATGGAAATGAACTTTTGCTACAATATCCGAAGGCATTCCCAAAATCAAATAGGATAAAAAAATAGGATAGATACCGATATCCAATAGTGATCCGCCGGCTAGATCAGGGTTTAAAAGTCGACCATTCTCATCCCTGTCCAGGGCATAAAATGCAAAATCCGAATACAAATAGCCAATTTTACCAATTTCTCCTTTGTCCACGATATCCTTTACGGCTTTAATGGTGGGATTAAATCGAGACCACAGTGCTTCCATCAAAAAGACATTATTTTCTTTAGCGGCCTTTATCATTTTTTCAACCTCACCTTTGTTAATGCCCATCGGTTTTTCGCATAAAACATGCTTACCTGCTTCCATGGCCTTTATGGCCAAGTCCATATGACCCGTATGGGGTGTGGCAATATATACTACGTCCACCGTATCACTCAAAAATAACTCCTCATAACTTCCAAAAGCATGGGGAGCGTCATATTCTGCTGCAAATTCCTGTGCCTTTTCTAGGCTTCTTGAGCCTACAGCCATTAATTTCCCTCCTGTAACCAGTGCTAAATCCTTCGAAAACGTGTGTGCTATTTTACCAGCCCCTACAATGCCCCATCTAACCATAGTTTTATATTTTGTTTAGAGTTTACCCAAATTTAACTCCTTATCTTTAGCCTAGGAAATGAAAGTGGACAGAATGGATTTAAAATTCAACCAGAACGAAGACAAAAACAAACTGCTTTTATCCGAATTAAGAAAAAAACTGGCCCAAGTACAACTCGGTGGCGGTAAGGCAAAAATTGCCAAGCAGCACGATCAAGGAAAGTTAACGGCACGGGAACGTATAGATTATCTTTTAGATCCAAAATCGGAACAATTGGAGATTGGAGCCTTTGTAGGTGACGGTATGTATGAGGAGCATGGAGGATGCCCATCCGGTGGTGTTGTTGTAAAACTAGGATACATAAAAAATAGACTTTGTGTTGTAGTTGCCAATGACGCAACCGTAAAAGCGGGTGCTTGGTTCCCCATAACCGCAAAAAAAAATTTACGGGCACAGGAGATTGCCATAGAAAATAAACTTCCCATCATTTATTTGGTAGACAGTGCGGGGGTGTATTTACCCATGCAGGACGAGATTTTTCCTGACAAGGAGCATTTTGGACGAATTTTTAGGAACAATGCCATTATGAGCAGTATGGGCATCACTCAAATTTCCGCCGTCATGGGAAGTTGTGTAGCTGGCGGCGCATATTTGCCCATCATGAGCGACGAAGCACTGATCGTTGATAAAACTGGAAGTATTTTTCTTGCAGGAAGTTATTTGGTGAAAGCTGCCATAGGAGAAAGTATTGACAATGAAACGTTAGGAGGTGCGACCACACACAGCGAAATTAGTGGTGTAACCGACTACAAATCCAAGGATGATAAGGATGCCTTGGATACCATTAAAAATATTATGGATAAAATCGGTGATTTTGAAACTGCAGGGTTTAATCGATCAAAAGCCATTAAACCGAAGAAAAATCCAGAAGATATCTATGGGATTCTGCCCGGTTCAAGAACCGAGCAGTATGATATGATGGAAATTATTGAGCGGTTAGTAGACGACTCGGAATTTGAACCATATAAAGATGGCTATGGACAAACCATTATCACAGGATATGCCCGAATTGACGGGTGGGCCGTGGGGATTGTAGCCAATCAAAGAAAGGTAGTAAAAACCAAAAAGGGAGAAATGCAATTTGGCGGTGTTATTTATTCCGACTCTGCCGATAAGGCGACCCGATTCATTGCCAACTGTAACCAGAAAAAAATTCCTTTGGTGTTCCTACAGGACGTTACCGGATTCATGGTAGGCAGTAAAAGTGAACATGGAGGCATTATAAAAGATGGTGCTAAAATGGTGAATGCCGTTAGTAATTCCGTCGTTCCCAAATTCACTGTGGTTATTGGGAATAGTTACGGTGCCGGTAATTACGCCATGTGTGGAAAGGCCTATGACCCTAGATTGATTGTTGCTTGGCCCAGTGCAGAACTGGCCGTCATGAGCGGTAATTCCGCAGCCAAAGTGTTGTTACAAATTGAAACGGCGTCATTAAAAAAGAAAGGTGAGACCATCACCGAGAAAAAAGAAAAGGAACTCTTTGATAAAATAAAACAGCGATACGATGATCAGGTTTCGCCCTATTATGCCGCTTCCCGTTTATGGACCGATGCGGTTATAGACCCAAAAGATTCTAGAAAATGGATTTCCATGGGTATTGAAGCCGCAAATCATGCGCCTATTGAAAAGCCTTTTAATATGGGGGTTTTGCAGGTTTAATTGGAAACCAGTCCTGTTATGTTAGAAATCCTAAACAATTGTTGGTTCATATTTTTAAGACTCAATTTAAAGACCTTAGTTTCCTTGCGCTGCGAAAAGGTGCCGTAATCATGGTAGATTGCTACCTTCAAATAAGTTGGCGTCAAACTTTTATTGCCTAAATATTTAATGTTCACCTGCCAATCCCCTTTATACGTGTTTCCTATCAAATATTCCTTGGTGGTATATCCTATTAATTTTTCGTCCTTAACTTGGCCGTAATTGTCCTTTAAGCTATGGTTCCATACGAAGAACCTGTTTTCGGGATTTACCAGTTGTAGTTGAAACTCCGCCTCACTATCCGCCCATTCGAATACAAGTCGGGTACCCTTGAAACCTTTATCAGAAACCAGCTTTTTTCGTTTCTTTACCGATAAAAAATCGTTATCCTTTAAACCTAGTAGGTTATTGAATTCCGTATCCAGGAACTGGGCAAAATCTCCCCTGTCGTCTTTTAGGAAACCCTTTTCTTTTAAATAATTGTATCTGGTAAACATATCGGCGGCCAACCCAAACTGCTTATTTTCAATATAACTTTCGGCCATATTAAAATAGGACTGGGCATACTCCGGCCGATGTATAAATACCTCTTTATAGATATCCTTAGCTATTGAGAATTCATTATCGGCCTGATATACATATGCAAGGGATTTTAAGGCGATGGGGTTATCCTTGAACACACCATAATTTTGCTGAATGATGGTCTCAGCAAACTCAGCATTATTCCATTTATCCCTGAAATAGATGTAAGAATCCAAAACAAAGTAAAACGAAGCAGCATACTTGCTACGTTCATCCCTGTAAATATGTATTGCCTCGGCTTCTGAAGCCGCCTTATTATAACGCTCTAAATACTTAGGAAGACCTTGCTGTGCTGTTATGGGCAAGGCGTCACCGTTATATAAGTTTTTCTGGTTTCGCCGCTCTTTGGCGTTATGAAGATTTTCTTTTTGAACGTTAGCAAACGTACCTGTTTTGGTATTAATCACCACAACACCGCCCATTACATTACTACCATAAAGGCCTGCACCTCCCATTCCCCGAATTACCGCAATTTTTTTAATATTTGATGGGTCTATCAAAAAACAGGGTAAGGTATTCATAATAACACCATCTACATCATATATTGCGGTATTGGGACCATAGGTAGTATTATTACTTCTAATACTAACTTCAACCTCCCATGTATCTCTATTACAATGTGCCATTACCCCAGCAAATTTTCCATTCATTAAGGTACCGACATCCGTATATTGCACGCCAAAATCACTTTCATTTAATATACGCATAGAGTACCCAACGGTCTCCTTGTCCAAATAACCAAAAGCATTTTTTATAATATTGGGATTAGTAGCATATTCCATAGCCCTTTCCTCCTGCGTTTTCAAACGCTTCCTTACCGTAACTTCATCTAGCTTTTCTACATCATCGAATAGGGTTATATTGAGTATACGTGTTACGTCTTCCACCTTGATTTCCAATGGCAACTTACCCAAAAGTTCGAAGCGCAGCACATCGCCTTCTTCAACTGCAATGCGATACTTACCGTTTGCATCCGTAGTGGTACCAGTATTTTGATCGTTTACCGAAACGACCACATTTTCCAGGGGTTCATATTCATCTGAAATGGTCCCGAAAACTTCTTTTGTGTTCTGGCCAACCAAACTGTTTACAAAAACACTGGCGAAAAGAACGTATAACAACTCCCTCATAAGTGCAACCCTTTAAATTTCAGTAGAATATAATCAAAAAATACATTATTTCTATGAACTATTTTGTTAACGAAATATTAATTACAAGCCATTGATGTTCAAGATTGCCTTCGGGTCATCTTGGTAAATGGCATAAAAAAAGATTATGACAAAGCATTTATCAAAATCAATAAAAATGTGGTAAAAGCTTCTAGGTTAGAGAACTTGAAGAAGCTTGCGGTTGACATCCTCGATATCCATTCTAAAGATTTGAATGTTGTCTTTTTGTTCTACGGTGCCATAATTGGTACTTATTGTAATTTTAAGATAGGTGGCCAAGCCCGATTTATTACCCAAATAGTTCGCATTTATTTTCCATGGACCATCATTCCCATAAATAAAGAAATCTTTACTGGTATACCCTTTTGACACTAGGCTTTCGCCCAATTTTCCATCATTGGTATTGGACCATGAACTTAGCGTATTGTTGGGGTCGATGAATTGAAAATCTATTTCGGCCGAGTCGTCGTTCCATTCCAAAAGAATCCGTGTTTTGTTTTCATCCTTATAAAGCAGGTCTGTAAGCGGGTCATCGGCCTGATTTTCCTTGATTTCCAAAAGTACCTTTACCTCTGTATTGATTACCTGTTGCAGTGCCTCCGGCTGTTCCGAAAAATACCCTTCTTTCAACAAATTAAAATACCGCGCATATAGGTTTTTACCCGTTTCCTTTTGGCCGTTCATGACATAGGCATTGGCCAAATCCCTATAGGATTCTGCAGAATTGGATTTGAAAAGCAATAATTGCTTATATAGTTGAACGGATTGATTTTGATTGTCATATTTATCCATCAAAAACGCCAAAGCCTTTTTGTAGTTGAAATCATTGTTCAATCGGTCCAAAGCTATCGATACCAAATCCTTCGTGAATGTATCCTGTGGCCAATATTCCAAGAAATAATTGACGGCATCAATATTAAAATTAGGGTTTGTTCCATACTTAGATTCATAGGAATCGTAGATAGTCTTCGCTTCATCCGGTTCTTTACTACGATATAGTTCCTGTAGAAAATCAGGCCAATTCCGTCGAGCTTCCTCCTCTGTAATTGCTTTTATGTTTTCTGCTTTCTGTATAGCACCTATACTTTTGGCCGAAGTATTGTTTGATGGAGAAAAATTTCCAAGATTTGTATTGATAATGATGACCCCACCAGCACCAACAGAGCCGTATTTTGCTACTGCTGAAAGACCGGAAAGTATTGCGATTCGTTTTATTTGGGTAACATCAAGAAAATCCGGATATCCAGAAGCGATAATTCCATCAATTTCATATACCGCAGGGATAGGATTTGAAGTTCCATTCTGTCTTAAAAAAATTTGCGTTGAACCATCGGTAGAATTATCAAAGGAAAGCATGGACAAACCGGATACTTTGCCCCTAAGCAGATTACCCAAGGTAGTTGCACCACTGGTAATTTCTGACTCATCCAATATCTTCATGGAAACACCAGAGGTATTCTTATCAAAAATACCGAACGAGGTCTTAATGATGCCGGGATCCTCATTATACTGCTCAAAAAGCTCTTTCTGCGTTCTTTTGTTTTTTTTCTGGGCAGTGACCACGGTTTCGTCCAAGGCTATCGCCTCCTTTTCAAGTGCCACGTTAATCGCAAAAGTTGTTTCCAATACTGTCCTATGTTCGCTTTGCATGGAAGTATATGAAAATGTTAATTCGTCACCTATCTTAGCCCTCATGGTATATCTACCGCTCTCATCGGTAGTGGTCACCTCGTTTGAAGATAAATTTTGAACTTGGACGCCTTGTACTCTTTCCCCTTCCATAAACACAAATCCACTTACCACGCCGATATTCCGGCCCATGCTTTGTAATAATTGCTCATTGGTATAGTGGGTCAACAAATTTTCTTCCTGCAGCACCACATCTTCTGGCTCATCTGAATCTTCCAACAGGGTCGTACTGACAAAGTAAGTTAGGGCATCTTTGGGATATCTTTTCCATTCCCCCTGGCTGGCATACCTTCTATAAGAAACCCCGGGCGTATCGTCACCTGCAACGATAAGCCCTAATTGGTCCCCATATACTTTCAGTAGCTCAATACCTATACTAAAATCGTCCTGTACAACAATATCATAAGGTTTTAAATCGATACCGACCTTTCCAACTTTAGTTTTTATGGTATACACAATGTTCTTGTTCATTAATCTACGCTTCGGCAATTTTGTTTTGCCATCATAAATATTCACTCGCACCAAAAGACTATCGGACTTATTTTCCAGGACATAGAAATAAAAGGCATTTAACTGCCTTTTATTTTTGGAAACATTAATTTTGGTAATCAACTCCCCGCCAAGGGCTCCATCTCCCTCCCAGGAACCGTTCTTTAATTGACCCACATAGGAATAGCCGACCATTTTTTCGGTCTTGTTCCTTCTTCTCCGTTTATCACCGGTTAAAACAACTTCATTTAAACTCAGGATATCCGGTTCCAACTTTATTTCAAAGAATTTTGAATTCTTTACTACCTCGGAAAAGGGTATTTTATATTCCTTGTAGGCAACATAGGAAATTTTTAGGGTATCCCTATCCGTTAGTAAGTTCGAATCAAAGGAGAAGTTAAAGGTACCGTCCTCCTCCGATACCGTTCCAAGGCCACGTTCTATAAAACCAATATTCACATAAGGCAACGGAAGTCCCGTGTCCGCATCCGCTACAGTTCCCTTTATAACGGTTTGACCGATAATGACTCCATGGAACATAAGGACAAGCCATGTCCAAGCCCATAGATTTCTATCAATTTCGAATTTCGGACCCATATCCTCAAATTAAATAATTTTTAGAAACTTCTAATTCCCCTGGTGCCCTTTTATCCTGGGAATCAATAACAATTCTGTTTGCCTGCCATTGACATACCTAAAACCATCCTGACCATAAAAGCCCGCTTCTTCCAACATGATTCGAATGTCCCGTTTCCATTCTGGAATGTTTACTGTAGTATTTAATTCAATGGCATATACCGTATTCGGGTTTAAGGGATAGTTCTCACCATCGTCTTTCATAACCCCATCTTGGGAATCCCACATACCAATGGTGGTACCGGCAGAATGGCCATACATGCCCAATGGATGTGTATAAATTGAGGGTCTTAACCCGGCCGCTTTAGCTTCGCTTAACGACTTTGCTAAAATTTCATTTCCCGTTCTACCAGTTTGCATGTTTGTGGTCAAGAAATCTTGAACGCGATTTCCATCTTTTAACCCATTTATCAAGAAATCTGGAGCTTTCTTTTCCTCGGGCTTCAGAACATAGGCCAATTCCTGACAATCCGTATTCAATCGCAAATACGTAATGCCAAAATCACAATGCAACAAATCGCCGGGGAGAATGACCATATCTTCCGGTCTACCGGAAAACGAATACAAATGCCCCACAAGTTCTTCACTGGTGCGTTGGATATCCACAGTTGGGTGAAACCAGGTTTCCAGTCCCAAATCCGTTACTTTTTGTCGCATCCACCACTCCACTTCCGAGGTTGTGGTAATCCCCGGAGTAATTACTTTTTCTGAGAAGGCCTCGGCAATGATATCATGGGTAATATCTACCAATTGATTATAGATTACCATTTCCCGATCAGTTCTTGTTTCTATCCAACGTACGGCTAATTGTTCAGCTGACGCAACCCTTGAGCTGAATTTTTTGGGCAAGTTGGCCATAAATTCATCGTAATCCGTTTTGTCCAATCCGTCCGCTATATTGTGGTCTTTTGAGAAATTTAATCCTATTGTTTTTGGATTTCTTTCCGAAATCAATTGCATCAATCGTTTCCACTGATCGGGTTCTTTTTCCTTGTCCCAGGCAGATTCTATGTTTTTGCCAACATTGTATCGGGCTACTGCCAATTTTTCGATACTGTTTTTATCCTTATCGCGATAGAATACTAAAATGGTCCTTCTTCTGGCATTTAACCAGGTCGCCGGTAACATAGTCCTTAGAACCGGATCCTCATTATATTCCCTAGATATAACTACCCACATATCGATGTTTGCGGCATCCATGAGCTGTGGCAAAAGGTTATTGAATCGTTCATCCAAAATTTCATCAATGACTTTTGCACGTTCATTTTCTTTCAAGATTCTTTGTGCGTTGAGACTTATTACGGAAATCAACATCAATAGTAAAAGGGGTCTTTTCATAGTAAGGAGTAGTATTTATGTATTATTCATTGCTCTTTTTAAGGTAAAATCCCTATGGACTTTACCAGAATCGGTCCTAATAAAATGTTCAAGATAAAATATATCTTTTGGACGTTCATAAGGTTCCAGACTTTTTATCGAATTAAATTGGGGCAATTCATATTCGTTTGAGCCATCCGTTTCTATTATTAGAATCAATTTTTGGCCCAAAACTTCATCCTCGATTCCGGCAACAAAATATGGTCTATCAATTACCTCGTTTAGTTTGCTTTCTATTACTTCAGGAAATAGTTTGACACCACCGGAATTAACAACATAATCATATCTGCCCAACCAAATAAATTCAGTTTCCGAAATCAATTCCACAACATCATTCGTAATGACCTTTTCTATGGAAATTTTTGGAGCGCAGATAATTAAACAACCTCTATCATCCTTTTTGAAAATCACATCCGGCAGGGCTTTAAAATTATTGTTTTCGGCTCCTTTACCTATGTGCTTAATGGCTATATGGGTTATGGTTTCAGTCATACCATAGGTTTCATAAATTTCGGTATTCGTATGGACCAGATCTTTTTTCAATCTGGAAGATAAGGGAGCGCCGCCTATAATTAACTTTTTAACCTTTTGCATTTGATCTAATGAAGCCTGTACTTGCAGAGGTACCATAGCACAAAAATCAAAACTCTTATCTTCATTCAACTCCACCAATGGGTTTGATTTGGGTTCGGTCAAATAAATATCCAATCCTAAAACCATGGCACGAACCAGCATCATCTTGCCAGCTATATAATCACAGGACAAGCACAATAGTGAAGTATTACCTGGCAAAAGACCAAAGAATTCCCCTGTTGCTAGTGCACTATTCCGCATGTGGTTCTTTAAAAGTTTTATAGGTTTGGGCTTTCCTGTAGAACCAGAAGTTTTAACCTCTATCGTTTTTGTGGTATCCACCCATTCCATCAAAAAATCACCTATACTTTTTTTATAAGGTTCACCTTCTTTAATAAAACTATAAGCAATCTCCGTAATATCCTCAGATGAAATGGGTCTACCATTTATCTTAAAGTTGGGATGCACGGCCAAGTCCACCATGTCTCGATTATTGATTTTCTTTTGCCAAGAACTCCTCTTTGGAAAGCACCTTCCCGGTTAACCTTTCTTTCCAGTTCGTCCATTTGTATTTTTTGGACAAAACAAATAGGATCAATGGAAAGGTTACAAAAACGGATAATAACATTTCTTGTACAATATCCCCAGATGCACTTTCTGCGGTATTCTTAAAAAGGGAATCTGCTTGGATAGCGGACCAATCCGATGTTACCAACAAGGCAGCCATTAGATTATTACCGAGGTGAAACCCTAGTGCCAATTCAATTCCATCATCCATCAATGTCATTATCCCCATAAGAAGACCAAATCCGATATACAAAACCATAGTGATATAACCCATTTCAGCCACCTCTGGATTTGCAGAATGCATCAACCCAAACATTACTGAAGTGAGTAATAAGGGAAACCATTTATTTTTAACCAATACACCTATCTGTTGCATTAAATAACCTCTGAAAAGATACTCTTCAAAACCTATTTGAAAAGGAAACAGAATAAGACTTGCAAATACTAAAATTAGAAATTTGTAGGGCTTAAAATTCCATTCTACACCTTCTGGATCAATACCATATCCAATTGCAAAAAATAATACAGTTAATAGTATCGTAAAGCTTGCAGAAAATAATAATCTTGAAAAATCAATTTTTTTTCTGGCCGTAGTAAGTGAAACAAAGCTTCGTTTGTGTAAAAAGATGACCAGCAATATTAAAACCAAAAGCAAAAAAATAAAAGGTGCCAAATTAGAAACTAGATTTACTATAGGTGGCAATTGCTTCATCAATTCATATGTTTTCTCTAAATCTTCTGGTGATATCAAAAGAAAAAAGATAAAGTTTACGATGAAAACCCCAGTACTGATAAGGGTTGTTAATATTACTTTCCAAGACGCATTATCTCCTTTATATGCCTGTTCTATATACATAAATCCTTAATTAAATTTCTTTCCCAACTTTTCGTTCGGTTATAATACAAACTTCCGTTCTTTACTTCTAGCGGACTCTTAAAATTATTGATGAACAAAGACCCGGTTCCTAGTCCCTGCGGCATCGTATTTTTCAATGTTGCTGTCCATTGCGCTATGGCATTTAGACCTATGTTGCTTTCCAAAGCACTGGTTATCCACCATCCTATTTGGTGCTTTTCTGCCAAGCTTATCCATTCACCGCTACCACCAAAACCTCCAACGAGACTTGGCTTTAAGATTATATATTGAGGTTGAATTATAAGTAACAATTCTTCCTTCTTCGTTACATTGTTTACTCCAATTAATTCTTCATCCAAGGCAATCGGCAAGGGTGTTCTCTTACAAAGTTCCTTCATCGCCAGCCAATTTCCCTGTTTTATGGGTTGCTCAATGGAGTGAAGTTCAAATTGGGCCAGGTCTTTTAGTTTTACCAGGGCATCATTAGGGGAAAAAGCTCCGTTTGCGTCCACCCGTAGTTCTATTTCATCCGCTGAAAAGTCCTTTCGTATAGATTCCAATAGACCTAGTTCCTTATTAAAATCAATGGCGCCTATTTTCATTTTAATACATGAAAAGCCCTGTTCCAACTTTTCATGGATTTGTCCTCTCATAAATTCTGGGTCACCCATCCAAATAAGACCATTAATGGCGATTGGAGATTCCTTTCTTAAAAAAGGCGAACTAAACAATTCAAAAGGACTTTCGTTTTCTATGGAAATAAATGCCTGTTCCAAACCGAATTGAATACTTGGAAAGTCGGTTAAATTCTCTAGCAATTTATGCAAACCAATATTAATATGGTCTTTGACCCATTGTAGTTTGTTCTCAAACTCCGGGACATCATCATAACTTAGCCCTCTAAACAGGCCACATTCCCCTACTCCAAACTTTCCTTCTACTTGCAATATTAAAAACCAAGTTTCCTTGGTTTGCAAAATACCCCGAGAGGTACCACTGGGTCTTTTAAACTTTAGGAGATACTTTTTGATTTCAGCTTTCATCTAATTGCATTAATATTACTAAAATCTCAGATGTAAATCGCCACCTATCATTTCGATTTGTAAGAAGATTTTTTATACTCATTTCATTGAATCCTTCAAATTTAGCTATATTTTGACTTTCAATAAACACTATATGGAAAGCATTAAAAATAAAGTGATTTGGATTACCGGAGCCTCTTCAGGAATTGGAGAAGCCCTTTCCTATCAATTAAATAATCTGGGATGTAGACTTATTCTATCAGCAAGGAGAGAAGCTGAACTGGAACGTGTAAAAAGTAACTGTAGTTTCCCGGAACAGGTTACCGTTTTACCTTTAGATCTAGCCAACTTTAAAGCTTTGGAAAAGATGCCAGAAAAGGCACTTACCTTTCATAACCAAATTGATATTCTTATCAACAATGGCGGTATTAGCCAGCGTTCTTTGATACGCGAAACTTCATTTGAAGTGTATCAACAAATGATTAATGTTAATTATCTGGGTACTATTCAATTATCCCGTTGTCTTCTCCCATATTTTATTGAAAACAAAAGTGGACATTTCGTTACGGTAACCAGTTTAATGGGCAAATTTTCATCTCCTTACCGTTCCGGCTACTGCGGTGCCAAACATGCCCTTCATGGTTTCTTTGATTCACTTAGAATGGAACATGAAAAAGACCGAATTTCCGTGACTTTAGCGTGTCCGGGTTTTGTTCAAACCAATGTATCCAAAAATGCCTTGGTGGGTGATGGTACTACATCAAAACAAGAGGACAGCGCAACAAAAAATGGTATTACAGCTACACGCTGTGCAAAGGAAATCATTGAAGCTATAATGGAGAAGAAATTTGAAGTATATATTGGCGGGAAGGAAAAATACGGGGTTTATTTAAAACGTTTTTTTCCAAAATTACTACACAAATTGGTCTTGAAAAGTAAGGTTCGATAGGCTTATTTGAAGTTAAACCAAAAACGTACGCCTTCGGCCGTCCTATCTGTATTTAAAGTGGTCTGTAACTGATTTGCAAGCCTATTCATTAACCGAATTCCCATGGAGGAATTGGCTCTTTCATCAGAGTCTTCAGGAAGCCCAACTCCATTGTCCGTATACTCAAAAAATCCTTCCTGGTCTTGTATCTTCCTAAGGTGGATGTAAATTTTACCATTTTCTTCATCATGAGGAAAAGCATATTTAAACGAGTTTGAGACCAATTCGTTTAATATAAGACCAAAGGGAATCGCTCGATCAATATCCAACTCAACTCCTTCCGCATCTATGGTAATATTGATATTATGCCCTCCTTTTTTATATACCGACTGAACACTATTAATTAAGCTCTCGATGTACCCCTGCATCTCTATTACGGATAAATCTTCATTTTGATATAGTTTCTGATGAATTAACGCCATCGCCTTAACCCTACTCTTCCCTTCTTCCAAAGCAACAATGGCTGCCTTGCTTCTGGTATTCTTCGTTTGTAAGCTCAACAAACTGGAAACCATTTGTAGATTGTTTTTTACGCGATGATGTATTTCCTTCAACAAGGAATCTTTTTCTATTAATGAATTTTCAATGAAATGTTTTTGTTCGGCTATCAATCGCTGGTTTTTAATACTCTTTAAGTAGGCATACACCAGACCGGAAAAGCCAAGCAAAGTAAAAATCAAGGATATAAAAACCAGGTTTATTCGCTCATCCTTTTCTAAAATTTCGTTCCTGGATTTCTCTAGATCGGCTTTTTGGACCTCCATCATTTTTCTGGAATATTCCAAATCCTGACTTAATACGGACTCCAACTGTTGACTCTTTATATTAGTAGCATTAACGTCCAAGGAATCCCTAATTCGAATATTTCGTTTTAAATAAGTCGTAGCACTTTTAAAGTCTCCCGTCCGATCATAATAAGCAGCATACAGTCTATTTCTTTTAAGTATATTCTCAATTCTAACAGGGGTTAAACCATCGCTAAGATAATCGGTAGCCTTTTCATAATTATTGAGTTGTAGATAACACTCGGCTATCTCCAAGGTATTCTCAACCAAATCCGTTGAGAACTTCCCAGTGTTGTACTTTTTAATCATTTCGATACTCTCGTCCAAATAGGGTATCGCCTTTTCAAATTCTTTTAACTGTACATGACATTTGCCAATATTCCCGAGAATAACGCCTTTTAGGTAATTAGCTTCATTTATTTGGTTTGTTGTCTTACTGTTAATAACATCACTAAAATAAACATCGATTAAGGCGTTGGCCTTATTAAAGTAACTTAATGCAGTGGGTGTTGATTTATCTAAACGAAGATAATTTCCAATATTGTTATTGTAAACGGCCTGAGCGTAGAAATCACCATCTTCCACATTTCTTTTCTCCTCGGTCATATAATCCTCCATCGCCTTGCGATGCTGACCTAAACTAGAATAAATATCATAAAAGGAAACATTCTTGGTGAGACCAATTTCTCTTTTGTACCTACGGATTTCAATCTGTTTATCATACAACTCCAATTTAGAATAATCGGCATCCATTAAATTTAGGATAAGCGTCTTTTTTTCCAACTCAAAGTTATCCATTCGATCAAACAACTCTTTTGCGATTGCCAAACTCTTCTCATAATCGCCCAAATCAAAATAAATCTGGGACTGTATCAATTGATAATCTATAACGGATATACTATCATTAGTTTTTTTAGAACTATTTAAATAGACATTGACGGAATCTAACCAGTCATAGGCTGAGTTTTGGTTATACCGATTAGAATTATTGAAGAAGAAATCAATTCTTGTTTCAGAATCTGGAAGCTCTTTAAATTGTTGAAAGTAATTTTCGTCTTGGGGTAGAACCTCTTGTGCCTTTGCCTCTTGGTAGGAGCATAAAAAGCAGATAATCCCAACTATTATTACCGAAAAGCGTTTTTTCATATCATGTCCAAAACAATTCTACAAACTTAATTTAATTGCTTTGAGTAATTAAATTTTTGTTGTGTAGCCGTAATGATGTTAAGCTAAAATCGATTGAAACCTATACTGTGTCTACAATGATTCTATTGAAGGTTAATGGGAATAAAAACTTGAGGAAATCAACTGAAAAACGTCCGTAAATACTAAAAATTGGCCTTTAACCATTTAAGGCCACCTAAATCCTCTCCAAAGATTATTTTCCAAAACCTTCATTACAAAAATATCACTAAGAAAATCCAGTAGATGATTATTGTTGTATAATGCCAATTTTTTGTTGTGTAAGTGTACTTCGACGGAAAATTAATCTTTTCAACGGATTTTTTGTACATTTTATCGAAGCACAATTATATCGCCATAGTCACATAAATGATTATGGAAAATTCTTGAATTCTAAACGGACTAAGAATTCATTGCAGAAATGATAAACTCCTTAAAGTCTTTTGAGATTGGAATGAGGGTATTATTGATCATAATATCCTTGGAGTTAATCGCATCTATATGATCAACATTAACGATATAGGACTTATGGGCCCTATAAAACTTGTTTTGTGGTAATTTCTCCAAGTAATCCTTTAGCGGTGATCGCACTAGGAACTTTTTGTCTACCGTATTTACTTCTAGGTAAACATTGTCGGCCTTTATGAATTGAATATCCCCAAACTGAATTCTATAGTAAAGATGTTGTTTTTTAACAAAAATAGAATCCTTTAATATAGAATTGCTCATTGGAACATCTTCATTGGTATCCGTTACATTATTTTCGGCGTTTCCAGATGCCTGTTTACCATAAATAAAATTTGAAAGTGCAATTTCAATGGAAGTATATAAATCCTGTTGCTCAAAGGGCTTAACCAGATATCCATTCGGCTTTACGGTTTTTGCATTTTCAACCGTGGCTCGGTCGGAGTTTGAGGTTACGAAGATAAATGGGATATCGTAGTTCGCTCGTATATGTTTCCCTAAATCGATTCCTGTTTTGTCGGAGGCAAGAATGATATCAATAAGCACAAGATCTACCTGCTGTGTTTTCAGTACCTCAACAGCTTGCTCATAAACGATAACATTATCTACAATTTCATAACCAATTTCCTCTAACATGGACTGCATATCATCCGCAATGATTACATTATCCTCTACAATTAAAATTTTAATAGGTTGTTCCAAAATTGTCAGTGGTTTAGTGGGTTAACGTCCAAAACTACAAAAAATTGTAATAACTAAAGTAAAAGAGTACCGCCATAAAAAAAGTGCTCAATGCCAATTTCTTGAGTTCTGGGTCTAGCAAAACCGGAGTTTTTATTTTTTTGACCTTTACTAAATGAATAAAAATAGGAATATAAGCAAGCAAACTAATATAGCCTGTCCAATCTTTCGCTGTTAAGTATAAAAATATGGATAGGGCAATAAAGGAAACAAAGAGTATTGTGTAATGATAGATTTTACCATTTTTGTAGCCCATTTTCACAACTAGCGTGTTTTTACCGGATTCCTTATCGGATTTATGATCTCTAAGATTGTTAAGGTTCAATACTCCCACACTTAGTAGACCGATGGAAATTGCAGGTAAAAAGGAAATTACAGGCAAAGACTTTAAAAAGAGAAACAGACTTCCCAAAACTCCAACCAGACCAAAGAAAAGAAAGACAAAAAAATCACCCAGGCCGTTGTAGCCATAGGCATTTCTTCCAATGGTATACTTTATCGCGGCCCAAATACTAAATCCCCCCAACAGAAGAAAAAAAACTATCCAAATAAGCTCATTTTGATTGAATGCAAAATACAGTAGTGCACTAACCAAAAGTAGATCTATTAGTATTAAAACTATAATTCCTCTCTTTAATGACTTTTGTGTAAGAAGGCCACTCTGTAGTACCCTTTTAGGACCGATTCTATTTCGATTGTCTGTACCTTTGACTCCATCCCCGTAGTCATTGGCAAAATTTGAAGTTATTTGAAAGCCCGTGGTGGTTAAAATAGCCAACCAAAAAATTGTCGCATCAAAATTTCCATAAAATTGAGCGAGTCCGGCACCCACCAAAATACAGGAAATAGAAAGTGGTAGCGTTCTAAGCCGTGCAGCACTTATCCAGGCCTTTAATTTGGACACTAAAAAGGATCTTCTATTTGCACTCTTTTACCTTCTTTATACGAGGCAACGAACGCATCCTCAAAACCAATATCCACCAATTGTTTTCTAAAAGACTGTGCTTCTTCCAAGGTCTCAAAATTACCAAGGGAGTATGAATAAAAAGGATTTGTTTTAACAAAAAGTGTATTAGTAAGCGCTTCAGAGGCAAGAGTAACGTTGTTGTCAACAAAAGACTTTACCTGAACGGAATAAATTTTTTCTTTCTCCAAGAATTTTTTGGCCAAGTAAAACTCCTTGACCAAGCTCAATTCATCGTTTTGAGCTTTTAAATTATCAATTCTGGATTTTATCGCATCCAAACTATCAATGGACACCAATAGATTATTATTTTGCTTATCCAATGAACTTGATGTATTTAATCCAGCAGTAAAAGAGGTTAAAGCAAGTCCACCAATTAAGAAAAAGGCAGTGATACCAGCAAAAATATTCCGCTGTATCTTACTTTTTTTAAGTTCCTTGTTCTTGAATTTTATTTGATCTAAAAGGCGTTCATTGATTATTTGTGCCTTATCTATGTCTTTATGCAACTCTAATAAATCACTTTCTTCAATAAAGGGCATATGCTATTATTTAGATACGAAATTGTACGTTAAATTTAATTAAAAAAAGAGTTGAATTTAAACTTCATCTCGGTCAAAGCAACAAAAATAGGATTAACGGTAAGTTAAACAAAAAATAACTGGACTATATTCTAAATAATAAATTGAAATCCAGATATTTAAGCATTTTCTTATAACACCAAATCACTCCGCCAAATTTATTCCATCGTCTTCCAAGGTCACTTTCCTGGCTTTGTACAAGGCTCCTAAACCCTTTTTAAAAGTCTTTTTGCTCATTTGAAGCATATCCCTAATTTCTTCAGGGTCCGACTTGTCATGTAAAGGCAAATAACCTCCATTCTCCTTTAAAACCGTAAATATTTTATTTGCTGCAGGTTCCAAAACCCTTTCTCCCAAAGGTTGTAATGAAATATCAATTTTATTGTCCTTCCTTATTTTCTTTACACATCCCGGAATGACATCCCCAATATTCACAGTTTTAAAAACTTCATTGAAATAGACCAAACCTTTGTGCTTTTCGTTTACAATAACCTCCCATCCCAAATCTGTTTGTCTAGTGACCACCAAATCTACTTCATCCCACTCTTTAAGATGAAGGTTATCATTGTTTAAAAATTTGTCCAGTTTGTTCGATGCAACCAATCTACCCGTTTTTTCATCCAGGTAACAATGTACCACATACCACTGTCCCTGTTTCATTTTACTCCGTTGCTCCCTAAACGGCACCAATAAGTGCTTTTCAAGGCCCCAATCCATAAAAGCGCCGAACTCATTAACTTCAGCGACTTCTAACAACCTGAACTCGCCCAACATGATGTCTGGTTCCAAGGTTGTTGCTACTGGCCTTTCATCATAATCCAAATAGCAAAAAACTTCAATTTCTTCACCAATTTCGTAGGATTCGGGCACATATTTGTTCGGCAAAAGAACATCATTCCCCTCTTCATCCCCAAGAAAGAGACCCACACTGGTATCCCTTAAAATTTTTAAGTTGTTTTTTATACCGATTTCAATCATGCTACAAAATTACGTCAATTAAGCGGTAGGCCGTGGTATATATACTAAATAAAAAAGCTGTTTCTTAGGAAACAGCTTTTTGATATGGTTAAAAATGACTTTCTAATAGGCCGAAGCTTTGTTAAAATGCTTGCATAACATGTAGTATACAACAGCTCTATATTTATTTTTGTTCGATGAACCGTACTTATCCATAACACTTTTTATGGCCTCCATAAGTTGTGGCCCGTCACTAAGACCTAATTTTTTAATTAAATAATTGTTTTTTACGGTTTCCAGTTCTTTCTCATCACCTCCCGACACTTTGGAGGCGTCAAGGTTATAAATGGAAGGTCCTAAACCAACAGTTACTTTGGTAAGCAAATCCATGTCTGCACTTTCACCGAATTTATCCTTGATGTCAGCTGCATATTTTTCAATAAGCTCGTCTCTTTTACTCATAATTTGTAGTGTCTTAAAAAGTTAATAGTTAATATTTTCCCTAAGATATGAAATGAAAATAGTCTGTCAAAATTTTATTGTTTATTACCCTAGGGGTAAATATTTCTAAAAGTTTAGGTTTATCGGAGGTATTGTAGAAACCCTCCAGAGAATTTCGCAGTGAAATATCATCTGAAGCGGAATCATATTTTAAATTGTACATGTCGCATAAAGACGAAGCATTTAATTTATGTTTGGTTTCAAAAAAACGCTCATACGAATCTGAATCCTTACGACCGGGTAGAATTCTGAAAATACCTCCTCCCCCATTATTTATAAGAATGATTCTGAAATCCTTTCTTATATAATCGTTCCACAAAGCATTACTGTCATAAAAAAAGCTAAGATCTCCAGTAATTAATAGTGTTGGTGTTGCCTCATTAACAGATGCTCCAATTGCAGTAGATGTACTACCATCAATGCCACTGGCCCCTCTATTACAAAACACTTTTAATGAGGGACTTAATGGAAATAATTGCGTATATCTTATTGTAGAGCTATTGGCTAAATGTAATTGATACTCCTCTGGTATTGACTTTAAAACCCTATCAAAAACCAAGAAGTCGGAATATGGAACCTGACTCAAATATTCCTCCCTTTTAATTTGGTATATTAATCTAACCTTATCCCAAAGTTTAAAATAATTGGATGGTGATTCTGACCATTCCGCATAGATGCTTTCGAAGAATTTGTTAACTGAAGTTTTAACATGTTTTTCCAAACAAAAGTAGGTATCATTGGCTTTGGTATATCCAACATGCCAATGATGTTTTGGTTCATATTCTCGAAGAAAAGCCTTCACTTTTTTGGAAACCACATGACCTCCGAAGGTCAGCAAAATATCAGGTTTTAAATCCTTGAATAATTCATCCTTTTTTTCGCTTAATTCGATCGGTGCCAAAATAGAGTCTATACTGGTAAAAAAGTTTGGATGGTGCATATTTGAGGTGGTCTCCGTAAAAACTATCACAGAAGAATCACTCCCTAATGCCTCTAAAATATCCTCTTCCAATAAATTGGGGTTATTAACTCCTACCAATACCATTTTTCGCTTAGCGTTCTTCCACGTTTCCCGAAAACTACTTGGAATTATTTCCGAATCCATTCTTTTAAAATCAACAGCTTTTGGGAGTGCTAAGTCAATTTCCACCGTATCATATAAAGGTTCCTCCATGGGAACATTGATATGAATAGGTAATTGTTGTTGAAATGCAACTGTTAATGACGTACTTAATTCTAGATCATTGTGGGTCTGAACTTCTATTTGCAGTTGATTAAGATCATCATCCGCTAACCAAGATGGACTATATCGATTGATCCTTTCGGTTGCATGTATCAGGTCTTGTTTTAAATTGGCAGAATACCCTATGTGTTTTTCATATACATTTTCCTGTCGAATAGTCTGCCCATCACCAATATCAATTTTATAGGAAGGTCTATCCGCTGAAATAACTATTAATGGAATCTCACTGTAATATGCCTCCGCTATCGCCGGGTAATAGTTTAATAAGGCACTTCCAGAAGTACATAACAAAACAACTGGCCTATCTAAGTGTTGTGCCATTCCCATTCCATAAAAAGCAGCGCATCGTTCATCTACAATACTAAAACATTTAAAAAAAGGATCGTTTGTAAATGAAAGTGTCAAAGGAGCATTTCTGGAACCTGGAGAAATGACGATGTTATTTATCCCATTGGCCTTGCAATGCCCAATAATCGATTGGGCTACGGGTATTGTTGAGTAATTCATGGACTACAAAAATAAGACCTCTGAGTGTCTTAAACCAATAGCTTTGGGGTTAATCCGAAAGAACTTTTAATATCGTTTCACTTTTGTTTTCTGTTTCCTCCCATTCCTTCTGGGGTTCTGATCCCCAGGTTATTCCACCACCTACATATAACGTGGCCAATCCCTTGTTTAACTGCATGCAACGGAGGTTTACATATAGTTCCGTTCTGGTAAGGACTGATTTATAGGCACTATTTTCTTTATTTTTGAGGTTGATATTTCTGGATTGCTCCTGTTTAAAATTCAGTTCGCCCAAAAAACCGGTGTAGAACAAACGATTATAGTTTTCATTCTTCAATATAAAATCTTTAGCGTTTTTTTTGGGGATTCCACAAACTGCAGGGGTTGGGTGAAGCGATCTTATTAATTTACCCAAACCATCTCTTTCGAAATTGCCGGATATCTTAGTTCTAAGATGCCAAAGCTTACCCGCCCTCGTAGATTCTTGATCACCTATTTTCAAGGCCTTGGTTTTTCCCTGTAAAACTTGTTCAATATAGTCCGTTACTAATTGTTGCTCGTGGAGTTCTTTCTTTCCCCATTCTGGATTTACTATATTTTCATCGAAAACTTGAGTACCCGCCAATGACATGGTCGTAAAGGAAGTGCCAACAGTTTTTACTAAAATTTCTGGCGTAGCCCCTAACCAAACTCCAACTTTTGGATGATACCACACATAGCATAATGCATTGTTATAGGTATACACCAATTTCTTAAATATATGAATAGCGGAAATAGCTACTTGCACTTCCTTTTTTCTAGAAACCACCACTTTTTCCAATTCTTTTTTTCTGATGACTTCAATAGCTTTTTCAACTAAAGATTCAAACCCTTTCTTCTCTTCTTCGTTATTGGAAATGCTTGGGTTTTTAGTTACAGCATTCAAATTCCATTCTTCAATGGGTTCCTTTACCATTTCATCAGGCTTGATCAGTGTGGGTTTTTCGGTATCATCAAATGGGGCAAGGACAAAGCCCTTTTCTGTAAAATCCCCTACGGTATGCAGCAGGTCGTCACGCTGAAAGATACCCTTTAACAGCTGTTCCTTAGGTTTCCTGTAAAGAACAAATGGCAGTTGTTGATTAAACTGATTTTGGGCTTTCTCAAAAATGAATGAAACCATGTTATTTTTTTGGCAGGGCAATAGTGGTCAACTTACATATGGATATCAACTGATCTTCTTCATTGGTAATTCTAATATCCCATACCTGTGTGGTTCTTCCTTTATGAATAAAAGTAGCCTTGGCATAAACAAACCCCTCTTTTATACTTCTTACATGATTTGCTGAAATTTCGATTCCGCGTACAAAGAACTCAGAAGCATTCAAAAAAATGTAAGAGGCCATACTCCCTACACTTTCGGCCAAAGCAACCATAGCACCTCCGTGAAGTACTCCATCCGGCTGGTGCACCCGAGCGTTAACCGGCATTTGGGCTATTAAAAAATCCTCTCCGACATCCACATACTTTATGTCCAAGGTCTCCATCATGGTATTTTTGGAAGATGCATTGCACACATCAAGTATCTTATCTTTGTGTTCGCTCATTATTTTTTATTGTAAAATTAATGAATACAATAGCAAGAGCATCAACCTTAGATATTAGATTTATGAATACTACTATAAAACAAGTTACTTATGAACATTCCAACTCCTACGAAACACTTAATAAACTTGGCCCACAGACCAAGAATGTTTGGTTGGTCTTTCATGGTATAGGATTTTTAAGTAAATACTTTCTCAGATATTTCGATGAATTGGACAGTAAGGAAAATTATATAATAGCCCCTCAAGCACCTTCAAAGTACTATCTAAACAATCAATATAGACATGTTGGGGCAAGCTGGCTAACTAGAGTGGATACCCTGCAAGAAACTGAAAATGTTTTGAATTATATTAATAAAGTTTTGGAGAGTGAAAACATTCCCGAAGCATGCAACTTGATAATTTTTGGGTTTTCCCAAGGGGTATCCATAGCCACGAGACTTATAGCGAAAACAGATTTGAAATGTAAAAAATTGATTTTGTATGCAGGGGGGTTGCCTAATGAATTAACAGTAAAAGACTTTGAAAGCTTAATTGCAAATGGAACTGAAATATCGATGATTCTCGGTACAAAAGATGAATACCTTAACAAGAATAGGCTTGAAGAAGAATCGAATAAGTTGGATGTCCTTTTTAAAGGACAAGCAAAACGAATTACATTTGATGGCGGACACGAAATAAAAAAAGAAATTATAAACTCTTTTGCAGACTGATATGGAAGTAACTCTCGAAAATGAAAGGGTGAGATTATCACCCCTAACCATGGAAAACTATGAACAATTAATTCCAATCGCTTCTGAAGAAAAATTGGTGCAATATTCTCCTTCTGATATTGAAACACCTGTAGCGCTAAAGAACTACGTAACATTATCACTGAAGCAGAAAGAAGAAAAATCCTCGATTCCCTTTATTATTTATGATAAACAGTTGGGCAAGTACGCAGGAAGTACCCGATATATGAATATAGATTGGAGAAATAAAGTCCTACATATCGGCTCCACATGGATAGGAAAAGAATTTCAAGGGACGGGTCTAAATACCCAAATGAAGGATTTACTTTTACACTATGCTTTTATGGATTTGGGGTTTGAAAAAGTGGAATTCCGGATAGATGAACGGAACATAAAATCCAGAAAGGCAGTTGAAAAACTAGGGTGCAGTTTAGAAGGTGTCTTAAGAAAAAACGTATATCTGCTTGATGGTTATAAGCGCAATACATGTTGTTACGGCCTATTAAAAGAAGAATGGATAAAAACACTGAAATAAGCTATTCTTTCCCCTTCTTTTCCTTCGATTTATAATAGGTTATCTTTCTAGTAGTGTAGGCGTTTTCTGGAGTAATAATTTGCTTGATCCAATTCCCCCCTGATTCTTTATCATATTGATAGATATACTCTTTTTTGTCCAATACATTTTCACCTCTCTTAGTTTCTTCTACTAGCATTCCATTTTCATCATAGCCATACGTAGTTCTTATTGTGGGTACAAATTTATTTTTATCTTCATTATAATCGAACTCTTGTTGTGCCAACAATAATCCTTCTGGATTAAAAACTTCTTCATAGGCCTTATTGGCCTCACCTTTTAAAAATTCCTTTGTGAGCACTACTTTTTGAGTGTTCCCATTTTTTTTCTGAGTAGAGGTTCTGATCGACTTTAAGGGAACCTCGTTCAATAAATAGGTAATTGTAAACTCTCCCTTATACTTTTTATATTCTACCAAGGTTTCATCCGTACCTTCATTATTGGTTCTTACCATTTTAGTAAGATCTCCATTTTCATCATAGGTATAGATATATTGGTCTAAAAACTCCTTATCATAAGAAATAATTTTCTCTGTAACCTGTCTATTCTCCGTTGTATCCAATTCAAAAAAATGGGCTATAGAAGTACTGGGGTCAAACTTATTGTCCCTATAGGTTTCTGATCTTTTTTCCAAAAGCATACTATCCTTATACTTATAATAAACCACATCGTAATCCGTATCGCTGTAACGCGTTACCGATTTTATCAGAAGTCCTTTTCTATTAAAATCGTACTCTTCCTTGCCGTACTTGGTACTTACAAGGCACGTCTTTACACTATCTTTCAAATCAAAATCCGCCAAGCTGAATATTTTCACTTCTTGGGCCAGGGAAAATGATGGGAGTGCCAACAATCCCAACAAAAAAGTATAAACGATTTTTTTTATCATAGCACAAAACTAAGTCAATTACCAACCGAAACAAATTACATTCCAAAAATAAAAAAGGAGCGACTAGTGCCGCTCCTTTTAATATTGAGATACTTAGGATTTATTTCACTTCTTCGAAGTCAACGTCCTCAACATTGTCTCCTTCAGATGCATCACCACTATCCGCTGTCGGTTCTCCTTGAGCAGGATCTCCCGCACCTTGTTGTGCCTCGGCTTGAGCCTTATACATCTCTTCGGAAGCTACTTTCCAAGCTTCGTTAATTTTATCCAAAGCTGGGGTAATAACCGCTAAATCTTTGGACTCATAAGCTGTTTTCAATTCAGCAAGTGCATCCTCAATGGGTTTTTTCTTGTCATCGGACAGTTTATCCCCAAATTCAGAAAGTTGCTTTTCCGTTTGGAAAATCATTCCATCTGCCTCGTTCAATTTATCAGCTGTTTCCTTCGCTTTTTTATCGCTTTCCGCATTCGCTTCAGCCTCGGCTTTCATCTTTTTGATTTCCTCTTCCGTTAATCCTGAAGAAGCTTCAATTCTAATATCCTGGGATTTTCCAGTAGCCTTGTCCGTAGCGGAAACTTTTATAATACCATTGGCATCGATATCAAAAGTCACTTCGATTTGAGGTGTTCCTCTTGGAGCTGGTGGAATACCGTCTAAGTGGAACTTACCAATTGTTTTGTTATCCGCAGCCATTGGTCGCTCTCCCTGAAGTACATGTATTTCTACCGAAGGCTGATTGTCTGCCGCCGTTGAGAATACTTGTGACTTCTTCGTAGGTATAGTCGTATTGGCCTCAATTAACTTGGTCATTACACTTCCCATAGTTTCAATACCTAATGAAAGCGGTGTTACATCCAATAACAATACATCTTTAACATCGCCGGTCAAAACACCACCTTGTATAGCTGCACCTATAGCAACAACCTCATCTGGGTTAACGCCTTTGGAAGGTTTCTTACCAAAAAACTTCTCAACGGCTTCCTGTACGGCAGGGATTCTTGTGGATCCACCTACTAGAATGATTTCATCGATATCACTTTTAGAAAGTCCTGCAGCTTTCAAAGCTGTTTCACAGGGTTGAATCGTTCTTTTTACTAAATCGGCAATCAATTGCTCGAACTTAGACCTTGTCAAAGTACGTACTAAGTGTTTAGGTCCAGAAGCTGTTGCCGTAACATATGGCAAGTTGATTTCGGTTTGCGCTGACGATGAAAGCTCTATTTTAGCCTTTTCAGCTGCTTCACGCAACCTTTGCAATGCCATAGCGTCATCTCGTAGATCCAAACTTTCTTCGGCCTTAAATTCCTCGGCTAACCAATCGATAATTTTTTGGTCAACATCATCTCCTCCCAAATGGGTATCACCATCCGTAGCAAGTACCTCAAAAACACCATCACCCAATTCTAATATGGATACATCATGTGTACCACCACCAAAGTCAAATACGACAACTTTTTGATCTTTATCCTTTTTATCCAAACCATAGGCCAAGGATGCAGCCGTAGGCTCATTAATAATACGTTCTACAGTCAATCCTGCAATTTCTCCCGCTTCTTTGGTTGCCTGACGTTGCGAGTCATTAAAGTATGCTGGTACGGTAATTACCGCACGGGTAACATCTTGCCCCAAATAATCCTCTGCGGTCTTCTTCATTTTTTGAAGAATCATGGCAGATAATTCTTGTGGGGTGTACAAACGACCATCAATATCAACACGAGGGGTATTGTTATCTCCTTTAGTTACTTTATAAGGTACTCTTTTTGCTTCCTTTTCCGACTCGGAAAATTTATTCCCCATAAATCGCTTTATGGAGTATATCGTTTTATGGGGATTGGTAACCGCCTGTCTTTTTGCAGGGTCACCGACCTTTATCTCACCACCCTCCACAAAAGCAATAACGGATGGTGTTGTTCTTTTACCTTCTGCATTTGGAATTACTACTGGCTCATTACCTTCCATAACGGAAACGCAAGAGTTGGTAGTACCCAAATCTATTCCAATAATCTTACTCATTTTATATGTTTTAAAATTTAAGTGCTTAATTTTTCAATCACTGTACAAATGACAAACAATATGCCAAGGGACAAAAACTGACAGGATGTCATTTATTCATTTAATTCGTCTTTCTACTAGTGGTTTTAAATAAATCAAAATTGAAAACGACAACTTCCTCAATCTAACTTTGTACATTAGTATTTGACTAGAATAAAGGATATGTTGCAAAGAGAAAGCATAAGTATATTTGACATGCTCAAAATCGGCATTGGCCCTTCCAGCTCCCATACATTGGGGCCTTGGCGTGCTGCCGAACGGTGGATATCCGAATTGAGAAAGGACGGTCTCTTTGATGCTGTGGTAACCATTAGGGCCAATGTATATGGCTCCTTGTCCTTAACGGGAAAAGGGCATGCCACGGATTATGCCATAATACTAGGGCTTTTGGGAACTGACCCTGAAATTATCCCCATTGAGGATATAAATACGATGGTACAAGAGGTCAAAAACACCCACATTCTAATTTTTGGAGGAGAAAAAAAACTAAATTTCAATCCGGATGAAGATATCGTTTTCCATAAAAAATTCTTACCCTTTCATGCCAACGGACTAAAGTTTCAAGCCGTTCTGGAAAGCGGTAAAAAAATATCCAAAACCTATTACTCTATTGGAGGCGGTTTTGTTGTGGTCGAAGAACGTAAAAATGCCAAAAAAAAGGATATTGCTTTTAGTACTTTCCCCTACCCCATCGAAAATGGAAAAGAATTATTGGAAGCTTGTAGTAAAGCCTCAAAAAATATTTCGGAAATAGTATTGGCCAACGAAAGATCATTGCGATCGGACCAAGAAATAGATTATCAAATAAAAAGAGTCTGGAATACCATGCTCGAATGTATGTATACCGGATGCCACACGGAAGGAAAGCTCCCCGGTGGCCTAAACGTTAAGAGAAGGGCATTCGAAATGCATAGCAAGCTTATGGGTGACCTTCCCTATGCTAATCCTGAGGAGTGGCTACAATCTATACGACAAACAGAAGTCAAATTCAGGCAAATATTACAATGGGTAAGTTGTTTCGCTTTGAGCGTCAATGAGGTCAATGCCTCCTTGGGAAGGGTCGTAACCGCTCCGACCAATGGTAGTGCAGGTGTTATTCCTGCTGTACTCATGTATTATATGGTCATTGAAAATCATGCTGGAAATTTTGAGCACATTAAACAATTTCTTTTGGTTGCAGGAGAAATTGGAAGTATTTTTAAAAAGGGAGCAACCATTTCTGCAGCCATGGGCGGTTGCCAGGCAGAAATTGGAGTGTCTTCGGCCATGGCAGCTGGAGCCTTGACCGAACTATTGGGAGGTACGCCCGAACAAGTTTTAATGGCCGCAGAAATAGCGATGGAACATCACTTAGGGCTTACCTGCGACCCCATTGGCGGGCTGGTTCAAATCCCTTGTATTGAACGTAATTCCATGGGGGCCATCAAGGCCATCAATGCGACGGAGTTAGCTTTGGGTTCCGACCCATCCGAAGCAAAAGTACCTTTGGACAAAGTGGTACAAACGATGTGGGAAACAGCCAAGGACATGAGTTCAAAATATAAGGAAACCTCTGAAGGAGGCTTGGCAGTTGGTGTTTTCTTAAGCGACTGTTAATCGGGAAATTTAATTATCTGACCAGAATGAAAAATCTTATTTCCGAACGCGTTGCGGATTTCTTGAAGAATTTTCCTCCGTTCAACATAATGGATAAAATCCTACTGGACAAACTTTCCCAAGAAGTATCCATTATCTATAAAGAAAAGGGTAGTAGGGTTTTTTCCTTGGACGAAAGTCCACATCCCCATTTTTATGTCGTTCACAAGGGAGCAATTGAGCTCAGTAACCCGAATACAAAATCAATCTCGGATTACTGTGATGAAGGAGATATTTTTGGTTTACGCCCCTTGATAGCCAAAGAGAACTATAAACTAGAAGCGTTGGCCTATGAAGAATCCATTATTTATGCCATCCCAATATCTGCTTTTCGTCCAATTATTGAGTCAGACTCTAGGGTCTCCAATTTTCTAACGGAAAGTTTCGCTTCAAATACTAGAAACCCCTATAATCAAGCTCCAAAATTTAATAGAACCGGGGTATCTACAAGTATTAATTCGCAGGGAAACCTAGTTATCGATGATTTTCAACCTGTTAGATATTCTAAAAAGTTAGTGACATGCAGTCCCAGAACGACCATACAGAAAGCAGCGGAAAAAATGACCAAAAACCGAATCGGCTCCATACTCATTTGCGATAAAGAACTACCAGTCGGTATTGTCACGGATAAAGACTTAAGAAACAAAGTAGTAACCGGAAGTGTCCCTATCACTTCAACCGTAAAGGGTATTATGTCATCACCGGTAATCACTTATCCGCCAAAAATTACCATAGCGCAAGCCCAAATGGCAATGATGAAAAGCGATATAAGCCATTTAATACTTACCAAGGATGGAACTGCAAACAGCGCACCTGTTGGCATGGTTTCGAAGAATGATATTATGGTTTCGCTTGGAGACAATCCAGCGGTTATTGTCAAGGCCATAAAACGAGCAGAAAAAATTAAGCAGGTTAAGGAACTGCGAAAAAGCATCATGATGCTATTAAATGGTTATTTGGAACAGAATCTACCCATGGCACTTACTTCCAAAATAATTTCGGAATTAAATGATACCTGCATAAAACAGGTTATCCAAATTTCCTTAAAAAAAATGAAGTCTCTACCTCCGGTAAGTTTTGCTTGGCTTGCCTTGGGTAGCCAGGGACGTGGCGAACAGTTGTTACATACGGACCAAGACAATGCACTGGTTTTCGAGGATGTTTCCGATGAAGAGCTTCCCAAGACTACAGGGTATTTTCTAAAGCTTTCGCAAAAAGTCACCAAAGGACTCCATAAAATTGGCTATGAATATTGCCCTGCCGAAATGATGGCATCCAATCCTAAATGGTGCCTTAGCCTTAAGGAGTGGAAAAACAAACTGTCCTATTGGATTATTAACCCCGGCCCAAACGAGGTATTAATGTCATCTATATTTTTCGATTACAGTCTCGCCTACGGAGAACGTGATTTATTGAACCAAATGTCCGAACATATTTTTTCCAACGTGAAGAAGTATCCCATATTTTTGGTACATATTGCGAATGGCGCTTTGCAAAGTCCGTCTCCTTCTGGATTTTTTAGGTCATTTCTCGTGGAGCAGGATGGACAGCATAAAGACTTTTTCGATTTGAAGAACAGGGCGTTACGCCCCCTAATCGATGCTGCTCGTGTATTGGTTCTATCCCATTCGGTAAAAGGAATCAGTAATACATGGGAACGTTATGAGAAATTAGCAGAACTGGAACCCAATAATAAAGAACTCTATCTTGCCTGTTCTTATGCTACCAAGGCCCTACTAAAATTTAGAACCAAACAAGGTTTACTACATCACGACTCCGGTCGATTCATCGAATTGGAATCCCTGACAAAAGAGGAAAAAATGAAACTGAAAAGAACGTTCAAAGCGATCAAAGAAATCCAGGACGTAATTTCTATCCGTTTTAAAGTTGCTAATATATTGGGTTGATGGGTATACTTAATAGGTTTTCTAATCTTCCAGAGTACTGGAACACTTATGCCAGGATGTTTAAGAACCCCTTACCTAAAAATTTCGATGAACTAACCTTTGTAGTTCTTGACACGGAAACCACAGGTTTTGATAAAATTCAGGATAGAATACTATCAATTGGTGCACTTAAATTAAAGAACAACCAAATACATGTTGATGATATTTTCGATGTTTATATCGAACAGAAAAAGTTTAATGAAAAAAGTGTAGCCATACATGGTATTTTAAATAACAGCAAACACAATTGTACCTCCGAAGAATTTGCAATTCAAAAATTCCTTGAATATGTTGGGAATAATGTCATAGTGGCTCACCACGCTGGGTTTGATATAGGAATGATCAATAATGCCTTAAAACGCTTGGGACTTCCCAAACTAAAGAACAAATGCTTGGATACCGGAGTTTTGTATAAAAAAACATTGATTAAGTCCTATCTTGTTCAGCCGCAAGAACACTATTCCTTGGATGATTTAGCTGAAAAGTATTCGATATCAAAAAAAGATAGACATACGGCCTTGGGAGATGCCTATATCACAGCTTTAGCTTTTGTGAAAATACTTTCCAAAATCAAAGAAAAGAAAGTGTTGTCCTTGAAAAATTTGAGGTAATTAAGCCTTGTTCAAATAGTTTAGGATATTTGTCTCAATACGGTCATTGATATGCTCCGTATCTGCTTTTATAAAGGCCTCACCTGTTATATTCTCATACAGCTCTATATATCGTTCCGATACGGATTCAATATATTCATCAGACATTGGCGGTACTTTTTGTCCCTCCAATCCTTGAAATCCATTGGAAATGAGCCATTGCCTAACAAACTCCTTGGACAATTGCTTTTGAGGTTCATTTTTATCCTGTCTTTGTTGATAACCATCCGCATAAAAATAACGCGATGAATCTGGAGTATGAATTTCGTCTATCAAAACAATTTTACCCTCCTTAGTTTTTCCGAACTCATATTTAGTATCCACCAAAATAAGCCCTCTTTCTGCGGCAATTTCTGTTCCCCGCTGAAACAGGTCTCTAGTATATTTTTCCAGAATCTCGTAATCGTCCTTGGATACAATTCCTCGTCTTAGAATATCTTCTTTGGAAATGTCCTCATCATGATCTCCCATTTCCGCCTTGGTTGCCGGAGTGATCATTGGGGTCGGAAATTTATCGTTTTCCTTTAAACCCTCTGGCATAGGAACACCACAAAGTAGTCTTTTGCCAGCTTTGTATTCCCTTGCTGCATGGCCAGACATATAGCCTCTAATGACCATCTCTACCTTAAAAGGCTCACAAGCATGTCCTATGGCTACATTAGGGTCGGGAGTGGCCATTAACCAATTGGGAACGATATCGGCTGTTGAAACCATCATTTTAGTCGCAATCTGATTTAATATCTGTCCTTTATAAGGTATCCCTTTGGGCATGACCACATCAAAGGCCGAGAGTCTGTCGGTGGCAATCATAATTAGCCTATCGTCCTCGAGGGCATAAACTTCCCTGACCTTACCTTTATAGACGCTTTTCTGATTGGGAAACGTAAAATTGGTATCAAAAATGGTATTCGACATTAAATCTAATTTTGATGTTCAATAGTTTTGTAGGCGTCTATTACTTTTTTCACCAGTTTGTGACGGATTACGTCCTTATCATCCAGGTATATCACTTCAATACCTTCCAAATTTTGAAGTATAAGCAAGGCCTCCTTGAGCCCAGAAATGGTTCTTCTTGGTAAATCTATCTGACCCGGGTCCCCTGTTACCAAAAACTTGGCGTTCTTGCCCATTCGGGTAAGGAACATCTTCATTTGAGCATGTGTAGTGTTTTGTGCTTCATCTAAAATAACAAAGGCATTGTCCAGGGTTCTTCCTCTCATAAAAGCCATGGGAGCAATTTGTATGGTACCATTCTCAATATAGTGCGCCAACTTTTCGGCAGGTATCATATCCCTAAGTGCATCATACAAGGGTTGCATGTAAGGGTCTAGCTTTTCCTTTAAATCACCAGGTAAAAAACCAAGATTCTCTCCGGCTTCAACAGCAGGTCTGGTCAATATAATTCTTCGGACCTGTTTTTCTTTCAAGGCTTTAACGGCCAAAGCTACACCTGTATAGGTTTTACCTGTACCTGCAGGGCCTATAGCAAAAACCATGTCGCATTTTTTAGCGGCATCCACCAACCTACGTTGATTAGCGGTCTGCGCTTTAATGAGTCGTCCACTTACACCATGAACCAAGGTTTCCCCACTCTTTTCCGAACCATGATAGTCCTTTGAATCATCGCTAGTAAGCACACGTTCAATACTGTTTTCGTCCAGTTTGTTATACTTCACGAAATGCTCCGTAAGCATATCAAAACGTTTGTCAAACTCCTCTAACTGGTCTTCGTCGCCATAGGCCTTTATTTTATTGCCCCTAGCAACAATTTTTAGTTTTGGAAAATACTTTTTTAGAAGATCTATATTTTCATTTTGTTGCCCAAAAAATTCTCTGGGATTGACTTCGGTGAGTTCTAATACGATTTCGTTCAAATAGTGGGATTTTGAAGATTTTAATTCCACCAAGTTTAATTTCGCTTGGCTGTTTTTTTGTTTAATTTTGTATATCAAATTTAAGTAAAAATTAAGTTTGCCTAACCAAAAACATATCAACATTGCTGCATGGCAATAATTACCCTTACTACAGACTTTGGATTGAAAGACCACTTTGTTGGGGTGCTGAAAGGTTCTATTTATAGCGAATTACCGGACGCCAAAATTGTTGATATTTCCCATGACATTGCTCCGTTCAACATACAGGAGTGTGCTTATATCTTAAAAAACTCGTACCACAGTTTCCCTAAGGGTTCTATACATATTGTAGGCATTGATTCGGAAGCTACGGAGGAAAACCAACACATTGCGGTGCTTATCGATGGACATTACTTTATAGGTGCAAATACCGGCGTCATTGGATTAATAACCTCTGAAATAAAACCAGAGAAAATTTTCGAGATAAAAATTCCAGATCCCTTTCACGGTTCTTTCCCCGTATTAAGCGTTTTTGTTCAAGTGGCCTGTCATATTGCCCGTGGCGGCACGCTGGAAGTAGTGGGAAAACCCTTTTCCGAACTCAAGGAACTCAAAGAATTTATTCCAAGAATAGTGGACGATGGCAAAAAAATAATTGGTAGCGTCATCTATATTGATAATTATGGTAATGTGGTAACCAATATTCAGAAACACCTTTTTGAAGCTTACAAAAAAGGGCGTGACTTCGAATTATTGGTGCGAAATCATAAAATAAAAATAATACATAAGGCCTACACGGATATTGTGGACTATTCTGTCGAAAAAAGTAGGCGCAAGGGTGACGGTGACTTGCTCGCATTATTTAATTCCTCCAACTATATAGAATTGGCCATTTTCAGAAGTAATCTAAAAACAGTGGGTGGTGCGGCAACGCTTTTAGGCCTAGATTATAGGGATACCATAATTATAGATTTTCTCTAGGCAATAACTAAATTCAAGGCTACACCTACATAATTAGGTCATGGTCTTTTGTTGAACGATAAGAGAAATATATAGTCTGGATATTAATAGAAATAGTTAATAACTCTAAAAGCAAACACTTAAGTTTACCCCAGCCAACCTTGATATAAAGGCGGTTTTGTAGGTAAATTTATGAGGTAAGACTGTTAATAAGTTTGTTTCCTATAAATAACCATTTAAAATATCTTTGTTTGATGGCAAAAGAGTTTGTGATAAGCCATTTAAATAAGGATAAAGCAGCCTTTACAGATTGAAATAACACAAAGAACGACCGATGAAATTTATTGTTTCCAGTACTTATTTATTAAAACAACTTCAAATCTTGGGAGGTGTAATTAATAACAGTAATACCCTACCCATCTTAGATAACTTTTTGTTTTATTTGAATAAGGACAAATTAACGGTATCCGCTTCTGATTTGGAAACCACTATGAGTTCTGTTTTAAATGTTGACTCGGACAATGAGGGAACCATAGCGGTCCCTGCAAGGTTACTTTTAGATACGTTAAAAACTTTTCCGGAACAACCCTTAACTTTTATTGTTGCGGATAACCATACCGTGGAGATTAGCTCAAATCATGGTAAATATGCCTTGGCATACGCTGATGGTGCGGAGTTTCCAAAAGCCGTTGAGCTCTCCAGTCCCAGCTCCACAACATTATTAGGTGATATTTTGGCTACGGCCATAAACAAAACCATATTCGCGGCAGGTAACGACGATTTAAGACCTGTCATGAGCGGTGTGTTTTTTCAATTCTCTCCGGAGCATCTAACTTTCGTTGCTACCGATGCACACAAATTGGTAAAATATCAAAGGGAAGATGTTAGTGCTTCCGAGGTTGCAGAATTTATTATGCCCAAAAAGCCATTAACGCTCCTAAAGGGAATTTTGGCCGGTAGTGAATCGGATGTACTTATTGAATATAACGACAGCAACGCAAAGTTTACATTTGACGATACTGAACTTATTTGTCGGTTGATTGATGGTAAATATCCAAATTACGAAGCTGTTATACCCAAGGAAAACCCGAATAAACTTACGATTGCCAGAAATCAATTTTTGAGTTCGGTAAAAAGGGTCTCCATTTTTTCCAATAAAACTACCCACCAGATTCGATTAAAGATTGCCGGTGCCGAGTTAAACATATCCGCAGAGGATATCGACTATTCCAATAAAGCTGAAGAACGGTTAACATGTTCCTATCAAGGAGACGACATGCAAATAGGTTTTAACTCCAGATTCCTTACAGAAATGCTGAATAATCTGGGTTCTGATGAAGTTTCACTGGAAATGAGTTTACCTAACAGAGCGGGCATACTAACACCTATAGATGGATTGGACGAAGGTGAAAATGTGACCATGCTGGTAATGCCGGTAATGCTCAATAATTAATATAACCATCCTAAAATAAAAAAGGGGAACTATTATGGTTCCCCTTTTTGTTGTTATATATAAGATTATGAAATAAACCGTATTGTACCAAAGTAACTTGGAGATTCTCCATTACCTGCCCTTACGGCATTTACAATAGGCATGACAAAGGATAATACTCCTGCGAAAACCAAAAGAACAATCCCTGCGCCTAAAAGCAAAATAGCCGGTATTCCAATAATCACATACAAGATTAAACTTAATTGAAAATTAATAATGGCCTTGCCATGCTCATCCATTCCAATTACCGAATCTTTTGTTGTGAGCCAGAGCACTAGTGGAACTATTAAACCTCCAAATCCGGTTATATAATCCAGATACTGGGTTAGATGTGCCACCACTAATAATTTTCTATCCTCCCTAAGCGCTATATTTTGATTTACAACTTCCATTTTTGATTGATTTATGATGAATATCCATTAATAGGACGCAATTGATTGGAATTTGTTACAAAAATCAACATCCATTATATAATTATTTCTTTCCTATTAAAGCCCTATAAGATAACCTGTGTAATTAAAAATACAAATGTTCGTTTTAAAATGAATCAAAGACTACTCCCTAATTGATTATTTTTGCGGTATGAATAGAAATGAAACCATTATAGCTTTGGCAACAGCTTCAGGAGCGGGAGCAATAGCCGTTATTAGGATTTCAGGAGCGCGTGCTATTACTATTGGCTCGGCATTGTTCAAGTCGGTCAGCGGGAAAAACCTAGCGAATCAGAAAACACATACCATTCATCTAGGTCATATAGTAGATGGCGAAAAAATATTGGACCAAGTTCTTGTTTCCCTATTTAAAGGACCTAATTCATATACCGGAGAAAACGTGCTTGAAATCTCCTGTCATGGCTCACCCTTTATTCAACAGGAAATTATACAATTGTTTTTGAGAAATGGCTGTAGAATGGCAGAGGCCGGCGAGTTTACCTTACAGGCTTTTCTCAACGGTAAAATGGACTTAAGCCAAGCAGAAGCCGTTGCGGATTTGATCGCTTCGGACAATGCCGCGAATCATCAAATTGCTATGCAACAAATGCGTGGTGGGTTTAGCAACGAAATACAAAAGCTTAGGCAGGAATTGCTAAACTTTGCTTCATTAATAGAGTTGGAGTTGGATTTCGCCGAAGAGGATGTAGAATTTGCGGATAGGACACAGTTCAAAACGCTGGTTAATAAAATTCAGGAAGTCCTAAAAAGGTTGATTAATTCCTTTGCCATAGGAAATGTAATAAAAAACGGGATTCCGGTTGCTATAGTAGGAGAGCCCAATGTGGGAAAATCGACCTTGTTAAATGCATTGTTAAATGAAGAGCGGGCCATCGTTTCGGACATTGCCGGAACGACCAGGGACAGTATTGAAGATGAAATTAACATCGGTGGAATTGGTTTTCGGTTTATAGATACAGCGGGTATTCGAGAAACCCAAGATGTAGTAGAAAGTATAGGTATCAAAAAAACTTTTGAGAAAATAGCGCAATCCCAAGTCGTCATATTATTGGTGGATGGCGCAACTTTACAAAAGGAAGCTTTGTTAGGTGACAGGTTAAAGCTAATTGCCTCTGAAGCTGAAAAAATTAGAAATAAGCAACCCGGAAAACCGTTTATTCTGTTGGTGAATAAAGCAGATGTACTGACGGAAAATCAAGAAAAGGAAATAAAAAATGTTCTGACCGACTCTCAATTTATTTCGGCAAAAACTGGAATGGGCATTGAAGCGTTACAAAGTCAGTTGTTGGAATTTGTGAACACAGGAGCTCTTAGGAATAATGAGACCATAGTAACCAATAGTCGACATTATGATTCCTTAATACGCGCGCTTGAAGCCATTGAGAAAGTTCAAGCAGGGATGGATGAAGAACTTCCCAGCGATTTAATGGCCATTGATGTTAAAGAAACCTTGTATCACCTTGGAGAAATAACTGGGGAAGTTACTAACGATGAACTATTAGGCAACATATTTGCCAATTTCTGTATCGGGAAGTAAAACCCAAAAAAAATTAAAATGTTCAATTTTTTTACGAAGAAAAATTATTTGGTCGATTACTTGGAAGGCTTTGTGGATATCCACAATCATATACTTCCGGGAATTGATGACGGGGCTAAAACCGTGGAGGATTCGTTAGCCCTTATAAAAGGTTTTGGTGAATTTGGTGTAAATGATTTTGTATGTACTCCTCACATTATGGAAAATTATTATCCTAATACACCTACAACGATTTCTAAATCCCTGTCACTTTTAAAAAATGAATTAAAAATGCAAGGTATGAACGAAATAAATATTTCTGCTGCTGCCGAACATATGATAGACGCCAATTTTGAAACTAAACTAAAAGAGAGTCTTATCATGCCCCTTGCTAATAAATATCTTTTAATCGAAATGTCTTTTCTACAAGCATCAATTAATTTTGATACCTCCATTGGTAAAATAAAAAGTGTGGGATTGTTTCCAACCCTTGCACATCCAGAAAGATATCTTTTTATGCATCGTAAAATGAGTTCATATGAAAAACTTAAAAAAGATGGGATATTGCTACAACTAAATTTACTTTCACTTGGAAGTTACTATGGGAAAGATGTTCAAAAAATTGCCCATTATTTAATCGGAAAAAATTATATCAATTTATTGGGGTCAGACATTCATAATTTAGAGCAGTTAATGGAACTAAAAAAAGTAACGTTGAACCGGAAAAATATCCAAAAAATAAAGGAAATTTTAAATGAAAATAAAAAATTTAAAAACTCATAAACCATTTTGATTTGCATTACTAAAGTACAGAAAACTGAACATAAAAAATTCTCCAAATTTTAAAAAAATCATTACGTGGTAACGAATTGTCAAACCCTTTTATTTCAATATCTTAATTATTGTTGAATTTAGAGTTGTCATAAAAAGAGTGTAGTTACATTTTTCGGGAAGCCTCAATTCCATTGCAACAAGGGAGGCACTTGAAAACAAATTTACTCAATCATCTAACTTTGCCGTTTTGAGAGGTTTCATGTTATTTTTTTTGTTGATTAAGTTAATCTTTGTTTCTAAATAAACAAATCTTTGAATTTGTTATAAACTTTCAATCCTTATGATGAAGGTAAAATCGCCTTTGTAAATATGGAACATGTTAAAAATGGTTAATCATATTGTTTTTTGGTATTTAATCGATAATTAACATTTATTTAGATAATGCTTTCTACCTTAGTTGCCAGTTCCCTAGAAAAACAAGTAAGTCTATATATTCACTTACTATAAGTATAAAAAAAGTAAACAATCGTAAATTATTTATGTCCTACTTAACCAATTTGTTTTCTAGCCCTTATGTCTATTCAGCCCTTTCCTTTTTATTGGCATTTATAATTGCCATTAGAGTATTTCCTGTGATTATTTACACGGTAAGAACAAAAAATATAATGGATGAGCCAGGAGGAAGAAAAATTCATTCAATGAATATTCCAACTCTCGGCGGAGTGGGTTTATTTGCATCATTCTCTATCCCTTTAATATTATTTGGATTATCGACTGGTTTGGTTAGACCAGATTTAATTAAATTATTGTCAATAATTGGCTCAACTCTAATTTTATTATTCTTGGGAATTAAGGATGATTTAATAGCAATACCTCCAAGAAAAAAATTAGCAGCACAGATTATAGCAGCAGGCATTGTTGTTTTTTCAACTGACCTAAGGGTAGATAGTTTCTTTACTCTTTTCGGTATTCAAAACCTTCCATATTTTGCATCTCTATTAATTACTTTTTTCGTCTTTATTTTAGTTATCAATGCTTTTAATTTAATTGATGGTATTGATGGACTTGCTGGCTCAGTTGCGGTTATGGGTTGCTGTACATTTGGTATTTTTTTCTTACAAAATGGACAAACATTAATGGCACTAGTGTCCTTTACTCTTATTGGGGCTACCTTAGGGTTTTTGATGTTTAATTTATCTAAATCATTGAACAAAAAGCTTTTTATGGGCGATTCTGGTTCAATGTTTGTAGGCTTTCTTTTGGCTTATCAAGGAATTTCATTTCTTTCAGTGAATTCTAATGAGGAAATAACAACTACCATAGCAAATGCCCCCATTATGCTTTTAGCTATTCTGTCATTTCCCTTAGTGGATACTTTAAGAGTTTTTATTTTTAGGGCGAAACAAAAAAGAAGCCCTTTTAGTCCAGACAAGAATCATATACATCATAGACTTTTAACTTTAGGTCTTTCGCATAGACAGTCGACCTCTGTGATAATGATGCTGAACTGGGCCGTAATTGGAGTAGTTTTTGCCACAGATAGTCTAAATATTAATGTTCAACTAGTCGTATTTATACTTACAAGTTTAACCATGTATCTTTTCCCGTTTACAAAATCAGGTGCAAGTTTAATTAGTAAACTATCCAATCCCTCGAGAGTTAAAGAAAAAACTTTGGCCCATTCTAAATATAATAATTCTAAGATAGTTTTGAATAAACCAGTTGTTGCTGAAGATAATTCAAAATCGATTTATTTTTATGACAAAAAAAATAATGACGAAATTTCTAATACCTCAAATCAAAATAAAGATGATTCTGAGATAAAGAAAATCCTTCAGAAGAGAATGGAAGCTTTTAAAAAAGCCTCTTACATAAAATAATAGTTACCTCTCTTCGTTCCTTAACCAATGGTATACGTAAAACAATTTTCGATAATCAGATAAAGATTGTGTTGGCAATTAATATTTTAATTGTAAAGCGCCGCCTATCATTTAACAAAAAAGATATTTCAAAAATACGCTAATGAAAAATCTAGAATTAAAAAAACGAAAAATATTAATCACAGGAGGTGCTGGTTTTATTGGTTCCCATGTTGTAAGACGATTTGTTGAAAAATACCCGAATTATCATATTTACAATTTAGATTCACTTACCTATGCTGGAAATTTAGAAAACTTAATTGACATTGAAGAAAAGGATAATTACACTTTTCTTCATGGAGATATTTCTGACGAAAAGTATGTGTCAAGAATCTTCAACGAATATCAATTTGATGGAGTTATACATTTGGCCGCAGAATCCCATGTAGACAGATCAATTTCTAATCCTTTATCCTTTGCCAGAACGAATATTTTGGGTACTATGATTTTACTTAATAATTTTCGGAATTTGTGGGGAGATAAGTGGGGTGGAAAACGCTTCTATCATATAAGTACGGACGAGGTATATGGAACTTTAGGAAAAACTGGTTTATTTACAGAAGAAACTTCTTACGAACCCAACTCACCATATTCCGCATCTAAAGCTAGTTCCGATCATTTTGTAAGAGCTTATGGAGAAACATACAGCTTGCCTTATGTCATCACTAATTGTTCCAACAATTATGGGGCAAATCAATTCCCCGAAAAGTTGATTCCATTGTTCATACATAATATTATAAACAAAAAACCTTTGCCGGTCTATGGTGATGGCAATTATACCAGAGACTGGCTTTATGTTATAGATCATGCCATTGCAATAGATTTAGTATATCATAGAGGATTAGACAAACAGACCTATAATATTGGCGGTTTCAATGAATGGAAAAATCTCGATTTAGTTAAGTTGCTTTGTAAGCTTATGGATGAAAAGTTAGGCCGTCAAACAAACAGTAGTGAAAAATTAATAAATTTTGTCAAAGATAGGCCTGGTCATGATTTAAGGTATGCAATCGATGCTTCCAAAATCCAAAAAGAACTGGGTTGGAGTCCATCAGTAACATTTGAAGAAGGACTTTCTAAAACAATTGATTGGTATCTCAACAATGAAGAATGGTTAAAAAATGTAACCAGTGGTGCGTACCAACAATATTATAAAGAGCAATATACATAATTTTATGAAAGGAATAATTTTAGCAGGAGGTTCAGGTACTAGATTATACCCATTAACCAAAGGAACTTCTAAGCAATTGTTACCAATCAACGATAAGCCAATGATCTATTACCCTTTATCAGTTCTGATGCTGGCAGGGATTAAGGATATTTTGATTATCTCTACACCTTTGGATTTACCCCGATTCAAGCAATTGCTTGGTGATGGTTCAGATTTTGGAATGCGATTTGAATATAAAGAGCAACCCTCACCAGATGGTTTAGCACAGGCTTTTATAATTGGAGAAGAATTCATTGGAAAGGATGATGTATGTTTGGTTTTAGGAGATAATATTTTCTATGGGCATGGATTCACCGAATTACTAAAAAAATCCGTTTCAAATGTCACTAATGAAAGAAAAGCTACAGTGTTTGGGTACTACGTTCAAGACCCTGAACGCTATGGAGTAGTTGATTTTGACAAAAATGGAACCGCACTAAGTATTGAAGAAAAACCGAAAAATCCTAAAAGTCATTATGCCGTAGTCGGACTTTATTTTTATCCAAACAGTGTTGTTGATATTGCGAAAAATGTAACACCAAGCCATCGAGGAGAATTGGAGATAACATCTGTGAACAAGGAATATTTGGATAGGGATTGCTTAAAAGTTGAGCTTATGGGTAGAGGCTATGCATGGCTAGATACCGGAACTCATGAATCCCTTTTGGAAGCTTCAAATTACATACAGACTATAGAAAATAGGCAAGGACTCAAAGTAGCATGTCTGGAGGAAATTGCATATGAAAAAGGGTATATTACAAAAGAACAATTATTAAAACTAGCCGACCCTCTTAAGAAGAATAACTATGGTCAATATTTAATACAAAGAGCAGAAGAATTATAGTATGAATTTTACAAGATTGGAAATACCTGATTTAATTTTATGTGAACCAAACATTTTTGGAGATCAACGCGGCTATTTTGCCGAAACTTTTAGAGAAGATAAGTTAAGTGATTTTTTAGGATATAAGATAGATTTTTGCCAAGATAACGAATCAAAATCTACCTTAGGGGTAATTAGAGGTTTACACTATCAAATGAATCCATCCGCTCAGACCAAACTTGTGAGGGTTATGAAAGGTAAGGTTTTGGATGTAGCTCTGGACATTAGAAAAAACTCACCAACTTTTGGGAAACACCTCGCAGTTGAGCTTTCGGGTGAAAACAAAAAACAGTTGTTGATTCCAAAAGGCTTTGCCCACGGTTTTATTGTACTTAGTCAAGAAGTGCTTTTTGCATATAAGGTAGATAATTATTATAATAGAGAGAGCGAAAGAGGTATTTCATTTGATGACCCTACGTTGGGAATCGACTGGAAAATGGATAAAGGAAAAATGGAGTTTTCCTTAAAAGATGCTGACTTACCATTGTTTAAAAATGCCGATTATTTCGAATAAATATTTATGTTGAATATATTAGTTACCGGATCAAAAGGACAGTTAGGTTCAGAAATACGGGCTCTAAAAGTGCAGTACCAAAATTTTAAATTCTATTGCACGAATTATGAGCAATTAGACATTTCTAATTTCACCGCCGTAAATGAATTTGTTAAATCTTTTGGTATAAATGTGATAATAAACTGTGCGGCCTATACCGCTGTGGATAAAGCCGAGAATGAGAGCACTAAAGCCAATGAGGTAAATAACTTGGCAGTATTCAATCTGGCAAGGATAGCAAACGATAGCGGTATTAGTCTTATCCATATCTCTACAGATTATGTATATGACGGAATGGCATATAGACCATATACCGAAGATGACGATACCAACCCCAAATGTGAATATGGTAAAAGCAAACTAGCTGGTGAAAAATCAATGTTAGAACTAAATCCCCCTAATTCAATAATAATTAGAACCTCTTGGGTTTTTTCAAGTTATGGATCCAATTTTGTAAAGACTATGTTGCGTTTGGGAAGAGAGCGTAACCAATTGAGCATTATTTTTGACCAAGTCGGCACACCCACTTACGCCGGAGATTTGGCCAGAACAATTTTGGATATTCTGCCAAAAATAAAAAACGATACTGTGGAAGTTTATCATTATAGCAATGAAGGTGTTTGTAGTTGGTTTGATTTTGCAAAGACTATTTTTTCTATCGAAAATATCACAATAGATGTGTCTCCTATTGAAACCAAAGAATATCCAACACCAGCAAAAAGACCACATTATAGTGTATTGAATAAACAAAAAATAAAAAAAGCTTACCAGGTAGAAATTCCATATTGGAAGGATTCATTGGCGGTTTGCTTAATGAAAATAAATAATCCAAGCACACCCATATTGATTTAAAATGTTTGATTCTTTCAATATATATTGTCCAAAATGATGATCCATAAACCAAAAATTATTGAGCTTCCAAAAATTTTGGATGACCGTGGAAATTTAAGTCTCTTTGAAAATGACGGTCATATCCCTTTTAGCATCAAACGAACCTATTGGATATATGATGTTCCCGGTGGTGCCATTAGGGGAAGTCATGCTTTTAAAAAATCTAACGAATTTATAATCGCTCTATCGGGAAGTTTTGATGTCATTTTAAATGATGGGCAAAGTGAAATTACCCATAATTTGAATCGATCATATTATGGCCTTTTTGTTCCCAAGGGAATTTGGCGTTACATGGAAAATTTTGCAACCAATAGCGTAGCCTTACTCGTTTCGGATACCGTTTTTGATGAAGACGATTATATAAGAGATAAAGATGAATTTCTAAGATTAAAGTCTAAATGAAGAAAAAAACTGTATTTGAATGCTCCTTAATAGAACTTCCAAAAATTAAAAATAGAGCAGGAAATATAACTCCAGTAGAAAATAACATTGAAATACCATTTGAGACCAAAAGAATATTTTATCTCTATGATATTCCAGGTGGAATAAGCAGAGGAGCTCACGCACATATAAACTGCCACCAATTTTTAATTGCCGCTTCAGGTAGTTTTGAGGTTGAATTAGACGACGGAAAAGTAAAAAAAACCGTGATGCTAAATCAACCATATAGAGGTTTACATATACCTCCGGGTATTTGGGCGTCTGAAATTAATTTCTCATCAGGAGCAATTTGCTTGGTCTTAGCCTCTCACAAATATGACCCAACGGATTACATTAGGGATTATGATTCCTTCTTAGAATATGCAAGATAATAAAATTGGATTTGCCGGAAAAGGATGGGGAGCTGTAGCTGCTGTAAAAAGTCTAAAACAATTTTATAATTTAGAGTGCCTTTCCACTGATGGTAATGTTATTGATTTACTATCAGATCAAAGTAATTTAGTTAACTCCTTTGACGAATTTACCTGTAATCTTATCATATGTGCCGGATATGAGCCTTTGATCGAGGAAAAACTGTTGTCCAGGTATAAAATAATCAATATTCATTATTCGTTATTGCCTAAATATCGGGGATGGCATTCCACTGCTTGGGCAATTATGAATGGGGAAAATAAACTAGGGCTATCAATTTTTGAAATGAATCAATTTATGGACGATGGACCCATAATTCACCAAAAGAAGTTTGTAAACGATAATACCTCCTCGGCTACACATTACATGGGACTTATGAATACCTATATTGAGGAAAATTTGGGTCAGATAATTAATAAATACAGTATCGGAGAAATAACTTCCAAACCACAAGATAAGAGCAAAGCAAGTTGGGTAGGCAAAAGGAGCCAAACACACAACCTTATTAATTTTAATAATGGTTTTGAACACTGCAAGCGATTGTTTAGGGTTTTACAATTTCCTTATCCACTTCCTCAAATTAGATATCGGAAAGAATACTATACCGTTGGAAAAGTAGTTTTTCATAAATCTGATGTCCAGACAGATATCGGTAGAATTTTGAACGTAGATAGCGATGGTGTTTGGGTAAAATCTCTGGATGGCTATATTATCATGAATGATATCGAAGATGTTATGGGTAATTGCATAAATAATAATACTTTTAAATTAGGAAGTTTTATAAATGATTGAAGTAAGAAAATATTTAGCCAGCGATAAAGATGCTTGGGATACATTCATTGATTGTTCAAAAAATTCTACTTTTTTGTTCAAAAGAGATTTTATGGACTATCACAAACATAAGTTTGATGATTTTTCCGTGGTGGTTTTTGACCAACATAAACTAATAGCAGCACTACCAGCACATTCAATTGATAGTCAGACTATTGCCTCTCATCTAGGGCTGAGTTATGGTAGCCTTATTTTACAAAAAGACGAAAAATTACAAAGGATACTTTTAATTATTTTTGAATTATTGAAATTTTTAAGATCTCTTGAAATTCATAAAATTATATTCCAAGAATTCCATCAATTTTATAACACTATTCCTTCGGATGAAGTTGTTTATGGTCTTCATTTACTAAAGGCGGAGCTCAATTTGAGACAAATAGTATCCGTTATTAATTTGCAGGATAGAATTAGCTATACCAAGAACAGAAGGAGAAATCGTAATAAGGCCTTACAATTGGGAATTATGGTAAAGGAAGTTTCTGAGTTTGATGAGTATTGGAATGAAATTTTAATTCCAAATCTGAAAGAACGATACAATGCATATCCTACCCATACTCTTCAAGAAATAACACAATTACATGATTCGTTCCCAGAAAATATTCGCCAATTTAATGCTTATTTAAATGGCAAAATCATCGCCGGTACCACTATTTTTGAATCACGAAATGTTGCTAGGGTACAGTATAACTCAGCCAATCAACTTGGAAAACAATCTGGCGCCTCAGATTTACTATATTCGGAACTTATTGAATCAGTTTTTAAGCATAAAAACTATTTTGATTTTGGAACGTCCTTTGATTCTGACTGTATGAACTTTGAATTGTTGAATTGGAAAGAAACATTTGGAGCAAGGGCGTTTTCTGTAGATACTTACGAAATTAAAACTGAAAATTACCAATTATTAATGAATTATTTACCAACCGAAAGCGTAATGGAAAGTCTATAAAAACTTAATTATTTTTGAATTCATATTAAGTATTACAAAAATAAAAAGCCACTCAAAACAATAATAATGAAAAATAGAAAAGAGATTATTGATGGAATTTTGCCCACAGAGGCGTACAATAGCTATTTCCGTCTGGTAGAAATGGAGGATGCGGAATTCATACTTTCTCTAAGGAACAATGAAAAACTTGCGAAACATATCAATCCTACAAGTACCGATATGGAGGAGCAGATTAACTGGTTGAAAGAATATAAAAACAGGGAAAAGAATGGTAAGGATTTCTACATAATTAATTTAAAGAAGGATGGGAAAACCCGATTGGGCTTAAATAGAATTTACAATGTGGAAGGCGACACCTTTGAGTTCGGAAGCTGGTTGTATAGTCCCGAAGCTGGGCCCAATGATGCCGTTTTGGGCGAATTGTTTACAAAAGGTTTAGCATTTGAGGAATTAGGCTTTAACTTATGTAAAATGGAAACTAAGAAAAAAAATACACGAGTTTTGTGGTATGCTAAATCTTACAAGCCTAAATTTACTGGGGAAGATGAATTTAATCATTATTTTGAATCGGACTACGAGAATTTTAAGGCACATCGTGAAAAATATTTAAAATTATTTAATGTAAAACCATAAGTTATCGAACGCTAAATTCTCGCCTAATTAGTATTTACTAATTATTTTATCCAGACAATTCTTGGTTTTTTATATAAAATTATTGAAAAAAATAAATTGGTTAGAACATAATTCAAAAACTTGCGTTATTAAAATGTTGATGAATTATTTTAGCCAAGTAAATTAATCAATAAAGTTATTAATTGACAATAACTATCGAACCCCCTAAATTTTTAATAGTTACAAATAAAACAAATTGTAGTAAAAAATATTAATAAATGCTTATGGAAAATTACCTACCAACCATGAAGGAGTTTTTGGAAGTGGATAGTATAGAACTAGAAAATGAGCTTTCATCATTTGACAATTGGGATTCAATGACTGTTCTTATGATAATCGATTTTAGTTCAACTGAATATGGAATTATACTATCTGCTGATGAAATTGAAAACTCACATACTGTTCTAGGGCTTAAAAAGTTAATTGAATCCAAGTTATAATTGCACATTCAACTTTGATATAGTTCTTTCAGACCTTTTTTGAAATTCATAATATTTTTTGAATATCTCAAATATAGCAGACCCGTAAACAATAAAACATCTAACATTTCCCTTAAACCTTAAGAAAACTAACGTGATAAAATTTTTAGATCTTCAAAAAATTAACGCCCATTACGCAAAAGGGCTTAAAGAGGCTGCAAATAGAGTCATTGATTCCGGATGGTACTTAATGGGTAAAGAATTGGAGACTTTCGAAAGCAACTATAATAATTTTTGTGGAAGCGGACATACTTTAGGTGTGGCAAATGGATTGGACGCCTTGCGCTTAATCTTTAAAGGGTATATGGAGCTTGGAATTATGCAAGAAGGAGATGAGGTCATAGTTCCAGCGAATACCTATATCGCTTCAGTCTTGGCCATTACGGACAACAATCTAATTCCTGTTTTTGTGGAGCCAAATATCAAAACCTATAATTTAGATGCTACCAAAATAGAGGCTGTAATTACGAAAAAAACAAAAGCGGTATTAACCGTTCATTTATACGGTCAGATTTCTATTGATCAACAAATGTTGGATATATGTGCAAAGCATAATTTGAAACTGATAGAGGATGGAGCGCAATCTCACGGCGCGAAATGGAACAATAAAATTTCAGGAGCTATTGGTGATGCGGCAGGACATAGTTTCTATCCAGGCAAGAACTTGGGTGCATTGGGAGATGCGGGAGCATTAACTACGAAGGACGAACAATTATTTCAAACCACAAAGGCACTTGCCAATTATGGGTCGCATAAAAAATATGAGAATCTATATCAAGGGTTAAATTCCAGACTAGATGAAATTCAAGCGGCTTTTTTGAACGTAAAATTAAAGCATATACAAGCGGATATTGAAGGTAGAAGAAAAGTAGCCAATCGCTATCTGAAAAAAATTAATAACCCGTTGATTATGCTACCAGAAGTAGTAGATGAAGAAGGGCATGTTTGGCATTTATTTGTGGTTCGAACAGAGAATAGGGATAAACTCCAGAGTTATCTACAAAAGAATGATATTCAAATTATAATTCATTACCCAATCCCTCCGCACAAGCAAGAAGCTTACAAGGAATTTAATTCCTTATCCTTCCCTATTACTGAGCAAATACACAAACAAGTGCTGAGTTTACCAATTAGTGCTTTCATGACCGATGAGGAAATCAACATGGTTATTGAATCACTTAATAGTTACAATGGCTAAGGAAGAAGTCTCGAACGAAAATAATAGTTATAGACAAATTATGAAGGCCACCTCCATTTTTGGAGGGGTCCAGGTATTTAATATTGTTATTTCCATTCTGCGTTCTAAAATTATTGCCCTTTTACTTGGTCCCTCAGGGATGGGAATAGCGGGCTTGCTCACCTCCACAACAACTTTTATTGGTTCTCTTACTAATTTCGGTTTAGGAATATCATCGGTAAAGGATATTGCAGCAGCCTATGGCAGTGGTGATGAATTGGAAATTGCGAAGGTTATTACCGTGGTTAGACGTTTAGTGTGGTTTACCGGACTTTTGGGTTCCATTGTTACATTTTTTCTTGCACCTTGGCTTAGTGATTTATCGTTTGGAAATGCAGAATACTCGTTCGCGTTTAGGTGGCTCTCTATCACACTTTTATTTACCCAGTTAACTAGTGGTCAATATGTTTTATTGCAGGGCTTACGCAGGCTAAATTATTTGGCAAAAGCAAATATGTTAGGTTCTGCTTTTGGCCTACTAGTTTCCGCACCGTTATATTATTATTATCAAATAGATGGCATTGTTCCGGCCATTATACTAACAACTATAATAACTCTTGTTGTAACAAAGTACTTTTCTGGCAAAATTAAAATAGCTAAAGTTGATGTGTCTATAGAAGATACAAAGTTACGTGGCAAAGGGATGATGATTATGGGGTTTATGCTAAGCCTAAGCGGGATTATGGTAGTTGGAGCATCATATGTTATTAGGATTTTCATTAGTAATACAGGAGGTATAGAGGATGTTGGTTTATTCAGTGCTGGTTTTGCCATTATAAATACGTATGTAGGCTTGGTCTTTACAGCCATGTCCACAGATTATTATCCCCGTCTTTCAGGCGTAGCCCATAATAATGCCAAGGCAAGGATAATGATTAATCAACAAGCGGATATTGCCATTTTAATACTTTCCCCGGTACTTGTGGTGTTCCTGATATTTATTAATTGGATCGTTATTTTACTTTATTCTACCAAATTCGCGCCAATAGACACCATGTTGCATTGGATGGCCTTGGGAATGTACTTTAAAGCAGCAAGTTGGTCCATTGCCTTTATTTTATTGGCCAAAGGAGCTTCAAAATTATTCTTTTGGAATGAATTAGCTTCTAATATCTACGGACTAGGATTAAATTTATTGGGATACCATTTAATGGGGCTAGAGGGTTTGGGTATTTCATTTTTGATTAACTATGTTCTTTATTTTATTCAGGTTTTACTTTTATCCAAGTATAAATATAAGTTCGAGTTTAGTCCTGAGTTTTATAAAATATTTATACTCCAATTTTCGTTAGCCTTAATATGTTTTGGCATTATTAAATTTGTGGTTACCCCATGGGCTTATCTATGTGGGCTTCCATTTATAATTGTCTCTTCATGGTATTCTTTTAAAGAATTGGATAAAAGAATTGATATCAAGAGTATCATCTCAAAATTTATTAAAAAAGGAAAATGAGCCATTACTCAGTTTGTCACCTGCCAAACAATTAATAAGAAAAAAAATGAGATACTTACTAGTTTATGAGCACTTGGACCGTGGCGGAATTGAAACGTTAATTGTTCGCATGGGCAACTGGTTGGTCAACAATGATCATGAGGTCCTCTTATATGTTGAAAAAGATGGTGATATGTCCGCTCTTTTGGATTCACGTGTTCAACTGGTCATACCTAAAAATAAGTATTCTATTATTTTCAATCCGAAACAGGTGTTGGCCCTAGTCGGTAACCCACAGATAGATTGTGTCTACACATTTGGCCCAAAATCTTGTTTAATTGGTGGGATTCTATATTCAAAACTTGAAAACAGGGAAAATATAAATTTCTTTTCCGGTATTTACCATTCTAGGGAATTTAATACAGGGGGGGATATAAATTCAAAGGGGCGGCTCTATTTAAATTATTTTAAAAACTATCTCAAAAAAGGTACCCGTGTTTTCATGTCAAAGGAAACGGTTGAGGGAATTGAGAGTACCGCGCAAAAAACTTTTAATGACCCTATAATATGGCCTTTAGCCATCAATTTACCTGAGAAATCGTATAACGGAAAACCGAAAAGTTTAAAGATTGTATCCATTGGAAGGTACGTACCGTTTAAAAGCTATAATTTGTATATGTTTGAGGTAGTGAAAGAGCTTATCGGTAAAGGGTTGGATGTAACTTGGGAGGTTTATGGGCATGGTGGCCTAAAAGACAGAATGTTAGCGTTGGCCGCACAAAAAGAATATGAGGGTAGTATTAAGGTACATGGTGGTATTGCATATGATAAAATTCCAGAAGTCCTCAAAGATACCTTTGTATTTCATGGAATGGGAACGGCTTTGCTAGAGGCTGGTTCCTATGGGGTACCCTGTATTCCTGCCATTGCCTATAATGATAAGCCAAATTCATATGGTTATCTGTATGACATCCCCTATTACACATGCGGGGATCATTTAGGATATGATCCTGGCCAACCTATTGTTGGTTTGATTGAAAAATTATATCATCTAAACGAAAATGACTTTAATGAACACCGTCAAAAAACAAAAGAATATGTTGCAGAGTATGGTATGGACGCCTTAATGGCAAAGTTCATAACATTTACGGAAAGAACAGATATAGGTATTAAAATTAAGGAATACCCTAAACACTTGGCTTATTTATATGTGTTGCTAAATTCCTATTATAATTTTCGAAAAAAAATGGCCATACGCAGTAGATTCAAACACTTCAAAAATCTATTCTCAAAACAATCAAAGGGATTATCCAACTCATAATATTCTATAAAAATGCCAAAAGTTAGCGTTATTGTTCCCATTTATAATGTTGAAAAATATCTGGATAGATGTTTAAATTCACTTTTGAACCAAACGTTACAGGATATAGAGATTATTTTGGTAGATGACGGATCACCTGATAACTGTCCATCACTCTGTGATGCCTATGCCCTAAAAGATTCAAGAATAAAAGTAATCCATAAAGAAAATGCAGGATTAGGATTTGCAAGAAATTCCGGATTGGAAATTGCAACTGGGGATTTTGTAGCATTTGTTGATTCTGACGATTATGTGGACGTAAACATGTACCAAAAACTTTACAAAACGGCATTGGATAATTCTTTGGATACTGTTTATTGTGGCCTTAATAATGTAGATGCGGAGTTGAACATAATACCTATTAGCGAGGTATCGGAATTTACTCTTTTTGATACCCCTGAAAAAATTCAACAGGTCCTATTGGATATGATTGCCACAGAACCCTCCAGTAAGGTAGAACGAAAATATAGGATGTCCGTATGGCATGCTATTTATTCCAGAAAAATAATTGTAAAGAACAATATTAAATTCTGGTCCGAGCGTGAGTATTTGTCGGAGGATATAATTTTTGATATCGATTATTTATCCAATGCAACGAGAATTGCCATTATTCCAGATTCCTTTTACTACTATTGCTTTAATGAAGATTCCTTGACCAAGAGCTTTAGGGCGGATCGTCTTGAAAAGCAAAAAAAATTATATGAGGCCATTCTAGTTAGGCTAAATGAATTGGGGTATGATAGTAGTATTTATAAAGATAGAATTGATAAATTTTTTATTGGCTATATAAAATTTAATTTGGGGAATATTGCGAGATCTAATATTGGATATCCAAAGAAATATAAGCTGGTCAAAGAAATTTGTAGTGACCCGATTTGGGAACGTCTTGCAAGCTATCCAATAAAGGAAGTGCCTTTAAAGCAGCAACTGATCCTTCTATTAATAAGAACCAAACAAGCAAGATCAATATTAGCACTCTATAAGCTATTTAGAGGATAAAGCAGAAAATTAGATAATAATTTAACTAATAAAATGTTACAAAGCTTCGTTGTTTATGGGGGGTTAATGTTAATCATGATTTTCTTAGGTGCAAGATATACATACACCTATAATAACGGCATGACCCAAAAAGAACCTTTCTGGCAATTAGAAATAATGACCACCATTTTGGTATTTGCATTTATCTGTGGTATAAGATATGATGTTGGTGTAGACTATCCTACTTATTTAAAAACCATAAAATATGTGAATAATCATCCATTTGTAAGCTCTCTAACTGATTACGAAATCGGCTTTGTATGGATTCTTAAGTTTTTTGCAAATCTAAATGCTCATTTCGCATGGGTATTTGGCTTCTTTGCTTTTTTACAGCTGTTTTTTATCTATTATGCATTTAAAAAGGAGCGCTATTTATATCCTTTTTTGGCATTTATTATCATGACCGGGGGTTTGTATTTCACCATGATGAATGAAATACGCCAAAGCGTAGTCTGGTGTATTTTAATATTGGCTGTTCAATTTGCCAATAGAAAGAATATTTTAATTTATTTCTCCTTAATGCTTGTAGGGCTAATATTTCATAAGTCCGCAATAATGTTTATTCCATTGTATTTCATCCTAAATTCAGATAAAGATTTCTTTAAAAGTATTAAACTTCAGATACTATTATTGTTTTCCGTAATGGCTTTAGCTGAAGTAAATGTTTGGGACGCTCTTATGGATCAAATCACCTTTTTAATTGAAATTTTCAATTATGGAGACAGGTATGGAGATTTGGCTTCCCGAATGGAGATTTGGCAAATGGATTATAGTAAGGGAATAAGATATTATGGCCCATTTGTAATCTACTTTTTGATAATTATTCATAGCAAGAAACTTAAAACATACTTCAAAAAGACTACGTTTATAAAATATTATAATCTATTTTTTATTGGAGTCCTATTGTTCTTTATCACCTATACAAATACTTTAATGCAAAGACCTGCAAGGTATTTTATAGTAATGCAGTTGGTGATTTCAGCATATTTCCTTTATTATTTTTGGTATAAACACCAAAAAACTATAATGAATATTTTGCTTTTAATAATGTTTATCTTGCTTCACCTTGCAATATTATTTGCGTTTCTAAAATCTGACCATGCAACAAACTATTTATTTTTCTGGGAAAACTAAACTAATAGAATCCACTAGGTTAAATGGAAAAATCAGCTTTATAAAAAATTAATTTGTCATTGTTTAAAGCAATGAATTTCTATGAAACGTTATTTGAAAGTAAAATCCATTAATTCAAGATTTATTTTGTGATTCTAAATTTTCTCCAGAATTTGTAAAATTAGTAAACATGAAAATTGTAATTGTTCATTATAGGTATTATCATGGTAGCGGTCCAGAAACTTATTTATTCAATGTAAAGCGTCTCTTTGAAAATAATGGACATACTGTCATTCCATTTTCAGCCTCTTATCCAAATAATGAACCAAGTCCATATTCTGAATACTTTTATAAACCTATTGTTGACAAATTTCATTTAAATGAAAACAAAAATAGTATTTCGGTAACTGACCAAATAAAAATTGTAAAAAATAGCTTTTATAATAAGGACGTTTTTAAAAAATTAACTGGATTATTAAATGATGAAAGGCCCGATGTGGTATACGTCCTTCAATATGGGACAAAATTGTCTACTTCCATTTTTGATGCGGCTTATTCACTAAACATACCAGTCGTCTTAAGGTTAAGTGATTTTAATCTCGTATGTGCCAAAAATACTTTTTTTAATAAGGGACAAATTTGTACTAAATGTATTGACAATAGATTCAACTCCGTAATGGACAAGTGTGTTCATGACAGTTTAACTCAATCATTCGTATATTTTCTCATTCAAAAGTTCAATCATATACGTCATTTTCAAAATAAAATAGATGCTTTTATAGTACCTTCTGTTAATACTATGAACTTAATAAAGAAAACCGATCAATTTAAACACGGTAATTTTTATCATGTTCCTACTTTTATTAGCAAAGAAGAAGACCAACGTTTTCTCAATAAAAAAAAATCAAGCTTGAATGCTGGCATTAGACTATGCTATTTAGGTAGAGTGAGCGAAGATAAAGGTTTGGATATACTTATAAATGCAATGATAAATTGCATAAAGAAAGGCATTAAAGTTGAATTAGATATAATTGGTGATTTTAATTCTGATTTTGGATTTAACCTGAAAAAGGAGGTAGATAGATTTGGTTCCAAACAGATTAAATTTTTAGGTGTTATAGACTCTAATGAAGTTAATATCACATTAAGAAACTATCATTTTTCCGTAGTTCCATCAAAATGGTATGATAATATGCCAAATTCTTTGATTGAAAGCTCCTTGGAAGGAGTACCCGTAATAGTTTCCAAGATAGGAAGTTTAGAAGAACTTATACAGAATGGCTATAATGGCTTTACTTTTGAGCATTTAAGTTCTAAAAGTTTAGAAGCTACAATTATTTCACTAGTTGACTTAGGGGAAAAAGAATACTATAAGGTTTCGGAAAACTGCATAAAGTGGATACGGGAATACTGTGACAAAGAAAAGCACTTAAAAAGATTACTAAAAATCTTTAAAAGAGTTATCAATGAAAAAACTAGTAAATAAGGTAATCACTTCGCTTGGCAGAGATGGCTACCAACTTGATAAATCAATAAGTTCCTATCATCTTATTGGTATTCTTTTTTCAAAAGGTATTCAGGCGGTTAGGGGAGTATTTTTAAAACCATTTTTAAAGGAGTCTAAGGGATTAATTTTTTTAGGGAAAAATGTAAAAATTACCGCAAAATCAAAAATTTCATTTGGACGAACCATAATTATTGGCAATAATGTTTTTATTAACGCGTTGTGCAAAGAAGGTTTAATGTTTGGAAATAATGTGTCGGTCGGCGATAACACGATTATCGAATGCACGGGTGTAATAAGTCATTTAGGCCAAGGCATTAAAGTAGGTAATAATGTTGGTTTTGCTCAAAATTGTTTTATTCAAGTAAGAGGCAAGGTTGTGATAGGAAATAATGTGATTTTTGGTCCAAATAGTTCAGTATTTTCTGAAAATCATAATTTTTCAAGTTTAGATGTGCCAATTAACATGCAGGGTGTAAATAGAAAAGGTGTGGTTATAGAAGATGGGGTTTGGATTGCGAGTGGCGCTAAAATTTTAGACGGAGTAATTGTCGGCAAAAACAGTATAGTAGCTGCCGGAGCTGTAATCAATAAGGACGTCCCCCCCAATTCTATAGTGGGTGGAATTCCTGGGAAAATATTGAAGTATAGAAATTAATAAATATTTAAATATAAACATGAAAAAAAGAATTTACATCGCTGGAAGTGGCGGTATGTTAGGAGAAGCCTTTTATACCCAATTTAAGGATCAGTACGACATTAAGTGTTCCGATAAGGACGTAAACGAAACCTGGCTTTCCTATTTGGATTTTCGTGATTTTAATGCCTATAAAAAAGAGGTGGAAGAATTTAAACCTGATTATTTATTTCATTTAGGCGCCTATACCGATTTGGAATTTTGTGAGGAACATGTAGATGATACCTATGCTACCAATACCATGGCCGTTGAAAACGCTGTGTATTTGGCCAATGCCATGGATATTCCGTTGTTATATATAAGCACGGCGGGTATTTTTGATGGAAAACAAGATCTCTACGATGATTGGGATTTACCAAACCCGTTAGGCGTTTACGCGCGTTCTAAATATATGGGAGAACGCTTTGTTTGCGAAAATGCAAAGCGCTTTGTGATTTGCCGTGCCGGCTGGATGATGGGCTCCGGTCCCAAAAAGGACAAGAAGTTTATTCAAAAGTTAATGAAGCAATTGAAAGACGGTAAAAAAGAGCTATTCATTGTAAACGATAAGGACGGTACACCTACCTATACCCACGATTTCGCAAAAACCGTAAAAAACTTGATTGAAAAAGAGTATTGGGGGCTTTACAATTGTGTATGCGGAGGTGAAACAAGTAGATTGGAAGTAGCAGAAGAGTTGGTTAAATTATTAAAATTGGAAGATGAAATTAAAATTACCTCTGTAAGTTCGGACCACTTTAAGGACGTCTATTATGCGGAACGCCCCCCCTCCGAGCGTTTGATAACCAAAAAACTAGACCTTAGAGGAGTCAATGAAATGCGCGATTGGCGTATTGCCCTTAAGGAATACATTGAGAATTATTATCAAGATTACATATAATCAATGACAAAAAAAAAGAAGGTTGCTATAATAGGGTCCGTAGGTTTGCCCGCCAATTATGGCGGGTTCGAGACCATGGTTTTCTATTTGACCAAAGAAAAGGGTGATGAATTTGATATTACCGTTTTCTGTGAAAACGTACCTAAAGAGCAACGTATTCAAAAATATCATGGATGCACCCTACGGTATTTACCTTTTAAGGCAAATGGGGCCCAAAGCATCGTTTATGACGTAAGCGCCATTTTTTTAAGTTGGTTCAAGTATGATACATTATTGATTCTTGGAACTCCGGGTTGCCTTGTTCTGCCTTTTCTAAATATTTTTAGAAAAACAAAAACGGTCATCAATTTTGGTGGCTTGGAATGGAAACGGGACAAATGGGGGGCATTTGGGAAGTGGTACCTAAAACTAACCGAAAAAATTGCTGTTAATCAGGCAACCGTTATGGTTGCCGATAATCAACATTTCATTGATTATGTCCATCAGGAATACAGTAAACCAAGTCTTTTAATAGAGTATGGAGGGGACCATACATCAGCAAAAGAAAAAAATACTTCGCTTATTGCAAAATATCCATTTTTAACTGTTGATTATGACGTAAGTGTTTCTAGGGCGCAAGTAGATAATAATTTGCATCTGGTACTGGAGGCTTACACCCAGTTACCACAAAGAAATCTAGTATTGGTTTCCAACTATGACAAGTTTGAATACGGTAGGGAACTAAAAATAAAATATGCGGGTTATCCAAACATTTACATGCAAGATGCGGTTTATGACCTTCATGAATTGGATGTCATACGGAGCAACGCACAACTTTATATCCATAGCCATACGTTTTGTGGCACGGCACCTTCTTTGGTGGAGGCTATGAACTTAAATTTGCCTATTATGGCTTTTAACGTACCTACCAATCATTTTACTACGGAGGAGAAAGCATTTTATTTTTCAGATGCTAAGGACTTAGTAGAAATCCTTAAAAACATTTCCCAAAATGGACTGAATAAAAATGCCGAAAGTATGAAAGCAATTGCTGAAGGAAGATATACCTGGGCCTTAATTGCAAATAAATATGCAAAACTTTTTTAGGAAAAGGTGATTTTCTTCTGCATTCCATACTATTTAGCCTTTTAAGGAGATAATTTAATATTACTTCCTTAAAAGGCTAAAGTTTATTTACCTATTCCAAAATTGAAGAATCGCCTCGCTTTTTCATTGTCACCAGTTGACAATTTTAGCATAATTGCAGATATTAATCAGGACAAGAATTATTGTTTTGGCTTACGTTTGTAGAGCCTTTTATATCTATACACATATAACCGTACCACGTAATAATGTTATTGCTTATTACAGTTCCACTATTATTGGTTATGGCAATAGCATCTTGACCTCCTCCTTCTGCATCTTCCTCACCAGTCCAAGTTTTACCTTGAGAAACACTTGGTACTCCACCCCATTTGGTACTTATGGTATTTTTATCAACAACACAATTAGTACAATTGACCAAACCAATACCTTCATTTTCAACATAAAGACTATTTCCACGAACAGTTACATTTTTATTTATACCGTAATTCACTCCAATACCATTGTTTATTTTATACAAAACATTATCCTCTATTAGAATATTCTGATGAATAGCTGCTGGTTCATCAGGTTTACCTATTAATATGCCGTGCGAATATCCTTTGTTTTTTATTGTATTTCTACGGATATTCAAATGGTTATGACTGCCTCTATAAAAGGCTATAGGCTCCGACCAATGATGGCCATCCATAAAATTATCATCAATATTGATATACTCAGTGTTACCGTAAGTCTGTATTTGACAATCTGAATTGGTTAGTTTGTTATTAGTAAAATCTCCGTGAGTGGCATTTTTAATCTGAATATTATTGTACCAAGAATTTCTGCCTGTAAAATTGTCTACAGTAAAGTAGTTGCAGTTATCAATGAGTAAATTAGCAACACCCTTCTCTGCTGTACCTACTACATTATTCCAGTTACCGTCAATTACCAAATTTCTTATTTCCCAGTTATCGGCATCTTTAACCAACAAGATTGTACCCCAACTTAAAACTGGATCAGGAGGAATGGTAATAACGGAGTTTTCCCCTTCACCGATTAAAATGGTGTTTCCATACATTTTTAACCTGTTCTCGCTTTGCTTTCTAACAAGATACGTGCCAGAAGGAACAAAAATAACTGAGGGGTCGGAAGGGGTTCCAGAATTTTTTGCGGCGTCAAAAGCAGCTTGTAAAGCAACTCTATCGTCCGAAACTCCATCACCTTTTGCTCCAAAATCCCTAACATTCAAATCAAAGGTAATATCATTGGTAATAACCTTTACATTACCCGTATCCGTGGTTACTGACTCATCTTCATTTACAACTTCTGTGGTGTAGTCAAAAGTATCGGTTACAGGTCCGGTTTCTTCATTATTAGTACTTCCCTCGTCAACATTGGTGGTAGTTGGGGTGTACGTTAAGGTGTTGTCATCATTTATTTGGATAGTACCATTTTCAGGTTCAGAGGTGTTAGTTATCGTTACCTGAGCCTGATCATCAATGATATCGTTGGTTAAAACATCCAATACCACACTGGATCCTGGACGAACATAATAATTATCATCAACAATATATTGAGCGTATAACACCTGCTCGTCATCCGTAATTACATATTCAGAAAGAAGATCCGCATCTTTAGAACAGGAAAAGCAAAAAACTAAAAGGGTTCCCAAAAGTAATTGGGCTGGTGGGGACAAAAAGAATCTTTTCATAAGTGGGATTGTAGGTTAAGATTTAATATTCAAAATGTAAAATAGACATATGGGTTTGTCAAAAATATTTCGAAATTTTATAAAATCGATAGGATTAATGATTTATTCGATGAACTACATAATTGGTAACGTAGCTTATACGAAAGTTATGGTCTAGACGGATGTCTAAATATTTTTTTTTCGACAAACTACCTATTTCTTTAACATTCTTTTAATATTATGGTAGATAGTTATACTTCTAGAACAAAAGTTGTAATTCTCTATAGGATAGGATTAATTTTAAATTTCCCAACTATTGTGTAGATGATTAAAACGAGGTATGGCTTTTTATATTATATGACAGAATAACAAGATTACGAGAGGTAGTTAAGGGGGTTGTGCTCCAATTAATTTAATAACAATAGTTTGTTACTTTTTAGATTAAGCAAGAAACTCACTTTTCATTTTAGAAAAAGCATATGATTTTTAAAATAAAACCTATAGGTTAGTTTCCTATATTTAAATTTTATCAATAAGATAATACTTTCGGGTAAAAAAATTAAAAATGATGTTGTGAATATCTCTTTTTCAGTTAAAGAAATAAATTAAATACGCCACCACTTTTTGGTTGTCTTAGCGTAACCATAGCCATATTTACCGCCATATCCCAAATTAGAATCTTTTACACCATTCACAACGAAAGACAACCCTTTTAACTTACCCTCATTTGATAGTTTTAAAGGATAGTTCAACACTTTTAATTCCGTCATTCCTGCCCTAGTAACATATAGCGTTTGATGGGCAAACTCACTTATCAATAAGGTATCAGCAACTACTAGTAAAGGTGCTGTATCCACAATAATATAATCGTATATACCTTTTATTTCATCAAATAGTTCCTTCATCCTGCCATTCATTAAAATTTCTGCGGGATTAGGAGGTATTTTCCCCGAATAGATGACGTCTATGGTCTGCTCATAAGCCAACATTGTGGAAATAATATTTTCAGACTTTAATGTATTATCCACTAAATACTCGGTGAGGCCTTTATCCCTTGAACTTCTGGATGATTTACCCAATTTATCCACATTCTTCCCTGAATAAAATTGGTAAAGTTTTGGATTTCTAATATCCGCACCAATAAGTAAAACCTTCTTGTTGGTATTTGCAAAAATCATCGCCAAATTGGACGATACCAAAGTTTTACCTTCCCCGGATACACTTGAAGTGACAAAAATAATATTCCCGTTAGTTCCTAGATTTTTTTTAGATTTAAGAATGTAGTCTAGATTGGCCCTTAAAATTCGAAGAGACTCTGCCATAACCGTCCGTTCTCCCTGTCTGATCAAGATATTGTCCTTTTTTGAAATCTTTGGTAACTCAGCAAGTACAGGGGTGGAACCCACCAATTTTTCCAAACTTAATTTATTATGGACTTTATTATCCAGTAAATCTATAACATATATGTATGAAAAAGGAAGCAACATACCCAATAAAAAGGCGGCTGCCAAAACAATTGATTTTTTTGGAAATACCGGATATTTGCTTACTAAATATGCGTTATCGACAATTTTGGATTTTGGTGACGAGGACGCAAAAGCAATTTGTGCTTCCTCGCGTCTCTGTAATAAGTACAAATATAAAGACTCTGTGGTCTCCTGTTTTCTACCTATATCTCTAAGGGCCTGCTCATTTTTGGGCGCGGAATAGATTCGGGAATTTATTTTTGATAGGCGGCTACTAAGGCTATTTACTTGTAATCCTAGATTATTAGTCATGCTGCTAAGACTGGAACGCATACTTCTCTTGAGACCGTCCAACTGTTGGTCCAAGTTTACAATAGTTGGATTCTTCTCATTAGAACTTTCCAATAACCGTTTACGCTCCAATGCAAGCTCATTATATCGCTCCGTTGCACTGGCTATAGAGGCATCCTGTAATCCGATATTTGATGGGAGTAATTCATACCCATCTTCATTTTCAATGATATCCTTCATAGAAGAGGCAATATCCAATTGAATAGATGCATTCTGCAATTGTTCCTGATTTTCTGCCCCAATACTGAGGTTGAGACTATTTTGTGTGGCAATATCAGCTATACCCCTGTCTGATTTAAATTCCACAGCGGACTGATCAGCAGAGGATAAATTGGATGAAATACTTGCAATTCTATCGTCTATGAAATTTGAGGTTCTATCTGCTAAAGCTTTTTTATCATCGATAGCATTTTGGTTATAGTCCGCAATTAAAGTATTAATAATATCTTGTCCCCTTGCCGGAATAGCGTCCTGTAGGAGAATTGAAATTATCTTAGATTTTTCATCCGCTACGGTAACCTGGATTTCTTTTTGGTATTGTTCTGCTACCAGCGAAACCGGCGAAATTGAAACCATATATTTTTTGTAATTTACACCACCGGTATTTTTTACGTTTGGTGTGATAATAATGTCTCCAACAGGAGAGGATATGGTTTTCCCATAGGAATGTAATTTATAAGGACCGTCACTACTTTCAGCATATTCGTAAGTGTTCTCATCATTAAGGTTAATATAGAAATCGACCATCGAATTATAAATCAATGAATCGGCCGCAATAAAATTTACTTTGAATGGAAGGTTTTGACTACCATAAATTTCTGAATCTTTAATGTTTCCAAGCGCGATAATTTCCACATTTAGACCAAGCTTCTTTACGAGATTAACAAGGTTAGACCTAGAAGTTAAAATCTCCATTTCATCCTCTATTTGATTACCCACTCCCCCAAAAACATCTAAATCCTGGAAAACGTCTAATTGGGAAGAGCCACTTTCGTCTTCTATTATTTGTATTTTTGCCTGTAACTCATAAAGAGGTACAGAATAGCGAACAAACAACAATCCAAGTAAAATTGTTATAATAACAAAAACAACAAATAATTTCCATCGTTTCGTGTAGGGGTATAGCATTTGCCTATAATCAAAGTTACGTTCCGAAATATTGTTAAAATCTGAATTCATTGTTGGGCGGTACCTTAAATATTTAGTTTTCTATTGTCTTGTAAGTATTAATACCGATGAGGTTATTAATAGTGAAGCTATGGAAATGGCAATTTGTGCTCTAGTATCCAATGATGATGCCGTTATACCGGATTTATTTGGCTCTACATAAACCACATCGTTCTGAGTGAGATAATATACAGGGGACTTGACCATGTTCTTCGTTGTCAAATCTATACGGGTATATACTTTGGTGCCATTAAAATCCCGAATAACCAATACATTTTTACGAACACCACGAATGGTTAAATCCCCCGCCAAACCCAGCGCTTCTAATATGGTAATCTGCTCCCCGTTAACAGGATACGTTCCTGGCGTTCTTACTTCTCCAAGTACAGTAACCGTAAAATTACGAAGCCTTATATTTATTATGGGGTCCTTTAAATAATCGGAAAGACGATTTCTTAACAAAAGCCTTAATTCATCAGGCGAAAGACCCTCAATCTTTAACTTACCAATAACAGGAAAATCTATTTCACCGGCCTGGTCAACCAAATAATCAACTTGTTGGGGAACCATTCCATTTTCCCCTGCGGCACTAACTAAATTGAAAGGGGCGCTGGCTTCGGGATTTAAAGAAGAAACGTGAATAGACACCAAGTCATCTACCTTAAATTTAGAAACGAAAGTAGTTGTATTCACTAAGGTTTCAAAATTACTTGAATCCTGAAAATACACTACCTCCTTCCTGGAAGCACAGGACATTATCATTGTATATACAATAAAGAGGAAAACGAATCGCTTTATTAATTTTATCATGTTCAAATTGTTTATTTTGCAATTATATGCAATCTTTAAAAGAAATTAAAAAACCCTAAGGTGCAAACCAATTGTTAATAATTACAACTATCATAATTGAATAACAATTGAGTCCCTTGCTAATTTAGCCATAATGAATTATCAATGCCTTGAAGTAATGATTTATTTCGGTAAAAATATACATATTATCGGTTTATAACCAACATGTTTATCAAAGAAGTTTAAAGCAAGAATGATTAACATTTTTTAAACAAAAGTATCTTACTTTTAAACCAAAAAAATGGTCAATTTGCAGAAAAGTAATACTGAGTCACCATATTATTTAGTTAATTTGCCATCTAAATAAATACTCAAACTATTTAATGAAGGTTTTAATTACTGGTGCGGCGGGCTTTATCGGTTTTCATACATGTAAAAGTTTAATTGCCAATGGACACCAAGTTATCGGACTTGATAACATCAATGATTACTATGATGTAAACCTGAAGTTTGGAAGACTTGAAGAACTTGGTATTTCCAGACAAGATTCGGAAGATTTTAATCGGTTAACAAGCAGTTCAAAATATCCTAATAATTTTAACTTTACGCGAACCAATTTAGAGGATGGCAAGTTTCTAGCTGCTCTATTTGAGTCGGAAAAATTTAATGCTGTTTGTAATCTAGCAGCTCAAGCAGGTGTTCGATATAGCATTGAAAATCCTCGGGCATATATAGATAGTAATATTATCGGCTTTTTTAATATTTTGGAATGTTGCCGGAATTATCAGGTAGAACATTTAATATATGCCAGTAGTTCCAGCGTTTATGGTTTAAACAAAAAAATCCCGTTCGAAACTTCGGATAACGTAGACCACCCTATTAGCCTCTACGCTGCCACAAAGAAAAGTAATGAGTTAATGGCCCATACTTATAGCCACTTATACGGTTTCTCGACAACCGGACTTCGATTCTTTACAGTTTATGGACCCTGGGGAAGACCCGATATGGCATACTTCCTCTTCACTGATGCCATTATAAAAAACAAGTCAATTAAAGTATTTAATAACGGCCATATGGAGCGTGATTTCACCTATATTGACGATATAGTGAAAGGTATTGTGAAAATCATTGAAAAAGGATTAGACAACTGTCCACAAAGTTCTGATTTATACAAGGTTTACAACATTGGCAATAATGATTCCGTGAAATTAATGAGTTTTATTGAATCAATTGAAGACAACTTAGGAATGAAGGCAAAAAAAGAAATGCTTCCTATGCAACCCGGGGATGTAATACGAACCTGGGCTAATGTTGATGCATTAATTGAAGACTATAATTATAAGCCTAGCACCCCAGTAAAATTAGGTGTCAAAAATTTTATAACATGGTATAAAAACTATTATAAAATATAATGAAGGTTTTATTACATTGTTTTCCTATTTTAAATCCCACCTTTAAGCTCTTAACTTTTATAAATAAATGTTTGCCCAAAGAGCAACACAATGGATAATAAGTCGTTATTTTACTTATTTATGACATTTACAAAGGAAGATAAAATCATAAAAAGTAGTTATTTGAAATTAAATTAAGCCCAAATATTTACGCAATAAAGAAAAGAAATTATGAATTTAACTGTGATAGGTACAGGATATGTTGGTTTGGTAAGTGGTACATGTTTTGCTGAAATGGGCAATAATGTAACCTGTATTGATGTAGATAAAAAGAAAATAGACGCCCTTAAAAATGGCACTATTCCAATTTATGAGCCTGGTCTTGAACCCATGGTCAAGCGTAATATTGAGAGTGACACATTGCACTTTAGTACAAAACTCTCGAAACACTTGGAAAACTGTGACATTGCATTCATTGCCGTGGGTACTCCAATGGGTGATGATGGTTCTGCAGATTTACAATATGTTTTGCAAGTTGCCAAAGAGATTGGAAAAAATATGGTGCAACCACTCATCGTCGTTGATAAATCAACAGTTCCTGTCGGAACAGCCGATAAAGTAAAGGAAACTATACAAAAAGAATTAGATTTAAGAAATCTTGACATTGAATTTCACGTGGTGTCAAACCCTGAATTCCTTAAGGAGGGAGATGCCATTAATGATTTTATGAAACCAGATAGAGTGGTTATTGGTTCGAATGATAATAAATCGACCCAAAAAATGAGAACACTTTATAGTCCGTTTTTTAGAAGTAGTATGGATCGATTGATAACAATGGATGTTAGATCTGCTGAGATGACAAAGTATGTTGCCAATGCCATGCTAGCAACAAAGATTTCATTCATGAACGAAGTAGCCAATATTTGTGAGTTGGTAGGCGCTGATGTAAATAAAGTACGAATAGGAATTGGCTCAGATAGTAGAATAGGCTATAGTTTTATTTACCCCGGTAGTGGTTACGGGGGGTCATGTTTTCCCAAAGATGTAAAAGCCTTAAAAAAAACAGCCCAAGATCATGGTTATAAAGCTGACTTAATTACCGCGGTGGAAGATGTAAATGATAAGCAGAAAATGGTTATTGCGAAAAAGGTAGTTAATAGATTTGGTAATGATTTAAAAGGGAAAAAAATTGCCATTTGGGGCCTCGCATTTAAACCACAAACGGATGATATGAGAGAGGCCCCTGCGATTTATATCATAAAGGATTTAGTAAAACGCGGAGCAGAAATTCAGGCATATGATCCAAAGGCTATGCAAGAAGCACAGCACTTTTATCTTAAGGATGTACCTAATATCACTTATTTTAATTCCAAATATGAAACCCTCAATGGAGCTGACGCTATGATTCTCCTTACAGAATGGAAGGAGTTTAGGTCTCCAGATTTTGGAGAACTTAAAAAACAGTTAAATTATCCCATTATCTTTGACGGAAGGAACCAATATAATGACCAAATGATGGAAGATTTAGGATTTGAATATTTCCAAATAGGGAAAAAATAAAAATCTTAAAAGTATGTGTAAGTCAAATTGCATTTGACCATTCTCGATTTAATGATTTAAGCCTAATGATATTCAATAAATCTGTGTCTATTTAAAGAGATGGATTTATAATTTAACCATCATAGTTCGTGATTCAACTGAAAAATAAAAAGTTTAAAATAAGCTGACCTTATTTAATCATCATAATCAACCATTTCACAAAACTCTAAATTACCCATTTCCAAAAGTAGGGAAGACCAACTAAGACCAGCTCCAAAACCTGCCAAACATATTTTTAAAGAATCTTCTTTAAGTTTTTCTCCAAGGTTAAACGTTATATTGGTAGGTGTTGAAACACTGTTAGCATTACCAAAATTTTCAACCACGTTATGGGGCATTTTTTCGTATGGAACCTCCATTTTATCAGCTAATTTCTTAAGCATAAACTTGTTAGGCTGATGAAACATAAAATAGTCAACATCATTTTTGGTGCAATTAGCTCTTTCCAATAGCTTGTCGATCATAGGAGGCACTTCCTTTTGTACAAAATTAAATACATCATCACCTTTCATTACCAAATGGTCCAATGATCTTGCATTTCCTTTACTATCAGTTTTCAATTCCCTCGTTTCCGGACTGGATGGCATTTTAAAACCTCCCGCCGGAATTATCAATGCTTCTGCTCCAGTACCATCGGTATTAATAGAGCCATATATTAATGTATCCGAAATAGAAGAGCTATCATTTTCGACAATGGTAATAGAAGCGGCATCACCGGTCAAAGGGCGACTACCTCTATCTTTTTCAGATACTTTACGGCTAAAAATATCCGCATTTAAAACTACAACCTTTTTTATTTCCTCTTGTTCCAGTAGCATAAATGCTTGAATAATTCCAATAGGATATCCAGAACAGGCCTGGCTGGTATCAAGACATACCATATCGGTTTTTAAGCCTAATCTACCTTGAATAATATGGCTGGTAGAAGGTATAAAGACATCTGGTGACTGGGACACTAAAACTATAGCATCTATATCCTCCTTTTTAAGTAGGTTATTATCGAATAGATGGTTTAAACCATGAACGCATAAATCTGAAATAGTGGTACCCGCTTTGACAACCCTTCTTTTGTTGTAACCCATGATCAGTTTAAGTTTCATAGATTGACTTCTAGAAAAGGCATAGTTCTCTATTTCATCTTCAAATTTAACCTCGTTTTTTGGTAGAACGGTTAGAATTCCTGTTATCTTTTTATTTTTAAATTTTAAATTCATTTTGTTCTATTTTAAATTAAACACTGATTAACTCTGAAAAAGTAAATTTTAATTGGATTTATAAAACACTATATAAGTGGCCCGCCAAAAGTACTCCATCTTACCATTCTTTCCATTAGAAAAATTCCGTCCCATGGAGATTCAAAATTCAGCATTCTACCCATTTCAGGACAACGCATCACCCCTTTTTCCACAGCTTCCTCTGCAAATTTCAAAGCTTTTTCGCCACTAGAAGCAAGGCCAATCGTTTGCATATTGTCATCAATATATTGTAAAGTTTCATTGATATGATCAACAGGATGTACCATTATAACCCTGGAATATACAGGTGCGGCCAAATTTGAGTCTTCAGAATACACCACTGTCCAGGTAGTATCGTCACTTGCCCAAACCTCTCCTTTAAAATCATATAGTCCCCTAATAGAGTGAATAGCGGATATTTGTTCTACCGAGGTCTCCCCCTTAGGTATCTGAACAGAAGCTTTTACCATGCCTTCTGCCAAGAATTGGCAAAATTCCTTTGGTGAAACCTCTCCTCCTCTTTCAATATATAGATTATGCGGGGAAGCACAACCCGTTTGATCAAAAACACTGGAATCAACGGCTACCTTTCTAGCAAGTTTCTTTGCTTTTCTTTCAGTACCAAGAACTTCTTTGGATATGGCAGAAAAGGATATCTTAGGTCCAAAAATAATATCTTCCGTATCATACATTGCCGGATAATTAGCTACGGTTTCTACAGCTTCACGTCCACCCCATGCTATTCTTACATTGGCAGATTTGGACATAAGCTCACCAAGGTCTCTATCCTTACTGGAAAAATATACAACGGCAATGGTTTGTAATAAATCTTCTCCATCAATTTTGTATCCTCCAGGGGTGGTATAACTTACCCCTTCAAACGTTCGTAATAGATTGGCAAAAACACCTCCGTCCTTAGAAGATATTTTTAATAGGTTCACATTCTTTGTGAGTATGGCCTGTAATAGAGCAAACATACCTAACACCTGAACATTACCAGCTAACCAATGGCATACCAAACCTTTTTGATTTGCTTTTAAAAATTGTTTTCTAGATTCATTTAAGGGTAAAAAACCATCGATATACTGGCGATTATTTCTAAGGCCAATTGTGGAAATTCTATTCAGGTGAATCGGCTTGGCCCAATTGGCAAGAAAAGCTAAGCCCTTTTCCTTCATGGATTCTAAATCTCCCTCTGCCTTCAGCCAAACTTTTGACGCTTCACCAATTAGCCCTATCAAAGCATCTATTGGTTGGTCCTTTAACCATTGCTTTTTTGCATTAAGTTTAGTGATAAGTTCTGTTAACTGAGCCTCTGCTGCCAATGTTTGGTCCAACTTTTCTCCCTTCCAGAAATGGAGCTCTAAATTCGATTTTTCCGATATATCTAGTGTCAAATCATCATTTGAAAATTTAAGCTTACTACCTAATATATCACCACAACCTCTAATTTCAGCCTTTTTTAATCTTCCTAAAATTTTAAACCTGGTCCCATTTCTTCCATACGGACAGGGTTCGGGGTTTACAATTCCCATATCATCCGTTAGCACCACGTTTCCAGGGTAAGAGTGGGGAATAGGAGACAAAAATTCTAAAACACCTTCTTCACCATCTTGGACCTGCTCCCGAGTTGCTGGGTTTCTTACAATAATTTCAGAATAAATTGGTGTGTGTTTCCACCCACATTCACAATCGGGATAATTCAATCCCATTTGTTCCGTAAAGCCATAAATATCTATTACGTGTTCCTCTTCTACAGAGAACAATTGTGACATGGCTGCATTGAATTGCGGTTTACTGATTTTTTCGTTTTCTAATTTTTTCCATCCACCGATATGAATGATTTTAGATCCCTTAGGCAGCTCAAACTTTACACCTTTGTCCAATAATGGTTTTACAACCTGTGCATATAGCATATAGGTAAAACCGAAAACGACCATAGGCACATTCTTATCCATGGAACTTATGAATTCCTTGGTCTTTTCAATATTGAAAGAAACGTTATCACCCGCTTCTATATCCAGAGCATAATTTACTTCGCTCGCAAAATTAAGGTAGCCCCCAATAGCTGCATATCTTGCGCCTAAAAACCTTATATTTTCAGGATTTGGGGTTACGTCAACTATAATAAACGGTTTTCTTTCAGCTCCAATAAAATCCTTTACCACCTTCACCATAACCTTAGCCTGGCGTTTGGCAGTTATTTTATCCAGGACCACGGTACTAGGAATCCCTGATGTTGCCGAAGACTGTAGCGATAACTTAACCTCATTGTCAGGAACGGATTTTAAATCCTTGCCCAAGTCTTTAAAAACACTTACCGCAATTGGTGGAATCTGTTCTAGATTTCCATTAAAATCATGCGGATTAAAGTCTTTATTTTTACAAAAATTTCTGTACTGTTCATTATTGTCATAATGAAACTTTATTTCTTCAAATAAAGCTTCAGAAAAAAGCTGTTCTTTTTGTTCAGAGCCTATTTCATATGGGTTGTTACCAATTAGGCTATCGGTCATCGTACTATTTTTCATGAGCAAGCTTCTTTAAAAATTTCAAGTAAAAATCCCTTGTCCATAGGTACTGGGTTTCCTTGTCCGCCTTTATCATCTAATGCTTGAATAAAAAAGTCATTATCCGAAAGGATATGCTGTTCATTTTCCTTGACTATTTTTCTTTCCTTGGTCAGGTCAACACCTGCTATAAAATCTTCTACGAAAGTCAATAAATCTTCACCATTGTTAAATCCTGAATGTTTTGCCAACTGACCAAATCTTTCTTTTGAAGCTTGGTCGTTATTATTTTTTCTGATTACTGCAGGTAAAAAAATTGCGATTGCAGCTGAATGTGATAATCCATATGCAGACATTTGATGTGCCAATGCGTGTGTGGCCCCCACGATACAGTGATTTTGTACTAAGCCAGCAAACAAAGATGCCAATTGTAATTTATTGATATTTTCAGGGGAAGTGCCTTCACTGATTACTTGGTGGAATTGCGATATTATTTGAATGGCCTTTTCCGCATAACTATCCACCAACATATTATCAATATTGGACATATACCCTTCTATGGCATGGCTTAATGCATCTACCATTGAAGCCAATAACATGTTCTTTGGCGCATTTACTATAAGGCTTGCGTCCAAAACAATTATTTCCGGAATGAATTGATGGCTTACCACAAATTCCTTTGTCCTATGACTATCATTGTACATTACGGAAGCTGAGGAAATTTCAGCTCCACTACCAATCGTCGTAGGTATTGCCACGAATGTCGTTTTCCAATTTAACATTGAAAAACTTGTCTCGTTAATATTGAAAAATGGAAATTCGTAATAGGTCCTAACCATTTTAGCACCATCAATAACACTACCTCCACCTACAGCGATAATCAAATCAGGATTAAACTCCTCAATTTTTTTTATTGTTGCATGAAGTGTTTTCAATGTTGGTTCGCCTATCCAGGTCTTTTTAACAAAAGAAATTTCAAAAGCCGATAAGGCATTTGAAATTTTATCCTTGTAGTCCTCATCTAAACCAGAACCATAAATTACAGATACCCTAGAAGTAGCATAGGTTTTAAGACCCATAATAGCGTTATCCCCAAATAGTATGGTTGGTTGTTTTAATAAGAACTTTGAATACATTCCTTGTGGTTCCCACATATGCTATAATAATTTTTGTCTTTGTATTTTACCTGATTTTGTCTTGGGAATTTCATCTATCCATTCAAAAAAAACAGGCACCTTATACGATTCAAGATTTGATTTTAAAAACCTCTTGATATCGTTGAAATTATGATGGGCGTCCGTTTTGACAATAAACAGCTTAACCACTTCACCTAAAACACCCTCTGGGTCTTCAACACCTATACAGGCCGTTTCTAAGGAAGCATCAAATTCAGTGATTTTGGATTCAACTTCAATTGGCGATAACTTCTTACCGCCCACATTTATAATTTCTTTGTATCGTCCCTTGAGAGAGATATAACCATTAGCATCTATACTACCAATATCTCCTGTTCTGAAATAATCGCCATGGAAAAAATCATCTTTTGACATGTTTAGATATCCATCAAAAACATGATCCCCTTTTACACAGATTTCTCCTTCATTGCCTAAATTTGTGGTTTTACCTAACTGGTCCAATATTGCTATCTCTACATTGGGACTTGCCTTTCCTACTGTATCCAAATAAATTGAATCTGTCGAGAACTCCATAAAAGCCGATCTAGAGGCTTCGGTAAGTCCGTAATGCATACATATCCTTGTATTCGGAAAAAGCGCTTTTATATGCTTCTTATCCTTTGGGGACATATAGGCACTACCCAATTCAATATAATTTAACTGTTCTGAAAAATCCGATAACCTATTCCCACTCATCTTTTGAATATATTCCCAACTTGCAGGTACCATTCCAAAACCGGTGATTTTATGTTCTTCAAAACTTCTGAACATTCTTTTCATATTTACGATACTACCCAATAAAACCAAAGTTCCCCCTGCCGACAAAACACATTTAATACGACCAAGACCAAAAGAGTGGCTTATGGGCAAGGCCAAAAGTTCAATATCACTGTTCGTATTACGAACAAAAGTATTTATATTTTCTGCACTTGCCGCTATATTGCCATGGGTTAATAAAACTCCTTTTGGATTTCCCGTGGTACCTGTTGTAAATAGAACGTCAGCGTGTTGCTTAACTTTAGGGTAATCAATATCGACCGGTATATTGGTTGACTCAATATTTTTAAAAATATCAAAATCATAACACCTGTTGTCATTTTTTAAAGCAAGCCCAACAATTAGTTTTGGTTTGGTCTGATCAACTACGTGATCAAGTTTGTCAACTTGTATTTGTTCATCCAAAGGAGCTACTTTTGCCCCAATAAGATGGAGTGCAAAATATGAATAAATAAAATTGACATTTTTGTTGGCTGCCAATAAAACAACATCATCCTTTTCTATGAAAAAATCCTTTTCAAGTTTTGCTTTTACAGACCAAATATTGTCAACAAGCTCTTTATAGGTAATAGAAACTTTCTTATCTACAAGTGCTGTTTTTTCCGGGGTTCTTCTTGCCCATTCAAATATTTTTTCCTCTATTGAAACAAAAGGCATAGCCAACATTTATTAAGAAATGCGTTCTTCCACAGCTTCTATCATATCACCTACATCCTCTAAATCCATTATTACCTCAGGATCAAACTTAATATCAAATTCTTTTTCAAGTGCCGAGATAATAATTACTTGCCCCATAGAGTCCCATTTAGGAAAGTCACCTATTGCCGTATCCTCTTCTATTTTAGAAACTTCAACTTCTATAGCTTCTGCTATTATATTTTTCACCTTTTCTTCTGTATTCATCTTAAATAATTGTAATTGTTTGATTGTCTTTTGATTTTCACCTTTTCTCTTCTTAAAAACTTAAAACAATTCATTTTAGTGTGCAAAAGAAAACATTTTCATTTTTAAATCATCATAATTTTGATAAAACCCACAAAGCATCGATGAGGATCAATCTTTTCAAGATTTAAAGCTTTATTTTTCTATATTTTATACCCCTAGGAAATATGAAATCCCGCGTAAAATCTATCATTTTTTTTCAAAGAACTATAGTTCGAATCATTGAAACCTGCCATTTTCATTAGTTCGTTCACCTTGTCTATATCATAAGCTACCCTATGTAAAGATATTTCACCTTGATCATAAATGGCAAATGCCGATTTTGGGTTTTTATCTCGAGGTTGGCCAACTGAACCTGGGTTACAGTAAACCTTTTCTTTATATATTTCTAATTTTTGGATATGCGTATGACCAGAGATAAAAGTTTTACCTTCTATTGTTGAAAAATATTCTTGTGATGGGTTAAAGAGGTACTCATCGATGGGGTCTGACCATCCGCCATGTACCATATGAAGATCATTTAATACAAATTGAAGCTGATTTGAACCTAGCCATTTTAAATTTTCTTTTGTGATTACCCGTCGTTGATATTCTAAACATTTGTTCACATGTTCTGACCTTGTACAAAATCCTCCACTGACCATATACCAATCATGATTGCCCATTAATGTTGGTATATTTCTTTCAATCAAGGCATTACAACATTCGTTTACTTGAGAGTAATATCCCACAACGTCACCCAAACAATAAACTTTAGAGATATTTAATTGATCTAAATGTGCCAAAACCATCTTTAGAGCTTCATAGTTTCCATGTATATCCGATATTATACCTATTTTCATGAATAATATATATGTTCTTCAATATATCTAATTGCTTTTCCCTTTCTTATAATTGGTTGTTCAGGGGCTTCGCTTTCTAAAAAATAATCAACTGCCATAACAGCATCATTATAACCAAAAGCACTCCTCATTGAAGTAGAGGCAGAAAAACGTGGATTAATTTCTAGCAATTGAAACTGATTATTATGCAATCTAAATTGGAAATTTGTTGGGCCTAATGGCTTAAGAATTTTACATATATTAAAGACCGCTTCCTGAATATTTGTATTTTCGATAACCTCTGCTTTATTTGTATAGCCTTCAGCAGATAATTTTCTTCTAAGTGTTATTATAGCATAATAACCTCCTTTACCATCACAGAAAGCACCTGTTGTATACTCCTCCTCCTCAGTTCCAATTAGTGGTTGTACCATTAATTTTTCACCTATTTCGTCTTTATGTAAATAAAAAGTTTCCTCATTAAGAACCTTAACAATACCTTTTGATGCACTTCCACGTCTAGGTTTTAAGATTAATGGCAATCCAAACTGTGTTTTTAACCTTTTAAAATCGGAGGATAAAGAACTAGGAATTACAAAAGGGCAATTATTAACTTTTAATTCTTCATAAAACTTCCATTTGTCCTCACACAAGGAAATTAAATCAACATTGTTTAAAACCAACTTGGCTCGCGAGTTTTCTAATAAATATTTTTTTTTCGACCAAAAATTCACATCAATTTCAAAGCTTGGAATTATCAAATCAACTTCATACTCCCTTATAACGTTCATTAACCAATCTATGAAACCATCTGAGAGCGTCAATGGAGCTTTTAAGACTGTATCACAATATTTAGGAGCCACGGAATCATCATAATCGTAGATTGTTGTCCCAATTAGATTGTAATTCCGGTTCGACATCCTTAGGGATTTTAGAATTCCATAACCCATAAGTGCACACGCACCCGAAACCAGAATATTTTTCATTTTAAATCAATCTTAAAATATTAAGCTAAAATTCAACTAATTCTAATAGCTCTGTATTAAAAACTCTAACCGTCTATTTTCCTGATGCTGTGCCTCTGTACATCTGACCCCATCAGTACAATTGTTGGTAAGTTCTGTTTCTCCTTTGGCCTTTCCGATTATTCGCCCGGAGGCGATTCCTTTTTCCTTTAAATATGCTACTGTTCTTTCCAGTCGCTTTTCCGATAACCATTGATTATAGGTTTCCGTACCACGCGCATCTGTATGGGCTGAAATTTCTAAAACAACGGTTGGGTTTTCATTCAAAATATTGGTTAAACTACCCAATAGCTCCTCGTCTTGGGATGTTAAGGAAGAAGAATTCAATTTAAAATATACCTTTCCTAAGGCATCAATTCTTTGTTGAATATCTCTCCTTTCAGCCTCCTTTTTGTCTTTTGCGGCCTTTTCTGCCGCAGCTAATTTAGCAGCTTCTTTTTCTCTTTTTAATTTTTCGGCCAATAAAGCCTCCTCCCTTTGTCTATTTACCTCTGCTATAGAATCTGCCTGTCGCTGTTTCTCTTTTTCTATAGCAGCCAATAATTCCATTTTTTCTTCTCCTCGTTTGGACAGTCCTTTTTCAATTCCAAATTGATATACAACACCAACGGCGTGTTGAATATGGTTGGTAGCACCATCGGATTGACTCATGGCCCATTTTCCAGACGAATTGAAATCCAATCCCCAGGTATCCGAAAACCATGTCCTGAATCCAACAATAGCATTATAGGTTCCTCTACCTAAATTATTGGCGTCGGTATATCCCAATCCGATTCCTACATAGGGATCAAACCAACCGGTCTGTCCGACAATCTTATTCAAGTCGTACGTCAAACGCGCATCCAATCCAAAATAGTCTATATCGCTTGGGTTCACTTCACCGTCAACTATGTTTCCTTCCTTATAAACACTATAAGTTCCAATAGCCTCAACCCCTAGTCCACTTTTAAAATACTTACCAATACTCACTCGACTGGGATAGGGTACAAAATTCCACTCCGAGCCTACGTTAAAAAGTCCATCAAAAACATTGCCTGAATCATCAACGGCATTGAAACCAATACCAAGTATCCAGGAACTTTGCACAATACTGTCTTTTGATGTAATTTGAAGTTCTTCCTGTGCAATGGACATATTATAAAATGCCAACACTAGGAATGCTGAAAATAAAAATTTAGTTCTCATGTCTCTTACATTTGGGGTTTAAAATGTAAAACTAAAACTTTAAAATTGACATTTCAAAAAAGTACTTTGTAAGGTAATTATTATCGTTTGATAGATGTAATCCTATAATTAACCGATGTATTTATTGGAGTTTAATGTTTTTGGTCGTTTTTGGAATACTGTAGATCACAAAAGGGGAAAGTATGGCCGTAGTGTTTAATTTCTTTTTGGACTTTGTCTTTTTTAGATATACAGTTTTTTCTGATAGAATACCTACTTGCAACTCCGTATTACTGGAGGTGGTTTTACCCCCTAGCCAAACCACTAAGGTCTTATGGTCAAAATCGATATTGGGTACAGGAATACCCGGTTTTCTCGTTCTATTTATTTTCCCGAAAAACACTACTAATTCGGACTGATTTTCAATTTTCAATAACTCTTCTGTTTCTTGTCCACTATAGTCTCCCCTCAGAACTGTTTCCAAAACCATTTTTTCGTTTGGCTTAATTTTAACCTTTTCCTGACTTTTGCAAGAGCAGCATATAGTTAACAGTAAAAAACCTGAGATCAATATAGGTTTAAACATTTTTAAACCTGCTTTTATAGGCTCTTTCATATACTTCCTCATATAAGGGGAGTACTTTCAGAATATCAAACTTCTCGGCTTCCTTGACCGAGTTATTTTTGAATTCTTCCAAGGTCTTTTTATCCTTCAAAATGAAAATAGCATTTTCTACCATTTCATCAATATTACCAATATCACTTAGAAATCCAGTTACCCCTTGGATATTTACTTCTGGAATACCCCCAGTATTACTTGAAATCACGGGTACTTTATTTATCATTGCCTCCAGTGCGGCCAATCCAAAACTTTCTGTTTGAGATGGTAACAAGAATAAATCGGAAAAACACAGGATTTTATCTATCTCATTACTATTACCCAAGAAGATTACCTTATTGGCTATACCCAAATCCTCACATAGTCTTTCTGCTCCTTCTTTTTCTGGTCCTTCGCCGACCATTATCAATTTGGCCGGTAATTGTTTCTGAATCTTATTGAAGACTTTGATAACGTCAGGAATGCGTTTTACCTTCCTGAAATTACTTATGTGCGTAATTATTCTCTCACCCTCCTTGGCCATGGTAGACCGCTGACAATCCGTAAAAGAATTTTTATATTTACTTTTATCAATAAAATTGGGGATTACCTCAATTTCCTTTTGTATGTCAAATATTTCAAGAGTTCCCTGTTTAAGACTTTCTGAAACCGAGGTAACTATATCGGATTGATTAATGCTAAAGTTAACGGCAGGCTTATAAAATGGATGTTTTCCGACCAAGGTTATATCCGTACCGTGCAGTGTAGTGACCATTGGCACATAGATGCCTTCCTCTTCCAACATTTTCTTTGCCATATATCCTGCGTAGGCATGCGGAATGGCATAGTGAACATGAAGTAAATCTATTTCGTACAGTTTAATGGTATCGACCAACTTACTTGAAAGTGCCAATTCATAGGGTTGGTAATGAAAAAGCGGGTATTCCGGTACATGAACTTCATGAAAGTAAATACTATTGTTCAAAAGTTCTAATCGTACCGGTTGCCTATAAGTAACAAAATGAACTTCATGACCTCGATTGGCAAGTGAGATTCCCAATTCCGTAGCTACTACTCCACTACCCCCAAAGGTGGGGTAACATACTATTGCAATTTTCATAATTACAAAACTACTCTTTAATTTATAATGGAATCGTAAATCGCTTGCTGAATCCTTGTTCTTAACCCAGATTTAACTAAAAGCGTATTGGAAGCGGTAGGGTAAGTCCTATTGGACAAAAACACATAAACTATTTCTTCTTCAGGGTCTGCCCATGTGTATGTTCCTGTAAAACCACTGTGTCCAAAGCTTTTTCTAGAAACGCACCCACAGGTGGGCCCACTATGCTCTAACTGGGGTTTGTCAAAACCGACTCCTCTCCTTACATTTTTATTGCAGAAATAGCAGGTATTAAACTTTTTTACGGTTCTGGACTCAAAAAATTTAGTGCCCCCATAATATCCATTCTGTAAATACATTTGCATGATTTTGGCAATGTCGTTCGCATTGCTAAAAAGTCCGGCATGGCCACCTACCCCACCTTGCATTGCAGCTCCCATATCATGAACATAACCCTGCACCTTTTGATACCTATAGTAATTATCCTCCTCGGATGGAATTATTTTATTTTTGGGAAACTTTTCCAACGGGTTGTAGGAAGTATAATTGGCCCCAATTCTACTATAGAGAAAATCGTCCGCCAAAATATTCAATTTCTCCCCGTAGGTATCCTCTATATATTTTTTCATTACATAGTAAGGAACATCGCTATACCTATATCTGTTGGATTTTAAATCTTGTCGACCGATTCTATTATAAATGGAATCATTATAGGCATCTGTCAAATACAAATTATCGGCTACTTTAACCGAATATCCTAATGATGGTTGCGTCCTATAAAATTCCTTTGAAGGCTTCCTGTCCTTATCAAGGGTTCTCACATAAAAAGGAATCCAGGCCGGTAACCTCCCATAATGGGACAAAGCTTTTAATACCGTCACATTTTTGATTTCTGTATCCGAATACTCGGGTACCAGTTCCTCAAAAGTATCGTTCAAGGCTATCTTTCCTTCCTCTTCCATTTTCATTACCATGGGCAGGGTCGCCAAAATTTTGGTCAAAGAAGCTAAATCGTAAATATTATCATTCAATACATCTGTGTCCGAGTCATATGTAGGCTTACCAAAACTTTTATTATAGACCACTTTACCGTGTCTAGCCACTAAAACCTGTGCACCAGGAAACATAAGACTATCCAATCCGTCCTTTACGAGTTTATCCACTTCCTGCAGTGCATACGAGCTAAGCCCGACTCTTTCCGGAAAACTGTAACCCAAGCGACTCAAGGAACTAACTTTAATCCCGGAACCTGCACGATATTCAAAACTACCGCTTACTGGAAGTTTACCAGATGCTGGAATAGCTCCGAATAGAATCTCTGCTGTTTTCTTTTGGGCTATTTTACTGTTTTGATAAGAAACGACTACAGCATCGATATTCTGAAATGTTGCAATGTCCGATAAGGCGTAAGGCTTTGCAAATACAGTTAAAATAAGATTTGATGTTCTAAGATTTGAAATTTCCTGCAACCACGCCAGTTCTTTGTCTGAGAACTTATAGGACTTCCATGGGCTTTCATTGCTTTTATGATGACCTATAATCACTAAATTATAGTTGGCCAATTCTTTTTTGAAAGTTTCTATATTATTAGCGTTGACCTGAGTGACTTTGGTGTACTTATTAAGTTCCTTAATAAAGGCATCGTTTGGAGCATCACCAAACTTTACATAAGCTATACGCTTATTTTCAAGGTTTTTTATTCCTAATAGATCGTATCTATTTTTAACCACTGTAATAGCATTTTCAATGGCTTCCTCATAAAGAATATCATCTTCGTTGGAATTCAAATCCTCATACAGATTATCCAATTTAATGGGTTGGTAGTCATTAAGACCAACCTTGTATTTGGCCTTCAATATTTTTTTTACAGATTCTGACAATCGCCTTTCACTAATTCTTCCCCTATTATAATTTTTGATCAACAAATTCTTGGCTTCCAAAACATTTTCCGGCATCAATAAAATATCATTACCCGCATTGAATGCTGCCAGCTCAACTTCTCCCTCTTTCCCAAATTTTGAAGCACCCTGCATGTTCAAGGCATCGGTAAAAACCAATCCCTTAAAACCCAATTCTTCCTTAAGTACTCCCGAGATAATCTGTTCCGACAAAGAAGAAGGCAATCCTTCTTTTATTTCCAAAGAAGGCACTTCCAAATGTGCGACCATTACGCTGCTAAGACCTTCATCTATGAGTTTTCTAAAAGGATAAAGCTCTAAACTATCAAGTCGCGCCCGAGAAAATGGGATTACAGGTAAATCTTTATGGGAGTCTACCTCCGTATCACCGTGGCCTGGAAAATGTTTGCCACTGGAAAGTACCCCAGCACTTTCCATCCCTTTCATAAAGGCAATACCTTTGTTAGTGACAACGTCACGAGTCTCACCGAAAGACCGATTTCCTATTATCGGATTCTTTGGATTAGTGTTGATATCAATATCCGGAGCAAAATTAATATGAACGCCTAAACGCTTGGCGTGTAATCCAACCCGATGTCCTACTTTTTCAATAATACGGTTATCTTGAATAGCGCCCAAAGTCATGTTCCATGGAAAGGCATACGTGGAATCCAGACGCATAGCGAGACCCCATTCTGCATCCATACCTACAAGCAAAGGCACTTTGGATAAAGCTTGATAATCATTACAAAGTTGAGCTTGTCTTAGGGGTCCACCTTTGGAAAAAATCACCCCTCCAATATGCTCATTTTCTATAAGTTCCTTGATTTTGTCGGTATCCTGTTTATTTTGATTTGAGGCTACCATGACCATGAATAACTGACCCACTTTTTCCTCCAGTGTCATTTTTTCATATTGGTCATTAACCCACTCAGCTTGTGCAAGACTGTCCCTAGTTATTAAGGGATTCTGTGCAAAAAGAGCGAGTGAACTAAAAAGAAAAAAGAAAATTCTCAAAAAAAGCCTCATGTGTTTTTGATGTATGGAGATAACATAAAACCATGAAATTTATTGCATTTCATCGATAAAACCTAATAAATATAGCTATTGGGGAAAGTTTTTGCTTAAACGAAGCGTGCGTGCCAACTTTCAGAAGCAGGAACTTCCCAATGCTCCTTATACTCCCCTTTTGTTGCTACAAGATTGTTAAAAACAATTGTTTTTTTAGAAATTGCCTTTTGTTTGGCCATCGCCTTAAAATCTAAAAGTGTTTTATACGCAATAAATTCACCTTGCTTATAAGAAACATTCATTTTGTCCAAAAGCTCAACCTCGTATTTTTTTTCTAAATTTTGAATAAAATGAACAGAAGCATCTATTGAACAACCCGTTGCCGACTGGCCACTTTGATCTAAGCCAATGATTAGAAAACGTTTGTACCTTATTTCGTATCCAGCTTGTAAATCTTTTCCATGTGCCGTCCAGTTTTCTAAAAAAATATCCAAATCCTTCTTAATTTGATTCAGTTCTTCTTCTGTAAAGCTTCTATTGGCCTGATAAATCCATACTCGAGAGGTATCCGGTAATGTATTAAAATCTGCTAACATTTTTCCTTCAATAATTTTTAATAGTATTACTTCTTTACAATTTGCTATAGGTCTTCTGCGGTCGCGATTAACTCAGCGATGTCCATAACGGCAATTTCACTTTCTTTCTCTTTATTTTTTACACCATCCGTCATCATCGTATTGCAAAATGGACATCCGGCCGCAATGATATCTGGAGTGGTTTCCAATGCTTGTTCCGTACGTTCTATATTAACATCCTTATTTCCCTTTTCTGGCTCCTTGAACATTTGTGCACCCCCCGCTCCACAGCACAAACCCTTTTGCTTGCAGTTTTTCATTTCTACCAACTCAGCATCCAGTTTTTGAATAAGTTCTCTAGGCGCTTCGTAAACACCATTGGCCCTTCCTAAATAGCAAGGATCATGAAAGGTTATCCTTTTACCTTTAAAAGTTCCACCCTCCATCGAAATACGTCCCTCATTCAATAGTTCTTTTAAAAACTGGGTATGGTGAACTACTTCATACGCCCCCCCCAAACCAGGGTATTCATTTTTAATGGTATTGAAACAATGTGGACAGGCCGTTACTATTTTCTTTATCTCGTAGGCATTTAAAACCTCAATATTACTCACTGCCTGCATTTGAAACAGAAATTCGTTTCCCGCTCTTTTAGCCGGATCTCCAGTGCAACTTTCTTCCGTACCCAAAACAGCAAATGATATATTTGCTTTATTTAATATCTTCACAAATGCCTTGGTAATCTTTTTGGCCCTATCGTCAAAACTACCGGCACAGCCCACCCAGAACAACACTTCAGGTTTCTTACCGGCAGCAAACATTTCTGCCATTGTTGGTACTTTTAATGCATCAGCCATTTTCTTTGGTTTAAGATTCCTTGCTCCAGTTTAAGCGGTCCATCTGGTTAAATGGCCACGGAGCTCCATTATTCTCTATATTTCCCATCATATTGTTCAAATCTGAAGGTGCTGCAGACTGTTCCATAACCAAATATTGCCTCATGTCCATGATAATCGATAATGGGTCTATACTTACCGGACATGCTTCTACACATGCATTGCAGGATGTACAAGCCCATAACTCTTCTCGGGTAATATAATCATCCAATAGTTGCTTGCCATCCTCTTTAAACTCCCCTTTGTTTGCATCCAATACCTTACCCACTTCTTCCAGACGATCCCTCGTATCCATCATTATCTTTCTAGGAGATAATTTTTTACCGGTTTGGTTGGCTGGACATTCGTTCGTGCATCGGCCACACTCGGTACAGGTATATGCATTTAATAATTGAACCCAATTCAAATCCATCACATCCGAAGCACCAAACTTGGAAGGATCCTCTGTATCTTCACTTGGTGCGGCAAAAGGGTCTGCATCGGGGTCCAACATAAGCTTAACTTCCTTGGTAACCGCCTCCAAATTTTTAAACTGTCCTTTAGGCCCTAATTTGCCATAATAGGTATTAGGAAATGCCAAAAGGATATGTAAGTGTTTGGAATAATACAAGTAATTCAAGAAAAACAATATTCCAACAATATGGAGCCACCAAGCTGTTCTCTCCAAAAGTATCAAGTTTGGTAAGGACAAACTACCAAACAATTCCGAAATATATTGGCTCACAGGAAAACTTCCTGCTTGTAAGTAGTGTTCGGCATTCATTTGTTGCAAGCTATAATCGGCAGCGTTCATCGTAAGAAAAAGCAACATCAAAACAAATTCAATATATAAAATTAGATTACCATCCTTTTTAGGCCAGCCTTTCATTTCAGGCTTAAAAAAACGGCTCAATCGAATAATATTTCTGCGCACCCAAAATACAACCACAGCAACTATGACCAATACGGCCAAAATCTCAAACGAAGCAATTAAGAAGTCGTAAACAGGACCCAATCCAGCAAAGATTCTATGCGTACCAAAAATTCCATCAATGATGATTTCCAATACCTCTATATTGATAATAATAAAACCTAGATAGACAATAATGTGAAGTAGACCTGCGATAGGTCTAACCACCATTTTTGATTGTCCCAAGGCAATTAAGGCCATGTTCCTCCAACGTGTGGGTTTGTTATTATTTACATCCACTTCTTTCCCCAAAAGGATATTTCGTCTAAGCTTTCCAAGGTTCTTGACAAAAAAGCCAATTCCTATTACCAGAATTGCAACAAAAAGAATATTAGGAAGGTATTGCATGGGGTATTATTCGATTTTTGATGCTGGGTCATCTTCAGGAACTTCGTATTCCTTTTGCTTCTTCCCGAAAACGGAAACATTGACGTACCTTTTTGGATTGAGTCTAAAATCCTGAAGTAAAAGATCAAGCTCCCTAGAGGCATTATTTAGATTAGTGTACAGTTTCTCATCGTTCATGAGTTTGCCCAACGTCCCGTCTCCCTCTTCAATTTTGGATAATACCTTATCTAGATTGGCAACGGTAGATTCCAAACTTGATAATGTTCTGCCCAGCCCAGCATTATTCAGGGTATCTGAGAGTTTTGCAAAATTATAGGTCAAATCTTCAAAGTTGGTAAGTGAACTATCCAATTTGCCCTCGTTTGTTTTTAAAATGTTATTCAGGACCTTAGCGCTACCATTAAGACTTACCATAAGTTCACTTAGGCCATTGATTGCCGTTTGTAAATCTTTTTTGGTTTTGGTATCCAAAACGTTATTGACATTTATCAAGACTGAATCAGCATCGGTGACGGCAGATTCAAATTTTTTAAACAATGGAGTTAGTTTCTCCTGGGCCAATTCCGTTAATCCCGGTCTAGTTTCAGCACTAAGTGTATCGCCGGATTGAACGTTCGCCGCTCCATCGAATACTGGGGTAATTTGAAGGCCTTTTCCTCCTATAATACCCGTATCATATAATTCTACCGTGCTGTTTTTAGAAAATTCAAAATCGCTACCCACAGTAAATGTCACGACCAAATTTCCTTTTGTGTCCTTAAATTGGATGTCATTTACCTTTCCAACGGAGAATCCGTTTATTGAAACAACAGTTCCAGCTTGTAGTCCTCCCACATCCGGATAAACCGCATATAAAGTTTTACTATTGTCAAAAAGAGGTGAAGACTTTAAATAACTAAATCCTAATACAAATAATAGAATTCCTCCAATTACTATGATTCCCGTTTTAATTTCCCTCGATAGTTTCAAGCAATTAGTTTTATGTTTATCACAAAATTAGGAATAATTATTACACCAAAAGGAATTATTGGGAATCCTCCTGCAACTCTTTGGGAACCGCGACTCTTTCGCCTTGCTTATAAGCCACAATATAAGCAGAAGGATAACCTATTCTCGCCGCCTTGGATTGAAGCATTTTAGCCTCCCTATAAGACAATGTAGAACCATACAGATACCGGAATAGCTTATTATACGGTTCTTTTGTTATTTGGGACAATCCCTTAAAATTATCCGAAACCAGAGGTAAGTCTCTACTACTCGCCATTAGTTGTACTTTATAAACCAATTTATCCGGATTTGATTGCTCCGGGTCTACTTTTGGTTTTTCGACTACGACAGTCTTAATTTCTTCCTTTGAGGGAATTTCCTTGGTTTTTTCTTCAATCTTATTCTCAGAGGTTTCTTTAGATGGGATGTCAACAGAAACCACTTCTCTGGTTTTATCGTCAATAATTTCTTTAGGGGCATTGGATGTTGAGTTTTGAGCTATCTGCCCAACACCACCCTGTGCATCTACCTTATACTTCAAAATAGCATCGGCTATAGCAGTACCCATTTCTGATTGCCCTTTTTTAGAGTTCAGATAAGACCCTTCATCTTTGTTGGTCAAAAACCCAGTTTCGACTAAGACACTTGGCATGAAAGTTTGATGTAACACGATAAATCCTGCCTGTTTTACTTTTCTATCCGTTCTTTTTAATCTTCCGGACATATTGTCCTGGATATTTTTTGCCAATGCAATACTTTGGTCTAAAAATTCTTCCTGCATAATTGTTAAACCAATTACCGATTCAGGAGAGTTTATATCGTAATCCGCATAACGAGTCTCATAATTATCCTCCAAATAAATTACGGAGTTTTCCTTCTTCGCTATCTCAAAATTTTGCTTGTTGGCGTGTAATCCCAGTACAAAGGTTCCGGCGCCATGTGCATCTGAAGAATGGGAATCACAATGGACGGAGACAAACAGGTCGGCATTCGCCTTGTTTGCAATTTCTCCCCGAACAAAAAGATCTATAAAAGTATCGTCCTTCCGCGTATAAATTACTTTAATGTCCTTATTTGCGGATAAAATCTCCCCTACCTTGAGTACAATATTCAGTGCAATGTTCTTCTCTAGGTAACCATTGCCCAAATTACCTGGATCGTGACCACCATGACCTGCATCCAATACTACAACAAATGGATCAATTGGAGATTTTTCCAAATCCATTGCGTTAATCCAACAGAACGATGTGGAAAAACTCAAAATTAAGAGAACAAAAACAGATTTAATTTTCATATTCGATTTAGGTATTTATAGCTCTATACATGGTTAAATTTATGGTAATACCCTGTATAGAGAATAAAAAATATATGTAAGTTTGACATCTGAATCTAATGGCTATTAGATTGCCAAACCTTTACAAAAATAGGATATCTAGCCTTGCAATCAAATAAACAGAACGTACTTTTCCTATTCCTACTTTTTGTTGGTGTAATTTCCCTAACGGCACAAGAGGACAAAATTGTTCCCCTTGAAATAAAGGTAGTGAAGGATACCCTTGTAGCACCATTAATGCCCAAACCTATAGCCAATGATAGTGTTGTTCGAGATTCTTTGCAAAGAGATTCCACGAACCAGAAGACTTCAATACTACTTGATAATATTACTTACAAGGCAAAGGATTATGTTAAATTAAGTCAGCGGGAGCACAAAATATATCTTTATAACGAAGCCGAAATTTATTATCAAGATACGGAGTTAAAAGCGGGCATCATCATCATGGACTATGTGAAAAATGAGGTTTATGCGGGTAGATTAAAAGATTCCCTAGGCAATTACACCCAACTCCCTTACTTTAAACAAGGTTCTAATGTAGTAATACCAGATTCTATCCGTTTTAATTTTGATACGCAAAAAGCCATTATTTGGAATTCCCGTACCGAACAGCAAGCTGCTGCCGGGCAATTGGGAAGTGATGCCATGAAAGTCTATGCAGAAATCACCAAAAAAGAGAATGATTCCGTTTATTTTTTAAGCGAGGCAAAAATCACCACGGCTAAGGATACCATCAATCCAGATTATTACATACGCGTGAGAAAGGCAAAGTTTGTGCCCAGCAAAAAGGTAATTGCAGGTTTTAGTAATTTGTATATTGCCGATGTCCCTACTCCGATTGCAATGCCCTTTGCCTATTTTCCACTGGATGTTGGTAGTGCGCCGGGTATAATTATGCCCACTTTTGGCAATGACCCCAATCGGGGTTACTTTTTACAGGATTTTGGATACTATACCCCTATAGGGGATTATGCCGATGTTACTTTAAGCGGTGATTTCTATACCAATGGGAGCTGGGGCTTTAGAACGGCTTCCATTTACACCAAAAGATATAAATATCGTGGTAACGTCAATTTTAGATATGAAAACCTAGTAAATAGTCAGAAAGGATTTAGCGATTATAGCCTTACCAAAAACTGGAACCTGCAATTTTCACATTCCCAAGACCAAAAGGCCAGTCCCAATTCAAGGTTTTCGGCCTCCGTTAACTTAGGGAGTAGTGAATATTATAGAAATTCTTTACAACAAAGAAATTTACCGAATACACAGAACAATACACTATCCTCCTCTATCTCCTATTCAAAGACCTTTCCGGAATATCCATCGGTTAATATGAGTTTAACGGCCACACATTCACAGTTGACTTCACCTTCGGCAACAGCTTCGAACAGCGATAATATTACCATGACCTTACCGACATTACAGGCCAGTATGGAACGTATTTTTCCGTTTGCCAAAAGGGACGGAATAAAAAAAGGGGCAATCCAAAACATTAATTTTCAATATGACCTAAATGCCCAAAATAGGCTTACCACAAATGATGAAAATTTTCTTACCGGTAGCATGTTCGATAATGCCAGGATTGGTGCTAGACATAGAATTCCAATCAGCACAAACTTTAAAGTAGCCAAGTATTTTAGTGTTACCATGGGCGGAAGCTATGAAGATGTTTGGACCATGGAAACCTATGAAAGGAGCTATGATACGGAAACAGAGGGTGTTGTGATAGACAGTGTAAGTGGTTTTGACCGATATAATCAATATAATCTAAGCGCTAGTATCGGTACTACACTTTATGGAACCTTTGATTTTGGGGAGGACAAAAAAATTCAAGCAATTAGGCACGTTATGCGACCTACCTTAAGCTATGGGTATGCCCCTTCATTTGAACAATACTATGACGAGTATACCGAAGGGATTAACGGCGAAGGTGAAGTAGTCCAGTACAGTCGTTTTCAAGGGACTTTGAACGGGGCTCCTAGATTGGGGCGCTCCAATAGTTTAAGTTTTTCATTGGCCAATACGCTAGAAGCCAAGGTTCGCGATAAAGACTCAACAAAATTAGAACCCAAAAAAATTCCACTTTTAAGCAATCTAAATTTGTCCACATCCTACAATATGGAATCAGATTCTTTACGTTTAAGCCCTTTAAGTCTTAATGGAGGTACCAATATATTAAACAACAAAATGTCCATTAACTTTTCCGCTGGATTGGACCCCTACGCCATTGATAATAACGGAAGAAGAATTGATACTTGGAATATAAACAATGGGGGTAGCCTGTTTCGTTTAACTCGGGCAAATGCGAATATCTCATATTCTATAGACAGTGAGATGTTTGGCAAGAAGAAGGAAGAAGAACAAGAAGAGGAAGAAGAAGACCCATTTGACTACGTAGCACAAAGTGGAGGTAGAACGGATGATTTATTTGGTAGAGCAGATAGTTTTAGGGACAACCCAGTTAGATCTGAGAACAAAGATGAGGATATAGAAAACCCAGTTTATGGAACAAAAATACCTTGGAATTTTAGATTAGCTTATTCCGCGAGTTATTTGAACAGTGCGAGACAGAATGAGTTCAGTTCACATTCCCTCATGTTTTCTGGAGATATAGAACTTGCACCACGCTGGAAAGTTGGCGGTTCATCTGGATATGATTTTAAAAACAAAGGATTTACCCTTACTCAATTGAGATTTCAAAGGGATTTAAAGAGTTTCTCCATGCGATTCAACTGGACACCTTTTGGCCAATACAAACGGTGGTATTTCTTTATTGGGATAGATGCCTCTATACTTAGTGATTTAAAATGGGAAAATAGAAGTCAACCTTTTAGAAATTAAACAAAACACGATGAAAAAAATAATTAATACCTCCAAGGCCCCCGCGCCTATCGGACCTTACAATCAAGCTGTTTTAATCGAGAACACCTTATATATATCAGGGCAAATCCCGTTAAATCCAGAATCTGGAGAATTAGTTGAAGGGGACATTAAAAAGGAAACCGAACAATCCATGGAAAACCTAAAGGCCATACTACATGAAGCTGGAATGACCTTTGAAAATGTTGTAAAATCTTCGATTTTTTTGAGTGACATGAACCAGTTTATTCATGTCAATGAAGTCTACGGTTCCTATTTTAACGCTGATACCGCCCCAGCTAGGGAAACCGTTGAAGTCGCCAACCTTCCAAAATTTGTGAATGTTGAGATTTCTATGATTGCCTTTAAATTCTAGCCTACATATTTTCTTTGTGAAATTCAACCAAACCTTCAATCGGTTTCTGACGAATTACGCCTACGATTAAATCATTTCGTTTTAAGACCGTAGATAGTTCATCCCTTAAATAATGCGCTATACTACCTACAAAATTGATTGGCACTTTTGTAGCCAAATCAAATTGCATGATGTAATTATTTATAAACTGTTGAAAGCCTTTGTCTATAACACCCTTGGAATAAGGGTGCTCCTTATTTTCAATTAAAAACCTGGCAAAAGTTGCCAGATAAGTGTTTGGATTAGGTTGCTTGTAAAGATTGTCCTTAATAACATCAGCTTCTAAATCATGCTGACTTGCAAATTTCTCCGCCAAATCCTTTGGCATTTTATTGAAGTAGTAATCCCTAATTAATTTGCGGCCAAAAAAGTTCCCACTACCATCATCCATTGGTATATAACCTAAGGACGTTACTTTTTGATGTAACTTTTCCCCATCATAATAACTACAATTGGAGCCTGTCCCCAAAATACAGACGATTCCTTGATGTCCTATTTTTGTGGTAGCGAATATAGCGGCATAGGTATCCTCTTTAACTTCTGCCACGGCATTTGGAAAAAAGTCTTTAAAGATTTCCTTTAGAAATTTTTTCATTCGGTCCGTTCCACATCCTGCCCCATAAAAAAACAAGTGACTAACATCTTCCCTGTTTTTTGAAAGTTCAAAGTTATTCGCCAAGCGATCTTCAATAACATCTTTGGTTAAAACTTCTGGGCTAAGTCCCAGTGTTTGGGTCAAGAAAAGCTTCTCCCCATTATCGTCCAATGCAATCCAATCCGACTTGGTTGCCCCGCTATCCACTATTAAAATCATAAACCCTGTATTTAAAAAATAATCCTGAAAATAAGGAAAAAATACCTTATTCTCAGGATTATCATTATTAAATCTAATTGCCTAATTAAAGACTGTTTACGTGCTGAATTAAATCTACCATTTTATTGGAGAAACCAGCTTCATTATCGTACCAGTTAATCAACTTGTAGAACTTAGAATTCAATTCAATACCAGCTCCGGCATCAAAAACACTTGTATTTGCCTCACCAACAAAATCTTGGGAAACAACCGCTTCTTCCGTATAACCCAAAACACCGTTCAACTCACCTTCTGAAGCAGTTTTAAATGCTTTTTTAATTTCTTCATAGGAGGTTTCCTTTTTCAAACGAACGGTTAAATCAACTACAGATACGTCTGCAGTAGGAACTCTAAAGGCCATACCCGTAAGTTTACCTTCTAAGGATGGAATTACTTTTGTAACCGCTTTGGCAGCTCCCGTGGATGCAGGTATGATGTTTAGCATAGCACTTCTACCACCTCTCCAGTCTTTCTTAGAAGGACCATCAACCGTCATCTGTGTTGCAGTGGTAGCGTGAACTGTCGTCATTAGTGCTTCTTCTATACCAAAAGCGTCATTTAACACTTTGGCCATTGGAGCAAGACAGTTCGTAGTACAGGATGCATTTGAAACTATCGTATCAGAAGATTTAACCTCTTTATGGTTAACCCCCATTACAAACATTGGAGCATCCTTAGAAGGTGCAGATATAACTACTTTCTTGGCACCCCCGTCGATGTGATATTGAGCCGTCTCCAAAGTTGTAAAAATACCTGTACATTCAGCTACTATGGAAGCACCAACTTCATCCCACTTGCAATTTTTTGGATCTCTTTCCGCGGTAATTCTTACTGTTTTACCGTTTACGATTAAGTTACCATCCTTCACATCGACAGTTCCATCAAAATGTCCGTGTACGGAATCATATTTTAATAAGTAAGCCAAGTGCTCAACATCCAATAAATCATTAATAGCGACTACATCTACGTCACCTCTTTTTACGGTAGTCCTAAACACCAATCTACCTATTCTACCAAAACCGTTAATTCCTATTTTTAAATTTGACATTTTCTATTGTTTTTATCGATTAAATTTTAAGTTGTCATTATTTCAGAAACTCGAATAAGTTCCTTATCTATCTTAGTATGTCCCTTTATTGCCTTGTTTATAGGTGTTAGGGTAATTTTATTATCTTGAATACCTACCATTAAATTAGTCTTGCCCTCCAGAAGCGATTCCACCGCCCTTACTCCCATTCTACTGGCCAGAACACGATCATAACAAGATGGGGCACCTCCTCTTTGCATATGTCCTAAAACGGAAACCCTAACATCATAGATCGGTAAATGCTCTTCCACGTATTCCTTGAGTTCAAAAACGTTTTTACCTGTTTTGTCTCCTTCAGCGACTATAACTATACTTGACGATTTACCTGATTCCTTACTTCTCCTCAAAGACTCCAATAAACGGTCTAGACCAAGATTTTCCTCGGGAATCAAAATCTCCTCGGCACCTGCACCTACTCCGGCATTAAGGGCAATGTGCCCAACATCACGGCCCATGACCTCAACGAAGAAAAGTCGGTTATGCGAACTAGCCGTATCCCTAATTTTGTCGATACAATCCACGACGGTATTAAGTGCCGTATCAAAACCAAGTGTGAAGCTTGTTCCAAAAATATCGTTATCTATGGTTCCCGGAATTCCCATAATAGGAAAATTATATTCTTGATTAAATATCATAGCTCCGGTAAAACTTCCATCTCCTCCAATCACTACAAAGGCATCAATTCCTGCCGCGAGCAATTGGTCATGCGCCTTTTTCCTACCTTCAGGAGTTCTAAATTCAGTACATCTTGCAGATTTTAAAATAGTACCACCCTTATTAATGATATTATTTACACTTCTTGCATCCATAGGTTTAAAATCTCCTTCTATCATTCCTTGATAGCCTCTATAGATACCCATGCACTCCACCTTCATGTAGGCACACGTCCTAACTACAGAACGTATGGCCGCATTCATACCAGGAGAATCCCCCCCGGAAGTAAGCACTCCTATTTTTTTTATGTTTGAAGACATTCGAAAAATTAAGCCAACGAAATTAGTAAAACTTCTTCCAATTATGAAATATGGCAAGCTTCCATTTTACGTTTAATCTGGAAAAAAGTTGTGGATGTTATATTTTAACCAAAATATAAAGCAAACCTATGTTAACCTAACAATTTTTATCTGCTATAAACCAATTAAAATGATTTTGGTTTAGCGTAAAAATTAAGCAGACTATCCTTACCCATTACAGAAATAGGTGGTTCTGCTTGAGGAACAACCTTTACCTTTACGGAATCTTGGCTTTGTTCCTTTTTTAGTATTTTCCTGAATAACTCCTTAAAGCTGTTAAAGTCCACTTCATAGGAAAGGCCTGCACCCTGTGTGGAACCTTGTTGATCGGGCAAAAAAGCTTGAATCTCACTTTGCCTACTAAAAAACTTGGCACTTAGACTACCCTCCTCATTTAATAGAACTTGAATCTCAAAATCTCCTGCCACTAAAGTTTCACTGGCTCCCCCAACCGGCACCCCTACCTTACCGTTAAATAAAACTCTATCCGAAATTTGAGTAGATACAGTCACACCGATTCTATCGTCCGTTTCCAAGTCCGTACTTTGGAACCCCTGCTCATAGGATAAACCAAAATTGAGTTTGTCATTTCCACCTCCTAGGATCGAATTTAAAATACCGGATGCACTTTGCACCAAGTTACCCGTAATGGCTTGTTGATTGATACCACTTTGATCGTTTACGAAATTCCCTTGGGCCAAAAGAAAAATTGCATTTTTCTCCGCTACGGTTGGATCCTGCAAACGGTACTCCAATTCAGACTGAACAATGGAATTTGTGCTCGGAAAATCGATTCCAAATTCTATATCTGGATTCTGTAATTGTCCAGTTAACTTTATAACTACATCTGTTGGTATTCTTCGAGTATACCCTTGATTGTCCAGCAATGGTGCCGGGTTAGCGGTTAATGAATATACAGCTTCCATATCTAACTGTGCTTCCAAAGGTTTTTGGTCCCAATTAATTGTACCACCAGGTTCAACCATAAAGGTCTTATCTATAATTCCTCCAAATTTGTATCGAAATTGTCCCGTAACTACAACAAAATCACCATACATCTCAAATTTCCCGTTGGTATTGATTTGAATCAGCAAAATACCTTCCCCAGTACCCTTTAATGCACTACCTGTTTTGGTATCCGTAACGATCTCCACTTCAGCAGCAGGTGTAACATCCAAGTTAAATTCCAACTCTAGACCTTGGTAATCCTTTAATTGTCGTTGTTCCTCAATAGATTTAATATTATCCTTTTCTAAAAAATTGATGAAAGAGTAGTCACCCACGCTAGCAACATCGCTGAGAGGAATTTTCAATGAGGTCCCTCGTGCAGTTTCGCCATCCACAGTAATATTAAGTGCAGTAGTGGGTCCATAGATTCTACCTGTTCCATTTAAGTATCCGGTACCATAGTATAAATCACCTTCTTCAAATTCTGTATTTAATATTAAAAATCGGTTATTATTGGTATCAACATTCAAGTTGAGGACCCAATTGTCAAAATAACTGTGGGTGATAGTACCGTCTAGATTAGCCCTTGTACCATTGGTCACATCCGAAAGTGCTATGTTTTCAAAATTGAATGTTTGATTTTCTAAACGAACCCTTGACCTTGGTGCAAATCCATAATCTACATTTAAGTACGGAATGGCAATACCCGCATTATCCAATGTTAACAGGCCATTAAAGTTAGGATTGTCCACTGGTCCTGAAATACTTACTCGACCATCCAGATCACCTCGAATATTATCTATAACTCCTTCTCCTAATGGACTAAAAGGCTCAAGTTTAAATTTGCTGAAATTTGCCACTAAGTTGGCGGTCGGCATTTGTTCCTTATTCTCAATCTTTCCGACCACGCCAAATTTCTCAATTCCATTCTCACTTAATTGCGAATTCACCTGAAATTCTGTTAAATCCCTATTACCGACAATACTAATTGCCAAATCGCCCATGGGCATATCGTTAATTCCAAATTGATCGATGTTCAAATTTGAGGAAGGCAAATAAATTCCATCCTTTTGAAGGACATTGAGGTTTCCATTGACCTCTCCCTGTAATTTTAGACTATCTATTACAGGTGTAATCTTATTCAATGATACTATTTTGAATTGAAGTTGCAAATCCTTGTAGGTAGAATCCGCCAATTGGCCACGAAGTCTAATTTGCTCCTGCTCATCATTATTCATCACAATTTCCTGAATGGTAATGCTATCCAATGACCTATTCAAGATTACTTTGTTCATGGAATTACCTTCCTTATTTAATATCCACTTGTTACCTTTAAAGCTGACATCCGAAGTTTTTAAGCCAATGACAGACTTATTTTCCTTGTTGAAGGTATGATAAAAATTAAGGTTATAACTATCGTTATACTCACTTCCTCCCTTGAATTCCGACCTAAAGAACAAGGTGTCCTTTAAAGTGGTATTGATTAAACTAAAATCCTTTACATTGTAGTATGGAGTGTTTAAATCACCTACTGAAACATAGGTATTGAAGAGTGGGTTCTTATTATCAATTTTAATCTCTATATTGTCTGCTTCATTTCCAAAAGCAACAATACTGGGAGATTCAAAATTAAGTTTGAAATCTCCTTCGTCCGAAATAATTTTACCCTTTATGAATGTATTTGGATCAAACTGAACCTCGGGAAAGAAAACATCGACAATTTTATTATAAATTTTAAAATTGAAACTTAGATTTTGTCCCCTAGAAATTTCAAATGGTCTATAATTGGTATAGATGCTACCTATGGAGTTTTGGACCAATTTCCCTAATTCCTTAACCCTAAAATTACCTTTCATGTAACCCGTAATAATATCGGGTGAATTAATATCGATGACCCTTACAGAATCACTTTCAAAAGTGGAGGTAATGGTAAAATCCTCAAAATAATACGTATCGTTTTTATTTTGAAAATTGGTCTTGGTAAAGTTTACATCACCGACGATATTGTCCAAGGTATTCCCCTGAATATTCATGCTTACATCGCCCTTAAAAATAGAGATACTATCACTAATAAAGTTTAGTTTTTTTAAGTCGGCATAATCCACAGAAGCCTTAAAATTAAAGTTATTGCTTTCCTCTCCGAAATCCGCTAGTCCCTTAAAATTGAATTTTAGATTCTCATCATTACTGGTCAATGATCCATCGAACAATTGTTCCTTTAAAATTCCGGATACTTTAATATCGCGGTAATTATAGTTGTTGAACTCAATGGAATAAATTTGTCCTATTACTTCAGTATTCAATTTATCCGTCACAAAACCCCTACCTTCAACATTAAAATCCAAATTGGCCTTTCCTAGGCTTTTGCTGTTCACAAAGTCCCCCAAATCGAAATCGATCAAAGAGATAAAACCTGAATAGGTGGCATTATCTATATTATTAAAATTAGTAAGTACAATATCGGAATAACTACTACCTACCGCCGTGTTTAAATTAACTTTAGCGTCAACGGAAGAATCTGTAATCAACGCATCACCACGAATAGTGAACTGACCCAATTTACTAAAGGTAGAGGGGAGCGAATTTCCAATTAAATTTGGCAATAAGGCATTTAATTGATAGTAACTACTGGTAACATTTTTCATACTGGCATCCAGTATGAAGGATTTTTGTTTGTTGAAAAGATGCTTAAAATTAAAGTCTCCCCGAATACCTGTATTATCGGATATTAGAAATAAATTTTCAATATTCAAATCATTTAAAACTCCGTTTACACTAGTAGTCAAGGTAGCCAACTTACCTTTTCCAAACTCATTGTAAATCATATTGATTTCATCAAAGGAAACCGTGGATTCCTCGAAATTGGCCACTACATTTACTTTGTTAAGAAAGTCTTGAAAATCCTCTCGATTATAATTGAAAACAACATTACCATCCAACTGGGACAAAGGTGTCTTAATTTGTAGGGAATCAAAACGCATTTGCTGTTTGGTGTATTTAAAATCTGTATTCAATTTTTCAACTAAAATACCCCTATGACTAAAAAATGACATTTCATTAATATCGGCCGTAACTTCCGGACCCAATATCTGAAAATCATCGGCTTGTATGTTCAAATCCTTAAAATTAAGGGCCTCTTCATTCTGCAGATTCTCATCAATATATTGAAATCTACTATTGTTAATGTCTACGAAAGAAGAGGAAAAATAAAAAGGAGGTGTTCCTGGCGCTCTAGGCTTGCCATCATCTAACTTGTCAACAAACACGTTGATATTGGTGGTTTGTTCCCCGTAATAGGTTTTCAGTTTAAAATGAAGGTCATCAATTTCAATATCTCCGAATTCTAGCCTGCCCCGGGCCAAATTTCCAATACTTACAATTGAGGTCTTTAATTCATTGATGTAAAAAAGTGTATCCTGCTTGTAATCCTCAATATAAACGCCCTTAAGAGAAGTGTCCCAAGAAATTAGGGAAACCCTTAGCCTTTCCACATTGATATTGGTACCAAACTCTTCATTGATTGAATCTGTAGCGTATTTCGCCAAAGTAGTTTGGACTATGGGCAGGGAAAGTACAATAGTCCCCAAAACACAGGTCAACAAAAGAACCAAAAGTGTTCTAACCAGTATTTTTCTAAGTTTTTTGATAGGGCTATTATGTTTTACCTTTGTATTTCAATTTTTATTCCAAACACGTTGGAAAAAGAAACTATTTATATTCTAGCCATTGAATCTTCCTGTGATGATACTTCCGTAGCAGTCTTACAAAACGATACTATGCTAAGTAACGTGGTCGCTTCCCAAAAAATTCACGAAGAATATGGTGGGGTTGTACCAGAGCTCGCTTCCCGTGCGCACCAACAAAATATAGTCCCCGTTACAACCCAAGCTTTAGCTAGGGCAAATATCGATAAAAAACAATTATCCGCCATAGCTTTTACAAGAGGACCGGGACTTATGGGATCTCTTTTGGTAGGAACATCGTTTGCAAAATCGCTTGCACTGGCTTTAGATATACCTTTGATAGAGGTAAATCATATGCAGGCCCACATCTTAGCCCATTTCATTAAGACTGAAAATATGGCTCCACCGGCATTCCCGTTTATAGCTTTGACCATAAGTGGAGGCCATACCCAAATTGTAAAGGTTAACGATTATTTTGAAATGGAAATATTGGGGCAAACCTTGGACGATGCCGTAGGTGAAGCTTTTGACAAGAGTGCGAAAATTTTAGGTCTCCCCTACCCTGGTGGCCCTTTAATTGACAAGTATGCCGCGAAAGGTAATCCTAACGCTTTTGAATTTCCAAAACCAAAGGTAAAAGACCTGAATTTTAGTTTTAGCGGATTAAAAACGAGCATCCTCTACTTTATCCAAAAACAAACTGCTCAAAACCCCAATTTCATCCAAGAGAATCTTGAGGATATTTGTGCCTCCATTCAATACACCATAATTAATATATTGATGAGCAAACTTAAAAAAGCGGTTAAAAGTACCGGAATTAATCGAATAGCAATAGGGGGTGGAGTTTCCGCAAATTCGGGGATAAGAAGTGCCTTGAAAGACGCTGAAAACGAATTGGGCTGGACAACCTATATCCCAAATTTTGAGTTTTGCACGGATAACGCCGGTATGATCGGAATTGTAGGATATTATAAATTTAAATCCAATCAGTTTACAGGACAGGAAATTTCTGCGAAAGCCAGGTATAATCTAACTTCATAAAAGAACATGCAATTATTCTATAATCCCGATCTTGACGAAACCAGTTCGCAATTCTTTTTTGATGCCTCGGAAAGCAAGCATATGATTCGGGTCCTTCGAAAAAAAGTGAACGATGAAGTTTTAATTACCAATGGAAAAGGGTTGATGCTTAGTGCTAAAATCACGGATAACAATCCTAAAAAATGTGCTGTAGAAATTACCGGAGTAAAAAAGGTACATCCTAGAAGTTACTGGTTGCACATGGTAGTTGCCCCAACAAAAATGAACGATCGATTTGAGTGGTTTCTGGAAAAGGCTACCGAGATTGGAGTCAACGAGATAACACCTGTCCTTTGCGAACATTCCGAAAGAAAGAAAATTAAATTAGACCGATACAAAAAGGTAGTGCAATCTGCGATGAAGCAATCTTTTCAGGCCTATCTCCCTAAATTAAATGATTTAACAACAATGGAAGAGTTCATTAAAAACCCGCGAGAAGGAGCCTTGTTTATTGCCCACTTGGATGAGTCGGAACGATATGAACTGAAAAGAAGGGTTATTCCGGATAAGCCCATTACCATACTTATTGGGCCAGAGGGAGACTTTTCGGCCAATGAAATCAAAAAAGCAAAAAAGAACGGGTATCTCCCAGTATCTATGGGCCGTAATCGATTAAGAACCGAAACGGCAGCCATAGTGGCTTGCACGACAGTTGCTATCATCAACAATGGTTAAAATTATAAGAGCCCAAACTTTCGTTGTTTCTAATTGTTTATTTTTGATAGGCAATTTTAACTAAATGAATCACTTTCCCTATATCTTACTTCTAATTTTAAGTTTCGGTTTCAATACCTATTCGCAAGAAATTGCAATTTTGAAGTACCAAGGAGGTGGAGATTGGTACGCTAATCCAACGGCGTTACCCAACCTTATAAGTTTTTGCAATACCCATATTGGTACAAGTTTGAACACCAAGCCCGAAACCGTGGAAGCCGGAAGCAATGCTATTTTCCAGTACCCTTTTCTACACATGACGGGACATGGAAACGTAGTTTTTTCCTCCGAAGAGAAAGATAATCTAAGAAACTATTTATTATCGGGTGGGTTTTTACATATTGACGATAATTACGGCATGAAAGAATATGTGATGACCCAAATTAAGGAATTGTTCCCGAATAGCCCCTTGGAAGAAATTGGTGTGGACCATCCCATATTTGGCCAAGAATATCAATTTCCTCAGGGTTTACCAAAAATTCATGAGCATGACGGTAAAAGACCAGAAGCGTTGGGTGTTTTTGTAAACAATAGACTAGTTTTACTACTCACTCTAGAATCGGACCTCGGAGATGGATGGGAGGACCCTGCGGTGCATAATGACCCAGAAGAAATCAGGATTAAGGCTTTACAGATGGGAGCAAATATTATTTCTTATGTCTTTAAAAACTGACAATGACTTCTAAAACAATTGCAAACGGTATTTTAAGAGCTGTGGGAATACTTGCCGCTATAGTTCTACTTCTTTATTTCTTTTACATTATTCGTTCTGTCCTCGCCTATTTGGCCGTGGCGGTTGTAACCGCATTAATCGGTAGGCCGATAGTGCTTTTTTTAAGGAGAAAATTAAATTTTCCTAATTTGTTGGCAGTCATTTTAACCATGCTTCTTTTAGTTGGAGTATTGGCAGGTGTCTTAGCCCTTTTTATTCCTTTAATTACAGAACAAAGTAAAAACCTATCATTACTGAATATAGATGAACTACAAAACAGTATTAATACACTTTATCACAAAACCACCCACTATTTTGGGTTGTCTTCACATCTAGTTGAAGATGTTATCCAGGATACGGAAATAGAAAAAGACATTCTGAGGGATTTGGACATAGGTTTTATTCCAAATTTTTTGAATTCTTTATTGGATATTCTAAGTTCGGCAAGTATCGGTCTTTTTTCCGTACTGTTTATTTCGTTTTTCTTTTTAAAGGATAGTAAGCTTTTTCAAAACGGTTTGCTCATATTCGTTCCTCAAACAAAGGAAAAAGGGACCATTAACTCAATAGAGAAAATCAATAATTTACTTTCGAGATATTTTGTTGGCCTCTTACTTCAAATTTTTATTCTATTTATAATTTATACAATAGTCCTTTTAATTGTAGGTATAGAAAATGCTATAGTTATAGCCTTTCTATGTGCGTTATTCAATATTATACCTTATATAGGACCATTGATTGGTGGAGGACTCATGATTATTTTAACCATGACCAGTAACTTGGGAGCAGATTTTAGTGAAGTTATTTTACCCAAGGCTGGTTATGTTCTTATTGGTTTGGCCATAGGACAGTTGGTGGATAATTTTTTCTCTCAACCCTTTATCTTTTCCAATAGTGTCAAATCACATCCTTTGGAAATCTTTTTGGTCATTATAATCGCAGGGTTATTGTTTGGCGTTGTGGGTATGATTGTCGCCGTACCGGGATACACCGCAATCAAAGTAATACTGAAGGAATTTTTGGCCGAAAACAAAATTGTAAAATCCCTGACGGAAAATCTTTGATACTTTTTGAATAAAAATCTATTAAATACTGAGGTTCAAGATTATATTACCAATAATCTTAAAACCGATATCCATTCCATCCTTTTAGGTAAAAATGATTTCCCCAATGTTAGTTCAAGAGAGTTGGTAGAACAGCTAGAATCAAAAGGAAGAGCACAAAAAAAATTACCCACTTGGTTTTCTACGCCTAACATATATTATCCCAATAAGCTTAATATATCGCAAACATCTTCAGAGGTGACTGCAAGATATAAAGCAGAGCTTATGCAAGGGAACACTATTCTAGATGTAACCGGAGGTTTTGGGGTTGATACCTTCTATTTTTCCAAAAGGTTCCAAAAGGTTTTCCATATTGAGAAAGAGCAGCAACTCTCAAAAATAGCAGAGCATAACTTTAAGCAACTTGGCGTTACGAATATTGAGTCCATCAATGCTAATGGAATAGAGTTCCTAAAGTCCACTGAGGAAAGTATCGATTGGATTTATCTAGATCCATCTAGAAGGGACAATCGGAATAAAAAAGTATACTTTCTTCAGGACTGTGAACCGGATGTAACTTTACATTTGGGTTTTTTGTTTTCAAAATCGGAAAATATTCTAATAAAAACTGGACCCCTACTTGATTTGTCTATGGGGATGAGCCAATTGGAACATGTTAGAGAAATACACATTGTAAGTGTAGAGAACGAGGTCAAGGAAATTCTCTGGATTCTAAAAAAACAGTATGTGGGAAATATCAAAGTCAAGACCATTGATATTTCCAAGGACCGGAAGAATACTTTTCAATTTGATGTGAAGGAATTAAACGAGTCCAAGGTTGAATATTCAGAACCCATGAAGTATTTATATGAACCGAATTCGGCGATTATGAAATCGGGGGCGTTCAACTTAATTGGAAAAAAATATGGACTAAAAAAATTAGAGGAACATGCCCACCTTTACACCTCGGAAATCCTCATTCCTTTTCCGGGTAGAAAATTTATCATTGAAAAAGTATTTCCGTACCATAAAAAAATAATAAAGCAATTAGGTCTGGATCAGGCAAATATCACTACTAGGAATTTCCCAGAATCTGTGGCTCAGATTCGTAAAAAAACAAAACTGAGGGATGGAGGTAAAACCTACCTATTCTTTACAAAAGATCTTAACGGCAAACTCATCGTAATTATTGGCGTAAAATCCTAAAAAAGGAACAGAAAAAGATTACAAATAGATTATTGACCATCGGTTGCAATAGCAAACTATAACGTTTGAAATATGCGAAAAGATTCGATTATTGACACATCAAGAGACAATAATGTTAAATTTAAAAAATTATCAATTTGATAATTTTCAACACCTCTAATTTCCTATAAACACAATAAAAACAGTCAATTATAGGATTTACCCAATATTTTAAGTGAATTTTTAACACTAAAAATTAAAAAATATTGAATAATCCATTATTTGTATGTCATAATATTTTGTTATCATTACGCCGAATTTGGTTTTTTTTAACACTTTCTCATACTCAGGGGGAGCCCTTTAAAACCAATTCGGGAGATTAATTTAAACTAACAAACAACAAGGATTATGAATCAAAAGCATGATTTCAAGTCGGTCAAATCCAAAAAAGGACTATCCTTTTTTAAATCTGGGATTTTATCGATGATCATTTGTTTAGGAACACAATGGGTTTCTGCAAATGCGACGACTACAAATTTTAAAATTGTAGTAGACGAAAATTTACAGTCTACCGTTACGGGTACTGTAACAGATGAGGCAGGCACACCTTTACCAGGTGCCAACGTATTAGAAAAAGGTACTACTAACGGTACCCAAACTGACTTTGATGGTAACTTTACATTAAACGTAGAGTCCGGAGCGGTTTTAGTATTCAGTTATATTGGATTCCAAAGGCAAGAAGTTGCGGTGGGAGGGCAATCAACTGTTAATGTTACTCTTTTAGAAGATGCCGCTGCTTTGGATGAAGTAGTTGTTACTGGTTATCAGGTTCAGTCAAAAAGAGAAACTACTGCTGCCGTTTCCATTGTTAAGGCCGAAGATTTAGCCGCTGTACCCTCAGGTAACATCGAACAGCAATTACAAGGTAGGGTTGCTGGTGTAACTGTATTAACAAACGGACAGCCAGGTACTACAAGTCAAATTAGGGTACGTGGTTTCAACTCTTTTGGAAACAACGCACCTTTATATGTAGTTGATGGTGTTCCCACTAGAAATGTGGATTTTATAAATCCAGATGACGTACAGACCGCTACTGTACTTAAAGATGCGGCTGCCGCTTCCATCTATGGAGCCAGAGCTGCAAACGGTGTAATTGTTTATACAACTAAACAAGGTTCTAGGTCTAAAAGAAAGACTAGAATGACACTTAATCTTAATAGTGGAGTCGTGGATCCAAATGTGGCTGGCGCTCCTCAACAGTTAAATCCATTGGAAATGGCCCGCTATACCCATATTGCTTATGAGAACAATGCCGCCGTTAATGGAACTGCTGTACAATATACACATCCTCAGTATGGGAGTAATCCAACACCTACTATTCCAGATTATTTACATGCTAATGGCGCTAACGGAGTTAGTGCTTCAGAGGTTGACCTTGCTGCTGTAAGAGCGGCGTACGAAGCTGATCCTGAAAATGTATTTTTAATTCGTCCAAATTTACAAGGAACTAACTGGTACAAGGAAATCACAAGGATTGCTCCTCAAAGTAGACTTTCCATTGGTTTCGATGGTGGAAATGAAAATGGTAGATTTTACATGGGTGTTTCTGCACAAAACCAAGATGGTATCGTATTATCACAAAAATTTTCCAGATACGCAGCACGTTTCAATTCAGAATGGGATGTTACCCCATGGATGAGTATTGGAGAGAACTTTCAAGCTACTTACCGATCAGCTGTAGGTATTGCCGGTGGTGCTGGTGGTGTTGAGGCAGCCGATGATGAGACTGAGGTATTATCTGCGTTTAGAATGCCAACTATCCTACCTGTTTATGACGATTTTGGAAGTTTTGCAAGTACTAAGGCGGCTGGGTTCAACAACCCAAGAAACCCGGTTCGTCGATTAAAATTGAATAATGGAGACGACAAATCCTATAATATAGGAGGGTTTGGAAATATTTATATGCTACTAAAACCATTTGAAGGTCTTACGCTTAGATCAAGCTTAGGTGGAACTTATAACAACTATCACTATGTAGATTACAACTTTAGATATTTAGGAGATTCCGAACCTGAAGCCAGTAATTTCTTTGGAGAAGGTAGTGGTTATAGCTTTGCTTGGACTTTTACCAACACGTTCAGTTATGAAAAACTATTTGGCAAACATAAGATTACCGCTTTCGGTGGTATAGAAGCTTTAAACACGGGTAGAGGTAGAAATATCTCCGGTTCCGGTATCAACCCATTCTCTACGGATTTGGATTTCCAAAGTCTTAGTGTAGTACAAAGCCCAGTGGTTAACAGTAACCAGTTCAAAGGTTCCAACTATTTCTCCTACTTTGGAAAGTTGGATTATAACTTTGATGAGAAATACTACTTAACAGGGGTGTTAAGACGAGATGGTTCCTCCCGTTTCGGTGAAAATGCAAGATATGGTACATTCCCTGCAGTTTCTGCTGCTTGGAGGATAATTTCAGAACCCTTTATGCAAAACCAAAATTTTATCTCTGATTTGAAAATTAGAGGTGGTTGGGGACAAATGGGAAGTGATTCTAACGTGGCTCCAAACAACCAGTTCTCATTGTTCGCATCGGACAGAGCAAATACCTTCTATCCAATAGATGGTCAGAACAGTGGTGCAAACGAAGGGTTTGCCGCTAGTAGAATTGGTAACCCTGACGCACAATGGGAAACTTCTGAAACCACAAACATTGGTTTTGACCTTTCTTTGTTCGATAATAAATTAGAGTTTATTCTGGATTGGTGGAAAAAGGATACCAAAGACCTTCTTTATCAGGTACCCTTACCAGGTGTGACCGGTAACTACGCTGCCTCCCCCTCTGTTAACATTGGTGGTATGAGCAATTCTGGGGTTGACTTTCAGATTATTGGAAGAGGTAATATTACAGAAGATTTATCTTTCACAATAAGTAGCACGAACTCCTTCTTAAAGAACGAGATTACTGCACTTGCTCCAGGAATTGAATCTTTTGGTGATAACATCGCTTTTCGTGGTATTGCACCAATCAGAAACTCAGTGGGAGAACCCATTTCTACTTTCTTTGGATATCAACAGATAGGTTATTTTAATTCCCAAGCTGAAGTAGACAACTCACCAACACAGCCAGACGCCGCTGTGGGGCGTTTCAAGTATGCCGATATCAATGGAGATGGTGCCATTACGCCAGAAGATAGAACCGTTATTGGTAATGCAGTACCAGATTATACCGGTGGACTTGATTTATTGTTCCGTTATAAGAATATAGAATTCCAGACCTACTGGTATGGTTCTGTTGGAAATGAAATATTTAATCAATCCAAATGGTTTACAGATTTCTTCGGAACTTTTGAGGGTTCTGCTAAAGGTGCAGCCGCTTTCAATTCATGGACTCCTGAATTAGGAAATAATGCAGGTGCTCCCATTTGGGAAAGTGCTTCCAACTTAAGTACTAGTGGGGCTGCTAACTCATGGTATGTAGAAGATGGTAGTTATCTAAGATTGGTTCAATTGCGTTTAGGTTATAATTTTGATACAGATTTGGTAGAGAAATTAGGTCTTAGCAAATTCAGCATTGGACTCAACGCTAACAATATATGGACGATAACAAAATATAGCGGTCTTGATCCACAGGTTGCCGGTCCAGATACAAACTTCGGTGTTGATATTGGTAACTTCCCTGTTACCCCTAGTTATGCAATAACCTTAGAGATAGGTATTTAACATATTCAAAATTAAAATATTATATAATAATTAGTAACTTTAACAAAAAGTAAACTATGAAAACATTTAAATTAAAAACTCCGTCACTATTACTGGGAGCCATGCTTATGGCGACTATGTCCTGTAGTGATGAATTTTTGGAAGTTGCGCCAACCGACTCCCTAGCAGATGCTCAGGTGAGTACACAGGCTGGTATCGACGGATTGTTAATCGGAACGTATTCTGCGCTTAATGGCGTATTTGGTAACCGATTCGAAGGACCAAACCATTGGGCTACAGGTTCTGTAGTTGGTGGAGAGGCCAATAAGGGGACCGATGCCGGTGATTATAGCTCTTTAAACCCTATTCAGCGGTATGAGGCAAGCCCAGTTGACCCCAACAACGACTTTAACAACCTTTGGAGAGGTAGATATGAAGGTATCAGTAGGGCCAATAAAGTCCTGTCTGCTATTGCTAACTCTACGGAGTTAAGTGCTGCAAATGCGGCCAGATTAGCTGGTGAGGCCCGGTTGTTAAGAGGTCATTTCTATTTTGATCTTAAGAAGCATTTTAATAACATCGTTGTTTTTGATGAAACCGTTCCATCTCCAGAGATTGCTTTATTGCCAAACAACGGAGATGCCTGGGCTATCATAGAATCTGATTTCCAATATGCTTATGATAACCTACCTGCCGTAAATGGAGCTGGTAGAGTTAACAAGTGGGCAGCTGCTGCCTATATGGGAAAAGCCAAGTTATTCCAACAAAAATTTGGTGAGGCTAAATCATGGTTCGATGATGTTATCGCCAATGGTGTAACATCAGACGGTCAGAAATATGCCTTATTGGATGACTATGCACAGATTTTTAATGCTGAAAATGATAACCACGCGGAGGCAGTATTTGATGTTGAATCTGCCAATAATACGGGAAGTGTTAATAACGCTAACTGGTTCGATGACTTGAATTATCCTTATAACACAGGGGCTGATGGTCCTGGTAACTGTTGTGGTTTCTTTCAACCAAGTTTTGAAATGGCCAACTCATACAGAACATCAGCTGAAGGTTTACCACTATTGGACGGATCGTATAATGACCCAGCAAACGTGGTTGCAAATGACTACGGTATCGAAGCGGATGAACCATTTACTGAGGATGCCGGTCCACTAGATCCTAGAATTGATCACGTTATCGGTAGAAGAGGTATTCCTTATTTAGATTGGATAGAGCATCCAGGTAAGGCTTGGATTAGAAGCCAACCCTATGGTGGTCCTTATTCTCCTAAAAAATACATCTATTACAGAAGTCAAGAAAATAGCTTTACAGATGGTAGTTCATGGACTCGTGGTTATGCCACTATGAACTATACGATTATACGCTTTGCAGATGTTCTTTTAATGGCTGCCGAGGCTGAAATTGAAGCTGGATCTTTGGATAAAGCTTTGGAATATGTAAACTTGGTAAGAGCCAGAGCTGCAAATTCGGAGCACTGGGTAAAAGAGTACGATTCGGATGACAATGCTGCAAACTATGTAATTTCTGAATATACATCATTCCCAAATGCTGACTTTGCCAGACAAGCCGTTAGATTTGAAAGAAAATTAGAGCTTGGTGAAGAAGGTCATAGATTCTTTGACCTTGTAAGATGGGGTGTTGCCGCAGATGAGTTGAATGCATACTTAGATTATGAATCCACATTGTTGGTAACTAAATTTGGAGGTGCTAGCTTTACGGCAGGTAAAAACGAGTTTTTCCCAATACCACAAGCTCAAATTGATCAAAGTGAAGAGGGTGTTTTAACTCAGAACCCGGGTTATTAATAATAAGTATTTTGTACTTAAAGAAAAGGGCGTATTTAATACGCCCTTTTTTTATAAACCAAAAATTAAAATAGATTAATAAAAGTTTAAACTAGATTTCTTTTGTGCACTACAATTTTAAAAAGACTAGCTTTTAATTAAATTTGCCAGCAAATCATCTTTTAACCACCATTAGAACTCACTAATTCCTTTTACTAAAATCCATGAGTTTAAAAAACCTCAAATTATCGATGAGAAAATTAATTGGTCTTCTAACTTTAATTGGTCTAGTCACATTTTCATGTAGTAATGAAAAAGAAAAACTCTTTTCACTTATTCCTTCAAAAGATTCAGGTATTGACTTCAATAATAAAATAGTTGAAACGGATAGTTTTAATATTCTTACCAGCGAGTATATTTTTAATGGCGGCGGTGTTGCCATAGGAGATTTTAATAATGATGATAAGCCTGATATTTTCTTCTCCGGAAATCAAGTCTCCAATAAACTCTATCTCAACGAAGGAAATTTTAGTTTCTCGGATATTACAAATGAGGCAAATGTAGCTGCAGATAACAAATGGAGTACTGGTATTACCTTGGTCGATATTAACAAGGACAATCTACTGGATATCTATGTTTGTGCGGCCATGCTTGAATCAGAGGAAGAAAAAGCAAATATGTTATTTGTTAATCAAGGAACAGATAAAAATGGAATTCCAACCTTTAAAGAATTAGCAAAAGATTATGGCGTTGCTGATGTAGGCAATAGCATGGGAGCAACATTTTTCGATTATGACAAAGATGGGCTATTAGATTTATATGTTCTTAATAATGTTGACATTCATGTCTTGCCTTCAAATTACAGAAAAAAAATTACTGATGGTTCTGCCTTGAGTAATGACAAACTGTATCACAATAATGGTGATGGGACTTTTACGGATGTTACCAAAAAAGCCGGAATTACAATTGAGGGATACGGTCTAGGGTTGGCCATTGCAGACATTAATTACGATAATTGGCCAGATATCTACGTAAGCAACGACTATCTTACCAATGATCTACTATATATTAATAATCAGGATGGAACATTTACCAATAAAATATCCGATTTAGTAAAGCATCAAAGTAAATTCTCGATGGGTAATGATATTTCGGATTTCAACAATGACGGCTATTTGGACATTATAACCTTGGATATGTTGGGAGAAACCAATGAAAGGCTTAAAACGACTATAGCTAGTAACAAGTATACCAACTACATTCTTAATGACCGTTACGAATACGAATACCAATACACTCGAAACATGCTTCAGAAGGGAAATGGAAACGGAGTTCCATTTAGTGAAGTAGGATTGATGTCCGGTATTTCAAAAACCGACTGGAGTTGGTCTCCCCTATTTGCGGACATGGACAATGATGGTTATAAAGATTTATTGATAACCAATGGATTTCCGCGCGACATTACGGATTTAGATTTCGGCGATTTTAAATTCAATGTAAGCAGATATTTAGGTCCGGAAAAACTATTGGACTCTATACCTACCATAAAGATTCCAAATTATGTATATAGGAACAAAGGGGTAGGTAAATTTGAAGACAAGGGGGAGGATTGGGGATTAAATATACCCTCTTTTTCTAACGGGGCAGCTTTTGCAGATTTAGACAATGACGGAGATTTGGACTATGTTGTAAACAACATAAATGATCCGGCCTTTGTTTTTAAAAATAATTTGAAAACAGAGGCGAATTACCTCAAATTGAACTTAAAAAATTCAAGTACCTATGGTATCGGGGCAAAGATTGTTCTCAGGTTTGCCGATGGTACTTTTCAATACTATGAAAACTACCTATACAGAGGCTATATGTCGTCATTAGAGGGCATCGTCCATTTTGGACTAGGTAATAAAAATGAAATAAAGACTATCGAAGTACTATGGCCAAATGGCAAATTTCAAAAATTGGAAAATGTCAAGGCAAATCAAACCATTGTATTGGATCAAGAAGATGCCGTTTCATTAGACCTTTTGGATTTAGCATTTCCGTTCAATCCAAAAAATGAACAAAGATTTTTTACCGAGGTTTCAAAAGATATGGGTATTGATTATGAACATAAGGAATTGGACGTTGTGGATTTTAACATTCAACGAATTCTTCCTCATAAACTTACACAAAATGGACCGTGTTTGGCAGCTGGTGATTTGAATGGTGATGGTACCGACGATTTTATTATGGGCAGTTCAGCAAGATATTCCCCAGTTTTATTTTTACAAGATGAGCAAGGCAATTTTACCCAACGTGAATTATTTACCGAAGAAGAGGATAAAAAATATGAAGAGGAAGGGATAACTCTTTTTGATATTGACAATGATGGTGATTTGGATATTTATTTTGTATCCGGAAGTAATGAATTTACACCTGATGACAGTTATTATCTAGATAGGTTACTTTTAAATGATGGTAAGGGCAATTTTACATTGGACCAAGCCAATTTACCGGAAATTAAAAAAAGTGGTTCTATCTCGGTAGCTAATGATTTTGATGGTGACGGCTACGTCGATTTATTTGTAGGTGGCCGGACGCCCTTTGCCAAATATCCTATCCCTGAAAGGAGTTTTCTACTAAAAAATGAAAAAGGAAAACTGATTGATATTACAGATTCCAAAGCTCCAGGATTAGGGGATATTGGAATGGTGACGGACGCTACCTGGGCAGATGTAGATTCCGATGGAATAAAAGACCTGATAATTGTTGGAGAGTTTATGCCAATAACCATTTTTAAAAACGATAAAACAAAACTAACCAAAATCGAAAATACTGGCATAGATAGCCTTTATGGGTTTTGGGAAAGTATTAAAGCACACGATTTTGATAAGGACGGAGACCTAGATTTCATCGTTGGTAATTTAGGTGCAAATAATTTTTACCAACCTACTCCGGAGAGACCTACCAAACTTGTCTCAAAGGATTTTGACAACAATGGTACCGTGGATCCCGTAATGTTCGCCTACTTTAAAAATAGTTTCGAGAATCCAGAATATAAGGCTTTTCCTGTAAATTTCTGGGGAGACTTAAACGGCCAAAGCCCATTGTTTAGATCAAAATTTAACACGTACAAGGGTTATGCCAAGGCAGATATCGAAACACTGTTCAACGAAAAAGAGCTGGAGGGAGCACAGACTTTTACCGGTAATTTTGACAGAAGCGTATATCTAGAAAATCTAGGAAACGGTAAATTCAACTTAAAAGAACTTCCTTGGGAAGCTCAGATGGCTCCTATAAACAGTATTGCTATTACAGATTTTAACAATGACGGAAACGATGATGTTATGCTTGTTGGAAACGATTATGGCAATGAAGTTTTTATTGGAAAATATGATGCTTCCAATGGGTTTTTACTAGAAGGAGATGGACGAGGCAACTTTAATGTTGTTGATATCCAAAAGAGTGGTTTTGTGACACAAGGAGATACTAAAGATATTGTACTTTTAAAAAATGCAAATGGGAAAAATCCATATATTGTAGTATCTCAAAACCGTGGACCTGTACAAGTTTTTAAAAAGAAAGAATAGTTAGGCTATTAGTACTAGGTTCCCTAATTGCAAAATTGTGTTGCCTTTAATAATTTTTTGTTAAAACTCTCTGCTTTCAGGGGTACAATGCAATCAGATAACCACCCTGAATTTAATAATGACTAAAATTAAAATTCTGAAATATCCTTATTTTGCCCTTATACTGTTATTAGTTTCCTGCATAAAAACAAAAGAAGAAAAAGCAGTAGCGCTATACGATACTTATTGCTCAAGTTGTCATTTATTACCTGAAATAAACAGTCTACCAAAACACATTTGGGAGGAAGGCGTGCTTCCCGATATGGCTGCGCGAATGGGAATTCAAGATTCTACATATGACCCCTATGAAAAGGTTTCTCGAATGGAAAAATTTGCCATTATGGAGTCTGGTATATATCCCAAAAAACCGATAATCGAAACCGAGGATTGGAATTTATTAAAGGATTATATTCTCAAAATGGCGAATGATTCCCTAGATACTAGTGACGTATTTACCCCCATAAAAAAGATATCACAATTTCATCCACAATCTGTCATTCTAGATAGCACCAAGGGTGCACTCATCACTTTTTTGGAATATGACTCACTGCAAAAAAAAATAGTTGCAGGCAATCTCAATGGTAAATTGATTCATTATGACCCATTGCAAAAAAAAGTAATTAAAACCGAACGTACTGAAAATGCACTTACCGCCTACGCTCAAAAAGATACATTGAGATATCTTACCTACGTAGGCTATCTTAATCCATCAGAGCTTGCCAGTGGTAGCGTTCATGTTATTGAGCCAAGCAAAAGAAAATTAAATAAAGTAGGCATACAATTACATAGACCGGTACATACACTGGTTTATGATTTTAACGAGGATGGCAATGATGAAGTTGTAGTCTGTGAGTTCGGAGATTTAACCGGGAAGTTATCATTACTTAGTCATACTGGTGATTTTGAATACCAAAGAGAAGTGCTTTTAAATCAACCTGGAAGTATTAGAACCATTGCAAAGGATATGAACAAAGATGGTAAAACTGACATTGTCGTTTTAACGTCGCAAGGAAGGGAGGGTATCACTATTTTATACCAGGAGGATAATTTGGAGTTTAAAATGGAAACTCCAATAAAATTTAGTCCTGTATACGGGTCCAGTTGGTTTGAAATCATAGATTACAATCATGACGGTTTTTACGATATCGTTACCGTTCATGGCGACAATGCGGATAAAAGTTATGTGCACAAGCCTTATCACGGACTACGGCTACATATAAACGACGGAAATAATAACTTCGAAGATAAATATTTCTATCCTTTGAACGGTGCCACTAGGGTGGTATCCAATGACTTTGATCAAGATGGGGATATTGATTTTGGTATTCTGTCTACTTTTCCCAATTATGAACAAAAACCTACCTATTCCTTTGTTTATTTACAAAACAACGATGCCGATCTATTCAATTTTGAGCCATACCGATTAAATTCTAGTGATTTAGGTAGATGGCTATTGATGGATTCTGGAGATTTTGACGATGACGGTGATATAGACATAGTTTTGAGCGCCTTTAGTTATTCATTTACTCCTGTGCCGAAGAATTTGCATGAAGCTTGGCGGAACTCAGATGTTGATTTACTGATTCTGGAAAACAATTTAAATCCTGCTGTTCCCAATCCTTAAATCAAAATTTTAGATTAAATTAATACCTAGTTTCCAAGTTTCTGTGAAATCATCCATTCATAAAGCTCTTCCGTTGCATAAGCTCTTGACCAAGCATTATGGCCTACTCCTTCATATTTTGTGAATTTTACGTCATACCCTAAGGACTTTAGTTTTTCAACCATTTCCTCTGATTCTTGAACGGGAATAACGGGGTCCTCTTCACCATGAAAAACCCAAATAGGCATTTTCCTATTAATCCAGGATGCATAAGGTACCGGTGTCATTCCACAAACGACAGCCATAGCAGCAAAAGTTTCCGGATATTGAACGGCCATTTCCCAAGCTGCCCCTCCCCCACGACTAATACCACTTAAATAAATCCTTTGTGTATCAACGCGATTGTTCACAATTACACTATCCAATAATTGTTTTACAGCTCTAGTATTCCACCATTTTTTAGCAAAGGAATTTTGGGGAGCCAAGATTATAAAAGGAAAATCCTTTCCCTCTAAAATTAATTTTGGTGGCGGAATTCTTTTGTTTTTGTCATCATCCGGTTCAATTTCGCCTCCCCCATGCAGAAAAAGCAGAATAGGGAACTTCTTATTGGTTTCTATCTTATAGTTTGGTGGATAGTACAGATAATAGTTGAGCGTCTCCTTTACCTTCGTTTCTAATTTCTCATCTATTAAACTAAAGCTTTGCTGTGAAGCACAGCTATTAAAAATAAAAGCAAGTAAAAGAAGAGGTAATTTTTTGAGCAATTTAAATGTACTTTATACCTTTTGAAGATACATAATAAAGAATTATAAAGCTAGTTGAATTAAAAAGGGAAGACTTTATCTTCCCTTTTTTTAAGATTATCTATAGAGTGTGAAATGTCCCACATAACGTGTCTCACGCTTCGCCAAGGCATTTACGACATACCAATAATCGCCTGAGGGCACTTCTTTTCCTTCATAGGTGCCGTCCCATCCACTTACTTTGTCCAATACCGCCACTACCCTACCATAACGATCATAAATCTTAACCTCAACATCATCAAAAAACTCTCTGTTTCTGGGTTCCCAAACATCGTTCATATTATCACCATCAGGGGTGAAGAAATTTGGAATTTCCAACATTCCGGTGAACTCAAATGGCAACTCGACCTCTGCGATACATCCATTGGCATCCACTACGCGAATATTTACCATACCACTTTCATTTGTAGTATATGTAGTTTCTTCTCCGTAGGAAACCCCATTGAAAAAATATTCATATCCACCATACCCACCTTCGGCCATGGCAACCATCTCATTAGGTCCAGTTTTCTCTGCGCTTAGGGTCAATGGATTATAACTATCCACATCGAACTCAACAAAATTGGTACAACCATTTTGATGATATATATATACAATATGAGTTCCTGCAGTTAAATCTCCCCATTGGTTTTCAACACCTGCATTGGATGTAATGGCATCGGTAGCATCCACGGGATCCAATGCGAACATTAAATCCCCCATAGCTACATTACCAGTCATATCAATGGTAACCGTACTATTAGGGAATATTCCCTCGCACCCATATTCTACTATTGGTTCAGCGGTTAAATCAACACCGATGCCAATGGTAAATAATTCAGTATTTGAACATAGATTAACGTCCCTAACATAAATGGCATAAGATGCACCTCCCTGTAAATTCTCTATCACCTGTCCAGTAATAAATGGTTCAAATGTTCCAGTACCTGTTTCATCAACCGGGTCTATCATTTCCACTTTGTATTCATAGTACGGAGTAGCACTTACCATTGGGTCGTTAAAAGTAGTTCCCCCGGTAATATCAAAAGTCATAGTTCCATCATTTGCCCCAATACACAATTCAGGAGTTGTCTGAATATTGATGACCTGAAGTACTTCCGGTTCATCAACTGTAATAAAGTCACGCTCAAAACATCCATTTTCATCTTGAATCAATATCTCATAAGTGCCTGCGGCCAAATCCTCAAAGATATATTGGCCCGGAGTGGTGGGATCACTAAAAAATTCATTGAAAGTTGGACCTATGGCAAATTGAATAAGACCTATTCCTCCAGAAAGTACTTCAACCGTAATTGTTCCATCTTCTTCTCCATTACAAGTTACCGGAGTAGGGTTAGCTTCAAAAACAATGGGTTCAGGTCTTGTAATTTCAAAAGGTCCAGCGATATCCATACAGGTAGCACCACTGGTAACCGCTATATAATAGTCCGTTCCCTCAGGCAAACCTTCAAAAGTACCATTGTCTTGCGGACCTCTGAATAAAGTTGCAGTTGCTGCCGGATTAAATGCATCTAAGGGATCACCATTATACAAAAAGAACGTGTCGTCTCCTACCCCGCCGTTAACGAAGGACTCTATTCTACCATCCAACTCGGAAGCACAGGAAATATCATCCGGTAAATTGGGCAATAGTGTTATTCCGGTTGCATCAGTCATTGTAATTCCATTGGAACGCACAGCTAAACAAGTGCTAGCCAAACTCGTCTTTCTAACATCGAATTGATAGGTTATACCTTGCACACCTGAAACCAAAACAGAGGTACCCGACATAGGTTGATAAGGTCCTATTACAACACCATTTTCTACAGGTGCAAATTCATAAGTGAATGAAGGATCTGGATTTTGTATGGACAAGCGCATTTCACCATCTCCTCCACAACCAGGCACCCTTGTTTGTACCAACAATGGTGCAACAGGTGGCGGTGGATCAACAAAATATGGTTCTGTTACATATAGACAATCAAAACTTGAAGATACCTCGATTGCATACCAACCTGCGCTTATAAATCCGCCACTAGCACCAATAAAGGTTGGTGTATTTTGTAATCCACTTGTAGATGCTATATCTGTATTATCGTTACTATTCAAGTACAACAACCTATAGTTATAACCGGCACCAGGGAATCCTCCCGTTGCTCCGGCGATTGCCGATGTTGCATCACCTGTGGAAGGGTCAAATGCTTCAAGAACAGCATTGTTACCATTGGGACAATCCAACCCTTGTGGTTGTCTAATACCTGCATCAATCTGTGGAACTTCTTCCAATTCAATATCGAAAGTACTTGGACATCCCTCAGTATCTTGGACCTCAACACGGTAAAATCCAAAAGCAAGGCCCGTAAATTCGTTATTGATTGAGAATGGCGCAATTTCAGTTGTATACGTACTACCGTTATCCGTACTGAACCACAATCTATATTCATATGGTGCATTATCCCATCCGCCACTACCTGTAGCCTCTATTTCTCCAGAATCATTGTTACAGCCCACATTTCCGATAGAAACCGCGGTTACTTGCAACGGTCCATTAGGTGTTCTAATATTGGCCACGTTACTATCATTCGTACAAAAGGGAACATCTGTTGAAACAACCTCTACGATTAAGTTACCTCCTGGTAGACCAGTAATCCGAGCTTCCTCACCATTAATATCCGGATAATTAGTGGTATCAAAATTACCCGTTGCAATTAATGTACTCTTGGTAACATCATCGGCCATATAGACATTGTATGTATACTGTCCTACATAATCGGATACCTCTATAAATAATTCTCCATCATCTAAACCAAAACAACTCACAGGCTTAGCTTCTGTAATAAAAGCAGTGGGTAATTCTGGTTCCGCTACCGTATGTACTGGCAATGGATAAGTACATCCACCCGTATTATCGGTAATTTCAAACAAATAGTCTCCCGCTGCGGGTAAATCTACAAACCCAAACGATGAACCACTTACATTAACATTGGCTACAGGTACTACCGAAGTGGTCACAATTGTAAAATCCGTAGTTCCAACCACATCTATTCGAACTCTCTCGTCATTGGCACAATCCAGAGGACTAACAACACTCAGAGATGTGACCACATCAGTTGGTGGATTAATTGTTGGTACATCAAAGGTTGTTTGACACCCATTTCCATCTATGGCATATACCGTAATATCTTGAGAGGAACCATTATCTACGATTTCGAAAGTGTTCGATGATTGATAGTTAGAAAATCCCGTTATACTATATCGATATCCAGAACCAATAGTGCCCGGATCTACCACATTAACCGTTATGATTGTGGAGCTATATCTATTTGCACCGGGCTCACATGCAAAATCAGGAGCAACTGCCGTGATACTGAAGTTTTCTGGGTTTGTTATGGTATGTACACCGGACAATACTTCGCATCCACGCTGAGTAAGTACCTGAACTTGATAGTCACCTTCAGGCAAATCTGAAAATGCACCGGTATTATTGCGATCCTGTTCCAATGAAGTGGTTAAATTATTAAGTATATAGGTAATCGGTGTATCCTCTGATGTAAATGGAACCAAGGGATTAGCGGGTCCTACGACCACCTCAATAGTTCCATCATCACTATCCCTACAAGTTATATCCGTAGCTATTTCAGAAGTAATGACAGGTTGCGCAGCCTGGTTAAGGTTAATATCACTAACGATATATTCACAGAAATCCGTACCATCAAACATTATTCTGTCCACTACTAAAACATCGTATAATCCTGGAACCAATCCGGTAAATACAGGATTGTCTTCCTGTGTGATAGGACCTACGGCCGCTCCGGTATAATCTGTTCCGGATAGGATAAAGCCAAAATCACCACTCCCACCAAAAGTATCAATGGTTATTTCCCCGTCGGCATCATTACAGGTTGAGTCCGTGGAAAAGGTACCGGTGGCGGATAAAAAGTTATATACAGTAGCAGTTCCCTGACTTGTACAACCATTGGCATCAACAACATCTACTATATAATCTCCAGGACTGGCTACGGTATAAGTATACACCCAATTGGTACCGTCATCTGTTGGTATCTGTTCATCACCTCCTAAAGTAAAACGCGGAGTATTTACAGCGTTCGACATGGAAACGGTTATATCAAAAGATGTAGAACTTGGATTACATTGATTTACAACCGTAAAAGTAGGTACTGGCAAATCTGGATCTAATTGAATAACCGTAGCGATATCAAAAGAAATACAACCACTAGCATCACGGACATAAACGTCATAATCGCCCGCTGGCGCCACAAAAGTGGTAGCTGTATCATAATCAGCAGGATAGACAGGTTCGGGAGAACCATCAGTTACAAATGCAAATTCATAAGGACCACCAGAACCGCCTCTACCCTGAACAGTTATCTGACCAAATGCATTACAATTTGCAGGCACTTCTGAAATAATATCAATGGCAGGCAGGTTTTGGTCAATAATAACAGCGGCTGCATCCCTACAAGTATCCGTTTCGTTGACCACAATTATTTGATAATCACCTGGGAGTTCAGGATATGTATTATTATAAGGTAAAGCAGTAGTTGTAAAGGATGGAACAATTACCGTTGTGGTGTTATCATCATTATTCAACAATTCTATACGTAATTGATCACCTATCGTATATCCTGTAACCTGATAGCTGATTTCCCCATTCCTGTTTACATCGCAGGCTCCCGGAGTGGAAGATGCCGTAATGGCCAAAGTAGAGGGCGCGTCTACAGGCGGAATTTCTTGCTCATAGATACAGCCTGTAACCGTATCCCTAACTTCAACGGTATAGGCAATACCATATTGAATACCATCAGCAGTATTACTAAAAGTATGATCATCAATTCCAGGAGTATTGTTTAAGGGGTAAAAGGATGGTTGTTGCGCCAACTTTATCTCATAGGAACCAGAACCTCCACTAACACTTACCGCGTAGGTAAATGCACTGTCATCGCAAGTTGGTGGTAAAGGAGGCATAATAGGCGTTATTACTACCTCATTGGAGGTTATAGTAACCGTGTCAATATCTGTACAACCATTGGCATCCAAAGTAATCACAGTATAGTCTCCAGGTACCAGGTTTACGTCGCTTATCGTTATTGGAAAAATGGATTGATTCTCTAGCCTAGTGATCTCGGTTCCTGTATTATCCTCAATTCGGAAATCAAAATTGGCCGTTCCATCGGTAACTCCCGTTATATTAATACCTCCACTAAGTGTTCCACTACCGTCACAAATAGCAGGATCTTCGGTTACGGTAGCATCTGGTGGAAGGGTTGCATCTGTACCAATCACGGCATTGGCAGGTGCCGTTTCGCAACCTCTTGCATCCCTTACTAAATAAGGATAAGTTCCTGCCGGCAAATCAGAATAAACCGTTTGCGAGCTCCACCCCATACCGTTAAAATTAACCTCATAAGGCGGCACACCACTAGTAGCATCTGGAATAATGGTTGCAACACCATTATTAGGCGCTCCACAACTTACAGGTCTCGTAGTTACCGAGGCCGCAGCAATATTTGCAGGTGGATTTAATATTAAAGGTGCAGAAGTAGCTTCACACCCAGTATTGGTGGTATTATTATCGGTTATTCTAAAAACATAGGTTCCGTCAACATTAGTATCATATAAGAACGTACTCGATGAATAAGGAACAGGAGCACTAAATGTTACTCCATTATCAGAACTAACTTCGTATAATCCCGTTCCAGAAGCATAGCCTCCAGAGACTTGAACACGAATCTGTCCTGGAGCACCACCACATGGTATTTCTGTGACAACTGTTGTATTAACTCTTAACTGTGGCGCTATGTTTATAGTAATGGTGTCACTACAATTATTTCCATCTACCACCTCTATCGTATAATTACCGGGAGTTAGGTTACTGAAAGTTCCTGTGGGTTGTAAAGTTCCACCGTTGATTCTGTACTCATGTGTTCCAATGGCCGCACTTCCCGCTGTAGAAGTAACTACTGCCGTGGCCCCTGTCCCAGGTATATAACAAAAATCGGAAGCGGCATTATCCAAGCTTAATGCTGGAGCATCAATAGGCGTAAGATCAAATGTAAAAGTATCAATACAACCTTCGGCATCTTCAGCAGTTAAGGTATAGGTACCGGCCACCGTAAGATTATTAAACGTTCTTCCTGATTTTGGTCCAATTGTAGGACCAGATGGTGGTACCAACGTATATTGATTTCCGCCCCAACCGCCAGTGAAATTAGCCCTAACCCGACCAACGTTCCCATTGGCACAGCTCATTGCTGTCACACTACTTGTACTTATATCTAAAACTGGTGCGTCCTCAATATCAAAAGAAGCCGTATCTGTACAGCCCGTATCGGCATCTGTAACCGTAATGGTATAGGTTCCTACTCCAGATAAAGGCAAGTCGACCTCGGCATCATTTTGAGGTCCCCCTGAGAATAATCCTCCATTAATCTCATAGGTGTAATTATTGGCAAAACCATCGATAATGAAAGTTCCTGTACCATCCGATGCACCATTGCACACCCTTAAATCTCCTCCCGACTTTACACGTGCCCGAATAGAACTAATGACGGCAGGACTAAAGCCTTCGGTATATGTACAATTGTTTGCATCGGTAATTTGGAAAATATAGGTTGTCGATGTGCTTAATCCTATAAAAGTGTCACTACCACCATTGTCAATAGAAACAGGACTTATGATGGAATAATTAACGATGGCAGCATTGGACGTAGGTGTTAACGTTACATCCGAAGTTCCTGCCGCACAACTTATATTGCTTTGTGCAAAATCAAGGTTCGTTGGAGGGTCAACATCTAATATATCTATGGGTGTTAATTCTAAACGACAACCTCCACCATCGCGGATGATTGGTGTATAGGTACCGGCTGAAAGATTTGAATATGAGGTTATGGTTGTAAAATTTACTCCATCAATACTAAATTCATATCCACTCCCAGCCCCCCCTGAAAATGGGCCAACAAAGTCAATTTGACCACCATTTGTTCCTCCACCGCCGTCACAAGTCACGTCAGAAATCTTGTTCGCAGCACCATTGATAACCCCAACATTAGTTACCGTAACCGACGGCAAAGTGATAGTACATTCGAATCCACTCTGTTGATATCTTACCTCAATGTTGTTATAGGTTCCGGCAGCAACGGATATCTGTGGGTTAGTAACCCAGGGATTACCAGAATCAACCCTATAAGAAAGATTATAACCTCTCGCATCATTAATTGTAAAATCTATTTTGGCTCCGCCATTACTACAGGTTCCATCTATTCCAGTCGCTATAATATCTGGTGGTAATAGATTTTCCACATTTGAGGAAGCAGTTATGGTACAACCGTTGCTATCTGTAATAATGAAGTCATAAGTGCCTGCCGCTGTAACCGTAAAGGTTGTTGTTCCCGTATCCGTTGATGGATTACCGTAAGAGGGCTGTACAGCACCCCCATTTACAGTAAACGAGTAAGGTGCAGAACCGCCTTCTGTGTTTACGGTAATATCCACATTTGAAATTGTAGAGCAACCAAAACTACTGTTTACTTCGGTAGAAGCATCCAAGGCATTGATTCCAGAACCAATTGTAATCGGATTACCAAAAGTATCTACGTCAATTCTTGGCGGATCAATCCCGTTCAGTGGGTCTCCAGTACATTGCTGAGTTTCTACCTGAGCAATGTAGGTTCCTGAACCAACGGCTGAAAACGTGTAGGTTTCATCAGGTATAAAGGCCGTAAATTCTTGAGCCACACCACTGCTATTCAATAAAGTATATTTATAAGGTCCAAGTCCCGGAGTTGGAGTTACCGTAATAGTACCCGTTTCACCAAAACAGGAAATATCCGTAAAATTTACGGATAGATCTAAATTTCTTTCTACAATTTCTATAGGTTCATAAGGGTATTCGCAAGTATTAGGTATATTCCTTAATCTAGCCTTTACTATATAAGTACCGGGCAATAAATTCGAAAAAATAGCTCCCTGCCATGGTCCAAAACCACTACCACTGTTGATGCTGAATTCATAAGCACTAGATAAATTAGTAATTTGAATTCTACCGGGTACATCACATATATAATCTTCCTTGACATATGTTTGGCTTATTGTACTCTTTTTAACTTTAAAATAGAAAATTTGGCCATCCGCGACCACACGATATTCTGCACCCACCGTAGCCGGCACTGTACTAGCATCCAAATTGAATGTTTGTCCTGTAGCTACTTGTGAATAACAAGAACCCGTATTGGGACAATCCTCATTTATATCCGGTGAACATGAACCCCCTAATATTTGCCAAGAAACGGATGAATATGGACCTCCTGATAAACTAATGATTCTATCATCACTACTACCACAAAGATTAAAACGGGCGACAGTGAATCCATTACTGCTACATCCCACTTCTTCGTCGGCGCCTTGAATAATAGTTGTGAACATGGGCGCCATGGCAGTCATTGTACTTGCCTCTGAGTCTAATGTGGAAAAGGGAATGGATTTAGATTTTGAATCAAGAGTCTCCTTGGAAATAGCTTTTTCAACTACTCTTTCCACCGCAAGGGTTACCTCACTAAAAATTTTATTAATGCTAGAATCCGCAAGTGCCGTAGAGCCTACTACCGATAAAAGTATCAGCAGAACTACATACAGCGATTTACGCTGTTGTGATGGATGCATAGGTTAAGTAGTGTTTGGTAAGAAGGATATTGATTTGGGGTCAATATCAATCCTTGGTGTAATTATTTTTGCTTATATTCTTCGTATTATCTTAAAAAATCTATCTTCATTAAATAATATATATCTAACGTAAAGACATGAAAAAAAGTGTATTATTCTTGAGTTTTTTTGCCTTTTTACTAAATAATTCCTGTGCGCAAAACCCTGAAAATAAAGTTTCTACGCCAGAAACAGTCCCTTTTTCAGCTGAGCTGTTTGTCGATCAGCTACAGATTCCATGGGGATTTACATTCCTTCCGGATGGAAGTATGTTGATTACCGAAAAAAACGGTGATTTAATCCATTTTTCTAATGGAAAAAAAGCTAAAATTTCTAATGTACCTGAAATATATCAACGTGGACAAGGTGGGTTATTGGATGTTGAACTGCACCCTAATTATAAAGATAATGGGTGGATTTATTTATCTTATGCTTCTCCAGCCGGAGATGAAAAAGGAGGTAATACGGCAATCATGAGAGCTAAGCTTAAGGGTGACAAATTAGTTGAAAATCAAGTGTTATACAAAGCTGTTCCCAATACTACCAAAGGCCAACATTTTGGATCGAGAATCGTTTTCGATAAGCAAGGATATCTCTATTTTTCAATTGGAGAACGGGGTAATCGTGATGAAAATCCGCAGGATATAACGAGAGACGGCGGCAAAATATATAGGCTCTATGACGATGGAAGAATCCCCGAAGACAATCCTTTTGTTGGACGAAACAATGCAAAAACTGCTATTTATAGTTATGGACATAGGAATCCACAAGGTCTTATAGTAAACCCAGAAACCGGAGCTGTATGGGATAATGAACACGGACCACGGGGAGGCGATGAAATCAACATTGTTAAAAAAGGGGCCAATTATGGGTGGCCTGTAATTACTTATGGTATCAACTATAGTGGTAGTCCTATAACCGACAAGACAAAAATGGAGGGTATGGAACAACCTATTCATTACTGGGTACCTTCTATCGCCCCAAGCGGAATGGTCTATATTACAACGGACAAATATAAAGATTGGAAAGGTAGCCTACTTGTTGGTTCATTGGCATTTCAATATTTGGAACGTTTGGAACTAAATGGAACAAAGGTCACAAAAAGAGAAAAATTGTTAGATGGTGAAGGTCGGGTTCGCTCAATAGAACAAGGACCTGATGGTCTTATTTATGTTGGTGTTGAAGGAAAAGGCATCTATAAGTTAGTACCTAAAAACTAAAGCTATATCCAGTTTTAAATTCCGGATTCCAAGGCTTTTTTTACGGAACCGTGTTTTTTGAGCAATTGTTCGGCTTTGTCGTAGCTCACGCCAAGGCCTTCAACAATATACCGCGTTCCCCGATCGACCAATTTTTCATTGGTAAGTTGCATGTTGACCATTTTATTACCCTTAATTCTGCCAATCTTGATCATGAGAGCAGTTGAAATCATATTTAAGACAAGTTTTTGGGATGTTCCACTTTTCATTCTAGTACTGCCCGTTACAAACTCTGGTCCTACATTTACCTCAATAGGTATGTCCGAAACTGCAGTAATGGGAGAATTTGGATTGTTTGTGATACAGGCGGTCAAAATATGATGTTTTTGCGCCATTTTTAGCCCACCTATAACGTAAGGAGTAGTTCCCGAAGCCGCAATTCCTACTACAACATCATTGGAATTGATATTATGTTGATTAAGGTCCAACCAAGCTTGTTCCGTATTATCCTCCGCATTTTCCACTGCCTTTCTAATGGCTTTATCGCCTCCGGCTATGAGACCAACTACACGTTCATGGGACATTCCAAAGGTTGGGGGTATTTCTGAGGCATCTAAAATGCCTAATCTACCACTGGTACCGGCTCCAATATAAAATAAACGTCCACCTTTCTTGAATCTTTCCGATAGCCCATCTACCAGTTTGGTTATCTGCGGTATGACCAAAGCCACGGCATCGGCAACCTTTCTGTCCTCTTCGTTCATTTTTTTAAGAATCGAAGTCGTATCCAATTGTTCTAAGTCATCATGATTAGATGGGGTCTCCGTTATTTTATTAAAATCCATAGCTTCTTACAAGATTTTGATATCATGATTTCTAAAAACTTCTAAAACCCTATCCGTGGGATCCAATTCAGTAATCATGGTGTTAATTGAGTTTATATCGCAAGTTTTAAATCGATGTTGCGAATTTAATTTTTCCGAAATAGATAGTAAAACTGTTTTCTTCGCGGCCTGTATAACAGCTTTTTTTACTTGTACAATATCCCAATCGAACTCGGTAAGCCCATAAACCGCATCAACATAACCAGTACCAATGAAGCTATAGTCCACCTTAATTTCCGATAAATTATGAATTGCATTGGCACCAATAGAAATTTGTGCCTCTTTGGAAATTTGTCCACCAATGGAGATTACCGTAACATTAGGTTTATGGGATAATTCCATGGCCACAGGCAAGCTTATTGTAAAGCAGGTTAAATTTAAGTTATCTGGAATCAACCGAACCAATTCCAAACATGTAGTTCCACCGTCGATAAAAATAACAGCACCATCTTTTAATAAGGTAATGGCCTTCTTTGCTATAGCAATTTTATCGTTTAACGCATAAATATGGTTGTTTCTACTATTACTATTCGTAAAGCCCAAGGAAATAGCGCCTCCATGTACCTTTTTTAGTTTTTTTTCAGCATCTAATTCCTTTACATCCCTACGGATGGTATCTATGGAAACATCTAAAGTTTCAGCGATATCCGTTAACAATATTCTATTGTGTAGTTCTACCTCGCTTAAAATTGTTTGCTGACGCTCTTCCTTCAACATAATACTTCATTAAATAGGATAATTCGGCAAAGATAATCAAAATTTTATATTTGCCGTTTTATACCGTTATATAGACTTTTTAATCTAAAATATATTTATAAACGCAAAAAACTGCATTAAAAAATAGCAAAAAACTGCAAATTATGATTTTTATGCCTATATTTGCATGATTTTAAATATCAAATTATCACACAGTATGAAGACCACCATTGTAAAAAAGAAAACAGACATAAGCCACAAACCTATTGGTCAATTTGAAGAGACCCGTTTTGAAAAAATCCATAATGTAATTTTCTCCGACTCCAATGAGGCATCCATTCGAGTAGCGGAAGAAATTGCCGAACTGATACGAAAAAAGCAAAATCAAAATAGAACCTGTGTATTAGGTTTGGCCACAGGCTCCTCTCCTATTCGCGTGTACGAAGAATTGGTGAGAATGCACAATGAGGAAGGGCTTAGTTTTCAAAACGTGGTAACCTTTAATTTGGATGAATATTTGCCCATGGAAAAAAGTAATATCCAAAGCTATCATTACTTTATGCATGAGCACCTGTTTAATCATATAGATATAGACCCGGAAAATGTCCATATACCCGATGGTACGGTTTCACCAGATGAAACCGTTGCATATTGCATTGATTATGAGAAAAAAATAAAAGATTTTGGAGGATTGGATTTTCAATTGCTAGGTATCGGTAGAACTGGGCATATCGGTTTTAATGAACCCGGGTCGCATTACAATTCTGGAACTAGAGTAATTACATTAGACCATATAACTAGAGTGGATGCCGCTCCTTCCTTTTTAGGAATTGCAAATGTGCCAAGGAAGGCTATAACTATGGGGATTTCTACCGTCAGAAAAGCTCGAAGGATAGTGTTACTAGGTTGGGGTGAGAACAAGGCGGAAATCATAAAAAAAACAATAGAGGGCGACATTTCTTCCCATGTACCCGCCACTTACCTACAAAATCACGCTAATTGTACCTTTATTTTGGACACTGGTGCGGCTTCAGAACTTACAAAAAACAAAACACCTTGGTTAGTAGATGCATGTGAGTGGACCGAGGAATTAAAGGCTAAAGCAATTATTTGGCTCTGTGAGGAAACTGGTAAAACCGTACTAAGTTTAACCGATAAGGATTACAATGACAATGGTATGGCAGATTTGCTTTCCAAGGAGGATTCATATGACTTAAACATTCAAATCTTTAACAAATTACAACACACCATTACAGGATGGCCAGGAGGTAAACCCAATGCAGATGACACAAACAGGCCAGAGAGAGCTGAACCTGCCAAAAAAAGAGTTATCATTTTTAGTCCCCACCCAGATGATGATGTCATATCGATGGGAGGTACATTTGATAGGCTTGTGGAACAAGGTCATGAGGTGCACGTGGTGTATCAAACTTCGGGTAACATAGCTGTTTCAGATGCCGATGCGCGAAAATTTGCGGAAATCTCCATGAATTTAAATCCTTCGGATAAGGCACAAAAAATTATAAACTCCATCACGCAAAATAGCGATAGTCAAGTAGATTCCCCTGAGCTACGAAAACTTAAGGGGGATATTCGCAGATCGGAATCCTATGCGGCTACCAGGTTTATAGGATTAAAGGATGCAAATGTCCATTTTTTGGATTTACCGTTCTATGAAACGGGAACTATAAAAAAGAATAACCTTTCGGAAGAAGATATCGCATTGATGACGGACATAATTAAACAAATAAAACCTCATCAAATATACGCTGCAGGTGATCTGGCCGATCCGCACGGGACGCATAAAGTGTGTTTGGATGCCGTTTTCGAATCTTTAAAGCGTTTGAAGTCAGAACCGTTTATAAACGACTGTTGGCTTTGGTTATACCGGGGAGCTTGGCACGAATGGGATATTAATGAAATAGAAATGTGTGTCCCTATGAGTCCAGGTCAAGTACTTAAGAAAAGAAATGCCATCTTCTGTCATCAATCTCAAAAGGACGGTGTAATGTTCCAAGGAGACGATTCTAGAGAGTTCTGGATGAGAGCGGAGGAACGAAATAGGGATACGGCGAATAAATATAAGGCCTTGGGGTTATCTTCCTATGCCGCCATGGAAGCTTTTGTGAGACATAAGTTTTAGAACCTTTCAAAAAGGCCTATTTTCGAATTAAATAGGCCTTTATTTTTTATTATGCCAAGAAAATTTTTGGGAGTTATCCTCCTTTTATTCCTTAATTCCTGTGGTATTTTCAAATCCAACATACCGCAACCCAAAACTGAATTTAGGGGCGTTTGGATTGCTACTGTGGTCAATATAGATTGGCCTAAAAACGGGCTGGATTCCGTTGAAAAGCAAAAAAAGGACTATCTTAAAATTCTTGATTTCTATCATGACTTGAAATACAACGCTGTGATTGTACAAGTACGGGCTGCTGGGGACGCATTTTACAAATCCGAACACGCACCATGGTCCAGATTCTTAACAGGTAAAGAAGGTGAAAACAACAAGTGGAATGAAGACCCCTTAGAGTGGATGATTCAAGAAGCGCACCAAAGGGGAATGGAATTCCATGCTTGGTTAAACCCCTATCGGGCTACATTCGATTTAAATACCGAAATACTCAGCGATAACCATGATTTTAATGTCCATCCAGATTGGATGGTTCAATATGGAAGTAAATATTACTATAATCCGGGCCTACCGGAAGTACAAAACAAAATCACCTCCATCGTTGAAGAACTCACTGATAAGTATAATATCGATGGCGTGCATTTTGATGATTATTTCTATCCTTATACTATTCAAGGCGAAGTCTTCAACGATAGTATTACCTTTTATAATTGCGCCAAACCTCGACAGTCTTTGGCCGATTGGAGAAGAAGCAATGTAGATAGCCTAATAAATAAAAGTCATACCGCAATAAAAAAAGCAAAACCAACAGTTCAATTTGGGGTTAGCCCGTTCGGAGTTTGGAAAAATAATGCTACGGACCCAAGAGGTTCCTACACCAAAGCAGGACAGACAACGTTTGAAAATCTTTATGCCGACCCCCTTATTTGGATGGAAAATGGTTGGTTGGATTATCTGGCACCTCAGATATATTGGAGTATGGACTTTCCCGTTGCATCACATAAAATATTGGTGGATTGGTGGGCCAAAAACAGTAGCAGTAGCAATACCAACATCTATATTGGCAACGGTGCATACAAAGTTAGAAACAACAGCGATAGTGCTTGGGATAATAAAAAAGAACTACCTAATCAATTTAGGTTGGCACGCCTTACTCCAGAAATTTCTGGAAATATCGTTTTCAGCGCTAGGTCGCTTATGGAAAACAATTCCGATGTCGTTTCTTATTTAAAAAGGAAATATTACAAATGGCCAGCTTTAACACCAACCTCACCTATTGTTGATGCCCCATTGGAAAAAATAAATATCATTGGGAAGGTGCAGACCAAGAACGCCATTCAATTGACTCTTAATAAACACGATAGATTTCAATTTGCCCTTATTTACAAATCTGGTAAAAAATTAAGTCCAGAATTAAAACTCAAGCATCTACAGGATAAAATATTCATAGCTCCCGATTCCACTACGATATTAATTCCTGAAAAAATAGTGAAGCGCAATTATTTTGCGATAACTTTTTTGGACCATTTCGGTAGGGAATCTGAACCTACAATTATAAATTTAAAGAAAATTAGTGGGTATGGTACAAAAAGATAAAGGTGCCTGGGGATGGGTCCCGTTATTATATTTTACTCAAGGTCTACCTTACGTATTAGTGGTTACCGTTTCTGTTATCATGTATAAAAAATTAGGGGTAAGTAATACCGATATAGGTCTTTACACGAGTTGGTTGTATTTACCCTGGGTACTAAAACCACTTTGGAGCCCATTTGTGGACCTAAAGGGCACCAAGCGAAAATGGTTCCTTATTATGCAATTGATTATTTCCATAGCTCTGTTTGGAGTTGGCCTTAGCATATCTACCAATATGTTTTTTATCACCACATTAGCTTGTTTTTGGATGGCAGCCTTTGCCTCTGCCACGAATGATATTGCCTCTGATGGTTATTACATGATTGGACTAACGGAAAAAAAACAATCGTTTTTTGTGGGTATGCGAAGCACCTTTTATCGGTTGGCCATGGTCACCGGTGAAGGGTTAATTGTTATTATGGCAGGTTTTCTTGAAAACAAGTATGGTGATAATTCCAAGGCATGGAGCATCACAATGATAGCTACTGCAGTATTAATGTTGTTACTAACAATTTCAAATTTCCTGGTCGCTCCTAAATACGAATCTGTACAGAGCGAAAATCAGGAAAAACCAAAAGGCTTTTTAGAAGTTTTCGCTTCCTTTTTTCAAAAGAAAAATATAGGTATTGCTTTGGCCTTCATTTTGACATTCCGTTTGGGAGAATCTCAATTGGTTAAAATGGCTGCTCCATTTATGCTTGATAGTACAGAGAAAGGTGGGTTGGGCTACTCAACAGAACTTATCGGTACCATTTTTGGTACAGCCGGTGTAATCATGCTATCGGTCGGTGGTATTTTAGGCGGTATCTTAATTTCAAGGGACGGATTAAAAAAATGGATGCTTCCAATGGTACTTTCCCTAAATCTTCCTAATATCTTGTACGCTATATTGGCCATTACCAAAACAACCCATGTGGTTCCAGTAGCCGCAACAGTGATGTTCGAGAAGTTTGGATATGGGTTTGGATTTGCTGCGTTTTTAATGTATTTAATTTATATAGCCGAGGGAAAATCCAAAACCAGTCATTATGCCATTGCCACTGGATTTATGGCCTTAGGGATGATGTTACCTGGAATGATAAGTGGGTATATGCAACAATGGTTGGGCTATGATGGTTTCTTTATCTGGGTCGTAATTGCAGCTTTACCCGCATTGTTCCTATTAAAATATATTAGCTATCCTCCTGAATTTGGTAAAAAAACCAATACCTGATATGAATAAAATTCCGCCTTTGGATATTGCTAAAACTGAATTGAGCACCATTGAAAAAATAGGTCAGTTTTTTATGCCTGCGGCATTCATCAATGATACTGAGGAAGAAATTAAGGCCTTGGAGACATTGATCAAAAAACATGGAATCGGCGGTATTTGTTTCTTTCATTCCAGAGCCAGCGCTGCGACCAATTTTGAAGGCAAAAAAAAGGTTGTTAGAAATGAAGCGAGTTTAAAAACCCTTAAAGGCTTAATAAAAAGATATCAAGCGGCCTCGAAATATCCATTATTAATTGCCATTGATGCTGAATGGGGATTGGCCATGCGTATTGAAAATACCCCCCAATATCCGTATGCAATAACACTGGGTGCAATAGTGAATGATGATGATGAACTAATCTACGAGGTTGGAAGAAATATTGCTAGAGATTGCATTAGTGCAGGTATTCATTGGAATTTAGCACCCGTCGTTGATATTAACAACAACCCAAATAACCCCGTTATTGGGTACCGATCGTTCGGTGATAATAGGGAGCAGGTCTATACCAAAGCGGCGGCATTTATCAGAGGGACCGAAAGTTTAGGAGTTTTAACCAGTATTAAACATTTTCCCGGTCATGGAGATACCGCTGTGGATTCACATCTGGGAATTCCGATAATCAACAAGTCTAAAGAAGAACTGCTCCAAAATGAACTCTACCCTTATCAAAAAATTATTGAAGAAGGAGTAGATTCAGTAATGGTGGGTCATCTTTCCATTCCTGCTTTGGCCAATGGAAATGAAACTCCGGCAAGTATTTCAAAGGAAATAATAACGGGATTTTTAAGAGAGGAAATGAGATATACAGGTGTTGTTATTTCAGACGCCTTAAACATGCATGCCGTATCGAAAGACTACCCTGTACCGGGCGAATTGGAATGGTTGGCCTATGATGCCGGGAATGATGTTTTATGTTTTTCAGAGCATGTAAAAGAAGGTATCCAAAGCATTACCAAGAACAGCTCTACGCAACAAATTGAGGAAACTTTTTCCAGGGTTTGGAATTTGAAACGCAAGGCCATTAAAAATCCTATACTAAATAAGCTTGGGGAGCGCTACGGTCATTCTAAATTGAACAGGAATATAGCAGAGGAAAGTATAACATTATACCACGGAAAAGAAAATACCATTGAAAAATTTAGTAACACTTCATTTTGTACACTTACCCTTGAACGAAAAGATGTTAATCAAAACGCAATTGAAATTCTTGAGTTCCTAAAAACTGCTGAAAAGGAAATACAGGAAGAACAAAATATCTTGTTATTACTTACCCCACCTAAAGTAAAACCAGCCAGCAATTTTGGTTTTTTGGATAAGGAAATCGAATTTATCAATAACATGATTTCATCTAAAAACGTAGTGCTATACCATTTTGGAAACCCATATGCACTTAAACTCTTTGAGACCGATAAATCACTTGCCACTGTAATTGTGTATCAAGATTTTAAGGAGTTTCAAGATGTTGCCGCTAATCATTTTCAGGGAAGGATTAAGGCAAAAGGGGAATTACCGGTTTCTTTAATATAAAAATTTAAAATTGATTCATTTAACCTAAGTCCTAATTGGAATAAAATGAAAACATATAAAATAATTGGAATGATGTCGGGAACCTCCCTGGATGGACTCGACCTTGCGTATTGTCATTTCTGGAACAAAAAAAACAAATGGGAGTTCGAAATTAAGAACACAAAAAGTATTTCCTATAGCTCAGAAATGCAAAAGGAACTCAAAGACGCTATTCATTTATCTGCGGAAAAACTAATTCAACTTCATAATAATTACGGTACCTGGCTTGGAGAACAAGCATTGAATTTTATTTCTGAAACTAATTTGGAGGTAGATTTTATTGCAAGCCACGGACATACCTCTCATCATAGACCAGAGCTAGGAGTTACCTTTCAATTGGGTTGTGGGCAACATTTGGCCAATGCTTCAAAAAAAACTGTCATATCCGATTTTAGAAGCAACGATTTGGCCTTGGGTGGTCAAGGCGCACCCTTGGTACCCATAGGAGATCGCCTTCTTTTTGGTGAATATGATTTTTGTCTAAATCTAGGTGGGATCAGTAATATTTCTTTTGAATTGAAAGGAAGGCGTATAGCCTATGATATAGGACTTGCCAATATGATATTGAATTATATCACCAGAAAAATAGATTTGGATTACGATGAAAATGGAACACTTGCCAGATCGGGCACTATTAATCCAAAGATGTTAAAAAAATTGAACGATTTATCCTATTACCTACTTCCTCACCCTAAATCCATAGGGTATGAGTGGTTTTTGGAGGAGGTGGTGCCCATCGTAGATGTAACCAAGGATAGCACCGAAAATCTACTCCACACCTCAGTACATCACATCTGTGAAAAAATTGCCCAACAAGTGGCCTTGAATGCTAATAAAAACCATCAAAAATTATTCGTCACCGGAGGAGGGGCCCTAAATACTTTTCTTATTGAAACTTTAAAACAAAAATTGGATTCTAAAATTGAAGTGGTAGTTCCAGAAAAGATATTAATAGAATTTAAGGAGGCACTCGTTTTTGCATTTATGGGAGTACTAAGGTCTGAAAGGGAAATCAATGTGCTTAAAACGGTAACAGGTGCTAAAAGAGATTCCTCAAGTGGTGTTATTTTCTTACCTAACTAAAGTATTTTCACTAAATTTCTATGCAAATTAGATAATTCCTAAAAATGTCGGACAAACAAAAGAAGGCTACTGCTTACTGGAAAGAAAACGTTAAGTATCTATTTATTCTATTAACCATTTGGTTTCTGGTATCCTATGGGGCAGGAATTCTGTTCAAAAATGCACTTGACTCTATTAAAATAGGTGGTTTTAAACTCGGCTTTTGGTTTGCACAACAGGGTTCAATTTATGTATTCGTGATACTTATTTTCGTTTATGTTCACCTTATGAATAAGTTGGACAAAAAATATGGTTATAATGAATAAGTTAAATCATTCAATAAAGTAAAAATCCATATTTAGGTCAACCGATCAAACCACAAAATTATGAGTGTTCAAATCTGGACGTATCTATTAGTAGGAATAACTTTCGCCTTATATATAGGGATAGCAATTTGGTCACGAGCCGGCTCCACCAAGGACTTCTATGTTGCAGGAGGTGGTGTTTCCCCTCTGGCCAATGGAATGGCCACTGCAGCAGACTGGATGTCGGCTGCCTCTTTTATCTCTATGGCGGGTATTATAGCTTTTGCTGGATATGATGGCTCCGTTTACCTAATGGGATGGACTGGCGGTTATGTACTTTTAGCATTATTATTGGCGCCGTATCTCAGGAAGTTCGGAAAGTTTACGGTCCCTGATTTTATTGGAGATCGCTATTACTCCAAAACGGCAAGGATTGTTGCGGTGATTTGTGCACTTATCGTTTCTTTTACTTATGTAGCGGGTCAAATGCGAGGGGTTGGCGTAGTGTTTTCCAGATTCTTGGAGGTCGATATAAATACAGGTGTAATAATTGGGATGATAATCGTGCTATTTTATGCAGTTCTAGGAGGAATGAAAGGTATAACCTACACGCAAGTGGCTCAATACTGCGTCCTCATATTTGCCTTTATGGTACCGGCCATTTTTATTTCGATTCAGATGACGGGTAATCCAATTCCTCAATTGGGTATGGGGTCCAAACTATCGGATGGTTCAGCTACCTTTTTACTGGATAAATTGGACGGACTTTCAACCGAATTAGGTTTTAACGCCTATACAGATGGCACAAAATCAATCGCAGATGTTTTTGCCATTACTTTGGCCTTGATGGTAGGTACGGCCGGCTTACCCCACGTTATCGTGCGTTTCTTTACCGTGAAAAGAGTAAAGGACGCCAGAAAATCTGCCGGTTTGGCATTGTTACTTATTGCCATTCTTTATACCACAGCGCCCGCAGTATCGGTTTTTGCAAGGACCAATATGATTAAAACTGTGAGTGAAAAAGAATACAGTGAAATGCCGGCTTGGTTTACGAATTGGGAAACCACTGGATTGCTAACATTTGAGGACAAGAATAAGGACGGTAAAATCCAATATGTTGCCGATGCCAATAAAAATGAGTTAATCGTGGATCGAGACATTATGGTATTGGCCAATCCAGAAATTGCAAATTTACCACCGTGGGTAATAGCTTTAGTAGCTGCAGGTGGTTTAGCCGCTGCCTTGTCAACTGCCGCCGGATTATTACTGGTTATTTCGGCCTCCGTATCCCATGATCTTATTAAAAAAGTATTTAAACCGAATATTTCCGATAAAGGAGAATTATGGGCAGCTCGTATGGCGGCTACCGTAGCTGTCGTAATCGCTGGGTACTTCGGAATTAATCCCCCGGGCTTTGTTGCCGCAGTGGTAGCCTTGGCTTTTGGTCTTGCCGCTGCTTCATTTTTTCCGGCTATCGTACTGGGTATTTTTTATAAAAAAATGAACAAGGAAGGTGCTATCGCCGGAATGGTCGTAGGTACTCTTTTAATGTTATTTTATATGACAAAATTTAAATTTGACTGGTTCGGGGGAGGTACATCGGAGGATTGGTGGTTTGGGATATCTCCAGAAGGATTTGGAAGTATTGCCATGGTGGTCAACTTTTTAGTCTCCATTACGATTATGAAATTCACCCCACCGCCACCAGAAAATGTGCAAGAAATAGTAGAAGATATTAGAATACCAAGCGGAGCAGGTGAAGCAACAGATCATTAATTATTTATTATTTTAGTTGAAATCAGAATTTAGAAATGAGTAACTATCACATCAAACATTTAGAGGAATATTATCAAGTCTATAGAAAGTCGGTACGAAATCCAGAAGCCTTTTGGGAAGAAATAGCCGAGGAGCATTTTGTATGGCGAAAAAGATGGGATAATGTATTGAGTTGGGATTTTTCCAAACCTGAAATTAAGTGGTTTGAAGGTGCCCAATTGAACATCACCGAAAATTGTCTGGATAGGCATATACCTACACGGGGAAATAAAACGGCTATTATTTTTGAACCGAACGACCCAAAGGAAGAGGCAGAGTATATTACCTACAGACAATTACATGAACGTGTGTGTAAAATGGCCAATGTACTTTTGGAAAAAGGAATCAAAAAAGGAGATCGCGTTTGTATCTATTTGCCCATGATCCCGGAATTGGCAATTTCCGTATTGGCCTGTGCCCGTATTGGGGCAATTCATTCGGTGGTCTTCGCTGGTTTTTCTTCCAATGCTCTGGCTACACGAATAAACGATTCTGATTGTAAATTAGCCATTACCTCCGATGGTTCCTATAGAGGGTCCAAAACCATAGATTTAAAGGGGATTGTGGATAAAGCACTTGAAGCTTGCCCTGGAATTGAAAATGTTTTGGTAGCCAAAAGAATCAATAGTACCATTGAAATGGTTCCCGATAGAGATCATTGGTTGCAACCTTTATTGGACGAGGCTTATGGAGATAATGTAGCCGAAATTATGGATGCAGAGGACCCGTTATTTATTCTTTATACTTCCGGCTCAACGGGCAGACCAAAAGGCATGGTACATACCACTGCGGGATATATGGTCTATACGGCATATACCTTCAAAAATATATTTCAATATAGAGAGCACGATGTGTATTGGTGTACTGCAGATATTGGGTGGATTACGGGTCACTCCTATATTGTTTATGGTCCACTAGCTAATGGAGCAACCACGGTTATGTTCGAAGGTGTTCCCTCCTACCCTGATTATGGGCGCTTTTGGGAAGTCGTCCAAAAACATAAAGTGACCCAATTTTATACAGCACCAACGGCCATAAGAGCTTTGGCCAAAGAGAACTTGGAGTTCGTTGAAAAGTATGATTTATCCAGCCTTAAAGTCCTAGGCTCGGTTGGAGAACCTATCAACGAAGAAGCTTGGCATTGGTATAACAATAATGTAGGTAAAAAAAACAGTCCTATCGTAGATACTTGGTGGCAAACCGAAACAGGCGGTATTATGATAAGCCCTATACCCTATGTTACTCCAACGACCCCAACATACGCAACTTTACCTTTCATTGGTATTCAACCGGCGCTGATGGACGAAAATGCTGAGGAAATTAAAGGCAACCAAGTGGAAGGTAGATTATGCATAAAATTTCCTTGGCCTTCCATAGCCAGAACTATTTGGGGAAATCATGAAAGGTATAGAGACACCTACTTTACGGCCTATGAGAATATGTATTTTACGGGCGATGGTGCATTAAGGGATGCCGTAGGCTATTACCGTATTACAGGAAGGGTGGATGATGTAATCATCGTTTCTGGACATAACTTGGGAACCGCTCCCATCGAGGATTCCATAAATGAGCATCCTGCTGTGGCAGAATCTGCTATTGTTGGTTTCCCTCACGATGTAAAGGGAAATGCCCTCTATGGATACGTAATCCTGAAAGAAACTGGTGAAGGTAGGGACAAGAACAATCTAAGAAAGGAAATCAATCAACAGATTACAGAGCAGATTGGACCCATTGCAAAACTCGACAAAATTCAATTTGTATCAGGATTACCGAAAACACGAAGTGGTAAAATCATGCGGAGGATACTACGGAAAATAGCAAGTAACGATACTTCAAATCTTGGGGATACCAGCACCCTATTAAATCCTGAAATTGTTCAGGAGATAATGGACAATGCCCTTTAAATTTATTGATATGCCCGGTTACTGGCAAAGAGTGGTCTTGTTTTAAATGCTATGAACAGGGCCACTGAAAGTAACCCACAAACCCCGAGACCTGCGAACAAGGCCCATACAGAATCTGTAATATATTTTCCAATAAATATGGAAATAGGTATCGACAATACGGTGGAAACGAAACCTGTTATTGCGGCACCAATCCCAGCGATATGACCAATAGGCTCCATGGCAATGGATCGCATATTACCCCAAATAAAACCTAAACATAAAAATAGTACCGAAAGAAAACTGAGTAAAACAGGAACACTAGGATCAGGACTGTTCCAGAATAACGCGCTATATAATAACGCGATTGCCGTATATGTTGAAAGTGCTACAAATGAAAGGTTTCTCATACCAAAACGAAGTACCAGAGTACCATTCATCAAGGTAGAAAGACCAATGGAAATAGCCAGTCCAGCAAAAATTAAAGTAAAGCTGTCAGCAAGTCCGTACAGCTCTTCAAAAACATGTTGCGCAGAACTCAAATAAACCAAAAAGGAACCTGTTATCAACCCTGAAATTATTGTACATGAAACGGTTTCCCTGTATCTAAATATCTCTTTAGTTCCTTCAATGAATACGGATGCTTTAAAAGCTACCTTATATTCTGGTTTTAAGGTTTCCTCCTGTCTTTTGTAGAACCAGATACAAACGACCAAAGCAAAAAATAATTGGGCATAAAAAATACCTTCCCATCCGGAAAAACTCATAATTGCCTTGCCAAAAGCTGGCGCTACTACAGGTATTAGGATAAAAAAGGCGGTGACAAAGGACATTATTTTTGCCATGTAATCTCCCCGATACGTATCCCTTATAATAGAAATACTTATGGTCCTAGGAGCCGAAAGCCCTACCCCTTGAAGAATTCTACCAATAATCATTATTTCCAAATTAGGAGCCAATAGACATATGACGCTGGCAATTGCAAACACTACAAAACCCATATAAACGATTGGCTTTCTTCCCAAACTGTCGGATATCGGGCCAAAGAAAAGTTGTCCTACCCCAAGACCCAAAAAAATCATGATAATCAGCAACTGGTTCTGAGTTGGGTCCAAGCTATTTATGGCAATTCCAATATCTGAAATAGCCGGTATCAAAGCATCTATCGTTAAAGCGACAATAGACATTAATGAGGCCATTAAAGCGACAAACTCGAAATTAGGTTTTACATTTTCATTCTGCATGGTGCAAAAATAAAGCTTAAAGCCAGAAGGAACGTTATCTAATCTTCAATTTTAAGTTTTGGCCAATTTTGATGTTCAAATATGTATTTTTGATCTAAATATTTTTTCGAATATGTTGATCATAGGAATTGCAGGAGGTACCGGCTGTGGTAAAACCACAGTGGTAAATCAAATCATTAATGAGTTACCGAATGAAGAAGTTGGGGTAATTTCACAAGATTCCTATTACAATGACCTATCTCATCTTTCTTTGGAGGAAAGACGAAAGACAAATTTCGACCACCCAAACTCCATAGATTTTAAACTATTGGAAAAACATTTAAAAACTTTAAAATCCGGTGAATCCATAGAACAACCCGTATATTCTTTTTTAGAGTGTAATAGAACAGAAAAGACAGTTCCTACCCACCCGAGAAAGGTTATGATCGTCGAGGGAATTCTTATTTTGACCAATGCAGAAATAAGAAATATGTGCGATATTAAAATTTTTGTGCATGCGGATACGGACGAACGTCTGATAAGGAGACTAAAAAGAGATGTAAACGAAAGAGGTTGGAACTTGGATGAAACCTTGGATAAATATCAGCGTGTAATAAAACCTATGCACGATCAGTTCATTGAACCCACAAAGGAGTATGCCGATATTATCATTCCCAATAATAAATACAACACAGTTGCCGTTGAAATTGTAAGAAGCATTATTAATGAAAAACTGGCAGAAGCTTAATGGGATTCAAGGAACTTAAAAAGAAAAAGTGGTTTAAGGTACTGACCAATATTTATGTATTGGTTCTCACCGTTTTTGTAATATGGATGGTCTTCTTCGATACCAACTCCTTATTGATTCATTTAGAACTTAAGCGAGAAATCAATAAACTGGAAAAAACTCAGGAATTTCTAAAAAAGGAAATTGCCAAGGACAAGGAGGTAATCGAAAAATTATCCGACGAAGACGAGTTGGAAAAATTTGCCCGTGAGGAATATTACCTAAAGAAAAAAAATGAGGAAATTTACCTAATAGAATATGAGGATAGTCTCAAATTGAAGAAAAAAAACGAATAACTGTCCTCAAAACTAAGTTTCCACCCCCTTTATCATTTTCATTCTAAAGTTTTGATATATAAAACTTTAACGCTATTTTAATGAAAAGCTTTTGGTTATTCACCTAGTGTTAACAAAATCCTTTTAACAGCCCCACAAATAATCGTATTTTTACACCCTAACTTACTTTGAATATGGGCAAGATAATTGCTATTGCAAATCAGAAAGGTGGTGTTGGTAAGACTACAACTACGGTTAATCTGGCTGCCTCGCTAGGTGTGCTGGAAAAGAAAGTTTTACTGATTGATGCCGACCCCCAGGCGAACGCAACATCTGGACTAGGTATTGATGTGGAAAGTGTTGAATTGGGAACCTACCAACTACTGGAACATACCAAAACCGCTAAAGAAGCTGTAATCCCTACAACTTCTCCTAATGTAGATTTAATACCAGCCCATATCGACTTAGTGGCTATTGAGATTGAATTGGTTGATAAGGAAGAAAGGGAATATATGATGAAAAAAGCCATCATAGAACTTAAGGATGATTACGACTATATTCTTATAGACTGCGCACCATCCTTAGGCCTTTTGACGCTAAATGCCTTAACCGCTGCGGATTCCGTAATTATACCCATTCAGTGCGAATACTTCGCCCTGGAAGGCTTGGGTAAACTTTTAAATACCATTAAAAGCGTTCAGAGAATCCATAATCCACAATTGGATATCGAAGGTATGCTATTAACGATGTACGATTCCAGATTACGCTTGTCCAATCAAGTAGTGGAAGAAGTTAAGAAACATTTTGGGGATATGGTCTTTGAAACCATTATTCAGCGCAATGTTAGACTTAGTGAAGCCCCTAGTTATGGAGAAAGCATTATTAAATATGATGCCTCCAGCAAAGGTGCTACCAACTATCTTAATCTAGCCAATGAGGTAGTAAAGAAAAATAAGCAGACAGTATAAGATGGCAAAAGCAGTAAAAAAACAAGCTTTGGGGAGAGGTCTTTCAGCTTTATTGAAAGATCCCGATAATGACATTCAATCTGCAACGGATAAAAATGCCGATAAGGTTGTAGGAAACATCATTGAATTGGATTTGGAACATATTGAGGTTAATCCATTTCAACCCCGTTCCAATTTCAACGACGAAACACTACAGGAACTCGCAACCTCCATTAGGGAGTTGGGTGTTATACAACCAATAACGGTAAGAAAACTTGGTTTCAATAAATATCAGTTAGTCTCCGGAGAGAGAAGGTTTAGGGCCTCTAAACTTGTCGGTTTGGAAACTATTCCTGCCTATATACGTATTGCCAATGACCAAGAGTCACTGGAAATGGCCTTGGTGGAGAATATTCAGCGGCAAGATTTGGACCCCATAGAAATAGCCCTTTCTTACCAAAGGCTGATCGATGAGATAAATTTGACCCAAGAGAAACTTAGTGATCGTGTTGGAAAAAAGCGTTCGACCATTGCGAACTACCTAAGACTACTAAAATTAGACCCTATTATACAAACCGGTATGCGCGATGGTTTTTTAAGTATGGGACATGGTAGAGCTTTAGTAAATATCGATAACCGGCAGGACCAGATTTCACTGTATGAAAAGATAGTGGGTCAAAACCTTTCGGTTAGGGATACGGAAAATGCCGTTAAAACCTATCACCAGAAAGATACTTCCAAGCCGCCCAGTAAAACTTCATCCAAAAACGAAGCACCAGTATATATAAAATCGGGAGTAAAAGAGATTGCAGAGCATTTATCCGTAGGTGTCAATGTTAAAACTTCGGGAAAGTCCAAAGGAAGTATTTCCATACCTTTTAATTCTAAGGAAGAATTTGAGCGTATTAAAAAGTTAATTACGGGTGCATAAACTCCTAGCTATATCTTCTATACTATTTTTTCTGGCTCTTTCAGCATATTCGCAAGAGGAAGAAGATGTGCTAGAAAATAAAGAAGTAGACAGCCTTTCCAATTCATTAAGTACCGATGTCTTGGTCATAGAGGATTCAATTTCCCAAAAAAAGAAAAGAAATATAAATCCTTTGGCCCCAAGTAAAGCCGCCTTCTATTCGGCAGTTTTTCCTGGACTAGGTCAAATCTATAATAAAAGGTATTGGAAAGTACCGCTCGTATATGGGGCAATTGGAGGCAGTATTTATGCCTATACCTGGAACAATGATAATTACCAACGGTTCAGAACCGCCTTTAAAAGGAGGCAGGCTGGATATACAGATGACGAGTTTTATGACCTTAATGGAGACAATGCTTCTGGAGCTCCACCGGATTTGGATTTGGACGATTTAGAAAATCAGCAAGAACGTTTTCAACGAGACCGTGATCTATGGTTGGTGGTTGCCATTGCTGCATATGCCCTTAATATTATAGATGCCAATGTGGATGCCCACCTAAAGCAATTTAATATTGATGATGAATTAGCTTTTGATTTTGAACCTTTTCTTGACCTTAATTCCGTCACGAACGATCCAACGTACGGAATGGCATTAACCATAAAATTTTAATCATGATGTTAAATGGCAAATTACAACTGAATTGTAATAGAGAAATAAATTTGTAAGGATGAAGATAGCACTATTTGGCTACGGTAAAATGGGAAAAATGATTGAGCGCCTTGCCATTGAGAAAGGACATGAAATTACCGCCAAGATTGACTTAGGTACTGAGAAAATTGACTTTACCAATGTTGATGTCGCCATTGATTTTAGCACACCAGATGCCGCCTATGGAAATATTACAAAATGTCTGGAGAACAACACTCCCATAATTTCCGGAACAACCGGTTGGCTGGATAACTATGGGGATGTCGTGCAACTTTGTAAGCACAAAAAAGGTGCTTTTATCTACGCTTCAAACTATAGTTTAGGAGTAAATATCTTTTTTGAACTCAATGAATATTTAGCAAAAATGATGAAGAGCCTTTCTCAGTATAAAGTTTCTATGGAGGAAATTCATCATACCCAAAAGTTGGATGCCCCAAGTGGAACCGCTATTACTTTGGCTGAAGGTATTATTGAAAATTCTAATTATACAGGTTGGGAACTAGACCAAGGTGGTAATCAACAATTATCAATTACTGCCAAAAGGATTGGAGATACACCGGGAACACATTCTATTGATTATCAAAGCCCGGTAGACAGTATAGAAATTAAACACACGGCACATAATAGAGAAGGATTTGCCCAGGGTGCGGTAATAGCTGCCGAATGGATACTTGGGAAAACAGGTGTCTTCACTATGAAAGATGTGTTAAACCTTGGTTAAATAACGTAACAAAAAAGAATACATAAGACAGATACTATCAATATCGAACCAATAAAGGTTTGATCATAAGTACAAAAATTATAACATCATGAATGGAACCCAGTGGATTATTTTCATCTTAATAATACAAGTAATTCATTTTCTTGGAACATGGAAATTATACGTAAAAGCAGGTAGAAAAGCTTGGGAAGCAGCAGTTCCAATATATAATGCTATTATATTAATGCAAATCATCAACAGGCCTAAATGGTGGGTGATTTTGTTGTTTATACCTATTATTAATCTGTTAATGTTTCCAGTAATCTGGGTGGAAACGATTAGGAGTTTTGGTAGAAATAGTCTAGTGGAGTCCTGGTTAGTTGTTCTTACCCTTGGTTTCTATATTTATTATGTCAATTATGCGCTGGATGTAAAATACATTGAAAATAGGAGTTTGCATCCGGGAACGGCTCTTGGCGAATGGGTAAGTTCTATTGTCTTCGCCGTAGTAGCGGCAACCTTGGTGCACACTTACTTTATACAGCCATACGTTATTCCAACCGGTTCTTTGGAGCGAACCCTTAGGGTTGGTGACTTCCTATTTGTCAGCAAATTCCACTATGGTGCTAGGGCGCCGATGACTACGGTTGCCGCACCTATGGTGCACGACACTCTGCCTATTATCGGGACTAAATCATACCTCAACAAGCCTCAACTGCCTTACTTTCGTCTTCCTGGATTTACCAAAGTAGAACGAAACGATATTGTAGTTTTTAGTTGGCCAGCGGATACGGTAAGACAGTTTTTTAGAAAGGAAGCAGGAGTTAAAAAACCAATAGACAAGAAATCTAACTACGTTAAACGATGTGTTGGAATCCCCGGAGATTCAATCGAAGTGATTGATGGTTATGTTCATGTTAACGGCAAACAACTGGAACTGCCGGGAAGTGCAAAACCACAATACGATTATTTAGTCTACTCTCAAAAAGGTGTTTCTTCAAGATTATTCGATCAATTGGGGATAACTGATTTTACTAGAAAATATATTTCCGGACCTGTTAACCAAGAACAGGTACAAGCCATAAGCCCTTATATAAAAGGTTATAATCAATTGGGCGATGGACAATTGGAACTCTATACCGGTAGTTCCGGGATACCAACTGGTACCATTCGCAAATATCGATTATCGTTAAAGGAGGTTACTGATCGGGAGCGTTTAGTTCCCTTAACCGATGAGATGGTGCAGACCTTGAGAAATGACTCTGGTATTGATTCTGTGGTTCGACAAATTATACCTAAAGGACAAAGAGGAATTAACCTTTTTCCTCAAAGTCCGGACTATCCATGGAATTACAGTCAAATGGGGCCAATTTACATACCTAAGGAAGGGACTACAGTTCCTTTAAGTTTAAAAGTGCTTCCACTTTATAAAAAAATAATTAGGGAATATGAAGGCAATACCATTGATATATCTGGTAATCAAATAAGTCTCAATGGAGAAATTGTAGACTCCTATACCTTTAAGCAAGACTATTACTGGATGATGGGTGACAATAGAGATCACTCCGAGGACAGTAGAGCTTGGGGATACGTTCCCGAAAATCATATTGTAGGAACTCCAATTTTTATTTGGATGAGTTTTGATAATTTTACGGAAAGTATTTCTAACTGGAGACCTAGATGGAACCGAATCTTCACCACCGTGAATGGAGATGGAGAGCCACAGTCTTATTTTAAGTATTTCCTTATTCTTTTGGTCGCCTATTTCGTGGGCAGTTGGTTTTGGAAAAGAAAAAAGTCAAAGTAATTCCATAAGATTAGAATGACCGTATTACATCCTGCATATTTTCCAAATGCCGCCTTTTTCAGCATATTTATGACCGCCGAAAAGGTTACATGGGAATATCATGACAATTACCAGAAACAGACTTTTAGAAATAGGGCCTATATCTGTACGGACAGGGGTAGACATATGCTAAGTATTCCCATTTTGCACACCAAAAGTGAGCATGGAAGACAACAATACAAAGACGTAAGGATTGATAATTCATATTCTTGGCAACGCCTACACTGGAGAACATTGGAAACTGCCTATAGGACCTCTCCCTTTTTTGAGTTTTATGAAGATGAGATAAAACCCTTGTATGAAACACCGTTTGAATTTCTAATTAATTTCAACCTTAAGACCATAGAAATTATTTGTGAGTTACTAGAGATTGAATTTCCAGAAGAGCGGACAAAGGAATACGCACTAAATTATGATATGGATAATCGGTTTTTAGTCAATGCGAAAAAAGAAATTAAACTGGATGCACCCGAATACGTTCAGGTATTTGGCGAACGACACGGTTTCATCCCTAACCTGAGTATTTTGGACCTACTTTTCAATCTTGGACCTAATACTACAACCTATTTAAGGGATGTTGAAATCAACAGCCTAAATGCTTAGGTTCTTTATACATTACGGAATTCACTTCATAGTGCCCTTTATAGTGGCATTTCTTTTTTATAAAGCGCATTTTTGGAAGATTAGCCTGATACTGATTTCGGCCATTCTAATTGATATAGACCACTTATTGGCCACTCCCCTATTCGACGCTAATCGTTGTAGTATAGGCTTTCACCCCCTGCACAGTTATGGGGCAATATTCGTTTATATTTTGATGTTGTTTTGGCAAAGAACAAGGATATGGGGAATAGCATTTTTACTCCATATGATTGCCGACCTAGCGGACTGCTTCTTTATCCGCTCCTATTCTTAGGGTGGCCATAATCGGCTCATGATCGGATAGTTTCACATTATAATTTTCATGTTCTAAAACCTCGATACCGGGGTCTGTTAGAATAAAATCAATCCTTAAAGGAAACTTCCAAAAATTAATTGTTCTACCATAACCAAAACCTTTTTCCTCAAAAGAATCTTTCATGTCGTTTTTGACGGCGTTATAAGCATAAGAATACTGAGTATTATTGAAATCTGCACAAACTATTTTTTTGTAATTCACTAAATCCATATGATTTCGAATCAAATCCGCCTGTTCCTGTTGTTTGGCAAACGAATTTCTTAATCGACCCAATAGCCTATCAGAACGTTCCCTTTTAATACTTCTTGGACGCACCTTTAAAGATTCTAAATGTAAATTGTAAACTCTTACCGTATCCTTGTTATAAAGTACATCGACATAACTTGCACCATTCCCTGAGTTAGGAAAATTTATGTTTCCTTTATCAACAATAGGATATTTTGAATATATTGCCATGAGTACCCCAGCTTCTTTCGAATACTTTTGACGATTTATAAACCTATAGGGATAATTGACAAATAATTTTTTCCATATCCGCCGATAACCAAATTCCTGAAAACAAATAATATCAGGATTTTGATTTTGAATAAAATCTTCAAAGACTTGAATATTCGGCCTAGTCATTTCTGTTGGATGCCCCTCAAAACCTTGGATATTAAAACTCATCACTTTCAATACATTTTCCGATGCAGATTTGTCCATAGAATTAAACTGAACAAAGGAACCCAAAACAAAATATCCCACTGCTAAAACGGTAAACGATAGCCATACCCTTTTTGGAGAGACCATTAACCAATACAAGAGAAAAAGAAGATTGACCAGCACCAATAAAGGAACGGTCAGACTTAAAAATGAAAGACTGGCAGACTTGGTATAAGGGACTACACAAGCCAGAAATAGCAAAGCTGAAAAAAGTATATTTAACCCGTATACGGTTTTACTCCAAAAGGACATCACTAATATTTTTATTCCTTTCCGGCCTTGAACAAAAAATCCTTTTCGGCCTTGGAAAGGCTTTCATATCCTGACTTACTAATTTTGTCCAAAATGGCATCTACCTTTTTCTGTTTGCTTTGCGCATCATAATCTTTGGAACTACCACCAGTAGTATTCTTACGCTTATTCTTATAGACAGTTTTCATGGGTGCCTTTCGTTCAGATTTTTTAAACATATTCGTAAGACCATCCAAAAGCTTTGAAAAACCAGACCCTATATCATTCCCTTTAAATAGTTGGTTAGCATATAAATAACCTAGCAACGCTCCGCCCAAATGGGCTAAATGTCCTCCTGCATTACCACTTGGCAACTGAATCAAATCCATTACCACTACAAAGACACCGATATACCATAGCTTAACATTAAAGAAAATAACCCTAACCTCTTGGTTGGGTATATAAGTGCATATGAAAATTAAGATGGCGCTAGCACCGGCTGAAGCACCTATCAAAGCAGCGCTAACATTAAAAAAAGCAGGAAAAATATTGTATCCAAACATAAAAAAGAGCCCCCCAAGAACCACTCCCAAAAAATAAACGTTCAAAAATCGTCGTCCATCAAAAAGATTTAGAAAAATTCTTCCAACGAAAAATATAAGTAACATATTCCAGAACAAATGGCCCAAACCACCATGAAAAAAGGAATAGGTAATAATAGACCATGGTTGAACCAAAAACGCAAAAAAATCATTTGGCAATTCAAACCACTGTACAATAGTATTTTTAGAAATCCCCAATAAAAATGGGATAAGCGCATTTACAATAAATACAACAACGTTGACTGCGATAAGCTTTTCCGCCACACTCAACCTCTCAAACTGGTATCTTAAATTGTTTCCTGCCATTATCTATCCCAGCGATTATTGTTAAACTGATTCTTCTTCCAGTACCACATCATCAAGAATCCAACTAAAGCACCTCCGACATGGGCAAAATGTGCTATACCCTGACCAAAAATACCATAGCCCGTTATCCCTGAGAACAAGTCCAAAGCAATCAATACCGGTATAAAATATTTTGCCTTGATAGGTACGGGCAGAAACAAAAGAAACAGTTCGCTATTGGGATAAGACATTCCAAAGGCGACAAGTATACCATAAATTGCTCCAGAAGCCCCGACCGCGGGGGTATGATATGCACTTAAAAAGTTATCGATCGTGGTTTTACCAGCTATATTGTACCATTCTGTATTGTATTGTCCACTAGATACTATCTCCATGACAGTACTTTCGGAAACACCCGAATTAACAATTGCATTCAATCCTTCTTGAAAATAATAATAGTTTACCCCAGTATGGAGCAATGCCGCACCAAGTCCTGCCGAAAAATAAAAGAACAAAAACTTGTTCCGTCCCCACATTCGTTCCAGCGGTGTTCCAAAGGCGTATAGCGCATACATATTAAATGCTATATGCATAAAACCGCCATGCATAAACATATGGGTTACTATCTGCCAAATACCAAAGTTTTCATTCTTCGGAAACCAAAGGGAGAACCATTGATACATTTGGTCCCCGTAAATTTGAGTGGCCACAAAAAATAAAATATTGATAATCAATAAGTGTTTTATCGCCTCGGTTAATCTGCTCATCTAAATAAATTTTCGATCAATATCATTTTCTGTAATCGTCGTATAGGTTCTTTTATTAAAAGGACTTAACGTACTTTCTTTGCAAGCGAACAACTTATTCACCAAACTAATCTGTGAAAGTTCATCCAAAACCTCACCGGTCTTAACGGATAGTGTTTTGGACAGCGTTTTGGCCAACATATCCACTTGGGAAAAACTATCCTCGGAAACTTCCATTTGAAAATCGGAAATGAGTTGTTCCATGACCATTTGCACTTCACTTTCGGTAACGACCACGGGAACACCCTTTACTTCAACTGTTTCATTGGTCATTTCTCCAAAAACAAAACCAACCGCACACAAACTTTCTTTTATTTCCTTTAAGATGGCTAACTCACTCTTGGTAAAATTAAGGGTTAAAGGGAATAATAATTGTTGACTTACCGCTTCTTGTATGGTGATATTTTTTAAAAACCCTTCATAAAGCACACGCTGATGGGCTCTACTCTGGTTAATAATCAACATTCCAGATTTTATGGTCGATACAATATATTTTTTTCTAAGTTGAAAGGTTGTGGTTACGGTGTCTTGGGTTTCTATATCCGAATCAAAGATAGTACTGTTTATTTCTTCGGATTCCATTTCCATAATTCCAGATCCACTACTAGGTACTTTTCGATCGAGACCCTGATAAATATTCTCCCAGCCTCTGGCACTTGTCTTTGTAAAACCTGATGCTCTTGAGCTTCCTGATTGCTTAAAGGGATTAAAATCAGAATCAACCGTTATGCCGGGTACGGCAGCCGATCTATTCTTAAAATCATAAGGAGTTTCTAGGTTTTGGTCTTTTTCAAAATCAAGTGAAGGAACCACATTGAACTGCCCCAAACTATGCTTTATGGTCGATTTTAGATAAGCATATAAAGTGTGCTCATCATCAAACTTTACTTCAGTTTTTGTAGGATGTATATTGATGTCGATAGTGGATGGGTCAACATCTAAACGAATAAAATAACCTGGATGTGTACCCGATTTTATCAATCCTTCAAAAGCGCCCAACACGGCATGATGCAGATACGGACTTTTTATAAATCGATTGTTTGCGAAAAAAAATTGTTCCCCCCTGCTCTTCTTGGCAAATTCCGGCTTCTGTATATAGCCAGATATTTTTACCACGTTGGTCTCCTCATTGATTGGAACCAGTTTTTCATTGGTTTTCCTACCAAAAACCTGAACGATTCTTTTTTTAAAATCATTGTTTGGAAGATTAAAAACATCACTTCCATTATTATAAAAACTGAACGAAATTTGGGGATGTGCCAACGCCACCCTGTGAAACTCATCCGTTATATGGCGGAACTCCACTTGATCCGACTTTAAAAAATTACGTCTGGCGGGTATATTGAAAAAAAGATTTTTTACTAACATGGAAGTACCTTTGGGAACCACCGCAACTTCCTGACCTACAATTTTACTTCCTTCAATTTTAATATGGGTTCCTACCTCATCATCTTGGGTTCGCGTCATCATTTCTACATGTGAAATTGCAGCAATGGACGCCAGTGCCTCCCCTCTAAAACCTTTGGTATGTAAATTAAACAGATCTTCCGCCTTCTGTATTTTGGAAGTCGCATGACGTTCAAAACTAAGTCTGGCATCTGTTTCGGTCATACCAATGCCATTATCGACCACCTGAATTAAGGTTTTTCCTCCATCCTTTACAATTAACTGTATATCACTTGCTTGGGCATCAATGGCATTCTCCAGCAACTCCTTTACCACGGAGGCCGGTCGCTGAACTACTTCTCCCGCTGCAATTTGGTTAGCAACGTGATCGGGTAAGAGTCTAATAATATCCGCCATTATCAGGAATAAAATATGGAAAGGTCAAAATCAATTATAAAAAGGAAAATAAGTATAAGAACCACTAAAATAATAGCGAAACGAATTTTTACATTTCGATCACCCTCTCTACGGGTATCTTCCAAAGCATTACTGATTTTATTTTTTAAACCCCGTTGATTGTGGACCGTACTTCTAAACTGGTCGAACTTAGGTTCTATTTTATACGGGTTCCCCTTACCCTTATCATCATAAAATCTAGGATTATATTCGAATTGCCTATTCTTTCGTAAACGTGTTATTTTACTTAGCATTCCCATAACCTCAAAGTTACTTAAAATAGAAAAAAAGGCCCCATAGGGAAAGCCAAAATTTGTTAACAGAATGCTATGGTCAATTACATTGAATAGAAGATTCTTAGAATAAAGTATATTGCTAAGCTCCTAAAACGGCCATTTTGATTGCCGCTATGGCAGCTTCCGCGCCCTTATTACCGTGTTTACCCCCACTACGGTCAATGGCTTGTTGCATAGTATTATCCGTTAAAACGCAGAATATTACCGGAACCCTGTGTAAAACGTTAAGGTCTTTGATACCTTGCGCAGTAGCACTACAAACAAAATCGAAGTGTTTAGTTTCACCCTGTATAACACTTCCAATGGCAATGATAGCATCCGGTTTTTCCTGTTGTATCATCCTTTTACAACCATAAGTAAGCTCAAAACTACCAGGCACATTCCATCTAATAATATTGGAATCCTGAGCACCACAATCTTTAAGTGCTAACTCGGCACCTTGATATAAGCCTTCCGTAATATTGGAATTCCACTCAGATACAACAATCCCAAACCGAAGGTCTTTCGCATTTGGGATTGTTTCCTTATCGTATTCGGATAAATTTTTGTTTTCCGTGGCCATTACGCCCCAGTTTTAGCTATTCCAATAAAGGCATCGATAGTGTTGGCCGCTTCGGAGTTAGAAAATTCATCTTTAATTCGTTGAAAATATTCTAGTGCTTTAGTGTTATTACCCATTTCCAAAGCGGTAACACCTGCCTTGTAAAGGAATTTTGGAGTTGTATAGTCATTTGTACTATGAGCAAAGGCAGATTCGTAATAACCCAAAGCATCCGATGGTTGGTCTAGTTGCATAAAAGCGTCTCCAAGACCTCCTTTTGCCAAAGCCCCCAGTATATCATCATCTGAATTAAAGTCTTCCAGATAATCGATTGCTTCTTGATACTTATTCATATTCAAGTAGGACATACCTGCCGAATAGCTAGCAAGATTAGCCGCTTTGGTACCATTGTATTCCTCTATAATATCTAGAAAACCATATTTACCTTCTCCACCTTCCAATGCTAAAGTGAACAAAGAATCTTTGGCGGTAGTGCTTGTCAAAGCTTGGTCAAAATATTGCTGAGGGTAATACATTTCATTGGCTGCATTAGCCTCTTTTGGTTTCAAAACGAATTGGCTATATGCCAAGTATCCCAATACCGCCACCGCAATAACACCTATTGTACCTAAAATATAATTCTGATTCTTAGAAACCCACTCCTCGGTTTTAGAGGCGCCTTCATCCAACGAACTAAAAACTTCGGCAGTTGTACTTTCCTGTTCCTCAAACTCCTGAGCCTCAACCTTTGTTTTGGGTTTAAATCCTCTTTTCTTATATGTTGCCATCTCTAATTTTATTGGTCGCGCAAAAATAAAGTTTTTATTGAAATCCAATAGTGTATTTATTCGTTATTTTTGGAAGTCTTGTTAGCTAATGCTCAAACACCGACGAAAAACCTATTATTTTTAATGTTTCTTAAAAATCTTTCCCTTCTTAATTACAAAAACTTTGAATCCAAAAATCTAGAATTTGATTCAAAAATTAACTGCTTCGTAGGTGATAATGGGGTAGGTAAAACCAATATTTTAGATTCGATTTATCATCTTTCCTTTGGTAAAAGTTACTTTAATCCGGTTTCGTCCCAAAACATTAAACACGGTACGGAATTTTTCGTAATCGAAGGAATATTTCAAAAAGCAGACAAAGAAGAGAAAATAGTTTGCAGCCTCAAAAAAGGTAGTAAAAAGATTATCAAGAGAAACGGCAAACCTTATGAGCGATTCGCAGATCACATTGGGGTCTTGCCTCTTGTTATAATATCCCCAGCAGACCGAGATTTAATTTTAGAAGGTAGCGATGTTCGCAGAAAATTTATGGATGGTGTTATTTCCCAGTCCGATAAGGAGTATTTGCAATCACTAATCAATTACAATAAAGTATTATCGCAACGTAATGCACTGTTAAAATACTTTGCAGCCAACCACACTTTTGATAAGACTACACTAAATGTCTACAATGAGCAATTGGAAAGGTATGGTACAGATATCTTTACAAAACGATTGAAGTTTCTAGATGAGTTCATCCCTATTTTTAAAGAACAATATATCGCTATTACCAATAATACAGAGGAAGTAAATCTTACCTATGACAGTAAACTGATAGACGAAGAGCTTAAAACTTTATTAGAGAATAATATTGATAAGGACAAAGCATTACAATATACGAGTGTCGGAATACACAAGGATGACCTGAATTTTACCATCAGGGACTATCCCATTAAAAAATTTGGAAGCCAAGGTCAGCAAAAATCCTTTTTAATTGCCTTGAAATTTGCCCAATTTCACTTTATGCAGGAAATATCGAAGACTAAGCCCATTTTAATTTTGGACGATATTTTCGATAAATTGGACGAACACCGAGTTTCCCACATTATTTCACTAGTTAACCAAGAAAATTTTGGGCAAATATTTGTAAGTGACACCCACGCAGAAAGAACTGAAGCGGTGGTGAAAAAAATTCATCAAACTTATAAAATCTTCAAACTTGAGTCATGAAAAGATTTTTGCTTTTAACCCTACTTATTGGCATGTCCTGTTCCCATAACATAAGTAAGGAAAAATTAGACCTTTTAAACGGTTATTGGGAAATCCAGGAAGTTGAATTCCCAAACGGGGAGAAAAAAGAATACCAAATGAGTGCTGTGGTCGATTATATTCAATTGGATAATCTCCAAGGGTATAAAAAAAAAGTGGTTCCGAAATTTGATGGGAGTTTTGAAACTTCAGATGATGCAGAAGCCTTCAAAATAATAGAAAGAAATGAAAAATTCCTTATAAAATATGAGAATCCATTGAGCGAATGGGAAGAAAGTCTTATATCTTTATCCTCCGATAATTTCTCCGTAAAAAACCCTGACGGCTTAATTTATCACTTCAAACGTTTTGAACCCCTAAAATTAGACCTTTAATGTCACGTAGAGAAAATGACCATTTAAACATGTCTGATGCACTTTCGGCCTTTTTAAAGAAAAACAATCTTCAAGAAGGAATGGATAAGGTGGATGTGAGGACTGCTTGGGCCAGATTAATGGGAAATGGTGTAGAGAACTATACAACGGCCGTGGAGCTTAAAAAAGAAACCTTATTTGTATCCCTCTCCTCCTCGGTTTTAAGGGAAGAATTAGGGTTGGGAAAGACAAAAATTATCTCTATGCTCAACGAAGAACTGGGAAAAGACCTTATCAAAAAACTGGTACTCCGCTAAAACTTAGTTTCATAAAAACAAAAGACCGGCCCATTAAAAGCCGGTCTTTTTGTAACAAACTTATTTTACTCTAGTAGATTTCCCTGCCTGAAAAATGGAAGGCACCTTCTACAGCTGCATTCTCATCACTATCCGAACCGTGTATTGCATTCTCTGCAATATCGGTTGCGAACATTTTTCGAATAGTTCCTTCGGCGGCCTCTGCTGGATTTGTAGCTCCTATTAAAGCCCTAAAATCTTCTACCGCATTTTCCTTTTCCAAAATAGCCGAAACAATGGGACCTCTGGTCATAAAGTCCACCAATTCCCCAAAGAAAGGTCTTTCCTTGTGAATCGCATAGAATTCCTGAGCATCCCTCATACTCAACTGAGTATATTTCATAGCTACAATTTTAAAGCCAGCAGCTGTAATTTTTTCTAAAATGGCACCAATATGACCGTTTTCAACGGCATCTGGCTTTATCATTGTAAATGTTCTATTTGTAGTCATTTCTTTTAATTTTGCGCAAAAATACGCTTTTCCCTAAAAACAGCAACTTTATGGCGCTTTACCAAACCGTTATTTACAAGCATTTTGAATTTAACTATTAACTCCTTTTACTATTAAATTGTATCTTTGCGCCCATGAATTTTGAGCAAATAGAGGCACTAAAGCAATTGCTTTCCACTTCAAAAAGGATAGCTATTGTTCCACATAAAAATCCGGATGGCGATGCAATTGGCTCCACATTAGCTCTTTGCCACTATTTGACAAAAAAGGGACATCACGCCCATGTTATAGCACCGAATGATTTTCCAAAATTTTTAAAATGGATGCCGGGAGCCAACAGGGTTTTCAATTTTGAGCGGCATAACACAGAAACCAAAAAAATTATTGCGGAGGCCGAATTGATATTCACTTTGGACTTTAATGATTTTGGAAGGGTAGGTCAAATGGCGGAAAGTCTTGAAAACGCCTCGGCCAAATACATTATGGTGGACCATCACCAGCAACCCTCCGATTATGCAGATATTACCTATTCTGACGTTCTTATGAGCTCCACATGTGAAATGGTCTACAATCTTATTGGGTATATGGGTGATTTGGATGTAATCGATGAGGATATCGCTAACTGCATCTATACAGGGATTATGACCGATACAGGTTCTTTTAAATTTAAAGCGACTACTAGCCAAACGCATCGTGTTGTGGCAGACTTAATGGATAAAGGAGCAAATAATACTGAAATCCATGAACGAATATACGACACCAACTCCCCCAGTAGGTTGCACTTGTTAGGATGTGCCTTAAAAAACATGGTTATTCTGGAAGAATTTAATACCGCCTACATTTCATTAACACAAGAAGAACTAGACCACTACAGTTACGAAAAAGGTGATACCGAAGGTTTTGTAAATTATGGGCTTACCTTGGACAAAATACGCTTTGCGGTCATCTTTATTGAAAACAAGGAAGAAGGGATATTTAAAATATCATTCAGGTCCGTTGGGAATTTCTCTGTAAATGAATTTGCCAGAAATCATTTTCATGGCGGTGGACACACCAATGCCGCCGGAGGTAGAAGTGAAAGCAATTTAGAAGAAACAATTAACCATTTTGTTTCCTTATTGCCGCAATACAAAAAAGCATTGACAGAATGAGAGCACTTGGCATACTTTTTATTTCAGTTATACTTTTTAGCTGTGATGGTCCTGAACCCCGAAAACCGGTTCAAAGAAAAAGTGGAAGCTACTTTAAAGCCTCTATCGAAAGGAGTCGAAAACTTTTGGAAGTCGAGGAAAAAAAGATTCAGGAGATTATTACAAACGATTCCTTAAAACATTATACCCACAGTGCTTCCGGTTCTTGGTATCATTATTTAAGGGTTAACGATTCTTCTGATTATACCCCTAAAACGGATGACCTTGTAACGTTTAATTACAATGTACTTACCTTAGATAACGACACATTGTATTCCGAATCTGAAATTGGAACTGTTACCTATAAAGTAGATAAACAAGAGCTATTTCTAGGACTTAGGGCCGCTATAAAATTATTAAAGGAGAATGAAAAGGCGACTTTTCTCTTTCCTTCTTCCATCGCTTTTGGGTATCATGGAGACAACAATAAAGTAGGAACAAACGTTCCCTTAAAATCAACAATTTCCATATTAAACATTGAAAAACAAGAGAGTAATTTAGAAGAATAAACAAATATTATGATAAAAAAAGTTTACTTATTGGCAGTTATTGCCATCATTATGGCAAGTTGTAAAACCAGCCAAAGAGCAGATTTAGGCGATGGTCTCTTTGCAGATATCAAAACCTCTATGGGTGACATTGTTGTAAAATTGGAACATGGTAAAACTCCGGTAACCGTAGCAAATTTTGTTTCCTTGGCAGAGGGAAATAGTCCCTTCGTTAGTGAACAATATAAAGGAAAGAAATACTATGATGGACTAACCTTTCATAGGGTAATGAAGGACTTTATGATACAAGGCGGTGATCCGCTAGCAAATGGCACAGGCGGTCCAGGCTATAAATTCATGGACGAGTTCAATGATTCCTTAATCCATGGTGATAAAGGCATCCTATCCATGGCCAATCCGGGTCCAAATTCCAATGGGAGTCAATTTTTTATAACCCATGCTCCAACACCCTGGTTGGATAATAGACATAGTGTATTTGGAAAAGTCGTTGAAGGAATGGATGTTGTAGATTCAATTGCAAATGTTGAAGTAGCTGCTGGAAGCAACAAACCGGTAGTGCCTGTAACCATGAATACGATTGAAATCATCAGAAATGGCAAGGAAGCCAGAAAATTTGATGCCGTTAAGGTTATGTCCGACTATTTCGATGGTGAAGAGGAGCGTCTTGCCGCCATTGAAAAAGAAAAACAGGAAAAACAGGCTGAAATAATTAAGGTAAAGGAAGATTTTGTATCCACTACCGAAAAGCAAAAAGAGAATGCCAAAACTTTTTCTTCGGGACTAAAACTAGTTCAGTTAGAAGAAGGAGACGGGGAAAAACCTAAAGTCGGTCAAAAAGTATTGGTCATGTACTCTGGATATCTTCCAGATGGTACTTTATTTGAAAGTAATTATGAGGAAGTAGCACGTAAGTATGATATGTTCGACGAACGTAGGCAACAAGGTGGAGGATACTTTCCTGCGCCCATGGACTATAGCCCAGACTCCGGTTTAATCGCTGGATTTAAAGAAGGTATGCTAACGATGAAAGTCGGTGACAAGGTAAGATTGTTTATTCCATCACATTTAGCATGGGGACCACAAGGTTCCGGTCCAATACCACCAAACTCCGATGTTGTATTCGATATAGAAATCACAGGAATTCAAGAATAGTATTCGATACTACGTAAAAAAGCCGATTGTTAATTCAATCGGCTTTTTTCGTTTTATGGTGTTTGTTTTAAAATTTCTATCAAGAATTTCCAAAATTTTTGAACTGAACTGATACTTACACGTTCATCCGGTGAATGCGCCCCCTTTATAGTCGGACCAAAGCTTACCATATCCATTTCTGGATAATTTTGTCCTAAAATACCACATTCCAAACCTGCATGGCAGGCAACAACTTCAGGTTCAGATGCAAAAAGATTGGTATAAACACTTCTAACCACCTTCAATATCTTGGAATCCATATTCGGATTCCATCCAGGGTAAGCACCAGAAAAGTCTACTGCAAAGCCACCTAATTCGAATACCGATTTTAAGGAATTTGCCAAATCCATCTTGCCAGATTCCACGGAAGACCTTGTTAAACACCCAACAAGTATAGTGCCATTACCTACTGAGACCTTGGCGATATTATTGGAAGTTTCAACCAAATCCTTCATTGAAGCGCTCATGCTATAAACCCCATTATGCAAACCATACATAATTTTTATAAACTTATCTTGAGCCTCCAACTCCATAAGCTGCTCATTGGGCTTATCCAAATCTTCTACGGAAATCTCTAGCTTCGGTTCTTTTAACACTAACTCAGACTTGATTGTTGTAATCTCCCTATCCATTATTTCCAAAAAGGCATTTTTCTGATTTTCATCAACATTTAATTTACAACTACTTTCCCTCGGAATGGCATTTCTTAACCCACCTCCAGAAATTTCCGCAATCCTGAAGTCAAGTTCATTTCCATTGTAGAGCAAACGATTCATAATTTTGTTGGCATTTCCCAGACCTCGATGAATGTCCATTCCACTATGCCCTCCAGAAAGACCTTTTACATTAATTTCAAGTCCTACTTCTTTAGGTAAAACCGATACTTCTTTATAGGTTCTCGTTGCCGTAACATCAATACCACCCGCACAACCAATGTCGATTTCATCGTCCTCTTCGGTATCAAGATTTAATAAGATCTCACCTTTTAACAATCCTCCCTTAAGCCCAAAAGCTCCGGTCATACCGGTTTCCTCGTCAATAGTAAACAATGCTTCCAAGGGTGGATGTTGTATATCATCCGCCTCAAGTAAACTCATAATAGCAGCTACTCCCATGCCATTATCAGCGCCAAGGGTCGTTCCTTTTGCCTTGACCCAATCTTCCTCTATATACATTTGGATGCCTTGCTTATCAAAATCAAATTGGGTATCGGAATTCTTTTGGTGAACCATATCCAAATGGGATTGTAAGATCACCGTTTTCTTATCAACCATTCCCGAACTTGCGGGCTTACGAATGATTACATTGCCCACCTCATCGCTCAGTGTTTCCAAACCAAGAGATTTTCCAAAATGAATCATAAATTCAATTACTCTTTCCTCTTTTTTCGAAGGTCTTGGAACCTCATTCAATTTTGCAAAATTCTTCCAAACACTTCTTGGGGTCAATTCAACTATTTCTTCGTTCATGATTATCAAAATTTTGAGTAAAAATACGTACCATGATATCAATTCCCTATTTTTGACTACATGAAGATTTCCTTAAAAACTGCCATTGCAGTTTCATTAATCCCCCAAATCATTCTAGTAAAGTGGCTCGGCCAAAACACGGATTTCATCGAAAGGTACTATAGCACTGGAGCATACCCCGCCATTTCAAAATTTTTTAGATTTCTATTTGGCTGGATTCCATTTTCGATGGGAGATATTATTTATTTCCTCCTGTTATTAATTGCAATATGGTATCTATACAAAAATTGGATGCATATTAAAACCCAAAAGATTTCCTTTTTAAGGGATGTTATTATGGTGCTCTCCATAGCCTATTTAACCTTTCACTTATTATGGGGTTTTAATTACTATCGAAAACCGCTCTCAAATAAATTGGCATTGACCGAGAGTAAGGATTATCAAGAACTAGTAACTTTCACCCAAGAACTGATTTGTAAAACCAATACAATTCAGGAACAAATAGCTGGCGATACTATTCAAAAAATTGACATTCCCTATTCCCAAAAGGAAATGTTCTCCATGAGCATAAATGGCTATGAAAAGCTTGCCAAAAAGTTCCCATTTTTGACTTATGAAAAACCCAGCGTTAAGACTTCAATTTTTAGTACGGGATTAACCTATATGGGATATGCCGGATATTTAAATCCTTTTACCAATGAAGCACAGGTGAATGGAATTTTACCAAATTTTAGATTTCCAATCGTTACGGGGCATGAAATAGGACATCAATTGGGCTATTCTGCTGAAAATGAAACGAATTTTATTGGATACTTGGTAACTTCAAACAACAACGATCCATATTTTCAATATGCGGCATACGCCTACGTTTTGGGCTATTGTTTAAGTGATGTGAGGAGGGGTGATATTGAAGTTTTTGACCGACTATTCCTAAGCTTAAACCCAGGAGTAAGAGCCAATTTCCAGGAAATGGCCTTGTTCTGGCAGAAATATGAAAACCCGATGGAACCAGTCTTTAAAGCTATTTTTAATTCTTTTTTAAAAGCCAACAACCAGTCGCAAGGAATTAAAAGTTACAATGGCGTAGTTTCCTTATTAATAGCATACCACAAGAAATATCCATTATGAGGTCCTTTTAAATTTTTCCTTTAAAATGGCAATTATTCCTTATGCCATCATTAGAAGACTGACAAAATTTTAAGAATTTAGGTAAGAATACCCTATTTTATTTAAAATAAGGATTATGGATATTCAATTCCTTGATTTCAAGTGTTAAAAAAAACTAAAATCCATGTAAACCAGTTATTCAAGCCTTAATTTTAAAAGGACTAATCAAACGAACTCAAAATGAAAAAAATTTTATTTTCACTATGCCTCCTTTGGTGTGGTGCAACAATCTTTTCACAGGATTATTTTCCTGAAAATGAAGGTGTAAAGGCAAACAACAATAACTATACGGCCTTTACGAACGCTACAATTTATGTTACTCCGACCGAGATAATAAAAAAGGGCACGCTATTAATTCAAAACGGTAAGGTAGTCAACGTTGGAAGTTCTGTCAACCTTCCTCAAAACACCATTGTGGTAGACCTGGATGGAAAATCCATTTACCCCTCCTTTATCGACGTGTATTCGAAATTTGGAGTAGAACAGCCCAAACGAAGTAGCGGAGGAAGAAGGTCTCCACAATTTGAACCCACACGAGAGGGTTTTTATTGGAATGACCATATCATGCCAGAAAATGATGCTATCAACAGTTTTAAGTATGATGAAAAAGAGGCAAAAGAATTGATAGATGCTGGTTTTGGAGCGGTAAATTCTCATATACATGATGGTATTGCTAGAGGAACAGGAGTGCTTATAGCACTCAATGGATCGGGAACGGATGCCAATCGTATTTTAGATGACCGTTCTTCACAATACTTCTCACTTACTAAAAGTGTCACCAAACAACAATCCTACCCTACTTCATTAATGGGAACCTTAGCATTATTAAGACAGATGTACAGTGATGCCGCTTGGTACGCCAAAGGAAACGCAGAGACAAAAGACAGATCTTTGGAAGCCCTTAATAGGAACACGGGTCTACCTCAAATCTTTGAAGCGAAAGATAAGGGCAACAATCTACGTGCCGACAAAGTTGGCGATGCCAATGGAATACAGTATACCATTCTTGGGGGAGGAAACGAATTTGAAAGAATAAATGAAATAAAGGCCACTAACGCGACTTATATAATTCCTTTGGATTTCCCGGATGCCTATGATGTTTCCGACCCTTACCAAGCGAGTTACGTTTCTTTGGAAGATATGCGCTATTGGAATCAAGCACCAAGCAATCCAAAAGTATTGGCAGAAAATGGGGTTGCCTTTTCATTAACACCTTATGAGTTGAAATCGATGTCAAAATTCAAGGAAAACTTAATGAAAGCAATCGAATATGGTCTCCCAAAGACAAAAGCACTAGAAGCGCTTACTGTTGTACCTGCCCAGATTTTAGGAAAGTCAGGAGAAATTGGAAGCCTAAAAAAAGGTGCACATGCCAATTTCTTGATTACTTCCGGTGATATTTTTGACAAATCGACCACGCTTTATGAAAACTGGGTCCAAGGGAACAAGAATGTTATCAATGATAAGAACACTAAAGACATTAGGGGTAATTATACCATCGCACTTAAGGGAAACAGTTATGACATTTCCATAAGTGGGGAAATTTCCAAACCTAAATTAGAAGTAAAACAAGATACCATTAAATTACCTTCAAAAATATCCTATACCGATGATTGGCTCACGTTTTCCTTTGCCACTGATGATGGGGATATGACCTATAGAATGATAGGAGCCGTACTCCCCGATACCGAAAATCTTTCCGGTAGACTTATACTCCCAGATGGAACCGAAACCTTTTACACAGCCAATAAAATATCAAGTTTTGAAGAGAAATCAGAGAAGGATAATGAAAAATCCGATGCTCCAAAGGTGATGCCGGTTACCTTTCCCAATGTAGGCTATGGATATGCCACTAAGCCGAAACAGGAAAATCTACTCTTTAAAAATGCCACGGTTTGGACAAGCGAAGATGCCGGAATATTGGAGAATACAGATGTGTTGGTCAAGAATGGAAAAATCGCAAAAATAGGGAAAGATTTAGGCGCCAGAGGTGCCAATGTGGTTGACGCCACGGGAAAACATTTAACGGCGGGAATAATAGATGAGCATAGCCATATTGCAGCGCTTTCCGTTAATGAAGCAGGACATAATAGTTCCGCAGAGGTAAAAATGGAAGATGTTGTTGACCCCGAACATATGGGTATATATCACTCATTGGCCGGTGGAGTTACATCCCTGCAGTTACTACATGGTTCGGCGAATCCCATTGGAGGTCGCTCGGCCATATTAAAATTAAAGTGGGGAGAAGAAGCGGACGGACTAATCTATGATAATTCACCAAAATTTATAAAGTTCGCTCTAGGAGAAAATGTTAAACAATCCAATTGGGACAGTCGTTCACGGTTTCCACAGACAAGAATGGGAGTTGAACAGGTATTCATGAATTATTTTCAACGTGCCAAGGAATATGATGAAAAGAAAAAAAGCGGACAACCTTACAGATATGATGAAGAGTTGGAAGTTTTAGCAGAAATCATTAATGGTGAACGCTTTATATCATGCCATTCCTATGTGCAAAGTGAAATTAATATGATGATGAAGGTGGCCGAAAAGTTTGGATTTAGGGTAAACACCTTTACCCATATCCTCGAAGGATATAAGGTAGCCGATAAAATGTACGAGCACGGTGTTGGTGCCGGTACATTTAGCGATTGGTGGGCCTACAAATTTGAAGTGAATGATGCCATCCCCTACAATGCCGCAATAATGCAATCCCAAGGTGTAACGGTTGCTATCAATAGTGATGACCGAGAAATGATAAGAAGGCTAAACCAGGAAGCTGCTAAAACAATAAAATATGGCGGCATGACGGAATTAGAAGCTTGGAAAATGGTAACGATCAACCCTGCAAAACTTTTACACTTAGATGACCGTGTCGGCAGCATTAAAGAAGGTAAGGATGCTGATTTGGTTCTATGGTCCGGTCACCCTATGTCCGTATATTCCAAAGCAGAAAAAACCCTTATCGAGGGAACTACTTATTTTGATTTAGAAAAGGACCAACAACAAAGAGCAGCCATTAAAAAGGAAAGAAATCAATTGGTGAAAATGATGCTCGAGGAAAAAGCTGGAGGAAAAAAGATGCAAAAGCCAAAGCAAAGTACCAAGAGAAACTTTACTTGTGAAAGTCTATAAAAATCTTTAATTGAAAATATAAATAAAATGAAAAAAGTAATATTCATACTTCTGGCCTTAGCTGTTTTTATTCCAGGTTCGGCGCAACAGACTCCTGCACCTAAGCAGACAGAAGCCTTAACAATAGAAGGTGCTACCGCACACTTAGGAAATGGAGAGGTCATAGAAAGCTCCTTGATTATGTTCGAGGATGGAAAACTGACATTCGTTGGTGATTCTAAAATGAAAATTGCCCGAAAAGGAAAAGTAATCGACGCTGCAGGAAAACATGTTTATCCAGGTTTTATAGCCCCGGCCAAAACTTTGGGATTGATAGAGATAGAGGCCGTAAGGGCAACAGAAGACCAAGATGAAATTGGAGAATTAATTCCACATGTCCGTAGTTTAATAGCCTATAATGCGGAATCCAAGGTAGTAGAGAGTATGCGTCCGAATGGAGTATTGCTCGGCCAAATAGCCCCTACGGGCGGTAGAATCTCTGGAACATCATCCATTGTACAATTTGATGCTTGGAACTGGGAGGACGCTGCTATTAAAGTTGATGATGGCGTACATTTAAATTGGCCCAGAAGCTTTAGACAAGGCAGATGGTGGATGGGAGAAGAAAGAGGATATCGACCCAATAAAGATTATATGGAGGAGGTTGAAACCGTAGTTACCTTTATAAAAAATTCTACGGCCTACGGAAAAGGAACACCTAAAGAGGTAAACCCAGCTTTTGCTGCAATGCAAGGTGTTTTGGACGGTTCACAGAAAATGTATGTGTACGCTGATGGAGAAAAGGAAATAATCGATGCGGTAAACACCCTAAAGTCTAACGGTATCAAGGAAGTTGTTTTGGTAGGTGGATATGAAGCCTATAAAATAACCGATTTCCTAAAAAGAAACGATATTCCGGTTCTCGTTCAATTTACACATAACCTTCCCAATTTTGACGATGACGACTACGATTTACCGTACAAGCTTCCAAAATTATTAGTGGATGGTGGTCTATTGGTTGGTTTGCAAAACAACGAGGCTTCTAACTTCCAAACAAGAAACCTACCTTTTTACGCGGGTCAGGTGGGTCAACAAGGCCTGGATAAGGAAAAGGCACTTCAACTTATTACGGGAAATTCAGCAAAAATTCTTGGCATAGATGACAATTATGGAACTCTGGAAGTAGGTAAAAGTGCAACTTTGTTCATTTCTGAGGGTGATGCCTTGGATATGCGCACCAATAAGCTTTCCCATGCTTTTATCGATGGTAGGGATATTTCTTTGGAAACTCACCAGACTGAGTTATGGAAAAGATATATGGGTAAATATGAAGGACAATAACATCAATTCGTGAAATCAATATAAAACAGTACATTTAAGTTGATAAGTATCGACATAAATAGTTACTCTTCCACAGTATTAAAAAAGCTCGAGCACATATCGAGCTTTTTTTATAACCTAAAACCAAAAGTATGAAGCGATTAACCTTGATTGTACTTACAGCACTTCTTTTTTCTTGTAAAGAAAACAAAACTAGCACAACAGACTTATATATAAACGGGCTGCAAGAGCCTGTAGAAGTTGTCAGGGACAAATGGGGCGTTAACCATATCTATGCGAAGAATCAGCATGACCTGTTTTTTGCGCAAGGATATGCCGCTGCGGTCGATAGACTTTTTCAGTTCGAAATCTGGCGGAGACAGGCTACTGGTACAGTTTCAGAAATACTTGGAGAAAGAGAGTTAAAAAGAGATATGGGTACCCGTCTTTTTATGTTTAGGGGAGATATGAAAACGGAAATGAATCATTACCACCCGGATGGGGATGAAATTATTACTGCCTATACTAACGGAGTAAATGCATATATAGAGGAAATGTTGAATAACCCTGAAGACCTACCCATAGAATTTAAAATTCTGGACATAGTACCCCAAAAATGGACTCCAGAAGTAGTTATTTCAAGACACCAAGGCTTATTGGGTAATATTAAGGAAGAATTACAAATAGGAAGGGCCGTTGCCAAATTAGGACCCGAAAAGGTTAAAGATTTGTTTTGGTTGCATCCCAAAGATCCTGATCTTACTTTGGATAAGAAAATCGATGAAAAATTGTTATCCCAAGACATTTTGGAACTCTATAATGCTTATAGAAAATCGGTAGAATTTACCGCATCTGATATACAACCCGAATATAGAAATAAAGAAATAAGCTCAAACCTTATAAACAAAAAGGGTGAAAAGACGGATTCCCTTTCTATAGGAAGTAATAATTGGGTAGTGAGTGGCGACCGAACCATTGACGGTAATACCTATATGGCGAACGACCCCCATAGAACCATAGCCGTACCCTCATTACGCTATATGGCGCATCTCGTAGCACCGGGTTGGAATGTAATTGGAGGTGGTGAGCCAGAGATTCCAGGTATTTCGATAGGACATAACGAATATGGTGCCTGGGGGCTTACGGTTTTTGAGACTGATGGCGAAGATTTATATGTATACGAACTAAACCCAGAAAACCCAAACCAGTACAAATACCAAGGTAAGTGGCTGAACATGAAAAATATTAAGGAAACCATAAAAATAAAAGGACAAAAAGATACTCTGGTAAACCTCTCTTACACAAAACACGGTCCGGTCACCCTTATTGACAAAGAAAATAATGTGGCCTATGCGGTCCGTTGTGCTTGGTTGGAGCCCGGCGGTTCCCCTTATCTGGCCTCCTTAAGAATGGATCAGGCTAAAAATTGGAAAGAATTTAGGGAAGCATGTAACTACAGCCATATTCCAGGTGAGAATATGGTATGGACGGACAAGGAAGGTAATATTGGATGGCAGGCCGTAGGTATTGCCCCTATCCGAAGAAACTTTAGTGGAATGGTTCCCGTTCCAGGAGACGGAAGCTATGAATGGGATGGTTATTTACCAATCATAAAAAAACCGAATGACCTTAATCCCCAGAAAGGTTTTATTGCTACCGCCAACCAAAATGTCACACCACCTGAATATGAACATTGGGATGCCATTGGCTATTCGTGGGCGGACCCCTATAGAGGTAACCGGGTTAATGAGGTATTAGGTAAGAATACAGAGTTTACCATGGAGGACATGAAATCCTTACAAACGGATTATTTGTCCTTACCTGCCAAAGAACTTGTTCCACTCTTAAAAGACATTGTGTTTGAAGGAAAATATCAAAAGGCAAAACTTAAATTGGATGATTGGAATTTCAAACTAACATCTAATTCTATCCCTGCAGCCATCTATGTGGTTTGGGAAGAGTCCTTAGCAGAATCGATAGAGGATGAGTTTATTCCAAAAGAGGTAAAAGATATCATACCTTATTTACAGCTAAAAAAGATCTTGGATGTTTTTACCAGCCCTGATGCCCTTACAGAAAATGAAAGGGAAGAGCTCCTAAAAAAGTCCTTTCAATATGCCATTGATGATTTGGAAAACAGATTGGGTCCGGATATGAAATCATGGCAATATGGACAGAGCAACAACAAACATATTTATATAGAACATGCTTTAAGTAATGCCGTTAATGGCGCAATGAGAGATTCCATGTTTAACTTAGGACCTCTCCCCAGGGGAGGAAATGGAAGCACTCCGGGATCAACAGGAAGTAACCTCAACCAATCCAGTGGAGCATCATTCCGATTGATCGTAAATACAGGAGACTGGGATACCGCTGAAGCAAGCAATGGACCAGGACAGTCCGGTAATCCTGAAAGCCCATTTTATAGAAATCTTTTTGAACCTTGGGCCAAGGATCAATATTTTCCAGTCTACTATTCTAAAAACAAAATCGATTCCGTAGCAGTTGATCTAAAAAGGTTGCTCCCAATAAAGAAATAAGTTTTACTATTGACCTTAACCCTGTTTACCATTGAATTAACTGGCCATCAAAGAAATCATGCACAGCCATTACTCCTATTGATGATCATTAAGTGAGTTTTTTTACGTCCTTCTCTCTTAGTGAAATAGTACGAATAAAAATTAAATTATGTTCGTGAGAAGGTGTCACAAAATCAATATTATTTTCTTGAATCCAAAATTTATCTAATGTTCACAAACCTGACCCGCTCCCCTATTTTGTAAACTTCATCCCTTGGCTCTAAACAAATAAAACCATCTGCCCTGGTAAGGCTTGTTAAGTCACCAGAACCATTTTCAACTACCGGAGTTACCTCAAGACAGTTTTTGTTCCATTGCGATTTTACTTGAATGAATCTGGTTAAAGGGGGATTTACATCCAAATTGACCTTTAATTTAGCGTATTGCTTTTCCATTTTAATGTCCCATGATGTGTACAACCATGGCAAAAAATACAAATGATAGTTAGCAAATGTGGAAACCGGGTTACCTGGAAATGAAAAAATAACAGTTTGCAATTCTTTATGGATTCCAAACCAAAATGGCTTTCCGGGCCGTTGTGCCACACGATGAAAAATTTTCTCTACACCCAAGGAATCCATTACTTCGGGAATAAAATCAAACTTTCCTTTGGAGACTCCTCCACTCAACAGCAGTACATCATTTTCTATAAGGGCTTGAGAAAGTCCTTTTTCAATACTTACTTTGTCATCTACTAAATGCAAGGAATTTCCTTTTATCCCAAATCCGGAAAGGGCAGAGAGCATAGTAATACTGTTGGATTTTCTTATTTGATGTGGCTCCGGCTCAACATCGATATCTACCAATTCATTTCCTGTAGCTATGCTACAAACCTTGGGCACTTTCTTGACCAACACCTTTGGCTTACCTACGGAGGCCATGACACCAATTTCTGCAGGAGTAATTCGAATTCCTACAGACAATACTTGTATTCCTTTGGATTCATCGCTCCCTTTATAATGCACATTTTGACCCTTGTTTACTTTCTCATTAATAACTACGAATTCGCCGTCAATGGTTAAATGCTCATACATAATAACAGTGTCCGTATTTTTGGGAAGTACCGCTCCAGTCATCACTTCTATACAATTCTTATCATCCCTTAAGGAAAGTTGTGCCATACCGGCACTGGCCATATTTTCAATCTTAATGTTTTGAATGCTATCGATTACCCCATCAAAATTAATTGCAATACCGTCTTTTGTGACCCTGTTAAACGGTGGGAAATCCCTATCGGCAAAAATAGGTTCGTCCAGAAACCTGCCAACGCTCTCTAATAATGGAACTGCTTCATTGCCCAAATGCAATGGATGTCGCAATACCATTTTTAATGCTTCCTCAAATGTAATCATGGTTTCAAAAAATTATAATCAAAAAACTCCCAGTCCATTCACCAATAATACTCTAACACCAACAATCAATACCAGCAAAGCTGTTACTCGCTTAATTCTATTGGCAGAAAATCTTTTAAGACTGATCCTGATTCCCAATTGACCTCCCAAGAGAACTGTGATGGCCAAACACAATGTTTCGATCCATGGTAAGGTAAGAGAATCACTAGAAATTAAACCCATTAAACCCGAAACAGAGTTTACCAAAATAAAAAAGCTTGCCAAAGCTGCTATTTTAATTGCTTTATCCCATTTTAAATGATTTAAAACAGGAGCTAAAAAAATTCCTCCACCTATTCCTACAAGTCCGGACAAAAAACCTATCCCTGCTCCTAATAAATAACATAAGTAGCTTGGATATTCTTTAGTTTCCGATTGGGAATGTTTCCAATTATACGTTTGGAGAGCCAAAAAGGTTGCGGACAAAATCAGTGATGCTCCTAGGATTACGAAAAAGATATGTTCCTTTAATCTAAACGAGGCGCCTAAAAATGCAAGTGGAATACTGGCAATAATAAACGGGAGAAAGTCCTTTAATTTGGCATGGCCATTTTTAAAATAGAGATACGTACTTCCAGAAACCACAACTAGGTTACAGATTAAGGCAATTGACCGAATAGCAAAAAAACTACCAAGAAAAATTGTGAGTAAGGCCAAATAGCTTGATCCTCCTCCAAAACCAACAGAAGAGTAAAGAGTAGCAACAATAAAAAAACCTAAGCACAAGAAGATAAAATTCTCAATAGGTATTTGCATAGGTATCTATTTGATTCATCCCCCCTGTGACATTTATAAACCTATTATTTGGAAAAAGCTTTTGCAGGGTTATTATTGCTTTTAGACTCCGGGTTCCTGATTGACAAATAACATATACCGGTGTTTCTTGTTTTACCTCCCTTACTCTTTCCTCCAATTCATCCAAGGGTATGTTTTTAGCTCCTACTAAATTTTTGGATTGGAATTCTTGGGGGGTCCGTACATCAATCAGTTCTATATTTTTATCCTTTAAAAGGTTTTGAATTTCAACAGCTTGAATCGATTCGTTGGGAACTTCACATTCAAATTCATAGCTATCCAAAACTTGTGAAATTTTTAAATTTTCTTGATTAATATTAAATTTCATCCTTTGCATCCGTTGTGAAATTCCATCGTACAATAATAATATCCCGGATAATACCCCATCTAGACCAGATACTATCTTTATAACCTCCAAGGCCTGCAAATTTCCTATGATACCCGGAAGTATTCCAAGTACTCCGTGTTCGTTACAATTAGGAACTTCATCCATTTTTGGCATCTTTGGAAATAAACAACGATACGTTGGACCATTTTTATAATTAAAGACACTCACCTGACCTTCAAATCCATGCAAGGCACCATATACAAATGGTTTATTTTGGATAACACAGACATCATTGATCAAATACCTGGTGGGAAAATTATCGGTAGCATCCACGACCAAATCATACTTTCGTATAATTTCGGAAGCATTGGAAGGTTCCAGAAAAGTCTTGTAAACTAGAATCGTTGTCGCGGAATTTTGAGCCTGAAGTTGGTCTTTGGCAACCTCTACTTTCTTCTTACCTACCATAGCTTCTGTAAAAAGCACTTGCCTGTGGAGATTTGATTCCGAAACGATGTCGGCATCAACAATACCAAGCGTACCCACTCCCATGGCATTCAAATACGTCAAGACCGGAACCCCAAGTCCACCGGCTCCTACAATAAGAACCTTAGCTTTCCTCAAAGCCTCCTGTCCCTCTGTACCAAATCCCGGTAAAATGGTTTGTCTAAGGTATCTAGAATCCATTATACTTCTAATTTTTGCAAAGCTTCCTGATATTCCAATTGGGAATTTGCATTGAGTAAAACTTCCTGTTTTTCGGGAAAAACCAAGGATACATCATTATGGATTAAAAACTTCCTTGGGCATGTTCCATTTCCGGCCTTTAAATAAGAAATAGATATTTTTAATGCCTCAGGTTCCCAAATGGCAGCTAAAGGTTCAGGTAATGGATTTTCTTCATTGGCAAAGGCGGTTGCCATTTTTTTACTGTTTCTTTTGCCAATTAATTCCTTTAATGCTTCCTCATTTATAAGGGGAAGGTCACATGCCAATACCAACCAAGACACCTCTGAATATTTTTTATGTGCCGATAACAATCCGTTATAGGGTCCTCGAAACTCATCTTTGTCCACAATAACATTGAAATCAGGGGCAATTGAATTCTGTTGATCACTACGGATACTTAGGAAGGCTTCATCACAAACTTTACTTAGTAAGTGATATAGGTATTCTCTTTGGGGTATTCCATGATAGGGAATTAAGCCTTTGTCCTGTCCCATTCTGGTACTTTTCCCTCCAGAAAGCACCAATCCATATATTCTATCTTTCGAAGTCATTTTTCCCTCCTATTTTTTTTTCGAGTTGTAAAGTGGAGATTACTATATTCTGGGATAGGGCTTTACACATATCATAAATAGTCAAAGCTGCTACACTAACCCCAGTGAGTGCCTCCATTTCTACCCCAGTCTTTCCATTGCATTTCACGGTACAACTAATATGAAATTCGTTTTCACCTGGAACAATGTCCAGATCAATTTTCGTTAAGTTTATTTGATGACATAATGGAATTAATTCAGATGTCTTTTTCACCCCTTGAATTCCTGCGATTACAGCAGTTTGTACAATACTTCCCTTTTTACCTAAAAAATCTTGGTCCGATAGTTCCTTAAAAACTTTCGAGGGAAACAACACGCGACCAGAAGCCACAGCAATCCTTGAAGTCATCCGTTTTTCAGAAACATCCACCATGGTGGCATTCCCATCCTCATTTACATGTGATAACTTCTTTTCCATACTATCCTCCGATTGATGTCATTGAATTGGAAAAAACATCCTTATATTTTTCTTGGGCTTCAAAACCTGTTTTAGCCCTACTGCCAACTGCTTTTAAAACTTGCTCCCTGACTTTTTTTTCTGAATCTTCCCTTCGGAGAATATCCCTTAGATTGGTAAAGGCTTTAGCATATAAACAAGTAATTACATCACCTGTTGCAGAAATCCTTAACCGATTACAGCTTCCACAAAACGTCCTACTAAAAGAGGGTATGACCCCAAAAGTTCCCTTAAATCCAGGTATTTTATAATTAATGGATGTTGACGTTTTGGGCGATTCCAATTTATAATAATCCGGATGTTCTGCTTTTATATGCTCCAATATATGTTTATAGTCCCAAGTAATTTTTTGGAAAGATTTAGACCCGCCGTTAAAGGGCATTTCTTCCAAAAACCGAACGGATACCGGATAGTGCTTGGCCAGTTCCAAGACGGGTATTATGTCTTGAGTGTTTTGCCCGTCCAAGGCTATAAAGTTAATGCGCACATTAAACCCTTCACTTATTAACCGAATTAGATTATTATGTACGGTATCGTATTGATTCCTTCTTGTAATTCTTTCGAAAGTGGCTTTGTTTATGGCATCCAAACTAACATTGATGTTCTTTATATCGAGTGACTTTAATTCATCTATATAAGGACCAATCAAAGTAGCATTAGTGGTCACAGAAATATCCATTAGTCCGTCCAAAGAGCGAAGGTGACGTAATAGAACCATTAAATCTTTTCGAACGAAAGGTTCTCCCCCAGTAATTCTAATTTTATCAATTCCCTGATCGACCAAAATTTCGCTCAACACTTTCAGTTCATCTATAGTGAGTAGCTTGTTATTTTTGGCAAAGTTTATTCCTTCGGCTGGCATACAGTAATTACAGCGGAGATTACAACGATCCGTTACTGCAAGCCTTAGGTAATTAATTTTTCTATTATGATTATCTATTAACATATTCAATCAATATAATGTATTGAAACAGGAACTCAAAACGACCAACAACTTTCCATAGTTCTATTGTAAAAAATTATGGGTGAGCCGAAACCCAAACAGATTTGTTTTTAAAAATCTCTTTCTTCCATATGGGTATTGTTTCCTTTAAAGTATCTATCAAAAATCTACAAGCCTCAAAACAAGCAGAACGGTGCGCGGATGAAGCTCCTACGACGACCACTGGTTCCTGCACTTCCTTCTTTCCAATCGCATGTTTAATGACAACCTTATTAAGTCCCCATTTTTCCAGAGCAGTATCTGCTAACTTGTTCATTTCCTTTAAGGCCATTGCTTCATAAGTTTCAAATTCCAAACCAGTGACCTGCTCGTTATTGGTGAATTCACGAACAGCTCCAAAAAATACACAAATACCTCCACTATTGGGATGGGAGAGCTCCGCATATACTTGATTGGTATCAAGTGAACTTACTATCTCTATTATTTTATTCATTAACCTCCACTTACGGGTGGTATTATGGCCACCTCATCATTAGTTTGCAATTGAACATTATCATCCGCATACTCACTGTTAACAGCAACTGCCAAAGAAGACAACTTTGAAAATTCTGGGTATTTCCTTTCCAATTTCATCTTTAGCTCCCCGACAGACTTTGGAACTTCGTTTTCAAAATCCAATTTTACTTGTGAGGATCCCACAATATCCTTAGTTATTCCAAAAAAAAGAATTTCCATATTTATTTATTCAAAGGCACAAACCCCATATTCGCTAAATGTCTAAATTACTTATTATTCTGGAAGAAATGAATTTGTAACCGAGCTATTTAACCTTTCCTTAAGTTTGAATTTTATAGTAAATTAGAATTGCTTATTCCCTTCCACAAAAACACCACCTTCTGGTTTTTTGTAAAATTCCTTCGGTCTGGATTCTTCACTCAGATTCACATTATCAAAAAACACGGTGTTTTTCTTTTGTTTTATTGTTCGTCCTTCATAGTCAAACCAAGAAATTGAACGAGGCAATAGAACATCTTCTACCTTTTCCCAATCATTATATCGAATCCATTTAATATTATCAGAATCTTCACCACTTCTATAGGTAACCGTATACCCCAACCAAGCCATTTGGTATGTTTCCGGATCATAGTGAAGATAATATTCGTCTTTTGGGGAGGTTCCTACTCCCTTGTTATAGGTAATGCTAATTCCAGGATATAATTTTCCTTCAAATCGAAGTGCCTCGGCAACCCCATAATTTATACCATCGTCCCCAAATACAAATGGCATTGCAAAAAAGTAAAACATTAAATTATGATAAAAAACGGGATCTCCTTCATAACTATTTTCGGGGTTTTGTAACCAAACTTTTGAACCATCGAACCCCATTTCCACTCCACCTATGGATATCACATCCATTCTGCTGTAAAGGTCAATCGTATGTATTTCTTTATTTTTTTCCTTCGGTATCTCGTAAGACAAGGTTTTATACTCTTGCCAAGAATCCAACCCTCCATGTGCATTAAAAATTTTCTCCAAAGCCTCTGGGTATTTTTTAATTACGGATTCAGAAGTATCATTTTCAGAAATCTTTACTTCTTGTTCCTTTTTTGAAATATCCTTACAACTGAATACACTTAGGGTAAAGACCACTAACGCCAATTTTTTTATCATCATTTTTTCATTTCAATTTTTAGATAAGTCGAAGCTAGAGGTAATACTTAACATAATCGATTATTTTTGCAAACAATGAAGGATATAAAACATATTAGTAGCTTACAAAACCCATTGGTAAAGCAAACTATTCTTCTAAAGGAAAAATCAAGGGAAAGAAAGAAAACCGGGCTTTTTGTTTTAGAAGGGAAAAAAGAGTTGGAAATCGCTACTCGAGCAGGTTATTCAATGGATACAATCTTGGTTTGCAAAGATTTTATTGATGAGGAGGCGTTCCATAGGTTTTCCATTATCCCAAATAATTCTTTTGTCTCCGTTAGTTCTGTTGTTTATAAAAAATTGGCACATAGAGATACTACCGAAGGAGTCATTGCAATTGCGCAAGCAAAAAACCATGATCTTAGTGCTATTAATATCGAGAATAAAAACCCATTAATTCTTGTTGCAGAAGCACCTGAAAAACCAGGAAACATTGGTGCGCTTTTAAGAACGGCAGATGCAGCAAATCTGGATGCGGTATTTATTGCCAATCCGAAGACTGACCTTTATAATCCAAATATCATCAGGTCAAGTGTTGGATGTGTTTTTTCAGGAAATATTATCTTGTCCGACACGAGTTCTATCATTGCTTTTTTGAAAGAAAGGGATATTAATATATTCTGCGCAGCATTAACTGCAAGTAAACGATATACCACAGTAGCATATACCAAACCGACAGCTATAATTGTGGGAACAGAACATAGTGGGTTAAGCGAAGAATGGCTTTCAAGTTCTTCACAAAATATAATAATCCCCATGGAAGGCAAGATAGACTCTATGAATGTTTCCGTCTCCGCGGCAATACTTATCTTTGAAGCAAAGCGACAGCGGCATATCTCATAACAACAAATGAGAAGTTCGCTCGTTAACCTGAAAAGCCTATATGAGTCATACTTTTATTTTTTACTGTATTCTTGCCATTCTCATAGGTGATTTTTTATTGTCGACCGTATTAAACTATTTAAATGCAAAAAAATTTCGGGATCCCGTTCCAGAAGATGTTGAAGACGTTTACAATACCGAGGAATATGAAAAATCGCAGGACTACAAACTTACTAACTATAAGTTTGGGATAGTTACCTCTACATTCTCATTGGTTTTAATTATAGGCTTTTTAATATTTGGAGGTTTTGGGTATGTAGACAACTTAGTCCGGGATTGGACAAATAATCAAATTTTACAAGCACTACTGTTTTTTGGTATTATTATGATAGGTAGTGATTTTCTTGGCACTCCTTTATCTTACTATCAAACCTTTGTGATCGAAGAAAAATTCGGCTTTAACAATACTACCAAAAGTACATTTATACTGGATAAAATAAAAAGCTGGTTAATGACCATAGTTATTGGTGGGGTAATCCTTTCTTTGGTAATCTGGTTTTATCAATGGTCGGGAAAGAATTTTTGGGTATACACTTGGATACTGGTAGCGCTATTTACGGTTTTTATGAATTTATTCTACAGTAAGTTAATTGTACCTCTTTTCAACAAACAAGAACCTTTGGAGCGTGGAAGCCTCAAACAAAAAATTGAGTCTTATGCCAGTAATGTAGGGTTTGAACTCAATAATATTTTTGTTATCAATGGTTCAAAAAGATCTACCAAGGCAAATGCCTACTTTTCAGGATTTGGGAAGGAAAAAAGGGTAACCCTGTATGACACTCTAGTCAATGACCTTGAAGAGGATGAAATTGTAGCTGTTCTGGCCCATGAGATAGGGCATTATAAGAAGAACCACATAGTTTTCAACCTAGTGACTTCTATTTTATTAACGGGACTTATGTTATTTATACTCTCCATTTTTATCAATAACCCAAGTATCTCTTTGGCTGTTGGGGTCGACCAACCAAGCTTTCATGCTGCCTTAATCGGTTTTGGAATTCTGTACAGTCCAATATCGGAAATCACGGGTCTGATAATGAACCATTTTTCAAGAAAATTCGAATATCAAGCGGATGATTTTGCAAAAAACACCTTTGCGGCCGCTCCTTTGGTTACCTCCCTAAAAAAATTGTCCAAAAACAGTTTAAGTAACCTTACCCCCCATCGTGCATATGTTTTTGTTCACTATTCACATCCTCCTTTAATAGAAAGAATACGAAATTTAAAGGCATAATTTTTGTTGTCTAACAGTTAGGATTGTACTAATTTTAATCTAGTATGACAAAGGCTGCATTAGAGAAGGAAAACAAACTTATAGCAAAGGAATACAAGGAATTACTTCGTATTAGTTATCAAACTTTAACAGAGGATGATAAAAAATTAATTCGTAGTGCTTTTGAAATTGCCGTAGATGCCCATAAGAATCAGCGAAGAAAATCAGGGGAAGCCTATGTTTTTCATCCAATTGCCGTGGCCAAAATTGTAGCTTCCGAAATCGGTTTGGATGCCGTGAGTATCGCTTCCGCTCTTTTACACGACGTAGTAGAGGATACCGAATATACACTGGACGATATTGATCGCATGTTTGGAGAAACAGTGGCACGTATCGTGGATGGGCTTACGAAAATTTCCCATCTTAAAAAGGACATGAACATCTCCCAGCAGGCGGAGAATTTCAGAAAGATGTTATTGACGCTAAACGACGATGTTAGAGTAATAATTATCAAAATTGCAGATCGTTACCATAATATGCTTACCATGGATGCCATGCCCGAGCATAAACAGGTGAAAATAGCCTCGGAGACTCTTTACATCTATGCCCCTTTGGCACATAGAATAGGGCTATATAATATAAAAACAGAGCTAGAAGATTTAAGCTTAAAGTATACCGAGCCTGAGGTATACAACGATATAAAAAGTAAAATAGAGGAAAGCAAGGAAGAACAACAGGCCTATATAGATGCCTTTTCCGAAGTTATTGACAATTCCCTAAAGCAAGAAGGGCTTAACTATATTATTAAGGGCAGAATGAAATCCATTTTCTCCATGAGGAGAAAAATGAAGGCCCAAAATGTCGGTTTTGATGAGATTTATGACAAGTTCGCGATTAGAATTATTTACCGGTCCGATGCCAAAAACGAAAAGTTTTTGGCCTGGAAAATATATTCCATAGTTACCGATCACTTTACACCTAACCCTGTTCGGCTTAGAGATTGGATTTCTTCTCCAAAATCTACAGGTTATGAGGCCCTTCACATTACGGTCATGGGACCCAAAGGGAAATGGGTAGAGGTACAGATTAGAAGTGAGCGAATGCATGAAATTGCAGAAAAAGGGTATGCCGCCCATTTTAAATATAAGCACGGGGACCAGAAGGAACAGGGCATAGAAGTGTGGCTAAACAAACTACAGGAAGCATTGGAAAATTCCAATGCTAACGCCGTGGATTTTGTAGAAGAGTTTAAACTCAACTTATACTCCAAAGAAATTTTTGTTTTTACCCCAAAAGGTGAACTAAAGTCACTACCTAAAGGAGCAACTCCGTTAGATTTTTCCTTTAATATACATACAGAGGTAGGAATGCGTACCAGGGGTGCAAAAGTCAACGGAAAACTTGTTCCCTTGAACACGCCATTGCAAAGTGGGGATCAGGTTGAGATTATAACTTCCGACCAAGCAAAACCTAATCAAAATTGGTTAGACTACGCTACCACAGCAAGAGCGCGTTCAAAAATTAAATCCGTTTTAAGGGAAGAGAAGAAATCGGTTGCAGAAGAGGGTAAAGAGATTTTAAGAAGAAAATTAAAATCCCAAAAAATTTCCCTCAATGAGGATTCCATTAACAAAATGGTAAGCTATTTTAAACTCAAGACCAGTTTAGATCTTTTCTTTAGAGTGGGCATTGGTTCCATAGACAATCAAATGATCAAGGACTTTGCTTCTTCCTACAGTAACGCCTTTATTAGTTTCTTTAAAAATAGAATACGAAGGACTCCCGCCCCCGAAGACGTAAACAAGGAAGAAATCACCTCCAAATTCGACCTCTTAGTATTTGGAAAAGAGGAGGAAAAATTGGATTACAAACTATCCCAATGTTGCAATCCCATTCCTGGCGATGAAGTCTTTGGGTTTGTAAGTGTATCAGAAGGAATCAAAGTGCACAAAAAAAATTGCCCAAATGCCATATCATTGCAATCCAATTATGCCTATCGTATTATAAGTGCCAAATGGGTGGATTCTTCACAAGAAGAATTTAAAGCTGATATTCAGTTGACCGGTATTGATAATTTAGGATTGGTAAGTGATATAACCGAAGTTATTTCTGATAACATGCATGTTAATATGCGAAATTTAAACTTTAGTACCGATGGTGGTACCTTTACCGGTAGAATAACAGTTGTGGTCAAAAACAAGGGCATTTTAAATAAATTAACGGAAAACCTTCAGCAAATACACGGTATAGACAAAGTGACTCGACTTTAGAAAAGGAATTAAAATTTAACTGTACCTTTGCTTATTAATGCAAGTTATATGACTTCTGATAAAAATCAGGAAATAGTAAAAAATGTCTTCACCTCCTTTTTGGAGGATAACGGACATAGAAAAACCCCCGAGCGTTACGCAATCCTTCAGGAGATTTATGAAAGTGAAGAGCACTTTGATATTGAATCGCTCTACATAAAAATGAAAAACAAAAATTATCGTGTTAGTCGTGCTACACTATACAATACGATAGAACTTTTGTTGGATTGTAAATTGGTGCGCAAGCATCAATTCGGAAAAAATCAGGCGCAATATGAAAAGTCATATTTCGATCGTCAGCATGATCATGTTATCCTTACGGATACCGGTGAAGTGATGGAGTTTTGTGACCCTCGAATACAATCAATCAAAAAAACAATAGAAGAAGTCTTCGATATTAAAATCAATACACATTCGCTCTATTTTTATGGAGTAAAAAATAATTCAGATAATACAAATAACTAACCAAGCAAGTTTTTTTTAGATGGCAGTAGATTTATTGTTGGGCCTACAATGGGGTGACGAAGGAAAAGGTAAAATTGTTGATGTACTCACAAAAAATTATGATATAATAGCCCGTTTTCAAGGTGGGCCAAATGCAGGGCATACCTTGGAATTTGATGGAATAAAACACGTACTACATACGATTCCATCGGGGATTTTCCATAAAAACGCCCTAAATGTAGTGGGGAACGGTGTGGTTATAGATCCGGTAATATTTAAAAAGGAAATAGACAACTTAAAAAAGTTTGATTTGGACATCAAGTCCATTTTATTAATTTCTAGAAAAGCACATCTCATACTTCCAACGCATCGCCTGTTGGATGCCGCATCCGAAGCCTCAAAAGGAAAAGCAAAAATTGGTTCCACCTTAAAGGGTATAGGACCAACCTATATGGACAAAACTGGTAGGAACGGCATGCGCGTAGGTGATTTGGAGTTGGACGACTGGAAAGAAAAATATAGAAGTTTGGCCAATAAACATGAGGCCATGATCAACTTTTATGATGTGGACATTCAATACGACCTGGCCGAACTGGAGGCTGATTTCTTTAAGGCCGTTAAGGAGCTGAAAGAATTAACTTTTATCGATAGCGAAGAATACATCTACCAAGCCCAAAAGGCTGGAAAGAAAATACTGGCAGAGGGTGCTCAAGGTTCTTTATTGGACATTGATTTCGGGACTTATCCTTATGTAACTTCTTCCAATACTACAGCGGCTGGTGCTTGTACCGGCTTGGGCGTTGCACCTAACCAAATAGGAGATGTTAAAGGTATCTTCAAGGCTTATACTACTAGAGTAGGTAGCGGACCATTTCCAACCGAACTCTTCGATGAAGTTGGTGAAACTATGGGCCGAGTAGGTAACGAATTCGGAGCTACAACGGGAAGGCCTAGAAGATGTGGATGGTTGGATTTAGTTGCACTTAAATATGCAGTCCAAATAAACGGGGTGACCGAATTAATGATGATGAAGGGTGATGTTTTAAGTGGGTTCGATAAATTAAAGGTATGTACAGCCTATAATTATAAAGGAAAAAAAATTGAACATTTACCTTTTAATATTGAAGCTGAAAATGTCACTCCTATCTATACAGAAATGGATGGATGGGCAGAAGACCTAACAAAAATGAGCAAGGAAGATCAATTCCCAAAAGCTTTGAATAATTATATAGAATTTTTGGAAAAAGAATTGGAAGTGCCAATAAAAATTGTCTCCGTGGGACCGGACAGAACCCAGACAATACATAGGTAAAAAAATAGAATTCATAAATTTTAGGATAGCGGTATTGGCAAAAGTCAGTATCGCTATTCTTTTTTTATTAAATTACCATTTAAACCAAAAAATCTACCATAATATAAAATGAAATATCTCAAATTTCTACCTATCCTTTTTTTACTTATTCAATCATGTAAGACAGAAAAAAAGGAAATTACAGATACCACAAAGGATGATAAAGAATTAAGCGATGAGTGGATTGTTTTATTCGACGGTAAAAGTACGGAAGGCTGGCGTGCCTATAACGGAGATAAATTACCTCCTGGTTGGATTGCGAAAGACGGGGCCTTGACTTTTGATACGGAACTGGGGCTGGAACAGGATTACACAGGCGGCAAAGATATTATTTACGGCGCTGAGGAATTTGAAAACTTTGAGCTGTACATTGAATGGAAAATACCCGAAGGAGGTAACAGTGGTATTTTTTATCATCTCAAAGAAGGCTATGATGCCCCCCCTGAAGTAGCTCCGGAGTATCAGCTCATAGATGATGAGAATTACGCTAAAATCCATGATTTGACCGCCTACAACAAAAGTTTGGGGTATACCGAAAAGCCGGAAGAATTAAAACCATTACAACAAACTGCTTCGGACTATGCCATGCATGCCGCCGATTCCAGTAAAAAAACGCTTCATCCCGTTGGGGAATGGAATACGTCCAAGATAGTTTTTACTCCAGAAAAAGTAGAGCATTGGTTAAATGGTGAAGTAGTACTGTCCTTTGTGCCCTGGTCCAAAGATTGGTACGAAAGAAAGAACTCTGACAAATGGAAGAATAGTGAGGACTATGGTAAATATAAGACTGGGTACATAGGCTTACAAGACCACTCCAGCCCAATCTGGTTCCGTAATATCAAAATCAAAAAACTTTAAACCAAACAAATGAAAAAAAGGGAATTTTTAAAAAAATCGGCCATACTTGCCTCGTCAACAGCTATCATGCCCTCTGTATTAATAGCTTGTAAGGAACAGCAACAAAAGTCAGAAGGACAACCAATATCAAAGTTGAGAACGGCACATATCGGTGTAGGTAATATGGGCGGTGAGGATTTAAGGGATATCTCCTCTCATGCCAAGGTTGAAGTAACAGCTTTATGTGATGTAGATGCCAATAACCTTGCGGCGGCAAAGGAATTGCATCCCAACGCAAAAACTTATACGGACTACAGGGTTATGCTAGAGGAAATCGGTGATGAGATTGATGCGGTTATTGTAAGCACACCAGACCATACCCACGCGCCTGCCTCCATAATGGCCATGAATATGAATAAGCCGGTTTACTGTCAAAAACCCTTAACTCATTATGTTTCAGAAGCAAGAGCCATGAAAAAATTGGCTGAAGACAAGGGCCTTGTAACACAAATGGGAATACAGGTTCATTCTTTTTACGACTATAAATTGGCCACTTTATTGATTCAATCCGGTATTATCGGCAAGGTTCATACGGTTCATGCGTGGTCACCTAAAAATTGGGGATATGATGGCCCTGAACCAGAAGGTTCGGATCCGGTTCCCGAATCCCTGGATTGGAACTTATGGCTTGGAACATCTGCCGAAAGACCTTATAAAGAAGGGATATACCATCCAGGTAATTGGCGAAAATTGGTAGATTATGGTTGTGGAACGCTTGGTGATATGGGTGTCCATATATTCGATACGCCATATAACGCGTTGGAACTTGATGTCCCGAGGACCATTAAAAATGAATGTAGAGAACCGAACGGTTTTGGATTTCCAGAAAAAAATATAGTCACCTATGAGTTTCCGGGCACAAAACATACGGCAGAATCTTTAAAATGGGTATGGTATGATGGACCCGGAGCACCAGAAATGCACGAAGATTTAAAGTTGCCTAATGTTGCTTCCTCCTCAGAAAATAATAAGGATGAGGATGGGGATACATCAATGGAGGATAAAATGTCATTGGACGCAAAAGTTGCCGATGAAGGGCAACTACCAGAACAAGGCGCGATGTTCGTCGGTGATAAAGGCCGACTCCTTTTACCACATTTTATGCAATTGCCTCAAAAAATAGTAGATGGTAAATATGTAGATATTTCAGAAGAAATAGCTCAGGTAGAGAAAGCAAATAATATGGGGGAACCCATTAGAGACTATGCATCTGAAGGACCAAAGCATTATCATCAGTTTGTGGATGCATGTTTAGGTGAAGCAGAAACTAGCGCTCCCTTCTCCTATGCCTCCAGACTTACGGAAACTATTCTATTAGGCGTAATAGCAGGTAGATTTCCAAACCAGACATTACACTGGGACAGTGAAAATGCTAAATTCGCCGAAGATGATGCCAATCAATATTTAGAGGGAGATTATAGAAATTTTTAAGGACACATCCATTCGGATCAAACAAAAAAGCCACTATGTAGTGGCTTTTTTATGTTTATATTTAAATACAATTTTATCCAATCAATGAATACAAGAAAGCAAAACCTATATCTACTATTTTTCTTTACAGTAATTATTTTTTTTACTTCCTGTGAAGGTAAAGAAGAGCCCCTGATAGAAATCGAACCAAATAGTAATATCGTTCTTATAGGTAACAATTTGGGATCGAGAATGCAAAATTTTGGTTTTTTTGAAACTGAAATGCAGTTGAGGTTTCCCAATGATTCCCTTAAAATTAGGAACATGTGTGATGGAGGGAATACCCCTGGATTTCGCCCCCATTCCGCCAGAAACGCACCATGGGCCTTCCCGGGAGCTGAGAAATTTCAAACCGAATTGGCAATAAACTCAGGGAGCGAAGGTTTTTTTCCTACCCCAGATGAATGGTTAACCCATTTAAAGGCAGATATCATTGTGGCCTTTTTTGGATATAACGAGTCATTTCAAGGTCCAGATGAACTTGAGAGTTTTAAAGAGGAATTAGAAACTTTTATTAATCATACTAAGAACCATAATTATAATGAAAGTAGCAGTCCTAGTTTAGTTTTAGTTTCCCCCATAGCTTTTGAAGATCTTTCTGACAAAATGGACCTTCCAAATGGTGTAGAAGAAAACAAGAACTTAAAATTATATGCCGAGGCTATGAAGCAAGTTTGCTTGGACAATCAAATTCCCTTTATTGATGTTTTTACTCCAACTATGGAATGGTTCAATGGTGATGACGACCTTACCATAGATGGTTCCCAGTTGAACGAAAGAGGATACAAAAAATTTGCGGAGTTCTTAGCTTATAATATCTCCGGTATCAAAACCGCAGGTAACACCTCAGAAAGAATGGCCATTAATAAATTGGTAAATGATAAAAACTTCTACTGGCATAATGACTACAAAATCCCGAACGGAGTTCATGCATATGGTAGAAGGTATGATCCTTTTGGACCGGACAATTATCCCTTTGAAGTACAAAAGGTAAGGGAAATGACCGCCATAAGGGATACCGCTATTTGGTCCAGGCTTCGAAATGATGAATTTGATATTGCAAAAGCGGATATCAAAACCACGGTACTTCCAGAAGTTGAAACGAATTACAACTTGGCAGATGAAGGTGAAATGATTACTTATAAATATGGGGAGGAAGCCGTAAATACCTTAGCCGTACCCGATGGATACAAGGTGGAATTGTTTGCATCCGAGAAAGAATTCCCTGACTTGGCCAACCCTGCCCAAATTTCTTTTGACAATAAAGGCAGGTTATGGGTTGCTACACTACCCTCCTACCCTCACTATAAGGTTGGTGACCCAAAACCTAACGATAAATTAATTATTCTGGAAGACACCGATAAAGATGGAAGAGCTGATAAACAAACAATATTCGCAGATAGTCTTCATTTACCCATAGGTTTTGAATTTGCCCCCGAGGGTGTTTATTTGAGCCAAGGCACTAACCTTAAACTATTAACCGATACCGATGGTGACGACAAAGTAGATAAGGTTGAAATCGTACTGAGCGGTTTCGATGACCATGATACGCACCATGCAATTTCTGCATTTTGTGCAGATCCTTCCGGTGCTTTTTATATGTCTGAAGGTATCTTTCTTCATACAAACGTGGAAACCTCATATGGACCCATTAGAGCTACAAATGGTGGATTTTACCGCTATAATCCCCAAAGAAAAAAATTGGAGCGTGCGTTACAAGTAAGCATTCCCAATCCTTGGGGCATTGCCTTTGATGAATGGGGCCAGGATTTCTTCCTTCATACTTCTGGCCCAACAGTAAACTGGATGATGCCAAGTACTTTAAAACCCATCTATGGTATTGCTTCTCCATTGACGGAAGACCTTATAGAGGAAGCCCACCAGGTAAGGCCAACTTCCGGATTGGAATTTATCTCCAGCAGTCACTTCCCAGATGAGGTTCAGGGCGATATGATTTTGGCCAACTCCATTGGCTTCTTGGGTATGAAACAACATCAGGTCCTAGAAGATGGAACGGGATATATAACAAAACATAGACAAGACCTAATCAGTAGTACGGACAATAACTTCAGACCTGTTGAAATGGAGTTCGCTCCAGATGGCTCGCTTTACCTTGTGGATTGGCATAATGTACTTATAGGACACATGCAGCATAACGCTAGAGACCCCCTAAGAGACCATGTTCATGGTAGAATATATAGAATAACTTATCCTTCAAGGCCACTAGTGGAACCGGCAAAAATTGACGGGGCTTCTATTGAACAACTCTTGGACAATTTAAAACTTCCTGAATACAGAACTAGATATAGAACGAGAAGGGAATTAAGAGCTAGGGACACCGAAGAGGTTCTCAACAAACTGCAAACTTGGATTACTAAATTAGACGTTGATGATGAAAACTATGAACATCATCGTCTTGAAGCTTTATGGGTAACTTGGGGTGTGAACAAGGTGGATAAAACTCTTTTGAAAGACTTACTACAATCCAAAGACCATCGAGTAAGAGCTGCATCCGTTCGAGTATTGAGATATATGGGGCATCAGCTTGATAATTCCTTAGAGTTGCTAAAGACAGCGGCCGCTGACGACCATGGAAGGGTTCGTCTGGAAGCGATTACCGCAGCATCTTGGCTACCAGAAAAAGAGGGTATTGAAGTATTGAATATTGCAGAGCGGCACCCATTGGATAGATGGATGAAAGATTCTTTCAAATTTGCCAAAAGTAGACTTACCGGCGACTTTTTGGCCAAAAACGACGAAGAAATCTTGATTACCACTTTGGAAGGTGAAGATTTGGAAGTGTTTGCCAAAGGGAAGAAAATTTATGAAACCGAAGGATATTGCATTACCTGCCATCAAGAAAGCGGTACTGGTCTGCAACAGGCTGGTTATCCAACATTGGTAAATCAAGAATGGGTTACCGGTGATGAAGAAAGATTAATCAAACTAGCCCTACATGGACTTTATGGTCCGATGGATGTAATGGGCAACCATTATGAAGGTCAAGTACCCATGATGCCCTTTAAAGGGCTTTTAAATGATGAAGAAGTAGCGGCCGTTTTAACCTATGTTAGAAATGCCTTTGGAAACAAAGCATCGGTTATTAAACCAAATATGGTCAACAAAGTAAGAGAATTGACAAAGAATAGAAACGACTTTTATACCCCAGATGAATTATTGAAAGAGCATCCTATGAAATAAGCCAAAATACTATTTCGTGTACTTGTAAAAAATCATATTTCAAATTAAAACTGAACCGTAATATCCACAATATGCTGAAAAAACCAATATTCAAAAGCTTGGTGTTAATTGCTACTATCATCTTATTTACCTCCTGTAAAGAAGAAAAAAAGCCAACGGTAGATACCATTGAAAAAACCGAGCGTAGACCACACATCGTATTTGTAACAGGAGACGAAGAATACCGATCTGAAGAATCTATGCCAATGTTGGCATCTATTGCGAAAAGAGAATTAAACGCTAAAGTCACGGTTTGCTATGCTTTGGATTCGTTAGGGATAATCGACCCGAATAGGATTGATCATATTTCCAATTTAGAAGCGCTAGAAAATGCCGATTTGATGGTTATTTTTACTAGATTCCGTCAACTTCCCAAAAAGGAACGGGATTACATTGCCAATTATGTGGAATCGGGTAAACCCATTGTAGGTTTCAGGACCGCTACACATGCGTTCAATTATGAAGACCCTTCTTTAGCCTACTGGAACAATGAATGGCCAACGAAGGTATTCGGCCAACAATGGATAACACATCATGGTCATTTTGACGATGGAAAATTTCCGGTAACCCAAATAACAAAAATAGATTCCAGCAGTGTTATATTAAATGGTTTTAAACCTTTTGAAGCTTATTCATGGTTGTATCACGTAGACGGGGGAGACTGGAAATTATATGGGGATTCCAAACCCATTCTTCAAGGACATTCATTAAAATCCCAACATCAAATGGACGGTAATCTAGATAAGTTCCCTTTGACAAATCCGGTAGCCTGGACCAAGAGTTATACTGCAGAAAGTGGAGGGAAATCCAGAGTGTTTTTCACTACTCTGGGGCACCCTTATGATTTTAAAATTCCGGAAGTAAGGAAGATAGCCATGAACGGTATCTTTTGGGCACTTGGAAAAGAAAAAGGAATTCCTGATAACGGCGTTAATGTGGAATTGAACACACCTTATGAGCCAAACAATTCAGGTTTTGGTGAAAAATATAAAAGGAACAGAAAGCCCCAACCTATTCTGTAAATTTTACCGGATTAGAATCAAAGATCATCTGAAAAATCAAAGATTTGATCTCGGGGCTTAACTCACGGCCATGAGATCTGAAGTAGCAAGGCTAAGGATTCCTAAAAGTATGCAAATAATATACCAGCCTACACTAAAAATCCTATTTTTGACAAAAATTTCATCTTGCGCTGTACTTCAATAGGAACTTTGTTCTTCTTTATAAGCTTTTCCATATTCTGTCAGGAGAATACCGAAGAACCTAAACAAATCAATATTGTTTACGGGGCAAATTTTACCAAAAACGAAACCGAATATCCTGGAGCATCTATATTTAGCAAGGATGAAAGACAGGTTCAATTTGAGCATCAAGGAGCCGACTTATGGTGTGATGTGGCCATTTATTTCCAAAGGGAAAACAGATTAGAGGCTATTGGAAATGTCTTGTTGAAACAGGGTGATTCTGTGGAGATGACAGCAAAAAAGATTAATTATCAGGGAGATGTGAAGCTAGCTAAGGCCTGGGGAGACGTAGTGCTAACTAATGCCGATATGACCCTAAAAACGGACACTTTACGTCTGGATAGAATTAACCAGGAGGCATATTACCAAGACAATGGAACCGTAATAGATTCCGCAAATACATTGACCAGTAAAATTGGTAGGTATTTTATGGAGTTAAAAAAATATCAGTTCTTGGATAGTGTCCATATAAAAAACCCGGAATATATTCTCGATTCCGAGCAGTTAGACTATTACACAACTTCTAAAAATGCATATATGTACGGGCCATCCACTATTGTCGGTGAAACCTACAAAATATATTGCGAAAGAGGATTCTACGATACAAAAGTGGAAAGTGGCTATGGTATCAAGAATACCAAAATAAACTATAATAATCGCATCGTTGAAGGCGATAGTGTCTACTTTAATAAGGCCAGGGAATTTGCATCCGCAACCAATAATATAACCGTTACGGATACCATAAACAATGGAGTAATACGAGCACATTATGCAGAGGTCCATAAAGCAAAAGATTCTGTTTTCGCCACAAAAAGAGCTGTTTCGATATTGGTTCAAGAACTAGATTCCCTCTACGTTCATGGAGATACATTAATGGTAACTGGTAAGCCGGAAGCAAGAATTACAAGGGCCTTTAGAAACGCCAAGTTTTACAAAAAGGACCTTAGTGGAAAGTGCGATTCTATTCATTCCGAAGAAAATACAGGAATTACGCAGTTGATTAAAAACCCTATTATCTGGAACGGGGCCAACCAGATGACTGGCGATAGTATTCATCTTATTTCTAACTTGGAGACGGAAAAACTTGATTCTTTAAAAGTCTTGGAAAATGCGTTCATTGTTTCATTGGACAGTATTAGCAAGACAGGTTATAACCAAGCAAAAGGAATTAACTTGTATGGACAGTTTATCGAAAACGAATTAAAAATTATAGACCTTGTTCAAAATACCGAGGTGGTCTATTATATGTATAATGACGACGATGAACTTATCGGAATAGATAAAACGGTATGTAGTTCTATTCGAATAACCATGGCGAACAACGATGTTGAAGACCTAACATTTTATACCAACCCGGACGGAACAATATATACCGAAGCCAATCTTCCCGAAAACAGCAGAATTCTAAAGGGATTTTTATGGCGCGGCGATGAGCGCATTCTTACCAAAGAAGACATATTTGACGAGGATGATAACAATATTGAACTGGTTACGATTAGAGGTATAGACAATCCCATAGATATTGATGCAGAAGAGGAAGAACGAAGTCAAAATGAAAATGACCCTGTAAATAATATTCCTAATAACAAGGTGACGGACCCAAGAAAAAAAAGTTCTTCCAAACAGTAAAAAATAGCCTTCGATGAAAGAGGACTTCCTCAAATATCAAGCTCAAACCTCTTTACACCCTTTAGGCATAGAAATTTCACATGCCAAAGGAAGTTATATTTATGACGTTCATGGAAATGCCCATTTAGACTTCGTTGCGGGCGTTTCAGCTTGTAGTCTTGGCCATTGTCACCCGAAAGTAGTCAATGCAATTCAACAGCAAACTTCCAAATATATGCATGTGATGGTCTATGGAGAATATGCCCAATCACCTGCTACGGAATATGTGAAATTATTACAACAAAACCTTCCTAAAAAACTAGAAGTAACCTATTTGGTAAATTCAGGTACGGAAGCCATTGAAGGTGCCATTAAATTGGCAAGAAGATTCACAGGAAGGTCTCAAATTATATCCGCACAAAAAGCGTATCATGGCAATACCATGGGGAGTCTAAGTCTTATGGACTACGAAGAACGTAAAGCTCCCTTTAGACCCTTACTCCCCGATGTTTACCATATTCGGTTCAATGCATCGGAAGATATCGATTTGATTACCGAAAAAACAGCCTGCGTAGTCTTGGAGACCATACAGGGTGGAGCGGGTTTTATCTTACCTGACGATGGTTACCTAGAGAAAATAAGTAAACGTTGTAAAGAGGTTGGAACATTGCTGGTATTGGATGAAATTCAGCCTGGCTTTGGACGCACTGGAAAATTATTCGCATTTGAGCATTTTAATTGTATACCTGATATATTGGTCATTGGTAAGGGTATGGCTTCGGGAATGCCCGTTGGAGCCTTTACATCAAGTCGAGAAATTATGAACACGCTCAGTGAGAATCCAAAAATGGGACATATCACGACTTTTGGCGGCAATCCAGTCATAGCAGCTGCCTGCCAAGCAACCCTAGAGGTTTTATTGGATTCCTCCGTTATTGAGGAAACCTTGAATAAAGAAAAACTACTCCGAAAACTATTAGTCCATTCAAAGATTAAAGAAATCCGAGGTCGCGGATTAATGTTGGCATTGATTATGGAAACCCCGGAATTTGCCAACCAACTTATACTAGAGGCGAAGAAGGATAATCTTATTTTATTTTGGCTTTTATATGAAACAAGGGCTGTTAGAATTTCCCCGCCACTTACCATCTCCATGGAAGAATTAGAAGAAGGGTGTAAGATAATTCTAGACATTTTGGATAGGCTATAACAATATGTTGTTAACTAATTTGTTAATAATATAGCGTGCAATCATTGAGTTTAGCCCTACAAAAGATTAATTTTAAATCCATAGTTTAACCAAAACGTTCCTATGGCGTTAGAATCTAACGAAAGACCTGACAAGCCCATTACCAAGTTTGAATCCATGCTGAGGACAGATGATGTCTACTTCTTTGATGCGGAGGATTTTGAAGATATTGTGCACCACTATCTTAATAACGGTAAAATTTCCCTGGCAAAAAAAGGAATTAAAATAGGATTGCAGCAACATCCAGGTTCTACGGAGCTTAAGTTATTACAGGTGGAGGTTATGGTTTTTGAAAATAACCTTGACTATGCCGAACGGTTATTGGATGAATTACAATTACTAGATGCCAATAACGAAGAAATATATATTCAACGTGCCAATATTTTTTCCAAACGGGATAACCACGAAGCAGCGGTAGCATTTCTTCACAAAGCCTTGGATTTAACTTCTAATTCCTTTGATATATATTCTTTGCTGGGCATGGAGTATCTTTTTATGGACGATTTTAAATTAGCCAAGGAAAGTTTTATGCGCTGTGTAGAATTCGACAATGAAGACTATTCCTCCCTTTACAACGTAGTTTATTGTTTTGAGTTTTTGGAGGACTACGATGGTGCCATCGTTTATTTAAACGAATACTTGGAAAGCAATCCATACTGTCAAGTGGCCTGGCATCAATTAGGAAAACAATACTCTGAAAAGGAAATGTTTCAAGAGGCACTAACGGCATTTGATTTTGCCGTTATTTCCGATGACAGTTTCATTGGTGCTTATTTTGAGAAGGGAAAAGTATTGGAGAAACTCGGGAAATATGAAGAAGCAATAGAAAATTATGAAACCACCATCACTATAGAAGATCCAACTTCACATGCCTTTTTAAGAATCGGTAAGTGCTATGAAAAGTTGAAGAACAGGGACATGGCAAAGTATTATTTTTATCAAACGGTCCATGAAGACCCTTTGCTCGATAAAGGTTGGTTGGCCATCACCAACTTTTATTATAATAACAAAAACTACGAAAAAGCCCTATACTACATAAATAAAGCGTTGAATATAGACGGTGAAAACCCGTTATATTGGAAGAAATGTGCCAATATTAATTATGCCTTGGAGAATTTTGACCAAGCAGATTTTGCGTATAAGCAAGTGGTCGATTTGGGGAATTATGAATTGGAAACTTGGCTTAAATGGGCAGATGTGGCACAAATTAACGGTGATACCATATCGGCTTTACAGATACTCGCACAAGGACGGGAATTCTATCCCAATAATTTAAAAATTATATATAAGTCAGTAGGGTTTCACCTAATTTTAAAAGACTTCATTAATGCAAGAATATGCATGTTAGACGCCTTAAAATTGGACAAAAAACACAAGCAATTACATCTTTTCAACAAACAATTCCCCCAATACTGCAATTCTGAATGGATTAATACTATTTTAGCCAACTACAAAAAGGCTTCTTGACGTTTTACTCCTAAGATTTATGGGAAATAGAAATTTTTTAGATTACATATTCATAACTCTTAAAGGAATGGCTATGGGTGCCGCCGATGTGGTACCGGGAGTATCTGGTGGAACCATTGCTTTTATCTCTGGAATTTACGAAGAACTCATCACCTCCATTAACAGTATTAATCTTGGGTTATTAAAAACTTGGAAAACCGAAGGTTTTATGTCCGTTTGGAAAGAGGTAAACGGTAATTTTTTACTTGCGCTGTTTGCCGGAATCTTTATCAGTCTATTTTCATTGGCCACGTTAGTTAGTTGGTTATTGGAAAATGAACCCGTTTTGCTTTGGTCTTTCTTCTTTGGCTTGGTTTTAGCCAGTGTTTTTTTTGTCGGAAAGGAAATAAAACGTTGGAATTTAGGCATCATAACTGCCCTGATATTGGGGGCTATTGTTGCCTTTTTTATTACCACACTACCCCCTAACGAAAATATAGAGAGTCTTCCTTTTTTGTTTCTTTCAGGGGCATTGGCGGTCTGTGCAATGATTTTACCAGGAATTTCCGGAGCGTTTATTTTAGTGCTTTTAGGATCCTATAAAACAATTTTGGATGCGGTTCACGAAAAAGATATTAAGATAATAATTACGGTAGGATTGGGTGCTGTTTTTGGTCTCTTGAGCTTCGCAAGACTGTTAAAGTGGATGTTTACTCATTATAAAAACATTACCCTAGCCATACTTACTGGGTTTATACTAGGTTCGCTTAATAAAATATGGCCATGGAAACGTATCTTGGAAACCAAGGTTTTTGGTGATAAAACAGTCATTATAGATACCAACACCTCCCCGTTTAACTACGATGGAAATCCCCAAATATTATATGCGATCATAGCCGCGTTCATAGGTTTTTCCCTTATTTTTATATTGGAAAAAACAGCTTCCAAAAAGTAAGTAAGGTCCCAAATGAACGATTCTAGAACTTTAACGGATAAACTATTTTTAATAGTTAAAGGATTGTGCATGGGTGCTGCCAACAAGGTGCCGGGGGTTTCTGGTGGAATTGTAGCTTTTGTAGCTGGTTTTTACGAGGAGTTTATTTATTCTCTGCAGAAAGTCAATTTAAAAGCTTTTAAGCTACTAATAAATGGTAGGTTAAAGAGTTTTTTTAGGTATGTCAACGGTACCTTTCTTACACTATTAATTTTTGGAATGCTGGTCAGCTATTTTAGCGTTTCTAAGGTGCTAGACTATTTTCTGGTCAAAAAAGAATTGTTCGTATGGTCCGCTTTTTTTGGTATGATTCTAGGTTCCATATATTACATTGGAAAAGACTTTGGACACTGGACAAAAAAAACAATTCCTTCTGCAATTTTAGGTTTGTCGGTAGGTGTTGCCATAAGCTTTTTGAGTCCTGCAAAAGAGAACGACAACTTACTTTTTATATTTTTTTGTGGAATGATTAGCGTTTCCGGAATGACCTTGCCAGGACTTTCAGGTTCCTTCATACTTATTTTGTTAGGCAATTATGTTTTACTATTGGTAGACTCCGTAAATGCCTTGTATGATACTTTCTCCGAACTTATAGTCGGTGACTTCAGTTTTACTTCTAATAGTGAACGATTAAGAACCTTAAAAATACTGGCTGTTTTTACTCTAGGTTCTGCAACCGGCCTGGTTACTTTATCCCATATCCTTAGTTATGTTCTAAAACACTACAAGCATATTTCAACAGCTGTTATATTGGGCTTTATAACAGGATCTCTAGGAGTAGTTTGGCCTTGGAAAGAAACTGTTTACAAAAGGGATATGACCGGAAATATTCTTTTGGATACAAATGGAAAAGAGATTATTGTGAATTATGAACGCTATCTCCCAAATCTATCATTTTCGGAAACGTGGTGGGCCTTCTTTTTTATAGTTTTTGGAATTAGTATTTTACTACTTTTAGATTGGTATGGAAAAAACAGAAAAAGAGTTGCATAAATTTGGTTTGATAGGTAGAAATATATCCTATTCATTTTCTAGAGGTTACTTCGCAAAAAAATTTGATCAATTAGGACTAGATGATCATAGTTATGTAAATTTCGATATTCCGTCAATCGATGAATTTAAAAACCTAATTTCAAATACTGAAAACCTCAAAGGATTAAATGTCACCATTCCGTACAAACAGGAAGTAATACCTTTCTTAGATGAATTAGATTCCGCCGCTGCCAAAATAGGAGCAGTGAACACAATAAAAATAGAAGGCAATAATTTAAAAGGCTATAATACAGATGCCTATGGTTTTCATAAATCACTGGAACCCTTACTAAAAACTCATCACAAAAAAGCTCTTGTCCTTGGAACGGGTGGTGCTTCCAAAGCCATTACATATGTGTTAAATAACTTGGGCATAGTAAGTACCTTGGTCTCTAGATCCTCAATGTTAAATGGACTCACCTATGATCAATTAACGAAAAATGTTATTGAAAATCATCTTTTAATCATTAATTGCACGCCTCTAGGAACATACCCGGAAACCGATAAAAAGCCCAATATACCCTACCAACATATAGGGCAAAATCATCTTTTTTTTGATTTGATATATAATCCAGAAAAAACTACTTTTTTAAGAATGGGAGAAGAAAGGGGAGCCACTATTTTAAATGGATATAAAATGCTAGAATTTCAAGCTGAGAAAGCTTGGGAAATCTGGAACGAGTAATATACTTCATTTAAAAACCCCAATTAATACTAAAATTTTAAGTACTCATTGAGTCTCAAATTTTGAAAAATGAGATATCAAAGCTCCTAAAAAGAAATCCTATATACTTTGCAGTTATTTAGCTTGTCACTATCTTGTAAACACCTAATTTTGGAAGATGTCTGAAGAAAGCGATAAAAAAACACAAGAAACCAAAGTAGCCGAAGAAAACAACGAAACCGTTAAAGTTGAAGAATCCGCTAAAGTGGAAAGTCCGATTGAGGAGGAAAAGGTTGATGAGGAGGTCATTAAGAGTGCGGATGACAAAACAAAAGACCAAAAGGAAGAGAGTGTTTTAGACGAAATTGATGAGAGTAATGCCGAGGATGCCGAGGATACAGAAACTCAGAAAAGACATGAAATTCCTTTTTTAGATTATCATTCCATTTCCATGGAAAACCTCGTCGGGGAGCTTCAAAAACTGGTTCGTAATGAAAAAGTCCAGGCCATTAAAAAGCATGTCGATTCCATCAGGGACGAGTTCAATCTAAAATTTCAAGAGTTTATTGAACAAAAGAAAGAGGATTTTGTATCCAATGGTGGTAACGAAATAGATTTTAGATATAACTCGGTTACCAAAAGACAGTTTAACGAAGTTTACTCCGACTATCGAGAAAAAAGAAATCAGCACTACAAAAATCTCGAAAAGAGCCACAAAGAAAATTTGGCATACCGTCTAGAACTCATAGAAAACCTAAAAGGTCTTGTAAATGTGGAGGAAGACATGAATACCACGTACAAGAGTTTTAAAGAAATTCAGGAAAACTGGCGCAATGCAGGACCTATTCCACGAGCCGAATACAATAACGTTTGGCGTACGTATCATCACCACATCGAAATATTCTATGATTTTCTTCACCTAAATAGAGAGCTTAGAGATTTAGATTTTAAACACAATCTGGAAGAAAAGTTAAAACTTGTGGAGCGGGCAGAAGCATTGGCCGTAGAACCTGATTTAAATAGGGCCTTTAGGGAACTACAGGCGCTTCATAAAATTTGGAAGGAAGAAATAGGGCCAGTTGGAAAAGAACATAGGGAGGAAATTTGGGAACGTTTCAGTAATGCCACTAAAGCTATTCATGAGAGAAGGCAGGAATATTTTAAGGAGTTGGATAAACTGAGTGAAAAAAATCTTGAAAGAAAAAATGAAATAATTAAAGAAATAGTTAAACTGTCAGAAAATGTAGCCAATAATCATAGAGCTATCCAAAAGCAGATTAAACACTTAGAAGAGCTAAGAGAGTTATTTTTCAAAGCTGGTAAAGTTCCCCAAAAGGATAACGAAAAAACTTGGAGTGCATTTAAAAATGCGGTCAGGTCATTTAATAGAAGTAAAAACGCTTTTTATAAAAACCTAAAAAAGGACCAACAGGAAAACCTGGACAAAAAAAGGGCGTTATTGGATGTTGCAGTTTCCTTGAAGGATAGTGAAGATTTTGATACCGCAACCAATGAAATGAAGCGGATACAAAGCGAGTGGAAAAAAATTGGACATGTTCCCAGAAAGTATTCCGATAAACTTTGGAAAGAGTTTAAAGATGCCTGTAACCATTATTTTGACAGACTACACGCTTCCAAAAACGATTCCTATAAGGAGGAACTAGAAAATCTGAACAAAAAGGAAACTATTCTTAATAGATTAAAGGAATTTAAACTCAGTGGTAAAAAGGATAGCGACACAAAAAATATCCAGAAATTTTTGGAAGAATGGAAGGTTATCGGTCATGTGCCGTTTAAGCAAAAAAACATCAATCAGAAATTTCATAAAATAATAGATGCGCTGTTCAATAAGCTAAATATTAGCCCACAGGAATCTGAGTTGTTAAAATATGGGAATAAAATTCAAAAGCTAAAACAAGAAGAAAACCAAGAAAGGGCAATTTATAAAGAACGTAGCTTCATAAAAAAGAAGATTGAAGAAAGTAAAAATGAAATTAGACAGTTGGAAAACAACCTTCAATTTTTTTCCGATGACTCTGAAAGTAACCCTCTGGTAAAAGATGTAATCAATAGAGTAGAACAACACAAAGAGGCCCTGGACTCCTGGAAAACGAAGTTAAAAAAACTAAATATTCTAAAGAATAATCTAGAAAAGGAAGTAGAGGAAAGTACGGATAACACCGAAGAGGAATAATAGAAACCGATAGAGTTACAATTAACAACATTTTTTACAAATCCAGTATTTAGCAACAGCATATTTTAAGACTTAAAAACAAAACTATGAAAAGTACCGTTTTGAATAGTTTATTGCTCTTGTTTTCTATGCTTTTTATTAATTGCAATTTCAATGACAAGAAGTCTGACGAACCACTATCCAAAATAGATTGGAGCAATAAGGAGACACAACTTACCGAAAAGGACTCTCTTACGATGGGAACGTCATATCTATCCGTTTATTCACAAATTTATAGTTACACAGAACATACTTCCATTGATTTGACGGCGACCGTTAGCATTAGAAACACAAATGCTAATGCCAAAACCTATTTATTGAAAGCTGATTATTTCGACACTCATGGAAACAAAATTCATTCTTATGTAAACAGACCTATTGCCCTTTCGGAGTTGGAAACGCTTGAAATAGTAATTGCCGAATTTGATAAAAAGGGTGGAACGGGGGCGAACTTTATTTTTGAATGGGCGGTAGCGCCAGAAAGCACAAAACCAATATTTGAGGCGGTAATGATTTCTACCTATGGTCAACAAGGCCTCTCTTTTACCACGCAAGGTCATCAAATAAAATAAGTTGAGGGAAATAGTCGCTTCTATTTTATTTGTTATCACCGTGTTAAATCCCGGAAGAACAGTCCTATTTGGTTTGGAAATAAGTCCGTATAAAAATAAAAGCAGCCTATATTCTCCAAATATATCTACTGATCAAAATTCGTATAAAAAAGAAGCGTTCCAGGTTTTAGTACAAAAATGCAATGTTTGTCATTTAACCAAGAAAAGAGTTGAAAATTTTACCTTGGAAAATATGGATAGTCTTGCAACGGATATTAACAAACAAGTATTCATTAAAAAGAAAATGCCAAAAGGGAAAAAGATTACACTTACAAAGTCAGAAAAAGAATCTTTAACCTTGTGGCTTAATCAAGTCCTTATCAAATAAAAAGGAGACTATAAAAGCCTCCTTCCTACTCTTCTATCTAAGCGATGTGTAATATTATTTCGCAACGTTTACAGCTCTTGTTTCCCGTATAACCGTAACCTTTACCTGTCCTGGATAGGTCATATCCGTTTGTATTTTTTGTGAAATTTCAAAGGAAAGCTGTGCCGCTTTATCATCGTTCACTTTTTCACTCTCCACAATAACCCTTAGCTCCCTACCTGCTTGGATTGCATATGCCTTTTGAACTCCACCGAATCCGAATGCTATTTCTTCTAAATCCTTTAAGCGTTGAATATAGGAGTCCAACACTTGTCTCCTTGCTCCTGGACGAGCACCACTAATGGCATCACAAACCTGCACAATTGGTGATATTAAGGTCTTCATTTCTATTTCATCATGGTGTGCACCGATAGCATTACATACCTCCGGTTTCTCTCCGTATTTCTCAGCCCACTGCATACCTAAAATTGCATGGGGTGTTTCTACCTCAGCCTCCGTATTTGGAACTTTACCAATGTCGTGCAAAAGACCGGCCCTTTTGGCTATTTTTGGATTCAATCCTAATTCTGATGCCATTACTCCACAAAGTTTAGCTACTTCACGGGAGTGCTGCAATAGGTTTTGTCCATAGGAAGAACGATATTTCATTCTACCAACGGCTTTAATTAATTCTGGATGAAGGCCATGGATACCTAAATCGATTACCGTCCTTTTTCCAATCTCTACAATTTCTGCCTCAATTTGTTTTTCGGTTTTCTTAACAATTTCCTCAATTCTAGCAGGATGTATTCTACCATCTGTGACCAATTTATGCAAAGACAATCTCGCTACCTCCCTTCTAACGGAGTCGAAGCAAGACAAGATAATGGCCTCAGGCGTATCATCAACAATAATTTCCACTCCGGTAGCAGATTCCAAGGCTCTAATGTTTCTTCCTTCCCTACCTATGATTCGTCCTTTGACGTCATCGGACTCAATATTAAAAACCGAAACACAGTTTTCAACGGCCTCCTCGGTACCAATTCTTTGAATGGTATTGATTACTATTTTCCTAGCTTCCTGTTGCGCCGTAAGCTTTGCTTCTTCAAGAGTAGTTTGTATGTAGCCCATTGCATCAGTCTTGGCCGTATCCCTAAGACTTTCTATCAATTGACTTTTGGCTTCCTCCGCGGATAGGCCAGAAATAACTTCTAACTGTTGTACTTGACTATTATGAAGCTTATCAACCTCTGATTGTTTCTTTTCAAAAAACTCTCTTTTATGCTCAACCTCTTTAATCTTGCCCTCAAGTTGGGAATTTAGCTGTTTATTTTTGGCAAGCTCACTGCTAACTTGAGACTCTTTATCCCTTGTTCTTTTTTCTGCCTCCCCAATCTTTTTATCCTTTCCTATGATTACCTTCTCGTGTTCTGCCTTTAATTCTAGGAATTTTTCTTTTGCCTGTAGTATTTTATCTTTCTTTATACTCTCACCCTCCACTTTGGCCTCTTTCAAAATTTGTGCGGCATCTTTTTTTGCATTTGCAATTGTTTTGGAGGCCTTACCCTTTTCCATAAACTTGGCGATGGCAAATCCGATGGCCAAACCAACGATACCAGCTATTATAATCATTGTACTATCCATAGTTTCATATTTAAAAAAAAGCCCACATTGGAGAAGTTTTGTACAAACTCCTATAAACAGGTTTAGGGCTAACAGACTGATCAAGGATCCTTATACTAGTAAGGCTTGCTTTTACAACCTAAACTCACCCTTTTTAAACTAATTAGTGTTGAGTTCGTCAAAAGATAATACCAATGTGGGCAGTAACTTAATGTATTTATAAGAACGTTTTTATTTTGAAGCAAGCTGTAAATTCACCAATTCCGAAAGCGCTTTTAAACGCTCCTCGGCTTCTTTGGTTCCTTCAGTCTGTTCAATGCCTTTCTGCTCTATTTTCGAAGCAAACTGCAAGGCGCACATAGCCAATACATCCTGTTTGTCCCTTACAGCATAATTCTGCTCAAATTTCTTGGCCAAATGTTCTATATTTTTGGCCGCCTTTCTTAAACCCTCTTCCTGGCTTGGGTCTATAGTCAAAGGATAAACCCTATCCGCAATTGAGAGCTTTATTTTGAGCTTTTCCGACATATTAGTTTACATTATTCCGAAAGTTGCGCTATACAATAATCCAACTCCCTTATCAATGTATTTATTTTAAGCTTAGCTTCAGTTTTGTTTGTATTACTGCCAAGCATTGAATTTGCTAGTTTGAGCGAATTATATTTTTCCTCCCATTCCGACACAGTTTTCTGTGCGTTTACCTGATTGGATTTAATATGATTTAATTCATCTTCCAACGTCCTATTAGCCTTGTCTAAAACCTCCAACCTATGAAGCAACTTACTAATTTTATTCTCTAAGGAATCAACGATTTGAATTAATTCGCTCATACAAAAATTCGATGCGATTTACACAAAGTTAACATTCGTTTGCAGACTTAGCAATACTTTTCAAAAATATTCTTTCAAGTACTTTGCCATTATCCGTAAACACGAGAGCTTAATCAATTTGAGCATTTTAGACATAATCAATTTTCATGGATTGATACCTATTATTTACTTTCGTACTAACTTAACACTGCTATGAGGAAAATTACGGTTGCCCTACTACTTATATTTTCAGTTTCCATTTTTGCGCAAGAGAAGTATCCACAAGATTACTTCAGGTCCCCATTGGATATTCCTATTATTTTAGCGGGTACATTTGGCGAGTTACGTTCTAATCACTTTCACGCAGGTATAGATATAAAAACGCAACAAAGGGAGGGACTTCCTGTTTATGGCATAGCCGAAGGCACTATTACCAGAATCAAAGTATCACTATGGGGCTACGGCAAGGTAATTTATATTGCACATCCTAATGGCTATACTTCCGTGTACGGACATCTTCAGAAATTTTCTCCCAGAATAGAGGAATACATTAAAAAGCTTCAATACAGTAAGAAGTCTTATGAAGTGGAGGTGTTCCCAAACTACGGGGAACTTAAAATTGAAAAAGGAGAGCTTATCGCATATAGCGGAAACACTGGTGGCTCGGCTGGGCCTCACCTTCATTTTGAAATTAGAAGCAGTATTTCCGAAAAGCCCACAAACCCCTTACTTTATGGTATCGATGTAGCGGATGCTACAAACCCTACACTTGAAAAACTTTTTGTCTACCCCTTATCGGAAAGTTCTCGAGTAAACCAAAGCGCAGAAAAAATTCAAGTTAATTTTAGTCGGCAGGCGGATGGTTCCTACCTGGCGGATAAGGTCAACGCTCTAGGCAAAATTGGAATCGGGTTCGTCGGTTACGACAGACTGGATTTGGCTGCGAACAAAAATGGGATTTATGAGGTATCACTCACTGTAAACGGTAAGACCTATAGTTCCTATGATTTTGAATCCTTTTCCTTCGGGGAAACCAGATATATAAATACACTGATAGATTATAATTATTTTGGAAGGTATAGACAAAGAATTCAAAAATTGTTCAAATCTCCAGGGAACTATCTCAGTATTTACGATGAACTTTATAACAATGGAATAATTGAAGTAAGGGAGGGGCTTAGCTATAACCTTCAATTGGTCATAAAAGATTTAATGGGTAATGACGTCAAGCTGGATATACCTGTAGAAGGAAAGGCGGAAGAAGTGAAGATTCAAAAAGAGGACGATAGGACCGATAATTATATAATCGCTAAAAAACCCAACAATTTCGATTTGGGCGGAGCCAAGGTTTACTTCCCGGAAAATACTTTCTATGAAGATTTTTATATCGATTTAAAAAAGGGACAAGATACCGTAACCATACATAGAAATACCGTTCCTGCCCATCGTAACTTCACGATTACCTTTGACGTTGATAAATATAGCGAGGAGGACAGGGAACAACTGTTCATAGCTAGATTGGACGATGAATTAAACCCAAGTCACTTAAGCACCTATAAACGGGGAAATACGTTTACGGCGAGGACTAGGAACTTAGGAACATATACCTTAGCCAAGGATACCCTATCACCGACCATTAGAACCAAGAATTTTAAGGAACAGCAATGGTTGAATAATTACAGGTACTTAAGTGTTTTTATTTCAGATGACCTAAGTGGTGTTAATACGTACTCTGCTACACTGAACGGTGAATGGATTCTTATGGAATATGAACCCAAAAGAAATACGCTTACCTACAATTTTGATGATAAGATTTTAGATAAAAAGCAATGTGTTCTGGAAGTTACCGTTACTGATAATGTAGGCAATACCAGTGTGTTGACCACATCCTTTTATAGAAAATAAAATCTTTGAAGCTTAGAAAGTTTTTTTATTTCTTAATCTTATTGTGTTGCTCTATAGGAGTAGCCCAAACCGCGACAGTAACAGGGATAGTTTTGGACGAGGATGAAAATCCTATTTCCAATGTAGGTATTAGGTCAGGGGATTTAGGCACCTATACCGATGACTCCGGATTTTACCTTCTAGAAATTGTCGCGGATGTAAAAGCTAACCTAACTTTTTCCCACATAGGCCATCAAAAAGTAGTTCTCGAGAACCTAATACTTAATACCAACGAGACATTTGAATTTCATCCAATTCTAAAATCAGATGCCATCCAAGTAGACGAGGTTACCGTAACGTCTAGCGGTAATAAAGAATCAGTGGAAATCTTATCCATATCACCAGAACAAATAAGAAAAATACCTGGAGCCAATGCCGGCGTTGAAAATATATTGAAGTTATTACCAGGTGTAACCTCCAACAATGAGTTAAGCACGCAATATTCAGTGCGCGGCGGGAACTATGATGAAAATTTGGTCTACATCAATGAGATTGAGGTTTATCGCCCTTTTTTAATTCGTTCCGCACAACAAGAAGGTCTGAGTTTTGTGAATAGTGACTTGGTGCAAGATGTAAAGTTCTCTCCCGGAGGTTTTCAGGCCAAGTATGGTGATAAGCTATCATCCGTACTTGATATCAAATACAAAATCCCAACTGCATTTTCCCTAAAGGGAGATTTTAGTTTTTTAGGTGCCAAAGTATCCATGGATACACGCTCTAAAAACAACAGGTTTAGCAGTACAACTGGATTTCGATACAGAAACAATTCACTTTTATTGAATAGCTTACAGACGCAAGGCAATCTGAATCCATCATTTACAGATGTTCAGAGTTTTATAACCTATCAGTTTTCTAACAAATTCAACCTGAATGTATTAGGAAACTTGTCCATAAATAATTACAAAAATGAGCCACGACGAAGACAGACGAATTTTGGCACATTGGATTCGCCCCAAGCACTAACCATATTTTATGAAGGCAAGGAGGCAAACAGATACTCGACAGCATTTGGAGCAATTAAAGGCAATTATTTTCTTAATGATAATATCGTCCTAAAACTCATCTCCTCAATGTATCACACTACCGAAGAGGAATACTCAGATATCATCGCGAGCTACGAATTAGGTGAAGTGGTTAGCAACCTAGGCAGCGAAGAATTTGGCGAACCTACCAACTCAAGGGGCATCGGCTCACAGTTTAATCGGGCGAGAAATGATTTGGATGCTTTAATTTTTAATCTTGGCCATAAAGGAATATATCAAAAAGACAAAACACAAATAGAATGGGGTCTAAAATATACTCATGAGGATATTCGAGACCAGCTTAGGGAGTCAGAATTTATTGACTCCCTAGGTTTTTCGGTCAGACCGCCAGGAAATGAATTTGTTAACAATCAACCAGAAACTCCTTTTGAAGCGCCTCTCGAGGCATATCAAAGTTTAAGTGCAACCAATTTTGTAAAAACAAATCGATTTTCTGGATTTGCTCAATTGGCAACCCAAACCAAATGGAGTGAAAATTCATTTTACTATAATCTAGGAATTCGCTCACAACATTGGACCGTTAGCGGAAAGGGTATAGAAAAAGTATCTCACACTGTAGTAAGTCCAAGGGCACAAGTCGCTTTTAAACCGGATTGGAAAAAGGATATGTTGTTCAGAATTGCCACAGGGCTCTACCATCAGCCACCCTTTTACAGAGAGCTAAGGGATAGTACCGGGACCATAAATCCAAATGTAAAAGCACAGAAATCTTTTCATGTTGTGGTAGGGAACGAATATAGCTTCATACTTTGGGAAAGACCTTTTTCCCTGACCAGTGAGGCCTATTTTAAAAAATTGACCAATGTTAATCCTTATACACTTGAGGATGTTAGAATACGATATAGTGCAAACAATATCGCCGAAGCTTATGTATACGGAGCGGAATTTAGAATGAACGGTGCCTTTGTTCCAGGTACGGAATCTTGGGTAAGTGTCGGTTACTTACAAACAAAGGAAAATAGGAGTAACAGAGGTTATATTTCTAGACCTACCGATCAACGGTTGAAATTAGGTATACTTTTTCAGGATTATATTCCTAACATTCCTGAATTTAAGATGTACTTAAATTTAGTATACTCCACAGGGGTGCCGGGAGGTTCTCCAAGTTATGCGGACCCGTATATATTTCAGAATAGATTAAGAGATTATAAACGTGCAGATTTAGGAATTTCCTATATTTTTGCAGATAAGAACAAGACCTTTAATGAGAATCATTGGTTAAGCTCTTTTAAAGAATTAAGTGTTGGTTTTGAAATTTTTAATCTATTCAATAATCAAAATTCCATAACAAACACGTGGGTTAGAGATGTAGATAGCAAGAACGAATACGCAGTGCCTAACTATCTTACCTCTAGGGTTCTTAACTTAAGACTTCAAATGAGATTGTAGTATAAAATGCAGAAAGTTATCCTTTATTTTTTTCTTTTGGGCACCTTAACCTTAAGCGCCCAAAAAAATATTTATGAAAACGCCCAATTTGATGAATTGAGTGATGATCATAGAGTTTTGGCCATTTTACCTTTTTTGACAAACTTGGATTTAAAGAACATGGCGAATGAAGATGACTTGAAGTCATTGGAAGAAAAGGAAGGCTATGCCGTACAGGATGCCTTAGAAACCTATTTTTCCAAAAGAAAGAAAAAAAAGAAATTTCCCGTAAATTTTCAAAATATAAAGGACACCAAAGCAATATTGGCACAGAATGATATCGATTACAGCAATATCGATGTTTTTACCACAAAACAGCTCAGTGAAATTTTGGGCGTAGACGGTATTATCAGTGGTACGTTAGATTTGAATGTTCTATTATCCAAAGGAGTTTCCACCGATTTTAGTATAACGGATTATTTCTCAGGTAATGCAAATTATGGAAGAATAGGTGTTAAGATAAGTGATGGTGATACCGGAAAGCTACTTTGGAAGTATGAAAAGGAAATCAATAAAAAGACCGGAAAAAATACAACCGACCTTATTGACAGAATGATGAAACTTGCCATAAGGAAATTTCCTTATGAAAGGGAACGCAAAAAGGATAGAAAAAATAACTGAGAAAATATCTCCGGGCTACTTTAAAGTAAAATCCTTTAGAACTTCTACGGTAAAATCTATATCTTCCTTTGTATTGTACTTTGAAAAAGAAAATCGAAGTGAAGGTTTATTGAAGTCTTCTTCTTGCAGAATTTCGTTTAGTACGTGAGATCCCTTATCACTTCCAGATTGGCAGGCACTTCCTTTTGAACAAGCAATACCTTTAATGTCCAAATGAAATAATAACATCAGGCCCTTTTCCGGGGTAACGGGCAAACAAACATTTGCAAGTGTATAGGTGCTATTTTCCATATCACCAGATAATCCATTGAATTTGGCATCAGGAATTTCAGCTTTTACCTTAGCGATAAAATATTTTTTTAACCCCTTCACATATTCCTGTTCTTCATCTAAATTATCATAGGCCAATACAAAAGCTTCTTCCAGGCCTACAATATTATGGAAGGACTCCGTTCCAGCTCTAAAACCACGCTCTTGAGATCCACCGGATATCATACACTTAAGTCCGGAGTTCTTTTTAATAAATGCAAAGCCAATTCCTTTTGGACCATGAAATTTGTGAGCCGCAGCGGCCAAAAAATCCACTGGCACTTCCTTTACGTCCCAATGATAATGACCTATGGATTGCACAGAATCGGAATGAAATAACGCACCATGCTCCTTTACCAAGTTGGCAATGGAGGCAATATCCAGTTTATTACCTATTTCATTATTAATATGCATAAGGCTTACCAATTTTTTGGAGTCGTCCTTTTCCAATAATTCTTTTAGATGAATTCTATCTGGATTCCCATCAGCGTCTAGTTGAACATACCAAAGGTTAATGAGTCCAGATTGTTCCAACTCCTCCACAGTATGCAAAACGGCATGATGTTCTATTTTCGTAGTAATAATGGTCTGTACTCCCAAATCCTTGACAGCACCTCTTAAAATCATATTATCGGCCTCTGTACCTCCAGAGGTAAATATTATCTCAGATGGTTGTGCATTGAGGTATTTGGCGATAGTTTTTCTGGCACTCTCTATGGCTGTTTTTGCCGTCCGACCAAAACTATGTGTAGAAGAAGGGTTTCCATAATTTTTGGTCAAGGCCTCCTGCATTTTCGTGATTACCTCTTCTCTTACTTGTGTGGTCGCAGCATTATCAAGATAAACATGTTTCATTTCTGGTGCAGTAATTTTAGAGAGAGCAAAAATAATTGAATTTAAGTTAATTTACGCTTAAATGGCCGTAAAGCTGTCAACCCATATCCAATAATTAATTTAAATTTGAACTATCTAAGGAGTCCTAAATATTCTTGAATAACTTCAAAACGGTTATGGTTAACTTGCATTGAGTTACTAATCTTTTTAGAACCATTGCTTTGTTGAGGTTTGTAAAAATAAATTAATGAAGAAATATATTGCTAGTGCGATTTGCGTTCTATTTTTATCTTGCGACGATGGAGATTTAGAAATAGAAACATTAGATTTTGACAGTATTACCTCCGTTCAAAGTTGTGGCGAAGTTTCTTCTACAGCCTCTAATGTTTTGTTTAAGATAAACGGGGATGAAGCGCTCATTTTAGAATTACCGAATGGAGCCATAGCTAATGAAGTAACTTTGGAAGACATAGCGGTAAATGTGAATGAATCCGGTTCTGTTATCTACAGAATATTTTCAGGTGATGTATCCAACAGTTATTTCTGTGACGATGTACCACCCGTAGAACCTATAGTAGCGGAGGAGATAAGCGCTGAGGACGGTATTATTTACATTACTACTACCGCTACGGATTCAGTCACCTTTGAGCACACTATACGTCTAAGTGGCATTTCGTTAATCACCGGTAACGATAGCAGGATAACGGATTTAAGAATAAATGAATTTGGTACGATTACAACAAGCCTATAGCTTCAATAGTTTTGAAAAATATAAACTTCCGTAGCCCCAAGTCCATATTTTTGATAGTCGGCATCGTAATATTTTACATTCTCGTATTTCCTGAATAAATAATAAAGTTCCTCTTTAAGGACACCGGCCCCTATGCCATGGATAAAAACGACTTTTTGTATTCGTTTGCGCATGGCAAAATCCAACTGACGTTTTGCGGTTTCTAATTGTAGATTAAGCATATCGAAATTACTCATTCCCTTTGGGTTGGTAACCAATTGGTTGATGTGTAAATCCACCTCCATTTTAGGCTGATTTCTTTCCTTAGGTTTTATGGTTCTTTTAGGTTTCTTTTTAGGTAGTTCCTTTTCTTTTTTTACTTGGGCCACCTCAAAGTTACTAACCTTAATATCACCGGTCATCTTAAGCAACTCACTTTCTTGAAATTGCATTGGGAATCCATCATCGGTTATTATAGTTATCAAGGAGCCCTCAATTTTAGTAACCTCTCCTTTGATTATATCATCAACAGCTTCCACCTTATCCCCTATTTTAAAATCAGCCATAAATTTGTTTTAATTACCCAAAAATAATGGTAATTTTCAGCTTGCGAATTATAATTACTATGCATCTTTCGGCTATATTTTATATTATAAGTATTGAAAAGTATATGCTTCCTTGTTTTACAAAACAAATATTTGGGGTAGATTGTCCTGGATGCGGGTTACAGCGATCTGCCTTATTTTTATTCAAAGGAGAATTTGTTGAGGCTTTTAAAATGTATCCCGCCATATATCCAATGATAATCTTATTTTCTTTTTTAGTATTTGGAAAAACACTTAAATTAAAATATTCCAACGTCATCACCAACGTGTTAATGGTAACCACTGTAGGTGTCATATTGATTAATTACGTACTTAAATTTAAATAACCAAACCTTTTAAAAATTATGGAACAACAAAAATTACCCAATGTTACTATTGTAATCGTATTATCCATTTTAGGATTTATATGCTGCTGTTTTGCTGGTCTTCCGGGAGTTCTTTTTGGCGGAATTGCTTTATTTCTCGCCTTAAAGGACGAAAAATTGTATAAGGAAAATCCTGAAAATTACTCTAACTACAGTACTTTAAAAACTGCCAAGACTATATCTATAGTTGTACTTGCTTTAGGAGCAATTTACTTATTATGGTCTATCTACTCAATCATGTCCATGGGAGGTTGGGATGCATATATGGAACAATCCCGGGATATGATGGAACAATGGGGAATTGAAGAGTAATTAAAATGAATACACAACCATTACCAGGAGCTAGCAATGCCCTTACATTTGGCATATTATCAATAGTATTGACTATATTTTGTTGTGGCCCTTTTGGTGCCATATTCAGTTTTATTGGTCTTAGCAGTGCTAAAAAGGCAGAGAATATCTTCAATACGGACATGAACAATAGTTATAGCGGTTATGAAAATGCAAAAACGGGAAGAATACTTTCTTATATAGGTTTGGGTCTTGCCCTAATCTATCTCATTTTCACCATTATATACTTCGGGGCCATTGTAGCCTTGATAATGTCTTCTGGAGAATTCTAGAAATTGGAATCGATAAGTAAATAAAAATCCCCAGGAACACCCTGGGGATTTTTTTATTTTTCAAAATTTTTCAATGTTGTAATAATAATGGTAACACACTCCATTAATTGTTCCTTGGTCATAACCAATGGTGGGGCAAACCGTATAATGTTTCCATGAGTTGGTTTTGCCAGCAATCCATTTTCCTTAAGTGCCATACAAATATCCCACGCAGTTGAACTCTCTTCGGTATCGTTTATTAAAATAGCATTTAATAGGCCCTTTCCCCTAACTGAGTTCACCAAATCACAATTGGGGATAAATTCATTCAAACGAGAACGAAACAATTCACCCAATTCCTGTGCATTTTCGGCCAAGCGTTCATCCTTTATAACCTTCAGGGCCGCCATACCTACTGTTGCGGCAATCGGATTCCCACCAAATGTACTCCCGTGATTACCAGGGCGAATTACATTCATTATTTCATTGTTCGCCAAAACAGCAGAAACAGGATATGCACCTCCAGAAAGTGCTTTGCCTAAAATTAAAATATCCGGTTTTACCTCTGGCGTGCCGCTGCAATGTTTGTCTGCACACGAGCAATTTCCGCAAGTAGCCAAAAGTCGACCCGTACGGGCTATTCCTGTTTGAACTTCATCGGCAATAAACAATACATTGTACTTCTCACAAAGTGCTTTTGCCTCCTTTAGGTAACCCTCTGAAGGTACATAAACACCAGCCTCACCTTGTATGGGTTCTACCAAAAAGCCACCCACGTTTTTATTATTTTTCAGAGCTACTTCCAACGCTGTCAGGTTATCATATTCAATTTTTATAAAACCTTCAGTATACGGCCCAAAGTTCTTTCGGGCTACTGGGTCATTGGAAAATGAAATAATAGTAGTAGTCCTGCCGTGAAAATTATTCTCACAAACAATTATTTCTGCCTCATTCTCTGGAATATTTTTCTTTTCATAGGCCCATTTTCTACATATTTTTAAAGCAGTTTCTACAGCCTCAGCACCTGTATTCATGGGTAGGAGTTTATCAAAACCAAAAGTCTCGGTGGCATACTTCTCAAACGCACCTAGTTTATCATTATAAAAGGCCCTTGATGTTAGGGTTAACGTTTGAGCCTGTCCCGTCATTGCGCCAACTATTTTTGGGTGGCAATGACCTTGATTTACTGCGGAATAGGCAGAAAGAAAATCAAAATATTGGTTTCCTTCCACATCCCAAACGTAAACACCATCGCCTTTACTTAGTACTACAGGTAATGGGTGATAATTGTGGGCTCCGTACTTATTTTCCAAAGCCATAGCGTCTTCAGAACTGATGTTTTCTAAAACTGACATGATAAAAATTACTTTAAATAAAACTTTAGCAATTCCTTCTGTACCTTTTTCCTTTCGAAATCCCGATGGCCATCGGGACGAAAATTCAGCGTAGGAGAGAAATCATCCTTGTAGAGCTTCAAAAGTACAAATAATAGGGATCATTTTAAAGCAACTCCGTAAGAGGTTAAAATCCCATGTTAATACTATCCATATCCTTCATAACAATCCAAAGAAACCTGTTATTTTTGCCGCATGCGAAAAAAGAACAAGAGAATCGTTTTTGAAAATGTTGAAGTAGTAGATGCCGGTGCAAAAGGAAAAACCGTTGGTAAGGCACCGGACGGTAGGGTTGTTTTTTTAACCAATGCCGTACCCGGCGATGTGGTGGATGTTCAAACGCATAAAAAAAGAAAAAACTATTTTGAGGGAACGGCCATTAACTTTCACACCCTATCCAAAAAGCGTACAACTCCTGAATGTCAACATTTTGGTGTTTGTGGTGGTTGTAAATGGCAAAACATGGGCTACGAGCATCAGTTATACTACAAACAAAAAGAGGTCGAAAACAATCTGAGGAGAATTGGTCATTTGGAACTACCCGAGTTACATCCCATTTTAGGTTCTAAAGATCAATATTTTTACAGAAATAAAATGGAGTTTTCATTTTCTGATAGTAGATGGCTCACACTAGAGGAAATAAAATCCGAAGAAGAAATAGCAAATAAAAATGCTTTGGGTTTTCATATTCCTGGTATGTGGGACAAAATACTCGACATAAAAAAATGTCACCTTCAGCGTGACCCTTCCAACGCCATACGATTGGAAACCAAAAACTTTGCCATTGAAAATGGACTTACTTTCTTTAATCCACGAAACCAATACGGATTGCTACGTACCTTAATGATCAGAACGTCCTCAACAGGAGAGCTTATGGTCCTCATACAATTCTTTGAGAATGACAAAACAAAGAGAGAACTACTTTTAAACCATTTGAAATCGGTATTTCCTGAAATAACTTCTTTGCTTTATGTAATCAACTCAAAACAAAATGATACGATATACGACCAAGAAGTGGTATGTTTTTCCGGCAGGGATCATATTTTTGAAGAGATGGAGGGGCTTCAGTTCAAAATAACAGCCAAATCCTTCTATCAAACCAACTCGGAGCAAGCTTATGAACTTTATAAGATTACCAGGGATTTTGCTATGCTTACGAGAGATGAACTGGTTTATGATCTGTACACGGGTACAGGAACCATAGCCCAATTTGTCTCTAAAAACGCCAAGAGAGTTATTGGAATAGAATCGGTTCCAGACGCCATTTTAGATGCCAAGGCCAACGCAGAAAGAAATAAAATTGATAATGTGGATTTCTTTGTTGGAGATATGAAGAATGTTTTTAATAACAATTTTATTAGTCAACACGGAACCCCGGATGTTATCATAACCGACCCTCCAAGGGATGGCATGCACAAAGATGTAGTGCAGCAAATTCTAAATATAGCTCCCAAACGTGTAGTCTATGTAAGCTGTAATAGTGCAACACAGGCAAGGGACCTGGAGATGATGAAAGACACTTACAATGTGGTTAAAGTGCAGCCCGTAGATATGTTTCCGCAAACACACCACGTTGAAAATGTTGTACTTTTGGAAAAGAAAAAATAGCATGAACAAAATTCATTGGGTCTGTTTAAGCCTATTTGCCATAATTGTAATATCCTCTTGTGAAAAGGATGATATTTGTGTGGAAGGTGATACACCCCTACTAGTATTGGAGTTTTATAATGTTTCCGATACCTCTGCCACCAAAGATGTAACCAGCTTAAGAATTGTAGGTGAGGGACAGAATATTACTATAAATACGTTCACCGATAGAACTAACGTAAGCAGTGTAAACATTCCATTAAAAACGGAAAACGATGAGACTACCTTTTACCTTATTTCAAATTCAGCTACTAATGACGATGGTCAAGAAACCGGAAATATAGATACCCTAACCTTCAATTATAATCGAATAGAGGATTTTATATCTCGTGCTTGTGGTTTTGTTATAAACTACGATAATTTAACTACCGACTTGCAGTCAGGATCCGGAAATTGGATAGCGGATATTGAAGTACTTAGGGCCAGCGTAACAAATTCAGATTCTACCCATGTTAAGATATTTCACTAGGATTCTTTTACTTTTTAGTGCAATGTCAATAGTTGCACAGAGTAAACCCATTGACACAAAACCCAAGGATACCGTTGAGTATAGACAATCCTATGGCCTTAGAGCAGGAATTGATCTAAGTAGGCCTATTATTTCTTCCTTGAATGATAATTATTCAGGTTTTGAGTTGGTTGCTGATTATAGGTTGACACAAAATTTATATATAGCTGCCGAATTAGGTGCAGAAGACAAAACAAAACAAGAAGATCTGTACAACTTTACAACAAATGGAAGTTATATAAAAGTGGGTGTTGACAATAACACATATGCCAACTGGTATGGGGAGCAGAATTCAATTTTTTATGGTGGGCGTTTCGCATTCAGTAGTTTTAGTCAGACCTTAAATAATTACCAATATTTTAATAGCAATAGATACTGGAATCCAGAATCTTTTGCAGAAGGTTCCAATGTGTCCCAGGAGTTTTCTGGGCGTTCCGCTGCCTGGGTGGAAGCAATATTTGGTACTAAAGTGGAACTTTTCGCCAATATATTCTTAGGGGCCAGTGTAAGGTTAGGTATTTTAGTTTCCAATTCTGATGGTGGTGATGACCGTTTTCCAAACCTTTGGATACCAGGGTTTAATAAAGTAACGGATGGAAGCCGATTTGGTGTGGGCTATAACTATTCCATATCTTACTTTTTACCTTTGTATAAAAAGAAGAAAAAAGTTGAAAAAGAAATTGAGGAGTTAGAAAACCAACAATAGCTATAATTCCTTTACATCCTTTAAAAAAATCCACTTCATCATTAATTTTTTTGAACTATTCACTTGGGCTACAGCGAACTTTGGGGCAAGTAACATGGCTATTAAGGCAGATGTAATAGCATAATAAAAAGGTTTAACTTCTAGCAAATAGACCAAACCAAACCGAGCTATCAAGAAAATTATGGCAAAACCTAAAAAATTATATAGAAGTGCTTTATGTTTTAATTTCATAACTGTGCATTAATTATTTTTGTGTTTAGCCTTTTTACTGCCCTCATAAATCTCATATTTAACCAATCTTGATTCCAAATGGCTATTGAAGACTTTTATCTTTCTAGATGGTCTTAGGCCAACAAATTTTAAGGCGTCCAAATTTGAGGTAATCAACCAAGCATTGGTTCCAGGGTAACCTTGTTTTAGAGTATCACCTATGGAGCCATAAAAATCCTGCATATCAATATCCAAGCGCTCGCCATAGGGTGGATTAAAACACATATGCAAGGGACCTTCCGTTTCTTTTTCAGTTTTAAAGAAGTTCTCTCGTCTCACCGCAATATATTCGGAAAGATTTGCATTTTCAATATTATCAATAGCTTTTCTTACGGCCGAAGGGGCTTTATCTAACCCTGTAATCTTATGATGAAATTCCCTTGTTTTCTTTAAACTGGCATCCACTATTTTTTCATAAAGTTCCTCATCAAAATCAGGCCATTTTTCAAATGCAAAACCTTTTCTATTTATATTGGCCGGTATATTACAGGCAATCATGGCGGCCTCTGTCAGCATAGTACCGCTACCACACATTGGATCTAAAAAATCACACTGTCCATCCCAACCGCTCATTAACAAAAGGCCAGCTGCCAATACCTCATTTATCGGGGCAATGTTGGTAGCTATTCTGTAACCTCTATGATGCAATGATGCGCCCGAACTATCCAAGGATACATTACAATTGTTCTGATGTATATGTATATTGATTCGTAAATCCGGATTTTTTACATCCACATTGGGACGTTTTCCATCCGTTTCACGGAACTTATCTACAATGGCATCTTTTGTTTTTTGTGAAACATAAAGTGAATGGGTAAAATTATCCGAGAAAACAGTAGCGTCTATTGCAAAGGTATCATCAACGGATAAGTATTCGGTCCAGTCTAGATTGTAGATTTTACGATACAGGTCATTTTCGTTGGAAACCAGAAAAGAGTTTATGGGTTTTATAATTTTGATGGCGGTTCTTAAACTTAAGTTGGCTTTGTACATAAACCCAGTATCACCATCGAAGGTAACGTTACGAACTCCCTCCTGTACATTTCCCGCTCCTAAATTTCTTAATTCCTTCGCCAATATTTCCTCAAAACCAAAAAGTGTTTTGGCTATCATCTTAAAATTATTCCCCATAAACTATGTTTAACATACTGCAAAAATACGTTAATTTTGATGTAGCATGGATTTTATACCGCGCAATTCAAATACTAATAGCAACCACCAAATGATTTATTTACTGCCTATTCTTGGGGTATTGTTGAGTTTTATTTTCGTGTACTTCACCAAACCCAAGAAAAAAGACCGGTTTAAGTTATTGTTGGCCTTTAGTGGCGCTTTCCTTTTAGCACTTACCATTTTTGAATTATTACCAGAGGTCTATGAACATTCAAATGCCAGGAGTATTGGCATTTTTATTATGCTTGGTATACTATTACAGATTTTTTTAGAGTTCTTTTCAAAAGGTGCCGAACATGGACATGTTCATTTATCTTACGAAAACAATACCTTTCCTTGGTTGCTATTTGGAAGCCTATCCATCCATTCCTTGTTGGAGGGTATTCCCTTATCTGAAAATACCGGTATAGTATATGGCATCCTAATTCATAAAATTGCTATAGCAATTATACTCAGCATCTTCCTATTAGGTACAAAACTAAGGCCCATAATCTCAGGGTTTTTCATACTTCTATTCTCGCTAATGACCCCTTTAGGAACATATTTAGCCACCCATTTTAGTTTTGTAAAAGATAACTTGGTCCAATTAAATGCTATAGTAATAGGCGTGTTGTTGCACATTTCAACAGTCATACTTTTTGAAAGTTCCGAAGGACATAAATTTAATCTCAGAAAATTAATCGTGATTACTTTGGGAATAACCATAGCCTACTTTCTCTAATGTTCAGTAAAGAGGAATCACGAAAACTCCGGGAAGAATTCTGGATTTCCTTTGGAAAATCTTATCCACGCAAATGGATACTTTACAAGACCAAAATCAAAGGTCTTAGCTTCAAATTTCATTTTACGACCAAAAAAGCAATGGTATCCATGGACATAGATGGTGATTTGGAACAGCGAATATTGATTTGGGAAAAACTATTGTCCCTTAAATCGACATTAGAACAAGATTTTCTTCCGAAAGCTATTTTTGAAGAATACTATATACTAGAAAATCAAAAGGAAATTTCTAGAATTCATGTAGACCTTAACGACGTTTCCATCCATAATAAAACTACTTGGCTTCAAACTATGGCGTTTTTGAATGAAAAAATGATTAAGGTCGAAGAATTTTTTATAGCCTATAAAGATATTCTTCAACCCTAAGCGAATTCTAGGAATAAGATTCTTTCTTATTATTATTATACCCCTGAAAAAGAGTTAAAACCGCCATCTACGTCATAACAGACACCAGTTACAAAACTAGATGCATCACTTAGTAAGTAATGAACCATCCCATTAAGTTCCGAAGCATCACCAAATCTGGCCATAGGAGTATTATTTATTATTTTATTGCCTCGATCCGTGAACGAACCATCGTCATTTGTCAATAAACTTCTATTTTGATTTCCTATAAAAAACCCCGGTGCAATAGCATTGACCCTAATTTTGCCCGTGAATTTAGAGGCCATTTCATTGGCCATCCATTGGGTAAAAGTATCGACACCAGCCTTTGCCATTGAATATCCCAACACTCTTGATATAGCCTGCTTGGAAGCCATGGAGGATATGTTAATAATGGATCCATAGCCTTGCCTAGCCATTATTCCGCTTAATACAATTGTAGGTATTACGGTGCCGAAGAGATTAATATCCAATACCTTTTGTGTATCTGATAGTGCTATATCATAAATATTTTGATTAGCACTTAATGTGGCTCCCGGAATGTTACCCCCTGCAAGATTAACTAAACCATCTAGTGCGTCGAATTGAAGTGCGATTTCTTCTCTTACCTCGTTTAATGCTTCTTCATTTAAAACATCCACCTCATAGGTATACGTACTATCCTTAGAAATAGCATCCAGCTCATTTTTTTTATCCCTTAACTTCTTAGTAGACCTACCGAGTAAAATTACTTTGGCATTTTGCTCTACAAGATATTTGGCAATAGAACCACCCAAGGTTCCCGTACCACCAGAGAGTGCGAAAATCTTATCTTTTAATGAAAACAAATCACTCATAAATACTATAGTATTGAATATTTAGATTATACCTAATTTGATGACTTTAAAGACTCCACTTGTAATATGTCCATAGTCTAGAAAGAGCTAAAAATAATATTTTAGAGACTTTTTTATACTATCACAACCGGACTTATTCAAGAAATTAAATTTAATTACATTAGCAAAAATCAATTATTTTAAAAAGAAATTGAATATAAAAGAATTTATGAAACCCTATTTATATTTAGCCTGCCTATTGATTTCTATTTTCACTGGACATTCCCAAGACTTAAAACCATTTGAACTAACGGATGAATGGACCAATTCAATAGTCTCAAAACTACCTAACGATTATCCCAAACTTGAAGTAAAGAAAAATATCTTAATTTTTTCCCTGTTTACAGGTTTTGATCATTGGACAGTGCCGCATACAGAAGCTGTTATCGAAGGAATTGCTGAAAGAAGCGGAAACTTTAAAATTACAACCTCCAATGATATTGAAATGTTTAATGAAGAAAATATATTGGAGTTTGACGCTATAATCTTAAATAACAATTGCTCGCAGAGGGATAATAGAAATATTTTCTTCGATGTTTTTAAAGAGGATGAGTCGATAGCTACTGACGAAGCTTGGTCCAAAGCCGAACAATATGAAAAAAGACTTTTAGATTATATCCGCAAAGGAAATGGATTGGTTGTTCTACACGGAGGGATTACCATGCTGAACAAGTCAAAACAGTTTAGTGAAATGATGGGAGGAAGCTTTGACTATCATCCAAAACAGCAAGTTATTCAAGTGAAACTTACAGATAAGAAACATACACTTTTAAAAGGTTTTAAAGGTAAAGGTTTCGAGCATATAGACGAGCCCTATTTTTTTGATAATGCCTACTTTAACTATGATTTTAAACCCTTACTATATATGGAGGCAGATAAAATAGAAGGAAAAAATAAGGAGATCGAAGAAAATATTCAGTACTTGGCATGGATAAAAAAATATGGCAAAGGTAGGGTGTTCTACGCTTCGCCTTCACATAATCCCCAGAGTTATGAAAATCCAGGTTTATTATCCTTTTTCTTGAATGGAATTTTGTATGCTACGGGTGGTTTGCAATGTGATGATAGTTCCTTAAAGTTATAAAAGTACCCCTTCACTACTTAATCTATCTTGATGTATTTAATCCTCTAAGGGGACAAAATACCATTATACCTTTTATTTATAAAAGTTTTTGTGCTCTTGAACACCATTATCATCTAAATGCGAATGGGAAGTTGTTAGACTACATCCAAATAAATAAAAAACCAATGACAAATTGCCCCTGCCAATACAAACAAGTGCCAAATAAAGTGATTATATCTGATTTTTTCAATAGCATAAAATAAAATTCCAACAGTATAGAATAGTCCTCCCAAGAACAAAAGAAACACACCAATAGTAGTCGTATTGTTCATCAAATTTTCAAAGTCAAAAATAATTAACCAGCCCATTCCTAAATAAAGAAATAGGGATATATACTCATAGCGACCGGTGAAAAATAATTTAAGTAAAGTACCTAAGGCTGCAATAAACCAAACAATGTAAAATATGAACCATCCATTTCCATTAAGTAGAGTTATTAAAGCTACAGGTGTATAGGTACCGGCAATTAAATAATAAATATTAATGTGATCTAAAATTCTAAGCTTTCTTTTATAGTGTTCACTTAATACAATATGGTATGCACTCGATACCGAGAACATAGAAACCAATGTTACACTATATATTATAAGGCTAAGGCCTGCATATTCCGATTTATTTGTATTTACATTTAAAAGTATAATGAAACCTATAATTGAGAAAAGTGTTCCGACTATGTGTGAAACTGTATTATAGATTTCTTCTTTAGGTAAACTGGAATTCTCCATTGCTGGAATCAAAAATATGTATTTATCTGGGCGTATAGAACTACGTCTAACATAGACATTATAAAATAAAAAAAGCCCCTTACCTAACGGTAAGGGGCTTCGAGGAAGGCGGCTACCTACTCTCCCACTTGGTATAGCAGTACCATCGGCGCAAACGGTCTTAACTTCCCTGTTCGGAATGGTAAGGGGTGTGCCCCGTCGCCATGGCCACCTAAATCTTCAATGTTTTAATACGGATACTGAGCGTAGCCGAAGTATGACATAATAATGGAACAGGTACCTTAAAAAAAGGAAGCACGATGCTTTTGCAAAGAGGAAAGAAAGTTTAGAAAAAAGGAGTGCTCCCTCCCGTCCAAGGACGGGAAGGGGCGTTATGCGCAAGCCT
>NZ_JAQPCG010000007.1 GCF_028464145.1 Maribacter sp. PR1
CAGCTTTTCTTGGTAGTCCTTTTTTCCTTGCATACCTCAAGTTACGATCGATCCCCGGATCGGCAATGATCAAAACCGATTTTTTCCTAACTTGTGCAACAGGCACAATGGCTATAAATAATTGCTTGTTCTCGCCTACTTCTGAAAATCCTCGCGGATTTTCAGTTTGGTGTGTACTTGCAAAGTTAAGTGCTAAACCACGCAACTATTCATAGCCGAGACCGTTGGGACGGATTTTGAAAGCCTCCGGCCTCAACCAAGTCGCTACATTGCTGCGCAATTCCCGCCCCTTGGGCATCCGTCCCAACGCCCCGCTAAACCAAATTGCCAATCAGGTCGGGACCCGAGACCTACGGCCCCACGATCGAAAACACCAAAAACCCGACCCAACAGCACCTAAAGGCAATTTGGCAACGTTCTACTTGTCTTTTAAATTATTTGCGAATAAATTCACATAATTCAAAACCCAGAACGTCACTGCGTTTAGCAGGGCGTTGGCGGTAATTTGAAGAATTATGAAGAATACAATTAAAATACTTTTACTTCTACTAATATTTCAATCTTGCAAAGAGAAGGTTGAGATAAGCTCAATCAATCCTGTTGATTGGGAAATAAGGACTATAGAATTTAACCTTCCTGACTCTTTGCCACATGGAACAACTTATCTATCAGTCTATTCACAGATTTATAGTCAGACAGAACATAAAACTCATGATTTGACCGCAACTGTAAGCATAAGAAATGTAAATAAAGCCGACTCGGTTTATATTAACAAAGCTGAATATTATAATACAAAAGGTAATTCTATTAGAACCTATTTTGATAAACCCATATTCATTGCTCCAATGGAAACAGTAGAAATCGTAATTGATGAGCGAGACCAAGAAGGCGGAACTGGTGCAAACTTCCTTTTTGATTGGACAATAAAGCCAAATTCCAATGACCCTATCTTTGAAGCGATAATGATTTCAACTTCTGGTCAACAGGGACTTTCATTTACTACTCAAGGCAAAAAGATAAATTAATATGGCTACTGAAATATTAACTAAAATATTATTCCTTATTGCTGTAATTGACCCTCTAGGTTCCGTACCAGTTTATCTGGAAGCTACTAAACATTTTGACCAAAAACACAAACGCAAAATTGCAATTAGAGCTTCATTAATTGCATATTTAATTCTACTGTTTTTCATTTTAGTTGGTCAAATCATTCTTGAAGGAATGGATGTTTCTCTGGACGCATTCCAAATTTCTGGTGGAGTGATTCTATTCTTGTTCGCGTTAACAATGATTTTTGGCGAAGGGAAACCTGAGTCAGAAAAACATCTTATCAAAGACTATAAGCACGTTACAATTTTCCCAGTTGCAATTCCTTCAATTGCTTCTCCAGGCGCAATTATGGCTGTCGTGCTAATGACAGATAATCATCTATACACCATTCAAGAACAAGCTATTACGACATTACTGGTATTATTAGTAGTCTCCATGACTATGCTATTGCTTTTAGCTGCAAATGTTGTGCAAAACAGAATTGGGGAATATGGAATAACAGTTATAAGTAAAATAATGGGACTTATTCTAGCTTCTTATGCTGTTCAAAGTGTTCTAAGCGGTTTGAGAGATTTTTTCACTGTATTGAATTGAATAAAAAACTACACACAACAGCACCTAAAGGCAATTTGGCAGATTACTGCAGCCGTAGGATAATGGACATTCTTGCCAGGACCGCCGCTACGGCTTTTTTACTCGACCTATCGGCACGCTATATGTAATCTGGTTCGTCGAGTTGCCCGTCTTTCCTTATGATATTGAAAAGTGCCCTAAGCAAAGGGAATACTGAAACTATACACTTATTTTTGATTTATCCACTATATCCTTATCAAGTTCTTATAAATCCATAATGGTTTGGTCAATAAGTTAATATTTATGGTAATAGACCTTAATCAATCCCGTTCAATTTTTTAATTAAATCAACCTCATCCTGACGATAAGGGGTTCCATCTTTCCGGAAGATATCATGAAACCATTCCACAGGTTCCTCCCCACTATCAATTGGTGTGTCCCATTGGTATATGGTATTGGTCTTTCCTTTCACCAATCCCCAATTTATGGCTCCTACATTTTCCTCTTTCAACATCGGCATGATGTTGGAAAATCGGCTATTTCGAGTTCGGGCCATATATTCGGTACAGATCATAGGTCTTCCATGGGTCCTTAAAAGCTCTATGATCAGTTTGTGGTCTTGTGGGTTTCCGTAATGATGGTAGGTAATGATATCGGAATGTAGCGCCTGAAAGGCATTAAGGTCCCTCAATCCCCAGGACCAGATTCCTGCCGATATGGGCTGGGAAGGATTAACCTCCCTTGCCCATGAAAAAACTGCCTCCAACAAAGGCATGGAATCGTTAATCTTCCCCGAGTTTCCAGGTTCGTTGTACAAATCCCAAAGCAAAACCCTTTTATCATCCTTGAAGGTTGTCAGAATATCTTTTACATATGTTTCCAAAAAAGGAAAATTTGCTTTATCCTTGGAAGCCGGATCACCTGGATCCTGCATCCAACCTGAGTTGTGTGTACCAGTCGTAGGTTCCGGTTGCTTTCCGATTTTTGGCTCTTTCCCCCATACGTCATCAAAGATGACGAACATGGTCTTGATTCCCTTACTATTTGAGATATCCAAATATTGGTCCATTCTTTTCTTGAAACCCTTTGAATCTTGTTTGTATGCCAAACTATGGAGGTATACCCGCATCACATTCATGCCAATATCTTGTGCATATCCCAACTCCTTCTCAATGGTTTCAGGGTCAAAAGTATCCTCTTGCCACATCTCCAATTGATTGATTGCCGTACTCGGGATAAAATCAGCACCATTAAGCCATTTATATTGGTCATACCATTTTTCCGCCTTTTCTATGGACCATCTTTGAGATGTGCCAGATTGTGCAACAACTAAGGCCGAGGCCATAAAAAGAGCCCTGGTCAATAATCTTTTGATTTTCATTTTGTTTTTCTTTAATCTTATATGTTATTTAACAATTTCTAAAGGTAAATAATTATGTATTGACCTCCTCCTATTAAAACCGAACTGTTTGAAAGTAGAACGATAAGAACCCCAAATCTTACCCCCAACTTTTGCGCATGGATCCTATTGGGTTTTTGTAGTGTTCCGCTAGATAAGCGTAAAGCAAAAACCCGAAAGGGCGCAACCTAGTTTTTGGATTTCAGTAGCCCATGTCATCACCCGTGCCCCTTGCTTTATCAATACCCCTTCCAAGTGCCTTGATGATCTTGGCAGCCATCTGTACCTTATTGGTCGGTATACTGGGAGCCTTTACACCCATCGTTTTAAGTAGTTTAAAGGCCATGTCCTTTTCCTTGGTGGGCAGTCCCATCACCTTTGCAAAAAACTTCCCCGGTTCCTTGGCATGGGCCTTTCTACCAACATAGGATTCCACATAGTTCCTTTTAAATCCTGTTGTCCTATCAAAGGTCTTCTCTGCGGTTTGGTAGAAACTGTCCCTATCAAATCCCCTTTTGACCGTCTTTCCGTTCAGTTCTACTTCGGATGCCCTGTGCTTGGCCATTGGGGAAAGGGTATAGGTATTCGTCACGTCCCTTCTACTTACCATGATATGGATATGGGTCTGTGGCCCCTCTTTTTGCATCCCTGCGGCCACCAGTTGCCCGTTCTGTTTGTGCGGGGCCATTCTTTCTTGCTCTTTGATTCTTTTTTCGAGTTCTTTGACATTGCCGATGGACTCGCCCCGTTCCACTTTCCGTATCTCGTTCCTGAGCCTTGCTATCTCCTTTCGATAGGGGGCATTCTCCTGTACCTGCCTGTCAAGGCCCCGATAGGTGCGTTCATGTTCTATCTTGGCATAGTACTTCAGGTTCTCGGCCTTGACCTCTTGGTTCCTATGGAAACTCTTGGCATAGTCCTCCATGAGCTTCCTTGTGTATTCCCTTAACAGTTTTGGATCATTGCCGATGGCCTTCAGTTCCCTTTGGTTGGGACTGACCACTATGGAGTAGAATTTCGGGTCCTTCTGCCTTAATTTGGCGGTATTGGCATCTATTTCATCGATGACCGTTTCAGGGCTTACGCTGTCATTTTCATGGTCAAAGAATTCCTCCCTCTGTTCGGGCAATCTGTCCTCGTTTTCCTTTTCCAGATAGTCCACATAGTTCCCTACACTGGAGTTGTAGGTACTGCCCATTTTCTGTGCCGAGATGGTAAGGTACATAAGCGTTATTTTAATTTGTATTTCAGGCTTTCAAAATCCCCGATGCCCATATTGATCTTTAGATACGGCTTTCCCATCATAGGCTCCACCTTCTCCACCTTTTTGAGGATTTTATTGCAGCGCTTTTTATAGTTTTCAAATTCACGGAGTATTCTATCGTGCTCTGTTTTCGGAACAGTGTTTCTAGGCTCCAAAAAATCCATTCGCTCTTCCTGAATTTTAACTTGTTCGGGCTTACGTTTCCTCCCATCCTTTACATAGGCCTCATAAAGAATGAGTACCATTTCATAGGTGGGCCGGATACTGGTCCTTTCCATGTTCTTGATTATGGCGATGATCCTATCGAATTTCTTCATCATCTTAATCTCCAACTTTTTGATATTATCGACCACGATCTTTGTTCCCTCCCCAAAAGGGTAAAGGTCGTTCTCCTTGAAGTGGCGTACCATTCCGTCCAACAACTCGCTATGGGATCTGTTGAACTTTTTGGAATAGGTTCGAAAGTGTACGGCCGTTTCTTTCTTTACGGTGATATTGGAATAGCCCCCGGCTCCCTTCTTTGTTTTATTATTTGTTGATTGCTTTTCCATAGGACGAATTTTGTTTTTTAGTGAAATTGCGACAACTTTTCCGCCAAAAATTTCCAGTGTTTACAGGGTCTCCCAAAGGGTTTACTGTAGATTTCGGAAAAGTCTACTGTAGCCCCTGTTTTTTCAGGGTATTCCAAAATCTATTCAATTGACTGGTTTTCAACGTGTTGAATACCCAAAAACAAACGTGATGGCGCAATCTGCGCATCACCCTCTTGCTATTCCATTTCGTCCCGCTCGCGGGACAAAATTCCATACAATCTGCTTCCTGCCCAGATTGCCATTTCAGGGAAAATAATTTTCCGATATGCTATTTTTCGATGTACAGGATTATCGGCGAAAGTCAAAAATTGGATAATCCCGTTTAAAATTTTGGTGCTGAATTTCAGCGAAGTAAAGATACTGTTTTCAACCTTTTGGGCATAGAAAAAGCCCTCATTTAATAAGGGCTTGTTTGGTGTTATTTGGTGTTTCAAATATTGAATACAAAGGTATAGGAATAGAGGTTCCGTATGGCTTCCTCGTCAAGCATCCTGTCCAAATTGGTATGGTGCTTGGTGGCGTAGTCCATCAAATCCTTGCCGTATTTCCTTTTCACATCTTCCTTGGAATCGGCAAGCAACCGCTCTTGGGTCTCTTCGCTCAAATCGGTAAAATTCAGATAAATCATAACATCCCAATTTTAATATTAGCTTGGTAACATCAGCGTATCGTTTACGAAGAACAACCGCAGTTCGTCCAACGGAAAATCGGTAACGCCATAACCGTGCCTTTCCAATACGTTGTCATTTCCATCGCTGTAAGTGATTTCGGCTTCATAGCCTGAAGTTTCCTGTTTTTCCATTGACAAGCGTTTGAAGTCTATGGTTACCCATCGGCTTCGGTGCTTCAAACTTTTGGCAATCACGGATGCATCGGTAATCAACCAATAGCAGTCCGCCACGCTCGCCAAATATTTCAGCCCGTCCGTGTATCGGGTTCTTAATAGCGGAATGAAATAGTACATTTCCGTTCCCGTAAAGTATCGCAGTTCCGCTTGGATTTTGTTAACTTATGTGTTCATTGTTCTAAAATTTTATATTTGGATAATGAAAAGAGGGCACACACTAATTGAAAACTGGTTTAAGTGCCCTCTTTCTTTTTTGATGTTACTTGTCGCCTTTGCTTCCCAACAATAGGACTTCATCGGCTACCACTTCGGTTACGTAGCGTTGGTTGCCATCATCGGTGGTGTAGGTTCTAGTTTTCAATTTCCCCATGATGCCCACTTCCTTGCCTTTTTCGACATATTTTTCAACAATTTCGGCGGTCTTTCCCCAAGCGACAATGGTATGCCAATTGGTGTCCGTTTGCTTTTCGCCTTTGCCATCCTTGTAATACTCATTGGTCGCCAATGAAAAGCGAGCTACTTTCTTTCCGCTTTCAAGGTTCGTAATGGTCGGTTCTTGTCCAACGTTCCCGATTAACTGTACATGATTTTTAATAGTACTCATAACTTAAAGATTTAAAAGATTAATAATTTCCCTTTTCAATTGTGATTAAATTTTAAGGGGTGTTTGTTTGATTTCATTCGTGCGTAGCACAATGGATAAAGTGGGTTTTGTCAAGACTTTCGGTGAAAAATCAGGAGTGTCTGCGACGTAGTAAATCCCTTGGGATTTCAAGGAAGTAGAAACCTTGTTTTTTGCCAGAACCTGTCTTGGTCTTGACAAGTTCCATAGGGGCATTAACAATTCTTTTAGACCATTTGCAAGGAAGCGTACGGGAAGTTAAGCGCGTGCGGCAAATAGGGTTTAAATTAGAATTGGTTATGTCCTGCCTGCTTTTCGATGCCCCGAAAAGCAACAAAGGCTTTATCCATTATAAACCCCTTAAAATGTGTAAGACAGTGCTTCGGTTTTCCGTTGGGAAGCGGACTCAATCCTCTTTTTAGCTCGAAAATGAAGCGTTCCTTCCCAGTCTGAGATTTTTCAGGGCGGGAAGGGCTAGCGGAATGGAAAGCTAAAAACGGGGATTGTGTCTAAGATTTTTAGTGAAGCTCTTTTCCTGGAATGAAGTACAACGAAATGGAAGGGAATGTGCTGAGCGGGTTATAGGAAAAGTATAGTAGATTCATTATTTTTATTCTTTGAAAGTCTAATGGTATCATTTGCAATCAAATGGACCGTCAAAAATTCGGTCAACAGATTTTTAAAGCAAGGTTAAAACCCATAAAATAGGGTGATTGAGGAAGTAGGTTTAAATACTGTCGAGGTCACTAAATGGTATTTTCTACAAATCGAGTAGGGAGTCCCATTTTTTTATTTCCTTCAAATTGCCTGAAAACGAACGGATTGCACCAAATATCTCATTGACCCGAAAAGTTTGAACCAGCTTATTTTTGAAATCATACCTAAATCCGTCTGGGAAGACCATATATTGGATGACCCGTTAAGTTTCCAAATCCCCTAACTTACACAATTACCGTAAGTTACAAGCATAATCAAGCGTCATTTTCACCGATTTTTTGAAGTTTGAACTATTTATTCCCTCATTGCTCAATCTTGCCTCCAATTCCCTTTGCTTTGTCTTAAGTTCCGGCATAAAAAGGTCGTACTGTTACCTTGTAATCTTGTTCAGTACCACATACCTTCTTTCCAAAGTGTTTATCTGTTCTTCGAGCTTTGCCAATTCACAGGTCAACCGCTTTTGGTCCTGGAGTGTTTCTTGGTTTTTATCGATCAATGTGTCGTGGATAATATCCGTCAGGGGTTCGATATACTTTTGTCAGCTAAGGTATAATTGCCCAACAAATTCAAAAACTCTTCATGGAGCTTTTTGAAACTCTTGTTTTCCTTGCTGCCCTTACATCTGTTCTTATATTTTTCCTCACGGTAAATCCAGTATAAGGTGTTCCACAGACCGAAGACCTTACAAACATTTTCATTGGCAGGTTTTCATCCTCAAAAGAATACCTTCTGAGAGATTCACCCACGTGAAGTAAATTATGGAGTTTAAGAAAGACCTCTTTTGATATGAGGTCCTCATGCTTTCCTTGGAGCACATGATTATATAAATGATCATACATTTGTACTTAGCCCTGCACCGTATTGACACCTAAATCCCATCCTGACCGCTGCATATCCTTTTTTTTCAAGGGTTAAAATGGCCCAAGAACATGATACCCAAATGTAATTCAATATTAAGTAATTGAGATTATACGATTAGGAACATTGGAAATCCTAAGAGATTTCCGATCCTTTATTCTTTTTCCCTTTCCACAAAAGAGCGCCTGACAGGGCGCCGCCTTCCATGACCAAAACACAATGGCTTCTTGTAGGGAAACAACCAATTTAACGGAATGGAGTAATCTTTTTGGTAGCGATCCAGAGGATGTTGATATCAAATTGGGAACAAACACACTTTTTTTTCATACTCCTATACTGTGACATTCCTGGATGAGCCGGATGGTTGAGGCCACCAAAAAGCGAAAATTTGAGCCATTCAATATTTGGTGGTAATGATTTGAAATTCAGATTTTTGTGTTGTGATAGAAGGTGCTCAATTTATCCGGGGAGAGTAATATAGTAGGTCCGGCGTTTCCACTATGTAAATGTATAAAATAATATGATTCCCCTTTTCACACAGTATTAAAAGATTCGTTCTAAATCAAACTAAAGTAATACCCTATATTTGGTTACAAAACCCACTTAAAATGAATCCACAATCTTCAATAAAAACCCTTACAATAGATGACTTGGTGGGAATCATTGGAGATATACCACAGGAAGAAAATGGATTACATGTTCATTTATCAAAAAATAAGTTTAAAGAAATCCCTATAAGTTATCCTTTTAGAGGAAATTCGTATGCTTTTTTATTGGTGGTTAAAGGAAGTTTGAAAATCCAATTTAATTTATTGGGATATACTATAAAAAATGCTGAGATAATAGTCGTAAATCCACAAACGGTCACTCATGTTCAAGAAATGAGTAAAAACCTTGAAATCGTCATCATTAATTTTAATGTTGATTTTGTGTTGAGAGGCGCTATTGGTAAAAATGACATTGATACTTTAGATATTTTTACAGCCAATAGTATTCCTAAATTAAAATTGTCCAAGGAGGATTTACAAACGTTTATTTCTGTTTCAAAATTTTTGGAAAGAAAAAATAATCGACTTGGAAAAAACAACCCATATAATAGTGAAATAATAACGCACTGTTTTAACTTATTAGTGTATCAATATGCTTCATTGTTAAAGATCAAGTTTCCTAATTTAGAGGCAGATTTAACCAGGCAAGAAAAGCTGGCCCTTCGTTTTTTGAAACTGTTAAACGAAAATTTTAAGCAAGAACGAACGGTTCAATTTTACGCGGATATTTTATGTTTAACACCTGGATATTTATCTAAGGTTTTAAAAACTGTTTCAAAAAAAACAGCAGGACAGTTAATTGATGAGGCAGTAATAATGGAGTCCAAACTACTCTTAAAAAATCAAACCCTGTCCATTTCAGAAGTTGCGGACGAACTTCAATTCAGCGACCAATCCTTCTTTGGTAAATATTTCAAAAAGCATACTGGTCATTCGCCTTCAAAGTTCAGGAAAATTAAGTTTAAAAAGTTAGGTTTAGACCAATAAACATACTTTATAGCCCATATCTTTTAGCTTTTTTCTTGTTTTTTTACTATAAAATAACCGATTTTGACCAATACTTTCCTTTTGTAGACCTGTTGTAATTATAGCAATAGTAGGAATTTTGTCCCCTATTATTATAAAATTATAGCAGTAAATATGAAGCAAATTATCACCTTAACAACTTTGGCTTTATTAGTAATAGGTTGTTCAGAAAAAAAGGAAACTGTAAAAGAAGTTGCGATTCCAAAGGTCACTGTTAAAAAAATTAAGGCAACAGAAGAAAAGGAATCCCTAACCTATAGTGGAACCATTGAAGCGGACAATACCGTGTCTTTGGGCTTCTCCGTTCCGGGCAGGATTTCAAAAGTTAATGTTCAAGAAGGGCAAAAAGTAAAAAGAGGGCAGTTACTGGCATCTATAGACCAAACTACCTATAAAAATGCATTCGATATAGCAAATGCCGGCTTGGAACAAGCAAATGACAACTTCAAAAGATTAAGTGGTTTATATGAAAAAGGTAGTTTGCCCGAACGCGATTTTATTGCGGTTAAAGTAGCTGTAGCTCAAGCTAACGCAAACAAAAATTTAGCCGCAAAAAATTTAACAGACACTAAGCTTTACGCCCCTTTCTCTGGGATTATTACAGCTAAAATGACAGAAATGGGAGCCACGGCAGCCCCTGGCGTTCCTGCTTTTACGGTAATGAAAACAGATAAAGTATATGCTAAGGCCTCTATTGCTGAATCTGAAATATCCAAACTTAAAATGGGTACAGATGCTGAGGTTGAAATCGCTTCATTAAATGAAACTTTCAATGGTAAAGTAGCTATTATAAATCCAAGTGCAGATGCTATAACCAGAACTTTTAATGTAAAAGTTCGTCTTGACAATAAAGACGATAAACTATTACCGGGAATGATTAGTAAACTAAAAATCAATACCGGTAACACCGTAAATGTTATTACAGTTCCTTCAGAAAGTGTGGTAAGAGATGCCAACGATATCCTGTATGTATTTGTCGTCAAAGAAAATAAAGCCATTAAAAAAAGAGTATCCCTAGGGAGTTTTAAAGGAAATGAAGTCATCGTAACCAATGGCTTGTCAATTGGTGATGCCGTTGTAATTGCAGGAAACAAAAATTTAAAAGACGGGCAAACAGTGTCTCTATAAAAGAACTGAATAAGATGATGAAAAAAGTAAAAATAAACTTTATAGAGGCTGCAATGAAATACCGTCAGGTAACCATTGTACTTACCCTATTGTTAATGATTTTGGGGATATATTCTTTGGCTACTATGGCTCGAAGTGAAGACCCGTTAATTACCGTTCGTAAAGGTTTGGTAATAGCCGCATATCCTGGTGCAGATGAGTTACAGGTAGAACAACAATTAACCAATCAGATAGAGCAGTTTTTATTTGGTTTTGAGGAGGTTAGAAAGGAAAAAACAATCTCGGAAACCAAAGAAGGACAAGTTGTTATTACGGTAGAATTAAATGAAAATGTAAAAGATACTGATGGTTTTTGGGCGACTTTACAACATGGTTTAAATACTACATTTAGGCAAAATTACACCTTGCCACAAGGTATGATAGGTCCTATTGTTAATAGTGACTTTGGTGATGTGGTTGCACAAATGATAACCGTTTCCGCACCTGGACGTAGTTATGCGGAAATTGAAACCTATTTGGATGAATTAGAAGATGGTTTAAAAACAATTAACGAAACCTCAAAAATAAAGCGCTACGGGGGTCAAAAACAACAAATTTATGTAACGGTTCAAGATGAAAAAATGAAACAGTACGGTTTCGATTTTTCAACGATTGCCCAAGTTATCCAAGGGCAAAATAATACCGGTTATTCAGGAGGAATTACGTTAGAAAATGCTGAAGTATCTGTTTTTGCAAAAAATCAATATAAGAATGAAGCTGATTTAGGCAATCAAATTGTATACAGCAGTCCAGATGGTAAAGTAGTTCGCTTAAAAGATGTGGCATCTATTGAACGTCGTTACGAGGAAGTGTCAAGCTATATAAAAGTAGGTGATCAAAAAGTAATGATGCTGACGGTAGAGATGCAACCAGGTAATAACATCGTTCAATTTGGAGAGAAAATATCAGAAAAAATCGATGAAGTAAAAAAGCAATTACCCCAAGATGTCCAGGTGGCTACCATTGTAGATCAGCCTACCGTGGTAAAAGGGAGTATTAGCCACTTCATGCTGGAATTTGTTATAGCAATCGTGGCCGTAATTATTGTAGTCATTCTATTGTTGCCATTTAGGGTAGCGATAGTTTCTGCGGTGGCATGCCCTATAGCTATTGTTATAACATTTGGAGCTTTAAATGTTATTGGTACAGAAATTCATCAGGTAACATTGGCGGCTTTAATCATAGTATTGGGTATGGTGGTAGATAATGCCATTGTAGTTGTAGATAATTATATAGAAAAATTGGATGAAGGAGAAGACCGATGGACAGCTGCCTGGCAAAGTGCCACACAATTAATGGTGCCAATTTTTACCGCAACAATGGCCATTATTTTTGCTTTTTTACCCTTGGCTTTTTTCTTAAATGGCTTAGCTAAAGAGTTTATACAAGCCTTACCCATAGCTGTAGCAGTTGCGCTATTTGCATCATTGTTAGTCGCCTTATTGCTAACGCCCTATATGTGTTATGTCTTTATTAAAAAAGGATTAAAACATAAGGTAAGTGATGGAAATAAAAAAAGCATGTTAGACAGGTTACAACATGTATTTAACAATGCTTTAGATTATAGTTTTAAATGGCCAAAGGCCACCTTATTTATTGGTTTTTTATCGGTGGTATTGGCAATTATAGTAGCCATGGGCTTGGACCAGGAATTGTTCCCCAATACCGAAAGAAACCAGTTTAATATAGAAGTTTGGTTACCTAATGGAGGAAATTTAAATCAAACTGAAGATGTAGTAAAACGTCTTGAGAATGAAATAGAAAAAGACGAAAGGGTTTTAGGTGTGGCAAGTTTTGTGGGTACCAGTTCCCCAAGATTTCATTCTACGTATGCGCCAGAATTTCCCCGAAAAAACTTTGCCCAAATATTTATAACCACAAGCGGTAAAGAAGCTACACAAGAATTGGTAGATGCGTACATTAAAAAATTCGAGGGCTTTGTTCCGGATGGTTATATACGTATAAGACAACTGTCCATGAAAGACACCCCTGCACCTATTGAAGTAAGAATTGTGGGTGCGGATTTAAACAAGCAAAAACAAGTAGCGGAGCAAGTAACAACAATTTTAGAAAAGACGCCCGGCACAAATTGGGTAAGAACATCCTATCAAGATGATTATTATGGCGTAAAAGTAAATCTAAACGACGATAAGGCAAATCGTTTAGGAGTAACAAATGCTATGGTTTCTCAAACTTTGGGAGCGGGCTTAAAAGGGTATCCTGTATCTACATTATATGAAGGAGATAAAGCTATAGATATTCTCTTGCGTTTGGACGCAGAAAATCGGGAGAATTTTAACGATTTGGCAGCTTTAAACATACCTACGGTATTTGGGACAAAAGTGACTTTAAAAGAGGTGGCAGACATTACTCCTGAATGGCATACAGGAGCCATAACACATAGAAATGGCTTAAGGACATTAACAGTTCGCACAGAAGCTCAATTGGGTATAAAGGCAGCTACCATACAAAATGAAATCATGCCTCAAATTGATGCATTGGCATTGCCAGATGGAATTTCAATTAACTATGGAGGGGAGTATGAAAGTACCAATGAAACCGCACCCCATATGATGGCTTCTTTGGGCATAAGTTTAATACTCATCTTTTTAGTGCTCTTATTTCAATTTAAAGATTTTACCAAAGTATTGATTGTGCTGGCAACATTTCCATTGAGTTTATTAGGAGCGTTCTTAGGGCTATTATTTACAGGTAACCCCATTGGTTTTACAGCATTTATGGGAATTATCAGTCTCATAGGGATTGTAGTGAGAAACGGAATTATTTTGGTGGATTATGCAGATGAGTTGGTGTTGGTACATGGTTATACCGTAAAAGCAGCAGCTAAAGCATCAGGTAAAAGACGAATGCGTCCCATCTTTTTAACATCTGCAGCAGCAGCAATAGGCGTTGTACCTATGATTATAGGCAAATCACCATTATGGGCACCTTTGGGAAGTGTGCTAGCCGTTGGTTTAATAGTTTCCATGGTGTTGACCTTATTTATAGTGCCCATCCTTTATTACAAATTTGTCAACCCACAACCAGATGAAGCACACCCTCATCCTAATGCAGAAGTATTTGAACCCATTTTGTATAAGCCTAAAAAGAAAAATAGAACACTTCGCAAATTGGAAGTGATGAAGCATAAACTAAAAAAACGAATCAAGAAATAAAAAGAAAGACTATAGAGCTACTGTTTAAAAAGATTAATCGCAATTAATCTAATCAAATAATCCCCCTTTTTGAATAGGCAGTAGTTTCTATAGTTCTTTTGGAAAAAAATAAAATGAATTATGAGTACATATAAATATACGCTATCGGTAGTTTTTTTGCTGGTTTTTGCCTCTTTTCAGCAAGCCATAGCCCAAGATCGGTTATTGAGTATAGAAGAAGCAAAATCAATGGCCTTATCCAATAATAAAAAAATTAAAAAAGCAGATAAAACTATTGAAGCCAGCAAGGCTAAAAAGGCATCGGTTTATGCATCAAATAAACCCTTTGTGGAGGCAAGTGCTATGGGAGTTCATGTTGGAGACCCATTAAATACACTACTACCAGAGTTTTTTGCCAATGCATCTTTAGGCGTAACCCAAGTAATTTATGCAGGTGGCAAAATAAACACGGCTAAAAAAATGAGTGCTACAGCAGTGGATTTGTATACTTCACAAAAAGAATTAACCGATAGCGAAGTGCTTTTGGAGGTTGAAACAACGTATTGGCAACTAATAAATGTAAAAAGTAAAGTTGAACTGGCTAATACATATATAGCGCTATTAACAGAACTATTAAAAGATTTAACCAATTCATACAATGCTGGCATTATATATAAGAACGATGTTTTGCGTGTTCAAGTGCAACTGAACCAAGCAGAACTGGATTTAACAAAGGCAAACGATGGGCTAAAACTGCTAAAGCTTAAGATGGCACAATTAACCGGTATGTCCAACATCGATTTTTTTGTAAAAGATACTATTGGTAATGATGTTGTTTTATTGGAAGAGGTGTCGCCATCAATGGCTATTGTGAATAGACCCGAAGTAAAAATGCTTAAAAGCGCTATTGAAATTGAAGAATTACAATCTAAAGTTTTAGAAGCAGACAGAAAGCCGACAATTGGACTGAATGTAAGTGGAGTCTATGCCAACGGTAAACAAGTTAATTTCACGGACGGAAGTGATGATTTGACCTCTTATTACGGCTTGTTGAATGTCAATATACCCATATTTGATTGGGGAAGCAGAAAGCAAAAAGTGAAGGAGCAAGACTTCAAAATTGAAGCACAAAAATTAGAATTGGAAGAGACAGAAGAATTGGTGGCACTTCAAATTCAAAATGCCTATTTAGAGCTTCAACAGTCCATACAAAAAGTTGACATCTCCACAGAATCATTGCAACAAGCCGACGAAAATTTAAGATTAAATCAAGATAGATTCGATGCAGGAACCGTAACCGGAAAAGATGTTTTAGAAGCCCAGGTACTTTGGCAGAAAGCCCATTCAGACGTTAGCGATGCTAAGGCGAATCATAGAATAAGTAAAGCCAATTATAAAAAAGTAATTGGAGATTTTAAATAAATACAGAGTAACCTTAAAAGCACATACAATGGTAAAAAATATCCGTTTTTTAAATTTTCATTATGCGAAACAATAGTAAAAATATCATTTTAGAACGGTCTGCCAATATGTTTTTCAATTATGGAATTCAAAATATCTCAATGGATGATATTGCAAAAAAATGTGGAGTATCTAAAAAAACAATTTATAAATATTTTGAAAATAAAGATGATTTAGTACATCAAGTTATAGGAGTGCAGCTAAAAGAACTAAAAGAAGAAATTTTTAAAAATAAACAAGTAAGCGAGAACGCATTAAAAGAATTAATACTTTTTTTTGACTATATAAAAGAGCTTTCCTTTAAGATATCTGCTTCCTTTGGTAAGGAATTAAAAAAATACTACCCAACAATTTTCTTAGAAGTTATAAAACACAAAAACACTATAATAACCCATTTTCTTATAGAAAATATCAGCAAGGGCAAAGAAGAAGGATTTTATAAAATGGATATAAACACAGAAGAATTTTGTGAATCTTTTAATGATATTTCTAAAATTATTTTTCTGGATGGATTCGTCAATCCAGAAATAAACCAAAATGTACTTAAGTTTTTAAACTCATTGTTTTTGCATAGGTTGGTGTCGGTAAAAGGGTTAAAAACGTTAAATGAGCTTACTAAAAACAAAACTATTTGAGTTAAAAAATATGTAAATCTTTAAAGAATGTTCACCAGTTGGATGAACCGGATGGTTGTGACCTCCGAAAACGGAATATTCGAGCCATGCAATATTTGGTTTTAGTGATTTGAAAGTCAGATTTTTGTATTATGATGGAAGGTGCTTAATTTAATCCGGCGAGAGTGCTATACTAGGTGCGGCGTTTCCATATCTAGCCGAGACCTCGCTGTCCCTTCTATTCTAGCTCTTATTAATTATAGTGAAACTACTATATGTATAAATAATAGATAATACGCTCGTAAACATACGAGCCGAGACCGTTAGCGGTAACGCCAAAAAAATAAAACGTCACACCTACAATGAAAGATAATGACATTATGAGAATTTCAAGACTGGCTGCAATTTTAACCCAACTGCAAACACAGAATGTTTCGGTTGGACAGAATCCTGAAAATTCATCAAACAAAATTAAAGTTTAATCCTCATACGCTCATATTACAGGAGTATTTGGCTGAAAAAGAAAAAAAATTCAAGACTCCTGACATACCGTTGTCATGATCTGAAATTACTTTTGGTTGTTGTCCCTGACCTCGAAGGTCACATAATTTCCCTTCTGGTCATTGGCCTTTTTGTTTCCCAACAGTCCCGAAAGATTGTTCCTGAGCTGTTGGATATCCTCCAAGATCCTTAACCTTTTCTTCTTTGATTTCATGTGAATGGATTTATTGCGCTGTGGTTGTCTTTTGTTCCGAAAGCAGTTTTCTGACCGTGTCCAGGAACTCCATTTCCTCATGGGGGATCAGATCTAGGATATATCCAAGCACCTCACTTACATTGTGGTGGGGTCGGGCAACTGCTCGCGTAGGGATATATTCATTTTCCAAAGCCACGATACAGACCTTGATCAAATTGGACATCATAAAGGAGGTTTCCTCATACCCCTCGGTTATAAGTTGGATGCCGTACAATCCCTTTTCAGGGAGATAGGGCTTCAGGGCATGGAAATGCATTTTTTCCAGTTCTTTTAACTCATTAAAAAATGATTCTTTATCATTGTTTTCTATGTTCTCCGTTACCTTCGGGAAAGCTTTCTTAGAATCCTTTCCGATTCCATCGATTTGGGCCTTGCACTCATCAAGATGCCTTTGGAAAATGGACTCTACTTCTTTGATGAAATCCTTCATTTGTTTTTGGATGGCCTTGGTCTGTAGCTTTGTAATCTCGAACTCGGTACCGTAACGGGCAACGCTATAGGCATGTTCCAATAGGAGCAAAAGTTCATTGTTTTCCGTTCCGGAAGGTTCCACAAAGGGTTGGAGGGTGGGAAAGTAGTGTTTGCAGTAATTGATGTGGCTGATGATGCTATGGGTCACCATGCCCTTTCCGATGCACATCTGTTCGATGAACCTGAACGCAAGCTCAAAGGCCTGGTGCATGTTGAAGGTGGCAATGGCATAATCCCCTTCCTTTATAAGTATCTCCGCAATATTGGCAAAGGCATTTACTTTTGCTATTTCAGATTTGTAATAGCGGGAAGCCCGCTTCATGAGGTTCCGGTATGCCATGGTCGAAAAATCCATAATGTTCTCCCCTTCGGGATGGGCGAAGATGTTTTCCCCGAGACAGCAATGTTCCAGGAAATAGAGCGAACCCCTTTCAAGGCCGGTTTCGGATTGGCTCTCCGTGTAGACCCTTATCCTGAAATCGGGGTGCTTCTTTGCTTTCTTTGCAACTAGTGAACGGATTTCGTTGGGCAACGGGTCATTGTTGACGTCCACGAAAAGGGTCAGGAAATAATATTCGGTATTTCCCTCATTTTGTTTTCTGGACAGGAAGGCCCTGTCTATGGTAATGATGTTCAGGATGCCATTGAGCAGTTCGGACAGCTCTTCCGCTCTTTCAAAGTTTTCCAGTATGTTCGTGTAATGTGTCATGGGAACGTGTTTTAAAGGGTTCGAGAATCAACGATCATATTAAGGCCACATTTCCAAGTATCCCACCATGGACGTTTGTATTTTATTGAACCAGTTTTGTATTTTACCATCGGATTATTGTGCGAAACACCCTATATTTGAGGTATGGAGACCAAGACCAAAAACCACATAGGAAGAAAGATAGGCCTCATCCGCGAACTACGGGGCATGAAACAGGAGACCCTTGCCGAGGAACTGGGTATCAGCCAACAGGCCGTTTCCAACATTGAGAACAGCGAGAAGGTGGACGATGCCAAGTTGGAGGAGATCGCCAAGGCATTGGGTGTGACCAAGGAGGCGATTGAGAATTTTTCGGAGGAATCAATGATTAACTATTTCAACACCTTTAATGATAAGGTGTCAAGCAGTAACTTTGGCCACAACAATACTTGTACTTTCAACCCTTTGGATAAATTGGTCGAAGCTTATGAGGAGAATAAAAAACTTTATGAACGTCTTGTTCAAGCAGAAAAAGATAAGGTCAGTTATTTGGAACAACTATTGAAGAACAAATAAGCACCCCTATTTTAAATTAAAAGAACCTCAATCTTGCCATGGATTGAGGTTTTTTTATGGCATTTCCATTTATTTTAAAATAGAAATGATTACACCCATGTTGCCGAAACTTCCTTCAAAAGCATTAAAGATTCCTATCTTGCTACGTATAAAAAAGAATGTATAGCACAATAAAAGTATGGATTGACCTTTCAAAAAGTGATTTGAACTCTTCCAAAATCCTTCACGAAAATGGACATTATAGAAATTCTTATTTTTTGTTTCAGCAAACGACAGAAAAGGCAAATAAGGCTTTTGCATTAATTTCTGAAATACTCACTGAAACAGAACTCAAAACTATACAGCACGACCAAACTAAAATTTATAGGAAAGCAATTGTTAAGCAAGAAAAAAATATTTTGGAATCAATTGAGTTGTTTAAACAGATTGAAATTCATAAAAACTTAGAGTTATTATCACCAAAACAATTAAAAATACGTCACGACTCAATTAAAAAAAGCATATCATTTATAGATAGTTTACGAAATTGCGATTTAATCAATATTACTAGTGAAGACCTAGACTACTATATAAATGAAATTAATGAACTCAAAAATTTTAAACTAGAGTTGCCTAAAGATTTTAATTCAATCTTAAGAACTCAAATGATTGCACTTAGCAATTGGATTGGTCAATTCGATACTGAAAAGGCAAAAACATTTAAAAAGGAAATACAGGATTTTCTAAATATAGAAGAATCTGAAAAACTATTTGAATCATTAAAGACAGTCATATATCCAATGTTTGATATAATGTTCATTAATTTCACATTATATATTTGTGCTATTTTAACAATTCAACATAGTTCATTGACTAGATACCCAAGTGACGGAATTAATCCAGAAAGAATTTACAATAGAAAACTACCCATTGTAAATAAACAAATGGAATTTATTGAACTTTTGACCGAGGCGATTTCACGAATGGAAAAAATAAATGAATCTCAAGAAAAGTAATTCTAGCTAAATGAAAATCTCAAAAATTAAGGAGCAGGAATTGAAAAATAGATCGGAGAAAAAACGTGTTACAATGACCTGCTAAACCAAATTGCCAATGCGGTCGGGACCCGAGACCTACGGCCCCACGATCGAAAACACCAAAAACCCGACCCAACAGCACCTAAAGGCAATTTGGCAACGTTCTACTTGTCTTTTAAATTATTTGCAAATAAATTCACATAATTCAAAACCCAGAACGTCACTGCGTTTAGCAGGGCGCTGTGTACAATTACCAAAACCTTCAAAATCAATGCTCGTATTTAAGTATAGAAGTGGTACAGAGAATGATTTAAAAGCTCTTGAAAACAATCAATATTGGTCATCTTCTATTGAGCAATTAAATGACCCTTGTGAGGCCATTACCGATGCTAAACGAGTAAAAAGATTTCTGAATTACATTGGGCAAAAAGTTGCAGCCAAAACAAGAGAGGGTGTCAAATTAATTAATGATAATACTGACGACGTTTTGTCAATGGATAATAAGATGGGTATTTATTCACTTTCTAAAACTCCTTTAGACGAATTACTTTGGGCTCATTATGCTAATTCTCATAAAGGATTCTGCATAGAATATGATTTGGATATTTTACTCAAAAACGACGGAAAAAATCACGTTCATTCCTTTCCTGTTATATATTCAAAAAAGCCTCCTAGCATTGGTTTTTTGGACATTATAAAAAACAAACAAAACAACTATATAAAAAAGTTCGCTTTTCATAAATCAAAAAGGTGGGAATATGAGCAAGAACATCGAATTGTAACTAGTAAAATTGGACTTAATTCCTATTATCATAAAGCCCTGAAATCAATCTATTTTGGTTTAAAAATCAAGGAATCAGATAAAAGTAAAATTATAAACCTTTTTAAATCAAGAGGAATTCAATTCTATCAAATTGAACTAGAAAAGAACAGCTATTCTTTTAAAGCAGTAAAACTTGAGTCCGATAATTCTCATGAATCTAAATATTTAAAGCAATTACCAATTACTATTTCTAATGGGAAGATTATAGAATTTGAAATCTTGAAAAGTAAAATTTTCAACTATGGTGGAATAGGAGAGTTTAAAGTATTATTGAAACAAGAATTAAATAAGTCGGAATTAGAAAATTTAATTAATTATCTGAAAGAGAATTTATTTAATGAAGGTAAAGTATTGTTTTTCGAATTCTTTACTGAACAAAACAAAGCTGAGGGTGTGCCTTGGGCTTATGCAAATATCCGCAAAGGGCAGACGGATATACAATTTAATCGTAAAAAATAACTGTACACAACACAAGTAACCGTTGTAAAAGTATAGATTTCTAAGAAAAAAGAAAATCAATAAAATATGGCAGGAGAAAAGCAAAACAATTTGCTCCAAGTCATTTCGGTCAAACCTACTTTCACGGTACAAAAGCAGATAAAGTAGAGATATCCTGCCTCGCCCAGTAAATTAGTTTCGGTAAGATTTGGGCCTTGCAGCACTTCGCTCTGCTTCGTTCGCTTTTTTTAAAGTTTGATTTCAGTTATATAAATAAGGAAAGGGAGCGAAAAATACGCTCCCTTCTTAGTTAAGTAGCTGCACTTTTTTTGGTTGTCTTTTCCTTGAACCTAATCAAAAGATTTCCGATATCCTCACTTATCTTGGATTCCACGACCCTGGCATAAATTTGTGTAGTGGATAGTTTGCTATGCCCGAGAAGTTTCGAGACTGTTTCGATGGGTACACCATTTGACAACATGACGGTTGTTGCAAAGGTATGTCTTGCAACATGAAAGGTCAGGTTTTTGTCAATGTCACAGGAATCCGCTATCTCTTTTAAATAGGCGTTGGTCTTTTGGTTGGAACTGATCGGCAACAGGCTTTCTTTATTTTCCATTTCTGGACATTGCATATACTTTTCCAAGATTTCCCGTGCTTTTGGGAGCAAAGGGACTTTCACGGGCTTGTCCGTTTTTTCACGCTTGGTACTTATCCAATGGTTTCCGTCTATCCCCTTCACGATATTGTCACTGTTCAGCTCCTTGACATCCACATAGGAAAGACCTGTATAACAGGAAAACACAAAGCAGTCCCTTATCCTCTCCAAGCGTTCGTTACCCATTTCAGTGCTTTCCAATTGCTCCAGTTCCTCTTCGTCCAGAAACTGGCGGTCATATTTGTTATATTTCAACTGGAACTGGTTGAACGGGTTCTTGTCCATCCATTCCAATTTGACGGCAAGGTTGAGCATCTTCTTGAACCTTTCCAGATGTTTCATTACCCCATTGTTGCCCAATAAGAGCCTTTTCTTTGAATCTCTGTAATTGCGCAAAAAATGCTCAAAATCCGTTACAAAGGCATAGTTCAACTGTTTGAGGCGGACATCGTTGACCTTTCTATTCTTGGCTAAAAACCTATACAGGTACTTTTCCGTCGTATAATAGTTCTTCATCGTCCCTTTTTTCAGGACAATCGACATATTCCCATTATGGTACTTTATAAGATCCCTTAAGGTCTTGCTGTTGTCATCTTCGCCAAGATAACGGGACTTGATGGCATCTGATGAAACGACCCTGTTCTCTTCCAAAAGTTCTTTATGGCAGTCCAACAGTCCACGATAAACGCTGTCCAGATACGCGTTCAATGTCCTTATTCTCTGTGAACCTCCCCTGCCCCGGTTCCGTGAACTGTCCCACTCCTTGGAAGGAATGTTTCTTTTTAGGCTGATCTCGGAACGTTGACCATCCACAGTAATCCGTACATAGATGGATAATTGGTTTGGGACGCTCCTTGATTTTCTGGTAAAGAAAATTACGGTGAAAGTGTGTTTTGATTTCATTGTACATGACTTTGGTTAAACAATAAATTGTAAAGACGAAAGTCAAATCGTACCCTAAAGTCCTTTAAAGTTAGTACATTTCGGATTAATGGTTGTACACCGAATTGCACACCTTTTATTTGGTTTTAAATGAAATCAATTGAATGCATAAAAAACAAAAAACACTGAAAATCAAATGATTAACAGTGTTTTGTTGTGACCTATTTCTAGGTTCGTCGGGGTGGCAGGATTCGAACCTGCGACCTCCGCGTCCCAAACGCGGCGCGATAACCGGGCTACGCTACACCCCGAGGTTATCCTAAAAATTATAAGAAAATTGCGGAGAGAATGGGACTCGAACCCATGCGACACTTGCGCGTCGACAGATTAGCAATCTGCTCCGTTACCACTCCGGCACCTCTCCAATAATTTATTTTTATGAACGTTCGCTCAAATTGCGGATGCAAATGTAAATTTTACCTTAGAAGCACGCAACTATTTTAGAAGGTTTTTTAAAAAAATAGCCCGTCCCTAATATTAACTTTCCTAGTATCAAATAGATAAAGAATAGCTACGATTTCAAAATCAATAAATTACCTTTAAACTACCCAATTCTCCATTTTCGGTTACTGCGGTAGCTTCCAGTTTCAAAGGCGAATCTTTTTCAACGGGTACTTTGAGTTCTACTAAAGCTTCTCCATTCTTATTGGTCTTCAAATTAGGGTTCCAGTAAAGTGTACTTAAATTATTTTGATGTCTTATTGATTTTTTCCCCAAATCTTCTAAGTAGTTTTCAAAATTTAGGGATTCATGGTAGCCCTGAAATTTAATATTAGCATCCTTTCTGTTATAGGAATCCAAAAAAGAACCTGATCGCGTATAAATCAGTATAGCTCCGCCTGCAGCACGTGTACCATAAATCGATGCCTGAGCCCCATACAATATTTCTATTTTATCAACATCAACATAACTTACCATAGAAATAATTTCCGAAAGTTTCGTAGGCTGAACTAACGGCATTCCATCCAAAACCCATAAAACTGGTCCCAGCCCCGCTGATTTTGGTAAAAATATCGTAGGCTCAAAAGTTCCAATGCCCTGTACCTGTACTCCCGGTATTCCTAAAAACAATTGTGGTATGGTTTGGGGTCTTTCAAAATCCTGATATTTGACTTTCGTTGGGGTTATCCCGTAAACGGAAGGTGCCGTTTTTCTCTTTTGTTGTTTTTTATCAATAACTGATACTTCTTCCAATTCGATCAAACGGTCCGGGTCCACAGGTTCCCAAGATGAGGACTGCACAACATCTCCATTTTTGGTTGGTTGGCCTTTTTCTTTCAAACCATCTACCATTTCCTTATCAATTTTACTCAAAGTCTGTTCTTTTGGCTGGAAATTGACAAGTCTCGATTTTGTATCATCCCCACTTGTCCTAAAAACCAATTCCGTCTCCCCTTCAAATTGTAAGTTCTCCAACTTTAATAATCCCGATGCATCCGTCTTAACTTCCTTGGTAAAGACTCCACTCCCAGAAACACCAAAAATTTGGATATCCGTATTCGTGAGTAGCTCATCGTTCAGATTGTAGGCAAACCCATACAGATTAAGCCCTCTTTGAAAAGGGTACATAATAGTATCGGGGAGTTCCTTCACCCTATCCTCTACCAAATCGCCGTAAGAGGTCATAACTTCCAAATCCTTTTTATAAAGTGTTGCCCTTCCTTTATTATCGCCTGTTAGCATACCCGTCCCGCTTCTCCACCCATCAGATATGAGTTTTTTTGAAAAGGTATCCTCCGTACCTTCAATATGAGAAATACTAAGACTCACGACCGTCTCTACTGGTCTTCCTTCCGGGTCCTGAACCTTTACTACATAGGCATTTGGATTTGCCCCTTCAGTTGGCGCAATAGTGATATTCAAATGCTCCAAACCAATTTCTACGGGCCTTGTTGCAATTAGGGTATCATCTTCATCAACCAACTGTATCTCGAGGACTCCAGCAGGTATACCTTTCTTTGGTATATCTAAAGTTAAATTTGTGTCCTTTACGTCCAGTTCTTTTTCAAAATAAGGAACACTGTTCATGACCCCCCTCAAAAAAATCTTGGTACCCAACAGTTGTTTTGATGTCTGTATTCGAACAGCTAGGCTTCCAGAATTTAAGGTGCTCACGTGTATAACAAACCCATCCTCTTCAACTTTTGGTAAAACAAAGGTCTCTCCGTTTTGAGCCCTGAAAAAGTATTTTTTATTCGCTTTGGGCACAAATCTCAGGGAAGATACGCCGTCATCATAATTTTTTACGGGAATGCTGACCGCACCAGTTTCGTCAATTATTTCTCCTTCCATATTTAGCCCCTCACCATCTGTGTCCGTAGTTTTGATAAGGAGCCTATTGTCCAAATTTTCAACAAGTCTTCCACCCTCAGGATAAAAGGCCACGTTCAGAGGCTGGTTTTCCTCTTTACCTGCATTTTTGTTCCGGTTTTTGTTCTGGTAGATTATTTCTTTTTCAGAGTATCCATCATCACCATAGTTCTTCATCCATTGGGTATACGCCCTAAGTGTATAATTGCCATCTTCCATTTTTCGTGGGGCCGAAATAGACCCTTGTGCCATACCCTCCAAAATACGATGGTACTGGGTCGAAACTACAAGGTCATTCTTGTCCAATAGATCCAGCCTCAATACTTTGCTCAAAGTAGCCCTTACCCGATCCGGTCCCGTTAGGATAAAGGCCTTGAAAAACAATGATTGGTCGCCAACAAATTCATTCCTGTCCGTATGCAGCACAATGTGTTCCTGCCAAGTCCTTAAAAAGTCCTTATCACTATTTTGAATAAGGCTGACCTTCTCCCCGTTGAACATCTTTTTCAAATCATAAGGGAAGGGACCACTACTTTGTGATATTAAAGAATTATGTAGAAATATGAAGAGTATTGCGATGAAAAAAGAATAAATATTTTTAGACATACAGAACTGTTTTAAAGGGTTTAAAACTTGGGGGAGTCCTTTAAATATAATTAATAGCTCGCCCAAACCCCAGGGGCATAACTAAATTTTAACAGATAAGCTGCTGAAAACAAACTAATTACTCCGGGTACTCTACACGTAGGTGGTAGATATTCGTTAGTTTTTGCTTAAAGATCTTTTTAATGATTTCTATTTCTTTGAAGGTAATATTGGCGTTCAAGAATTGATTCCCTTTCATTTGACCGGCAATAATTTTATCCACAAACTCATCGATTATTGTAAATGTAGGATCTTTCAAGCTCTTGGAGGCAGCCTCCACCGAGTCGGCCATCATCAATATCGCTGTCTCCTTAGAAAATGGCAAAGGCCCGGGGTACCTAAATTCCTTCTCATTAATTTCAATTTCCCGTTCCTTTTGTTTCTTGTAAAAATAATACACGAACGTTGTTCCATGATGTGATCGAATAAAATCGATTATGCGGTCGGGTAAATTGTTTTTTCGTGCTAATTCAATACCCTTTATAACATGATCTATAATAATCTTGGCGCTCTCTTTGGGAGTTATTTCATCATGGGGGTTCACATTGGTTATCTGATTTTCTGTAAAATACGTTGGGTTATTCATCTTACCGATATCATGATATAGAGCACCTACCCTTACCAACATGGCATTTGCACCTATTTCATTGGCAGCGGCCTCAGCCAGATTAGCGACTTGTAAAGAGTGATTAAATGTTCCCGGCGCTTTATTGGAAAGTTCCTTCAATAATTTTGAATTCGTATCGGACAACTCCAATAAAGACACATCGGAAACCAAACCAAAAACCTTTTCATAAATATATATCAATGGTTGTACAAAAAGAGTGATCATACCGTTGAGCAAGAATAAGCCCAAAGTAAACCAAGAAATATTACTCAAATTGCCTTCATGAATTATATGGAAGGCCAAATATCCCACCACATATATAGAAATAATTTGCCCAATGGAGATAAAAAGATTAGCCCTCTTATAAAGCTCGGAAACCGTTAAAATGGTAACTATACCCGTAATAATCTGTAAAAAAATGTATTCAAAACTATTCGGGACTACAAATCCCAATATCAATACGGTCAATACGTGGGAAAAGAGTCCCAATCTGGCATCAAAAAAAGTTTTAAGAATCAGTGGAAGGATACAAAGAGGAACGACAAATACAAGGGTATCATCATATTTTACTACCATGGTCGTTATAAAAACCATGAGTAGGATATTGAATATTATAAAGGTGACTTTAGTATTGTTTTCATAAATGGTGGCGCGGTATTTCTTTAGAAACAATAGCAACATCAACAAAACAAGTGCTACCAACACCGTGTAACCAATTAATATGATATAATAATTACTTGCCGTCCATAGCTCAGATTCATATTCTGCTTTTAGTGATTCCAATACCTTGAGGTTCTCCCCTTCAACAACCTCTCCTTTAGCAATAATTAGTTTTCCCTCGTCTACCGTTCCCCTAGTATAACTAATCTTGGATAGCGCATCCTCCCTACTCTTCTGGGTTAAATTGGCATCATAACTAACATTGGGTACTATTAGGTTGAAGAATATTTCCTCAAATTCTTCGGTAAGGTGCTGTAGATTTTTTTGCTGTAGTTTATCACTAACCAATTCTCCAATATCCGAAACCCTATAAAAAGCGGAAACCTGTTTACTTTCAGCCTCATTGTTCCTTAATAGAAAAATAGAATTACCCTTTATCTGTTTGGCACTACTATCTAAAATTCCATTTTTATAAATTGAGTCAAGAAGTTCGGTTCCGGTAGTCTTTAAATAGTTCCTTTGAGCGTTGGTGTAATCAGAATCATCAAATTGGTTGTTGAAAGCATCTGTAAAATTTTCATATACCTCAATAACTTTTTGCTGATTATATCTAAAATATTGACCGCTAGTTTCATCTATATTTTGTTTTTCTTCAGCTATTTCCGCTTCAGTCTTCTTGACGGAAAAATCAAACGGTGCGTATAAGGTTTCAAACTGCCAAGGTTTTCCTTTTTGGAATTCATATTTGAATTTACCCCCTTTAGGAAAAAAGAAAACGATAAAACCTACCGCCACTACATATAGGACATATTTATATATGAGCGATTGTTTTTTGTAAAGGTTATCCAAGCGTTTGATTTTAATGTGACCATATCAAAAATAGAAAATATAAGCTTACCACTAAGGATTTGAAAGCATAACCAAATGTTTGCGTGAGAATTTAGTAATTTCGCCATGAGGAAATTGAATTTAGTTGTGAAGCGAGGAAAACTACCTTTATATAAATCAGAAAGGATATTGAACAGAAATATCCGAGTAGTGATTTAAGTAGATTCACGACCTTTTAAATAACGATTATAAGATGAAAGAAGTAGTTATAGTTTCAGCAGTACGAACTCCAATAGGCAGTTTTATGGGGGCACTTTCCACAGTACCCGCTCCAAAATTAGGTGCTGAAGCAATCAAAGGAGCATTGGAAAAAATAAATCTAAAACCAGAAATGGTGGAGGAAGTATTAATGGGAAACGTTGTACAGGCTGGAACCGGACAGGCACCGGCAAGACAAGCAGCCATTTATTCAGGTATACCAGATACTGTACCTTGTACCACCATTAACAAGGTATGTGCCTCAGGTATGAAGGCAGTTATGCAGGCAGCACAGGCTATCGCATTGGGCGATGCATCTATCATAGTTGCTGGAGGAATGGAAAATATGAGTTTGATTCCACATTATACCTATTTGAGAAAGCCCGTTAAATTTGGTCCTTCATCACTGATTGATGGTATGCAAAAGGATGGATTGGTGGATGCCTATGATCAAAATGCTATGGGAGTTTGTGCCGATGCTTGTGCTCTTGAATATGAATTTTCTAGGGAAGACCAAGATGCATTTGCGATTCAGTCCTATAAACGTTCAGAAGAGGCTTGGAAAAATGGTCTATTCCAAAATGAAGTTATACCCGTATCCGTACCTCAAAGACGTGGCGAACCAATCATCGTATCCGAAGATGAAGAATATAAAAATGTATTTTTAGACAAAATACCAAATCTGAGACCGGCCTTTTCAAAAGATGGAACCGTTACTGCCGCCAATGCCTCTACAATCAACGATGGCGCTGCTGCCTTAGTTTTGATGAGTGCCGAAAAAGCCAAAGAATTGGGAATGAAACCTTTAGCGACAATAAAAAGTTACGCAGATGCAGCACACGAACCTAAATGGTTTACTACTGCTCCAGCTAAAGCCTTGCCCAAAGCGCTGAAAAAAGCCAATATTGAATTAAACGATGTTGACTTCTTTGAATTCAATGAAGCTTTTTCAGTCGTTGGTTTGGCCAATATGAAAATCTTAAACCTTTCGGACAAAAAAGTGAATGTTCATGGTGGAGCGGTATCTTTAGGACATCCATTGGGTTGTTCGGGGGCAAGGATTCTGGTAACATTGCTGAATATTCTAGAGCAAAAAAATGGAAAAATAGGAGCTGCGGCTATTTGTAACGGAGGTGGTGGTGCTTCAGCATTGATTTTGGAAAGCGTCTAATTCCTTTTAAAAGTTCATGCAATACGGTATTTGCCCTTTAAGTTTAGTCTCGCTAAGAAACTCACCTGAAGATACTTCTGAAATGATTAGTCAATTACTCTTTGGCGAACATTTTAAAATTTTAGAATCTAGAAAATATTGGTCAAGAATACGAGTTTCTTATGATAAATGTGAAGGATGGATACCTAACAATCAATTGTTATTTCTTACCGAAGAAGATTATGATGAAATAGAGCAAAAGGCCAAAACCTCTGCTTCTGATTTAATCGGTTATGTTGAACGACAAAATTGTTTGTTGACCACGATACTCGTCGGTTCTTCACTCCCTGATATTGAATGTATGCCTTATACATTTGAAGGAAATAGAATCGGAGGAAAACAAGCCAAGAATAGCCTAATCGATATTGCATTGTTATACCTGAATTCACCGGAATTGAAGGGCGGTAAATCTCCTTTTGGCATAGATGCATCCGGTTTTACACAAATGGTCTACAAAATTAATGGATATGAACTGTTAAGAACATCCGAACAGCAGTCAACACAAGGAGAAGCTTTAAGTTTTGTGGAGGAAAGCGAAGCAGGTGATCTTGCCTTTTTTGATGACGCGAGCGGTTCCATTAATCACGTAGGCATTATTATGGAGAATAATTATATAATCCATGTCAATGGTACGGTAAGAATTGACCGCTTGGACCATACCGGTATTTTCAATAATGACCTTAGAAGTTACTCTCATCAATTAAGAGTCATTAAAAAAATAGTATAAAAAAAGGCCCTGATTACAGGGCCTTTTTTGTTTGCTCTTTGAAGTTATTATTCTCCTAACAACTTTTTTACTCTCATAAAGTTCTCATTGTCTCCCATAGCCCCGTAGATGTTTTTCAATTGCGTTAAAACACCTTGATTATCTGGATTAGTCTTTAAAGCATCCTCCAAGATATTGGCTCCCTGAGTAAACAATTCATCCTTTTTGGCTTTTAGCTCGTCGTAGCGTGTAATATCCGCTCGAGAATTACCCAATGAATTCATTTCGTCTATAAGCTCGTTTCCTTCATTTACATAGGTTGTAGATAGATTTAAATAGGCATTAGTATATCCTGGGTTCAATTCAATAGCCTTCTTGTAAGAAGCTCTTGCTTCCTCAAAATTACCTTGCTCCATGTTTATTACCCCCACATTGTAGTGCAAATCTGGATTGTCCGGTGCAAGTGCAATTGCCTCTGCCATTAGCTCTTTAAATTTTTCCTTATCCCCCAGTTTGAAATACAAATTTGCTTCATTCAATATTAAATTAACATCCTCTGGGTCATTTACCCTAGCGGCCTTGTAAGCTTCCAATGCTTTATCATCTTGGCCCAACTGAGTATAGATCAATGCAGTATTCTTAACGATTTCAGCTTTTTTAGATGGTGTTTTCTCATCTATTGGATCCTTATAGGAACCTGATTTAATCATTAAGTCACGCTGCATCTTATCCATTGTTTCTACCTCACCAGTTGCAACGTTTGTGGCTTTATAAACCGTTCCGCTACCATCATATCCAACTTGCTGGAGCTCATTGTAATATTTTAAAGCTTTTTCATAATGCCCACCATTAACAGCACTACTTGCAGCGTAATACAAATAAGAGGTGTCCTTAGGGCTTATGGTATAGCTCATATACAACTTGTCTGCAGCTTCGTCGAAATTCTTTTGTTCATTATCAGATACAGCAGAATTCACTAAATCTGCGGTAATACTGGCGATGTACTGTTTCGTTTCTTCAGAGTACTTGCTCTTACCGGATGCTTCCTCAATATCAATAACTTTTTTAAAGGAACTAGCAGCCTCTTCGTAAGCAGCATCGTCTCCTTTCTTCGCCAAATCGGAATAAATCTTACCCCTGGTGTAATAATACTGAGCTTGTAACTTTTCGTCTTCTCCGGCAATACTACCTGAGACTGCCTCGATAGATGTCTTTGCCGCTGCTGCATCTCCGTCCTTTAGGGCCTTTTCAGCATCCCTTATCTCGCTCTTCTGAGCAAATCCCATAATAGTAAAGGATAGCGCTGCTATGATTGAAATCTTAGTTTTCATTTTTGAAATATTTAATATTAGTGTTAATTATTACTGTTCGGTGCAAAATTAATCAATTCCCGTGCCAACTTTATTCCGGATTAACCTCAATCTCGTTAATATCCGTTTCATCCAAATCATCTTCCTCCTTCATAACCTTGGCCACTGCGGCAATTGAATCGTCACCTTTAATATTGATTAGTTTCACGCCTTGCGTAGCTCTTCCCATAACACGTAAATCCTCCACACTCATTCTAATAGCGATACCTGATTTATTGATTATCATTAAATCATCGGAATCGGTTACGTTTTTAATAGCTACTAAATTACCGGTTTTTTCGGTTATGCTAATGGTCTTGACACCTTTACCTCCACGATTGGTAATTCTATAGTCATCAATGCTTGATCTTTTACCATATCCGTTTTCGGACACCACCAAAAGTTCATCCTCAAAATTATGTACCGAAACCATTCCTACAACCTCATCTTCTTCACTGGCCAATGTAATTCCACGCACACCTGAAGCATTTCGTCCCATGGGTCTAGTTTTACTCTCTTCGAACCTTATTGCTTTACCTGATTTTAGACCTAGGAAAATTTGGCTGGTTCCCGTTGTCAACTTAGCCTCTAAAAGTTCGTCTCCCTCACGTATGGTAATAGCATTGATTCCATTTTGCCTTGGTCGTGAATATTGTTCCAGGGAAGTTTTTTTAACCGTGCCTTTTTTGGTGGCCATAATCACATAGTGACCATTTACGTACTCTTCATCTTTTAAATCCTGAGTACAGATGAAGGCTTTTACCGTATCCTCTTGTTCAATATTGATTAAATTTTGAATCGCCCTGCCTTTGGAAGTTCTACTTCCCTCAGGAATCTCGAACACCCTCATCCAGAAACACTTACCCTTTTGGGTAAAGAATAACATGTATTGATGGTTAGTACCTACAAACAAATACTCCAAGAAGTCTTCATTTCTGGTGGAAGAAGCCTTTTGACCTACTCCACCCCTATGTTGGGTTTTATACTCGGTCAATGGCGTTCTTTTGATATAACCGGCCCTAGAAATAGTTATGACAACTTGTTCATTAGGAATCATATCCTCCATACTCAAATCGCCACCGGCAAAATTAATCTCGGAACGACGCTCATCACCATACTTTTCTTTAACTTCAAGAAGTTCTTCCTTGATAATTTCCATTCTTCGCTCTTTTTTAGCAAGAATGTCTTTTAAGTCAGCAATGGTCTTAATAATCTCTTCATACTCGGAACGTAATTTATCCTGCTCTAAGCCCGTCAATTGTCGCAATCTCATTTCCACGATTGCCTTGGCTTGAATTTCGGTAAGTTTAAAGCGTTCCATTAAGTTCTCTCTTGCCTCATCTGCATTGGAAGATGCCCTAATAATTGCTATAACCTCATCAATATTGTCTGAAGCGATAATAAGTCCTTCAAGAATGTGTGCCCTATCCTCAGCTTTTTTCAATTCAAACTCAGTTCGTCTTACAACAACCTCGTGTCTATGCTCCACAAAATGATGAATCATATCCTTTACATTGAGCAATTGAGGTCTTCCCTTTACAAGAGCAATGTTATTTACGCTAAACGAAGTTTGTAGTGCGGTATATTTATATAAGGTATTTAAAACAATATTTGGAATGGCATCCCTTTTTAGAATATACACAATGCGCATTCCTTTTCGGTCAGACTCATCCCTAATGGTTGAAATACCTTCTATCTTCTTATCGTTTATCAAGTCGGCCGTTTTCTTGATCATATCCGCCTTGTTCACTTGATAAGGTATTTCGGTAACTATGATACACTCACGCCCCTGAACTTCTTCGAAGGTGGCCTTAGCACGCATCATTACTCTTCCCCGTCCTGTATGAAATGCCTCTTTAACACCATCATATCCATAAATAATACCACCAGTTGGAAAATCAGGGGCCTTGATATGGGTAATTAACTCATCGATTTCTATATCATTATTTTCGATGTAGGCAATGGTACCATCCACTACTTCAGATAGATTGTGTGGAGGCATATTTGTGGCCATACCTACGGCAATACCTGAAGCCCCATTAACCAATAAGTTTGGAACCCTTGTGGGCAGAACTGTTGGCTCTTTTAAGGAATCATCGAAATTCAGTTGATGGTCCACCGTATCTTTATCAATATCCGCCAACATCTCGTCCGCAATCTTACGCATACGTGCCTCGGTATAACGCATTGCTGCCGGACTATCACCATCTACAGAACCAAAGTTACCCTGACCATCTATCAGCATATAACGCAAACTCCATTCCTGGGCCATTCTAACCATGGTATCGTAAACTGAAGTATCACCATGAGGGTGATATTTACCAAGAACTTCACCCACAATACGGGCTGATTTTTTATGGGAACTAGTACTTCTTACACCAAGTTCATGCATTCCAAAAAGAACGCGCCTATGTACAGGTTTTAGACCATCTCGCACATCTGGCAGTGCTCGTGACACTATGACCGACATTGAATAATCAATGTAGGCAGATTTCATTTCTTCTTCGATGTTGATAGGAATCAATTTTTCACCTTCCGCCATTGTAAAATATTAATTGTTTTTTTATTAGTAAAAAAGCATGCCAATATACGCAAAATCGAAGGGTTTGAAGAACTCAAAAAAGTATTTATTCAATATTTTATTAACACTATGTCCATTCCAAAAAGTTAATAATTATACCCACCCTGATTTTGATTTAGTTATCTTTTTTCGTCATTTAGAATAACTTTAACGAATATAGGTACAGTATTTGCCCATGATTAATTGAGATTTAGTAATTTTATAGTTGATACTACGATATATGGATGATAATTTTTCACCTAGAGTAAAAGATGTAATTGCCTACAGTAAGGAGGAAGCTTTAAGACTCGGCCATGATTTTATTGGTACCGAGCATTTGATGTTGGGCCTCTTAAGGGATGGTAGTGGAAAAGCAATAAGTATTTTGGATGCATTGGACGTAGACCTTGAACATTTACGTAGAAAGGTCGAAATCTTGAGTCCCTCTAACCCAAATGCCGGAAATGTTCAAAAAGACAAGAAAAATCTACATTTAACCAGACAGGCTGAACGTGCGCTAAAGACTACCTTTTTAGAAGCTAAGCTTTTTCAGAGTTCTTCAATAAACACTGCACATCTGTTATTGTGCATATTAAGAAACGAGAACGATCCCACCACAAAATTGCTACATAAGTTAAAAGTTGATTATGATGGGGTTAAAGAACAGTTCAAATTTATGATAACTAGTGATGATGATATAGTCGATTCGCCTACTTCAGAATCGTTTCCAAGTGATTCGGATGATACCAATGAGGGTAAGGAAAGTACTTTTGGAACCAATTCAGGAACCAAAAGCACTAAAAAATCCAAAACTCCTGTATTGGACAATTTTGGAAGGGACCTTACTAATATGGCTGAAGAAAACAAATTGGACCCCGTAGTAGGAAGGGAGAAAGAGATAGAGCGGGTTTCCCAAATTCTTAGTAGAAGAAAAAAGAACAACCCGCTGTTAATCGGTGAACCAGGCGTTGGTAAAAGTGCTATTGCCGAGGGGTTGGCTTTACGAATAGTCAATAAAAAAGTTTCCAGGATTCTTTATAACAAAAGAGTGGTTACCTTGGATTTGGCATCCCTTGTTGCAGGAACAAAATATCGCGGTCAATTCGAAGAAAGAATGAAAGCCGTGATGAACGAGCTGGAAAAAAATGACGATGTTATCCTGTTCATTGATGAAATACACACCATTGTAGGCGCGGGAGGTGCTACAGGTAGTTTGGACGCCTCCAATATGTTCAAACCTGCATTGGCCCGAGGAGAAATTCAATGTATTGGAGCAACAACCTTAGATGAATACAGACAGTATATAGAAAAGGATGGCGCTTTAGAAAGAAGATTTCAAAAAGTCATTGTGGAGCCTACTAGTGTTGAGGAAACCGTAGAAATTCTTCATAATATTAAAGGCAAATATGAAGACCACCATAATGTGAGCTATACTGACGAGGCTATTGAAGCCTGTGTTAAGTTGACAAATAGATACATGACGGATAGATTCCTTCCGGACAAGGCTATTGATGCCCTAGATGAGGCCGGTTCTCGTGTCCATATTGTAAATATGGATGTCCCCAAACAAATTTTGGAGCTTGAGAAAAAACTGGAAGATGTTCGCGAACTGAAGAATACTGTTGTTAAAAAACAGAAATACGAAGAGGCTGCCAAGTTAAGGGATGATGAAAAAAGGATTGAAAAAGATTTAGCGGTTGCTCAGGAGAAATGGGAAGATGAAAGTAAATTACATAAAGAAACCGTTTCTGAGGACAACGTAGCCGACGTCGTTTCCATGATGAGTGGGATTCCAGTTAATAGAATTGCACAGACAGAAAGCAACAAATTAGCAGAGTTGCCAAAACTCATTAAAGCCAATGTAATTGGTCAGGATGAAGCGGTTGGTAAAGTTTCTAAAGCTATTCAGAGAAACAGGGCTGGTCTAAAAGATCCTAATAAGCCTATTGGTTCCTTTATTTTTTTAGGACAGACCGGTGTAGGTAAAACGCAATTGGCCAAGGTATTGGCGAAAGAGCTCTTTGACTCTGAGGATGCACTTATCAGAATTGACATGAGCGAGTATATGGAAAAATTTGCTATCTCTAGATTAGTTGGTGCACCTCCAGGGTATGTCGGTTACGAAGAAGGGGGACAATTGACAGAAAAAGTTCGAAGAAAGCCCTATTCCGTTATTCTATTGGACGAGGTAGAAAAAGCACATCCTGACGTTTTCAACATGCTATTACAAGTTTTGGATGATGGTTATTTGACCGATAGTCTTGGAAGAAAAATCGATTTTAGAAATACGATTATTATAATGACCTCCAACATTGGAGCACGCCAATTAAAGGATTTTGGACAAGGCGTAGGTTTTGGAACCGCTGCCAAAAAGGATCAAGCCAGCACGCATCAAAAAGGCGTTATTGAAAACGCTTTGAAAAAGGCGTTTGCTCCAGAATTCCTAAACCGAATAGATGATGTTATTGTCTTTAATGCCTTGGAAAGAGAGCATATACATCAAATTATTGATATAGAGCTATCTAAATTGTACAAGCGTATTAAAGGTATTGGATATGAATTGAAACTTTCAGAAGCGGCCAAGGATTACATTGCTGAAAAAGGCTTCGATAAGCAATATGGGGCGAGACCTTTAAAAAGAGCGATACAAAAATACATTGAGGATGCCTTGGCAGAGGAAATTGTGAACTCAAAATTGGAAGAGGGAGATACCATTAAAATGGACCTTGATAAAAAGAAGGATGAACTTACTATAAAAATCAAGAAACCCCAAGAATCCCCTAAATCAGAATAATAAATTAGTATTAACATTGCATTAAAGAAGGGAGCCGATTTAAGCTCCCTTCTTTATTTTTAATACAATACATCAGCACACGTAAGAATAAAAATACAAAGTTTTGAGCCCTATAGCAGTACATGAGATATTTACGCGTTTAATCTAAAATTTTATCAAAACGGACCCAATAAAATTACTTTCGTCTTAGACACTATAATACTAATGAAATGAAGGTAGGATCTGTGAATAAAAAGATCATAGTACGTGAGTACAACCTGGAAGTTGGAAAAATTCAGGTTTTTGACGATTATATGGTATCGATTTTTGATGAAGGTGCCACGCTAACTTTAGAGAGGGCATATCAAATAATTGGAATTTCCGAAATCCACTTTAGAAATAAGAATTTTGGTTTTATAAGCCTAAGAAAAAATTCATATGCCATAGACCCCACAATTTATAATTATCTTAAAGAGCTAGAAAATCTTAAAGCTTTCGCAATCGTTTCCGTTAAGGAAATAGACATGCACAACTTTAAGATTGAGAAATTATTCTACAAAAAACCTATGAAGTTTTTTATCGAGTATGATAATGCATTAAAATGGGTAAAGCGCAGGATAAAAGGAAAGTAATTATTTTACATTCTCTTTTTTATCCTCCTCTTGCTGCTCCGAAACCTGTTCGGGCACTTTAAACAAGTCGATAAAAGCTTGCCCTAATCCATTTATGATATCCGAAGCTACTAGGGATTGATATCCTGTTTTCTCCAGGGCCAAATCACCTGATTTTCCATGAAGGTAAACACCAAAAATTGCTGCTTGCATATTGGTGTATCCCTGGGCTATTAGTCCCGTTATAACGCCCGTAAGGGTGTCACCGCTTCCCGCAGTGGCCATCCCAGGATTACCTGTCGTATTTATATATCCCTTACCTTGGTAAAAAGTTATGGTATGCGCTCCCTTTATGATGATGATGGTCTTGTATTTCTTAGAAAAGGCCTTTACTTTTTTTAACTTATCGAAATCATCTTTCCATTTACCTATCAGTCTTTCCAATTCCTTAGGATGTGGTGTTAAAATAGATTCTTCCGGAAGATACTTCAATGATTCCTTGTTTTTGGAAAGAATATTCAAAGCATCGGCATCTAAAACCAATGGTAACTTATTTACTTTTAAGAACTCGGTCAAGGCCTTCGCAGTCCTTTCCCCTATCCCCATTCCCATCCCAATACCAACAACAGTGGGTTTAATATCAAAATCAATGGTTTCTAGGGAAGTTTTACCATTGGTAAGTACCATAATCTCCGGCACTGAGGTTTGTAAAATTTGATAGCCACATTCGGGAATATAGGTAGTAACCAATCCACTACCTGATTTTAAAGCTGCTTTGCTGGACAAGGTTACAGCACCAATTTTCCCATAGCTTCCACCCACTATTAGAGCGTGGCCATAGGTACCTTTATGGGAATATTTGGTCCTGGGTCGGTAAAACTGTAAAACTTCACTTTTAGCTATTAAATCATATTCCGTTTCTTCCTTCATTAAAAATTCAGAATCCAAACCAATATCCAAAACCTCCCATTGCTCTACAAAAACTCCTGTCTGTGGTAAAAAAAATACCAATTTGGGCACTTGAAAACTTAGCACATAATTAGCTTTTATAACAGAATCTAAATTCTCTGGAACACAATTTGTAAAAAGCCCGGAAGGAATATCAACCGCCAGTATAAAAGCCTTTGAATCGTTCAGGTGACTAATGAGCTTGGTTACCCAATCGTCTGGAGTTCGGTTAAGCCCTATACCAAAGACGGCATCCACTATAATATCATCTTGACTAATATTAGGCAAATCACTTTTATCATCTAAGAATACAGGCCATATTTTACGATCTTTTAGCCTTTCCAAATTGACTAGAAAATCATTAGACCGCTTGTCACTATATTTCACCACATAAACTGCAATGTCGTAACCGTGCTCAAATAAATGTCTTGCCAAAGCGATACCATCACCCCCATTATTTCCTATTCCGCAGAACAAATGAATCTTAACTGGCGCTCCCTGCATCCTTACATGCATCCAGTTGAACATCTGGGTTGCCGCCCGCTCCATAAGTTCTTCACTCGAAATGTCCTGCTTTTCTAAGGTTGCTTTATCCGCTTTATATATTTGTTCTGCACTAAAAATCTTCATTTCTATTTTAAATTGAATTAAAAACTAACGATTCCGTAAAAATTTGTGGAAACATTTGAATAGCTAGCCAAATGTACTACTTTTGAGCCTCATCATTTTAACAATGAATTGTACAAGTAAGGACACATATTCAGTTTTTCTTACCTTAAGAATTAACTTTAATATAGTTAAAGTTATGTTCACCCCTAAGGGGTAAAAAATTATTCACTTCCGACCCTGTGTTTTATAACACCTTCTCCATTAAGCTAATATTCAAGTAATCCTATAAATGAAAATCTTAAAATTTGGTGGCTCCTCGGTAGCCAATCCTGAAAACATTATAAAAATCAAAAATATCTTGACATCCTATGAAGACAAGATAATCGTAGTTGTTTCAGCATTTGGTGGTGTTACGGACCAATTGATAAATGCCGGGGAATTAGCGGCATCACAGAATACAGCATATAAAAATACCCTCAAGGATTTAGAGACCAGACATTTAGACATGGTTAAGGAATTAATTCCGATTACTTTGCAAAGTAGCGTATTGAGTAAAGTAAAGACCGAATTAAATGTTTTGGAAACCTTATTGGAAGGAGCCTTTTTTATTGGTGAAATAACTCCTAAACTTTCAGATAAAATTGTAAGTTTTGGTGAGCTACTATCTTCTTATATTATTAGCGAAAACCTAGTTTCAGAAGGTCTAGACTGTGATTATAAGGATAGTAGGGAACTTATTAAAACTCTCAAAGTCGCTGGGAAAAATGTAGTTGATTTCGAAAGCACAAATACATATTGTAAGAGTTATTTTAATCAAAATGCTTCGGCCATAACTGTTTGCCCAGGTTTTATCGCTTCTTCCCATAATGGGGATATAACAACTTTGGGAAGAGGTGGCTCCGACTATTCCGCCGCTATATATGCAGCAGCTCTAGACGCCGATGTTTTAGAAATTTGGACAGATGTTAGTGGCATGTACACCGCAAATCCAAAAATGGTAAAACAAGCCAAGGCTATAACTCACATTTCCTATGAAGAGGCCATGGAGCTCTCGCATTTTGGAGCTAAAGTTTTGTATCCCCCGACCATACAGCCGGTATTATCCCAGGGAATTTCCATTATTATTAAAAACACGTTTAAACCTGAGGAAGCGGGAACCTTGATTACAAAATCCAAAAACAAGGGCGGGAAAACGGTAAGAGGTATTAGCCATATCGGCAATATGGCCCTATTGTCTTTAGAAGGACCTGGAATGGTAGGTATACCGGGGATTTCTAAAAGATTTTTTGAAGTACTGTCACAGGCAGATATAAGCGTGGTTCTTATCACGCAAGCATCTTCGGAACACTCTATATGTGTCGGAATTTCCTCCGATGACGTCGAAAAATCAGTAGAGGTAGTAAATGAGGCTTTTACCTATGAAATTGAACGCGGTAAAATAAAGAAGGTAATTCCAGAAAAAGGTTTGGCAATAGTGGCATTAGTAGGTGACAACATGAAAAGTCATCAAGGCCTGAGTGGAAAAATGTTCAGCACATTAGGTAAGAACAACGTAAATATTAGGGTTATTGCACAAGGAGCTTCAGAAAGGAATATTTCCTGTGTAATCAACGAAAAAGATGTAAAAAAGGCCCTTAATGCACTACATGAAGAGTTTTTTGAGGAAAACATAAAACAGCTTAACCTCTTTGTAATGGGTGTGGGTAACGTTGGGGCAAAATTCCTGAACCAAATTAATTCACAGGAAAAGTATTTAAAAAAGAATTTGAGACTTAATGTCCGTGTCGTTGGTATTTCCAATTCCCGTACTATGTTTTTTAATGAAAAAGGTATCAACCTTAACGATTGGAAAAATGAATTGGACAGTGGGGAAAAAGCTAATAAGGACCTATTTATTGAAAAAGTTAATGACCTAAATTTACGTAATAGTATTTTTGTAGATAATACGGCCAGTGAGGAAATCGCTAGGACTTATAAATCATTTTTGGGCAATAGTATTTCAGTGGTGACTTGTAATAAAATAGCATGCTCCTCAGCGTATGATAATTATGCAAGTCTAAAATCATTGGCTAGGGAATATAACGCGCCTTTCCTTTTTGAGACGAATGTAGGTGCGGGCCTACCGATTATAGATACCTTAAAAAACTTGATTGCCTCCGGAGATAAAATTCTTAAAATACAAGCCGTTTTATCAGGTAGTCTAAATTTTGTATTCAACAATTTCGACGACACAACAACCTTTCATGATATTGTTAAACAAGCACAAGAGGAAGGTTATACGGAGCCCGATCCAAAAATTGACCTTAGTGGAATCGATGTAATGCGTAAAATATTAATCCTAGCTAGGGAAAGCGGACATATGTTGGAAATTAAGGACATTAAGAACGATTCATTTTTGCCACAAGAAAGTTTGGCCACAAACAATAATGAAGCCTTTTTTGAGTCACTCGTAAAATATGAGGACGATTTCCAAAAAATCTACGGTGATGCAAAAGCAAAAAACAGCAGGTTAAAATATGTAGCACAGTTTGAAAATGGACAAGCCAGTGTAGGGTTACAAGAAATTCCCAAGGGGCATGATTTCTATAATTTGGAAGGAAGTGACAATGTCGTTTTATTTTATACGGAGCGTTATCCCAATCTGCCTTTAATCATTAAGGGTGCTGGGGCCGGAGCAGAAGTTACGGCATCAGGTATCTTTGCGGATATAATTAGAATAGGTAATTTTTGATTATGGAAAAAATCAAGGTATTTTGCCCTGCCACCATTGCCAATATTTCATGTGGATTTGATGTACTGGGCGTAGCTTTGGATGCCGTCGGAGATGAAATGGTAGTAAGAAAGGTTGATAAAAAGGGGATTTCGATAACGAAAGTAGTTGGACAGGAACTACCCTTAGAAACAGAAAAAAATGTGGCCGGTGTCGCTGGGCTTGAATTTTTGAAAGCATCTGATTATTCTGGAGGTTTTGAAATTGAAATCTATAAAAAAATAAAACCAGGAAGTGGTATTGGTAGTAGTGCGGCCAGTTCAACAGGAGCCGTTTGGGGGATGAACCATTTGTTGGGAAATCCCTTTTCTAAAACAGAATTGGTGACTTTTGCCATGGAGGGTGAAAGGCTAGCAAGCGATGTTGCACATGCAGATAATGTAGCTCCTGCCCTATTCGGCGACTTTACTTTGGTAAGAAGTTATACCCCTTTGGATATCGTGCCAATAAAAGCACCGAGTGAATTATATGCCACTGTCATACATCCACAAATAGAGATAAAAACATCTGATTCCAGAAAAATTCTTAAGACTACTTTATCCATGGAAACGGCAATAAAACAATGGGGAAATGTTGGTGGTTTAATTGCTGGGCTTTTACAGAATGATTATGAACTAATCGGTCGTTCTTTGGAAGACCATATTGTAGAGCCTATACGATCCATTCTTATACCCGGTTTTGACATAGTTAAAAATGCATCGCTTCAAGCTGGAGCTCTCGGAGCAGGGATTTCCGGTTCTGGGCCTTCCATATTTGCTTTTAGTAAGGGCTTGGAAATTGCTCAAAAAGTTGCTATTGCCATGGCTGAAGTATACGATAAGATAGGTATTGAATATGATGTACATGTTTCCAAAATAAATCAACAAGGAATTAAAATTCTTTAAAAGGAATTGTATACTCAATCTTAAAAATAAAAGCACGTTGGAATTTTATAGTTTAAACAAAAAAGCCCCTAAGGTTTCTTTCAAAGAGGCTGTAATCAATGGTATCGCTCCGGATAAAGGCCTTTATTTCCCTGAAAATATCGAGCCTCTACCAAACAGTTTCTTTGAAAAAATAGAAGAGTTATCAAACCTTGAAATTGCTTTTAACGCCATACATCAATTCGTTAGCGATGAAATTCCGAATGATGTTCTTCTAGAAATTTTAAAAAATACGTTGGACTTCGAATTTCCAGTGATAGAAATAGAAAACAATATCGCTACGTTAGAACTTTTTCATGGTCCAACCATGGCATTTAAAGATGTTGGCGCTCGTTTTATGGCGCAATGCCTAGGTTATTTTTCTAAGGATCAAAAGAATGAGGTAACTGTATTGGTGGCGACCTCCGGAGATACCGGTGGTGCCGTAGCGAACGGATTTTTAGGTGTAAAAGGTGTAAAAGTTGTTATACTTTACCCCAGTGGAAAAGTAAGTGACATCCAGGAAAGACAACTTACAACATTAGGAAAAAATATTACGGCGTTAGAGGTGGATGGCACTTTTGATGATTGCCAGGCCATGGTCAAAAAAGCATTTTTGGATGAAACACTTTTAAAGGAAATGAAACTGACATCGGCGAACTCCATTAACGTTGCCCGTTGGCTACCACAACTCTTTTATTTTTTGTTTGCCTACAAACAGGTGAAATCAGTTAATAAAGAGATTGTTTTTTCCGTTCCCTCAGGCAATTTTGGAAATATTTGTGCAGGTATGGTTGCGCAAAGATTAGGTATGCCAGTAAAACATTTTATTGCCGCAACCAATGTAAATGATACAGTGCCGGAGTTTATGAGAACGCAATCCTATAAACCTAAACCTTCTACGACTACGATCTCGAATGCCATGGACGTTGGGGATCCAAGTAACTTTGTTAGGATAAGACATCTGTTCCAAGATGATTTTAATAGACTTAAAGATCATCTTTCCTCCTACTCCTTCAATGACCTGGAAACAAAAAAAGCGCTTTTGGAAATTTATGAGTCCAGCGGTTATTGCGCGGACCCGCACGGGACAGTAGGTTATTTAGGGTTGAAAAAATATCAGGAAAACCACCCGAATACGTATGGCATATTCTTGGAAACGGCACATCCTGTAAAGTTTTTGGATGTGGTGGAAGAAACCATAGGGAAAAAGCTCCCACTACCTCCACAAATTCAAAAAGTAATGAATAAGGAAAAAAAGTCCCTTAAAATAAAGACCTATTCAGATTTAAATTATTTTTTGTTAAACCGTTAATCCAACTTGGGCAGTTTAAAATCATCCAAGGGACTCGGTTGTTTCATCATTGCCTCGATAGCCTCAGTGGTTCTAGGTGCCATTGCCGATAAATTTTCTGGACCATTTTCGGTAATCAGGATGTCATCTTCTATACGCACAGCAATACCCCACCATTTTTTATCGCAATCGCTGCCTTCCGGAATATAAATACCAGGTTCAACCGTAATGACCGTATTATGCTGAAATGGCCTATACGTTCCTTGATCGTGGACATCCAAACCTAAATAGTGGGAAGTTCCATGCGGAAAGTAAGTTCTGGCTTCGCTAGACTCCGTTATAATTCCCAGTTTCATTAAACCATCTTCGACTACTTTTAAAGCGGCTTTTCCAGGGGCCTGAAAAGGTGCCCCTACAACACTTGCTTTTATTCCTGCTTCTTGAGCTTCATAGACAATATCGTAAATGGCCTTTTGCTCCGGTGTAAATTTCCCGTTAGCAGGAATGGTTCGGGTAACATCTGCCGTATATCCATGGTACTCTGCTCCTAAATCCATCAATACCAAATCATTGCCCACTTCCGGTTTACTATTTTCTATATAATGTAGAATACATCCATTGTTTCCGCCGCCCACAATAGATGGGTATCCTTCATACTCCGCACCATATTTTTTATATACATATTCGTGGACGCCTTGGATTTCGGTTTCTGACATATTAGGGTGCATGGCCTTCATAACTTCTATTTGACCTACCGAAGAAATTTCAATGGCCTTTTTAAGAAGCTTCATCTCCTCCGAGGTTTTGGTTTCGCGCATGGTACTCATAATTTCTGCAATCATGCTAGAGTCTAAATTATTAGAGGATAGCGCTAGGTTTACCTTTTCCTTCACTTCCAGCCTATCGGAATCATCCGGGGCATTTACAAAATCCACCAAAAACTCATCACGCTGTAAGTTTTCATAACGTTCTAGGTACCTACTAACCATCTTTGCCACTTCGGCTGTATTATCTGGTTTTGCTGCATTTATCATTGAATAAAGTCGCTGCCTTATAGGGTCATAATCCGAAGGATAATTGGCCTTCATCTTAAAAGTCTTTATTAAATCGAATAAATCTGCATCGCCCCTATTATCTCGGTAATCATTCTCGAAATCAAAGAAAGAAACCAATTCAAAAGAACTTAAATCTATGGGTAAGTTTACAAAGTCTTCCCCATTGAAAACCATATCAAAACCTAAATTATTCTTAACCCCTTCTACCCCTAGGCGCTTTCCCGTCCACTGTTCCTCTCTGGCGTTTCGCTTTTGTACATATATCAATTCATCAAATTTGTTACCCTTATCATTTATTTGTGAATCCGAAAAAATTAAAAGAACCGCATTTGGCTCTTTATACCCTGTCAAATAATAAAAGTTTGGATCTTGGTGATATACATAGTCGACATCGTTCGCCCTATTTCTTTCCGCATTGGAAAAAAACACCAATACACTATTAGGAGACATCAGCTCGCGCACCTTTTCCCTTCTTTCTTTATGAAAGTCCGAGGTCAAATAGTCTTGTGGAATATCTTGTCCCGCTGTTATTAGAGAAAAGAGATATGCTATTAATAAAAGAGGTGCTTTCATATACTTCAATTAAACCATGTAATATGCTCGGTCAAGTTAAAACAAAATTTAAGTAAATCATAAGAAGACCTACCAATGTTATCCTATTTAATTCTATAAATTTGCGATTCACAAAATACTGTTATGAAAAATACCGCCCTATCACAAACACACGAGAATTTGGGAGCTAAAATGGTTCCCTTTGCTGGTTATAATATGCCTGTTTCCTATGAAGGTGTAAATGCAGAACATGAAACGGTTAGAAAAGCCGTTGGTGTCTTCGATGTTTCGCATATGGGTGAGTTTTTAATTAGTGGCCCTAATGCTTTAAATCTTATCCAAAAAGTGACTTCCAACGATGCGTCTAAATTAACTATTGGGAGAGCACAATATAGTTGCCTACCCAATGAAACAGGCGGAATCGTAGATGACCTTATTGTATATAAGGTAAAAGAAGAACAATATTTGTTAGTTGTAAATGCCTCGAATATTGAGAAGGATTGGGAGCATATTTCTAAATACAACTCCGATTTTAATGCAGAAATGCGTAATCTATCGGAAGATTATTCGTTATTGGCCATTCAAGGTCCAAAAGCTGTTGAAGCAATGCAGTCCTTGACTTCCATTGACTTATCGGCTATAAAATTCTATCATTTTGAGGTTGCCGATTTTGCCGGAATTGAATATGTTATTATTTCAGCTACTGGATATACAGGCTCTGGTGGTTTTGAAATTTATTGTAAAAACAGTGAAATACAGCAAATTTGGGACAAGGTTTTCGAGGCTGGGTCGGACTTTGGCATAAAACCGATCGGTCTTGCCGCTAGGGATACATTACGCCTAGAAATGGGCTATTGCCTCTATGGCAATGATATAAATGACGGAACCTCCCCAATCGAAGCCGGTCTTGGATGGATTACAAAATTTACAAAGGATTTTGTTAATAGTGAGGCCCTGGAAAAAGAAAGGCAACATGGTCCTGAAAAAAAATTGATTGCTTTTGAATTGGACGAAAGGGGAATTCCCAGACAAGGGTATGACATTGTAGATGGTCAAGGCAAAAAAATGGGTATGGTCACTTCTGGAACCATGTCACCCTCTTTAGGAAAAGGAATTGGTTTAGGCTATGTTCCAACTGTATTTTCAGAGATTGGTAGTAAAATCAACATACAAATACGTAAAAACGCTGTGCCTGCCACGGTAGTTAAACTTCCGTTTTACAAAGGTTAAATGCCAGATTTCAATACTATTTTAAATACCGTTTTTCAAGAGGTTACAAACCAACCTGATACAGGTAAGGTGGCCACATATATCCCAGAATTGGCATGCATAGACATTGAAAAATTTGGAATTCATTTATTGGATATTGATAAGAATGAATATAATGTGGGTGATTCCCAAGAGCGTTTCTCCATTCAAAGTATTTCCAAGGTCCTCACATTGTCCATGGCTATGAATCTAATCGGGGAAAAAGTTTGGGATCGTTTGGATGTGGAACCCTCTGGAGATCCATTTAACCATTTGTCCCTTTTGGAGCAGGAGAATGGAATACCGAGAAACCCGCTAATAAATGCAGGAGCGATTGTCATCGCTGATATTCTGGTTAGTGAACTAAAAAATCCTAAAAGGGAATTTTTGGAATTTGTTAGGCAAATAAGTGGAGACACCTCTATCGCTTATGATGAACATGTAGCTAATTCTGAAAAAGCAACAGGGTTCAAAAATTATGCAGCTGCCAACCTGCTAAAGTCCTACGACAATCTTAAAAATGATGTTTTAGAAGTTTTGGATTTTTACTTTTACCAGTGCTCCTTATCCATGTCCTGTTCCCAATTGTGTGACACGTTCTATCTTTTCATAAATCGGGGTAAATGTAAACGTCAACAAGATTTTTTAACTGTAAATCAGGTAAAAAGAATTAATGCCCTCATGTTAACCTGTGGCTTTTATGACGAGGCAGGTGAATTTGCCTTTAGAGTTGGCCTTCCCGGAAAAAGTGGAGTTGGAGGGGGCATTGTGGCCTTGTTACCCAAAAAATTTTGTGTGGCAGTTTGGTCTCCAGGCCTGAACAAAAAAGGAAACTCCACCAGGGGGATGGCGGTATTGGAAAGACTAACTACATTATCCGATTTATCAATTTTCTAGTTTGGAAAAGAAAAAGGTCTTAATATTAGGAGGAAGCGGTTTCCTGGGTAACGCTATTTACAAGGAACTTTGTAATTATTTTGATACGTATGGTACCTATTTCCATTCTAGAAGGTCCTTTGAAAGGAATAAGCAGTTTTTTCAATTTAATTTGGAAGAAGATGACATTTTCGAAATTCTGGAATCAGTAAAACCCCAAGTAATCATTTCTTCTTTAAGGGGTAATTTTGCAGCTCAAATTATAGCCCATCAACATTTGGTGGAATATATAGGACGCAACGATTGTAAGCTTTATTTCCTTTCTTCAGCGAATGTTTTTGATGCCTACAGTAAGTACCCTTCCTACGAAAATGACAAAACCCTTTCGGAAAGTATTTATGGGAGGTTAAAAATTAAAATAGAGAATATGTTGATGCGTCTACCTAAGGGAAAAATGGGTATTTTAAGAATACCTATGGTCTTTGGAAATAGCTCTCCTCGCATTAAACAAATGAAAGATTTGATTTTGAACAACGAACCGGTTGAAGTTTTTCCTAACTTAATATTAAATGTTACTAATGATAACAAGCTAACCCAACAAATTCATTATCTTATCAATAGAAACAAAACAGGTATATTTCATCTTGGTAGTACTGATTTAGTTCATCATGAAGACTTTGTAAAAGAAGTTTTGGAACGTGTCGGCAAATTCAACCCTATTATTAAAAGAGTTTATACAACGAACGAGGATAGGTATTTAGCCGTCTTACCAAAATCGAACAATCTCCCAAAGAACTTAAGATTTACGTACCAAGATATTATTGACCATCATATTTTGAAATAAATTTTAAAAACTTAACTCATGGAAAAATTTACAGATAAACAAATAGAAGATTACTTAGGCCAATTAGATGGCTGGGAATATGTAGACGGAGCAATTGAGACCACTTTTGAATTTAAGGATTTTAAAGAGGCATTTTCCGTTATGACAAGAATTGCCTTTGAGTGTGAAGCTCAGGGTCATCATCCAGACTGGAGCAATGTATACAAAACAGTAAATATTAGGTTAAGCACGCATGATGCCAATGGAGTTACGGAAAAGGATTTTGAACTTGCTAGAAGTATCGAAGATATCGTTGAAAGTGATTGATTACTCCTAACAGCATTTTAGAATTCAGTTCCAACATTTACGAATTTTGTTAAATTTGCTTGCATTAAATTAGAATAAGATTATGGGAAGAGCTTTTGAGTTTAGAAAAGCACGTAAAATGAAAAGATGGGCGGCAATGTCCAAGGCATTTACTCGCATTGGTAAAGATATTGTAATGGCGGTAAAAGAGGGAGGACCAGATCCAGATGCAAATTCTAGATTGAGAGCCGTTATACAAAATGCAAAGGCAGTGAACATGCCCAAGGATAATATTGAGCGTGCTATAAAAAGAGCGAGCGACAAAAGTCTTGGGGATTTTAAAGAAGTACTTTTTGAAGGATATGCCCCCCACGGTATTGCCATATTAATTGAAACGGCGACGGATAATAACACTAGAACCGTTGCCAATATCAGAAGTTATTTTAATAAATGTGACGGTAGTTTAGGAACTTCGGGGTCGGTGGAGTTCATGTTTGACCATACCTGTAACTTTAGGATTCCAGCAGAAGGTATAGACCCCGAAGAATTGGAATTGGAAATGATTGATTTTGGTGCCGAAGAAGTTTTTGTGGACGATGATGGTATACTTATTTATGCCCCATTTGAGAGTTTTGGTGCCATACAAAAAGAATTGGAGAATAGAAATATTGAAATACTTTCCTCTGGATTTGAACGTATTCCACAAGTTACGAAGGCATTAAACGAAGAGGAAGCTGCCGATGTAGAAAAACTTCTTGAGAAGATAGAAGAAGATGATGACGTGCAGAACGTTTATCATACTATGGAGGAGTAGTACTGATGTAGGAAATTGAGTGCCGCTTTTAATTAGTGAAATGTATTTTAATAATTACGAAATTATGTCAAAGTAAAAAAGTGAATATTCATACAAACATGATGTTGTTTACTTTGACATAATCTATCTCGTTTTGCCCATTACACCTTCATAAAATTGGGCATAGGTTTTAAAATCAGTCTCGATATTATTTGTTAGCCATTTAGGTTCGGATACCTTAATCTCCTTTTTTCCAAAATCAAAAGCTACCAAAACAATGGGAACCTCAGCTTGTTTAGCAATGTAATAGAATCCTGTCTTCCATTTTTCCACCTTTTTTCGGGTGCCTTCCGGTGAAAGGGCTAATCTGAATTTTTTCCGTTCCTTAAAAATTTTAACCGTCGCACTAACCGTATCACTATTCTTACTTCGGTCTATCGGAGCCCCGCCTGTCCATCTAAAAAACCAGCCAAAAGGAGAATCGAACAAACTTTTTTTGCCAATGTAATTGATTTCTTCGTTCCACACTTTTCGAATAATGAGTCCTAATAAAAAATCCCACCAACTGGTATGTGGTACAACAATGATGACACATTTATCCAAATGGGATGGGAAGTCTCCACTTACCGTCCAGCCCATAAGCTTAAAATAGATGAACTTGGCAAATTTTTGCATTGTACTATTTAAATGGTAAATAATATGAAGGTTTTGGCCTATATCTTTTTGAATATAGCCCTTAATTTTCCGGGTGTAATAATTGAACGCCAATGGTCTCCCAAGGCATTTTCCCATAATGGCTCCATACCCATAGCTACAGTAATCATGGCATCCAATTCACCTTCCTTGAGATTTTTGCAAACTCCTTTGGGTAATTCAATTTGATGCTTCTCCTTCATCTTATTAAAAAGCGCAACACCTTCTGGATAGAACTCTTCCAAGTACTGAAAAACTAGACAATTTCCTAAACCGTGCTTAACCCCCAATTGATATCCCAATCCATAGCTCATGGCATGCGCTACACCTACTTGGGAATATGCAATGCTCATACCTCCATGCCACGAGGCCATCATTAGCTTGTCCCTAGATTCTTTTTCAGTCAAATCATTAAGAAAGACTTCTTTACAAAGTTCTAAAGCTTTTTCGCCATAGCTCTGGCTAAATGCATTTAGATAGGTGCCGTTTAAACTTTCTATACAATGAATAAAACAGTCCATCCCGGTATAGAACCATTGTTCCTTGGACACACCTTTTGTCAATTCAGGGTCTAATATCACTTGATCAAACGTGGTATAATCCGAGTTAATTCCTAATTTTTTTTCAGGTCCCAGAAGTACAGTAGTTCTAGATACCTCAGCACCCGTACCACTTATGGTTGGTATTCCTACATGGTATATTGATTTTCTTTGAACCAAATCCCAACCTTGATAATCTGCTGCACTGCCTTCATTGCTAATCAAAATGGCAACCGCTTTAGCTAAATCCAATAGTGTACCACCTCCAATACCAATCACCCCTGTAGGTTGCTCCGAGTAATTCTCCCTAATCATTTTCACCAAAGCATCAACTTGAGCTGTTTTTGGTTCTTCATCAGCGGAAACAAAAATTATCTGATCGCAAAACACCTGTGGAATTCTTGTAGGTAACTCTGACCCTTCAAAAACGTCATCAACCAAAAAGATAACAGGAGCTTCGGAATTCTTTCTTTTTTCCAGAAGTATGTCCCCTAATTGATCAAAACTTCCACTACCGAAAACAACCCTTGGAACCATAGGAAAGTTTCTATACTTTTCCGAAGCCCTGGTGGGAATATTTTTTAGTGTTATATCCTTTTTTATTTCCATTGATTCATTTTAAAGGTACTTGAGGATATCCGTCAGTTTTGAAACGGTAATATATCCTTCTTTCTCTTTTGGTTCTTCTACTTCCTCATGTTTCCAAGTTGTATGAAAAGGTACATGGACCGCCTTAGCACCGATATTTACTAAAGGCAGCACATCAGATTTTAAAGAATTGCCAATCATAAGAAAATTTTTCACATCTATTTCCAAATGGTCCAACAAATCCTGATAATTCTTCTCCTTCTTGTCACTAAGGACTTCTACATGATGGAAGTATTCGGACAAGTTTGACCTACCAAGTTTTCTCTCTTGGTCCAATAAGTCTCCTTTCGTCAAAACTATCAATCTATATTTTCCTTCCAACCCATCCAAAACCTCCACTACACCATCTAAAATTTCAACAGGATGGGCTATCATATTTTTTCCTAGATTTATGATTTCAGATAATGTCTTTTGAGAAATTTCATTATTCGAAAGTTCCAAGGCCGCTTCTATCATCGAAAGCATAAAGCCTTTTATTCCATAACCATAGAGCTCCAAATTCTTCATTTCCATCCTAAACAGCTCTTGGTCTATTTTATTTTTGGTTTCATAAGGTTCCAAGAGCTCTGCAAATCTTTCTTCGGCATCCCTAAAATAGGTTTCATTAACCCAAAGTGTATCATCAGCATCAAAGCCTACGACTTTTATCTCCTCAAGACTTATTTCCATGCTGCCTGTGCCTTTTCCAAATCCTCTGGCGTATCAATTTCTATACCGGTAACCGTCGTTTCCACCATTTTAATTTTCTTTCCATATTCCAAATATCTTATAGCCTCTATTTTCTCGGTTGCTTCCAATTGCAACATAGGCAGTCTTTGAAAATCCATCAATGCTCTTTTTCTAAAAGCATAAATTCCTTTGTGTTTGTAGTACACCGTATCATCTCCCTTTGCCCTGGGATATGGGATGGGCGACCTAGAAAAGTAAAGTGCAAAATTTTCATGATCAACAATAACCTTTACGGTATTTGGGTTTTTTATCTCTTCCTCATCCTTTATTCTAACCATTAAAGAGGCCAAATCTATTTCTTTTTCCTTATCGTTCTTAAAAACATCGATTACCCCGGCAAGGCTTTCCCTATCGGTAAAGGGTTCATCGCCTTGTACGTTTACAATAATATCGGCATCCATATCCGTTACGGCCTCGGCAATTCTATCGCTTCCACAATCGTGTTCTTTCTTGCTCTTCAGGGCTTTACCTCCTTCTGCCTTTATGGTATCAAATATTACATCACTATCCGTAACGACATAAACGGCATCAAAAAGTCCAGTCTTCACCGCCGCCTGGTAAGTACGAACAATTACGGGTTTACCAGAAAGATCTTGCATCAATTTTGCAGGGAATCTTGAAGCTGCGTATCGGGCCGGTATCATGGCTATAATCTTCACGTAATTTTTAAGTTTTTGCTTTAGGTCTTAAACTTCTATAAATCCTAAAAATAATTATTAAAATAATGATGACCAGAACGGCAGCCAGTATTGGAGCGAAAATTGAGGCTATACTCACTACGGTTGCCGTTCCTGTTTCCACAACAGCAAATACAGGGTTAGCCAATCCTCCAGTAGTTGTTGAAGACACCATTCTACCTGTTGCTCCTGCTCCCCGAATTGCAGTTGCCGTACCTCCACCTGCAATTATAGCCAAAGACCATGTTACAACAGGATCCAAATTGGCCACTGTAGAAACCATTACCGCCGTACCGGCAATTGCAGCCAACGGAACTGCAAAACTATCCAATAAATTATCGACCCATGGAATAAAATAGGCAAAGATTTCGACCAAAGTAGCGACCCCTAACGTAATGAGGGCAGCCAAACTTCCAATCCATTGCCAATTTTCATTTAGTGCCCAAACGTCGAAATAGGCAGCCAAACTTAATGCGAACAATGGTAAGAAAACCCTAAATCCGACAGATGCGGCTAGTCCTACTCCCAAAAAAATACTTATTATGGTTTCTGAGGTCATAAATTCTGTTTTCAACCGAATAAGAGATCTAAATATTCAACGATTCTTCAAATTCCTCTACTAATGTACTTTTTTCCTATTCAAGAAAAAAATCACTTTTGAAGCCTATTAAATACAGTTTTTCCTTAGCTCTTGTTATTGCTGTATATAACCACCGGAGATATTCCCGATCTGGGCCATTTGGAAGATAGGGCTGCTCCACAAACACTGTGTTCCATTGTCCACCTTGGGACTTATGACAAGTTATTGCATAGGAGAATTTTACCTGAAGTCCATTAAAGTATTTGTTGTTCTTTACTCCCAAGAATTTTTTGTACTTAGATTTTTCGTTAGCATAGTCTTTCATTACCTCTTGATAGAGTCGATTACCATCTTCATAAGAAAGTGATGGGGATTCTGCTTTTATGGTATCCAATAAAAGAACGGTTTCAAAAGGTTTCATATTAGGATAATCCACCATTTGAACTTTTACTTCTGCGAATTTAAAACCATACAAATCTTTAAAGGCGAAGATTTCCAAAATTTCTATAATATCGCCATTGGCTATAAATCCTGCTTCCGAATTTGGTTTAAGCCAGAAGTAATTATTTTTAACGACCATCATGAAATCGCCTGGAGCCAATTCATGTTCTAAGAATAGTATGCGCTCCCTAATATTAAGGTTATAAAGGTTTGCCCGCTTATTTGACCTAACGATGATAGCAGTCTCTTCCTTTCCGTTTTGGGAATAAGATTCGTCTATGGCCTCTTGTATGTCGTGTCCATCTATCAGCCGTACAATATCCGTGTAAGATGAAACATCAAACTTAAAGCGATCAAAATAATCTCCATTTAATTGTTCTCGCAACATAGTTGCATTCACTAAAATACCGGAATCCTCGGCTTGACGTACAACTTCATCCAACTCCAATCGTTCCACCTCCTTATTATAATTTAATGCAAGTTTATCCTCATCCAAAGCAGGGCTTAACTCCAAATGCACTGGTGGTAGTTGCGCAGTATCCCCAATTAAAAGTAATTTACAATTATGACCTGAGTATACAAACATGAGCAGATCATCCAAGAGAGAACCATTCTCAAATAACTTGGAATCTGCAGGCGTATCCGGAATCATGGATGCCTCGTCCACAATAAAAAGGGTATCCCTATGCTTATTTGGCGCCATAACGAACTGGACGCCACCCCCACTTTGTTTTTTCGGAAAATAGATTTTCCTATGTATCGTATACGCCTGTGTTTTGGAATAGTTGGACATTACTTTGGCCGCCCTACCCGTTGGTGCCATTAAAACGGATTTCATGCCTGTTTTCCACAAACACTTTACCAAAGTACCTACCAAAGTTGTTTTTCCGGTACCCGCAAAACCTTTAAGCACGAAAACTTCGTCCTTCTTTTTTGACAATGTAAAACTGGACAGTTTTTCAAGGGCAATCTCTTGCTTAAGTGTAGGTTTATGTGGAAACTTGGTTTCCAACTCTTTAAAGAAAGCAGTGGGCGTCTGTATTTTCATGGAACCCCAAATATAACAGGATTTTTAGGGGAAAAACTTTTGCGATTAAAAAAAAATTGTAGATTTGTTACAACCACTAAATTAAATTAACACTTAAGAAATGAAGACCATAATTCAGATTGTACTTTGGATTGCATGTATCGGTTTAGGCTACATGATTTACAACTCTATCACAGGGCCTATTAAGTTTAACGAGGCTAAAGTAGAACGCTTTGGAAAAGTAGTAGCAAAACTAAAGGATATTAGAAACGCTCAAGAAGCTTATAAAACTGTTAATGGAAAGTATGCAAAGGACTTCCCGAGCCTAATAAAGTTTATCGATACCGGAAATTACGTAATTACCCAACAAAGAGACTCCTCATTTTTGGAATATGATGAGACCTATCAAATTGATATGTTGCAAGAAGTTAAAATTATTGACACTTTAGGTACTGTTTCCGTTAAGGATTCTTTATTTAAAAGTGACACTAGATATAAGGATTTGGCTACTGTGCCTACTGCACCGAATGGTGAAAAATTTACCATGGATGCAGATGTTATTGATAAAAGCGGTTACAGGGCTCCAGTTTTTGAAGCCAAAGTTGATAAAAGTGTGGTCTTGTACGATCAACCAAAGGATTTATTGGCGCGTGAAAATGCACAAGTGAGTGTGGAAGAGGTTAACGGAACTGAAATAAGGGTAGGTTCATTAACTGAAGTTAGTACCAGCGGTAACTGGCCTCCAATTTATGACAAAAAGAACGATCAATAAGGGACTAGACATAGCCGAAAAAAGTTTTAAGAAAATGTCCATTCAGGTTAGCTTGAATGGACTTTCTTTTTGTATTGCGGATACTGTATCGCACAAAGTGATATTATCCAAAAACAAAGTTTTTTCCGAGGAATTAAACCCTATGGCGCTTTTAGAGGAATTGAAAGAACTTTTTACTTCAACCGGAGTGAAAGATGAACAATTCGATGAAGTTGTAGCTATTCATAAAAACAATCTCTTTGGTTTGGTGCCCAAACCATTGTTTAAAGAGGATGAGCTTGCCAATTACCTTAAGTTCAATACCAAAATATTAGCTACAGATACTCTAGCTTTCGACGAGTTGGAAAATCTTGATATTGTAAACGTGTATGTCCCTTACATGAATGTAAATAATTACATCTATGAACTGTTTGGCGAGTTTACGTATATGCACAATGGCTCGGTTCTAATACAGTCCTTATTAGACAATTATAGTAATCAAAAAGAACCTATCTGTTTTGTACAAGTCGGTGTACAACAAATGGATGTCATCATCTTAAGACAAAAAAGCCTGGTGCTCTATAATAATTTTACCTATACCACTAAAGAGGATTTTGCATATTATCTACTTTTTGTTTTAGAGCAATTGGAGTTAGATCCAGCGTCTATTCAAGTTAAGTTTTTTGGAAGCATTGATGAAGATGACGAAATATTCCAATTATGCTATTCATACATTCAAAATCTTTCCATATTTGTTCCGTTGTCTCCCAACCATTTAGATTTAGACGATCCTGAATCATCTACTATTGATTTTACAGTAATAAATAGTCTTTAATGAGAATAATTTCAGGAAAACATAAAGGAAGACAACTAATAGCTCCTAAAAACCTGCCGGTAAGGCCTACAAAGGATATGGCAAAAGAAGGACTATTTAACATTCTAAACAATAGATATTATTTTCCTGATTTAAAGGTCTTGGACCTCTTCGCGGGAACAGGAAATATTAGCTTTGAGTTTGCCTCTAGGGGCGTTGAGGATATTGTATCGGTTGACTTAGATAAGGGCTGCATTAATTACATCTCTAAAATTTCCAAGGAGCTGGATATGGGTATAAAAACGTTCAAAAACAATGTCTTTACTTTTTTGGATAAAAATAATGACAGATTCGATATCATTTTTGCCGACCCATTTTATAGCATGGAACTTAGTGATTTTGAAAAAATACCAGCTTTGGTTTTCGAAAATAATATGCTTTTGGAAGATGGTGTATTGGTAGTAGAACATGCTAAACAGACTTCTTTGGAACATTTACCCCATTTTGATAATTTTAGAAAATATGGAAGTAGTGTCTTTAGCTTTTTCAAGTCATAATAATACTTTAAAAGCTTACCCAAGAAGCTAAAAATACGATTATTTAAGTCTATTATAATCAACTAATAAAACTACTTTTGATGGCCGAATAATTCGCATGAAAAGAACAATAGTCCAGTTCAGAAATAGTGCCTTCCGTAAATTTATTAGAAGGCATGAAAAATATGCTCCTATACTCTTTTTTATTGGTGGTTTTATTTTCGATGTTCTTACTTTGGGACGTATAGATAGAACTTATGATTTGGTTATGTTGTGTTTGCATATGACCAACTTAAGTATAGCACTTTATCTTTATAATTTAGCGGATGACGGAAAATGGAAAAATACATTCCTTGAACGCTTTGAAGAATATTTACCTTTAGCTATACAATTCTTTTTTGGAGCCCTATCCAGTGCCTATGTGATTTATTTTTCCCGGAGCGTATCCCTCTCCAAAACCGTTTCCTTTTTTGTAATCCTCATTTTTTTATTGGTTGCCAACGAGTTTTTGAAACAGCGGATATCAAATAAGTATTTACAGTTTAGTGTTTACTTCTTTATTAGTTTTACATTCTTCACATTTATGATTCCAGTTTTCATTGCAGAGATAAATCCTACTGTCTTTCTTATTTCAGGATTCATAAGTCTTGGTAGTACAATTACTTTGATAACAATTATTTATTCACTTAGCCCAAGTACTCGCCTAGAAATACATTTAGGTAAACTAGTTGCTTTAGTACTTTCCATCTATGTTATAATCAATCTTTTTTATTTTTTTCGTTTAATTCCACCGGTACCATTAGCACTCGATGAAGGAATAGTTGCTCATAATGTGGAAAAAAAAGGAAACCGTTACATAGTTGCATACGAAAAAAATGAATCCTATCTGTTTTGGAGATCGCATCGTACCCAATTTATATTTAGACCTAAGGAAAAAGTATATATCTTTTCTTCTGTTTTCGCACCCACCGATTTGGAGAAATCTATAATTCATCGCTGGAAATGGTATAATGATGACACCATGGAATGGGAATTAGTGGAAGATATAGGCTATGAAATTACTGGTGGAAGGGACAATGGGTTCAGGGGGTACACCTACAAAAGCAATATTTGGCCAGGAAGGTGGAAGGTTGAAGTAATTACTACGGAAGAATTGGTGTTGGGAGTTATTGATTTCGAAATAGTTCTGGATGAAAATTTAGAGCCGAAAAATATGGTAGAAAAAATCTTCTAAAACTTTAAAAAAGCAGGCCATAAGCCGGATTCTGTTTTCGTTAAAACGAACCTTATCATTTATCTAGGCCTTTAGTTACCCAAAGGCTCCAACCGCCTACCCTTCGGCTCGGGCGTGCAGCCCTCAAACACCGATTTACATGACGTTTCACCGTATAGAGTTTACCTGATTTCACTACAGCCGAACTGTACTTGCTTTCTGTTGCACTGGTCCTCATCTCTCGACGGACGGGCGTTACCCGCTATACTGCACTATGGTGTCCGGACTTTCCTCTTGACCATAAAGCTATAGTCAAGCGATAAGGTGGCCTGCTATGCACAAATGTACTCTAATTGTTGATAACTAAGGATGATCTATGTTTTAATTACCCAATCAAATAGACCGCTATTTTTATATTTGTAGTTACACAAACCCATTCCGATTTTGGAACCTTTTATTGTATCGGCACGAAAATATAGACCCCAAACATTTAAAGATGTAGTGGGGCAACAAGCCATTACCAACACCCTCCAAAATGCGATAGACAACAATCATTTGGCTCAGGCTCTTTTGTTTTGTGGTCCAAGAGGTGTAGGTAAGACTACCTGTGCGCGAATTTTAGCTAAACAAATTAATTCCGACGGTAGTGAACATGAAGGTGAAGATTTTGCTTTCAACATTTTCGAATTGGATGCAGCTTCCAATAATTCCGTTGACGATATAAGAAACTTGATAGACCAAGTTCGTATTCCGCCACAAGTTGGAAAATATAAGGTGTACATCATTGATGAGGTTCATATGCTCTCCCAATCGGCGTTTAATGCTTTTTTGAAGACACTGGAAGAACCTCCGAAACATGCCATTTTTATTTTGGCCACTACGGAAAAACATAAAATTATACCCACTATCCTATCGCGGTGTCAAATATTTGATTTTAAAAGAATTACGGTAAACGACGCAGCGGAGTACTTAAAGTATATTGCAGAGAATCAAGGAATCGATGCAGAAGAAGATGCTTTGCATATTATCGCTCAGAAGGCTGACGGCGCCATGCGGGATGCGCTTTCAATTTTTGATCGGGTAGTTAGTTTTTCTGGAAAAGAATTGACTAGAAAGGCCGTAACCGAGAACCTCAATGTGTTGGACTACGATATTTATTTTGAGGCAACAGACCTCATTTTGGAGCACGATATTCCAAAATTACTGGTGCTTTTTAATAAAACACTCTCACTTGGTTTTGATGGTCATCATTTTATTGCCGGTCTAGCATCACATTTTAGGGATTTAATGGTATGCCAACACGAAGACACCATAGTGCTCCTAGAGGTAGGGGAAAAGGCCCAGGGAAAGTATAGAGAACAATCCAAAAAGACTTCCAGCCTCTTTCTTTTAAAAGGATTGGATATAGCGAACGACTGCGACCTAAAATATAAATCCAGCAAAAATCAACGACTTTTAGTAGAACTTACCTTAATGAAACTGGCCTCTATCGATTTTGATGGAGAAAAAAAAAATCCTGAATCCCTAGCCCTACAAAATAAAACTATTGATTTTATTGCACCTGCTTCATTTTATCAGAAGGTTTACCCCAGAAAAAATGAAAGGCAAGAAAACAATCCACCTGAAGATTTCAAAAAGGACGACCCAAAAGGTGAGTCGGTCAATACAGAAGAAGCCAATCAGGTAGTAGAAGATGACATTAAACAAAATCCAATACGCGATTACGGTAAAACTGCACCGGTAAGCCCAAAGTCGGAAAAAAACGAACCTCAAACTACATCAGCGGTTCAAGAAACGGAGCCTAAAAAAATAAACATCACATCCCAAAAAAAACGTGTTTCCGGACTTTCTCTATCTAGTTTAAAAGCTAAAAAAGAGCATGAGTTGAATAAAATTGAGGTAATCGTTGATGAGGACGATTTACCAAAAGATATATTTACAGAAGAGGACTTACAAAAGCACTGGTCAGATTTTGTTGAACAGATAGACAAAAAAGGACAAAAAATTTTAGCTTCCAATTTAAACACAGATATCCCAAAACTAAGAGAAGACTTTACTATTTGTATTGAACTACCCAACAGTACAATGAAAAAGGAGATAGAACGTGAAAGTTATGAATTGATGGGCCATCTTAGAACAAAACTCAATAACCACTTTATTCAATTGCAAATTAAGGTGAACGAGTCTAGCGCTAAGAAATTTGCATTTACCCCAGAAGAAAAATATCAAAAATTAAGGGAGAAAAACCCAACCTTGGATTTACTTAGAAAAGAGTTTGATCTAGACCTTTAACATTCGTCTTAGACGGACGGTATAAAAAAACATCACCAAAGCGATTATAAGCAACCCAAAAGCTTCACGGCCCAACTCAACGGTCTCAATATCGCCGTCATCCAAATCAAATCCTTGAAAATCCGTAGGATATAAATACATAAACCCGATGAAACAAGCTGTACCAATTATCAATGGAACCACAGGCTTTAATTTGTTCAATGAAAAAAATATGGAGATTATTGCGGCCACAGCATAAATAAAAATCCAAAATAACGAATCCGGATCATTAAATTGAACCACAGCCCCTAGAGCAAAAAGCACAGCAAATAAATATCCAAAAGTCTTAAAAAACATATTCATCCTAATCAACTTAATATGTGTTTCTCTATTAATTTATAAACCTCAACTGCCTCAATTTCATTTTTTTTCACTAAATCAACTTGGTTACTTATTAAAATAGGATAATCTTCAAGATCATCTGGTTTCCTACCATGGGAACCTTTAATCAAATTAGCATCTAAAGGAATAATATTCAAGACAGTCCTAAAACCTAACTTCTTTTTTATTAATTTCCAAATTACCTTCGCCATGACCAATTTATCTTTAGGATTCGTCATCATTTCTACGGGATCGTACCCCGGCTTTTTGTGGATATCCACCATTCTTGCATAATCGGGTGCCAAGGCATCATCCAACCAAAAGTAATAGGTAAACCAAGAATCGGAATCGGCCACAACAACTAAGTCGCCACAACGTTCATGGGAGAGGTGCTCTTCATTAATTTCATCTTTAGAAAGCACCTTTTCAACACCGAGTACCTTTTCAATCAAGCCTTTAATTCTCTCAAGGTTATCAGCGTTTTTTACATAAATATGTGCTACTTGATGGTCGGCAACGGCAAAGGCTTCACTTGCTCCTGCATCTAACAATTCCAATCCACGTTCTACTCTAATGCCAATAAATCCCTCTTTACGTAGAATACGGTTTAAATGTACAGGTCTTTTTACATTCGTAATTCCATATTCCGATAATAAAATAATATGGGTATCATTCTTCTCGTAATATTCCACCAACTGCCTTACCACTCCATCTATTTCCCTTAAATCCTTAGAAATTATATCAAAATTCAATCCATGGCGTTGTAGGTTATAGTCCAAATGAGGTAAATAGATCAAGGTTAAAGTTGGGTCATATTTCTCGTCTGTTTTTATAGCGCCATTCGCTATCCATTTAGAGGAATTGATGGTGGTCTTGGGGCCCCAAAATTCAAATAGGGGGAATGTTCCCAAACTATGTTGTAATTCGTCCCTTAATTCAGCAGGGTGTGAATAAACATCTGGAATCTTTCTACCATCGGCCAAATAATTTGGCCGTGGAGTAAGACTATAATCGACATTGGAATACATATTATACCACCAAAAGTGGTTGGCGCATGTAAAATTTGAATCCAATTCCTTTAACCGGTCCCAAATTTTGGGTTGCTGTACCAATAGGTTGGATTGCCTCCAAAACTTCACTTCCAACTCGTCCTTAAAATACCATCCATTCCCTACAATTCCATGTTCAGAGGGCCATTTTCCTGTAACGTAGGTCGATTGTACGGAACAAGTAACGGCAGGTAGCATGGGTTTAATATATGTAGATGTACCGTTATCTAAAAATGATTTTATGAATGGTGTATGTTCACCTATTAACCGTTTTGTTAAACCCACTACATTAATTACAACGGTTTTTTGCATATTATATACGGTCTTTTAACCACTCCATTTCTCTAATAATAGAGCTTGATAAATCTTGTTTTAATCCCTCCGGTAGCACATCCCAAGTATACGTTTCAATTTCCAAATGCTCGGATATGGGTTTATTCTTAAGATAGGCCAAGGTTTTTATTATTTGGTCCTGGGTCGAAAATAAGGCTCCAAATTTCTCTAAAAATATAGGAACATGAAAATGAGCCCTTAATTCCTTCGCGTCTTGCTTCTTCTCCAGAATAATGGGCAAGTCATTGTAGGTTGTAACGCTTTCACCAATTTTCTCCGTTACTTGATGTAAGTACGTGGGTTCATTGAATTTTTCTAATAAACTCCATATTTCATCATTCCTACCTTTATCAAAAATAATCTTTAGCGCTGCACTTACCTGAATTTTTCCTACCAAAATACCGGCTGAATCTAACCTTTTAAAAGTTTCAATTGGCTCTTCATAAGCTAAGGAGAAATGGCAAATATCATAGCATATTGTTATATAACGCTTAATCAGTTTTTCAAATTCGAACGAATCCAAATCAAATTCCTTAAACAATATTTCTTTTGCTGTGGGAAGTAGATATTCCGAATAAAAAGATAAAACCTCATCCGTATTTTCCAAAAATCCGTCTGGTTCTGGCTCGATATCCAAATGCAAATATTTTCCGGTTGTCTGCTCGATTTCATATAATTGCTTGGCCACCACGACCATATGCTCAGCTCCCTTTTTTAATGCCGTGCTCTTTTCATCTTCCGTTTTGAACCAGTGCTTATAACTGATCGGGGAAGTAGATATGCCACCATGGAGACCTTCAGGAATTAATAGGGCCAATTGATTAAAAAGTCTTTGGGTATAATCAAGTCTTTCTTTGGTTGTCCAATCTGGTGTGTGCACATTTTCCTTTACACGCTCATTATGAAAATTACCATACGGAAAGCCGTTCATGGTAAAAACATAAACATCATTTAACTCTAACCATTGCTTAAAATCGGACATTGCATCCCCTCGATTTAGCTCTTCACTAGCTTTATTCGAAAGTCTTAGGCCTAAACCGAACGGCTGGTTAGGTGCAACCCTTTTTTTTATACCGGGAACATGTTTCTTTATACTATTAAAAGTACTGTTCCAATCCTGTCCAGGATGTATGTTGGTACAATAAGAAAGATGGAATTTATTTTTTAAGAACATTATATCTACTTAATTGCCATTTGATGATTCAGCTTTTCAATGGCTTGTTTCATGATTTTTATATCTATTTCATGTACATCATGTTTCTTTCCCAATCCAGAAATTAAAGTTATCGTAAGTTGTCCTCCCAAATGCTCCCTGAACTCCTCGATTCCTGCTAACAACTGTTCCACTTCCATATCTGAATTTAGGGGTAGGGATAAATCAAACCCAATAGTTCTCATGACATCCACAATAGTGGTCAGTTCTTCTTTTGTAATAAGGCCAATGAGTTGGGCATAGGTAACATCTAATGCAATACCCTTAGCAACTGCTTCCCCATGTCTTAAATTATAATTGGTCATAAATTCCAATTTATGAGCAGCCCAATGTCCAAAATCTAAAGGTCGGGAGGAGCCCGACTCAAAAGGGTCTCCACCCTGTGAAATGTGGTGCATATGCATTTCTGCGCATTTATAAATGACATATTGCATAGCCTCCAATTGCCTTTCTTTTAAAGCTTCGGCATTTTTAGCAATATATTCAAAGAAATCCTTATCTTTTATTAAAGCCACTTTTATGGCTTCTGCAATACCTGCTATCCAATCCCTTTGCTCAAGGGTGTCCAAGAAATCAGAATCATTGATAATCGCATAGGGTGGAGCAAAAGTTCCCAGGAAGTTTTTCTTATTAAAGATATTTACACTGTTCTTAACTCCTACGGCAGAATCGTTCTGAGACAATACTGTCGTTGGGATTCTAATCAATTTTACGCCTCTATGTGCTATAGCCGCTGCATAGCCCACCATATCGATTACCGCACCTCCGCCAATAACCACAACAAAGGAGTGCCTACAAATGGCATTCTCATTGATACCTTTTAGAACCAAATCAATATATGCTGCATGATTTTTAGATTGTTCTCCACCGTCAATTATCAAGGATTGTGTAAAATTCAAATGATTCGAATGCAATCCACAGAAAGAACTAATCTTACTCAACAATTGAGGGTGATTTTCGGCCACTCCCTTGTCGACCACGAAGAACAATTTAACAGCTTCATAATCTTTGTAATCCTCGATGATATCCAAAAACAAGGTATTTCCTTTATGAAACAAATCCTTTGTAAAATGGAGTTGATAATCATACTGTACCGAAAAGGACTGTTTAATAGGTTTTAATTCCATATAACTAGGTAACTGCAAAAATTCTTGAAAGTAATAAAGATAGCGGCAAAAGTAATAAAACTCCGACTGCGATATACCAATTGGCGAATCCAACCACCCAACAAGCATCCATGACCACTAAGGATAAAACTCCGGCCATTACTGCTTTTTTAATATTCTGGGGTGCATTATCCTTATAGGCTCTAAGCAAGGGTCGAAAAACTAAAAAGCCAAAAAGTAATATAAAAGGTATCGACATCAATATATTTTGGGTCATTTGACCTATTGAAACTGAAATAAGTAAAATGACCAAACCATAGAGTAAAGCAGCAATAACAATGTGTTTCTTATTATTTCCATGCACTTCACCCCTACTTATCAATGTAATGGCAAAAATATAAACTAGGGGTATAATTGAAATCCACCATAATTCGATATGTCCGATAATTGACATTCCCAATAGTAGGTTTAATCCTCTACATATACCCATTACCAACGGTCCAAAAAATGAATGTTTTTTTGCTATGGCATCATAAATAATTATTGCAACTACCAAAATAATGGCAATAGAACCACTGAGTCCTTGAACACTCATAGCTAGATAAACCCCCAAAAACATTAATAAAGCTCCCCAAAAAACTGCTTGTTTCCTGGGTATTATTCCGCTGGGTATAGGTCTTTCGGGACGCTCAGTTGCATCTAGCTTCGCATCAAAAACATCATTAAAAACAACCCCGCCTGCATATAAAAAAACGGATGCAAATACAAGAAACACGATATCGGTCCAATTTTCTTCCATAAAAACAGGAGCACTCACCTGTATTGAAAAAAGTGACAAGCTAATACCGGCAAGTATATCTGCCGCTGCAGTGGGTAAATTCGCAGGTCTTGCCAATCTTGCAAAACCCATGATTTTTTTAATCATTTTAAGAGATTTGATCAGAATCTATCCGTGGTGTTTGTCCTCTTAAAACGCTGTTATCATTAAAAAGTTGTGACTGGTCTATTCCATCTTGTTTTAACCAATGTTCCTCTTTCATTCTACCATTTTTACTAAAGGCATCCAATGCATTTTGATAACAGGTTTTTACCACATCCGCTTTAGCAATACCGCGTTTAAGCATTAAAGAGGCTGTTTTCGGTACAGCTAAGGGGTCACTTACGCCCCAATCGGCCGAACTGTCTACAATTATGTTGTCACTACCAAACCTTCTTACCACTTCTACCATTCGCTCATTACCCATTTTTGTTTTGGGATAAATGGTAAAAGCAGCAATAAAACCTCTGTCCAGTACTTCCTTTACCGTTTCCTCGTTATTGTGGTCTATAATTACATTTGCCGGATCAAGACCATGTTCCAAACATACCTCCATGCTTTTTATGGTTCCTGCCTTTTTATCCCTATGGGGTGTATGTACCTGAACGGTCATGTCCAATTCCTTGGCCAAGTCTAGCTGCATTCTAAAATATTTATCCTCGGCAGGGGTTTGGTCATCATACCCTATCTCACCAATGGCCACCACATTCTCTTTATGCAAATAAAGGGGCAATAACTCTATTACCTGTTCTGCCAAAGCTTCATTATTGGCTTCTTTTGAGTTCAAACCTATGGTGCAATAGTGCTTAATACCAAATTGACTAGCACGAAAGGGTTCCCACCCCACAAGACTACTAAAATAATCTTGAAACGAGCCAACTTGTGTCCTCGGCTGTCCCAACCAAAAAGAAGGTTCTATTATAGCTACCACACCTGCTTGCTGCATAGCTTCGTAATCGTCCGTTGTTCTGGATGACATATGCACATGTGGGTCTATTATCATCATTTTATTTTCCATATTTTTAATTCTTTAGTACGCTCCAAGTTAATTTTCCTTCTTCTATTTCCTGCTTTAGACCCTCATGCCGATTCAAGATTTCTAATGCTTTTTGGCTATTTGAATGATAACAACACAAGGCTCCCGCCCTATTTTCCGTCTCGTCATTACTCTCTAATAAATGCTCCATATCCTTTAGTAAAACAGGGTTCAAAAACCCAGAAACAGGACGCCAAAACATAGGGTCTATTTTTCTAGATGCTGCCCACCTTTCATGGGCATAATCAGAAATAATCCTTGCCAAATCAGCATTTGCCCGTTCATCAACTGATTGAATCATGGAAAGGTCGCGCTCCATAAAAGCCGCCTTTAAGTACATCTGATTCCATTGTTGGTCGTTGAAATACTTTGCTGGATAGGGGTTATTTAAGGTGATAGCATCGAAAATTAAGGATATATTTGTTCTTAGTGCTTCTACCGCGGTTACCCTGAACATTTCTGCGTTGGGCAGTAAATCCAAAAATTTTAAAAATGTTTCTAGTTCTGTAGTATCCGCAACTTGAACTATGTTAGCGACTTTAGGACCATAGAACTCCTCTTCTATTTCCAAGACCTTAACTAGAAGGTAAATCCGAGCCACCTCCAGCAAGTTCGCATCATGGGATTTGAAATATTGAAGTGCACCATTGTCTTCCTTATCAACCTTTAGTCGAGTTTGTTTGTCGAATTTAGAGGCTAACAAGCTGTAAGCCATGTAAAGGTCTTTTACAGATTTGTTTTCTTCAAGTTTCTTTATCCTTTCATTCAACCATAGCAAGGAACCCTTCTCTGATTGGGAATCAAGTACCTCTTTAATACTTTCACTAACCTGCATTATATATGTATTCAATTTCTCTATCCTCAAAAATAATTATTAAAACCCACAAAGCCTTATTTTTGCACTTGAAACAAGGTTAATAAGCGTTAAAATGATGTTAGGTTTAAAATTACCCACGGATCCTAGGTGGGTTAATATAGTAGAAAAGAACATTGATGAAATTCTGACGGATCATGCCTATTGTGAACAAAAGGCTGCAAGTACCGCAATCTCCTTAATAGTGTCCTTTCCCGAATATACGGAGTTGGTCGAGGAAATGGTAGCTCTTTCTAGGGAAGAAATGGGTCACTTTAAGATGGTACATGACCTGATATTGGAACGCGGTAAGAAATTAGGACGGGATAGAAAAGACGAATATGTATTAGAATTACTTAAATTTTTTCCAAAAGGGGGAAGTAGAACAACACAACTAGTGCATAGGCTTTTATATGCTGCGCTCATCGAAGCTCGCAGCTGTGAGCGTTTTAGGCTACTTTCAGAGGAACTTCCAGACAAGAAATTGGCAAATTTCTACCATAAACTTATGGTAAGTGAAGCTAGTCATTACACCATGTTCCTCAAATTTGCCAGACAATACGGCGACCGAAATGAGGTAGATGAAAAATGGCAGGATTTACTCGAATTTGAAGCTGGAATAATGAAAAACCTTGGTACATCCGAAAAAGTACACGGTTAATTATCTCTAGTTATTTTCCCTTGAATTTGTTCACATAATAATTATAAGTCTCAAATTGAGACCTTATCTTTGGTGGCTTTGTTTTTCTATAGGCATTATCCTGTTTTTCAGAAAAAACCCTAGCTTTAAGATTGTCTTTCCAACAGATTTCAAAAGTATCCATCAATTCCCGTTTAATATCCTCATCATAGATAGGGCAACCTACTTCTACCCTATAATCCAAGTTTCTGGTCATCCAATCCGCTGATGATATATAAACTTTAGGGCTACCAGCATTGGCAAACGCAAATAATCTTGTATGCTCCAAAAACTTATCCACTACACTAATGGCTTCAATATTTTCACTCATTCCCTTTACCCCGGGAACCAAACAGCAAATCCCTCTAATAATCAGTTGAATCTTTACGCCCGCCCTACTGGCTTCATAAAGCTTATCCACCATTTTATAGGAGGTAAAGCTGTTCATCTTAATTTTAATATAAGCTTCCTTTCCTACAATTGCATTGGCAATTTCGTTATCAATAAGTTTGGAAAAAGTGCTTTTAGTATAGTGGGGAGAAACTATTAGGTGCTTGTATTTATTTATTTTATAGGTAGTTTCAAAAAAATCGAATACTTTATTCAACTCCTTTAGAATGGAATCATGTGCGGTAAATAATGTGTAATCCGTATAAATACGGGCAGTAGATTCATTGAAGTTACCTGTACTTATAAAACCATACCTTTTTAGACCATCTTCCTCTTCACGCTCAATCAAGCAAATTTTACTATGTACCTTGAGTCCTGGAACACCAAAAATTAATTTTACACCTTCAGACTGCAGTTGTTCCGCATACTCTATGTTCGCTTGCTCGTCGAAACGGGCCTGTAATTCAATTTGAACCGTAACTTGTTTTCCATTTTTAACAGCGTTTATTAGAGATGCTGCCACCTGTGAATTATTGGCCAATCGATACACGGTAATTTTTATGGTTTTCACCTTAGGATCTAATGCCGCCTCCCTTAAAAACTTTAGGATGTAAGTGAATGTGTGATAAGGGGTGTATTGCAAATAGTCTTTTCTACTTATACTCTCCAGAATACTTCCTTCAATACTTAAACCTTTAACAGGCAAGGGTTTAATTTTTTCGTACAGCAAATCGTTTCTGTCCAGACTTGGGAAGCCCATATAGTCACGCTTGTTGTGATACCTACCACCTGGAATTACACTATCGGTATCCTCTATCTGCATTTTTTCTTTTAAAAACCCCAAAGTGTCTTTGCCAATACTTTTATCATACACAAAACGCACAGGGTCACTAATTTTTCTATGCTCTACACTCGAAGATATTTTCTCGATAAAACTCTTGCTTAGGTCGTTATCCATATCCAACTCGGCGTCCCTTGTAATTTTTATCATATGTGCCGATATGGACTCATATTCGAACATTGTGAAAATGTTGTTGAGGCAAAATCGAATCAGGTCATCTAAAATTATGATATAATTTTTGTCCCCATCTTTTGGTAAAACCACAAACCGATCTATTCCCTTTGGAATTTCTATAAGTGCGAAGCGCTTCTCTTTTTTGCTATTATCACTTTTGATGATCATCTTAACAGCCAGATATGCTGCCGTGTCCTTAAGAGTCGGAAACCTTGTTAAGTCATTAAGTATTATGGTCATGAGCTGGGGGCTCACGTTTTGGAGAAAATACTGTTTTACAAATTCTTTCTGACCATCCTTTAATTCGGTCTCTTGAATTATAAATATATTTTGGCGCTCTAGTTCTTCCTCTATTTGTTTTAGTATTACTAAACTTTTTGATTGTTGCTTGATCACAATTTCCGTAATTTCTTCTAACAAATCTTTAGCCTTTTCCCCTCCTAATACACTTTTTCCCGTTTTTCCGGCTTCAACAATTCTTTTAACCGTTGCATACCGAACCTTAAAAAATTCATCCAAATTATTAGAGAAGATTCCTAAAAAACGTAATCTCTCGATTAGCGGAACATTTTTATCCGCACTTTCCTGCAGTACCCGCTCATTAAACCATAACCAACTTATCTCTCTATTTACGTACTGATTGTTAAACTTCACCATTATTTTAATTGCTTAGGAAAAACTGTTTTTATTGTTGTGCCCTGTGATATATTAGCCCAAGAATCTTCATCAAATTTTATATGTACAAATCCACTTGTAGGCACATTCTCTATATAAAAATTCCCAAGGGAGTTCACTAAATGGGTAAAAGCATGATTATGACCAAAAACCAAAATCGTTTGTAAATTGTTATCTGCCCTTTTTATGAAATCCAATATTTGATTACCCGAAAAGTCATATAAATCGGTTGCAATCTCAAAATTTGACAAAGGGTACTTTAAGTTTCTTAAAAAAATCATGGCTGTATGCAAAGCCCTGTTGGCCGGACTGGAATAGGCGAAGTCTATTTGTAAATGCTCCGCTGATAATTTTTTGCCCACCAAATGCGCATCAGTTATCCCCCTTTGGGACAAGGGCCTATCTTGATCGCTAACCTCCAATTCCCAAGAGGATTTTCCATGACGCATAAAAAGCAAATTCTTCATTTTCGTTCTTTTACGGTGCCAAACGCTCCATTTTCCAATTCCAATTCTTTTTTAGACTATAGCGTATTCGATCATGTAATCTATTAGGTCGTCCTTGCCAAAATTCAATGGATTCAGGTTTAACCAAGTAGCCGCCCCAATGTTCCGGCCTTGGTACTTCTTTGTTCTTATATTCTTCTTCCAATTGAGAAAGCTCCTCTTCCAAGACCTGTCTCGAAGATATAACACTACTCTGGTTAGAAACCAAAGCACCTAACTGACTTCCTTTTGGCCGTGATTCAAAATACCCATCAGAAAGATTTTCAGCAATTTTTTCGGCCTTACCCTTAATGATTACCTGACGTTCCATATTTGGCCAAAAAAAGGAAATACAAAGCTGTGGATTCTTCGAAATTGCCTTCCCTTTTTCACTATTGTAGTTGGTATAAAAGACAAAACCTTCATGGGTATAACGCTTTAACAAGACCACTCTATTTTTTGGATACCCATCCAAGCCAATGGTGGAAACTGTCATGGCATTGGGTTCATCAACCCCCTCAGAGTTTTCAACTTCATGAAACCATGTTTTAAAAAGTTGCATAGGATTATCAGATATACTGTCCTCCATTAATTCACTTTTTTCGTAAGATTTCCTATAATTCCCTAAGTCTTTTTGCATCCTCCAGTGTAAAAAATCAAGATACTCAAAGATCTTGAAAAGAATGCACTTTTTAAAGTAAGTGATGTGCTTTTGTCAAGTAATTTTGGATTTGAAAAGACATTAATTGATTTAAAACTCAAATATCTTTCCATCATCCGCCAATTCAACTTTTTCAAAAACCTCTAATGCTTCCTTTTTAAAAAGTTCAATTGATGTATATCGCGTAGAATAATGTCCTAAAATTAATTTACCTACAGATGCTTCTTTGGCAATATGAGCGGCTTCCTTGGCCGTAGAGTGTTTCGTCTTTTTGGCCAAATGAGCTTCAGATTCTAAAAAAGTTGCCTCATGGTACAGACCATCTACCTCTTTTATAAGAGATATAATCTTTGGATTATACATTGTGTCACTGCAAAAGGCGTAGGATTTTGGTTTGGGCGGGTCAAAGGATAGTTCACTATTGGATATAATCTCTCCCATTTCCGTAACTATATCCTTTCCTTTTTTAATATTATTAAAAAAAGCCTTATCAATTTCATAGTGCCGTGTGGCTTCCACATTTAATTTGCGCTCCCCTAATTTTTCCTTAAACAAAAATCCGTTAGTATACACCCTATGATCCAAGGGTATGGTTTCTACCGTAATTTTCTCATCTTCCAAAATAAGCATGCTCTCCTTGGAAGATAATTCATGGAAACGAAGAGGGTAATTGGTCCAAGAGTCACCTAATTTCAGTAACAGGGTTATGGCCTCCTTTATTCCTTTTGGGCCATAGATATTTAATTCCTTATCTCTTCCCAATAACCGACAAGTTGACACCAATCCTGGCAGGCCAAAAAAATGATCACCATGTAGATGAGAGATAAAAATATGATTGATACGAGAAAATTTAATCCTTTGTTTTCTAAGCTGGACTTGGGTACCTTCTCCACAATCTATTAAAAACAGGTGGTTCTTAATTTCCAGTACCTGAGAAGTGGGGTTTGTCAATGTTCTAGGTGTGGCTGCATAACAACCAAGAATGGTTAACTTCACAACTCCAAATCCCTTTCTATTTCCTCCATTTCTATGATATCCTTGGCTTCCTGTAGTGTAGGTGTAACGACTATTTCTTCTGGAACTTGATCATAACTAACCTTATCGGTCACGATAACAAAAGATTTACCTGAATTCCTATGGCGATTAGAAATATCCAAAAACTCCAAAACATCCCCTGGTGATAATTGTTCGAACGTAAAAAGATTCAATATCAGGTTATCATTTTCAACTTTGCTATATTGCTCCTCTAGATTCTTTAAAAATGTTGATAAGGATTTTTTTTCCTGGTCAATTATGGTCGTAGTTCCTTCCTTATCAAAAATCATATAGCTTATTGTTTAATTTTTGAAGCTAACAAATAAATTACCGCCATGCGAATGGCAACACCATTTTCAACCTGATTGAGAATAATGGATTGCTTTGAATCTGCCACGTCACTTGTGATTTCGACCCCTCTATTAATAGGCCCGGGATGCATAATTACAATCTCCTTATCTAGGCTATCCAACAATTTTTTACTTACTCCAAATTGCTGGGTATATTCCCTGGTAGTGGGGAAATAATTAATATCCAAGCGTTCATTTTGGATACGTAACATATTGGCCACATCGCACCATTCCAAAGCTTTTCTCAAATTCAACTCCACACCTACACCAAGAGATTCTATATGTTTAGGAATTAGTGTTTTAGGACCGCATACTTTAACATTTGCTCCTTGTAGTTTTAAGGCGAAAATGTTGGAAAGTGCCACCCTGGAGTGCAAAATATCTCCTACAATAACTACGTTTTTTCCAGCCACATCACCTAAGCGTTCCCGAATGGAATAAGAATCCAACAAAGCTTGAGTAGGATGTTCGTGGGCACCATCCCCAGCGTTAATAATAGATGCCGAAACATGCCTGGACAAAAAGATGCCTGCTCCAGGATTGGGGTGCCTCATAACGACCATATCCACTTTCATGGAAAGGATATTGTTCACTGTATCAATTAAGGTTTCACCTTTTTTGACCGAGGACTGACTGGCAGAAAAATTCAAAACATCTGCAGAAAGCCTCTTTTCGGCCAGTTCGAAGGATAATTTTGTCCGAGTACTGTTTTCAAAAAATATATTTGCGATGGTAATATCACGTAGCGATGGAACTTTTTTAATAGATCGGTTAATTACCTCCTTAAAATGATCTGCGGTTTCAAAAATGAGCTGAATATCCGACTCGTTCAAATATTTAATCCCTAGTAAGTGATTTACACTTAATTCGCTCATTTGCTTTTATCTATTTATCAAATAAATTACATCCTCACCGTCATTCTCTTTCCACATCACTTTTACCTTTTCATTGTTTATCGCATCTACCTGTCTCCCCCTATAATTAGGTTGTATGGGTAAATGCCTACTAAACCTCCTATCGATCAAGGTTAATAATTCAACCTCTTTTGGTCTACCAAATGATTGTAACGCAGTTAAAGCAGCGTTGATACTCCGTCCAGTATACAAAACGTCATCGATCAAAACCACTTTCTTATCCTCTACCAAAAAATTAATCTTTGTTTTGGTCGCTTCCAAGGTTTTTTCTCCTCTTCTAAAGTCATCCCTATAAAAAGTGATATCCAAAAACCCTAAATCGATATGTTTAACCTTATATTCTTCCTGTAGAATTTTGGCCAGCCTTTGAGCCACAAAAATACCCCTAGGCTGAATGCCTATAAGTACCGTGTCCTTAAAATCTTCATGATTTTCAAGCAGTTGACAAGCCAAACGATGAAGGATGATATTGATTTCCTTTGTAGAGAGTAAGACTTTTTGACTCATAATTCGTCATCCATGCTTTAGGCTTCACAAAAGTAGGGAATTCTCCCAAATTATCTTTCCTAGAATTTAGAAACAAAAAAGCCCGACAAATTTGTCGGGCTTTACTAATTATGAAGATTCTAATGGATTACTTCTTTTTTGAATCAGCTTCCATTTTATCTTTTAACGCTTGTAGTGCATCGTTGGCATCACCTAAAGTTGGTTTGGCCTCATCTGCTGCAGCTGCTTGTCTTTTGGCCGCTGCTTTTACATTACGTTGTTCTTCTTCTCTAAAAATAGCGGTATGACTTGCTACAACACGTTTGAAGTCTTTATTGAACTCAATGATCTTAAATTCTGCTTCATCGCCTTTACCAAGCTTTTTGCCATCCTCTTTTTCCAAGTGACGTTGTGGAACAAATGCAGTAATATCCTCATTAAAGTCAATTGTTGCACCTTTATCCACTATTTCAGTAATTGCTGCTTTGTGGACAGTTCCTACGGCGAACTCAGATTCGTATTTATCCCAAGGGTTTTCCGTTGTTTGTTTGTGACCTAAGCTTAACTTACGTCCTTCAACGTCCAACTCCAACACCTCAACCTCTAAAGTATCACCTACATTCGTGAACTCGGAAGGGTGCTTTATTTTCTTAGTCCAAGAAAGGTCAGAGATATAGATAAGACCATCGATACCTTCTTCCAACTCTACAAACACACCGAAGTTCGTGAAGTTACGAACGATACCCTTGTGCCTAGAACCTACAGGATATTTAGTAGTGATATCTGTCCATGGGTCTGGTGTCAATTGTTTGATACCTAGGGACATCTTACGATCTTCCCTGTCCAGTGTCAATACCACTGCCTCAACCTCATCACCTACTTTTACGAAATCCTGGGCGGAACGTAAGTGCGTAGACCATGACATTTCGGAAACGTGTATAAGACCTTCAACACCTTCAACAACCTCGATAAACGCACCGTAGTCTGCAATAACAACTACTTTACCTTTAACTTTGTCACCTACTTTAATTTCATCGCTTAGGGCTTCCCAAGGATGTTTTTCCAATTGTTTAAGACCTAATTGGATTCTAGATTTATTTTCATCAAAATCAAGAATTACAACATTCAATTTCTGGTCTAGCTCAACAACCTCGTTCGGGTGATTGATTCTACTCCAAGAAAGGTCCGTAATATGTACAAGACCATCAACACCACCAAGGTCGATAAAGACACCGTAAGAAGTGATGTTCTTAACAACACCTTCCAATACCTGTCCTTTCTCCAACTGGCTGATAATCTCTTTTTTCTGTTCTTCGATATCCGCTTCGATCAAGGCTTTATGAGAAACAACAACGTTCTTGAACTCGTGGTTAATCTTAACCACTTTAAATTCCATTGTTTTATTTACATACTGATCGTAGTCCCTAATAGGTTTAACATCGATTTGAGATCCTGGTAAGAACGCCTCAATACCAAAGACATCGACAATCATACCTCCTTTGGTTCTACACTTGACAAAACCGGAAACGATTTCCTCTTTGTCATGGGCAGCATTGACCCTATCCCAAGCCATAATGGTACGTGCCTTTCTGTGAGACAATACCAACTGACCGCTTTTATCCTCACGGATATCAATTAATACCTCAACTTTATCGCCAACCTTTAAATCTGGGTTGTAACGAAATTCGTTCAAGGAAATAACACCTTCAGATTTAGCGTTTATATCAATAATCGCCTCTCTATCGGTCAAATAAACTACCGTTCCTTCCACTACTTCCTCATCGGCAGTATCCACGAAATTTTCGGCAACTAATTCTTCAAATTCCTTAAGCTTGGTATCATCAACTTTTTCGATTCCTTGCTCGTATTTTTCCCAATTAAAATTTTCTAAAAACTCTTGTGGGTCTTGCTGCTTAGGTGTTTCCTGTGCAGCCTCTTGTGTAGTAGCGTTCGTAGTTTCTTCTACTTGCGCCGTTGCTTTTTCTTCAGCCATTTGCTGATTTAAAATTTGTATTTTATAATCTTATCAAGAATTAAGCAATGATTATAAAAGATATTAATTATTTGTTTTTTGAACACCTTTTCCGTCTTGATATACTTGCTAAAAAAGGAGTGCAAAAATAACACTAAATTAATTAATACACAACTAGTTGTAACTTTCAGTAAATCCACTTCATCATAATTAATTATTTTAGGTTGATTTTATCCAAATATCACTACCTTAACGCTTTAAATATTAACCGTTAAACAGTAGTAAATTATGAGTGTTAAGGCAAAGTATCAACCAGTTTTGGACCTTGGAGAACAACTTGGGATTAAAGATGGAAACGTTTCCGTAGAAGGTGATGTTCTTAAAGTAAAAGGAGAAGCAAAAACTCAGTATGAAAAAAATATTATTTGGGACAAAATAAAAGAAATCGGTGGCGAGCATCCGTCTGATATAAAAGCGAATATTACCGTGGAAGACGAATCTGTTTACCACAGACATATTGTTAAAAGTGGAGAGTCTTTAAGTAAAATTGCAAAGCATTACTATGGAGATCCTATGAAATACAAACAAATTTTTTCTGCTAATACTAACATTCTTAGCAATCCAGATGTAATTCATCCAGAACAAGTTTTGGTTATTCCGAACTTGTAAAGCGTATTTGTTAAATAGAAAAACTCGCCAGAGTCACTGGCGAGTTTTTTTATGCCTGGTGTTTTGCAATCACTCTAAGGGAATGCTCGTACATCCTCTCAAATTGCTGAACCAAACCCATATCGCTATTGTCGAACTCCACTGCCCCTTCCGCTTTCTTCAAAGGAGAGGTTTCACGGTGGGAATCAATGTAATCCCTTTTTTGAACATTTTCCAAAATATCCTCATACTTAACGTCTTCTCCCCTGTCCAGTAATTCCTTGTAGCGCCTCACCGCCCTTTTTTCTGGACTAGCGGTCATAAATATTTTGAGTTCGGCTTCGGGAAATACAACAGTTCCAATGTCTCTTCCATCCATTACAATTCCCTTATCCTTTCCCATTTCTTTTTGTAAGGATACCAACCTAGACCTTACTTCCTTTATTTCCGCTACTTGACTTACATTTTTGGAAACACCCAAGGTCCGGATATCTTTCTCTACATTTTCCCCATTTAAAAACATTTCAGCAAAACCAAGTTCTTGATTAAAGACAAATTTCATATCTATGCCATCCAATTCCTTTAAAAGGGACTCCCTATCAATATCACCATTTTCGATTAGACCATTTTGCATAGCATGGAGCGTAACTGCCCTATACATAGCTCCCGTATCTACATAAACATACTCCAATTTTTTGGCAAGTTCTTTTGCCAACGTACTTTTTCCAGTAGATGAAAAACCGTCAATCGCTATGGTAATTTTGTTCATATTATAAAGATAACCGAAAACCTTTTATAAACTCTTTGCCCCTTTGACATTTTGATTCGTTAAAGCAATATCTATAACTTCTGACATTTCGGTAACGTAATGAAACTTTAAACCTTTTAGGTAGGATTCTTTTATCTCCTTAATATCACGTTCATTATCGGCACAAAGAATTATTTCTTTAATGCGTGCCCTTTTGGCGGCCAATATTTTTTCTTTGATTCCACCTACTGGTAATACCTTTCCCCGCAAGGTAATCTCACCGGTCATAGCCAAACTTTTCTTTATTCTCTTTTGGGTAAACAAGGATACCAAGGAAGTCAACATAGTGATTCCTGCACTAGGACCATCCTTAGGCGTTGCCCCTTCCGGAACATGGATATGAACATTATATTTCTCGAATATCGATGGGTCTATCCCAAACCTATCTGCATTGGATTTTATATACTCCATGGCAATTGTAGCAGATTCTTTCATGACCTTACCCAAGTTCCCTGTAATGCTCAAATTACCTTTTCCTTTGGACAAAATGGATTCTATGAAGAGTATATCACCTCCAACGCTGGTCCAGGCCAAACCTGTAACAACACCCGCGACTTCGTTGTTTTCGTACTTACTACGTTCCATTTTTGGAGCCCCCAAAACCTCTATTATATCCGCATTACTGACTTTAATATCGTACTCTTCTTCCGTTGCAATCGACTTGGCGGCATAGCGTACCATCTTTGCTATTTGCTTTTCCAGAGCACGTACTCCTGATTCCCGGGTATAGCCCTCCACAATCCTTTCTAATTGAGGTTTTCCAATCTTCAGATGACTACTATCCAGTCCATGCTCGGACAACTGTTTGGGCAATAAATGTTTCTTGGCTATTTCAACTTTTTCTTCAATGGTATAACCACTTACATGAATAATCTCCATTCTATCCCTCAGTGCTGGCTGAATATTTCCTAAATTATTGGCCGTAGCCACAAACATAACTTTGGAAAGATCATATCCCATTTCTAGGAAATTATCGTAAAAATCACTGTTTTGTTCTGGATCCAATACTTCCAACATAGCGGAAGAAGGGTCACCTTGATGGCTATTGGATAACTTATCTATTTCGTCCAATATAAAAACAGGGTTAGATGTTCCTGCTTTTTTAAGATTTTGTACAATCCGTCCGGGCATGGCACCTATGTAGGTCTTTCTGTGCCCTCGAATCTCCGCTTCGTCTCGCAAACCTCCTAAAGACATACGAACATATTCCCTACCCAAAGCCTCGGCAATGGACTTTCCAAGGGAGGTCTTACCAACTCCAGGAGGACCATACAAACAAAGAATGGGAGATTTCATATCATTCCTTAGCTTTAGGACCGCCAAATATTCTATAATTCTTCGCTTAACATCCTCAAGACCATAATGATCTCGATTTAGGATTCTTTCCGCACGTTTCAAATCGAACTTATCCTTGGAAAATTCGTTCCATGGTAAGTCCAACAATAGATCCAAGTAGTTTCGTTGGATGGAATATTCAGCAACTTGCGGATTCATTCGTTGCATCTTGGCGAGTTCCTTTTTAAAGTGCTCCTTTACCTTTTTGCCCCATTTTTTGTTCTTGCTTCTTTTCCGCATTTCCTCTAGCTCCTCATCATAGGAGACTCCGCCCAATTCCTCTTGAATGGTTTTCATCTGCTGGTGTAGAAAATATTCGCGTTGTTGCTGATCTAAGTCACTCCTTACCTTGGATTGGATGTCATTTTTTAATTCCAGTTTTTGGAGCTCAACATTCATATATTTCAATGTTGCAAGAGCCCTTTCCTGAAGATTGCCTATTTCTAAAAGGTCTTGCTTCTCCTTTACACCTAAATTAAGGTTGGAAGAAACGAAATTGATAAGAAAGGAATCGCTCTGAATATTCTTTATCGCAAAAGAAGCCTCACTAGGAATATTGGGGTTGTCCTTAATTATTTTTAGCGCTAAATCCTTAATAGAATCTATTATTGCCAAAAATTCCTTGCTATTCCTTTCTGGCCTAATTTCCTCAGTCTCACGAACTGTAGCAGTTATATAAGGCTTTTTCGTTAACACCTCTGCAATTTCAAAGCGTTTTTTACCTTGGATAATTACTGTGGTATTACCATCGGGCATTTGTAAAACCCTTAAAATACGCGCAACGGTTCCTAAGGTATTTATATCCTTAATATCTGGATTCTCGGTTTCTTCGTCCTTTTGGGACACCACACCTATCACCTTACTTCCGTTGTTTGCATCCTTTATTAACTGGATAGACTTATCCCTTCCCGCCGTGATGGGGATCACTACACCAGGAAATAAAACTGTATTTCTTAACGGCAAAATTGGCAAGGTTTCCGGTAATTGCTCACTGTTCATTTGTTCTTCATCCTCGGCGGTAAGCAACGGTATTAACTCGGAATCCTGATCAATCCCTTGTAAGGACATATTGTCAAAATCTGTAAATTTAGAATCTCCCATACTCATATATCGGTCATTCTGTCATTAAATAGACAGACACTTTTTAATGTTATAATTTTAAAAACCCTTGAAAGACCTTGCTTACAGGGTTTTTATTGTTTTTTAGTCTTTCTAAAATATAGTTATTTCAATTCCTATGCCATACATCGACAGTAGTATGCTCGATAAGAAAATGTGATTTTGTTATATCACCTGAAAATGCAAAACCGTCAATTCTATAGTGTTGGGAATTATATTTTTTTGATTATTTGACAAGGATTGCCATAGGCCAGTACATCACTGGGAACACTCTTAGTGACCACACTGCCTGCACCTATAGTAACATTATCACCAATAGTCACACCTGGACAGATTACGGAGTTTCCCCCAATCCAAACATTACTACCAATACTTACCGGTTTACTGGAGGTTAAGTAAGACGCACCTTTACGATTTTCAACAATTCTTTCCGAGGCCTTTAAAGGGTGCGATGCCGTATAAATTTGTACATGGGGGGCAATAAGGACATTTTCGCCAATTGAAATTTTATTGTTATCCAAAAGAATACAATTCATATTGATAAATGTCCCCTTTCCAATAGAAATATTATCTCCGTAATCGCAGAAAAAAGGAGCTTCTATCCATACATTATTGCCAATATGCTCAAAGAGTCCTTTTAAAATATTCTGCCTTTCGATAAAAAGGTTGGCTTCCATTTCATTGTATTGCTTCAGAAGCTTCCTTGCATAATAATATTGTTCTAGCAATTCAGAATCTCTAGAGTTATAATTGGCCCCACTTAGCATTTTTTCCCTTTCTGTCATTCAATAAAGATTATATTAAACCCCATTCATTTAAATTTATATTCTTTCAATTTATAAAATCTTTTTCCCGAAACTGTAACAATACATAAATTGAGTCATCTCTAAGACAAACCAATCACTTTTTGAGCCAAAGTAAGGTACATATTGATAATTTAATACAATCGTGCAAAGAAGGTAATCAGAGTGCACAAATGGAAGTTTACAATCGGTATTACAAAGCGATGTACAACACTGCTTACCGAATTGTAAAGCATAGTGCAGAAGCTGAGGATATAATGCAGGAATCGTTTTTAAACGCGTTTACGAAACTGCATACGTTTAGGGGTGACGTTACTTTTGGCGCTTGGCTTAAAAGAATTGTAGTAAACAACAGTATTTACCATTACAAAAAGCAACGAAAAAAGAATGAAGTTGCACTAGATGGAATAATGTACAAGGTCGAAGATAATGACGGAATTGCTTCGGATCATGTGTTTGCTGAACAAAAGGCTCAAAAAGTAATGGAAACCATGAAACGTTTAAAAGATAATTACAGAATTTCTTTGACCTTACATTTAATCGAAGGATATGATTACGAAGAAATATGTTCAATTATGAATATTAGCTACGCTAATTGTAGAACGACGATATCCAGGGCAAAGGAAAGTCTTAGAAAAGAAATGCTAATTGCAAACTGATGGAAGAAGAAAATTTAGAAGAGTTATTTAAAAACCTGGAAGGTCATTTTGACTCCTTAGAGCCAGAGTTGGGTCACGAACAGCGGTTTTTGACCAAGCTCAATGAACCTAAAAAAAAGGTATCAATTAGAACCCTCCCCATTATTTGGTGGAAACCACTGTCCATTGCTGCGTCCCTGGCTTTATTAGTGGCCCTGATTTATGGTCAGCTTGATTTGAGCCCCAGTTTAGAAGAGCAAGTTGCGGATATCTCCCCAGAAGTTGCAAATACCCAATTTTATTTTGCGAGCTTAATTGAGGAGCAGGTAAGGGAATTAGAAGCAGAAGATTCACCGGAAACCAAAAAGATTATTTCCGATACTATGAATCAATTAAAAAAACTGGAACAGGATTATAGCCATTTGGAGAGCGAACTACTTAAAGGAGGAAACAGTAAATTGATATTGAGCGCCATGATTACCAATTTCCAAACCAGAATTGACTTGTTAAATGATGTTTTGAGCCAAATTGAAACTATTAAAAATCTAAAAAAATACGATGATGAAAACTTTACTATTTAAATACGGCGTACTTGCGCTATTCATCTGTCCTGGTCTCATTTTGGCCCATGATGGTAAGCTGAAAGGGAAGTATACCAAGGAAAAAACCATTAAAAAGGAATTCAAGGTAAACGCAGATGCTCTACTTAAAGTAGACAATAGCTATGGTAATCTAAATATTACGTCTTGGAACGAAAATAGGATATTGATAGAAGTCCATATAAAAACTAATGGTAATAATGAGGAAAAAGTTCAACGCAAACTTGATGAAATTTCCGTAGATTTTGATGCCAGCAGTAGTGAAGTCTCGGCCGAAACCCAATTTAACGACAATAAAAGCGGTTGGGGTTGGAACTGGGGAAAGAATAACAACGTTAACATGCAAATTAACTATACCATTAAGCTGCCTATTAAAAATAGTATAAACCTGGATAACGATTATGGGTCTATAATTTTGGATCGTGTGGATGGACATGCGAAAATAAGCTGTGACTACGGAAGGTTGGAAATTGGAGAATTAAGGGGACGAAACAATTCGCTGAACTTTGATTATACATCAAACTCTACCATAGAATTTATCAATAGTGGTGAAATACGTGCAGATTATTCCGGATTTACGGTTGAAAAAGCTGGGGACCTAAAAGTGAATGCCGATTACACAAATGCCAAAATAGACCAAATGGAAAATTTGGACTATAGTAGCGATTACGGTAAAATGGAAGTAGGCAATGTCAAAAGCATTACTGGAAGTGGTGACTACATAACTATTAAATTAGGAAGTGTACATGGCAACGTCGACATTTCGTCCGACTATGGGTCAATTCGTATAGATGAACTTGCCGAAGATGCAGGCGATGTAGATATTAGGTCGGACTATACGGGCGTCAAAATTGGTTATAATTCAAATTATCACTTTGATTTTAATATTACCACAAGTTACGCAGGTGTAAGTGGAAAAGATGATTTTGTAACCCACATAAGCACAGAAAAATCCTCATCAAAACACTATGAAGGTTATTATGGAAGCAAAGGAAGCGGAAATATGGTTACCTTGAACAGTGATTATGGAGGCATAAGTTTTACTAAAAATTAATATCAATCAATCCCTGAACTATGTTCAGATTTAAATCAATTTAAAAATGAAAAAAATCACAACACTAGCTATCGTAATGGCCATGACCGTTTCTTGCTCCGCCCAATGGGGTAAAAGAATAAAAGGAAATGGTGACGAAGTAACTATAAATAGGACGATCGGCGAATATGACGCCATTGCCGTTTCTGGTTGGTTCGATGTAAATCTTGTTGATGGTGCCGAAGGTAAATTAACCCTTACTGGAGAATCCAACTTATTGGAGTATATCATCACAGAAGTGAATAATGGAAAATTAGTCATTAAGACAGAAAAGGGAGTTAACCTGAAACCTTCATCATGGAACAATGGCATTGTGATAACGGTTCCTGTTGAAAGTGTGGACGCCATTGCGCTATCGGGTTCAGGTGATATTGTAGGTAAGACTACCATAAGAACAAATAACTTGGACACTGCTATGTCGGGTTCAGGAGATATCAGCTTGGATATTGATGCGGATACCGTTAGCGCCAGTATGTCTGGCTCCGGAGATATCATGTTAAGCGGTAGTACAAGAGATTTTGATGCTACCATTTCGGGCAGCGGAGACATAAAGGCATTCGACTTGGAGGCAGATAATGTAGATGCAACCGTTTCAGGTTCAGCTGATATTAAAGTCACGGCCAATAAAATGCTTAAAGCAAGGGTTTCAGGCTCTGGTGATATTACCTATAAAGGCAATCCGGAAAAACTGGATACCAAAACCTCGGGCTCTGGGGACATTTCGAAAGGATAAAATCAAAACAACGAACAATCAACAACTGGAAGGCCCCTTATTCAAGGGGTCTTTTTAATTGCTTTACCCGAGTCAATAATAACATCCCCACCAAGAAAAAAACACCTAAAAAGATTATGGCACTACGCATACTGCCCGTGACCTGGGCGATAAATCCGTATAAAAAAGTTCCAATGATTATACCAATTTTTTCGGCCACATCGTAAAAACTAAAAAATGAAGTCGTGTCTTTTGTTTGTGGAATAAACTTGGAATACGTAGAGCGTGATAAAGCTTGGATTCCCCCCATAACCAAACCAACACAACCGGCAGCGATGTAAAAATCTGTGGGAGTAATGACAAAATACGCATAAATGCAGATGGACACCCATAATGCATTGACCACAATCAATGTTTTAATGTTTCCAAAATTCTTGGAGGCCCAAGCCGTGACAGATGCTCCTAAGATGGCGACAATTTGAATCACCAAAATACTGACTATTAGTCCAGTTGTGCGCTCAGTATTCGTTCCCCAATTTATTTCCTCTTCACCAAAGTAAGTCGCAATGAGCATTACCGTTTGTACGGCCATACTGTAAACAAAAAATGCACCTAAATATCTTTTTAATCTAGTTTGATTTCCCAACTGGTGCCAGACCATTTTCAGTTCCCTAAACCCGTTAAGAACAACATTAGTCCGCTCCCCTTCTCTTTTATTTCCTTTTGGTAGGTAATAAAAGCTATACTGGGCAAAAACTATCCACCAAATCCCGACGGATACAAAAGAATACTTCATTGCTTTAATTTCCGCTACCCCATTGGCATCCGTAATAATTCCGAACATATTGGGCTTCATGACCATGCCCAAATTCACGATAAGTAATAAAACGCTCCCAATGTAACCTAGCGAAAATCCTTTGGCACTTACTGCGTCTTGCTGTTCCGGATACGCTACATCCGGTAAGTAGGAATTATTAATAGCAAAACTCACCCAAAATCCGACCAGTCCAAAGAAGTAGCATATGAGCCCAAAATAAATATGTTCCAAAGAGAACCAATAGAGACCAATACATGATACCCCTCCTAAATAACAGAAAAACTGCATAAAAACTTTCTTGTTTCCCAAGTAATCCGCAATTCCAGAAATAAGAGGCGTTATTAAGGCAATGAATACGAAAGCCAGAGAAGTCGTGTAACTAATAAGTGGAGCCCTTGCAATTTCTCCTCCAAAAATAGTTACTTTATCAATTTCCGCCACCCGAAATAATGCTCCATAAAAAATGGGAAAAACAGCTGAGGAAATTACAAGACTGTAAACGGAGTTGGCCCAATCATAAAATGCCCAAGCGTTCAATAACTTTTTACTCCCCTTTAATACCAGTGTTCTTGCCATTGAATAAAATAAAAGCCGTTCGTTGGAACGGCTTCAATATACAATAAATTGTTATTCCCTATTTGAAATTGGTCACTCCAAATTTAGCGGCTTCTTCAGCAGCCAATGGAGCCCAAGCAGTTAAGTTGTTGATTCTCGTATCATTGGAAGGGTGCGTACTCATAAACTCCGGTGGTGCCTGACCCCCACTATTTGCTTTCATTCTTTTCCAAAGTTCTGCCGCTTCGTATGGATCATATCCAGCAATTGCCATTATCTGTAATCCAATACGGTCCGCCTCCGTTTCATGCCCACGACTAAAGGGAAGCATTACGCCTACTTGTGAACCAATACCATACGCTTGGTTAAACATATTTCTTTTTTCAGGATCCTGGATTGCAATATTGCCTGCCACTGCACCCAATTGCTGCAAAGTGCCGGCACTCATTCTTTGCGCACCATGATCTGCAAGGGCGTGTGCTACTTCGTGCCCCATTACCACCGCTACACCTGTTTCACCCTGGCAAATGGGAAGAATACCCGTATAGAATACAATTTTTCCGCCTGGCATACACCAAGCGTTCACCGTTTCGTCCTTTACCAAATTGTATTCCCACTTGTAGTCATTTAAATACCCGGGATATCCATTGGCTGCCAACCAACGTTCCGCGGCTGATGAGATTCTTTGACCTACCCTGGTTATCATATGGGCTTCGGATGTTCCTTCAACAACCTTATTTTCTCCTAAAAATTGATCGTATTGGGCAAACGCCATCGGAAAAATTTGACTATTGGGGTAAAAATTCAATGTTTTTTGACCTGTAAAAGGATTTACCTTACAAGCTGAAACAGCTAAAAACAAGGAAATTACTAAAACTATTTTTTTCATTATTAGTGTATTATTGGACGGAAAATTACAAAATTATTATTTTGAGGTAATGTGCAAAAGCGTAAAGTTTTTGTCTATATGAAAGGTATTGTTACCATTTGGGCGTACCGATTTTAACGTAACTTCTTCATTGTCTACCTCCACCTTTCCAATTTTAAAAGGTAATCCATGAAAATTGAATTTTAGAGTTTCGTATTCAGTGATAAAACTACCATCCTTGAACTGCTGAATAGTCAAAGACTTTTCCTTTCCAGTCAATTTAAAGTTTCTTAAAGAGTATCTGCCTTTTTTATAGTCGTATCCATCTTGTGCGTCCTCATACACCTCAGATGTTTCAACCCCAAGTTTAAAATAAGTATCTAATATTAGTTCCTTAATTTCAACCTGACCTATATATTGCTGAATAGGATATTTAGGAATAACAGCACCAGCCTTAATGTAAATAGGCAACTTGTCCAATTCAGCAGTTACCCAACGCTCCTTACCTCCATTCACTGAATCATTGGTCCAAAAATCATACCATCTCCCTTTGGGAAAATACATCCGTCTACCTTGGGCATTTGGTTCTTGTATCGGACACACCAATATTTGATCTCCGAAAATAAATTCATCCGTTCTAAAATGTGTTTGAGTATCTTCCTGATCATAGTAAACAAGGGGCTTGATCATTGGAATATGATCTTTACTGTATTTGTAAAACATCGTATACAAATAAGGCAGTAATTGATAGCGTATTTCTATGAATTTTTTGACAATTTCGGTTATATCAGAGCCAAAAGACCAAGGCTCCTGATCCCCATGATCACCACTGGAATGCACTCTACAAAAAGGATGAAAAACCCCGAGTTGAACCCATCTTGCAAATAACTCTCCATTAGGTTGTTCGGCGAACCCACCAATATCCGAACCTGCAAAAGAATAGCCACTCATACACATACGTTGCATTTGTACATTGGCAATCCAGAGATGTTCCCAAGTAGCCACGTTATCACCCGTCCAGGTTGAAGAATACCGCTGAGTACCCGCGTATGCCGCCCTTGTAATTACAAATGGCCTTTTGGGATACACGTATTTTTTTACCCCTTCGTAAGTAGCCCTTACCATTTGCATTCCGTAGACGTTATGCGCCTTCCTATGGGTACATGGATGACCATCGTAATCGTGACGCGTATCCAAGGGTGCTGTTTTACTGGGAACCTCCATAACTGCAGGTTCATTCATATCGTTCCATACGGCATGAACTCCCAAATCTGACATAAACTCCTTGTACAACTCTGCCCACCATTCTCTCACTTCAGGATTGGTGAAGTCTGGAAAATTACACTCTCCCGGCCAAACTTTACCGTGCATTAAGGGACCGTCTCCTCGCTTGCAGAAATAATCGTTCTCCAAGGCTTCATTGTATATCCAGTAATCCCGATCTATTTTTATACCGGGATCAATCATTATAACAGTCTTAAAACCTTCCGCTTCCAATTCGGAAATCATCCTTTTTGGGTCAGGAAAATGGTTTTTATCCCATGTAAAACACCTAAAACCATCCATATAATCGATATCCAGATATATGGCATCACAAGGAATTTGAAGATCTCTAAACTGTTTAGCGATTTCCTTGACATTACTTTCTGGGTAATAACTCCATTTGGATTGATGAAAGCCCAATGCCCAAAGCGGTGGCAGTTCTGGTGTTCCAGTTAAGTTGGAATAGGCGCCCACCACGGTAGACATATCTGGTCCATAGAAAAAATAATAGTTCATTTCACCACCATCTGCCCAAAAACTGGTAATATTCCTTCTTTCATGAGCAAAATCAAAATGGGTTTTAAAACTATTGTCAAAGAAAATACCATAAGCTTTTCCTTTATTGAGACCTATAAAGAAAGGAATAGCCTTGTACAAAGGATCTTGGTCTTTGCCGTATGCGTAAGAATCCGTTACCCAATTTTCCACACGCTTACCCTTTAGGTTGCTGTGTGTAGACTTATCTCCCATACCATAAAAACTCTCCCCGGTCTGGGTGATTTTACTCATCTTTACCGTGTTGCCACCATATTCATAGTTTTCTTCCCAGTGAAATCCAAGTTCATCCTCATTGATTATATTACCTTCTAAATCAGATACTTGGATCCTTAAGGTCATCTTATCTACCAAGATATGTATCCTTGCCGTTTTGATTGTATATTCCGTTTCATTTTCATTTACATCCAAAACACTATATCCTAAGGATGCTTCCTCATCTATGGCATATGAAAAATCTGGTTCAAAAATATAATTGGTGGCATATCTAAAACGAATTACGCTACCTCTTAAAACCGTGATTTTAAGGACAACCCCGTTTTCAGTAGTAAAATAAAGATTATGGTTGTCCTGCTTAAATTCGACTATATGGTTAGGGTATAAATTACCCTTGTATTCCAATTCCGTATTTGTAATCATAACATGAAGAAATTTGACATCAGCAAAAGAAGTACAATATCGGATAATATTATAATATTAACCTAGCGATTAAACTCTAAAACGATTAAAGTTATTTGCTATTTTATAATAACCACGCCCAAGGGAGGAATAGTAATTTCTATGGATTTTTTATGTCCATGCCACTCCTTGGCTGAGGTCTTTATATTTTTATTTATAAGACCTGTTCCGCCATATTTGACATCATCACTATTTAACACCTCTTTTAGCTTTCCTTTTTTTGGCATTCCTATTCGATAATTTTCACGTACAACAGGAGTAAAATTGCAAGCGATTATAAGGTCGTTCTTGGTATCATGTCCTTTTCGAATATAGGTCAAAACCGAGTTTTCATGATCTCCATAATCTATCCATTCAAAACCTTCCTTACTAAATTGCTTTTCGTACAAGGCCGGAGCATTTTTATAAAGTAAGTTCAAGTCCTTTACAAATTGTTGAACTCCTGAATGCAGCTCATATTGCAACAAATGCCAATCCAGACTATTTTGAAAATTCCATTCCGAGGTTTGTCCAAATTCACCCCCCATGAACATTAAGTTGGTACCAGGATGTGTAAACATATACCCAAACAACAATCTCAAGTTCGCAAACCGTTGCCATTCGTCCCCTGGCATTCTATAAACCAAGGACTGTTTTCCATAAACTACCTCATCATGGGAAAAAGGTAACATAAAATTCTCTGTAAAAGCATAAGTCATACTAAAAGTTAAATCGTTCTGATGATGCCTTCTATAAATGGGCTCTTTTTTAAAATATTCAAGGGTATCATGCATCCAACCCATCATCCATTTCATACCAAATCCCAAACCTCCATACTCAACGGGTCTGGAAACTCCGGAAAATGCAGTTGACTCTTCTGCAATAGTCTGTACGGCACCTTCAAAACTGGCGTGTACTTCTTGATTTAACTCCCTAATGAAGGACATGGCCTCCAAATTCTCATTATTACCGTACATATTGGGCTCCCATTCTCCGTCCTCACGGGAATAATCCAAATACAACATGGAGGCAACGGCATCCACCCGTAAACCATCGGCATGGAATTGCTCCAGCCAAAAAAGCGCATTGCTTATCAAAAAAGCCCTGACTTCATTTCTACCATAATTGAATATCAAACTCTTCCAATCTGGATGATAACCTCTTCTTCTGTCTGGGTGTTCATACAAATGAGAGCCATCGAAATAACCTAACCCATGAGCATCCTCTGGAAAATGGGATGGAACCCAGTCCAAGATTACACCAATATCATTCTGGTGAAATGCATCCACCAACATCTTAAACTCCTCTGGGGTTCCAAATCGGGAAGTTGGAGCGAAATAACCCGTTAACTGGTATCCCCAAGATGGGTCATATGGATATTCCATAATCGGCATAAATTCTACATGGGTATATCCCATTTCTTTAACATAGGAAACAAGTTCCTTGGCTAATTCCTTATAACTCAGAACATTATTACTTTTATCCCTTTTCCAGGATCCAATATGGACCTCATACACCGAATAGGGTCTATCCAAACCATTCTTTTCCTTTCTATAGCCCATCCAATCGTTATCCTTCCATTGGTATTCTTCGGACCATACAATTGAAGCTGTTTTAGGCGGATGCTCACACAATCTGGCAAAGGGGTCTGCCTTTTCTGTCCAGATATCGTTATTATGTGATTGAATTTTATATTTATATTTTTCTCCTTTACCAATTTTAGGGATAAAACCTTCCCAAATTCCACTTGCGTCCCATCTTACGTTTAACTGATGCTCATCAGAATTCCATCCATTAAAATCTCCAACGACCGACACGTTCTTTGCTGAAGGTGCCCATACTGCAAAGTAAGTCCCGGTTTCACCGTCTACTTCGACAATATGCGAACCTAGCTTATCATAAAGACGATAATGTTTACCTCCTTTAAAAAGGTTGATATCAAATTCTGAAAATAAGGAGTGAGTGATTATTTTGGACATAAATGTTCTAAGTTTAATCGTAAATCTAATCAACTTTAAGGGAACAATAGCTTAAATCTGATTTTAGATATTTACCGATATTATTTCTAAAATACTAAAATTGGAACGCTTTTTGAATAACTTGGATAAAATAAATAGTGATAAACCAATAAAAATATTATATCATGAAAAAAATAACAATTCTTTTCAGCGCAATGGCAGCTCTCTTTTTTATCTCTTGTGAAGGCCCACAAGGTCCACCAGGTTATGACGGCCTTGATGGTTTAGACGGACTGGACGGACAGGATGGAGTTAACATTTTAGGCCAAGTCGTTGATATTCAAGGTACATTTACAGCGGAAGATAATTATTCCATTTTTTATGAATTTCCACAATCTATTGAAGTCTTTGAAACGGACGTAGTTCTAGTCTACTTGTTATGGGACCAAACCGAGGATGGTAATGGTGATCCTGTAGACATTTGGAGGCTGATGCCCCAAACAAGAATTATAGACCAAGGATTATTACAATATAATTATGATTACACCTTTTTTGATGTAAACATTTTTTTAGAATCTGATTTTGACCTAAGTACGTTGCTCCCTGGTGATACGGACGACCAAGTATTTAGAATAGCCATTTTACCTGCAGATGCCGCACAAACTGGCAAATTGGACGTTAGCGATATAAACTCCGTAATGAACAGACTTGGAGTCACTGAGAATGATGTTCAAAAAGTAATTTTAAAATAACATTACTTGAATTAAAAAATAAAAACCCCCGTCGAAGCGGGGTTTTTTATTTAAATCCGTTTAGAAAACCTTAACTATAAGTTTTACGTAAGTAGGTTAACTTTGAAAGGATACTTAACATTTATCGACATATTAAAAAAAATACGCATGAAAATTTCTGTATTACTTATAGCCCTTACACTTTTAACCAGTTGCAAAGGTGTTTCCCAAGAAAAGGAAATGGTCTCCGACCAGAACAAAAACGACGCTAAGGAATTCGAAGTTCAAAAAACCGAGGCGGAATGGAAAGCTGAACTTACAGATGCCGAATTCTATGTCCTTAGAAAGGCAGCTACCGAAAATCCTTTCACAAGTGAACTTTTGGACAATAAGAAGAAAGGGACCTATGTGTGTGCAGCCTGTGGAACACCTGTATTTAAAAGTGAAACCAAATTTGATTCAGGCACTGGATGGCCAAGTTTTTACAAAGAAATCGAAGGGAATGTCTCCTATGATGTAGATTATAAAATAGGCTATAAGAGAACGGAGGAACATTGCGCCACTTGCGGAGGGCACTTAGGACACGTATTTGAAGATGGACCTGCACCCACCGGTTTGAGACATTGCATTAATGGAGTAGCCTTGGATTTCGTTGAAAGTAAATAAAAACTGTAGTTATAAAACGTTTTATCCATCAAATTGGATAGCCTTATAATCTTAACTTTACATAATTTTCACAATAGCTCCTAATTTTATAAAACTTACCTGCCTCGGATAAATTTCCGATTAGGTTTTGTATTTTTGCACCTCAAATTTCAACCACAAAAAGAATTAAATATGAGCACTTTCGATGTTATTGTTTTGGGTAGTGGACCAGGAGGCTATGTTACTGCTATTAGAGCTTCTCAATTAGGTTTAAAAACCGCTATAATTGAAAAGGAAAGTTTAGGTGGTGTATGTCTTAATTGGGGATGTATCCCAACAAAAGCTTTATTAAAGTCCGCCCAAGTATTCGAATATTTACAGCATGCTGGTGATTATGGACTAATGGCCGAAGGTGTGGATAAGGATTTTAGCGCCGTTGTAAAAAGAAGTAGAAATGTGGCCGATGGCATGAGCAAAGGTGTTCAATTCTTGATGAAGAAGAATAAGATCGAGGTTGTTAAAGGTTACGGAACCTTGAAATCTGGAAAGAAAGTTTCCGTAAAAGATGAGAATGGAAAGGAAACAGAGTATAGTGGTCAACATATTATCATAGCTACCGGTGCTCGTAGTAGGGAATTACCGAGTTTACCTCAAGATGGCAAAAAAATTATTGGCTATAGAGAAGCCATGACGCTACCAGAACAGCCAAAGAAAATGATTGTGGTTGGTAGTGGTGCCATTGGTATCGAATTTGCATATTTCTACAACTCAATGGGTACTGATGTAACTGTTGTGGAATATTTACCTAATATAGTTCCTGTAGAGGATGAGGATGTTTCCAAGCAATTGGAACGAAGCTTTAAAAAAGCAGGAGTAAAAATCATGACCTCTGCTGAGGTTACCTCAGTTGATACTTCCGGAGATGGTGTTAAGGCTACCGTAAAAACAGCTAAAGGGGAGCAAGTATTAGAAGCTGATATCGTTTTATCCGCGGTTGGAATTAAAACAAATATTGAGAATATCGGACTGGAAGATATAGGTATAGCAACTGATAGGGACAAAATTCTTGTAAATGATTACTATCAAACGAACATTCCAGGTTACTACGCAATTGGTGATGTAACACCGGGTCAGGCACTAGCCCACGTGGCATCTGCAGAAGGCATTCTTTGTGTGGAAAAAATAGCTGGAATGCATGTTGAGCCTTTGGATTACGGCAACATTCCGGGATGTACTTATTGTACTCCAGAAATTGCTTCTGTTGGAATTACCGAGAAACAAGCGAAGGAAAAAGGATTGGACATTAAAGTTGGTAAATTTCCTTTTTCTGCAAGTGGAAAAGCAAAAGCATCTGGTGCTCCAGATGGATTTGTGAAAGTAATCTTTGACGCGAAATACGGTGAGTGGCTCGGATGTCACATGATTGGTGCTGGAGTTACGGATATGATTGCCGAGGCTGTTGTAGCAAGAAAGCTCGAAACAACAGGCCATGAAGTACTTAAAGCGGTACATCCTCACCCAACCATGAGTGAGGCCGTTATGGAAGCCGTTGCGGATGCTTATGATGAAGTAATCCACCTATAAAAACTTTTAATCAAAAGGGGCAAAGCTATACTCAAGTGGTTTGCCCCTATATTTTATTCAAAACTCATGTTAAAAGCCTTTAGAGTTACCGCAATTTTAGAAGGGATATCCTATTTGGCCTTATTTGGTGTAACCATGCCCCTTAAGTATTGGGCGGAGATTCCGGAACCCAACAAATGGGTAGGATATGCCCATGGGTTTTTATTCATTGCATTTATTCTACTTGCCATTCTAGTTTGTTACAATAAGAAATGGGGATTTAAGCGGTTTATAATTTTCGGTATAGCCTCGCTACTTCCTTTTGCCACTTTTTATGTGGAAGAAAAATATTTAAGGTAAATTTTGCTCCTGCTCAGATATCCGATAAATCTTACCGTCAAAACTGCAGATGAAAAGTTCATTATTAGCATCGGTACCAAAAGAAGCAATATTCAAACCTGTCTCCAGTAACAAAATGCTATTAGCTGTGGCACTAGAAATATTTTCCAAGGCCCAAATTCTGCCCGATACAAAATCCCCGTAAATATAATAGCCATTTAAACTAAGTGTTAAATTCCCCCTGTAAACGAATCCACCAGTCACCGACTTATCGTTGTTCTCATGCCCGTATTCAAAAATAGGTGCTATGGTACCCGTATCATCACAATCCTGATCGTTGTAACATGACGTTCCTTCCAAAATATTCCAACCATAATTGCCTCCGGACTCAATAATATTAATCTCCTCCTTTTCGCCTTGTCCAACATCACCTGTCCAAATTTTACCAGTCTGGCTGTCAAAGGAAAATCGCCACGGGTTTCTAAGTCCATATGCATAAATTTCTGGGCGAGCTCCATCGACATCTACAAATGGATTATCATTTGGAATTGTATAGTTCTGAACATTATCTGAACTATTTACATCAATTCGCAATATGGTTCCCAGAAGATTTTCCAAGTTCTGGGCGTTGCCATCAGGATCGCCACCAGACCCTCCATCGCCCATGGCTATATATAGATAGCCATCTGGCCCAAAGGCCAATTGCCCTCCATTGTGATTGGTATATGGCTGGGGAACACGCAATAAAATCAATTCACTAGCGGGGTCGGCAACATTACTATCGTTATCCATCGTCTTAAAACGGGAAACTACACTTACATCACTCGATGGCGTATAATTCACAAAGAAATAACCGTTATTTTCAAAATCGGGGTGAAAGGCCAGACCTAATAGCCCGAGTTCATCTGAACTGGCAATACTATTTTCCAAGCTTAGAAATGTAGTAGCCTGGTCGACCTCACTGTCATTTTCAAAAATCTTTATAAGACCTCCCTGTTCCACAACAAAAATTCGGTCACTACCGTCATTGGGGCTTTGAAAGTCCAAGGGTCTGGAAAAAGTTAAATTGGGGAAAGCATTTACTAGTAGAAGACTGTCCTCGGTAATGGGGCTTAGCTCCAGGGCATCCTTATCACTACAAGAAATGAGTTGAAAAATAAAGAGCACTAGTATTGCAGGAAGTATTTTTTTCATAGCATACATGTTTTAATAATCTACGAAAAATAAGGTGATTTGGATTAGCTCAAAATAAGTTTGCCCTAAAGGAAACTTCGGATGGCCAAATCGTAACTTTGTAATCCAAACCCTAGGATAACCCCTTTAGCATTAGGGGAAATATAAGAAACATGCCTAAAGTCTTCTCTTTTATGGGTATTGGAAATATGCACCTCCACAACAGGAGTCTCAATAGCCTTTACTGCATCTCCTATGCCTACCGAAGTATGCGTATAAGCAGCGGCGTTCAAAACAATTCCGTCATATTCAAAACCAACTTCCTGCAGTTTAGAAATCAACTCCCCCTCAATATTGGATTGATAATACTCCAGCTCAACTTCCTTGAACCTAAATTGTAATTCAGAATAGTAATCTTCGAACGTTTTGTTTCCGTAGACCTCTGGTTCCCGTTTCCCTAAAAGATTAAGATTTGGGCCATTTATAATGATAATTCGCATATCGATAAAAGTACTAATTATTTCAACAAAAAAAGTGGTATCCATCGAATACCACGTTATACAATTATTCTATTTTTTGATTTAAAAAAGGAATAAATATCCAAGTAGGACACTTGCAAAGGATGCATCATCATTGACTACAAAATAAGAGATGTTCAACTCCGATGAACCTTGATTTAGGTCAATGCCTAAAGAGGGTCTATAATAAAATCCGCCCTCATTGCCTTTATTGACACCAATGGCATAACCCACATCTCCACCAAATTTAAAGCCCGAGGTTGGGTAAATCCGAAATGAACCACCAACTGGAATAAATTGAATATTATCAAATTCGGTTTCAGCGGTTAGCCCGCCATTTGTAATCGTTTGCTTTTCTCCAAATGCATTGCTGAAACCTGTGGTTAAACCCAAATCTATTTCTCTAGACACCCCCCAATGTTGGTAAATATCCAAGCCTAAATTCAAACTATAGTCCTCAGAATAGTCTCCTGTTACTATACCGCCTACAAGTCCGGCTCTAAAGTTTGTACGATCCACATACTGTGAAGTACCGTAAAAACCCATTCCCAAGAAAAACATTACTGCTACTAAACCTTTCATTACTTGTTAATTGTTGATTAGACCGTAAACTTAACCTCAAATTAACAACCGTCTAGTTTTTAGTTGTCACCGTTCAATATTTGGTGGTAAAGTCACTGATTCTCAGGGTAAGTTGTTAAACAAAATATTCAATAAATTAAATTCTCAGGCATTTTTTAATAAAAAAAGTCGAAAGAATATCTTTCGCCTTTCCTTAATTCTCTTTGTTTTTACAAAAAGTAAACGGCTGAAACCGCGAATACCCTATTTTTAGAATTTACGTCCTCAATTACATTGATAAATCCGGTGGAATATCGTATTTGGAAATAGAAATTTTCATCTAATCTATATCCCGCTCCAATACCCAAACCAAGATCAAGACCATTAGTGTTATCAAAACTTGCCCCGGTACCAGAAATATTACGGTCTACATTATTGGACAACAACAAACCTAAATAAGGCCCAGCCTCAACGTACAATTCATCCCATACATTGTATTTGGCCATAACGGGAACATTTAAGTACCAAAAATTTAGGTCATCTTGAAAAAACCCACCACTTCCCTGTAGGGATATTAATGCTTCGGGCTGTATCATGAGTTCATCGCTAAAAGGTATCTCTAATACTCCTCCAACATGAAAACCTGCTTTTGGATCATAACTTAAATTAGCATCTCCTCCCAAGGATGAGATATTAAATCCTGCTTTAGCTCCAAAACGCATGTCGTCTTGGGCTGTTATCGAGTAGCATCCCAAAATCAATAAGGATACCATCAGTACTACTTTTTTCATTTTTATAATGTTTAATGGTTGCTATATCAAAGATATGAATCTTTCATAATCTGGATTAATTCAAAAAAATCAAATATTCTCCTTTGAAAACAAAAACCTCGATTAAAGATAAAATGTATCTTTAAATATGAAATGGGAACACGCCTTACGAGACTACGAACATTATTTAAAATTAGAACGTGGGTTGGCAAACAACTCCATAAAAAATTACAAGTGGGACGTTGAAAAATTAATGATTTACCTTGCCAACCATCAAATAGATGACTCACCCATAAAGATTTCAAAGGAAATTGTTCAGCAATTTATCTATGAAGTTGCCAAAGTAGTAAACCCTCGTTCGCAAGCAAGAATTATATCGGGCCTTAAAAGTTTTTTCAATTATTTAGTTTTTGAGGATTATAGAGCAGACAACCCATTGGACTTAATTGAAGCCCCGAAGGTTGGACGAAAACTACCAGATACACTCTCTGAAGAAGAAATAAATAAACTTATTACACATATCGACTTAAGTAAGCCTGAAGGAGAGCGCAATAGGGCCATGCTAGAAACTCTTTATGGATGTGGATTACGTGTATCGGAGCTTATTGGCATCAAACTTTCCGATCTCTTTTTCGATGAAGATTTTATTAAAGTAACCGGAAAGGGAGATAAGCAACGCTATGTTCCAATCAGTGAGGTAAACAAAAAGTATATTGACATTTACAGAGATGAAGTTCGGGTTCACCAAACCATTCAGAAAGGTTTTGAGGATACCTTGTTTTTAAATAGAAGAGGTAAACAACTTACCAGAGCCATGGTTTTTACCATCGTTAAGGATTTGGCAGAGAAAATTGGTCTTCAAAAAAATATTAGTCCACATACATTTAGACATTCATTTGCAACTCACTTGCTAGAAAATGGCGCTGACCTAAGGGCCATTCAACAAATGCTTGGCCATGAGAGCATTACTACTACAGAAGTTTATATGCATGTTGACCGTACACATTTGGCAGACATTATGAACAAATATCACCCAAGGAAGTAAATCACAAGAATCCCAATCAATCCTTAAACTGATGGTAATCTCTTTTATAGGGGCGTATAATCAATCTTGCCTCACGATCAAATCGTATATAATTATAGACCCAGTTTATAAAGACCACTACCCTATTTTTGAACCCGATTAAATAGAACAGATGAACAAACATCCAAACAAACCAGGCAAAAACTCCTTGAAATCTGATGTTTTTTAAATCACACACAGCTTTATTTCTACCAACCGTTGCCATACTACCCTTGTCCTTATAGACAAAAGGTTTTAGTGGCTTCTCATTAACCAATCGTATCAAATTTTCTCCCAAATTTCTTCCCTGTTGAATGGCAGGTTGAGCCATCATGGGATGTCCTTTTGGGGCCTCTTCGCTCTGCATACAGGCAATATCTCCAATAGCAAATATTTCTGGATGATCAATGACCCGATTATACTCATCAACTTTAATTCGGTTCCCCTCAGCAATAAGTTCTTTCGCATCAATACCCTTAATCGTCGCTCCTTTGACCCCTGCGGCCCAAATTAAGGTTGCCGTTTCAAATGTAAGATCCGTCTTTGTACGTACCGTCTTTCCATCGTATGAAGTTACTCTAACATTCTTCCAAACCTGAACTCCCAATTCTTCCAAGAAGTCCTCCGCCTTTTTTGAGGCCTTTTCGCTCATAGCATCCAAAAGATGGTCCCTTGCCTGGATTATGTTTATCTGCGCCCTCCGCGTATCCAAATCCGGGTAATCCTTCGGTAAAATTCCTTTTTTAATTTCAGCAAGGGCACCTGCCAATTCCACACCAGTAGGGCCTCCACCGACAATGACAAAATTCATTAGTGCATTACGTTCATGGTATTCATCCGTCAACAATGCCTGTTCAAAATTCTCCAAAATCAAACTTCTAAGGTTCAAAGATTGAGGAATCGACTTCATGGCCATGGCGTGTTTTTCAAGTTCATCATTTCCAAAAAAGTTGGTTTCGGACCCAGTGGCAATAACGAGATAGTCATAGGACAATTCGCCAATGGATGTTTGCAGCATCCTCTTTTCGGGCATTATTTCGGTGACTTCGGCAAGTCTAAAAAAAGCATTTTTATAACCATTAAGCACCTTACGCAAAGGGTAGGCAATGGAATCGGGTTCAAGACCTCCCGTAGAAACTTGATATAACAAAGGTTGAAAAGTGTGATAGTTATTCTTGTCCAAAAGCACTACTTGTACTTCTTGCTTTCTTAGTTTTTCAGCTAAGGAAATCCCCCCAAAGCCTCCGCCAATAATTACTATTCTGGGGTAATTGGACCTAGGTATATTCATAAATATAAAAGTAAGCTGTAAAATTAAACAAACAGGCTTCTTTTGGAAAAGAATATACCGTTTTTAGTAACTTTAAGGGCTAACTCAAAAACCACTCTAGAATGCGAAAATCAACTTTATTGTTCATAAGCCTATGTACTTCCGTACTTACCTTAAGCTCACAAAAAACAAAAAAAGACGTTTTAAAATCCTTAGATACCAAAAGCGAAATGTACGGTGATATTTCTCAACAAATCTGGAATTTGGCTGAGATGGGCTACCAAGAACAAAAAAGTTCCACCCTATTACAAAAAACACTAGAAGATGCCGGATTTACAATTAAAAAAGGAGTCGCCGGTATTCCTACGGCTTTTATTGCAGAATATGGTAGTGGAAGCCCTGTAGTAGCGATTATGGGAGAATATGATGCTCTCCCCGGACTCTCACAAGAAGCGGTAGCAGAGAAAAAATCGGCCGGAGGAGCAGCCGGACATGCCTGTGGCCATCATTTGTTTGGTACGGCTTCTACGGCAGCAGCTATTGCTACAAAAGAATGGATAGATGCTAATAAAAAGCAGGGAACCATTAGGTTTTATGGTACACCTGCGGAAGAGGGTGGTTCTGGAAAGGTTTATATGGTCAGGGCCGGTGTTTTTGACGATGTTGATATCGCCCTGCACTGGCATCCCGGTTCACAAAATTCCGCAAATGCCGGAGCCGCTCTCGCTAATAAATCCGCTAAATTTAGATTCCATGGTTTTTCTGCCCATGCAGCGGCGGCGCCAGAACAAGGTCGCTCTGCCTTGGACGGTGTCGAGGCTATGGATATGATGGTTAATATGATGAGGGAACATGTGCCATCCGAGGCAAGAATTCATTATGTAATAACTTCTGGTGGAAAAGCACCCAATGTGGTGCCAGATTTTGCAGAGGTATATTACTACGCTAGACATAATACCCGAGATGTTGTCATAGATATTTTTGATCGTATCGTAAAAGCTGCTGAAGGTGCAGCTTTAGGAACAGGAACGACCATGGACTATGAAATGCTAGGTGGTGTTCATGAATTACTACCCAATCTCACCCTACAAAAGGTAATGCACGATAACCTATCCGAAGTGGGAGGGTTCGATTATACCCCAGAGGAAAAAGAATTTGCCGATAAAATTGCGAAATCCTTGGGTAAGGAAAAAGCAGATCTCAGTATCGCAAAAAACGTTCAGCCTTACAAAACGGAAGCAAAACCAGGGGGTTCCACCGATGTTGGGGATGTTAGCTTTACGGTGCCTACCGTAGGTATGAGTGCAGCTACTTGGGTCCCAGGTACTCCAGCGCACAGTTGGCAAGCCGTGGCTGCTGGAGGAACTTCCATAGGTAAAAAAGGTATGATGGTTGCCGCAAAAGCCCTGACCTTAACGGCTATTGACCTTTTCTACGATAAAAAATTGGTGGAGAACGCAAAAAAGGAGTTTATCGAAAAGCGCGGGCCTGATTTTGAATACATTCCACTTCTTGGAGATAGAGAGCCAGCCTTGGACTATAGAAACTAATAGAAATAAACCCAAAAGAAATACATTAGCCGGTCGCGTGCACTCTTTTATTTCATTTAATTCATTCTTTTGTAACAAAAGTGAACTACACACTACTAATACCTTAACAACAACCAACCATTAGTGAATAAAGAACTGGAACATAAGTTTGTGACAGAGCTCCAGGACAATCAAAATATTGTCCATAAAGTGTGTACGTTATATACAAATGACAAAGATTCGCATAAGGATTTGTTTCAGGAAATAACTATTCAATTATGGAAGGCCTATCCCAAATTTAGAGGTGAGGCAAAGTTTAGCACATGGATGTACCGAGTAGCACTTAATACAGCCATTACATTATACAGAAAATCCAAAAGAAGAATAGCTACGCAAGATTATGAGTCGGTCATTTTTAAGATAAAGGCCGATGAATATGACGAAACCGAAGAACAACAATTGAAATTGATGTACAAGGCCGTAAGACAATTAGGAGATATTGACAAGGCCTTGGTTTTTATGTATTTGGAGGACAAAAACTATACGGAAATAGCGGAAACTTTAGGTATTACAGAAGTGAATGCTCGTGTAAAAATGAACCGTATCAAAACAAAATTAAGAACTATTTTGAACCCCTAGGTTATGACGGATGAGTTAGACTTATTAAAAAGGGATTGGCAGAAAAATGAAGCAAACCTGCCCAAGCTGTCCTATTCGGAAATTCACAAAATGATATGGAAAAAATCATCTTCCATCGTAAAATGGATATTGATTATTAGTATTCTGGAATTTGTACTTCCACAACTCCTTTATCTTCTTCCACCAATGAAGGATGGAATAGCCTTTTATGAAAATATTGGGATTTCCAAGTATCTATTGGTAGCCTCAATCATTAGCTATGTCGTCGCTATCTACTTTATTTTCCAGTTCTATAAAAGGTTTAAGGAGATTTCTGTCCTGGAAGATGCTAGAAATCTAATGAAAAAAATTATCAAGACCAGAAGAACCGTAAAGCATTGGATAATCTTTTCATTATCCAGTATAATGGTTACCATCATCATCATGGTAATAGGCGTTTTTCTAAGTGATAACATAGCTGATGCCTTTCCACATTTAAGGGAGGGGTTACAAAATATTTCCCCTGAAAAGCTAAGGCTAACACTAATGCTCAGTATTGGTGGTTTTGGAAGCTTTCTTGTACTATTTATGGGCGGTGTGTACTTTTTACTTTATGGACTTTTATTAAGAAAACTCAAGAAAAACTACCGGGAGTTGAAACAATTGGAAATTTAACTGGTACGCCATCTCCTTTTTTGATTCTCCTCTTCATAGGCCAATAATTCATCCTTAGGAATCACTTTTAGAAAAGATGGATGCTGTTCAATGGCATATTCCAATTTTTCTATGATGGATTCGGTCGTTTCATTTTCATAATCTATATCCAATGGCTCCTTTATGACCATAGACTGCAAAATACCTTTCTTTTTTACCCTTAGCCCTTTTTTATCAAAAGACCTTCTGAACCCGTCTATGACTACGGGTACTACGATAGGTTTATATTTTTTAATAATATGCGCGGTACCTTTTCTTAAGGGTTTCCAAGGTGTTGTGGTTCCTTGGGGAAATGTTATGACCCATCCATCATTTAAAGCTTTCCCTATATTGGAAATATCGCTCATTTTCACCTGACGGTTCACTTCCTTACCTTCGGATCTCCATGTCCTTTCAACACTTATGGAACCTGCATAGGCCAAAACCTTTGTGAGTAAACTTTTTTTCATGGTTTCTGCGGCCGCGATATAATACATATTCAGTTTGGGCTGCCAGATATATCCCAAATTCTTAATAGAGTCCTCCCTACCACTCAAACTGGCATTAAATACATGGAACATGGCCACTACATCGGCAAAATAAGTCTGATGGTTACTAACAAATAAGACGTTAGCATCAGGTAGACTTCGTATGATCTCCGAGCCATCGATCTCCAATTTATTAAATCGCTTATACCTTTGATGGGACACAACGGCCAATACTCGTATTAGCCATTTTTTCAAAAAAAGGTTATGCCCAAAAGGGTTCTTCTTAAACAATCCCATAATCGCTAAAATACTAAATACTGCTTACAACACTTGCTTTAAAAGATCTTTAATCTCGCTCAACATCATAGCCGTGGCACCCCAAATTATATAATCGTTTAATTTAAAGGCGGGTACGGAAACTTCTTTGGCATAGGAAGTACTTAATTTTTTAGTTGTCAAATTCATATCTTCCAAAAAGTCTACTAACGAAATTTCAAGCAACGAGGCTACTTCCGATTCTTGAATTTTAAAGGGTTTAGGCTTTTGGTAAAGCCCTATAAAGGGCTGGACTTCAAAATTGCTAGGAGGAATATATACCTCGGAAATAGTCCGCAAAACTTCCACATCTTTGGGGTTTACCCCTACCTCCTCGTAAGTCTCCCTTAAGGCGGTGATTTTTAAACTCCCATCTTCTTTTTCAGCTTTCCCTCCAGGGAGTGCTACCTGATTGGAGTGTACCCCTTCATAGGTCTTTCTAAGGATGCATAATAGATGGGTCCTGTTATCTAAACCAGGATAGAAGAGCGCCATTACAGCTGCTTTCCGAGGATTTTTATTTACAATTTTGCCTTCCCTTAACTCCTTTATCCGAAAATCAGGCGCCATTTTATAATGGGAAATTTCGCCTGGAAGTGGTAAATCCTTTATTTTTGAAATCCGTTGCTCAAAAATGCTGAAATCCATGCGCTTAAAGACTTGCTACTACTTTTTACTTTTTATTGCTACACCGTTTATTGGATGCAAAGATAACCCCAAGAAATCTGAAACTAAACCAAATAAAGAAATAAAAGAAATTGATTCTATCGAGGTTGCTGAAAAAGAAACCAATGATGAGCAAGAAAAGGATGAATTTGTACTTACAGAGGATAATGCCATCGATTTTTTCTTCGACTATCAAAAAGACTTAGAAGCCGATAAAGTTAAAATAACAACTGACTTTGGGAGTTTTGTAATTCAATTGTACGACAACGTACCTTATCATAAGGCCAATTTTATTTATCTGACCAGAAAAGGATATTTTGACTATACTCAATTCCATAGGGTAGTAAAAGATTTCATTATTCAAGGTGGAAATTCCGACGATAAAAAAACAGCAAAAAAGAGGGGTGATATTGGTAGGTACCTACTACCTCCGGACACGAGAAAAGGGTATAAACATGATAGAGGAACCATTTCCATGCCTAGTAGCGAAATAGACAACCCCCACATGTTGGCATCACCATACGAATTTTTCATTGTAGTTACAGACCCAGGATCCTATCATTTAGATGGCGACTTTACCCCTTTTGGACGTGTAATAGAAGGTATGGACGTTGTAGACAAGATAAATGCCCAACCTGTTGGCAAAGGAGATTGGCCCTCTCAGAACATATACATTACAAAAGCAGAAGTTATCGAATAATTACTTCGCCTTGGGGTAAATATTGGGCAAGGAAATTTTAAATATTACCGCTAACAATCGCATTATTATAATACAGAGAATTGCCGTTACATAGGCAATAACAGAATTCATAGGGAACTGAAGCATTACAAAATAAATGCCTCCGCCCAATATACAAACAGTTGCATATATCTCCTTTCTAAAAATAACAGGTATTTCGTTACAAAGAATATCACGAATAACACCTCCGAAACAAGCGGTCATGGTTCCCAATGCAATACACATAATTGGGAGCAAACCTGCGTCCAGACCTTTTTGAATTCCAATCATTGTATATAACCCGATACCTATGGTATCGAACAAAAAAAGGGATTTTCTAAAATATTTTAAACGTCCAACGAATAGAATGGAAAATATAACAGTAATTAATATAATGACAATATAATTGGGTTGGGTCATCCATCCAACTGGGGTACTTCCTACGAGAACATCACGCAATGTTCCTCCACCAACAGCTGTAACAAAGGCAATGATAAACACTCCAAATACATCCAAACGTTTATCCATGGCGACCAATACACCGGATATCGCAAAGGCAATGGTACCTAAAATATCGATTACTGTATATATCATGTATTAATACTGTTGGGTGTAATAGCTGTAATCCTTAATTACAATATCTACAAACTCCATGGGTTGCAAATCACTGGTTATATCGGTCACTTTTTTTATCCGATTATTCAAGGACAATATTACGCGATGATTTCCATTTCGCTTCGCGTTATCGAACAAATTCTTAATGGTCTGCATTTCACTATCTTTAAAAACCGTGACTTGGGGAAATTTTGGAGTATAATTCTCGGGTACATCCCTTAGAAGCGTATCCTTCAAAAACACTTTTCTTTTTTCACTTATTACTGTTGTCCCTGCAGCAATGTCGCCTACCCTTTGTCCCTTTCCACGAATTAGAATGGTAAAAACGGCAACACCACCGGAGCTCAGCATAATATCAAGAATCCGTAAAATCCATCGAATAAAATAACTGGAAAATACAGGCTTGGTACCATCCAACTTTACCACTCTAATCTTTAAAAAACTTTTACCTATAGTCTTGCCATCCATAAAAGTTTCCAACAATAAATAATATAAAAAAGCTGGTAAACTTAACAGCATATATATAGCCCACTGATCTCCGGGGTCTACATCCAATGCCAACAGCACCCATATCATAAGAACATAATAGATAACGATTATGAGTGAATCTATTATGTAAGCCAGCATGCGATCACCAAGGTGTGCCGTGTTTTGAGCAATGCTTATATTTTGAGCAGTTTCTATTTGAAATTGTTCCATTCTTTTGTTTCTTTGGTATAAACCAAGTAGTTAATGCGCGAAGCAGCCTTTGTAAAGCAAAATAAGGACAAATGGTCAACTTTTGAAAGCGCTTTGGCTAACAAAACGAATCTGGAGCCGAATGTATTGTCCGATTTATATATAGAGGTCACTGATCATCTCAGCTACGCCAAAACCTTCTATCCTTCTAGCAATACGGAGTTTTATTTGAATTCTTTGGCCTCACAGGCACATCAGCAAATTTACAAGACCAAAAGGGAGCCCAAGAACAGAATTATCGCATTTTGGAAAAGCGAATTCCCTTTAATGTTCAAACAATTTCATAGAGAACTTTTAATAGCTTTTTTGGTTTTTCTTTTTTTTTCATTTGTGGGTGCCTATTCAGCGGCCAACGAAGGAGATTTTGTGCGTTCTATTTTGGGTGATGCCTATGTGAACATGACCTTGGAAAATATAGAAAAGGGTGACCCTATGGCCGTCTACAAACAAATGGGAGAATTCAATATGTTCTTGGGTATTACCATTAATAATATCAGGGTAGCTTTAATGGCTTTCGTTTATGGAATTTTATTAGGTGTAGGAACGCTCATGGTAATGCTTCAAAATGGCATTATGTTGGGGAGTTTTCAATACTTTTTTTACGAAAAAGGACTTTTATGGGAATCTGTGCGCACGATATGGATACATGGCACGATAGAGATTTCGGTAATTATAATTGCAGGATGTGCCGGTCTGGTTTTGGCCAACGGGATGCTTTTTCCAGGAACTTATACCCGATTGGAATCTTTTAAAAGAGGAGTAAAGAGTGGGCTTAAAATAATGGTAAGTACCGTACCCTTTTTTATAGTAGCAGGATTTTTGGAGGGCTTTGTAACCCGGCATACCGAAATGCCCGACTGGCTAGCTGTTCTAATTATTTTAGGTTCTTTGGCACTAATACTTTTTTACTACGTTATATATCCATACCAAATCCGTAAAAAGCATGAAGCCGAATTATATTGAGTTGAAAAAACAACGAGAGCTAGGCGAAATCCTTTCCGATACTTTTGCCTTTTTAAGGGCCGAGTTCAAACCCTTTTTTGGTACATTTTTTAAGATTGTTGGTCCTTTTTTGGCTGTTATGATCGTTGCCTTGGTAGCTTACATATACTTTATAGGTAACAACGTTAATTTCATGATTATACAAACAGATAACGATGCAGCCGGCATAGCGACAATGTTTATCGTCGGACTTGTATACATCTTATCTATAATTGCGGTCTACACCATGTCACAATCTACCGTTCTACACTATATAAAATCCTATAATGCAGGCCAAGGGCAAACCGATTTTGAAACCATAAAAAAAGAAGTATATGGTAGTTTTTGGAGTTTTATCGGACTTGGAATTATAGTAGGTCTTTCCCTTTTTGTTGGCTTCATCTTATGTATTATTCCTGGTATTTATCTCTACGTACCCTTGGTCCTTTCTTTCAGTATTATGGTTTTTGATAAAATGGGGCCAACGGATGCCTACAATGAAGGATTTAAATTAGTAAAGGATGAATGGTGGATTACCTTCGCCACACTTTTTATTATAGGGATCATTCTATATATTGCCGCATTGGCATTTTCAATTCCCACGGTTATTTACCAGTGGCTAAAAATGGGGATATTTTCAGGAGAAATGGATGCGGAAAGTGTACTTAATGCGACCACGGACCCCTTCTATATTCTTTTTAATGTAATAAGTACAATTGCACAGTTTCTTTTAAACCTTATAAGTATAATTGCTACTGCATTGATTTATTTTAACCTCAACGAAAAGAAGAATTTTACCGGAACTTTTGAACGCATAGAAAGTTTGGGCAAATCATCAGAAGAATAACATGACAAAACAGATCATGTGGACAATCTTTGCGTTAATGGGCAACTTACTATTTGCTCAGCAGGATTCCCTTATGGTCAAGTATGACACCACCGAAATAGTGACGGAAACTATCGAGGAATCCGACTTAGAGGTTTTTAAAAACGATCCAAAATTCGATTATGAAATAGTTAAAAAAACAGATCCGGATTGGTGGGTTTCCTTTAAAAATTGGCTTGGTGGTGTTTTAATGAAAATCTTTGAATGGATCTTTGGTATTGAAAAAGCTACCGGAGCCTTTAATTCGTTCTTAAGTATTTTGCCCTATTTACTTCTGGGTGTTCTTATTTTTATTTTAATAAAGTTTTTTCTCAACATAAACTCGAGATCCATTAAGAATGCTCGAAAAAATCAGGCCTTGGTCAGCTTGTCCGAAGAAGAGCATATTATCAAAAATGAAAATATTGAGTCTCTCATTGAAAAAGCCTTATCTGATAATGACTACCGTTTGGCGATACGATATTATTACTTATTGATTCTTCAGTTAATGACGGATAAGGATATTATAAAATGGGAATTACAAAAGACCAATGAGGACTATTTAACGGAAATTTCCGAGGCCAAACTACAGGACTCTTTCAGCGCAATTACACGTTTCTATAATTACATTTGGTATGGGGATTTTCCATTGGATGAACCGAAATTTAATAGAGTGGTTACTTCTTTTGTTGCTCTAAAAAAAGTACTATACAATGCGTAAAAAAGGGCTTCCTTATATCATCACAGCTCTTATCCTTATCGCAGGACTCATGCTTTTACAATATAGCAAACCAAAAAATATAAACTGGTTCGAGTCTTATGTTAGAACTCATAAAATCCCCTACGGCACCTTTGTGGCAAATGAACTTATAGAAAATCAGTTATTTCAGGAAAAAGTGCAACAGGTGTATTTACCTCCTTATGAATTCCTTTCTAACAATGATTCCTTAAATGGAATATATGTATTTGTTAACAACGACGTTTCCTTTGAAAAGGCTGAGTTAAACCGTTTGCTAAATTGGACGGCACTGGGCAATACCCTATTTATAGCCTCTGAAAGTTTTGAGAAAAAATTTAGGGATACACTAAATTTTGAAACAGGAGTTGTATACGGAGGATTTGAGGTAGCCCAAAAACAAGAACATCAATTGGTGAACCCTATGCTAAAAGGGAAACAACCATTTACTTATGAAAAAGAAAACTACGTCACCGTATTTAATGAAATAGATAGCGTAAAAATGTCGGTATTAGCTACTGTTCAAACACCCAAAGACAAACCCGAAGAATATATAGAAAATATTACGGCAGTAAAAAGACCATTTGGGAAAGGAGAAATAATTTTATCTACTTTTCCAAAGGCATTCACCAACTATTTCATATTAGAAAAAGACAACAAAGACTATACTGCCGGGCTGTTCTCCTATTTTCACAATAGAGAAAAGATTTACATGGACAATTATCATAAAAGTGGAAAAGCATTTTATACCTCTCCAATGTATATCTTTCTAAATACGAAAGAGCTTAAATGGGCCTATTATCTAATCCTAATTGGCGGGTTAATCTACATCATTTTTGAAGGCAAGAGAAAACAACGACCTATTCCCGTGGTGAAACCTTTACAGAACCAGACAATGGCCTTTACAAGGACGATATCGGATATGTACTTTGAAAAGGGCGATAGAAATTCAATCGCTGAACACAAAATCAACTATTTCCTTAATTACATTAAAAGTCGATATTACTTGACCAACATATCCCAAGAAGATGAATTTTATAAGAAAATATCGGGCAGAAGCGGAAATACCATAGGCGAAACAAAAACACTTTTCAACTTCATGGATGAGCTTAGGAATAGTCCCTTAGTGTCTGAAAGTCAACTCATAAAACTTAATAAATTGATTCAAAAATTTAAATCTGATAGTGATGGAAAATAACGATGAAAATACAGATGATCTACACTTTGATAATAGAATTCCCTTGGCTAATCTCCAAAAGGCCGTAGGTGATATAAAAAAGGAACTTGCAAAAGTTATCGTAGGGCAAGAAAATTTCATAGAGCTATTAATAGTTTCCCTTTTGGTAAATGGCCATGTCTTAATTGAAGGAGTCCCCGGAGTTGCCAAAACCATTACCGCGAAACTTTTTGCAAAAACATTGAAAACAGGTTTCAGCAGAATCCAGTTTACCCCTGACCTTATGCCAAGTGATATTCTTGGAACATCGGTTTTCAATGCAAAAATATCGGATTTCGAATTTAAGAAAGGACCTATCTTCTCCAATATTATACTTATCGATGAAATTAACAGGGCCCCTGCAAAAACACAGGCCGCTATGTTTGAAACAATGGAGGAAAAGCAAGTAACCATGGACGGCATCACCTATTCGATGTCTTCGCCCTTTATGGTACTTGCGACCCAAAATCCCATAGAACAGGAAGGCACCTATGCCCTTCCAGAAGCACAATTGGATAGATTTCTATTTAAGATAAAAATATCCTACCCCAAACCTACCGAGGAGGTTTTGATATTAAAAACGCACCATGAAAGAAAAGGGTCGCTTCCACAAACTATGATCAAGGATATTCTAGACCCTAAGCAATTGCAGGTTTTTAAAGAACAAATACAGGAAATTCTGGTCGAGGAAAAAATATTCAAATATATCACCGAAGTAGTTTCAAAAACGCGAAACCATCCTCATCTGTATCTGGGAGGTTCCCCCAGGGCCTCAATTGCCGCCCTCAATAGTGCCAAAGCTTTTGCGGCAATAAACGGAAGGGATTTTGTAACTCCGGAAGATGTTAAAAAAGCATTGGTCCCTGTGCTAAACCACAGAGTAATCCTTACCCCGGAGCGTGAAATGGAGGGAATGTCCACAGAAAACGTAATCCAAATGATTATTGAGAGTGTAGAAATTCCAAGATAAATGAACTTTATAAGGTCCTTTTATATCAATAACGTTTTCTTTAGGTACATCTCCGTCCTAGCAGGCTGTTTTGTGCTGTCTTATTGGATTAAGTTCCTTTACCCAATTGCTTGGCTACTTACACTTTTATTAATTGGCCTATTTCTATTTGATGTCTTTCTATTGTATGCAACAGGGACCGGAATAAAGGCAGAAAGGAAACTCCCAAAAAAACTATCCAATAGTGATATTAATCCTATAAAAATATTCTTTGAAACCCGATATGGTTTTAAAACCCATGTTTCGATTATAGATGAACTTCCCGTTCAATTTCAAAAAAGGGACTTCAACTTTGAAAGCTCAATTATAAAAGGTGATAAAAAGCAATTCGATTATGAAGTCAGACCAGTGGACCGTGGAGAGTATGTATTTGGAAACTTAATCGTTTTTGCCTCATCTCCCTTACGAATTGTAAAACGGAAATTCATGTTCCAAAAAGACCAAATGGTACCGGTATATCCCTCCATTATTCAGATGCAGCAATACGATTTTTTGGCGATCAGCAATAGACTTTCTTCCGTAGGTCTGAAAAAAATTAGGAAGATTGGCCATACCCAGGAATTTGAGCAAATAAAAGAATATGTTCAGGGAGATGATATCCGAACACTGAATTGGAAAGCCACGGCAAAGCAGAGCCAATTAATGGTAAATCAATATCAAGATGAAAAATCACAACCAGTATACTCCATCATAGATACAGGTAGAGTTATGAAAATGCCCTTTAATGAATTAAAACTATTAGACTATGCAATTAATAGTTGTCTTGCTTTTTCCAATGTAACATTAAAAAGGAACGATAAAACGGGTTTAATCGCATTTTCTAAGAACATCGAAACTTACGTGCCTGCTATTCAAAAAATTACACATTTAAATACAATACTAGAAAAACTTTATAATATTGGAAATAGCTTTACGGACTCGGACTTTGGATTGCTTTACGGACATATTAAAAGAAAAATAACGCATCGAAGCCTACTTTTGCTTTACACCAATTTTGAACATATTTCCGCGTTAAAAAGACAGCTACCCTATCTTTTGGCCTTATCCAAAAAACATATGCTTGTGGTTATATTCTTCGAAAATTCCGAATTGGAAAAATTGATCAGTACTGATGCGGAAAATATACAGGCTATTTATCACAAAAGCATCGCAGAGAAATTTTCCCTGGATAAAAAACTCATGCAAAAGGAACTAGAAAAGTATGGAATACAGACTGTTTTAACAAAACCAGAGGAACTGACCATAAAAGCCATTAATAAATACCTTGAGATTAAGGCCAGGGGATTATTATAGGGCTACTCCAAAAAATAAGAGATTTGTATTTCAGATTGAATACTGCCTGAACCATTTTCGTTCACCAAAGGAAGAAATGAGTTATTCGAATTGTTTTCGTAGGCAACCAAACATCCACGATTTCTACCCGACCTACTACTTCTACGATAGGTATTTTTAAAAAGTAATTCCAACGCTAATCCAGAAATAACGCCTCCTAGAGTGGTGTACATCACATCATCAGTCTGCCATATTCCCGAATTAGATTTATCATAGGCTTCCTTTGCAAGACCTGCCGCTAAACTACTGGCAACAGCTCCAGCCCATGTCCAGCCCCTTTGTCCAGGAAAAATTTTGTTCGCCGTATAACCTCCAACACCGCCAATAACGACTCCTGCCCCAACATGTTTTGCTGCATTGTTAAAGTCCTGTGCAAAAATTAAGGATACATTTAAACTTAGAAATAAAAAAAACGAACTTATTTTCATTACTAGTACTTATTGCTTATCTGTTATTCTGCTTAACGTTGAAAACAACTTTTAATTTTACTTAATCGACGAAGCGCAAATGACCTCGTTTATTGTTTTCCAATTGAGTAAAAAGTATGTACTTTCTAAAACACCTAATTTCTGTTTTAAAACACAAAACTGGTGTAAATAATTAATGGATTTACGACTAAAATGGAAATAGAAACAATATGAGAACGATAATACATAAAGCAGAAAGCAGAGGACATGCAAATCATGGTTGGTTAAACTCCTATCACAGTTTTAGTTTTGCCAATTATTACGATCCGGAACGAATGAACTTTGGCGCACTTAGGGTTCTAAATGATGATACCGTTTCAGAAGGCCGTGGTTTTGGAACACATCCACACAAAAACATGGAAATAATTTCAATTCCCTTGGAAGGTGATTTGAAACACATGGACAATATGGGTAATTCAACCATTATTAAGGAAGGAGATATTCAGGTAATGTCTGCAGGAACCGGGGTGGAGCATAGTGAATACAATAAAAACAAGGATACCCAAGTCAAGTTTTTACAAATTTGGATTTTTCCCGATAAAAAAAATGTTACCCCAAGATATGATCAAATTTCTATTGAAGACATAAAAATTAAAAACAAATTATATCAGATACTTTCACCCAACCCAGATGACCAAGGAGTATGGGTACATCAAAATGCATGGTTTCATTTAGGTGATTTCGAAGAAGGTTCTTCTGATACCTATTCATTTAAATCTGAAGGAAACGGAGCCTATGTTTTTGTTTTGGATGGAGAATTGAATATCAATGAGACGGAATTAAATAAACGGGATGGACTAGGTATTTGGGAAACTGATTCTTTTGTCATAGAGGCTAAAACAGTTTCGAAGTTCTTGGTCATTGAGGTTCCTATGGAATTCTAAAACCTGGTCCCTATTAATTTTTTAACCACATTAATATTTATAACAAAAGATGTCAGATTGGCATCTTTTTTTTTAAAGGTAAGAACACGTCTTTACTTACCCGTAAGTTTGGTATATTTAAGGAAAACTGGATAATTATGAAAAATCTATGCGTTGCTATAATCTTTCTATATCTCGTCAGCCCGAGTATAGCTCAGGAAGCCACTTTAAGGTTAGGTGTCGCCGGACTTACACATGGACATGTTGGTTGGATTTTAGGCCGCGGACCTCATTCGGATATCAACATGGTGGGTATCGTAGAGCAGAATAAGGAGTTGGCCCAAAGACTTTCCAAACAATATGGTTTTTCCATGGATATGGTTTTTGATAGTATGGAAGAAATGATAAAATCTACGAAACCGGACGCTGTTGCAGCCTTTGGTAACATAAAGGAACATTTAGCTGTAGTAGAGGCCTGTGCCCCAAAAGGAGTTCATGTTATGGTAGAAAAGCCACTAGCCATTAGTTTAGAAGATGCCCGGAAAATTGAGGCTTTAGCAAAAAAATACAATATTCATGTGCTTACGAACTATGAAACCTCCTGGTATGAAACCAATTTTAAAGCCAAAAATTTGTTGGAAGAAGAAAAAATTGGGGATTTAAGAAAAGTGATTATTCGAGATGGTCATAAGGGCCCTAAGAAAATTGGGGTATCCCCTGAGTTTTTGGAATGGCTAACAGACCCAAATCTAAATGGCGGTGGGGCAATAATGGATTTTGGTTGTTATGGGGCCAATTTAATGACTTGGTTAAAGAATGGAGAAAAACCAAAGACAGTTACCGCCGTAACGCAACAATTACAAGCAGAAAACAATCCCAATGTTGATGATGATGCAACTATCATACTTACCTATAACAGTACCATGGCAATACTGGAACCTTCGTGGAATTGGCCAATTGGAAGAAAGGATATGGAATTGTTTGGGGAAAATGGAGCCATTTATTCGGATAATGCCAACCAATTAAGAATAAGAATATCTACGGGGTACAGCAGTTTTACTGAAGAAACCCTATTATTTAATGACCGACCTAGACCTTATGATGATCCATTTTCTGTGTTTGCTTCAGTTATTAATGGTTCCTTGGAACTAGAACCTTATGGTCCATATACTTTGGAAAATAATATGATCACAATGGAAATTTTGCAGGCCTCGGTTGAAAGTTCAAAGTCCGGTAAGACCATACATATTGATTAAAAATAGGACACCACTTTTTATAGGTTCTATGATCATATCGTAAAATTCGAGTTTAAAATTTAAGACTAATAGTCAAAGTTCGCGCATGGAACACTATTGAACTAAAAAGAATAATACCGTTCTTTCCAATCTAAAATTATTAATTAACTTCATTTCAATTTCTTTAATCAACATTATGAAACAATATTTTACACTACTACTATTTTCAATTCTAATTTTGAATTCGGTCAATGCCCAAAGTCCTATCATTGGTTTTACAGAAGACAGTGGAAACGAGCAACAAAAACTTGAAAAAGAATTCGAAGAAAAACTTGAAGCTTCCAATATTGATAATTGGATACAAAAAATGTCTGCAGAACCTCATTGGGTGGGAACTAAATTCGGAGAGGAAAATGCCAAATGGATTAGGGACCAGTTTAAGTCTTGGGGATATGATGCCAAAATAGAAACTTACCATATTCTTTTTCCATATCCCACGGAAAGGGTGCTAGAGCTGACTGGCCCTACTACTTACAAAGCCAAACTTACTGCCGTACCCGTCGAAGGGGATCCTTTCACCGCACAAGGTGATGCTTTATTACCCAGTTACAACGCCTTTTCCAAAGATGGAGATGTCGAGGCCGAATTAGTCTTCGTTAATTATGGTATTCCCAAAGATTATGAGAAACTTGAAAAACTGGGCATAAGTGTTAAGGGTAAAATTGTAATTGCCAAATACCAAGGCAGTTGGAGGGGAATCAAACCTAAATTAGCTGCCGAAAATGGGGCGATTGGATGTATCATTTATTCAGATCCACAAGATGACGGCTATGGCCGTGGCGATGTCTACCCAGAAGGAGCTTTTAAAAATAAAACGGGAGTTCAACGTGGTTCGGTCATGGACATGCCAACCTATCCCGGTGATGTGCTTACCCCTGGTTATGGGGCAACGAAAGAAGCCAAGAGGTTAGACAGGGAAGACGCACCAACAATAACTAAAATACCTGTACTACCAATTTCATATGAAGATGCCCAACCGCTATTGGCTGCTTTGGCAGGACCTGTCGCTCCCCAATCATGGCGCGGTGGATTACCAATTACCTATCATATTGGGCCGGGACCTGCAAAGGTCCACCTTAAATTGAAGTTTGATTGGAAACTAGTTCCTGCACATAATGTAATTGCTACAATGAGGGGAACTGATTTTCCAGACCAATGGGTAATGCGAGGAAATCATCATGATGCTTGGGTTCACGGAGCAAATGACCCAGTTAGCGGTATGGTAGCCCTAATGGAAGAAGCTCGTGCCGTCGGCGAATTGGCAAAAAATGGAAAAAAACCCAAAAGGACACTTGTATATTGTGCTTGGGATGCCGAAGAACCAGGGCTAATTGGATCAACGGAGTGGGTAGAGGACCATAAAAAGGAATTACAGGAAAAAGTCGTTGCTTATATCAATACAGATGGTAATGGTCGAGGGTTTTTGGGGGCTGGAGGTTCTCATTCCTTACAGGCCATGGTTAGTGAAGTTGCCGGTGCGGTTACTGATCCGCAGACCAAAGTTTCGGTTAAGGAAAGAAGAATAGCCAGAGATTTGGTGAATGGTGGAAATGATTCTTTTGAACTTTACGCATTAGGTTCGGGCTCAGATTATACCCCCTTCATACAGCATGCAGGAATTGCAGCTCTTAATTTAAGGTTCGGAGGTGAAAATTCAGGTGGAGAGTATCACACTATCTATGATACTTATCCCCATTACAAAAGATTTAAAGATCCTGAATTTGCTTATGGAGTTGCTTTGGCCAATACGGCTGGGCGTATTACTTTAAGATTGGCAAATGCGGATATAATTCCATTAAACTTCAGTCAATGGCATACCACGGTTTCGGGCTATTTGGATGAAGTAATGAAAGAAACCGAAAAAATGCGGACATCGGTAGAAAAGCATAATATGCTAATTGAAAAGAATGCGTATGAATTGGCATCGGACCCAACCAAAAAGTATAACAACCCGAAACCCAAGGAAAAAGTTCCCTATTTAGATTTCTCTCCTTTACAAAATGCACTGAGTAATCTTGAAATGACAATTGAAAAGTTTAATAAGTTAGATTTTAGAACCCTATCAAAGGATAAAAAACTCTTCATTAATAAAAAGTTGATGGAAGCCGAACATATGCTCACTTCCGAGGAAGGATTGCCTAGAAGACCCTGGTTCAAACATCAAATTTATGCTCCTGGTTTTTACACTGGATATGGGGTTAAAACCCTTCCGGGAGTCAGAGAGGCTATCGAACAAAAAAACTGGGACGAAGCAAAGGAACAAATCGATATTCTTAGCCAAACTTTAAGTAACTTTAATGTTCATTTAAAAGGAATCATTTCAAGGATTGAGTAAATTGTTTTAGCAATTTTATAGCTTGGATTTAAAAGCTTGATTTCTTTTCGAAATAGTTAGAAAATAAATAGCCGTAACAGGTCAAAAATTATGAATACAGATTACATAAAAGTATTTGGGGGAAACAGCGCTAAAAGCAACAGAATTGAACAGATCCTTAAGGACAGTGGTATAGAACCTATCGTAAAAAGCGAAAGTGAATCGGCTCGTTTAGCTGGTTTCGGTACACCTTTACCCCATATTTCTGAAATCTATGTACATAGGGATGAAGAAAAAAAAGCCTTGGAACTCATTTCCAATATAGCATGGGAAGAATAAAAAAAGCCTCCAAAAATGGAGGCTTTTTTTTATTTCTTTGTGATTGGCGTGATTTCTATTGCCCTAAATTCTACCGGACCATGATCGCCCTGAATCATAATAGGCCCTGGTTCAGATTCTTTGTTGTCCAAAGCACCGCCTGTCATACCATGTATGTTTTGACCAGCGATTACAGTTATACCATTTGCCTCTATGGTAACCCTTCTACCGATTAAACTTATATCGTAAGTCTGCCACTCCCCTGCCTGCATTGCCACATTTTCATTTGGAGAAAGTAATCCATAGACTCCGCCAAAATAAATGGATGAAGGAGGCAGTCCAATATTATCGGCTATTTGAACTTCATAGCGGCCCCTTAAATACAATCCACTATTACTACCTTCAGGATATTTAAATTCCACATGTAATTTAAAATCATTGAATTTTTCTTTGGAAACCAAATTTACACCGGACTTATCGCTTGTTAGAACACCATCCACTACTTTCCATTGATTTCCATCCTTTATTTCCCAGCCTTCAAGGTTTTTTCCATTGAACAAATCTATCTTCTTACCCATTTTAAAATCCTCATAATAAGGCAATTCCGGAGCTTTTTCTCCAGTCCAGGTGTACGTTTTTCCATTGGTATATACCATGCTCCCTTCGAGGGCATTCCCATTCATTTTAAATTGGAATTCCATATTTGCAGCTCCCGGCTCCCATTGTGGAGGAATTTCAAATTTAAAAACATCTCCGAACTTTTCAATTTCGGCAACGGGTCTCGCACTTCCAAAAGCATAAGTAAATCTTCCAATCAGTGTATTATTTCCCGAATGCATAACTTCTAACCAACTGGGCAATTCTGATTCCTCCTGATTTATGGTCAAATTCCATCTACCTTCCAAAGGATGCCCTTCTTGACCAAAAACGGGTAAAAAACTAAAAAATAAAATGGATAAGAATAAAATTCTGTATTTCATAAATCTGTTGCTTTATATTGTTGTTTCAAATATAATTCATGTCACCCTTTCCTTTCCCATTAGAATATGGTAAAATTCATGTATTTGATGAAAATCTAGTTAGAAAATTAAATATTTCACATTTTAAGTAGGAGACAAATAAAAATCCTGCTATAATTGTTGAATCTTTAATTTTCATTTTCACTAATTTTACGGCTTCCAAAATCATAAAATTCAATATGAGATTCTATTTTAAATTCCCAGCCACTTTCGCTATTCTATTAATCACCCTAATTTCCTGTCAAAATAAAAAACCAGTAGAAACGCCGGTAGTAATTTATGAAGACAGTACTGCGATAACGGAAAAAATCCAAACAGCGCGAGATGGCATTTCGGCCATAGTTGCAGATGGTCTAAAGTTAAACCTCTGGGCAACCGATTCACTAGCTCCCGATCCAATTGCCATGGATGTAGACAAGGAAGGCAGAATTTATATAACACGATCCAATAGAAATAAAAATTCTGAATTTGATATCCGCGGACACCGGGACTGGATGACTGCTTCAATAGGATTACAGTCCGTTGAGGAAAGAAGAGCCTTTTTACGCGAGACATTTGCACCTGAAAAAAGCAAAGAAAATAGCTGGTTTCCAGATTTGAACAATGATTCTATTCACGATTGGAAGGATTTGGCGGTAGAAAAAGATGAAGTTTGGATGCTAGAGGATTCTGATGGTGATGGCATTGCAGACAAATCCACCCAAATACTTAATGATTTTAATGACGAAATAAATGATGTTGCCGGCGCACTCTTGGTTAGGGATGAAGATGTTTTTGTTGGTATTGGACCGGACATGTATCGATTGAAAGATACCAACGGCGATAAAATTTTAGATGAGAAGACAAGTATTGCAACGGGTTTTGCTGTACATATTGGCTTTGGGGGTCATGGAATGTCCGGTGCCACCCAAGGCCCAGATGGTAAAATTTACTGGGGTATTGGTGATATCGGTGCCAATCTCACAACTGTGGATGGAGTAAACCATAAATACCCAAACCAAGGTGTTATAGTTCGAAGTAATCCTGATGGAAGTGATTTTGAAGTTTTTGCACGTGGATTGAGGAATACCCATGAGTTTGTCTTTGATGCTTACGGTAATATAATCTCCTCTGACAATGATGGCGATCATAGAGGGGAGAGCGAAAGATTAGTGCATATCGTTGAAGGTTCTGACGCTGGATGGCGCTCGAATTGGCAGTACGGTAAGTATACGGATCCCAATAATAATGGGTATAACGTGTGGATGGATGAAAAGCTTTATGTTCCAAGATGGGAAGGTCAAGCTGCTTACATTATGCCCCCAATTCAAAATTTTCACAATGGTCCAACTGGTATGCTATATAACCCAGGTACCGCATTAGGCAAGAAATGGCTCGACAAATTTTTTCTGGTTGAATTTGTTGGCGACCCCAGTCGATCACATATTTGGTCCTTTGATTTAAAACAAAAAGGAGCAACTTTTGAACTCGGGACCGATGAATCTATTTTATCGGGTGTTTTACCAACGGGCATTGCCTTTGGCCCGGAAGGTGCGCTATATCTTGCCGATTGGATTAATGGTTGGGGCTCCAAAGACTTTGGTAGGGTTTGGAAACTGGATGTTACCGAGGAAGAAAATGATTTGGAACAACAGCGCTTGGAAACGGAAAAATTGATGACTCACAATTACAAAGATGATGATACTGAAAATCTGATTACACTATTGAGCTACGAGGATATGCGAATTCGCCAGAAAGCCCAGTTTGAATTGGCAAAAAGGACTTTCTGGGGTTATAGGGCTCTGGAAAATGCAATTATTGAGGAAGAAAATCAATTTGCACGAATACACGCAATTTGGGCCATAGGACAAATTGCAGCCGAAAACAAAAGTAAAGCGGATCCTTTGGTTCCATTGTTATCAGATGATGACCCGGAGATAATTGCTCAAGTGGCAAAAGTGCTCGGCGATGTTAAATATGGGAATGCTTCAGATATTTTGATTTCGCTGTTGTCCCATAAAAATGACCGCGTAAAATTTTATGCTGCGCAGGCTTTAGGTAGATTATCTTATGCCCCTGCGGTAGATTCCCTTATTCAAATGATTGCAGAAAATGATGACAAGGATCTTTATCTTAGACATGCTGCTGTATTGGCTTTGACCAGAATCGGCGAGGTTGATCCCATTGTGGCTCTGGCCAGTAGTGAGGATAGAAGCCTAAGAATTGCTGCGGTATTAGTTTTAAGAAGGCTTCAAAGCCCTGAAATAACAACATTTCTCTCTGATAAGGATATTTATATAGTGACCGAAGCGGCAAGAGCAATCAATGACGATTGGTCTATTGAAGATGCTTTACCAGCCCTAGCGGCAACTCTTAAAGAGGAAAAATACACATCCGAACCATTATTAAGAAGAGCTATAAATGCGGCATTACGCGTGGGAAGCCAAGACGCTTTGCAAGATCTCATCAACTTTGCAAAAAGAGAATCGGTATCAAATGTATTAAGAGGTGAGGCTCTCGCCGCTTTAAGTACTTGGAACAACCCTTCTGTTTTAGATCGTGTCGATGGCAGGTATAGAGGGGAAATAATTAGGGATAGTAGTCAATTAAAGGAAAGGTTGGAAAAAGAAATTCCCATTTTTCTAGAGCAGAAGAACCCTGAAATACTTATCGGGATTGCTAAAGCTATAAGCGCAGTTGGTATTGATAGCTATAATGACAAATTATATACAATTTTTAGAAAAAATGATAATCCACAGGTCAGAGCCACAGTATTAAAAGCGCTTGGAAAATTGAACTATGGCCGTATGGAAGTTGCCATGACCAATGGTATGAAAGATTCCCATGAAGAAGTTAGAACGGCAGCGGTAAGTTTATTGTCGGACTTGAACTTGCCAAAAGAAAAGCTACCCACTATAGTGGACCCTATTTTCCAAAATGGATCAACGGGAGAGCAGCAAAGTATGCTAAATGTGCTCGGAGACTTACCCAAAGAAAATAGCACTGCCATTTTAAGTAGTTTAATCGACAAAGCCAGTAGTAACAGGTTAGGACCGGATATTATTTTAGACCTTATGGAATCTGTTGAAGCTACAGAGGACTCGCTATTAATCAATAAAATGGGACAACTTAGAAAAGCAGGTTATACCGCAGATTCTTATCAGGAAACCTTGTATGGTGGTAATAGATGGAACGGAAGGAGCGTCTTTAACAATAATCCAACAGCGCAATGTGTAAGATGTCATGCGGTCAATGGCTCCGGAGGAGAAGTTGGTCCGGCATTGGACAATATTGCCAACATTCTTACACGTGAGCAGATTTTGGAATCGCTCATAGAACCCAGTGCTAGATTGGCTCCAGGGTATGGTTCTGTTACCTTAACACTAACGGATGGACAAAAAGTTACAGGGGTTCTTATAGAGGAAAACAGCAAGGAAATATTATTACGCACTTCAGAGGCCGAACCCATGGAAGTTCCAAAGGGTCGTGTCAAAAAAAGAGAGAATTCTATATCCGCTATGCCTGCTATGGGTCGAATGATTACAAGAAGGGAATTACGAGATTTAATGGAGTATTTGGGAGGCCTAAAGGAACGAGAAAAAGGAGCTTAATATAGATTTATTATTATCGGAAGCAACCATTTTGGTTTATAACATCTTCGTAATAAAGAAATATAATATGATGAATCGAATTTCACTTCTTTGTTTGGGAATCTTGGGTTTAACTTTTTTGAATTGCGGAGTCACGGAAGACCCTCTTGAATGTCCTCCTCAATTTACTGGAGAATTACAGGCCACAGAAACCAAATTAGTTGGGGAGTGGTCGCTCATCGATTTAGTTTCGGATACAGAAGTCGATTTGACTAATGATTTCACAGATAATCCCAGCGTTGACATGTTTAGTCAGTACGCCGATTGTTCTAAAGATGCTGTATTCATTTTTGGAGAAAATAGGGTTTATTCATACGAAAATGGGTCTAGAACAGAAGGGTGTAACGGTACTAGTAATTCTGGAACCTGGAGACTAGATTCGGACGAATTATTCTTAATTATATCCTGCGGTAGTCTAAATTCTCAACTCTCATTTAACGAATCTAACACCCGTTTTGAATATTCCAATACAGTTGAAATACAAGAAGTTAATGGTGTCGTGACAACAGCTGCAGTAACATATACCTACGAAAAGGTTGAACCTTAAAAACTAAACTCGTTATTTTCCAGATATTCTAATTTTGCCTTTAGAAATTGAGAAACTATCTCATCAATAATTGCCTTTGCAGGTTGAATTTTATGTATAATCGAGGAAACTTGACCTATTTCCAATTCACCTTCTTCTAGGTCTCCCTCAAACATTCCCTTTTTGGCCCTGCCCCTGCCCAAAAGATCTTGTAGTTCTTCGTTAGAAGCTCCTTTTTCATATGCCGTTAGGACTAGTTTATAAAAAGGATTTTTTAATAATCGTACGGGGGTCAATTCTTTTAGCGTCAAATGGGTATCCCCTTCTTTGGCATTTACTACCTCTTTCTTAAAATTGATATGACTAGAGGCCTCCTCACTTGCCACGAACCTACTTCCTATTTGAACCCCATCGGCTCCTAAGATCATTACAGCTAACATTGATGCTCCGGTGGCTATTCCACCCGCTGCTATAATTGGAACAGAAACTCTTTCCTTAACGGTAGGGATAAGAACCAAAGTAGTTGTCTCTTCTCGTCCATTATGCCCCCCGGCCTCAAAACCTTCTGCAACAATGGCGTCAACTCCTGCCGCTTCCGCTTTTAGGGCAAATTTTAAACTACTTACAACATGTACTACCGCTATACCTTTTTCTTGCAAAAAGGAGGTCCATGTTTTAGGGTTTCCTGCGGAGGTGAAAACAATTTTCACCTCCTCTTCCACTATAATATTGAAAATTTCCTCAATATTTGGATATAACATTGGAACATTGACACCAAAAGGATTTTGAGTCGCGGCCTTACATTTTCTAATATGCTCTCGCAATACCTCGGGATACATGCTTCCTGCCCCAATTAGCCCAAGTCCTCCTGCATTGGAAACAGCGGATGCCAATCTCCAACCACTCGTCCAAACCATTCCAGCCTGGACAATAGGATACTTTATCTTAAATAATTCGGTGATTCTATTTTGCATAGATTCGAATTTTAATCAAAAAATAATTGAGGATGAAAACACACTTATGAAATAACCCCGGAACCTATAAGTTCATCACCTTGGTACCACGCCACAAATTGACCTTCGGTAATTGCCGATTGTTTCTCACCAAAATCTACATAAAGTCCACTTTCAATTTTATAGAGCGTCGCATTTTGAAGTTCTTGCCGGTATCTAATCCTGGCCTTAACTTTAAGACTTTCATCCTCTTTTAAACTTAAATCTGGCCTAACCCAATGTATTTCAGATTCTTGCACAAACAAAGTTCTTCTATAAAGTCCAGGATGTGATTTTCCCTGACCAGTATATATTATATTTTCCTCAACGTCGGTTTCAATAACAAACAACGGTTCCTTTGTTCCTCCAACGTTTAAGCCTTTCCGCTGTCCTTTGGTAAAATAATGTGCACCTTCATGCTCACCTACTACGGTACCATCCTTTATGTTGTATTCTGGCTTCTTGGCATAATACTCTAATTCCGATTCTTTATTTGCAAATTCAGGAACCATAGTCTGATATTTGCTAACTGATGGTGCTATCTCAATTATTTTTCCTTTTTTAGGCTTTAGTTGTTGCTGTAAAAATTCAGGAAGCCTTACCTTTCCAATAAAACATAGACCCTGAGAATCCTTTTTATCGGCCGTAATTAAATTCATTTTGGATGCAATTTGCCTTACCTCTGGCTTGGTCAATTCACCTATTGGAAATAAGGTTTTTGATAATTGTTCTTGGGATAGCTGACATAAGAAATAGGATTGATCCTTATTTTTATCCTTTCCAGCTACTAGTTGGTAGGTCTCGGAACCACTATCATTTTTAATAGTTCCTTTTCTACAGTAATGGCCAGTTGCCACATAGTCTGCACCCAACTGTAAGGCAATCTTAAGAAACACATCAAACTTGATTTCCCGATTACAAAGCACATCGGGATTTGGAGTACGCCCCATTTCATATTCCCGGAACATGTAATCCACTATTTTTTCTTTATATTCTACACTTAAGTCCACGGTTTGAAAAGGTATTCCCAATTTTTCGGCAACAATCAAAGCGTCGTTACTATCCTCTAACCATGGACATTCTTCAGAAATGGTAACGGAATCATCATGCCAATTCTTCATAAAAAGACCGATTACATCATAACCCTGTTCCTTTAAAAGATAGGCCGCAACACTAGAATCCACTCCTCCTGAAAGTCCAACTACTACTTTTTTCATATCGACCTATTTGTCGTTACAAAAGTACAAAATTACAATACCCAATTACTATTATACTATTTTTTTGAAATGCCTTTAAGTGACTAATCATGTGTACTGCCTTAATTTAAAAATTCAGAAATCAATCTTATGAAGTGATTTTAAATCAAAGAGTTATGTTAAAGTTTGATAAATTTTTTAATAATGATTATTGAAACAAAGAAACCTAAAGTCCCTGAATTTAAATGGATTTATACAGAAAAAGATGCTCGAAACTCGATTGACGCCTAAATCAATTTTAACAAAGCTTTAATTTCAATTATGATAATTTGTTTAAGTTTATTCATAAATAATTAAACAAAATACTATGGAAACTTTTAAAACATTTTTAAAGCCGACCATTTTCCTCCTGATGGTTGCCTTAGTCGTTTCATGTAGCGACGACGACGATGGAGGCCCCCAAATGATGGACAACGATAATATTGTCGAAACCGCACAAGCAACAGGTTCGTTAAGTACTTTAGTTTCTGCATTGACTAAAGCCGATGAAAGTGCCAACAATGACTTGATTACTACTTTGAGCAACGAAAAAGTAGATTTTACAGTTTTGGCACCATCAAATGACGCATTTACAAGTCTATTAAATAGATTGGATGGATTTGATTCGTTGGACGATTTTAATAGCGAACAATTACAAGATTTGCTTGCGACCATTCTAACCTATCATGTGGTTTCTGGTGCAGCTGTCACTTCTGATCAGCTGACAGCAGGTCAAACAATTGCTACAGTTCAAGGGGAAAACCTAACCGTAAGTTTGGAAGGAGGTGTTTCCTTTATTGACGCAGCTGGAGAAATGGCTTCTGTAACTACTGCCGATGTTCAAACTGAAAATGGAGTAGTACATATAATTGATAAAGTGCTTATCCCTCAGGCTGCCTTGGACGCTTTAAGTGATGTTCTGTTAAGCTCCATTACCGACTTGGCAATATCAGTTCCCGACCTTAGTATTTTAGTGGATGCTTTAGTGGCAGCCGACGGGGATTTACCTGACGTATTGGCAACTGGAGGCCCATATACCGTATTTGCACCAACAAACGCTGCTTTTGAGGCGTTCTTAGAAGAGAACAATTTTGCAAGTTTGGACGCGGTTCCAGTACCAGTTCTTACTCAGGTACTATTAAATCATGTTGTGAGTGGAACAAATTTATCCACAGACCTGACTACAAGTTATGTTTCTTCATTATCAACAGCTGGTCCAAATGATAGTAACCTCAGTCTTTTTATAAATACCGAAAGTGGTGTAGTAATTAATGGAGTTTCAGAAGTAACCTCTGCTGATAACAAGGCTATCAATGGTGTAGTACATATTGTTAACGAGGTCATTGGTCTACCAAATATAGTCGACCATGCAGTAGCAAATCCAGACTTATCTTCATTAGTTGGAGCTCTTACCACAGATGGTAACACAACTTTTACCGACTTGCTTTCCGATCCTGAGACAGATTTCACTGTTTTTGCACCTTCAAATATGGCATTTGAAAGTTTTATGAATCCAGATGCTAATGATTTGAATTCAATATTATCCAATCATGTAATTTCAGGAACAGCGGCAGATTCTGGTAGTTTGACCAACATGTATGTAAATAGTTTAGCTACCAACGCGGACGGTGATAACTTAAGTCTTTACATAAATGTAGATGATGGTGTCCAGATAAATGGCACAAGTACGGTTGCAGCAGCAGATATTGTAGCAACGAACGGAATAATACACGCCGTGGATACTGTTATTGATTTACCAACGGTAGTTACCTTCGCAACCGCTGATCCTAACTTTAGTTCCTTAGTAGGAGCGCTTACTAGCGAAGGTCAACCAGATTTCGTTTCCGTATTAAGTACTTCTGGTGAAGCACCCGCACCTTTTACAGTATTCGCCCCTGTGAACGATGCTTTTGCAGCTTTATCCGAAGTTCCAAGTGGAGATGTTTTAACCGCAGTACTTAACCACCATGTTATTGCTGAAGCAAATATTGTTTCTGGTGATTTAAGTGATGGCCTAGTTTCACCTGCGACTTTAGAAGGTGACACACTTACATTTAGTATTGATTCTGAAAGTAATGTGACAATAACCGATGGGTCAGGTAATACTGATATTGGAATTATTGCGGTGGATGTGCAAGCCAATAACGGCGTTATCCATGCCATAAATAAAGTTATGATACCAGACACCAATAACTAAACCAATTTTACCAAAGTTAAAAGAGCCGCTTCATGCGGCTTTTTTTAGTTAAAAATATTATATAAGTATGTTTTATTATCATTGCTAAACTATCTAATTTGAGTTAATTCAAACTGGTTAATTCTATTCTAACATCAGCTTATTATTCTTTAGCATACAAATAACCTTACTTTACAACCCTTTTTTTTTTTTAGGAAACTAAAACTTCATATTTACATCCCCAAATCTTACCAAACCATACCTTAATCAATGGCAAAAGCCTCTACACTTTGTAGAGGCTTTTCAATTATATTAGTTTTGAATCCTTATTTCTTTTTTTGAGCTTCGGCCTGCTCCATCATTTCTCGCATTTTACGCTGAAACTTATTTTCTTTTTTAGGCTTCTTTTTGTTCTCCTGTATCCTCGCGTGAATCTTATCATTATCAAGTATAAAGTTCTTAATGACCAACATGATTCCAATAGTAATCAAATTCGATACAAAATAATACAAACTTAAACCACTGGCATAGTTGTTAAAGAAGAACAACATCATAAATGGCATTAAGTACATTATAAATTTCATATTGGGCATACCAGGCTGTGTGGGCATATTTTGACCTGTAGTCATTGTCATATAAAAGAAAATTGCCACAGAAGCCAAAATAGGAAAAAGACTTACGTGATCTCCATAAAATGGAATTGAAAATCCTTCCGGAAATTGGTAAATAGTATCAAAAGAAGATAAATCATCTGCCCATAAAAATGACTTTTGACGTAATGCAAAAGACGTTGGGAAGAACATAAAAAGGGCATAAAATATTGGCATTTGTAAAAATGCCGGAACACAACCACTCATAGGACTCACCCCAGCCTTACCATATAACTTCATAGTTTCTTGCTGTTTTTTCATGGCATTGTCCTTGTACTTTTCGCTCAATTCCGTAATTTCTGGTTTTAAGACCTTCATTTTTGCCTGAGACAAATAGGACTTATAGGTAACCGGTGACATGGCCAATCTAACCAATATAGTCATGATGATAATTGCAACACCATAGGGAAAGTACGTGCTTAAAAAGGAATAGAACGGTGTGAAAATATATCTATTAATCCAGCCAAAAATTCCCCATCCAAATGGAATAGATTCCACCAAATCCAATCCTTCGTATTTGGACAATACTTCAAGGTCGGTTGGGCCAAAATACAAATTCATATTTTTTGTAATTTCCCCACCTTTGACCTCAAGCGGTAAAACTGAGCCATAGCTTTTAGTAAACCCAAAGGTCCTGCTTTCTTCTTCTACTAAATTCGTGGATGTAAGTTCGCCACTTTTAAAAGGTTCATTGGTAGCCAATATGGAACTAAAAAAATGCTGTCTGTAGGAAATCCATTTAATATCTTCCTCTGTCTCTTCGTCATCGCCACCAGCCGAAAGTTTGCTTAACTTTCCATCCTCATGGTTGTAGGTCAAACGTGTATATCTGTTTTCATACTCGATACTTTTAGAATGTCTAATTCCCTTTAACTTCCAATCCAGCGTAACCGGTTTACTATCATTAATAATCCTATCCAAACCTTGAGTACGAATCGTAAAATCTATCAAATACTCATTCGGTTTCATCTCATACCTATATTCCAAATATTGGTTATTGGAAGTTTTCGCCTTCATGGAGAGGACTTGATTGTCTCCCGAATTTGTTAACGAAGGTTCAAAATAAAGGTCATCCGTACTAAGTACCCTGTTATCCGTTGTAGAAAAATCCAATGAAAAAGAGGAGTTTCCATCCTTTACCAAATAAACGGGAACTGAATCATAGGTGACAAAATTCTTCATTTTTGCCTCAACAACCTGTCCGCCTTTGTTACTTATCTCCAAATATAATACGTCATTTTCCAAGATCGTAGTAGCGTCTCTTGGAGTAGTAAATCCAAATGCACCTATTTGGCTTTTATACCCGGCAATTGCAGTAGAATCGTTTAAGTCGACTGTAGGAGTTTGTTCCACAATTTTGTTGTCGACCGATTTATCTTGGGCCTCGGCCGCTGCCTCAATTTGTTCCTGCTCCGCTTTTTGGGCCTCAAGTTCCTCAGGAGTTGGTTTGTTTTGATAAAACATGAAGATCAAAATTCCAAATATCAATACGAAACCAATGATAGATTTTACATCTAATTTCTTTTCTTCCATCTAAAAATATCTAATAAATAAGGTAATTGTTTGGTTCTCAGTGAGCAAATATATGCCCAAATACGTAGTTTATGCCATACTGGCATTAGTTAGTGACTTTTTGTGTACCAAAGCTGCTTTAACAAAACCGACAAACAAAGGATGCGGATTGGCCACAGTACTTTTATATTCTGGGTGATACTGAACTCCAATAAACCAAGGGTGATCTTTCAATTCCACAATTTCTACCAAATTGGTTTTAGTGTTTAGACCTGTCGCCAAAAGCCCAGAGGACTCTAAGTCCTTTTTATACAGGTTATTAAATTCATACCTGTGCCTGTGCCTTTCGGATATTTCCTTTTCCCCATGGTATACTTTTTGCACCAAACTTCCATCCTTAAGTACACAGTCCCAAGCACCCAATCTCATAGTACCTCCTTTATCGGTTATCGCTTTTTGTTCCTCCATAAGACTGATTACAGGATTTGGAGTATCCTCATTCATTTCCGTGGAGCTCGCTTCTTTTAGTCCCAATACATTTCTTGCGAACTCTATGACTGCCATTTGCATTCCCAGACAAATACCCAAAAACGGGATGTTATTTGTTCGGGCGTAGTTCACAGCTTTTATTTTTCCTTCGATTCCTCTTTCACCAAAACCTGGAGCAACCAAAATACCATCCAAACCTTTAAGCTTACTTTCAAGGTTTTCTCCCGTAATATATTCTGAATGTATAGATCTGACATTTACCTTTACCTCATTTTGTGCCCCGGCATGTATGAAGGCTTCCAAAATTGATTTATAGGAATCTTGAAGTTCTACATATTTCCCTACAAGCCCAATGGTAACTTCATTTTTAGGATTCTTATGCCGCTCCAAAAACTCTTTCCAATTCGTTAGGTCCGGTTCAACGGTATTCGGTAAAGCTAATTTTTGAAGTGTAACCGTATCCAATCCTTCCTCCTGCATTAAAATAGGTACATCATAAATAGTAGATGCATCTATACTTTGAATGACCGCCTCTCTTTTTACATTACAAAAAAGTGCGAGTTTATCCTTTATTTCATCAGAAATTTTATGTTCTGTCCTACAGACTAGGATATCGGCTTTTATTCCACTTTCCATTAAAGTCTTTACAGAATGCTGAGTAGGCTTTGTCTTTAGTTCACCTGCCGCTGAAAGGTAAGGCACCAATGTCAAATGAATAACAATAGCGTTGTTATCGCCCAATTCCCAAAGCAATTGGCGTACAGCTTCAATATAAGGAAGTGATTCAATATCACCTACAGTACCTCCAATTTCAGTTATAACGATGTCATAATCACCACTATTACCAAGAACTTGAACACGTTCCTTTATTTCATTGGTAATATGTGGAACTACTTGAACCGTTTTTCCTAAAAACTCTCCTCTTCGTTCTTTATCAATTACACTTTGATAAATTCTTCCTGTTGTAACATTATTCGCTTGGGAAGTCCTAACATTTAAGAAACGCTCATAATGGCCCAAGTCCAAATCGGTTTCCGCCCCATCATCGGTAACATAACATTCGCCATGTTCGTAGGGATTTAGCGTACCTGGATCTACGTTAATGTAAGGGTCTAATTTTTGTATGGTTGTCTTATATCCTCTTGATTGAAGCAATTTTGCCAAGGATGCGGCAATAATTCCTTTTCCAAGTGAAGAAGTAACGCCTCCCGTAACGAAGATGTATTTGGTTTGTGCCATTTTAAAATTTCTATGTTACGGGACACAAAGTTACAAATTGCGAATAGAATTCAAGGGGTTTCCTTTGGAAAATGTTTTTGAATATTACGGATTAAGGTTTCCAAACTATTTGTTTTGATTTCTAACATCGATCGCAATAAATCGCCCAACTTACCCTCTGGAAATCCTTTTTGTTGAAACCAAACCAAATAGGGTTCTGGCAAATCTACCAGATATCTTCCTTTGTATTTACCGAAAGGCATACGATAATGTGCCAGTTCTACTAATTTCCTGTTATCAGGTTTTAATTCCATTTTTAAATCTAAAAAAATTATCTTTAGGAAATCAACTTTGTCAATTAATGTAAAACAAACTATTACAAATCCATATACATATCGGGATTTTTAATTGCTAATTACATCTGACTTTTAAACCATTATAAGAAATAAACAGATGAAAAGACGTGACTTTATTGGTACTTCTGCAGCTGCTTCGGTTGGTTTCATGGCCACTGCTAAAGCAAGTACGGGGAAAAATAATTCCGAAAAGCCTTTTAAACTAAAACACAATATCAACCACAGTGCATGTTACTGGTGCTATGGATCCATCCCTTTTGAAGAATTTTTACAGGATTTGAACAAACTGGATATCGGGGCTATTGATTTGGTAGACCCAGAACAGTTTCCCCTGCTTAAGAAATATAATATTCACGCATCCATGTGTTGGGGTGCTGGCCTTGGAATTGAAAAAGGCTGGAACAACCCTGAATATCATGAAGAATTGATAGCTGACTACAAACGTGTTATACCTTTAGTTGCCGAGGGTGGGTATACCAATTTGATTTGTTTTAGTGGAAATCGAGATGGAATGAACGATATGGTGGGTCTAAGAAATTGTGCCAAGGGTTTAAAGGAAATTATACCGCTTGCCGAAGAGCATGGAGTGGTCATTCAGATGGAACTTTTAAATAGTAAGGTAAACCATAAAGACTATATGTGCGATACCTCTGAATGGGGAGTATCACTCTGTGAAACTATAGGTTCGGAGAACTTTAAACTACTCTATGATATTTACCATATGCAAATAATGGAGGGGGATATCATAAGAAACATTCAGGATTACCATCAATATTATGGTCATTACCACACAGGAGGTAATCCAGGACGCCATGAAATCGATGAAACACAAGAGATTTTTTATCCTGCGGTGATGAAAGCCATTTTGGATACTGGATACACAGGACATGTGGCACAGGAATTTGTTCCTAGCTGGGAAGATAAAATTGCTGCGTTGAAGCAAGGCGTTACTATTTGTGACGTTTAAGAAGTATGATATCATTCACAAAAAAAGCCCTTTTCATAAGAAAAGGGTTTTTTTTTCGTTCAATATCCAGTTTTTAATAAACCTAACAAATCAACAAACCTTAAAGATATGAACAAAAATAATGTCATCTATGTGCTATTTTTAATGCTCGTGTGCTCCAGCTGTGTAAAACAAGTAAAGGATGCATTTGACGAAACTACCGAAGCATTGACTTGCGCCAATCTCGTGCAAGAGTTTGAGGACACCAACGAAGCCAATCCAGACAGAAGCTGTACGGCTATTCTAGCGGACATAGATGATTTGGAAAATAGCTGCTCCGAGTATTTGTCAGAAAGCACAAAAGAATCCATTGCCGAACTTCGTGCTGCCTGTACAGGGAATTAAGTGTTAGATTTTCATTTGAGCAAACTAACTATCTGTTTTTGCCAAAGTTTCTGTTTCTCAAGATTACGGGAGAAGTCAGTCTCTTTATCATAGTTTCTTTGAAAGTCATCCAGCTCCTTTAAAGTTCGTTTGTAAATATCCCTTACTTCCTGTTTGATGTTTTCGGTGAATTTTGTTTCGGACATTTCCTTATCCATTTTTCTAGCAAATACTTCAGAAATATCAAAATGAAGTTGCTCGTGAAGTAAGGTAACATCATTACAAAGTTCTGGTCTAAACCATGATATTGTAGGGTAGAAAAAAGACTGAACTTCAAAATCTAAGACCATCTCCCCAAATTCACTTCGTGAAGAAAAACTATAACTGATACCACTGGCCGTAGTTGCCGCCGCCATGGCTCTAACTGGAACTTCACCTTTAAAATCCTCCCATTGTAGTTTAAAATCAGAGGACCAAGGAACTTCTTTTTGACTTCTTAAATCCCCGTTAAAAAGAAAAAAGAAGATAAAAATTGGACCTATAAATTTTAAAGTTCCCAATGGAATGAAATTTCCTTTTCAATATCTGGATGCAAACTGTAAAGTACAGGACAGGTTCTAGCGGTATGTTCTAAAATTTTTCTATCCTTTTCTGAGATACTTGAAGGCAGACTTAATCTAACCTCAACTTTCGAAATTCTTCTTGGTGAAGCAGCCATATGTTTGGTCACCTCTGCCTTGGAATTTTGCAAATCCACACTCAGTCCATCGGCCTTTATTCCCATCATGGTTAACATACAACTTGCTAGGGCAGTCGCTACTGTATCCGTAGGTGAAAATGCCTGGCCTAGGCCGTTGTTATCCGTTGGTGCATCCGTGACAAAAGAGTCACCCGATTTTACGTGTAAACATTCCGTTCTTAAACCCCCATTATAGATTACTGCTGATGTCATCCTATTCCAATTCTTTTATAAACATATTATCATATCCTATGATATAGGATGCCTTGTTATAATATCCTGATGAGATGTCTTTTTCATAATCAAACTTGCTGCCGCTATATTGAGTTTCACCGATATACTTAGAAACCTCCAACAAATCGTTCTTATAAGCTAGTTTTAATAACAGGTCATAAGTAAGGTCAAAACCTCTTACGGCAAATTTATCCGGAATATCGCCAAATCTTGCTTTATATCTTTTAACAAAAGAATCCGAAGGTGCATCTCTATATACTGAAGGATATGTAAACCGAAGATTAGATAAATGAGTACTAGAAATAACCTCATTATCAAATGCATTGTTCTTATCTGTAGTGAACATTCGAACCATCACTTTATTGGCGTCAGGATTCTCAATATCCAAAACCGAATTATTGAAAGAGTTTAAGATAGAGACAACACTAGAAATCAATTTAAAATTATCCGATTCAACAAAAACCCAATTTCCCAATTCTTCTGATAACTGAAGTTCCAACTTATCACGATTGATGCCTATATTCTCTTCCTCTTCTTTTACCTCGATAATCTTAGCCGTTGGGAACTTATTTAAAATAGTATCCTTAACCGCAATGTTTTCCGCATCAGCAATGATGATTATATTTTCATCCTTACGCTTTTCAGTAACAAATTTTAACATATGTTCCCTTAGCGTTTCTTCTTCAGTATAAGAGAAAAAAACATTGCCCAAACTAATATCACTTTTGGCAGGTACCGGGGCAATTACAGGCAGGTTATAACCTGCTGCCTGTGTAGAGGCCTCTTTTAGCGATAATATATCCAGCGGACCAAAAATTGCATTATAAGAACCTAAATTCTCTCGTTGTAGTATTTCTTTTGTTCTTTGAAGGTCCAAACGGTTGTCAAAAGTCTTCACATCTACAGAAATTCCTAGTGATTTTATGGAATCCAACGCCACCAATGCTCCTGAATATAGACCAAGGCTGTATTTAAGACTATTTCTGTTTTCAATGGTCCATTCCACAGTTTCCCTATTATTTAAATCCAACTTGTCCAACCTAAACGGCAGAAGAAACATTATCTTCGGTTTGTTGTCCACATTGATGCTATCTAAAAGACTGATTTTATCCAGAACTAAAGAGTTTCTAACCTCAAAATCACCGGCTTGATTTTTCGGCAACTTTAAAACCATACCAGCCTTAAGTCCGGCTCTAAGCTCAGGGTTTAGTTGTATCAACTCCTCCCAACTCATACCAAATTTTCTTGTGAGTCGAAACTCATTCTGCTTTGGTTTTACTTCATAGAAAATATAATTCTCCGTATTTATTTCTCCTGGATTCAACTTGGTTTCTGGAAGACGAATGACCATACCTTCCTTTAGCCCTCCACGTTCCGTAATCTCCGGATTTAAACGAACTACTTCATCGGATTTTACCCCGAACTCTTTTTCAAGCCTGTAAAAATTCATTTTAGGAGGTACCGTATAGGAAGTATACAATTGTGTTTCCTGGTTATCTACCGATGTACCGGCAATCTTCGGAAGCAGCAATTCATAACCTACTTGTAGGTAATTGGAAGTTTTTGAGAGGGATGGGTTTAAAACTAACATACTATCGATGGTGATGCCATATTTGTGGGCAATACTCCATCTAGTTTCCTTTGGCGCCACTACATATTTCTCATAATCCCCTACATCGATGGTATTTTGGTCATTATCCACCTTTTTATATTTAGGTACCCTAATGACCATTTTTCTTTTAAGTTGTGAGGAATACAGTTCCTTGTTGTATTTCTTTATTTCCTCCTCGGTAACGCCATATTCCTTGGCTATTCCATACAACGTTTCTTTTTTACCTACCCTGTGATTTACAAAGCCAATGGGTTCATGCTTTACCACCGAATCATTTATAATCCTATTGACCAATTCCTCTACGGCACCATCAACAGGTTCGTTATTTCGTTTGGTAGTTTCAGTTCGTTCCGGTAGTGCCGACACTTCACCGGCATTTGGAATAACCAATATAGTGTTGATGCTTAGCGGTTCACCTTTCTTAAGCTCCTTATTGTATTTTAAGATTTCATCCTGGGAAACACCATATCTTTTGGAAATGCTATATAATGTTTCATTTTGCTTTACGGAATGTGTCGTAAACTTTTGCCCTAAGGCCTTACACCCCAAAAAAACACTAAAACTTAACGTTAGAAATATCTTAACTAAATTTTTCATACTTACTCCCATTCTATGGTCGCCGGTGGTTTAGAGCTAATATCATAAACAACCCTATTAACACCAGGCACTTTATTAATTATATCGTTCGAGGTTTTTTGCAAAAACTCGTAGGGTAAATTTACCCAATCCGCGGTCATACCATCGGTACTTTCAACCGCTCTTAAAGCAACACATTTTTCATAAGTTCGCTCATCTCCCATGACCCCTACACTATTTACGGGTAAAAGCATAGCTCCGGCCTGCCAAACCTGATCATATAAACCCCAATCCTTTAATCCCTTAATAAAGATATGGTCTACCTCTTGTAAAATAGCCACCTTTTCTCGGGTTATATCTCCCAAAATTCTAATGGCCAAACCTGGGCCAGGAAATGGGTGTCTTCCTAATAAGTTAGGTTCCAATCCCATACTTTTACCTACTCTTCGTACCTCATCCTTAAAAAGCATCTTCAAGGGTTCAACAACTTTAAGCTTCATAAAATCTGGTAAACCTCCTACATTATGGTGGCTTTTTATCGTCGCAGACGGACCACCAGTAGCCGATACCGATTCAATTACGTCTGGATAAATTGTCCCTTGTGCCAACCATTTTGCATTATCAACCAGGTGGGACTCATCATCGAAAACCTCAATAAAAACCCTACCAATGGTTTTTCTTTTGGACTCAGGGTCGCTTTCTCCTTCCAAGGCATCCAAAAAACGTGCCGAAGCATCAACACCCTTCACATTTAATCCCATATCCTTGTACTGATGCAACACGTCTTCGAACTCGTTTTTTCTAAGCAGTCCATTATTTACAAAGATGCAATGCAGATTTTTCCCTATGGCCTTGTTCAAAAGCACGGCGGCAACGGAAGAATCCACTCCTCCGGAGAGGCCCAAAATCACCTTTTCATTGCCAATCTTTGCTTTTAGACCAGCGACCGTGGTTTCCACAAATGCTGCTGGCGTCCAAGTTTGCTCTACTTTGGCAATGTTCACTAAAAAATTTTCTAGGATTTGTTTACCATCGGTAGAATGATACACCTCTGGGTGAAATTGTATTCCATAGGTGTCCTCACCGTTAAATTTGAAGGCCGCATTTTCAACGTCATGGGTACTGCACAGTAAAATAGAATTATCCGGTAGACTTTTAATGGTATCAGCATGACTCATCCAAACCTGACTGCCAATCCCAATATCTTTTAAAAAAGGGTCCTCTTCGTATATTTTGGCCAATTTGGCCCTTCCATATTCCCTGGTATTTGATTTTTCTACATTGCCCCCATTAAAATGGGCAAGGTATTGAGCACCGTAGCAGACACCCAACAAGGGCTTTTTTCCTTTTATTCCAGAAAGGTCTGGATGTGGTGCGTCCTCGGCCCTTACAGAATGGGGTGAACCTGAAAGTATGACTGCCTTATATTCAGATAAATCATCTGGCAGCTTGTTATATGGTTTTATTTCACAGAAAATATTCAGTTCCCTAACTCTTCGAGCGATGAGTTGCGTGTATTGGGAACCAAAATCTAATATCAGAACATTATTTTGCATGGGCAAAAATAGCAAATTGAAATTTTTAGAAAACTATCTTTTGGTATATTTATCATAAATTAAAAACAATTATTTTGAAACATATTTCAGCTATTATATTTAGTGCCGCTATTGTAATTGCAGCCTTCTTTTTAGGCAACGCATACGTAAAGCGGGCAAATCCTCCACAGATCATTTCGGTAACCGGGTTGGGTAATGAAAATTTCACTTCAGATCTAATTGTTTGGGAAGGTCAATTTTCCAATACTAACACCGTCCTTAAATCGGCATTTGATCAGTTGAACAAGGACAAGAACATCGTTAAAGAATATCTAACCTCTAAAGGAATTAAAGAGGAGCAGCTGATTTTTAATAGTGTGCAGACAACCGAACTTCGGGATAACAAATACGAAAATGGAAATTATGTGGGTAGTATTTTTAGAGGCTATCAGCTGACACAAACTATTAAGATAGAATCTCAGAATGTTAGCTTAATTGAAAGTGTTTCTAGGGAGATTACAGAATTATTAAACAAAGGGGTACAATTCAACTCGTACCCACCTAGATATTATTATACTAAGTTGGCCGATTTAAAAATCCAAATGATTTCCAAAGCGACCGAAGACGCAAGGTTGCGCGCCGAAAAAATTGCTGAAAATTCAGGTAGTAATTTGGGTGATTTGGTTTCTGCCAAAATGGGAGTTTTTCAAATTACCGGTCAAAACTCCGGGGAGGATTATTCTTGGGGTGGTGCGTATAATACAGCTTCGAAAAACAAAACCGCTTCCATTACCATGCGATTGGACTACAAAGTAAGATAATTAAATTATTACTTGATATAAAATTAAATAAACAACTGGAAGTAAACAGAATAAATCAATTCCTACAAATTAATTCATTATTATCAAAATGTACTTTTACTATAATTTTAAAAAACAAAAGCCCGGCAAGAACCGGGCTTTTTCAACCAACCTAACCGGAATACAATTCTGAAAAATTTCTTTTTCATAGCATTTTGCATTCCTAATTTATTTGTCGAAAAACTTCCAAAACCTTACACTTCAATAAAAAAAGCTCGGGAACCACCCCGAGCTTACTAATTAAAATCAAAAACCAACCTAAAAATGATTCATCAACAAAATCTTCTTTTTCATAGCAATTTGTATATATAACAACTATCTCTCATAATACCCTACCATGATTTTGTATTTTTATAAATAAAATGATGGACAATTTTTGGAATGAACTTCAAGAAGAACTAAAAAGGGGGGTAAAAGAAAAAGGACACCCCTTTAGATTTGGGACATTTGGAACTGTGGGAATGGACAAATTACCACGGTTACGGACCATTGTCCTTAGACATGTGTTTGATAATGGACACCTTTGTTTTTATACAGACAAGCGCTCCAAAAAGGTGATGCATATTATGGAGAATCCTAACATTAGTCTTTTGTTCTATAACCCTGAAAAACTTTTACAAGTTAAAATTGAAGGGCTTGCTTCTGTGGTAACGGATGAAAACAAGCTTAAAACCATGTGGAAGGATATCCCAGAAAGCAATAAAAAGGATTATACCACCGAAACCGCACCGGGAAGCACCCTTAAAAATCCCAATAATTTGGAATATTTAACCGGAGATCATTTCTTTTGTATGATTGAAATAGAACCTTTTAGGATAGAATACTTAAAGTTAAAAAGGCCTAATCATATTCGGGTAGCCTATTCCATGGAGGATGAAAATTGGGAAGGTGAATTCCTCGTCCCATGACTTTTTTATTCCATACTTTCTAAAATATCCTCAATATCCTGTTGCGTGGTATCCGGATTGATAAAACAAAATCGGGATACCGTTTCATAGCCATTGGCGGATTTCCATTTGGTCGGTGTCACCAATGCAAATCCCGATTCATGATTTCTATAGGTCCAATTTCTATAATCCTCCGCAGTCCATCCAATTCTTCTGTAAAGCACGCAGGAAAGACTAGGTCTTCTTACCAATTCTGTCAATGGGTTCTTTTCTATGAGCTCACCGGCAATCTTGGCCAAATTGATGCCCTGCTCTACTGCCCATTCATACTTTTCGGTTCCATGCGTAGCTAAGGAAAACCAAAGCGGCAGACCTCGTAAACGTCTGGTCAATTGGATTTGATAATCGGAAGGATTAAACCCATGCGCACCTTCGTCCTTGAAGATTTCGAGATAAGACCCTTCCTGTGCATGTGCATCTTTAGCCTCTTCTGGATGCTTATAAATGACCGCACCACAATCATAGGGAGAAAAAAGCCATTTATGAGGGTCTATGGTTACACTGTCCGCCTTTTCTATTCCTTTGAACAAATGACGAACCGATTTTGCAGCAAGAGCGCCACCACCATAGGCCGCATCTACATGAAACCAGAGATTTTTTGAAAGACAAAAGTTTGCAATTCCATCCAACTCATCGATAATTCCGGCGTTTGTAGTGCCTCCCGTGGCCACAACGGCAAAAACCCTTGCTTTTTCTGACTCTGGTAATTGTTTGTAAAACTTTTCCAAGGTCGATTTACGCATTGCATCTTCCGACTCTACCAGTAATACATCTGCATCAATCACCTTGGCCATGGCCTTGATAGATGAATGCGCTCCGATGGAAGTAATTAAAATTCCTTTTTGATTGATGTTTCTTGGATTCTTTCTCCATTTTTCCCTGGCCGTGACTATGGCCGATAAATTGGCGGCTGTACCCCCACTTGTAAATACCCCGAAGGCTGGTTCTGACATACCTGTAAGTGAAACCAACCACTTCATAGCCTCATTTTCACAAAAAATTCCTCCTGCGCCTTCCATCCAATAGGCACCGTGAATACTTGACGCGGATGTTACCAAATCGAAAAGAATTGAAGCCCTGGTAGGTGCAGCTGGTACAAAGGCCAAATGTCTTGGATGGTCGATTGGTACGGTGGCCTTGACCAATACCTTCCGGAACAGCTCAAAAGCTTTTTCTCCTCCGATTCCTGAGTTTGTAACTGTTTCCCCAACCAATTTCCTCAGCTCGCTTTCTGTTTTGGGCTTACCCAAGGATGGATTGGTTTGGGTTATTCGATTAATGGCATATTTGACCACATCTAGGGTCATTTCGACCATATCAATATCTATATCATGCATCGTAATATGGATTTTAATTTACAGTCTGGCTAAAGCAGGAAAAACTCAAAATGACTAATTCTTGGTTAGGATTACAAAGCTCAAGTCTAAGGGATTCAAGGACTTAAACAACATGGGTAAAAGTGCTTCACCATATTCCAAATAAAGTTCGGAAAAATTTAATTGTCGTTCCTGAAGGGACTGATTAGGAAAAAGTTCATTTTGGATGTCCGTTAACCTCATGACATGATCTTCAAGCTTTCTTTTTTGAGCTTTAAGTAATCGCTTTTCCAAATTATCGAGCCCTTTCTTTTGTTTAACTTCTTGAGCCTTTACAGCTCCGAGAAATGATTTATCGGTCTTTTCGGCCAAATTGTACATTCCTTTAAACTGTTCCTCCAACAATTCTTTCTGTGGAGAAAAATCAATATCAATATTGGAAATTTCCCGTATTTTTTTATTGATTAGACTATGTTGTTTTAGAAAAACATCATCATACGAGACATTCAATTTTTTCAACTTTTCTTTTTGTTTTCCAGTTATCACCAAGGCCGAATTTCTCAATAACAAGATAGGGAATGGAATATCCATAGACTCAAAAGAAGACTGGAGTTCCAACCAATAGGCCAATTCTCCTCCTCCCCCTATATAGCAAAGATTTGGCAAAATAACTTCTTGGTATAGGGGTCTTGCCACCACATTGGGTGAAAATCTTTCTGGATATTCTTCCAACTCCTTTATTAGCTCTTCCTTACTAAAAGATAATTGGGTATCGTTCACGAAATAGTTACCATCCTGTTCTATAATTCTCTCGCGGATACCATCAATTAGATAGAAGTAATTTATTTCTCTCGGATTAACCTGTATAGGATAATCCGAATTGATTTTCTGGATTTCCTCAATCCTATTTGATATATCATGAAAGGAAACTTGCTCAAAGATGTCCTTCTTCATGTATGGCAGCAACAATTCTTTTAGATTTTTGTCATCACCATCTACGATGACCAGACCTTGCACCTTAAAAAGTTCATTGGCCAAAAATCTAGTGGCTTCGGTTAATGTTTCATGCTCTAAATAGGCCTTAGCGAAAAGTTCCTTTAGATGCGTGGCATTTTTGCTACCTCCAACGCCAAGCGAAAAAATTTCAAATACTTCTTCCAATCCTTTGGTAGACAAATGGCCTACAGCTCCCGAGGCCTCTTTGTTCCATTGAATTTTTTTCCCCTGAAAATTAAAATAATTGATTTCTTCAAAATCATGGTCCTCTGTTGCCATCCAGTAGACGGGGACAAAATTATAGTCAGGATATTCTTCCTTTAATTTATTGGCCAAATTTATGGCCGACACAATTTTGTACAGAAAATAAAGCGGACCCGTAAAAAGATTGAGCTGGTGCCCCGTAACCACTGTAAACGTGCGCTCATTTTCCAATGAATCGATGTGTTCAGAAGTTAGGGATGACGTTTTTACATTCTTATACTGATTCTTTAAGGCTTTGACCAGAACTTTCCTATGAGCTACTGGAAAGCTTTCCTTTTCCTTGATTTGAGCCTTAAAGTTCTCAAGTTTTGGAAATTGATTGTAAAGCACTTCTACTTCATTTTTTCCCTCTATATAGTCACAAATTAAATTAGAAAAATACCCCGTTTTTCGAAAAGACAGACAATCAATATCCATATAAAAATGTTAATGACGGTAAATATAAAACACTCCCAACTTACAGTTCCTAAAAATACGTTAATTACATGAGACCAAAATCTGTCAATATTCGTCAAAAACCCCGTTTTATATGATAAAAGTTATCAATAAATTGGTAGATTTGAGACATACCATTCTTTTAAAATTTAATATGAAAAGACTTTTACCAATTCTCCTATTTACCCTTCCAACATTTTTATTGGCACAACTTAAATCACCATCCGAATTTTTAGGATATGAACTGGGAACGCAATTTACCCGTCATCATCAAGTAGTGGATTACTACCAATACTTGGCCCAGGCAGAGCCAAATAGAATGAAGTTAATGGAATATGGGAAAACCAATGAACGTAGGCCATTGTTACTTGCCCATATTTCTTCGGAGGCCAACATGAACAATCTGGAGGAAATAAGGGCCGAGCACCTAAAAAATATCGATGGTAATGGTTCTCCAAGCAAAGCTATAGTCTGGCTAAGCTACAATGTCCATGGAAACGAAAGTGTAAGTACAGAAGCTTCTATGCAGACTATTTATGATCTTTTGACCTCCAAAAAAGAATATTTGGAAAATACAATCGTCATTATGGATCCCTGTATCAACCCAGATGGAAGGGACCGTTATGTAAATTGGTACAATCAATATAAAAATACTCCTTACAACGTGGACCCTAACAGTAAGGAGCATCATGAAGGTTGGTGGAGCGGAAGAAGCAACCACTATATGTTCGACCTTAATAGGGACTGGGCATGGCTTACCCAAGTTGAAAGCCAACAAAGACTAAAGGAATACAATAAGTGGTTACCCCATGTTCATGTTGATTTTCATGAGCAGGGCGTAGATAATCCCTATTATTTTGCACCTGCCGCAGAACCATTCCATGAAGTGATTACAGATTTTCAGCGGGAATTTCAGGTCACTATTGGTAAAAATCATGCAAAGTATTTTGATGAGAACGGTTGGTTCTATTTTACCAAAGAAAGATTCGATTTGCTCTATCCGAGTTATGGAGATACTTATCCTACCTATAACGGTGGCATAGGTATGACCTATGAGCAAGGAGGTAGTGGTAGAGCAGGTTTAGGAATTATCACTAGTATTGGCGACACCTTGACATTAAAGGACCGAATTGCCCACCATCACACCACAGGGCTTTCTACAGTTGAAGTTGCCAGTAAAAATACAGACCGCCTGAACAAAGAATTCAAAAAATTCTACAATCAAAAAAACTTTAAGCACCAAACTTATATTCTAAATGGAAATGCTGACAAACTGGAAACTTTAGCCAACTTATTGGACAAACATGAAATTGAATATGGTTCGGGAACCAATAGTAATTTTAAGGGGTTCAAATACAGTGATTCGAAATCTGGAACACTTAGGAGTTCTAACCAAAGTCTGGTCGTATCAACGGACCAGAAAAAAGGAACTTTGGTCAAGGTTTTGTTCGAACCCAATACAGAATTAAGTGATTCCGTTACTTACGATATCACTGCCTGGTCCCTACCCTATGCCTATGGCCTAGATGCTTTAGCAACAGATGGTACCGTCCAACAAAACGAATATCAATCCACTAATGAGACCTATGGCATTACCTCCCCAGACAGCTATGCGTATTTGACCGATTGGAACAGTATGAAAGATGCTAAATTCCTGGCCGAGCTCTTAAACCATAATATTAGAGTACGATACGCACAGAAGCCATTTACTGCTGACGGTATAAATTATGATAGGGGAAGTCTTATTATTATTGGGGCTGACAACAAACATATTGATGGATTCAGCATGATATTGGATGAGGCATCCAAGAGATTCTCAAAACACCTAACGCCCACTTCAACGGGATTTGTTGAAAGCGGTAAGGATTTTGGTTCCAGTTCGGTGGAAGTACTACAGGAACTTAAAATAGCTGTATTATCCGGGGAACCTACATCTACCCTAAGGTTTGGTGAAATTTGGCATTTTTTTGAACAACAATTGAATTACCCCATTACCGTACTGGATGAGAGCTATTTTGGGAGGGTAAATCTCTCCAAGTACGATATTCTTATTTTACCCGATGGATGGAGATATCGCAGTTTCCTCAACGAAAAAGTTACCGAAAAAATTAAGGATTGGGTAAGCCAAGGTGGAAAATTGATTGCCATGGGCGGCGCCATTGATGGTCTCTCCAAACAAAAAGGTTTTAGTATAAAGGAGAAGGAACAAAAAAAGGACAGCACGGTTCGTCTTGAGGCTTTTGATGCTTCGGAAAGGGAGTATATAAAATCGGCTATTACAGGGGCCATTTTTAAAACTAAGGTCGATTCCACAAACCCTTTGGCCTATGGTTACGGGGATTCTTATTTCACCTTGAAATTAGGTGACCGTTCCTACAATTATCTGGATGGTGGAAATGCCGTATACCTTGCAGAAGATCAAAATATTCCCGTTTCAGGGTTTGCCGGAAGCGAAGCCAAGAAGATGATTGCCGAAACGCTTATTTTTGGTACGGAACGAATGGGAAGGGGCCATGTTATTTATATGGTTGACAATCCCCTTTTTAGAGGATTTTGGGAGAACGGTAAATTGTTTTTCGCCAACGCCTTATTTATGGTTAACTAGTCTAAAAACAATACCAATATGCAGGAATATAAGGTAGAGACCCTCATTTATTACAGTAAACTAACCTTGGACACCAAACATATAATGAAATCCTCACAAAAGGAGATTCAGGAAAAATTGGATGAACACGCAAAGGAGGGCTGGAAACTGGCATCAACCAATGCCGTTAGTTTTGGGGCCGCAATCTATATTTATCTCTATTTTGAGAAATAGTTTAGAAATTAGTTAGTTAGACCGGCTCTCCATAAAGATCAAAATCAGCAGCCTCCGTAATTTTGAGGTTTACAAATTCCCCCTGTTTTAGATAATGCTTGGTGGCATCTACCAATACTTCATTATCCACATCCGGTGAGTCGTACTCCGTTCTTCCCACAAAGTAGTTTCCTTCTTTTCGGTCTATGATACATCTAAACGTTTGCCCAATCTTCTCTTGGTTTAGTTCCCATGAAATCTGGGATTGAATTTCCATTATTTCATTGGCACGTTCCTGTTTTACTTCTTCTGGAACATCATCGACCAAATTGTAAGCATGTGTGTTTTCTTCGTGGCTATAGGTAAAACAACCTAAGCGTTCGAACCTCATCTCCTCAACCCAGGATTTTAAAATTTCAAAATCTTCCTCTGTTTCACCAGGGTATCCAACAATCAAGGTCGTTCTAATAGTCATTTCAGGAACAGCCGCTCTAAAATCTTCTAAAAGCTGCGTGGTTTTCTCCTTTGTAGTACCCCTACGCATACTTTTCAAGATACTATCGGATATATGTTGCAAAGGAATGTCAAGGTAGTTACAAACTTTAGGCTCATCCCGCATAACATCCAAGACATCCATAGGAAAGCCCGTAGGAAAAGCATAATGTAAGCGTATCCATTCTATTCCGTCAACCTGTACTAAGGCCTTCAAAAGCTCGGCAAGGTTTCTTTTTTTATATAGATCCAGACCATAATAGGTAAGATCTTGGGCTATCAGAATAAGTTCCTTGACTCCTTTTGCCGCTAATTTTTCAGCCTCCATAACCAACGTTTCTATGGGTGTGCTTTTGTGTTTACCACGCATTAAAGGGATGGCACAGAAAGAACAAGGGCGGTCACAGCCTTCGGCAATCTTTAAATAGGCATAATTTTTGGGCGTGGTGGTCAGACGTTCGCCAATTAATTCATGCTTATAGTCAGCACCTAGTGCTTTTAATAAATTAGGAAGTTCACTGGTCCCAAAATACTCGTCCACATTGGGAATCTCCTTTTGTAGATCGGGCTTATAGCGCTCACTTAAACACCCGGTAACAAAAACTTTATCTACAACACCCTCCTCCTTCTTTTGAACATACTCCAAAATCGTATTCACGCTTTCCTCTTTGGCGTTGGCTATAAATCCACAGGTATTGATCACAACGACATTCCCCTCTTCTTCATGTACAACCTCCTTATCATTGGCACGCAACTGTCCCATAAGCACCTCAGAGTCGTACACATTTTTGCTACAACCTAAGGTAACCACATTGATTTTATTTCTTTTGAGCGTTTTTGTGCGCATAGTATACCCTGCTTTATCGTTCTCTATAAGGCGGGTGCAAAAGTACAATTTGAGAATTGAAAAATTCCTTATAACAGACTATTTCTTTGGTTTTTACGTTAAACCTCTGGCCAAAACTACAGTCTAATGCAAAAAAATAATATGGACCGATTTCTATATACATTCATTTTATTCGCACTACTATTCCAGGCGTGTTCCACAGATCAAATCAACCAGGAAGAAGAAACTCTTGATACCAATGATCCTGAATCCCTGTACTTTCCCCCTTTAAATTCCGACACTTGGGAAACACGCTCCCCTTCTGAATTGAATTGGAATGAAGAGGCCATACCTGAACTTTATACCCTTTTGGATGATAACGAAACCAAATCTTTTATAATCCTAAAAGATGGGAAAATGGCTATGGAATGGTATGCTACAGATTTTGATAAGGACTCGGCATGGTATTGGGCGTCCGCTGGAAAAACATTGACCTCCTTTGTTAGTGGTATTGCCGTTGAAGAAGGTTTTTTAGAATTGAAAGATCAAACTTCTGCCTACTTAGGCGCAGGTTGGACTTCTTTAACTCCAGAAAAAGAAAGTTTGATTACCGTTTGGAATCAATTGACTATGACCACAGGTTTGGATGATACCCAAGGAGATTGCAAAACCCCGGATTGCTTAACGTATATCGCGGATGCCGGAACACGTTGGGGGTACCACAATGCTCCCTATACCTTAATTCAAGATGTTATCACGAATGCGACCGGTGAGGATTTTGAACTTTATTTTGCAAATACGCTTAAGGATAAAATTGGTATGAGCGGTACCTGGCTCTCCAGTAATGGAGACAATAATGTGTATTGGAGCACCGCAAGAAGCATGGCGCGTTTTGGACTCCTAAACTTGAACAATGGTATTTGGGAAGACACCGTAATATTGGGTAATGAGGAATTTCTTTCCAATATGAAGGATACCTCTCAAGATCTGAACAAATCCTACGGTTACCTCTGGTGGCTGAACGGAAAGGAAAGTGCAATGGCCCCGCAGTCCCAGATTGTATTTCCTACGCAATTGATATCCAATGCACCTTCTGACCTGTATGCCGGTTTAGGTAAAAATGACCAAAAATTATATGTTATACCCAGTGAGAATATGGTAGTTGTTCGTATGGGTCAAGACACCGGAGACGCCGCCTTGGGGCCCTCTAGTTTTGATACTGAGCTTTGGGAGGCTATCAACCAAGTCATTGAATAAGCATTAACATTTCACTCTTGGCCAATTTTATTATATTTTTCCATTAATGGAATCACCTCGTTTAATGGAAGTGCCTCTATTTTATGACCATCTCTACCAATCATTGTTTCCGCCGCGAACAATGAATTCAAAATAGCTTCTTCCGTAGCCTCAATTGTAGCCAAGAACAAAGGTGATTTTTCGTCATTTCGTAATAATTTCACCAAGTTAAACATGCTTCTGGTTTCATAGGGTAGTCTGTTGTTTTCAGCAGTTGATACTGCTATAACATAATCGCCACTCCCGTTAGAAGCAATTCCCCCCGTTTTCGCAAGACCCATGATAGCTCTTTTAGCCAACCGTTCCAAATTACGGGCATCCAAGGGAGCATCGGTCATTACAACAATCATACAGGAGCCGTCCGCATCATTTAAAATTTTATCTCGATATGGATATTTTTTAAATTCTTTTGCTATAGGAACACCGTTTATTTCCAAGACTCCTCCAAAATTAGATTGCACTAAAACGCCTACCGTGTAACCTCCCAAAGATTTGGGCAGTAGTCTAGAAGAAGTTCCGATTCCACCTTTGTAACCAAAACAAATGGTGCCAGTACCGGCACCTACATTGCCTTCTATAACCGGTCCCTCTTTTGCTTCCTTGATAGCTTCTAATACATGTTCTTTTTTGATGTGCATTCCCCTGATATCATTGAGCCATCCATCGTTGGTCTCCCCGACAACCGAATTAACCGAACGCACGTTCTCATTTCTTGGCAAGTTTAAAGTATATTCTATCAAAGCTTCAGATGCTACAGGAACACTCAAAGTGTTAGTCAATATTATTGGTGTTTCGATGTTCCCCAATTCTTTTACTTGACTATAACCTACCAATTTGCCAAAACCATTTCCTATATGAATAGCCGCTGGTACCTTAGATTGAAAAATGTTTCCAGAATGGGGTAGAATAGCCGTAATCCCGGTGCGCACTGACTCACCTTTTACAACCGAAACCTGCCCCACCTTAACTCCAGCAACGTCTGTTATGGCATTAAACTTACCTGTTTTTAAAACGCCGATCGCAATACCGTAATCCCGTATTCGTTTTTGTGAAAATGTATAACTGCTCATCATTAGAAAAAATAAAACAAGGATTCTTAGGGTCATAATTAACTTAATTAATTGTAGCCACGAGGCATTTTCCTTTTTTGAAATTTATCCTCGAAAGCCTTAGCCATTCTCAGCAAATGAGCTTCGGAGAATTGTTTACCTATAAAAGTAAGACTAATAGGTTCTCCACTTTCTTTATAGCCCATTGGAACTGTTAATGCTGGATACTTAGCTACTGCAGCATATCCGGCATGATAGTTATTGATAGACAATATGGCGTCCAAATTATATTTATCCATGGCGGTATCAAAAAATAAACGTCCGCTTTTCTCCAAATTGGACTTTATTTCCTCCAAACCTTCGACTGTAGTACTATCGGCCAAAATACCTTCAAACAAAGCTTGACCATAGGGAATTCGTATCGAGGAATCCTTATTATTAAAGTCGACTGCATCCGATATCGAGGAAATTTTTACGGATTCAGGATTTGAATAAGAATTTAAATACGCTGGCAAGTCATTCCGCATATCGACGTTCAGGATACTTAAAAAACCATCCATTTTAACCTCTGGCGGCGTAAATTCTATGATTTCTACTCCAGCTTGCTTTAATTCCTCAATTGTTTCCCTATATATGCTATCGCGCTCTATAAGCGTAGTCATAGCGCCCAATTTCAGTGTTTTCAATGGTTCTGGGTTTAAACCTGCCGATAAAATACCGGGATATTCCTCTTTTACAGATTTAGAATCGGCTGCATCATAACCCTTCATGGCCGACAGCAATATTGCATTGTCCAGCACATTTTTGGTCATAGGTCCCGGAGTATCCAAGGTACTGGAAATCGGTACAATTCCAGACCGACTCAAAATTCCAATGGTCGGTTTTAATCCAACCACGGAATTCTGACTACTGGGCGACAAAATAGAACCCGAAGTTTCCGTACCCACTGCCGCTACGGCGTAGTTGGCAGCTATCGAAGTCCCGCTACCGGAACTAGAACCGCCGGTCTCAAAAATCCTTCTCCCATACGGATTCAAGGTTTGACCACCCACGGCGCTGTACCCTACAGGGCAACCACTACAAAGGAAATAGGCCCACTCACTAAGGTTCACTTTCCCTAAAATCAGGGCACCGTTCTCCTTTAACCGTTCTACAATAAAAGAATCATCGACTTCATTGTTCATCAGCGCAATACTACCTGCAGTAGTTTTCATACCTGCCGTATTGATATTGTCCTTTAATAGTATCGGCATACCGAAAATGGGGTGACGGACATCCGGCAACCTCCCTTCCCGCTTCTGTTCATCCAATTTTCTGGCAGCTGAAACCACCTCTTCATTCAGTGCAATTACCGTATTTAAAGTGGTTTCATTGTTCAGTTCGTACTTGTATATCCTATATAGATAAAACAATACCAGTTGCTCGTATGTCAGCTTGTCTTGCTCAATACTGTTACGTATTGAAAAGATATCCTGCTCTAGAATCAAAGGTTTTAAAGCCTCGTATTCCTCTTCTTTCATTTTTACCACCTCATCATACAATGGAAGAAAAATGGCATTTTTATCCAATACTTTGGATTGGATGAGTTTGTAGCGCATCCTACTTATATCGTGATCAGCATTAGCGGCTACTTGGGCAGAATCGTTATAAGGCTCCCATAATACAATTGATTCTTTCGTTGTAGTATCCGTTTTGCAGGACAAGAGCAGTCCCAATAAAAATAGTCCAATTAACTTTTTCATATTTCTTCTTATTTTTTATTTTTTATAGTTTGGATTTCCAAAGCTTTATGCTTTTTTGATTGAGCCGCACAAACTCATCCTTTTTCTCTGCATCCGCCAATCTTAGGGATTTGCTCGCTGTAACGATAGCATCTTTATAGTTGCCTAAATCAGCTTCAACAAGGGACTTTACCCTATAAAAATAATAAGTGCCGCCCCCTTTTTCCAATGCCTTTTCCAAATAGGAGAGGGCCTCATCAAGGCGTATTCCTTGCTCTTGGTAATATCTGGCAACTTCGTAATAAGTTTGAGCAGATGGATTATCCTGTAATTTCTGTTGGATTTCTAGGTCCATCGTGGACGTAGTATCGAAGGACAGGGAAACTTGAACTTTTGTGCTTGCCCAGTGGATTATCAATTGGGCCGAGTCATGCTGAAGTTCATCAAAATATATCAATATATTTTCTTGAAAAGCCAAGGTTTTCAGGGGTAGGACAGAAACCTTCAGCGCATCTTCCTCCGGATTGTAGTTGTCCCTTCCGTCCCCCCAATGTGAGGTATTTTTATGGAAAACAATTTCCCATTGGTTTTCATAGGGGAAAATATAAAGTGCATAAGTTCCTTTGGGCAAATCGTTACCTTCAATCTTTACATCGGAATCAAAAGTTATTTTTGTGGATTCATTGGCTCCCACACGCCAAATTCGCCCGTAAGGTACTAGCGCCGGCTTTCCATCTGCCTGAATACCGAAAACTTTTCTATTTCTAACAGCGGGTCTGGAGTATTCCAAAGAAATCTTGGATAGACCTACCTCTTGTTCTATTCTGGTAAACGGACTTGCTTTAGGGTGTGTAATCTGTGACCAACCAATCGTGGTCCACAATAAAAGAAGAATAAATAACCCTACTACTTTCAATTATTGATTTTAAAAAAAGAATCTACGAATTCGTATTTATTGAAAACCTGAAGGTCTTCAATTCCTTCCCCTACCCCAATATATTTAACCGGAATTTGAAATTGGTCGGATATTCCAATAACCACTCCACCCTTCGCCGTACCATCCAATTTGGTAACGGCCAAAGAAGTGACTTCGGTGGCCCTTGTAAATTGCTTGGCCTGCTCAAAGGCGTTCTGACCCGTAGAACCGTCCAAAACCAACAAGACTTCATGCGGGGTATCATCAACAACCTTTTGCATAACTCTTTTTATCTTAGTCAGCTCATTCATAAGGTTTACTTTATTATGAAGTCTACCGGCCGTATCAATGATTACCACATCTGCATCCTGCTTTACTGCAGAGCTAAGGGTATCGAAAGCCACGGATGCCGGATCACTACCCATTTGTTGTTTTATAAGGGGAACACCTACACGATCCGCCCAAACTTGTAATTGGTCAATGGCCGCAGCCCTGAACGTATCCGCTGCACCTAAAACTACCTTTAGCCCTTGTTTTTTAAATTGATGGGCCAGTTTTCCAATGGTAGTTGTTTTACCTACCCCATTGACACCGACAACCATGATTACGTAGGGCTTTTTATTCGATGGAATCCTAATCTCTGAATCTTCACCTGAATGAGTTTCTGATAACAATCCAGCTATTTCCTCCCTTAAGATGGTATTTAACTCGTCAGTACCCATATATTTATCCTTGGCTACCCGCGCTTCAATTCTTTCAATGATCTTTAATGTAGTATCCACACCCACGTCCGATGTTACCAATACTTCCTCCAGGTTATCCAAAACATCATCGTCCACTTTGGATTTGCCGGCAACTGCCTTACCTAATTTTGTAAAGAAACTGGTTTTGGTCTTTTCAAGACCCTTGTCCAATGTTTCCTTCTTTTCTGAAGAAAATATCTTTTTAAATAAACTCATCTTACAATCAATAGTTACTCAAATATAAAAATTAAAAAGCCCCTTTCGCAGGAAAGGGGCTCAATTACTTAATTAAAAGCTATACTTTATTTCTTAGCCAACCATTCATTTACCATCTCTGGTGGCATTACGGATTCTACAAAAACATAAGCACCACTCTTTGGTGACTTAACCATTTTAATGGCCTTTGTCAATCTTTTTGAACTTGATTGTAAACTTGCTACCGTCTTCTTTGCCATGACCTACTTATTTTATTTCTTTATGAACTGTCATTCTCTTTAAGATAGGATTGAATTTCTTAATCTCTAATCTTTCAGGAGTGTTTTTCTTATTCTTAGTAGTAATATATCTAGAAGTTCCAGGCTTACCGGACTCCTTGTGCTCAGTGCACTCTAAAATTACCTGTATTCTATTACCTTTCTTTGCCATTGTAATCTATAATTTAGGTTATTTTACTAACCCATTAGCTTTTGCATCCTTCAAAACGGCAGAAATACCTTTCTTATTGATAATCTTCAAAGCTCTGGTAGATACTTTTAAAGTTACCCAACGGTCTTCCTCTGGAATGTAAAACCTCTTCTTGGAAAGATTTACATCAAATCTTCTTCTTGTCTTGTTGATGGAGAAGGAAACATTATTTCCGAACATCGCTTTCTTTCCCGTAATTTCACAAACTTTTGACATCGTGCCGAATTTTTTCTTTTAAACAGGGTGCAAATTTATATCATTTTTATCTTTCAGCCAACAATACTCCTCACATTTTTAAAATTTCTTTTTTAAGTAACTCAAATGACTTATTTACAGACTTTTGAACTATTCTTTCACGTTGGTTTCCCATGTTAAATGTAAGGGCAAAAACATGGGTTGGCGAAGCTATTCCAATAAACACGGTTCCAACCTCGGCATCAGAATCCCCTTTGGTGGGCCCTGCGTTACCTGTTGTCGCGATTGCAAAATCTGTTTTTAATAAACCTTGAACCCCTTTCGCCATAGCGATTGCAACTTGCTCGCTAACCACGGAATGTTTATCCACTACGTCTTGAGGCACGCCCAAAACATTGACTTTGACCTCTGTTGCATAACAAACCACACTTCCCTTAAAGTAGGCGGAAGCCCCTGGCAATGCAGTAATTTGTTCTGCAATCGCTCCCCCCGTAAAACTTTCCGCAGTAGCAAGGGTCTTTCCATTTTTGGTGAGCAATTTGGCTATAACCTCCTCAATCGTTTCTTCATCCTCTGTCCCATGAATAATATCCCCTATTAAGGGAAATAGTTTTTGGGATTCCATTTCAATTGCCTGCGATAGTTTTTCATAATCTTTTCCCTTTGCCGTTAACCTTAACCTGACTTTACCCAAACTGGGCAAATAAGCAAGCTTTACAAATTTTGGAAGATTATTCTCCCATTCCTCAATTTTTAGGGCTATGGAACTTTCTCCCAGTCCATAGGTATTAATCGTTTTATGAATGATATGGGGACGCTCATAAAAATCGGCGAGCCTAGGAATTACGACCTCCTTTACGAGATGCTTCATCTCAAAAGGTACACCAGGCAAGGATACAAAAGTTGTTTTGTCCTCGTAAAACCACATACCCGGAGCGGTGCCATTTGCATTATGCAATACTTTAGCCTTGCTGGGAACCCAGGCCTGCTTTCTGTTTAAATCAGAAATTGGGGTACTGGAAATATAATTTGCGAAAAGATTTTCTACATGTTGAAGCACTTCCTTATTCTGAACCAGTTTATCATTGAAAAATTCGCAAAAAGTATGTTTTGTAATATCATCCTTAGTGGGACCTAGCCCCCCAGTAACGATAACAATATCAGCGTGGGCCTTAGCTTCCTCCAAGGCCTTTAAAATATGCTCACGCTCGTCCTGTACAGAAGTTATCTGATATACGGAAATTCCAATTTTATTGAGTTCCTTGGCAATGAAAGCGGAATTGGTATCAATGATTTGGCCTATGAGAATCTCATCGCCAATGGTAACTATATCAGCGAGCATTATAACTGAAAGTCGTTTTTTAACTCACCGATCACCTGATGTATATCGGTTTTCAAAATAGGAAAAGTCTTTTCTATTTCTTCCCAACTAGCACTTTGTTTGCCCATTGTCTCTACTTCCAATGCGGCCGCCCTAGTCTGCTCCATTCCCAATAAATCCACATTAGGCTTTATTTTATGTGCAAGTTGATACGTTTTTTCATAGTCTCTTTCTTGAATGGCCTCTTCTAAGCCTTCCAAATCCTCAGGAACCTCTTCTAAAAAAACAGAAATGACGGATAGAATAAAATCTTGGTCCCCATCTGCCATCTCATTAATCTTGTCTAAACTATATATCATTACTTTATATTGACTTTAAAAAGTTCCTTGTCTTCCAAACTACCTGAAAGGTAGTCATTTGGGCTTACTTTGCCAACTCCCGCAGGTGTTCCCGTGAAAATAACATCACCCTTCTTGAGCATGAAGAACGTAGACACATAAGATATTATTTCATCTATCTTCCACAACATTAATGAGGTGTTACCCCTTTGTACCTTCTCTCCATTTCTTACTAGACTAAAATTGAGATTGTTAAGGTCTTTAAAGTTTGTCTTAGGCAACCATTTCCCTATCACCGCAGCTCCGTCAAAACCTTTAGCTTTTTCCCAAGGCAATCCCTTCTCCTTTAATTTGGACTGGAGGTCGCGCGCCGTAAAATCTATTCCCAACCCAATCTCATCATAATAAGTACCGGCAAACTCTTCCTTTATATGCTTTCCTACGCGTTTTATTTTCACCAAAACCTCAACTTCATAATGCACATCGTTTGAAAATTCAGGAATGTAAAAATCCTGTTCTTTTGGCAATACGGCCGAATCTGGTTTAATAAAAACTACGGGCTCGGTTGGTTTTTCATTTTTAAGCTCCTCAATGTGTTCCGTATAATTTCTACCGATACAGATTATTTTCATCGTTTTTAGTCCTAACTAAGCTTATTGTTCAGTTTACTCAACTTTATTTGCGTCAATATTTTTTTTGTGTACAACGGAAAATCGGCATTTAATATCCAACCGAAATAACCCGGTTCTTTTTCTAGTACTTCCTGCACTTTTTTACCTTTATGTTTTCCAAAGGAAAAAACCTCCTCACCATCTTGGTCTAGGGCAATAAATCCGGCAAAATCCACAAATTGCTTTCTTTTTGAAAACTCTGCTAGCTTTTTTATATTATTCTCTAAATCCGGATATCTATCTAATTGCGAAAGTAATACTTCATATGTAGCATTAGTATCGGCCTCCGCACTATGGGCATCGGTTAGTTCCTTGTCGCAATAAAACTTATAGGCCGCCTCTAAAGTTCTTTTTTCTTTTTTATGAAAAATAGTCTGTACATCCACGGATACAGTATTTTTCATATCAAAATCTATGTCGGCGCGCAAGAGTTCTTCCGCTAACAAGGGTATATCAAACCTGTCGGAATTAAACCCTCCCAGATCACTATCCTTGATTATTTTGTAGATTTCCTTGGACAACTCCTTAAAGGTTGGTTCATTGGCTACTTTTTCATTGGAAATACCATGAATGGCTACGACTTCCTCGGGAATATGCATTTCTGGATTCACCAACCATGTTCGACTTTCCTTGTTACCGTTGGGGAAAACCTTTAAAATTGAAATTTCCACTATTCGATCTTTTGCCACATTGGTTCCGGTGGTTTCCAAGTCGAAAAAACATATAGGTCGGGTTAGCTTAAGCTCCATGGTTTACATTTTTAGACAAAGATAAGTTTTAAGAGTTTGGTCACGGAATCCTAGAAACTTACTTTTTTGTAAAATTCACAATCTGTTATTAATAATATTATTGAAAGCAGAGCCAAAAGTATAGCTCAATCCCACCCGAAAGCCAAGCTCGAAATCGGTGGCAATCTGTTTTTGCTGCAACAATACATCTTCAATGGAAGCATCACCCGCCGGTAAGTTAATTTGATCTCGTATGACTTCGAAATTACCGGAAAATGTTACCCCTAATCCTTTGAATATACGGACAGAAAGTCTTGAAAATAACTGAACTCTATTTTTGTTAAAATCTTCTAAAAAGGTGGAACCCCTTAATCTTGAATAAATATTTCCCCATGGTTGGCGGTACCTGAGTTGAACGTCCAAAGAATGGTTAAATATGCCTTCACTATCTTTTTCAAAAATGGTAGTATCAATATAGTCGTTAAAAAAATAACCGATACGGTAGGCTAAAACCAATTCTCGCTGTAAAACCTCACGATACGGAAAAATATTATACTCTATTGCCGGTCGTACGTAAGTAGAAAAATTTTGATTGGTAAACGTATTGTGTCGCGCACCGACAAAAATACCGGTCGACCAATGATCTGTTAAGCTTCTAACTATACTGGCATCCGCAGAATAACGCAGCCTTTCACTTGTAAAAGTTTCGTTGTTCTGCTGAAATCTGCTTGTGGCTTGGTTCAATTCCAAATCCGCACGAATACGCCATTTTTCAGTTACCCTATCACTCTCAAATCCAACCTCATATTCAAACTCGTTCCTACTCGACTCTTTAGAGAGCTCAGCTTCACCATAAATTTCAAAAATCCAATTGTTCCAAGGATCTTCAACACTCATCTGCTCTATTGTACTGTTTCCCTCGCTATTTACGGAATATGTAATTTTATAGGCCAAATTTGATTCCAGAATGTACTTGAGCAAACCCAGTTTTATTTTGGCTACCAAACCTTTTCTCACTTCATCCGAAGTCATATTGGGAGTGGTCTCATAAGAGAGCTCACCTTGAATTTCGGTATAGGCCTGCGCCCCTTTAAAATCCAATAAATATGTGCGCCCCCCGCTTCCATTGGCAACGTCATAGATGAACAATTGCACGTTTGCCAAGGATTGATCTCTGACATGGTCTACAAATGGAATTTCTTGCCTCACATAGTTTCTATCACAATTACAATCGATAAAAAGCCTCATTTGAGTCTCCTCTTCTTGATCTCCCTGAGCAATAGAAATAAAAGGGATTAAAAAAATAAATAGTAAAGCAAATTTTTCAAACAGGCGTTTGAAAAACACTGGGTTTTGTTTTAACATTTGTTGGTTTGGTAAGCCTCAAATTTAAAATCAAAAAAAGGAATAGAATGTTAGAATTCTGTTAATCCAAAGAAATTATCGTCCAAAACCTAGTACTATATTTCCCTATCCGGATCCCAGGCTTCCAAATAATCGGCCACGGCCTTTGCAAACATGCTACCCAAGGCTCCATTGACCACCCTATGGTCATAGCTATGGGATAAATACATTTTACTGCGAACCCCTATAAAATCACCTTCCTCAGTTTCTATGACTGAAGGAATCTTTCGTATAGCACCTAGTGCCATAATTCCAACCTGTGGTTGATTAATGATCGGTGTTCCAAAAACACTTCCAAACGTACCTACATTGGTAACCGTATATGTACCATCTTTAACTTCGTCCGGTTTCAGTGCATTATTTCTGGAACGTTCCGCAAGGTCATTAACGACCTTGGCCATACCTACCAGATTTAATTGGTCCGCATTTTTGATAACTGGCACTATGAGATTGCCATCGGGCAGGGCAGCGGCCATTCCAATATTTATATTTTTCTTTTTAACTACACTATCCCCTTCTACCGAAATATTCATCATTGGATATTTCTTCAAGGCCTTGGCAATAGCCTCCATAAAAATTGGAGTAAAGGTCAATTTTTCACCTTCCTGCTTTTCAAATGCAACCTTCATCTTATTCCGCCAATTGACAATATTGGTAACATCGACTTCTATAAAACTTTGAACATGAGCGGAAGTCGAAATGCTATTTGCCATATGTTTGGCAATCAACTTGCCCATTCTTGACATTGGAATAACCTCATCACCGGCACCAACTTTCACTTGCACTTCTTCGTTTTGTTCTGTATTTGAAGACTCTACAACTTCTTTTTTATCAGGTTTAGGCTGAGGAGGTATTTGTTCAGCTTGTTTACTATCCATCTTACCAAATGAGCCATTACTTCTTCCTTCTAAATATCCAAGAATATCATTTTTTGTAACCCTGCCTTCATTACCTGTACCTGATATGGACTCCAATTCTTCCAAAGAAACACCTTCTTCTTTAGCAATATTCTTCACTAATGGAGAATAAAATCGATCGGAAGCCGAGTAATCCTGGACAGGTCGGCTTACGGTGTCCTTAGCTTGTACTACGGCATCTTCTGCAGCTGTAATCATTTCTTCTTCAACTTTAGCACTTTCACCTTTATCCTCATTATTGCCATGGGCGTTTTCTTCCTCACCATCAATTTCAATCACGGCAACGATTTGACCCACTTTAACTACATCATCAACATTGAATCTTTTTTCGACTAAAACTCCATCTACTTCACTAGGGACTTCGCTATCTACTTTGTCCGTTGCGATTTCAAAAATGGCTTCGTCCATTTCAACAGTGTCTCCAACCTCTTTTAACCAGGATGTTAATGTAGCCTCCGCAACACTTTCACCCATTCTTGGTAATTTTAATTCAAATTTTGACATATCGATAATATAACGTCTATTTTGTATATGTTTTTTGCAAAAATAGTAAAATTAAAAGCCTTTTACTGCTTTTATTTTAGCAAGGTATTTCCTCAATTATTATTAAATGTACCTTCAAATGGTATTCTATTTAGTATACTGCGACCTAAAGTTACCTCATCGGCATATTCCAACTCGTCTCCCACAGCTATTCCTCTTGCAATGGTAGATGTAAGAACTTCCAACCCTTCTAATTGTTTAAAAATATAAAAATTGGTGGTGTCCCCTTCCATAGTTGAACTCAAGGCTAGGATCAACTCCTTTATTTCGCCTTCCTTAACCTTGTTCACCAAAGATGAAATTGTCAGTTCCTGTGGCCCCATTCCTTCCATTGGTGAAATTTTACCTCCCAAAACATGATATAACCCTCTATACTGACTCGTATTCTCTATGGCCATTACGTCCCTAATGTCCTCGACGACGCATACAAGGGAAGCATCTCTTTTAGGATTGGAGCAAATTTCACAAAGCTCCGTGTCCGAAATATTATGGCACTTTTTACAAAACTGTATCGTACTTCTTAGCTTCACGAGTGCATTGGACAACTCCTCCGTTTGCCTTTCTGGCTGTTTTAACATATGCAGGACCAAACGCAAAGCAGTACGCTTGCCGATACCCGGGAGCTGAGACATTTCATAAACGGCGTTTTCCAATAATTTTGAAGAAAAATCCATTGCTTTGAGTTTCTGGTAAAATTACGCACTATTTTTACTTTTTGTACTTTGACCATAAATTATTTGCCATGACCGCTTCCCATATTCTACTGTTAATTGGTAGTTATTTCTCAGTTTTATTGTTGATATCCTATTTTACCGGAAAGAACGATACAAATGAGGATTTTTTTAAGGCCGGCAAGCAATCCCCATGGTATCTGGTAGCTTTTGGAATGGTAGGTGCCTCACTATCCGGTGTCACCTTTATTTCTGTACCTGGATGGGTGGATGCTTCAAAATTCAGTTATTTGCAGGTAGTATTTGGATACTTACTGGGTTATTTTGTTACGGCTTACGTACTTCTTCCTATATATTATAAACAAAACGTAACATCTATTTATGAATATTTAGATAGTAGGTTTGGGTTTGTTAGTTATAAAGTGGGTGCAATTTCTTTTTTCGTGTCTCGGGTTTTGGGGGCGGCCTTTCGCCTGTTTCTCGTTGCCATAGTGCTACAACAGTTTGTTTTTGACGCTTGGAACGTTCCTTTTGAAATTACCGTGACATTATCCATTCTTTTAATATGGATTTATACTTTTAAAGGTGGTATAAAGACCATAGTCTGGACCGATACACTTCAGACGTTGTTCATGCTAGTTTCTGTTGGCCTATCCATTTACTTTATTTTGAACCGGCTAGAGTGGAGCTTTGGAGACTTTTTAACCTCGAAGGAACTATCTAATTATAGTAAAACATTTTTTATCGATGATTTCTTTGCCAAAAATCATCTAATAAAATCCTTTTTGGGCGGTATGTTCGTTACAATCTGTATGACGGGATTGGATCAGGATATGATGCAGAAAAACTTAACCTGTAGAAATTTAAAAGATGCTCAAAAAAACATGGTCTCCTTCAGTTTCGTACTTGTTTTGGTGACCTTTGTTTTTATGTTGTTGGGAGCACTACTCTTTATTTATGCCGAGAAATACCAAATTGCAGTACCATTAATGGATGGGCAACCAAAGACAGACCTTTTATTTCCAGAAATTGCATTGAATAGTGGTTTGGGCATGACAGTTGCCGTAACGTTTATGCTCGGACTCATTGCAGCCGCTTATAGTAGTGCTGATAGTGCCTTAACTTCCTTGACCACTTCATTTTGTGTAGATTTCTTAGGAACTGGAAAAAAATCTGACAAGGAAGCGAAAAAGGCTCGAAGACAAACCCATATAGGTATGAGTATTTTATTGATATTGGTCGTAATTACCTTTAAATATGTATTGGATAGGAATGTCATTGATGGGCTGCTCACTGTAGCCTCGTATACTTACGGTCCACTACTTGGGCTTTTTGCCTTTGGTATATTTACCAAGCACCAGATCAAGGATAGATATGCTTGGATAGTTGCTCTTACCTCGGTACTAATTATTTTAGGTTTGGCCAAGATTCCTTCAGAATCCATTGGTGGTTATCAATTTGGTTATGAATTGCTTCCTCTAAACGGTCTCATTACATTTATTGGCCTATGGCTTATTCGTAGACAGCCTGATAAGAAAATTACTTAATTCATTTAACCAGCTTCAATATTGATTGGTAGACAGAAGGACTAAGGTACAGGCTACTTCCACGTGTATATTTTGATACGCTAACAGCTGATAAAATTCCGGATTTTCAGTACCTGGATTAAAAATTACCCTACTTGGGTTTAGGTCGATTATGGCATCGTAGTATTCAATTTGCCTCTTCGGATTTAAATACAGTGTTACTGTATGAATATTTTGGAATTCAATTAAATTGGTCTTAACTTGCACTCCCCCGATTTCTCCAGTTCTTAAACCGAAAGCCTCGGTTTTTACTCCGTTATGAACCAACCTATGAATTACCAAATTACTGTAACGGTTTGGTTTTAAGGATGCGCCAAAAACGAGAGTTGTTTTCATGATTAATTAGGGTGTTAAAGTTTATTGAATCTGTAACTAATTCCAGGAATAATAGTCTTTTAGTTGTTAAGGGAATACGAATAAAGATTAGTTTTAGTGTTATTGAAAATATTTAAGAGGTTGATATTGCTATATATTTATAGTTAATGGTTAGTGTTTAGTATAGCTTATCAGCAAAGAAACCCAGGCATTTGTCTGGGTTTCGCTTTTCATAAAAGTATCGTTTTGATAAATCTTTAATGGTTAATCAATCGTTAAAGCTTTTAATCGGTGTAACATCTTCGCTAAAAATTAGTCTATTAAAGCAAAGGTTAAACCTAAAAACGATAGAGGATTGGTTGGTTTTCTCACGTTTAGTTTTAATCTTGAGAAACCCGTGGTTTATACCACGGGTTTTTATTTACCATCGGATAATAACGCTACCCCAAGTAAATCCGCTACCAAAAGCTGCTAAAACGACCAAATCACCAGATTTGACTTTACCAGACTCCCAAGCTTCCGTTAAAGCAATAGGAATAGATGCCGCCGTTGTGTTTCCATAACTCATGATGTTATTATAAACCTGCTCATCCTTTAGTCCGAACTTTTTTTGTATAAATTGGGAAATCCTAAGATTTGCTTGATGCGGAACCAATAAATCGATATCTGCAGGCTTTAAAGCATTTTCCGCTAAACCTTCCATGATTACTTCGCTAAACCGAACCACAGCATTTTTAAATACGAACTGTCCATTCATATATGGAAAATAAGATTCATCATTAGGATCATTATCATCAATAATGTCGGTAACCCATCTTTTTCCCATCCCAGGTGCAATTAAAGATAGTTCCTCGGCGTGTTGCCCTTCTGAGTGTAAATGCGTGGATAGTATTCCTTCATCCGTGCTTTCGGACCTGCTCAATACTGCTGCACCCGCACCATCTCCAAATATGACAGATACTGCCCTTCCTCTAGTTGTCATATCCAAACCATGAGAATGTAACTCGGACCCGATGACCAATATATTCTTATACATCCCAGTTTTAATATATTGATCCGCTACCGAAATAGCATATACAAAACCAGAACATTGATTTCGTACATCCAGCGCACCAACTGTTTTTATTCCTAAATCTCGTTGCACCAAAACGCCAGGTCCCGGAAAGTAATAATCAGGACTAAGGGTAGCAAATACAATAAAATCTATATCATCTTTGCTTATACCCGACCGTTCTATCGCTATTTTGGCAGCTTTCACTCCCATTGAAGTCGTCGTGTCCTCACCTTTAATAACGTGTCTACGCTCCTTTATACCCGTTCGCTCCTGTATCCAAGCATCGTTGGTATCCATCAGTTTGGACAGGTCATCATTGGTTACCACATTATCGGGCACAAAATATCCTAAGCCTTTTATTTTCGAATTATACATGTTGTGATTTTTTGACTGTAATTATTGTCAATACTAATAGTGCAATATAACAACTATTCCCAAGTTGGAACTCATTTTAGAAAGGATGTTTTGCTACAAATACTTTTTGAAATGATTTACCTTAATTTCCGCTTTTAGATCATTGAGAAGATTATATAGACCGAAAAAGGTTCTATTCATATAGAGAAAATGTTTGGACCCCCTATTTCCGTTCATCTTTCTAATTTGTTTGTCCGATGCATAATGCTCACTCAATGCCGCAATTTTTCCCCAAAAATCCGGGTTACCAAAATCAAAAGTTTCGTCATGGAAAGGAGAGGTAAATAAGCTTAGCATTTCATGAAATAGTTCTTTGAAAAATATGATTTCCCTGTCCGTATCCGTGGGCGTCAAAATTTCCAATTCGTACATTTTTTGTGTAAAAATAGCATCGTTGGAAATATTCTCCTTTTTTGCCAATTCGAAATACGGATTGTAAAAGGTATCCGGTACTTCCTTGATACAACCAAAATCTATCGCCACCAATTCTTGTTTGGAATTAATTAGAAAATTACCGGGATGAGGGTCTGCATGTACTTTCCTTAAGCCATGGATTTGAAACATGTAAAAGTCCCACAGAGTCTGCCCCAATTTATTTCCTACCTCTTTAGAGAAATTGGTTTTTGTAAAATCTCCCAGATGGGTTCCCTCCATCCAATCCATGGTTATGATTTTTTCACTGGAAAGTCCTTCGTAATATTTCGGGAATATTAAATTGTCTATAACCCCGCATTTTGTAGTGATTTCCTGACTTTGTTGTACTTCCAACAAATAATTTGTTTCTTCCAGCAACTTACCTTCAACCTCCTTAAAATACTTATCGGAATCCTTACCTTGAAGGTTGAACATTCTTAAGGCTATAGGTTTTACCAAGGCAAGATCACTGCTTATACTTTCAGCAACACCAGGATATTGGATTTTAACCGCTAAGCTTTTCCCGTCTTTGGTAGCCCTGTGGACTTGACCAATGCTAGCAGCGTTGACGGATTCCTGCTGAAACGTATCAAAAACTTCTTCAGGATACTTGTCTAAATATTTTTTGAAGGTTTTCCTTACTAAGGGAGCGGACAAGGGTGGAACGGAAAATTGGGAGAGGGAAAACTTTTCTACATATGCATTCGGGAGAAGGTTCTTCTCCATGCTTAGCATTTGCGCCACTTTTAGCGCACTTCCTTTTAAGCTTTTTAAGCCATCATAAATATCTCCGGCATTATCAGTATCCAACTCATCCCTAGTAAGTTCTGGATTTACCATTTTTTTACCATAGTACTTAGCATAATTCCCCCCAATTTTTACTCCAGTCTTAATTAACTTACTGGCTCTTTCTATTTTGCCGGTTGGTATTTTATCAAGTGTTTTCAATGGCTTACTAGTATATAATTATGCAAAGGTTTCTTTGTATAGAAACTTTCCGAAATCGACAATGTTCTCTAAAGGTGTATTATCGAAAAGGTCAAATACTGTATTTACGGATTTTTCAATCGCTAAATCCGTCTTTTCAAAACCTTTGGATTCATCCTTCGTCCAGAATCTTAGTAGAAATAGCAGTTGTAACCAAGCCCCTTCCGAAAAAATAGTTGGATTGTGTTGGGTAATTTTACTGGACTTCTGTTCATTCCCATGGTTGATCAAGCCCTTTGTAAATTCTTTAAAGTGTTTTCTTAAGCCTTTAAGTTGTTCTAAATTTTTTAATTGATTTTTACTTTGAGACAAAGAGAAAAGCACATAGCTCCTATTCAATGTCAACGTTTCAAAGAAGGTATAAAAGAAAGTAAGCAGCTTTTCCCTATTGGTAAAGGTGGTATATTCCTTGTTTTTCTCCATCAAGGACATCGTACTCGTAAAAAAAGCATCCCATATTCCCTTTTTGAGTGATGTTATAGAACTGTAAAAACAGTAAAAATCTTCCTCCGTAATGGAAGACACTTTACAAAATTTGTAGACCGTCTTGGGTTCGCTCTCATGTTCCAATACATAATCCATGTATTTAGCGATAATATCCTCTTGGGTAATCTTTTTCTTCTTTGTAGCCATTTCCTTAGTGTTTGAGGTGTTGATATTCAATTGCAAAAAACGTACCGAATAAGATTAAAAAACGTGCTCTCAGGGGAAAGCACGTTTTCAAACAACCTAACCAATAAATAATCAAACGTGATTATGATAAAAACTTTTTCATAGCATTTTCTTTCCTAATCACATGTAAATGTATATAATGTTTAATCTTTAAATAAAAATATTAAACAAAACTTTTGTTAAAGTTTGATAATCGATAGATGTGTCAGTTTGTCACTTAAGATAAGTCTGGTATTTTTTTTGACTATTAAGGGTAGCATTAATTTAAAAATTAAAAGAAATGGCTACAGGTAAAATCAATGTTTCGGTAGACAATATATTTCCTCTTATTAAGAAATTCTTGTATAGCGATCATGAAATTTTTCTACGTGAATTAATATCCAACGCTACGGATGCGACCCTTAAACTAAAACATTTGGCCACCTTAGGTGAGGCCAAGGTTGAGTACGGCAACCCAAAGATCGAAGTGAAGGTTGATAAGGAAGGTAAAAAACTCCATGTTATTGACCAAGGTTTGGGTATGACGGAAGAGGAAGTAAAAAAATATATTAATGAAGTTGCCTTTTCAGGTGCAGAGGAGTTTTTGAATAAATATGAAGATTCTGCCAAAGATGCAGGTATCATAGGCCATTTTGGTCTCGGCTTTTATTCTGCCTTTATGGTAGCTGACAAAGTTGAAATTATTACCAAGAGCTATAAAGATGAACCGGCCGTTCATTGGTCATGTGATGGATCTCCTAATTTTACCATTGAGGAATCTAAAAAGAAGGAAAGGGGTACAGAGATTATTCTACACATTTCAGAGGATTCAACAGAGTTCTTAGAAGAATCAAGGATTAGTGAGCTTTTAAAAAAGTATAATAAATTTATGCCGGTTCCGATTAAGTTTGGAACTAAAACAGAAACTTTACCCAAGCCCGAAGACGCAAAGGAAGAAGATCCCGCACCGACAAAAGAAGTAGATAATATCATCAATAACCCTAATCCGGCCTGGACTAAACAACCTACGGATTTAAAGGATGAAGATTACAAAAGTTTCTACAGGGAATTATACCCGATGCAGTTCGAGGAACCCTTGTTCCACATTCACTTAAACGTAGATTATCCATTTAATCTGACAGGTATCCTTTATTTTCCAAAGCTTACCAATGATTTAAATATTCAGAAGGATAAAATACAACTTTATCAAAATCAGGTTTTTGTAACGGATAATGTAGAAGGCATTGTTCCGGAATTTTTGACCATGTTACGTGGAGTAATTGATTCTCCGGATATTCCCTTAAATGTTTCTAGGTCTTACTTACAGGCAGATGGAGCAGTTAAAAAAATATCTTCCTACATTACCCGAAAAGTCGCGGATAAATTAAGTTCTCTATTTAAGAACAATCGGGAGGATTTTGAAAAGAAATGGAACGATATTAAAATCGTTATAGAATATGGAATGCTTTCGGAGGATAAATTCTTTGAAAAAGCGGACAAGTTTGCCCTTTATCCTACAGTAGATGGTTCCTATTTTACATTTGAAGAACTACAGGAAAAAATTAAAGGAAATCAAACAGATAAAGATGACAAATTGGTTATCCTTTACGCGTCTGACAAAGAGGCACAGCACAGTTATATTGAAGCGGCCAAAGCCAAGGGTTACGAAGTCTTGTTGTTAGATTCGCCAATCATAGGACATTTAATGCAAAAGCTGGAAACTTCCAAAGAGAAAATATCCTTTGCAAGGGTAGATGCGGACCATATAGACAAATTGGTTCAAAAAGAGGGCAATCAAATTTCCAAATTATCCGATGAGGAAAAAGAAAAATTAAAAACCGATTTGGAGTCTGTCTTTGGTGAAAAAAGTAGTTACACGGTACAATTGGAAGCTATGGACAGTGATGCCTCCCCATTCATAATCACGGAACCGGAATTTATGCGACGCATGAAGGAGATGCAGCAAACCGGTGGCGGAGGAGGTATGTTCGGTATGGGCAACATGCCGGAAATGTACAACCTCATCGTAAACACAAATCATGAATTGGTAAGCGAAATCCTGAATACAAAGACAGCAAAGAAAAAGGAAAGATTGATTAATCAATCCCTAGATTTGGCAAAGCTTTCCAAAGGATTGCTTAAAGGAGCAGACCTAACGAATTTCATTAAGCGTAGTTACGACATGGTGAAATAAATTCATTTATATAAAAGAAAAGGGCCACTTAAATAAGTGGCCCTTTTTTATTTTTCACAATCAACTACCAGAGTATAGGACCCTTGCCCAAATATTTCTCTGCAATCGGTTGATAATAATCCCTTACATCTTCCAATTCATATATTTTCTGACTTTTTGTATACAGGTCATACTTATTAAAATCCTTTATGATCTCTAAATATTCCTTGTCCTTTTCGTTCGTCAACTCCTTATAACTACCACCAGAATGCCAAGGATAAAAGGAATGATAGCGTATCATGACCATAGCTTCTTCTGGCAGTGAATTTTCCGCATGGTTATTTAATACTTGATATAGATATTCATCATGACCCCAGGCCAGTTCCAAATTGTCCAATCCGCAAGCTTCATCATAAATACCTGTGGCAGTGTTATATCGTTCATCGGCCATATCGGGATTTAGTTTATTAAACTCAGGATAGACACAGGAAGAAGGTAGTTTACAACCTACCACAAAAACATCACCCACCATGCCCCACTGCTCGGCTTGACTCGTTCCATCTTCATCACATCCCCACATAAACATAATTTTACCCAAGTCGTGTATTAGCCCTGTGAGTTGCATCCAATCCGGTCTATCATCACCTCGTATAGCCTCTGCACTCTGTATAAGGTGCTGCACATTTGGTAAATCCAAATCAGGATCACTGACATCGATTAAACTATTTAAATGCCCCATGGCTTCCCATAGATCCATTGGCTTATCAAATGTTAGATATTTCTTATGCATCCGTTGCACATAATCATAGGTTTGATTTTTGCGCATCTTTCTATAGTGTTCCTTTACGGCTACCGAAACATCCGGTGCATCATAATTCCTAAACGTTTTTTCTTCCATGACACTAAAATTTTGAAATCTTTTTCAACCAACAAATTACTGAATTCTAGACACTTCCCAACAAAAAATACAAAACAACCGTAAAGAGCACCAAAAACACACTAAAGTGTTTCGCGTATTTCCAAGGTTTTAAATCGAGTATATCCGCATTTTGTATTGAAAACCGCTCTTTTGTCGGGCGATAAAGCGAGGCCAAATGCATAATACCGATATTAAGAACAAACTCGATACCCCAGATATGTACAAAATGCAAATTAACTTCCAGAACATAATACATCAACACATAAAACACCAGACCAAAGCTTAAACCTACTTTGGCCCCAAATGCCGACACTTTTGGAAAAAGAAATCCTGCCGTAATAACACTTGCAATAGGTATAAAGAAAATACCGTTTAATTGCTGTAAAAGCTGATAGAGTCCATCCGGTGCATTGGCTACAAAAGGAGCTATACCAATGGCAAAAACAGCAAGGATTAAAGAAGTCCATTTACCAATGGAAACCAATTTTTGATCATTGGATCCCTTAGAAATATATCTTTTGTAAATTCCTAGACTAAATACGGTAGCCGCACTGTTCAATGCACTATTAAATGTGCTCAATATGGCTCCCATCATGACCGCAACAAAAAATCCCGTAAGCCAAAAGGGCATAACCTTCTTTACCAGTTCCGGGTACACACTGTCTGGGTTATCGTAATAAGATTCACCAAAGTAATAGAAAGCAATTAGACCCGGTAAAACTATAATCAAAGGCACCAAAATTTTTAATAGCCCCGTATATAACAAACCCTTTTGGGCCTCTTTTAAACTAACCGCTCCCAATACCCTTTGTATTATGGATTGATGCATGGTCCAAAAATAGATTTGGTTTACCATTAACCCAGTGAATAAAACCTCAAAAGGTAATATGGCCGATCGGGCACCTTCACCAACACCGTTCTCATTACTTATCACATTGAATTTTTCTGGACTGTTATTGAAAACCTCTCCTAAACCATGGAACAAGTTTCCCGCACCGATACTTAGCAGCGCCAAAATGGGCACCAAAAGTCCCGCAACCAAAAGTCCAAAACCATTTATAGTATCGGTATAGGCCACCATTTTAAGTCCTCCGAAAATAGCATAGATGGCACCAATGGTTCCAACAACCAGTATAGTAACCCAAATACCTTGGGTCTGCGTTATGTTTAAAAGATTTGAAATTTCAAAAATAGCCTCAATATTAAGGGCTCCTGTATACAGCACAATTGGTAGTAAGGTTGCCACAAAAGAGATAATCAACAAAAGGGCTACAAGCGTTCTTGTAAGACCATCAAATCGTTTCTCCAGAAACTCGGGGATGGTGGTCAATCCCATTTTTAAATATCTAGGTGCAAAGTACAAGGCTCCAATGACCAATGCGAGTGCCGAGGTAACCTCCCAAGCAATAATGATGGCACCATTTCTATAGGAAGAACCGTTCATGCCCACTAAATGTTCCGTGGAAATATTGGTAAGCAATAAGGAACCCGCAATAACAATACCCGTAAGTGAACGACCCCCTAAAAAGTAACCGTCCTTGGTACTCAATTTATCTTTACGCAGTTGATAGGTCGCATAAAAAGCGACAAATCCCGTGAAAAGTAAAAACGATAAGAATATCATCGATTTAAATGTAATGATAAATTTTATATCTGAGGGAAACCGATTTTAATCATTCTCATATTATGCATGCACTTCTATATTGGGATTCAAAGCATAAATCATCTGGCAAGGTTAAGAAAGTTTTCTTAAAAAGTTCAGCCCTTTGTCTTAAATCAGCACCCGTCGTTTTGCGAAATAATTTTTTAAAATTAAAACCTGGAATACAATAAAAATAGTGAGTCCCATAGTGGCATAGATTGAGGAATTCAGTTTAAGTTCATTGATATCAAAGTTTAACCAATCAAAATTACCAATGGTATTGTATTTTAATGTAGACAACCAAAACACTTCATTTATTTCAACAATGGAATTCCCTAAAATAAAAAGTGTAACCACGAATAGGGCCAAAACATACCATATCAACCTTGATATAAGGGGTTTAGGGCTCAATATTGCTTTTTTGGAAAATTCTATTTTTTGAAAAAGAGTCCTATTAAAATCTTTTGAAACTTCATCCAGCTCCAAGTCCTCAAAAGCTTTTTTAATAAATAGATTTAATTCTTTATTTTCCTGCTCTTTCATAACATTTAATCGTTTCAGGTTCCAACGTGTTTTTTAAAATCAAAGCTAGTTTTTTCCTAGCCCTATGAAGTCTAACTTTTACAGTGTTGGCTTCCAAATCTGTAATATTTGCTATTTCTTTAAGGGTAAGTTCTTCAAAATAAAATAATGTGATGAGTAAACCATCCTCACCTTCTAATCTTTCTATGGCTTTTTTTATGTTTCTTCTTTTTTCTTTTGACTCTAAACTATTCCAAGTTTCATTCATCAATTGGAAATCCAGCTCATAACTTCCATCCAGACTATTTGTTCTGGGTTGCGTCTTTATTTTTTTTATATAATCTAGGCTTTTATGATATGCAATTTTATATAACCACGTAGAAAACTTGGAATCTCCTTTAAAATTTGAAATGGCATCGTAAACTTTTAAAAATGTATCTTGAGTTACTTCCTCGGCCTCTTCCTTATTACCCACCAAACGCAATGCCAGCGTGAATACCATATTTTTGTATCTATCCACAAGCTGTTCATACGCGGAGATATTACCCTGTTTGGTAAGATCTATTAAAGGTTGGTCCCTATCCATGTCCATTTCTAAAGGTAGGACGCATTTTACACACAAAAGGTTACAACATTCGAAGAAAAAATAAAAAACTTGTAACCTTCTTCAATTAATTGTCGTCCAAAGGGTAAACAAGTTTATTTATCAATTAAAAAACAAATCATGGGAGGAGAAGTCATTATTTTCACTTTAATTTTTGGGGTTATTTTTGGAATAGCCTATTTATTTTTTTCAACAAGAAACAAGGAACGTATGGCCCTTATAGAAAAAGGAGCCGATGCCAGTATTTTTGTAAAAAGTAAAAAAGAACACGCCGCACCTTTTTGGAAAATTCTAATCCTTAATCTTGCCTTACTTTTAATTGGAATAGGCACCGCAATCTTTTTGGCCTCAATATTGGTTTATAGTTTAAATGTGGAGGAAGATGTTGCTTACCCTGGTACCATATTCTTAATGGCAGGTATAGGACTATTATCCGGTTTTTACCTAACCAAAAAATTAGAGAAAGAAATTTAAATACCGTTTCTAAAATTTCAATCTTAAAACCGTCAATATTTAATTGACGGTTTTTTTATCTTCACCAAATGAAGGTAATCTCTACGAATATTTGCAACAATCCCAGAACATTCATTTGGAACGGTAAGGAAGAGCAGACCGGGATTTTTAAATATCCAACAAAAGAAGAATTGTTTTTGACCAAGAACGATGTTAAAAAAGATACCATAATAAATAGGGTAAACCACGGGGGCACCAACAAAGCATGCTATCTTTTTTCTTCGGAACAATACCCTTTTTGGAAAGAACGATACCCAAATCAGGAATGGGATTGGGGCATGTTTGGAGAAAACTTAACTGTTGAAGGTTTGGATGAATCCAAAATTAGAGTTGGAAATATTTATCAATTGGGAAAAGCATTGGTACAAGTGTCCCAACCCCGAGAACCCTGTTATAAATTGGGTATTCGCTTTGGAACCCAGAAAATCTTAAAAGAATTTATTAATCAGAATCATCCCGGAACCTATGTAAAAATTATTGAGGAAGGAGAAGTTACAAAAGAGGATGAGTTAATCTTGGTATCCTTGTCAAAAAACACACTAACGATTCAAGAATTTTACGAACTCATGTTCTTGAAGGAGAAGCCGCAAAATATATTGAAGAAATTTATGGAAAATGAGGCCGTGCCCCAATATAAAAAGGATAGAATGCTAAAATATTTAAAATGAATCTTCAATATCCGTGGCATTTATATTTAATGGCGGGAATCTATATATTCGCAGGCATTATGCATTTCGTTAAACCGAAGATTTATTTAAGAATAATGCCGAGGTACTTGCCTTTTCACACACCTTTGGTTTATATCAGTGGTGTCATTGAATTTTTTTTAGGAATAGGCCTTTGCTTTTCCTTGACCAAGAATATATCCATTTATGGTATAATCTGTATGTTATTGGTATTCTTATTAGTGCATTTTTATATGCTGAGCGGAGAAAAAGCAGCAGCAGGAGTACCTAAATGGTTACTTATTATACGCCTCCCCCTACAATTCTTTCTTATGTATTGGGCCTATCAATACCTAACATTATAAAAAGCAAAAAGGAGGCTCTCCAGCCTCCTTTTCTTGAAATTAACTTAAACCAACTTAATTAACAACAAACTCTTCACTGTAGGTTTTAGTATCATCGGATACTACTACCATGTAACTTCCTGAGTAAGCTCCCTCAAAATTGAAGGCTTTCTCAACAATTAATTTATCGGATACAGTTTCAGAGAATACCAGTCTATAATTTTGGTCGTAGACTTTCAATGATATTTCTGACTTGTCCAGGTTTAAAAAGTTCATGAACACTTTGTTCCTCGTTTTTCTGAAAAATGGTTTAGCATCTACTACAGAATCGATGATTTTGATTTCACCCTTTTCCAAGGAAATGGTGTACGTGTTACTTTTTAGACCACTTTCTGCGATTAAATAGTAATTACCATCTTTTAAATCTTTCATATTCAGTTTTTTACTGAAATGACCATTTGAAAGTTTTTCAAAATAGATACTATTAGAATCCGAATCCAAAAGTTGGATTTTGACACTTTGTCCTGGCGCATCCAAAGTCATTAAGACGCTTTTGGAATTACCCAAGGTAACAACATCCAGTTTAGGTTCTCTTGCCATACCCGCTACTGTAGCGAACATAAAGGCAACTACGGTTGTGATTTTTACAATTGTTTTCATAATAAATTACTTTAAAGGATTAATTAATAATTTACACTACAAACATACGCCCGATATCTAGCGCCCACTACATCATATTTTCCCGATTTATGTTCTATTTTACCAACTCCACTAACTTTTCGCTAAGGGTATGGTAAAATTCCACATATTTAGGTTAATTTTGCAAAGTAACCAGCAAAAAAGGTTATTTAATTTTACATGTATAAACTATTAAATGACGAGCCAATAGACAGTAAAAAGTCCTATACTATTAGTTTATGCTTTTGTGGAGCAATATAGAGACCTCGTTTATCGAGCAAAAACATTAAAGATGATTGTACAAAAACCTGCTTTTGAAGCCATTGAACCAGATTTTGGGCATTCCTTTACCTATCAAAAATTTGATGAGCATAAGTTAAACCGCAACAATTTATGGCATTACCATCCAGAATTGGAGTTGGTATATGTAAATGGCGGATCTGGAAAACGCCAAATTGGAAGTCATGTATCCTATTATACCCATGGGGACCTTATATTAATAGGAAGTAATCTACCCCATTGTGGACTTACTGATGCCCTTACGGGGAATACCAGCGAAACAGTCGTTCAAATGAAGCTTGATTTTTTAGGGACTGATTTTTTTACCATCCCAGAAATGAAAAAAATCAAAAGTCTGTTTGATGCGGCTAGCGGCGGTATTGCTTTTCATGGTAAGACCAAAAGAAAAATAGGTGATAAAATTGAAGTATTGGAATATCAAACTGATTTTCAACGCTTGTTGAGCATATTAAATATCTTGAACGAGCTTGGCAATTCCGACGAAATGAAAATGTTAAACGCTACCGGATTCTCCTTAGCCACGGATGTAAAGGACAATGATAGAATAAACGTTGTTTTCAACCATGTTAAGAGTAACTTTAAGGAAGAGATAACTCTGGAAGAAATATCCTCTATGGTAAGTATGACCATCCCTTCTTTTTGTAGGTACTTTAAAAAAATCACCAATAAAACCTTTGTTCAATTTGTAAATGAATATAGATTGGTGCATGCATCTAAATTGCTAGCGGAAAAACCGATGAGTATTACAGAGGTATGTTTTGAGTGTGGGTTTAATAACTTTTCGCATTTTAATAAATCATTTAAGGCATTTACCGGGCAAAACCCAAGTGAATATAGAAATGAACTGAAAACGGTTTTGGTTTAATGTCTAAAAATGAAAAAAAAGGTCAGCATCTTGCTTTACCGGATTGCGATATTATCTACTATCCCCATTTTTTAGAGGAGCAGGTGGCCGATTCTTATTTTAAATTATTAAGGTCGGAAACCCCTTGGCAGCAAGACGATATCAAAGTCTTTGGCAAAGTGTACCCCCAACCTAGACTTACCGCTTTGTATGCGAACAATAGTAAGCCCTACTCCTACTCCAATATTACCATGAAGCCACAACGCTTTACGAAGTCTTTATTGGAACTAAAATCCAAAATAGAATATTATCATTCCTACAATTTTACAACCTGCTTACTGAACTTATATAGAGATGGTAAAGATAGTAATGGTTGGCATGCCGATGATGAAAAGGAGTTAGGAAGACATCCTATTATTGCATCTTTAAGTCTAGGGGCAGAACGAATGTTTCACTTAAAACACAATATAAAACCCCATCTAAAACACAAAATGGCTTTGGAGCATGGCAGTTTACTGTTGATGCAAGGAGAAACCCAGCATATGTGGAAACATCAAATACCTAAAACGGCAAAACAAGTTGGAGAACGAATCAACCTAACTTTTAGAATCATATAATAAAAAAATCGGCTGTGGGAACCGATTTTTTCTGTGCCTAATAGGGTCCCGACCATCTTTAGCACTAGGGCACACCAATACTAATCTGCTTGTCAAGAACTTACTTGACCTGTAAAATTCAAATGTCATGCCAAACTCTCTCTTTATATTAGGGTTTGTATATTTGTAGAACTATGGATAAAAGCTTTAATGAAAGAGAATTAGACCGAATTATAGAAATGGCCTGGGAGGATAGAACCCCATTTGATGCCATCGCCTTTCAATTTGGAATCAGTGAACAAGAAACCATTGAAATTATGCGAAAGGAGATGAAACCAAGTAGTTTTCGCATGTGGAGAAAAAGGGTACAGGGCAGGGCCACCAAACATAGAAAGTTAAGGCAAAATATTTCTGGAAGGTTTAAATGTTCCCGTCAACGGAATATTTCAGGGAACAAAATATCAAAGCGATAATGCAAGAACTTAGCTAGCCTAAAATCTCGTTCAAAACAGTGGCTAACCGTATTCCTCCTTTTAAAAGCTGATTTTCAACGGTACCCCACCATTTATAACTGTATTGATAGGCCAGCTTTTCACCAACTTCGACCGATTCATAAACCTGATTGGTAACCTCTTGCGTTTCCTCGATCCAGTCGTATATATCGCCTTTTTGGATGGCCTTTACTTCATTTTTATCAAGTTTAGGCAAGGAACTCGAAAGTTCCGTGAAGCTCATACCATAATCATCTATCATATTCGCATCCCAGACTCTGTGCAGGTTACTCCCTCTACCAAACCATTGTAATTGAATATCATTACCTCCCTTATCTTCCAGACGTCCAATATGCATCGGTTGATGCAAGTCACCGACTAGATGAACCAAGAATTTAAGATAAAAAGCTTTATCCTCCTTACTACTTTCCGCATTGGTAATAACCTCGATACAGTTGTTAATTCCAATGACCAAATCGCCATATTCGCTGGGCTCTACATCTTTATAGTCTTTGTCCGAAGGAAAATTCACATAGTGCCAAGCGCTGAATTCCCTGTATTTACGATCTGCCTTGATTTCGTCTCCAAAGTTGGATACGGCCGCCAAACTTTGCCCGTCCAAAAGTTTATCAATGGCCTTTTTAGCTTTTCTGCTCAAATAGTCTTGGGCTACATCACCAATTACCCGATGCCCTGTTTTAGACCATATATCGTCATTGGCAAATGAAAATTGAAAAATAACAAGGAATATCAGCGTAAGTCTTTTCATTGAAATTGTTTTCACAAAAATAGAACATCAAGTTTTAAGGTATTGTTAAAACTCAGGTCAGCTAAAATATTAATAAGAACTTGCGTTCATGAACAAAGTAAAATACATTTTAAACAAAATAAAGCCGCCCATTCTAAGGTACATATTGGTGGGTTCAATCGGTTTGTTATTGATTTTCACTTTTTTTGTTGGCAGTATTTATGTTGGGTTTTGGGGTAAGATTCCTTATAAGAAAGAACTTTCAAATTTTCAATATCAAGTTGCCTCTGAAGTATATTCTTCAGACAGTATTTTAATCGGTAAGTATTACCTTAATGACCGGCAACCCATCACTTTTGATCAATTTCCTAAACATCTCGTGCAGGCTTTGGTATCCATTGAAGATGAACGATTCTATGAACATTCGGGAGTGGATTACCCCAGTCTTTTAAGAGTGGGTCTAAAAACCGTACTTATGGGAGATAAATCTGCTGGAGGAGGAAGTACCATAAGTCAACAATTGGCTAAAAACCTATATCCAAGAAGAAATCGGAATAAGACCAACATTGTAGTGAATAAAATAAAGGAAATGTTTATCGCTAAGAAGCTGGAATCCATTTATAGTAAAGATGAAATTCTAACACATTACCTAAACACCGTATCCTTTGGCGATAATACATTCGGAATAGAAAGTGCGGCTTTAAAATTTTTTAATACACGAACCAACAATTTGTCCGTACAGCAAGCCGCAACGCTAGTTGGTATGCTAAAGGCTACTTATAGCTATAATCCAAGAATATTCCCGGAGAAGAGTTCGGAAAGGAGAAATTTGGTGCTTTTTACCATGGAGAACAACGGTTTTCTTTCAGAAGTAGCCTATGACTCCCTAAAGGTATCGGATTTAGATTTGGATTATAGGGACTATGATTATAGTTCCGGTCTAGCCCCATATTTTAGGGAAGAAGTTCGTAAACAAGTATTGCAATGGACCAAAGAGAAAAATGATAAAGGTTTCGATTACAATATTTATACTTCCGGATTAAAAATCTACACCACCTTGAATTACAAAATGCAGAAGTTAGCCGAAGAAAGTATGGTGGAACATATGGGGAAACTGCAGCAAGATTTTGAAAAGAGCTATGGAAAAAATGCCCCTTGGATTTCAAATGATGCATTGATAAATAAGATAGTAAGACGGAGTTCTGCCTATCAAAGTTTAAAAGAAAGTGGTCTTGGCGATGAAGTGATCTTGGATAGTCTAAAGAATACTAAAAGGAAAATGACCCTAAAAACATGGGGGGAGGATAAAGAAAAGGAAGTAAGTATTATGGACAGTATTCAACATTATATGAAGTTCTTAAATACAGGTTCAATATCCCTAAATCCAAAAACGGGAGAGGTTCTTACGTGGATTGGCGGAGTAAATTTTAAACAGTTTAAGTATGACCATATTTCACAAAGTAAGCGGCAGGTCGGCTCTACATTTAAGCCTATAGTCTATACGGCAGCCTTAGAAGAGGGTATAGCACCTTGTACGTATTTCTCCGCTCAAGAAGTAGAGTATGAAAATTTCGAAGGTTGGTCTCCAAGTAATTCTGGTGACAAGGATGAGGCATACCTCAACTATTCCATGGAGCAGGGTTTAAGTAACTCGGTAAATACGGTAGCCGTAAAAGTATTGGAAAAAACAGGTATCGATAATGTATTGCGCCAAGCCAAAAGGATGGGAATAAATGAAAAACTACCAAGGGAGCCTTCACTTGCTTTGGGAACCGGGGAAATTAAAATGATAGAATTGGCAAAAGCCTATACAAGTTTCCTAAATGAAGGTATTGCTGTGGAACCTTTCATGATTAAAGCGATTTCTACACAAAAAGATTCAGTTTTAGCTCAATTTGAACCAAAAAAGAGCAAAAATCCGGCATTTTCAAAAGAAAATGGACAAATTATGCTCGAAATGATGAAATCTACTATTAATTCGGGAACCGCTTCACGCATCCGCTCTACATTCAAATTATCCAATGATATTGCGGGAAAAACGGGTACTACACAAAACAATAAGGATGCTTGGTTTGTAGCACTTTCCCCAAAAATGATTCATTTGACCTGGGTAGGATTGGACAATCACGAAATAGGCTTTAGAAGTACTAACTTGGGGCAAGGTGCAAATGCCGCGCTTCCAATGTATGCCCTACTCTTGCAAAAAATGAACAATAAAAAAGAGTTCGACTATATTACCAAGGCCAGATTCCCTTCACCAAGTAGTCAAGTCCAGGAAATGTTGGATTGTGACCCCGTAAAACGTGATGGTTTCTTTAAAAGATTGTTCAAAAATCCCAATAAGAAAAAGACTAAGAAATTTAAAAATCAAACTTAAATCAACAAATCGGTAATTATTAAAATTAAATTAATATATTTATGATATCATTTTAATATCATATACCATGTCAAACGAAAAAAACTATAGCCCTATTAACGGCTATCTCATGATTTTAGCCGTATTACTCTTGTTGGTAGGCGGTGTTGCCCTATTAAGAATTTATTTGGGCATCTTCCTAATAGTTCTTGGAATACTTTTTTTAGCCGGTTTTGTTTTGGTTAACCCGAATAGTTCAAGGGTTTTACTACTTTTTGGGAAATATGTAGGTACCATAAAAAAGAATGGATTTTTTTGGGTCAACCCATTCTTTTCCAAGAGAAAGATTTCGTTACGTGCAAGTAACTTTGACAGTGAAAGATTAAAGGTGAACGATAAACTCGGTAATCCAGTTATGATCAGTACCATTTTGGTTTGGAGGGTCACCAATACCTATAAAGCGGCTTTTGAGGTAGATGACTACCAAAATTTTGTCAGGGTACAGACGGATGCCGCCGTTAGAAAATTGGCCAGTATGTATCCCTATGATAACTTTGCAGATGAAGGGCTGGATGAAGATATTACCTTAAGGTCGAGCGTTAATGAGGTAAGCGAAGCCTTGGAGACCGAAGTTCAAGAGAGGCTCGCTATGGCGGGAATAGAAGTATTGGAAGCTAGAATAGGGTATCTGGCATACGCACAGGAAATTGCCAATGCCATGCTAAAAAGACAACAGGCTACGGCTATTGTAGCAGCTCGGCATAAAATTGTGGAAGGAGCCGTAAGTATGGTAGAAATGGCGCTGGCAGAATTGAGCAAAAAAGAATTGGTCACATTAGATGAGGAACGAAAAGCGGCCATGGTAAGTAACCTGATGGTAGTCCTTTGCTCGGATAAGGATGCCTCCCCCATTGTAAATGCGGGAACCCTTAACCATTAATTTATACAGGTCGTTAGAATTGGATGAGTAAGAAAAAAGCTTTTGCATTACGGGTAAATGAGGATATGCTCATGGCTATTGAAAAGTGGGCTGCGGACGAATTTCGCAGCACCAATGGTCAAATAGAGTGGATGTTGATGAAAAGCCTTAAGGAGGCCAAGAGAGATCCCAAAAAGAAAGGTGAGTAACGTTTTAGGGTTTTTTTAACGAAACAAACCCTTAAATTTGTTGCCCTAAGTTACCAAACCAAAATGACCAAATTAATAAGTACTACTGTACTATTCTTCATAGGATGTGCTGTTTTTGCACAAACTGCCACAAAATCCTTTACCGTTAAACATACCACTAAAAATATACAATTAGATGGTATTTTAGATGACGCTGCATGGACCTTCGCGGAAAGTGCTGGCGAATTCCAACAATATTTCCCGGCAGACAATGTACCCGCCAAATATCAAACTGATATTCGCATGCTTACCGATGATACAACGCTGTACGTGGGACTAACGGTTTACACTCCAGGCACCAACTATGTTATTCCTTCTTTGGAAAGGGATTTCAGGGCCGGTGGAAATGATAATATTAGTTTAGTCTTTGACACTTTTAATGATGGAACCAATGCCTTCTTATTTGGTGTTAATCCTTATGGTGTAAGAAGAGAAGTGCTTATTTCAGGAGGCGGACAGGATGTAGAATCCGGTTTCACTACTTCTTGGGATGTGAAATGGAAAGCAGAAACAAAAATTTATGAGGATTATTATACGGCTGAAATTGCCATTCCCCTGACCTCTTTAAAGTTTTCCGAAGGCGAGACCAAATGGCGGTTCCAAAGCTATCGTTTTGATATGCAATCCAACGAACGCAGCAATTGGTATGTCATTCCGCAGAACCAGAGTGTTATCAACCTGGCGTTTATGGGTGATATGTATTTTGAGAAGCCTCTGGGAAAGTCGAGAACGCCCATAGCTCTTATCCCATATATTAACGCTATATCCGATAAAGATTTTACAACTGATGAAGGAAACAACAAATTGAAGGTAGGTGGAGACGCAAAGATTGCCATAGGAAATGCCATGAACCTTGATGTTACTATTAATCCTGATTTTTCAAATGTAGAGGTAGACGACATTATTACCAACCTGACCCGTTTTGAAGTTTCGCTCCCAGAGAGACGTCAATTTTTTATTGACAATAATGACTTATTTGGAAGTTTTGGAAGTATCAGACATTCAAATCCTTTCTTTTCTAGAAGGATTGGTATAGCAACAGATCGTTTAGGAAACTCGGTACAGAATGATATTTTGGGTGGGTTACGCTTAAGCGGAAAACTAAACAAAAATCTTCGATTGGGCTTTTTGAACATTCAAACGTCAAAGAACGAAGAACAGGAAATTGCATCAAACAATAATATGATGTTTGCACTGCAACATAAGGTATTCTCTCGCTCCAATATAGGTATGTTCCTTATAAATAGACAGGCATTCGGTAATGAAACCTATACGACCGCCAAGGAGGAGTACAATAGGGTAATGGGTATTGACTACTATTTGGCAAGTTCCGATAACGTATGGTCTGGAAAATTTTACACACATAAATCCTTTCAGCCCGGAGATACCCAAGGTAATATTTCTGCAGGTGCCTTATTGAGTAGAAATACCAGATACCTAAATACTTTTATAGACCTGGCGTATATCAACGAGGACTTTCAATCCGATTTAGGGTTTATTCCTAGAACCGATATTGTTAAAGCCGTATCGGCAGTTGAACGACTCTTTTGGCCGAAAAAAGGAAATATTAACAACCATGGGTTAGAGGTATTCGGAATTGTGAACTGGAGGCCCACATTAGATTACCAATTGGCCGACTATGATGTTCGAGGGCGTTATAATTTTGTATTAAAGGATTTTACGGAATTTGGGGCAGAATATTCCTCCAGTTACGTCTACTTATTTGAACCTTTTGACCCTACTGGAACCGAAGGTGCGATTGAATTACCAGGAAACGAGGAATATAGGTTTGGAACCGCTACCCTAGGATATAAATCAAATGTAGCAAAGGTATTTGCATTTGAAGGAGAAACGTCAATCGGAAATTTCTTTAACGGGGAACGGTTCTCCATAGGAGGAGAGGCCACGTTGCGTTTACAACCCAAGGTCAGAATAAGTCTTAATGTGAATTATGATAAGATAACCCTACCAGACCCCTACCCAAGTGCGGATCTTTGGTTGGTAAGTCCCAAATTTGGATTTACATTTAGTAAATCGGTCTTTTGGTCCACGTTGTTCCAATACAGTAACCAGAGGAATAACCTTGGAATAAACTCAAGGTTACAATGGCGTTTTGCACCACTTTCAGATTTGTTCATCGTATATAACGATAATTATTCCGTTAATATTTTTGAACCTAAATACCGTTCCATTAATCTAAAATTGACCTACTGGCTCAATATATAGCTAAAAATGATCTAACTATAATGCCAAAAACCCTATTTCTTTCCGCTGTTCTAATTTTTGCCACTGTTGCATTTTCACAAAAAGAGCGCAAGACTTTTTTGGTGAAAAAGATTTCGGAAAGCATTATCGCTGATGGTAATTTAGATGAGCCTATTTGGGAAATGGCAGATATCGCCAGTGAGTTTTGGGAATATTTTCCGACAGATTCCATACAAGCAAGAAAACAATCTCAAATAAAAATTCTTTATGATGACAAAAATTTATATATAGGCATCAAAGCCTATTCAAGCGGAAAGAATTATGCTACCCAATCACTACAGCGCGATTTTAGAGGTAGCGGAAGTGATAGTTTTTCTCTAGTTTTCGACACCTTTAATGATGGTACCAACGCTTTTTTATTTGGGATAAACCCTTATGGTGTTCGTCGTGAAGCACTCGTTGCAAACGGTGGCACCGGCCAAGATGACTTTAATCTCTCTTGGGACGTAAAGTGGAAAGGAGATGCTAAAATATATGACGATTATTTTACCGCCGAAATGATTATTCCGCTCACCTCTTTAAAATTTGAGGAAGGTGCCACCAAATGGCGGTTTAATAGTTATCGTATTGAAACGCAATCTAACGAACGAAGTTCTTGGACAAGAATTCCACAAAATCAGCAGATATACAATCTTGCCTTTATGGGAGATATGGTCTTTGAAAAACCCTTGGGTAAATCAAGAACACCATTGGCATTAATACCCTATGTAAATGGTATCACGGCAAGAGACTTTGATAGCGGAGAGAACCTAGATAACATTAAGGTAGGGGCTGATGCCAAAATATCAATAGGTAATAGCTTAAATCTTGACTTGACACTAAACCCTGATTTCTCTACGGTAGAGGTAGATAATTTTATAACCAACCTGACCCGTTTCGAAGTTGCGCTGCCAGAGCGACGTCAATTTTTTATAGATAATAATGATCTATTTGCAAGTTTTGGAGATGGTTTTGATGTGAGCCCATTTTTCTCTAGACGCATCGGAATAGCTCAAGATACAGTGGGAAATACTATTGAAAACAACCTTATTGGAGGGGTGCGTCTAAGTGGTAAAGTTACAAATGACCTTAGGATTGGTGTACTGAACATTCAGACTGCAGAAGACCTAGAGAACGAAATACCTTCTAACAACAACACCATGCTCGCTTTCCAGCAACGTGTATTTTCTCGTTCTAACATTGGAGCATTCTTTATTAATAAGCAATCTTTTAAAGATTATAATTTTTCCGAACCTAGTGATGCGTATAATCGAGTTTTGGGTATTGACTATAATCTTGCCTCCAAAAACAATACATGGAACGGAAAAATTTTCACCCATAAATCGTTCCAGCCAGGAGACAATGCCGGTAATTTTGCTTCTGGGGTCTCTATACGTTACAATACTAGAAAATTTAGCGTATTTTCCAAAAGTATATTTATAGACGAAGATTTTCGTTCCGATTTAGGTTTTGTTCGTAGAACCGACATCTTTAAGCAAATATTAAGTATTGAACGTGTATTTTGGCCAAGAAAAGGAATTGTCCAAAACCACTCAATTCAATTTTTTCCCAATATCAGATGGAGTCCAAGCAGGAATTTCCAAAATACTGATTATGATTTTCGAGGCCGATATGAGATACAGTTTAACAACCAATCTCAAGCCAGAATTGAGTTTACCAATACCTATACTTATTTATTCGACGATTTTGACCCCACTGGTACGGAAGGAGCTATTCCTTTGCCAGGAGAACTAGAATACCACTATAATAACGCTGAACTCGGATATCAGTCCGATCAACGAAAACTCTTTTCTTATAATATTCGGTCAACAGTAGGGAGGTTTTTCAATGGAAATCGATTCTCGCTAGAAGGCCGTATGGTAATGCGTTTTCAACCTAAAGCACTATTATCCATGACATTCAATTATGATCAAATAGATTTACCAGAGCCATTTCCCAGTGCTGCTATTTGGTTGATAAGCCCTAAAATCGATATTACTTTTAGTAAGTCCCTTTTCTGGTCTACCTTAGTACAATACAGTAACCAAAGGGATAACCTGGGTATCAATTCCAGATTACAATGGCGATTTGCTCCTTTGTCCGACCTTTTTCTTGTTTATAATGACAATTATTCGGTGAGTATTATTGAACCCAAGTTCCGTTCCATCAACCTAAAATTGAGCTACTGGTTAAACATTTAATATGAAGTACAAAATGCTATGTTCGGATTTGGACGGAACACTACTCGCTACCAAAAGTGATGTTTCCGAGTATACGATTTCACAAATTAAAAGAATAAAACAACATGTCCGAGTGGTTTTGGTTTCCGCTAGGATGCCCAGTGCCATGTACTATGTGCAACAGGACTTAGGTGTAATGGACCAACCTATTATTTGCTACAATGGAGCATTGGTTTTACATGGAGAAAACGAATTACACTCGGTAACCATTCCATTAAATATTGCAAATGACATTTATAAAATCTGTAAACCACGTCATACGGATTTGGGCTTGTATGCCTTTAATAAATGGCATGTTCCCAAAACTTCTGCAAGAGTTGAAAAAGAAATAAAGTATACAAAAACCAACCCTGTTTATAAACCGACCCTAGATACCATTAGAGCTTGGGAAAATAATAAGATGCCAGGGGTACATAAAATTATGCTCATGGGAACCAAGGAGACGGCGGATGAAATAATGCCCTTGCTACAAAATAGGTTTACAGAGGATTTAAACCTATATCGATCCAATGATACCCTGATAGAAATAGCTCCCAAAACTGTATCCAAATTAACGGCTATTCAAAAATTACTTTTATCTGACCAGCGACTAGAAGATGTAATTGCATTTGGTGATAATTATAATGATATGGATATGTTGGAAAATGTAGGATATGGAGTGGCCGTATCCAATGGAAGGGAAGAGGTTAAGAAAATCGCAAATTTTGTAACTGCTAAAAATACAGAGAATGGAGTTGCCCAGTTCATTGAACATCATATACATATTTAAGTATATTTGGACAACCACCTCAAGCAATAATTATGGAAAACGCAATGGACCAACCCTTAATTGTTAATGATACTGTTGTATTTGGTCTGTTGGCTCTTGCTCTTGGTTTTATATTTTATACGTCCAGTTTAAAAAGCGGCTTTTGGCAAAAATTCTATTCCTTTGTGCCTGCCGTGCTAATGTGTTATCTATTACCTGCGTTAATGGCCAGTTCCGGACTGATTTCCGATGAAATATCAAACCTGTATTTCATGGCAAGTAGGTATTTATTGCCTGCAGCTTTGGTCTTAATGACCCTTAGTATTGACCTAAAAGCCATTAGTAATCTTGGTTCCAAAGCTTTGATTATGTTTTTAACGGGAAGTTTTGGAATTATTATCGGAGGTCCAATAGCGATTCTATTAGTTTCCATTTTTTCTCCGGAGACCGTTGGGGGAAGTGATTTTGATGCTGTTTGGAGAGGACTTGCAACTATTGCAGGAAGTTGGATCGGAGGTGGTGCAAACCAAGCTGCTATGCTTGAAATTTTTAAGTATAACCCCGAAAAGTATGGTGGTATGGTACTTATAGATATCGTTGTAGCCAATATTTGGATGGCCATTATTTTACTTGGTGTCGGTAAAACAAATAAGATTGATAAATGGTTAAAGGCCGATACATCAGCCATTGAAACACTTAAGATTAAAGTAACCGAGTTTACTAAAAAAATTACACGTGTCCCTACGCTAAAGGACTACATGATTATGCTTTGCCTCGCCTTCTCAGCAGTTGGTATTTCACATTTTTTTGGAGATTATATAAGCAACTACTTAACGACTAGTTTTGAAGCAGTAAGTGATAAAAAAAGTTTTCTCTCCTTTTTAGGCTCAAGTTTCTTTTGGATGGTGGTTTTATCTACCTGTGCCGGCATTATCATGTCCTTTACGAAAGCTAAAAATTATGAAGGTGCAGGTGCCAGCAAAATTGGAGGAATGTTCATTTACATCCTTGTTGCCACCATAGGTATGAAAATGGATCTTGGAAAAGTACTTGAGAACCCTGGACTCATAGCCATTGGGTTTATTTGGATTTCAATTCACGCGCTACTGCTTATAATTGTGGCCAAGCTAATTAAAGCTCCCTATTTCTTTTTGGCAGTGGGTAGCCAAGCCAATGTCGGAGGAGCAGCTTCCGCTCCGGTAGTTGCAGCAGAATTTCACCCCTCATTAACCTCAGTTGGAGTTTTATTGGCTGTTTTGGGTTATGTCGTGGGTACAGCAGGGGCATTGTTATGTGCTTACCTTATGGAGGTTGCATCTACTTTATAGTATTTACAGTTACCCACTATATTTTCTGTGAAAATTTATTGATATTTGCCCCCTAATTTAAATTGATGAAAAAACTAGCTTTTATATTGGTGACTTTGCTCTTAGTCATTTCCTGTGGTACCGATAAGGAAAAAAATTTAGTAGTTACCGGAAAGGTAAAAGGATTAAAAAAAGGAACACTTTATCTGCAACATTTGGTAGATACTTTACTTGTTTCGGTAGATTCACTAGAAATAGACGGTGATGGCACCTTTAACCTTACTGCAGATTTGGAAAGCCCCGAAATTTACTATCTATATCTGAACAAAAAGGACAATAATGACATTAATGATCGGATAACTTTCTTCGCAGAACCAGGGACTATAACAATAAATACAGATTGGAATACTTTCGACACCACAGCGAAAATTTCAGGATCACCTTCTCATCAAAAGCTAGAAGAGTATAGAAAAGCGCTTTCTAACATCAATTTGAGAAATATGGAGATAATGCTAGAAGCTTCACAATCTGAAAAACCCCTGGATCAAGCCAGTATCGATTCTTTGGAACGTATCAGTAACAGGAATACACAAAGGGGTTACGCATATTCTATCAATTTCGCATTGAACAATAAGGATTCCTATATAGCTCCCTATATCGCATCGAAAGAAATACCGGACGCAAACATCAAGTATTTGGATTCCATTTATAGTGTACTTACCCCAGAGGTGGCCAACTCCAAATATGGAAAAGAATTGAAAGAATTGTTAGGAGAGGAAAAATAGAAAAGCATCCTAAAAGGATGCTTTCAAAGTTTTATAAAGGTGTTTGGCTAAGCCATCTTATTCAGTTGATCGACCAATTTATTGGCTTTAGTTTCCAACTCGGACCTAACACCATTAAAATGGGCCTTTTTATTTTCAATATTGTTCTCATTTACCTTGGCAATAAGCTCGTCAAAGGTTGCAATAGCACCATCAATAATCGCCGTACCTTCTTTGGAAGGTCCACCACCATTGGTTTCCTCTACAATATAAACTCCTTCAATAATGCCGCCAAGAACATTATTTATATCTTTTTTTAAATTTTTTATACTCGCCATTTTTCTAATATTTTCAACAAAAATACAACTTTAGCTTTTGATATGAGGTACTACATTATATTGTAACCTCCAATAATTTTACTCCCGTAGTATTAATTTTAATTTTCTTGCTACTTGCTGGAAGTAAAGTAGTTTCCCCTTTATTTACGATAACCTGTCCAAAATCATTTTCTATCTTAGCCTCCCCATCAACGCACATAAAAATGGTAAATGAGTCCCTTTTGAGAGTATCCTGTACCATACTTTGGGTCAAATTCAGAAAATTAGTCTTAAAATAAGGACACTGAACCATACTATTGATGGCATTACTTTCTTTGGAATAATCTACTTTAAAGTCATCCTTTTTTTTATAATCGATAGCATCAAGGGCAAGGTCGGTGTGCAGCTCCCTTAAATTACCATCTTTATCCCTTCTATTAAAATCGAAAACCCGATAGGTAACGTCTGAAGTTTGTTGAATCTCTGCCAAAAGTACTCCCGCTCCAATGGCGTGAATTTTTCCCGTATTGATAAAAAATGTATCACCTTCCTTTACTTTTTCGTAATTCAATAAATCCAACAGAGAATCACTTTCAAGACTCTTAGCATATTCGGATTTTGTGACATCTTTGTTGAAGCCAACAATCAATTCCGCCCCAGGGTCGGCATCCATAATGTACCACATTTCCGTTTTACCAAAAGAATTATGTCGCTCTTTTGCCAACTGATCGTTAGGATGCAACTGAATGGAAAGGTCCTGCTTGGCATCTATAAACTTTATAAGAATTGGAAATTCCTTCCCAAACCGGTCCACTACACTTTTTCCCAACAATTCGTTAGGATACTTCTCAATTAGTTCTTGTAAGGAATTATCGGCCAAATCTCCGTTTGCTATCACTGAAATATCACCCTGTACAGTTGATAGCTCCCAACTTTCACCCGTAGTTTCGCTTATACTTGCTTTGCCAAAAACCTCCTTTAGTTTCTTTCCACCCCATAGTCGTTCTTTTAAAATGGGCTTAAATTTTAAGGGATATATATTCATTCGGATTGTCTTTTTAGAGTAAAACTAAAATAATACTTTAAACTATGATTTATTTAAAGTATAACCAGCCATTTAGTGTCGTTGGGTGTCCTTTTTAGACCTTTTAATGGTTTAAAGCTGCTAAACAAGACTATCCTGAATATGTGACAAAATTTCTAGGAGTTTCGTATAACACTACTTCTAAATCATTATCCTCATCAATATGTGGCCTTAATTTATTCCAAATAACGACAACAATATTTTCCGCCGTAGGATTCAATTCTTTAAATTCTGGAACTTCTAGATTCAAGTTTTTATGATCAAAGGCATCTTCTACTTCATCCTTAATTAAATCCTTAAGGACCTTCATATCGATTACGAATCCAGTCTCAGGGTCAATTTCACCAAATACGCTTACCACCAATTCATAATTGTGCCCATGAAAATTTGGATTGTTGCACTTTCCAAAAACAGTGTTGTTCTTGGCATCTTCCCAATCGGGCCTATAGAGTCTATGTGCGGCATTGAAATGCGCTTTCCTACTAACCTTAACTTTCATTTTCAACTAGGTTATCCATTAAATACTGATAAAACTTCTCAAAAATAATCTTAAACCAGGCGGTATAGATTTCGGGGTTTTCAACCATGTCTGCCTTAACCTTACTCGGAGCCATCCATTTCCAATCAGCAACCTCGTCCCTGTTGATTTTTGGCTGGTCGCTGTAATAACCAATCATTACATGGTCAAATTCATGCTCTGTAAGTCCATTATCGAACGGAGCCTTGTATATAAAAGAGAACAGTTCTTTTAAATCTGTTTCAAAGCCCATTTCTTCTTGTAACCTTCTCCTCCCTGCCTCAATATTGGATTCGCCCACTCGTTGATGACTACAACAGGTATTGGTCCATAACTGGGGCGAGTGGTATTTATGGGATGCCCTTTGCTGCAACATGATTTCGTTCCTATTGTTTAAAACGAAAACCGAGAATGCTCTATGGAGTTCTGCCTTTTCATGTGCTTCCATTTTTGGCATTGTACCTATCGGCTCGTCATTATTATTTACTAGAATTACTTCTTCTTCCTTCATATATGTAAAAATAAGGCCTTTGAACAATTCTAATTGAAGCCTTTAGGAAAAAAATAAGAAAGAAAAGATAAAAAAGGTAAACCTTTAAAAGAATCTAGGCGATTTTAGATTGTTCTTTGTAGATATGAAATCGTATCTAAGTATTACTTCAAAAGAACCGTCATTAAATGCAGCACTTCCTAATTCAGTAGTCTCACGATCATAGGCGAGACCTATCAAGAAATTACTATTGATATTAAATCCTACCATGCCACTAAAAGCGGCATCCCATCTGTAAGCCCCACCAATTATGAATTTTTCACTGAACATGAAGTTGGCAGATAGGTCTACTTGCAGCGGTGCTCCCCGCACTACTTTGGTGAGCAATGTTGGTTTAAATTTTAATAGGGGATTCAAATCCCAAACATATCCAGTTATAAAATAAAAGTTCATTTGTTCTTTGGCCGTAGATAAAGATGACTCTTGAAAATGCGAAGTTTCCAATATCCTAGGAACGGAAAGCCCAGCATAATAGTTGTTAGTATGATAATAGACTCCTGCACCTATATTTGGGGAGAATCTGTTATCTATATCCTGTTGCAAGGTTTGGTCCGTTGTATATTGATTTAATTCAGAAAAACGAACATCCAATAAATTAGCACTAGCCTTTAAACCGAAACTCAATCTTCCTTCGGTAGAAGTCCAAACCGTATAGGAAAAATCAATATCAAAATTTGTTTCGGAAGTTGGTCCAATTTTATCATTGACAATTGAAAGTCCCATACCAACTCCCCTATATCCTATAGGCGAATGAATATTGAAGGTCTGGGTAGTCGGAGCACCTTCCAGACCCAACCATTGAGACCGGTGCAATGCCGCAATACTAACATGTCCTCGAGAACCTGCGTAACCCGGATTTACACTTACCGTATTATACATATATTGGGTATATTGAGCGTCCTGCTGTGCAAAAAGTGAGGTGCCCACGCATATCATGAAAAGGAAAAGCAACCCTTTTAAAGGAGAATAGTCCTTTTGTTTAAATACTCTGTTTGCTAACATCCTTTTATCTATTTATATATATATAACCTGAAAGTTGTTTCATTTCACCAGTGGGCTCCTCATAATCCAAAATATAGAAGTATGTTCCTACAGGTAATTTATTATTTTGATCCACAGTAACCCTCCCTTGTGAGGTACCATCAAAAAAGTTACCTTCTGTATCATAAGCTCTTGTTGTAAATACGGATACTCCCCATCTGTTATAGATTCTAATTGTATTGTTCGGATAATTTTCCAAACCATCAATTCTTAGTATATCGTGAACACCGTCACCATTTGGTGTTATTACATTAAACACTTCTATTTGTTCGGCAGTTTCTCCTAAATCTGAATCCAAATAGTTAGGAATACCATCATTATCCGAATCGTCATTGGCATAATCACCGTCCATATCCAGGTCCTCATCAATGGTTTCAATACCATCATCATCATCATCAGTGTCCCGGTAATCGGACTCGCCGTCACTATCTGTATTTGGTAATACATCATAGGGACTATCCATCTCATCGTTCACATCAACGTCCACAGCTATTGCACCTTCATAGCCATCATCTAGACCGTCGTCGTCCTTATCAGATCCTATAAAAGATACATCTGCAACACCATCATGGTCATGATCATGGGCCTCAATGTTATCCGGTACATTATCATTATCACTATCCTCGTCTAAATAATCGGGTAGGCTATCACCATCCGTATCTATTGGGAATAGTCCGATATTTCCATTATCCTCATAGGCATCATCAATGCCATTTCCGTTTGCATCCACACCACTAGGTCGAATATAATTAGCTGTAGTTTGTGCTTCAACATTATCAGGAATACCATCGTTATCGCTATCTATGTCTAAATAATCTGGGAAGCCATCACCATCTGAATCTGTAGGGTTAGTTGCTGGATTATTATCTGCATCTAAATTTAAATCCTCAAAACTATCCACGATACCATCATCGTCGCTATCTAAATCTGCACCGGCAGGACTTATAATTATACTCACCAATGATTTGCTGCAATTCCCTATTCCATCACAAACAGTATATTCAAAAGAATCGTTGCCTATATATCCGCTATTTGGAAAATAAGTAGGGACATCGTCCGTTGGATTATTTGGAGTTCCGTTATCATCTACAATCGCCGAGCCATTTATTGGTTGGGTTATACTAAACGTACCAACAACAGGAAGATCATTATCGTTTAAATGCCAATTGTCAATAGTTATGATTTGATTTTCATTAATGGCTACAACGTCGTCATTTGTATCTAAAATTGGCAACACTTCTACTGTAACTGTTGCTGTGCTACAATCTCCTAAACTGTTACAAACTGAATAATCAAAACTATCCGAACCGTTATAATCAGGATTGGGTGTATAGGTCAATACATCATCCAAGGGATTGTTTGGTGTACCATTGTCGTCGATGGAAACCGTACCATTGGTAGGCATGGTAGATGTTAAGGTACCCGAATTAGGTAAATCCGTATCATTAGCATAAATATCTACGACTATGGATGTATCCTCATCCAAGGATACTAAATCATCTACAAGCGTTGCGGCTTGGGTTAAGCAAACGACCGTGAAATTTGGCAGCGCAAAATCATTACCCGCCTTGGTTACTGTGGCCGTATATTTTATTACGGATTCTGTAGCCGTAACTGTTGGTCTGGTCTGATCACCACTTACGGTAGGGTTCCAACTTACAGTAGCACCACTTGTAATATTATTTGTAATATCCAGCGTAACTTGGTTATCTGGATTTCTACAATCCGTTACAATAAAATACCCTGTTGCATTTGACCCACAAAGCGTTCCATCATAGGTAGCAAAATAAATACCAGGAGTAGTAACTTCATAGAAAAAATCGGTTCCCAATACGGTATTGGTATCCGAAGCCTCATACCAACGATAGTTGTTCTCATCACTGGAATTTGGTGCCTGTAACAAAAACTGAGCATTAGATACCAGCATTCCAAGCATTATAAAGGCAATGCTAAGGAATACAGATTTATTTAGATTAATTTTTTTCAAACCGATTTGGGTCTTTATTAAATTACTTTACAACAAAAACGACATTAATCAATGTATTGTAATCCGTGGGTATATTCTCAACCTCAATAGTCAGATTACCATTGGCGTCTATAGTCATGAAATTTGGATCACCTGAATCCGTTTCAAAAACTGTAGGGTCGGCATAGGTTACATAGTAATATAACTCTGTTCTACCATAGGTAGGTACCGCAGCAGGAGCTCCTACACTTCCTACTGTAGGAGTACCAAATTGGTCTAAATATTCCTGATATAAATCGATATTTTTTATACCTGTTGTTGAAGCGTCAACTGCAATTGATGGTGGATAGAAAATTCTAGCCGCCTTGGAGGTTATTGGAGCAATTGCCTGAATAACATCTTCTACTGTTGCCTCTGTACTACCATCGCCGTTTACATCTATAGGAGAGTCAGAATCTACTTGTGAGGCAGTTTGCTCATCCGTATTATCCAAATAACCACTTAAATCTACTGTTGTTGCATCCCCACTTAAGCTCAAGGTATTGGTAGATAGGCTCAAATCCTGAATTTCATTATTGGAATCACTGTCCGCATCGTCCACGTTCAACGTGATCGTACTGCCGTCGTCTATGCTGATATTACCCGCAGTTCCGTTGGTGCTGATATTCTGGTCGTCCGTGTCAACCGTGGCATCGGGCACATCTATCGTAAAATTGGGATAGGTCCCGCCAACGGTCACGTTACCGTTCCCGCCATCCGATATGCTAACCGTTTGGTCAGGGGCCGTATTGGTAACCGCAAAGTCCTGTCCTACTTGGTTTACGCTTATGCCCGTTCCGGCGCTTACCGTCTGGTTCTCGTTGTTCGGGTCACTGTCGGCGTCGTTTACATTTAAGTTCAAAGTATTGCCATTCTCAATTTGAATATTTCCCGCATTACCATTGGTAGAAATTATCTGGTCATCAGTGTTTACTCCCGCGTTGATGTCCGCCAAGGGTACCTGCAACGTACTGTTGCTGTCCGTGATCTCAAGGTTCGTCCCGTTCACCGCAAAGGCTGTGTTCACCTCGTTCGTTACGCTGCTGTCCGCATCGTCCACGTTCAACGTGATCGTACTGCCGTCGTCTATGCTGATATTACCCGCAGTTCCGTTGGTGCTGATGTCCTGGTCATCGGTGTCAACCCCAGCGTTGATGTCCGCCAAGGGCACCTGCAACGTACTGTTGCTGTCCGTGATTTCAAGGTTCGTCCCGTTCACCGCGAAGGCCGTGTTCACCTCGTTTGTTACGCTGCTGTCCGCATCGTCCACGTTCAGAGTGATCGTACTGCCGTCCTCTATGCTGATGTTCCCCGCAGTTCCGTTGGTACTGATATCCTGGTCGTCCGTGTCTACATAGGCACTCAAGTCGACCGAATTACCATCGGCTATCGCCAAGGTGTTCCCTGTCAAGCTCAAGGTCTGGTCGTCGGTATCCGTGTCGATTGAACCGATGTCGATAGTGTTCCCATCGGAAATGGTCAAATCCGTACCTGAAAGACTCAAGGTCTGGTCATCGGTGTCAACCCCAGCGTTGATGTCCGCCAAAGGTACCTGCAACGTACTATTGCTGTCCGTGATCTCAAGGTTCGTCCCGTTCACCGCAAAGGCCGTGTTCACCTCGTTCGTTACGCTGCTGTCCGCATCATCCACGTTCAAAGTGATCGTACTGCCATCGTCTATGCTTATGTTCCCTGCCGTTCCGTTGGTACTGATGTCCTGGTCATCGGTGTCAACTCCAGCGTTGATGTCCGCCAAAGGAACACTTACCGTATTTCCATCCTGTATGCTTATATCCAGGTTTGCTCCATTCACTTGGAAGTTCTGCAATATCTGGTCGTCAGTGTCAACCGTGGCATCGGGTACATCTATCGTAAAGTTGGGATAGGTCCCGCCAACGGTCACGTTACCGTTCCCGCCATCCGATATGCTAACCGTTTGGTCAGGGGCCGTATTGGTAACCGCAAAGTCCTGTCCTACTTGGTTTACGCTTATGCCCGTTCCGGCGCTTACCGTCTGGTTCTCGTTGTTCGGGTCACTGTCGGCGTCGTTTACATTTAAGTTCAAAGTATTGCCATTCTCAATTTGAATATTTCCCGCATTACCATTGGTAGAAATTATCTGGTCATCAGTGTTTACTCCCGCGTTGATGTCCGCCAAGGGTACCTGCAACGTACTGTTGCTGTCCGTGATCTCAAGGTTCGTCCCGTTTACCGCAAAGGCCGTGTTCACCTCGTTCGTTACGCTACTGTCAGCATCGTCCACGTTCAAAGTGATTGTGCTGCCGTCCTCTATGCTGATGTTACCGGCCGTTCCATTGGTGCTGATATCCTGGTCGTCCGTACTTCCTGCGGCAAGTTCTGCCAAGGCCCCCTCTACCTCCGTGGCCGTAAAGTTGCCACCCGCATCGGTTATATTTACTTCGTTTGCTATTTGGTCGTCCGTTCCAACTAAACTGGAAAGATCTACGGTAGCGGAGCTGCCTCCTTCTATATCTATCTGTAACTGATTGCTACCATCAAGTGTCGCTCCGGTTAAGTTCTGGTCGTCCGTACTCACGTAACCGCTCAGGTCGACAGTTTGGGTACCGCCGTCCTCAAGGGTCAGCGTCAATGTGTTGCCCGTCAGGCTAAAGTCCGTAATCTGTTGGTCGTCCGTGTTGTCAAGGTATCCGGAAAGATCGACCGTGCCGCCGTCCTCAAGGGTAAGCGTGTTGCCGCTCAGACTCAAGGCCTGGTCGTCCGTACTCCCGACTGCAAGTTCCGCCAAGGCCCCCTCTACCTCCGTGGCCGTAAAGTTGCCGGCTGCATCGGTGATGTTCACCTCAGTGGCCGTTTGGTCGTCCGTGTTGTCAAGATACCCGGACAGGTCGACCGTATTGCCGTCCTCGATTTCCAGGGTATTGCCGGTCAGGGTCAAGTTCTGGTCGTCCGTATTGTCAAGGTATCCGGAAAGGTCGACCGTGCCGCCGTCCTCAAGGGTCAAAGTGTTCCCGCTCAAGCTCAAGGCCTGGTCGTCGGTGCTACCTGCCGCTACTTCGTCCAAGGCTGATTGAACTTCTGTTGCGGTAAGTCCACTTGTTGTGTTATCATAGGTTACCTCCGCGGCCGTTTGGTCGTCCGTACTTATATATCCGGAAAGGTCAACGGTCTGTGTGCCACCGTCCTCAAGGGTCAGCGTCAACGTGTTGCCCGTCAGGCTAAAGTCCGTAATCTGTTGGTCGTCCGTGTTGTCAAGGTATCCGGAAAGATCGACCGTGCCGCCGTCCTCAAGGGTCAAAGTGTTGCCGCTCAAACTCAAGGCCTGGTCGTCGGTATTTACTCCCGAATTGATGTCAGCCAATGGAATGGTTACCGTGGCACCATCACTGTCAGTAAGGATAAGGTTCGTGCCGTCTTCGGTTAAACTTGTATTGGTGGTATTACTATCAGATGTAGATGTTAATTCCCAAGAATCTCCATCCCAAAAGAAAATGGTTCCTGTTGTTGTGTTTACATATAAATCCCCTAAATCTGCTCCTGATGGGGCAATACTACCAGGTGCGGAAACAACAGTACCCTGTAAAACTTCACAGTTACACTGATCTTCCAAGGTTACCGTTGTTTGAGCAAATGCAATACTTGTCAATAGCAGACATGCCAATGACAACACTATTTTAAAAGCACTACTTTTAGTTGTAATAGTTTGATTTTTCATACTTTTTAATTTCAATCCCATTTTCAGAAATTTCATAAGGTTCATTAGCTCCTAATTCAGCTGATCATTTGGTCTTTTGATAATTTGGGTTCCACTTTATAAAATCCAGTCTTATCCTATCTAACAAAGATTGATTATAAGTTGAGCTCCTTAAAATAAATGTTGTGTATATAGTATTTTGTACAGTATACGTCCTTAAAAGTGAGGTTTAGGTATTATGAAAAGTGATGATTTCCTGATTGCCTTTTATCGAGGAGCGCCTAATATGACGATGATTCTGGGCTCCAATCGGAAAGTTTAAATTCTATAATAATTAAACGATGGCAGGTAAGGCTTCAGTTTAATTTATCATTAAAACTTTACCTATTGTAGATTTAAAATTGTGTTTAATTTGACTTTGAAACCCTATGGGTAATCCTACGATTTGTTATTACCGTGGTTACCTGAATAATCAATGTGCCTGCAGTAGAAGTTTCTTCAGAGCAAACATTGGCCGTATGGGAAACAACCACTCTGTATTGATTACCATTATCACTGGGACTAGGATCTGTAATCAGTAAGGTATCTGTTTGCGAACCACTATAGATGCCTGTATCGTTCAACTCTACCCAAATAGAACCATTAAAAAATTGCCATTGATACGTATCAACATTGTTAGCCGATACCGTAAAACTAGCCGTGCAACTTGGGCAAACTGTTGAATTAGACGGATTAGAGGTTATTACAGCCACGGACGTGGCCTCCATAAAATCAAAAGTTCCATTATTGTTTCCATCTACAGGTTGGGCGTAACTTGCAGCTATAACCAGCCCATTTGCATCAACCGCTGGACTGCCTGACCCATACATACCATTTCCGTCCGAATCGGTTCCAGATAACCCGTAGGCTTCATCTGCATCGGGACAACCATCTCCGTCACTATCCAAATCCAAGGAATTCACAATACCGTCATTATCAATATCATTATTCACCGCAGTACATTGTTCCGTTACAGCAATATTATCAATGTATATCTCATGATGCGAACCAAAAGAAGATGAACCTTCAAACAGAAGTGTTGTAGTTGTAGTGGTTGCGGTAAAACTTAAAGTTCTTTCTACCAATACATTACTCCCGCCGTTGGATACTTCAATATTGGTAGATGAATCTGAAAATATTTGGTTGCCAGCAGCCAAAACCCGAAAATTCGAGCCATTGGCAAATCCTGTATTCACTCCTAAATCAAAGATTACATTGTAAGACTTACCAATTTCCGTAGTCAAGTTTTGGGAAAATGTACTGGATGCCGCGGTATAATCCTCAAAAACTGCCCGGTCGTTTGTAGGTTCTTGCCATTGGTTACCTGTACGTGTCCAACCATCATAATAAAAAGATGAAAAATCACCATTATAAACCAAATTTGAGATGGAATTTGTTGACAAAATTGAAAAAGGAATCTGTTGTTTGGCTATGCTTGGACCCTGATAGGATACCTGTAATGACTGGCCTCCCCCATTCTCATAATAAGCCACCTCTATGTCGTGCACCCCGGTAGTAAGACTAATTGGACTGCTTGATGCCTCTACAACACCATGATTACCATCGTTGTCTACAACCTCGGTACCATTGATAAATAATTTGGACCCATCGTCCGAACTCGTAAAAAACGTGTAATTCCCTGCCGTTACTATTTCTATTTGGCCCTTATATCTAATGGAAAATGAATCCGTATCACCAGGATCAACGTTATTTTGCAATGCTGCCACATCAAAATCGGACACGTAACCCGTAGAAAGTGCTCCGGTAACCGGAATATTGTCGACTGTATTTCCCGACGGGGTCAAATCGTAAAACTCATAGTATAAAGAACCTGAAATTGAACACTCCGGATTCTCTACACTATCTAGAATACCATCGTTATCATCATCCAAATCCACAGAATCAGCATAACCATCGCCGTCCGAATCATTTATAACCGTGAGTAAACCAAAATCGGATATAACCTCAGCACAACTGGAACCACTCTCAGTAACCAAAACACGATAACGGTTTCCTTCATCAGAAAAACTAACGTTATTAATAGTTACCGTAGAATTTGTCGCTCCGATAATATCATTGTAACTCCCTCCATCATCCGTACTTACTTGCCATTGATACGAAAGTGTTCCTCCCGTAGCAGCAACCGAAAATACCGCGTTGTTCCCTTCAATTACTATTTGATCAGTTGGTTGTGAAGTTATTATTGGAGCTGTAACAGTAGTAATTGTGGTACTGGCAGATACATCGATTACTGGATCACCTGGCATACCTCCATATTCAACAACATAACCTTTGGGTTGATAAGCACCAGAATTCGCTCCAGTATTACTTAGGTCGTTCCATGAGCCATCTACACCCGTTCCGTTTTCCGTAATATGGGCATAATCCTCATTCCCTGATTGATTAGGCTCACCGGTATTCCAGAAAGCATAATTAGGAGTTGAACCATTTGCAAGCCCATTCCAAAAAACGGTACCTGATTCTGGTCCGGTAACCCATCTCCATTCTCCCTCAACAGCTGCATCACTACCACCAATCCAACCCGCACCGGATATTTGTGATCCTGCAAAATTTGATTCTTCCAAAGAAGTTAAAGTTGCTAAATATCCCTGCAGTCCGTAATATGTGGATAGAGCGGCTTTATCCCTAGCACTGGTCCAGGTTATACCCAAATCGGAAAAAAATTGATAGTAATGACCACTATCTGGGAGGAAATAAGCATCACCTACTATAATTGAAAAATCCCTAGAACCTGATGGTGTAGCGGAACTACTAGAAAATTCAACTGCTGCTACAGCAGCTTCAAATTCGTTTGAGATTGCCGGTCCGGAGAGTACTAGACGCCCCTCAGCTGCAATCCAATTAGCAGTAATATTTGGATGTGTTCCCATTAAAGTCAATAAATCCTCTCCATTTATATAACCATTGGAAACTTGTATTGAAACTTCCTGAATATTGACATCATCAGGATCTGTTATACTTATTGTTTCAACTACCGGAGTTGAATCGCCCGGACAATAATTCTGATTTCCCGTTGCAGTAACAACAGGAGGTTGATCTTCAATTCTAAAGGTAACATTGTTAATTGAAACGGATTCACCCGACGACCATCCTCCAGAACTGCTTTGAAAAGCAATACCAGATGAATTGGATTTTTGATTAGAACTAAGGGTATATGTTACTGTACCCGTAGTAGAAACCTGTAATGTGGTAATATTTTGCCAGTTTCCACTGGCAGAATTATATAAATACACCCTCAGCCGTTCATTACCCCTACCAGTGGCATCATAATCAAAAGACAATTCAACGTCTTTCGTAACACCGCTTAAATCTAAATTTCTAAGGATATAGTCGGAAGAATTCAGTCCATCAAAAGTAAGCGTTCCAGAGTTTACAAAAATATTACCTCCAGTTGCACCACCTCCATTAGCATCAGACTCTGCCCAATTATTGGAAAAATTGGTGTTCCCGTCATTATTATTGTAGGCATTATTGGAGAAAGCATCCATATAGACCTGCTGTGCAGATACTATACCTACATAAAAAAATAAAAAAAGAAATATTTTAAAGACTTTCATTTCCGCCAAATGCTAAAAAGTACTTGACAATATTATGGATAGAACTAGGAAGTTCACAATTATTGTTGCCAATAGGCCTAAAAGTATTGTGAAACAAGAAAAAGAAAGCTTTTGAATTATCTTAAAATCTATAAAGAATTGCAATTATCCTTAAATGCTACTATTCCAGAATAATGAATTCCGAACGTCTGTTCAATTCGTGTTTTACCGAAGAACATGAAACTCCATCCTCGCATTCGTTCAATAATCTGGATTCACCATAACCTTCACTGGCCAATCTATCCGAAGAAATACCTTTATTTATCATATAATTAACGGTAGACTCTGCCCTTTTTTTCGAGAGCCAAAGATTATACGCTGCCGGTCCCCTACTGTCCGTATGAGAGTTGACCTTTAATCTTAAGCTCGGATATTTTTCCATGGCGGCGATGACTTTTTCGATCTCGACTTCAGAATCTTTTCTAATATTGTATTTATCAAAATCGAAATAGATAGTACTCAACTGTAATAGTTTAGCTAAATCGTCCCCATAACCGGCAGTTATCCTGTCCCTTTCTAGATAAAAATCTATGATTTTTGGCTTGCCATCAGATACACCAATATACTCCTCGTGTGGCGTATAGCCCTCCATTAGGGCCCTTACAAAATTACCTTGGTTGCAATCGAGAACCAAACTGTATGTCCCTTCAGAATCGGTTATGGTTGATAAAATTTCTTCATTTTCTTCATTGAGCACCTTAACCGTGGCCCCTACCAAAACCTGATTTGAAATTTTGTCGCGGACCGTTCCAGTAACCTGTTGGATACAATCAAAAACCAAAGGTTCCTTTTCTATGAAAGCATAAATATCATCATAGCCCATTCCTTCCTCTCGATTGGAGGCCATATATCCCTTTCTGGTTTCCTCCTTAAAAATGAATGTAAAGTCATCCTTTACACTATTCACAGGTTCACCAACATTCATTATATTACCGTTGAAGTCCTTTCGCTTAATTTTGGTAGCAAACACATCTAGACCACCCAGACCTGGATGCCCATCTGAAGAAAAGTACAATATTGCCTCTTCGGTCACAAAAGGAAAAGTTTCCCTGGCCTCTGTATTGATATTAGAACCCAAATTTACTGGTGTACCGAATGTACGGTCCTTATTTATTTCTACCATGAAAATATCAGATGCCCCTAAAGTTCCCGGCATATCCGATGCAAAATACAGGGTTTTTTCGTCGGGGCTTAATGCTGGGTGCGCCACGGAATATGAATCACTGTTAAAGGGAAGTTCTTCTACTTCTCCCCATAAACCATCATCCATCATAGTTGCCCTAAATATTTTAAGGCGAATAATTCCTTTATCGTCCTTTTTATATTTTCCTGCTACGAGATTATTTCTTGTGAAATACATCGTCTCGCCATCTTTGGTGGTAATTGAAGTTGATTCATGCAAACGGGTGTTTACATATTCATCCAATTTTAAAACCTTATTCTTGGAAGTACTATCCGCATTCACCTTATACAAATCCAAAAAATCCTTGGCATTCCATGTGTGGCGATATCTTGCGAAGTTACCCGTATCCCGGTCTGATGAAAAAATTAGGCCTTCTTTGTAAAAGGAGGGAGCAAAATCCGAATACGGTGAATTATATTCGAAGGGTTTCAATTGGTATCTTCCAGAATTCTTTTTAATATCCGCTATGTAATCTGATGCACTCTTAAACTGTTTTGCCCTGACATCATTGGATGTAATCTCAGAAAACTTGAACATTATCTCGTTTGCACGTTCATATTCGGCCAACGATTTTAAGGTTTGGGCATATTTAAAATAATCCTCTGCCGTAACCTCCGATTGAAATTCTTTTACCAATCTGCCAAAAGTTTCACCTGCCTCTTTATACTCTGAATTGTAATAATAGGAGTTACCCAATTTTCTTAAAAGATCTGCAGAAACAAAACCCTTGTCCAATACCTTTTTATAAATATCTATAGCAGGACTAAAAGAGTATTCCTCGTACTTCTCATTACCCTTGTTTAAAAGTCTTTCTTGGGCAAAAGTAACTACCGAACCAAAAATTAAGGTTAGTAAAACAAGTAGAAAATATTTTTTTAAAGCCATGTACATGTTTTAAAAGAATCGGGGTGATACTAAACGTTGAAAAGATTTAACCAGCTCAAACCTTAAAAATACCTCGAAAGAACCGTCATTGAATTGTGTTCCTCCCAGTGCAGTAGTCTCTCTATCATAGGCAAGACCTAACATGAACTGCTCCGAAATTTGAAACCCAACCATACCACTTAAAGCGGCGTCCCAGCGATATGCTGCGCCAAAGGTAAATTTTTCATTGAACATAAAATTTGCTGATACATCCAACTGCAAAGGTGCACCTCCCACAACCTTAGTCAAAAGAGCAGGTTTAAATTTTAAGTTTCCATTTAAATCAAAAACATAACCGGTAATGAAATAAAAGTTTATTCTTTCTTTAGACAAAAACTGAATCGAATTGGCATCTGTCTGTGAATTATCAAAATGTTCCGTCTGAAATAAGTTTGGAGCAGATAAGCCAGCATAAAAATTATTCGAATGGTAGTACATCCCCAATCCGAAGTTCGGTGAAAATCTATTTTCTATATTGTCGGTACTTACCGGTTCGGCATCAAAATTTCGCAATTTGTTGAAATCCAGATTCAGTATGTTACCACCTGCCTTTAGTCCAAAGGACAATTTACCTTCTCGGGAAACATCAATTGTATAGGAGAGAACAGCATCCAAATAGGTTTCTTGTACCGTACCATTACCTATCTCATCATTTACAATGGAAATACCATATCCCAACTTACTATTGCGTATAGGGGAGTGAAGATTTAAGGTAAATGTACTTGGAGCACCTTCCAAACCAACCCATTGAGACCTATACAAACCTGCTGCACTCAATTGCCCCCTTGAACCTGCATAGGCAGGATTTACACTCATTGTATTGTACATATACTGCGTATACTGAGCATCCTGCTGGGCATAGGACACACCAAATGAAACAAAAGTAATGGCTAAAAATATTAGTACGCGATATCTGATATTCATATAGTTATGCTGTTATCTGCTGATGTAAATATACTCACTATCCACAATATTCTCTCCGTCCAAAGTAGTATAATCAAATATATAAAAGTAAACTCCAGAAGGTAAATAATCTTCAACGCTCAAGGTAGAACGACCTCTAGAACGACCATCGAAAACATTATTTTGGTTGTTGTAGTTTTCTCCTTCATATACGGCAACACCCCATCTATTAAAAATTCTTAATGTGCTTTGTCTAATGTTTTCGGTACCTCTAATGAATAGAAAATCATTTTTACCGTCGGCATTAGGAGTAAGTAACTGATTTACTTCAATTTTTTGGGAAATAGATTCTTCAACAATTACAGTTACGGTCGCCGTATCACAGTTCCCTTCCGCATCGCATACGGTATACTCAAAGCTGTCCGTTCCGTTGAATCCATCGTTCGGAGTGTAGGTAACGGTATCATCGCTGATATCGTCCGGTGTTCCATTGTCGTTTATTTCAATAGTACCGTTGGATGGGTCCGTCGTGGTTAACGTACCATCGCTAGGAATGCCCGTATCGTTGGCCAAAACATCGATTTCCAATTCCGAATCCTCGGGAGTAGAAACCTCATCGTCCATGGCATCCAGAACTGGTGGTGTTCCCACCGTTATGGTTACTGTAGCCGTATCACAGTTCCCTTCCGCATCGCAAACGGTGTACTCAAAGCTGTCCGTTCCGTTGAATCCATCGTTCGGAGTGTAGGTAACGGTATCATCGCTGATATCGTCCGGTGTTCCATTGTCGTTTATTTCAATAGTACCGTTGGATGGGTCCGTCGTGGTTAACGTACCATCGCTAGGAATGCCCGTATCGTTGGCCAAAACATCGATTTCCAATTCCGAATCCTCGGGAGTAGAAACCTCATCGTCCATGGTATCCAGAATATCATTAATAGGGTCAAGATAATCTGGGGTGCCGTCACCGTCTGTATCGTCGTTGGTTGGGTCACCGTCACCGTCCGCATCCTCGTCCGGTGTATCGATGCCGTCACCGTCATCGTCCAGATCGCGATAGTTTACGTCCTCCGTACCATCCGTATCTGGAAGGTCGTTGGCCGGGTCGTCTATCTCGTCGTTAACATCGAAACCGTCATCGACATCGCTTCCTTCATATCCGTCGTCAAGCCCATCGCCGTCCGTATCGGTTCCCGTATAGGCCTGATCGGGGATACCATCAAAATTGAAATCGTTGCCCTCGTTATTATCGGGTACCGAATCGTTGTCGCTATCATCGTCCAGATAATCCACCTCGTCGGTGCCATCTGTATTTACGGGGGTAAGTCCATCGGGATAGGCACTGTTCACCCCATCGTTACTGGCGTAAGTGGCTGCATCATCCACGTTAGGGGCGACATAACCCGATGTGCTCTGTGCCTCTACATTGTCCGGAATGCCGTCATCGTCACTGTCGATGTCCAAATGGTTCGGATATCCGTCACCGTCGGTATCGATTGGGTCCGTCAACGGGTCGTTATCACCATCGATATTGGGGTCTTCGACCGTATCCAAGATACCATCGTTGTCATCGTCCAAATCCACACTGTCGGGAACTCCGTCACCATCCGTGTCTGGTCCCGGAGGTGGTGGCGGAGGTAATTCCGGATCAAGGAAGTCTGGAGTACCGTCACCGTCCGTATCGTCATTGGTTGGGTCGCCGTCACCGTCCGCATCCTCATCCGGTGTATCAATCCCATCTCCGTCATCGTCCAGATCACGATAGTTTACGTCCTCGGTACCATCCGTATCTGGAAGGTCGTTGGCCGGGTCGTCTATCTCGTCGTTTACGTCGAAACCGTCGTCCACATCGCTTCCTTCATATCCGTCGTCAAGCCCATCGCCGTCCGTATCGGTTCCCGTATAGGCCTGATCGGGGATACCATCAAAATTGAAATCGTTGCCCTCGTTATTGTCGGGTACAAAATCGTTGTCGCTATCATCGTCGAGATTGTCCACCTCATCCGTACCGTCCGTGTTCACTGGAGTAAGTCCATCAGGATAGGCACTGTTCACCCCATCGTTACTGGCGTAAGTGGCTGCATCATCCTCGTTGGGTGCGACATAACCCGATGTGGTCTGTGCCTCTACATTATCGGGAATACCATCATCGTCACTGTCGATGTCCCTAAAATTAGGTAATTCGTCAGTATCTGAATTAATTGGAGTAATTCCTTCACCTGATCCGGGAGTATTTTCATAATGATCGTCTAAACCATTTCCATCGACATCCATTCCACAGGGTTCTTGGAAGCCATCCGTAGATTGAGCCTCAACATTATCCAAGACACCATCATTGTCTGAATCTAAATCCCTAAAATCCGGTTTTCCATCTTCATCTGTATCCAATGGAATCAATCCTTCTGCAGAACCAGGACTGTTTTCATAATGGTCGTCTAAACCATTTCCATCAACATCCATACCACAAGGCTCTTGGAAGCCACTCGTTGATTGTGCCTCAACATTATCCAAGATACCATCATTGTCCGAATCGATATCTAAATAATCTGGTATACCATCTTCATCTGAATCAATCGGGGTAATTCCCTCACAACCGCAATTAGGTTCATAGGCATCATCCAAACCGTTATGATTTCCATCATGATCCTCAGGTGCTATATATTCACTAATTAATTGAGCCTCAAGATTGTCTAACAAACCATCGTTATCAGAGTCAATGTCAAGATAATTGGGAATGCCATCTCCGTCAGTGTCTGTTGGATGGGTTGATGGGTCACTATCACCATCTTGGTTACTGTCCTCGACACTGTCCAAGATTCCATCTGCGTCATCATCCTTGTCATCCATATTGGAAATTCCATCACCATCAGTATCTAAAAAATTATTATTGGTAAAAAGGCTTGGTCCGACTATATTAAAATTCTTATTCAGAAATTTCGTCCCTGTTGTACCATCATGGCTAATGGCAAAATGCTCATTTGAGAACAGTAGGCATAGAAATAATATCAAACTACCAAATCTCTTTAAAACATTGGTTGTAGAAAGTAATTTTCCTTTCATATGCGATATTGTTTATTTAAAATATCACCATAGAAATAGTAAACTTTGGGTTTTTCTCTAAGTAAGGATTGGGACTACTTGAAAATGATTTGCAAGATAGTCCATAATTTTTCAGGTAAAGTGCAATTCGGATAACTTGTTGATAAATCTCCATGAAATGTGAACATTACGGTTCATTTAACTTATAATCAAAAACATTTTTCCAACCCTTATAAGTTAATGAAATGAAAATTACGAAATGAAAATCATAGCATCTAATGAACCTCAACTCTGAATTTAGCTTATTTTTGCCGAAAATTTGACTCTATGAGTTTTAAAAAAGAAATAGAAAGAAGAAGAACTTTTGGGATTATTTCTCACCCAGATGCCGGTAAGACCACATTAACCGAAAAACTTCTTCTTTTTGGTGGAGCCATTCAGGAAGCAGGTGCTGTTAAGAACAATAAGATTAAAAAAAGCGCCACCAGTGATTTTATGGAAATTGAAAGGCAACGTGGAATTTCCGTTGCTACTTCCGTCTTGGCTTTTATTTACAGGGACAAGAAAATAAATATTCTGGACACCCCTGGGCATAAAGACTTCGCAGAGGATACCTTTAGAACCCTAACTGCAGTGGATAGTGTAATTGTTGTCATCGATGTAGCCAAAGGTGTTGAGGAACAAACGGTAAAATTAGTCGAGGTTTGCCGAATGCGTAAAATCCCTATGCTTGTTTTTATAAACAAATTGGATAGAGAGGGGCAAGATGCTTTTGACCTTTTGGACGAGCTCGAGCAAAAATTGGGTCTTTCTGTCACGCCTCTTAGTTTCCCTATAGGCATGGGTTACGACTTTAAGGGAATCTATAATATCTATGAGAAAAACATTAATCTCTTCAGTGGAGATAGCAAAAAAAATATTGAGGAGACCATAGCTTTTGATAATATTGACAATCCAGAATTAGAGAAAATTATTGGCACAAAAGCAGCTGAAAATCTCAGGGAGAATTTAGAATTGGTTTGGGGAGTCTATCCGGATTTTGATAAAGAACTTTACCTAAAAGGAGAACAACAACCTGTATTTTTCGGATCGGCACTAAACAATTTTGGGGTAAGGGAACTTTTAGATTGTTTCATCGAGATTGCCCCTTCCCCAAAAGCCAAAATGTCCGAAGAAAGATTAGTAAAGGCAGATGAAAAAAACTTAACCGGATTTGTATTTAAAATCCATGCCAATATGGATCCGAAACATAGAGACCGCTTAGCCTTCATAAAAGTAGTTTCGGGTACATTTGAACGTAATAAGCCATATCTCCATGTTAGGTTAGATAAAAAATTGAAATTTTCCAGTCCCAATGCATTTTTTGCCGAGAAAAAAGAAATTGTTGATGTGTCATATCCTGGTGATATAGTAGGTCTTCACGATACTGGAAATTTTAAAATAGGCGATACCTTAACGGAAGGTGAAATTCTTCACTACAAGGGTATTCCTAGTTTTTCGCCCGAGCATTTTAGGTATATCAACAATGCCGATCCCATGAAGTCCAAACAGCTATATAAGGGTATAGATCAATTAATGGATGAAGGGGTCGCCCAGCTATTTACACTAGAAATGAATGGTCGAAAAGTTATTGGTACTGTTGGAGCCCTTCAGTTTGAAGTTATACAGTATAGGTTGGAACATGAATACGGAGCAAAATGTAGTTATGAGAATTTTCCGGTTTATAAAGCCTGTTGGGTGGGAATGGAAAACATAAAAAGTGAGGAGTACAAAGAGTTTATTCGAGTTAAACAGAAGTTTCTTGCTAAAGATAAAAGAGGCCAATTAGTATTTTTGGCCGACTCTCAGTTCTCCTTACAAATGACTCAACAAAAGTATCCAAAAGTCAAACTTTATTATACCTCAGAATTTGATTAAAAAAAGGCCCACTTTAAAGTGGGCCTTTTTTTATGCTTCTCCTGTCGGTCCAAAATTTAAAGGAATAGAGGGTTGTTCGTAATCCTTAATGGGGCCGTGGGCCTTTTCAAAACGCTGAACGTTATCATTTAGCGCCTTTAAGAACTTCTTGGCATGTTGAGGTGTTAAAACAATTCTACTTTTTACCTTTGCCTTCGGTGCTCCGGGCATCATGCTTATAAAGTCAACTACAAATTCTGAAACGGAATGATTTATTATTGCCAAATTTGAATACGTTCCTTCAGCCGTCTTCTCATCCAGTTCGATATTAATCTGTTTCTGATTCTGTTTTTTATTATCGCTCATTTGAGTATAAATATTTAAGCATAAAAAAGCCCCCATTTTCGTGAGGGCTTTTAATATTAGAATCTTAAGGCCTCTTTTCTAGCCATTATTTCATCATATTCCTCCTTAGAACCGACTATTATATTCTCGTAGTCCCTCATACCGGTACCTGCCGGTATTTTGTGTCCTACAATAACATTTTCTTTAAGTCCTTCTAAAGTATCTACTTTTCCACTAACAGCAGCCTCGTTCAATACTTTGGTAGTTTCCTGGAAGGAAGCCGCAGAAATAAACGATTTCGTCTGTAAAGATGCTCTTGTAATACCTTGTAAGATTGGAGTAGCTGTCGCAGCAATTGCATCTCTAGCCTCTACCAATGCCTTATCACTTCGCTTCAATACAGAATTCTCATCGCGAAGTTCTCGAACACTTACAATTTGTCCTGCTTTAAGGTTTTCAGAGTCACCAGCTTCCATCACGACTTTCTTACCAAATATCTCATCGTTTTCAACGATGAAATCATCTTTATGGATTAATTGGTTTTCAAGGAATATGGTATCGCCTGGATCAACAATTCTTACTTTACGCATCATTTGCCTTACGACTACTTCAAAATGCTTATCGTTAATCTTAACACCCTGTAAACGATATACTTCCTGTACTTCGTTTACCAGGTATTGTTGAACGGCAGATGGGCCTTTAATTGCTAGAATGTCTTCTGGTGTAATCGAACCATCGGAAAGTGGCATACCCGCTCTCACGTAATCGTTCTCCTGTACCAGAATTTGATTAGAAAGTTTTACTAAGTATTTCTTTATCTCCCCAAGTTTAGACTCAATGATAATCTCACGATTACCTCTCTTGATCTTACCAAAGGATACAACGCCATCAATCTCAGAAACAACAGCTGGATTAGAAGGATTTCGAGCTTCGAATAATTCGGTAACTCTTGGAAGACCCCCTGTAATATCACCTGCTTTGGCAGACTTACGCGGTATTTTAACCAAAATCTTTCCTTCCTTAATCTTATCACCGTCATCCACCATGATGTGAGAACCTACTGGTAAATTATAGGATCGTAAAGTTTCTCCTTTACTGTCTTGAATAAGTAATGTTGGAATTAACTTTTTATTTCTAGATTCAGAAATAACCTTTTCCTGGAATCCAGTTTGTTCGTCTATTTCAACTTGATAGGTAACACCCTGCTCAATATTTTCGTAAGCAATCTTGCCTGGAAATTCTGAAACGATAACTCCGTTATAAGGATCCCAAGAACAAATCAAATCTCCTTTTTTAACTTTGGCTCCGTTTTCAATAAACAATTGAGAACCGTAAGGAATATTATTGGTACTTAAAGTAATTCCTGTTTTAGAATCTACAACTTTAATTTCAGATGTTCTTGAGATAACGATTTCAACCGCTTTACCTTCAGAATTTTCACCTTTTACAGTTCTCAAATCTTCGATTTCAGCAACACCGGCGAACTTAGCTTCCAGCTTGTTATCCTCTGAAATGTTACCCGCAATACCACCCACGTGGAATGTACGAAGTGTCAACTGCGTACCAGGTTCCCCAATAGATTGTGCAGCTACAACACCAACGGCTTCCCCTCTCTGTACCATTTTATTGGTAGATAAGTTTCTACCGTAACATTTAGCACAAATACCCTTTTGAGCTTCACAGGTCAACGCAGAACGAACTTCTATTGTTTCGATTGCGGATGCTTCTACTTTTTTGACATCAGACTCCATTATTTCCTGATCTGCGGTCAACAATAACTCTTCGGTTATTGGATCATAAACATCATGTAAGGAAACTCGCCCTAAAATTCTCTCTCCTAATGTCTCTACAATTTCCTCGTTTTTCTTCAGGGCCTGAACTTCAACACCTCTTAAAGTCTCACAATCCTCTATATTGATAATAACATCTTGTGAAACATCAACCAAACGACGTGTTAAGTAACCCGCATCCGCCGTTTTCAAGGCAGTATCCGCTAGACCCTTACGTGCTCCGTGTGTTGAAATAAAGTATTCAAGAATCGATAAACCTTCCTTAAAGTTAGAAAGGATAGGGTTTTCAATAATTTCACCACCACCAGCAGTAGATTTCTTAGGCTTGGCCATTAATCCACGCATACCTGTCAACTGGCGAATCTGTTCCTTTGAACCCCTTGCACCGGAGTCAAGCATCATATAAACCGAGTTAAATCCTTGTTGGTCTTCCCTAATACGCTTCATCGCCAATTCTGTCAACATTGCGTTGGTAGAAGTCCAAACATCGATTACCTGATTATAACGCTCGTTATTCGTAATAAGACCCATATTATAATTGGCCATAATACCATCTACTTGACCATTGGCATCGGCTATCATTTCATGCTTCTCCTTAGGAATAATAATATCACCAAGACTAAAGGATAATCCACCTTTAAAGGCGAAGTCGTACCCCATAGTTTTTATTTCATCTAAAAAGTCAGCAGTTGTTGGCACGTCCGTCACGGCTAAAATGTCACCAATAATATCCCTCAAGGATTTCTTGTTTAACACTTTGTTGATGTAACCAGCAGCTTCCGGCACTTCCATATTGAATAATACCCTACCCACGGTAGTTGGTATTATTTGATATACAAGTTCTCCTTCTTCATTAAAATCTTTTGCTCTTACCTTTATACCGGCATTAAGATTTACTTTACCTTCATTGAAAGCTATTTCCACCTCTTCTGCAGAGTAAAATGTCAAGCCTTCACCCTTAATAGGAACTTCAGGGGTTGACTTTCTTTCCTTGGTCATATAATACAGACCCAAGACCATATCCTGAGAAGGTACAGTTATTGGTGAACCGTTAGCGGGGTTTAAGATATTATGTGAAGCCAACATCAATAATTGAGCTTCCAAAATTGCTTCAGGTCCCAATGGTAAATGAACGGCCATTTGATCACCATCGAAATCCGCGTTAAAGGCAGTACATACCAAAGGATGCAAACGAATCGCCTTACCCTCGATTAATTTTGGCTGGAAAGCCTGAATACCCAAACGGTGCAAAGTTGGAGCACGGTTAAGTAAAACTGGATGTCCTTTTAGTACATTTTCAAGAATGTCCCAAACAACGGGTTCCTTCTTGTCTATTATTTTTTTAGCGGACTTCACAGTTTTTACAATACCTCTTTCAATTAGTTTTCTAATTACAAAAGGTTTGTACAATTCAGCCGCCATGTCTTTTGGCAAACCACATTCGAACAATTTCATTTCAGGTCCAACGACAATAACCGAACGCGCAGAATAATCGACACGTTTACCTAGTAAATTCTGACGGAAACGTCCTTGTTTTCCTTTCAAGGAATCCGAAAGGGATTTTAAAGGTCTGTTCGACTCCGTTTTTACTGCGGATGCCTTTCTCGTATTATCGAAAAGGGAATCAACCGCTTCCTGAAGCATACGTTTCTCATTTCTAAGAATTACTTCAGGTGCCTTAATCTCGACTAATCGTTTAAGACGGTTATTTCGTATGATTACCCTACGGTATAAGTCGTTCAAATCCGAAGTAGCGAAACGACCACCATCCAAAGGAACCAATGGACGTAATTCAGTCGGAATCACTGGAATCACCTTCATAATCATCCATTCAGGAAGATTTTCACGGTTATCCTGAGACTCTCTTAAAGCTTCTACCACCTGAAGTCTTTTTAAGGCCTCTGTTTTTCTTTGTTTAGAAGTTTCTGTATTTGCCTTGTGCCTTAATTCAAAAGAAAGTTCTTTTAAGTTAATTCTTCCGAGAAGGTCGATCAAGCACTCTGCACCCATTTTAGCGATGAACTTATTTGGGTCGGAATCCTCTAAATACTGATTCTCCTGAGGAATCGATTCCAAAATGTTCAAATACTCTTCTTCCGTCAAGAAATCCATTTTTTGAATTTCCTCACCTTCAGGACCTTTTGCTATACCAGGTTGAATCACTACATATCTCTCATAGTAAATGATCATATCCAATTTCTTGGAAGGAAGCCCAAGCAGGTATCCAATTTTATTCGGTAAAGAACGAAAATACCAAATGTGAGCTACAGGTACCACTAGGTTAATATGACCTACTCTGTCTCGACGAACCTTTTTCTCGGTAACCTCTACACCACAACGGTCACAAACGATTCCGCGGTAACGGATTCTTTTATACTTTCCACATGCACATTCATAATCCTTTACAGGTCCAAAAATACGCTCACAGAACAATCCGTCACGTTCTGGTTTGTGCGTTCTATAATTTATTGTTTCCGGCTTTAAAACCTCACCTCTTGACTCTGCCAAAATTGCTTCTGGAGAAGCTAATCCGATGGAAATTTTATCAAACCTTTTTACTTGGTTATTATCTTTTATTCTAGCCATAATAGCGTAATGATAATGATTTTATTTGTGTTTAAAATAGCCTTTAAAGACCATTACTTATTCTTCCAATCTGATATCCAAACCTAATCCCTTAAGTTCGTGCATCAATACGTTGAAAGATTCTGGTAATCCAGGTTCTGGCATAGTCTCCCCTTTTACGATAGACTCATACGTCTTGGCTCTACCGATAACATCATCCGATTTAACGGTCAATATTTCTCGTAAGGTAGCGGATGCTCCATAAGCCTCTAATGCCCATACTTCCATTTCTCCAAAACGTTGACCACCAAACTGTGCCTTACCACCTAATGGTTGTTGTGTAATCAATGAATATGGACCTATTGATCTAGCATGCATTTTATCATCTACCATGTGGCCTAATTTCAGCATATAGATAACTCCTACAGTTGCGGGTTGATCAAAACGCTGACCTGTTCCCCCATCATAAAGGTAAGTATGACCAAATCTTGGAATACCTGCTTCATCCGTGTATGCATTGATTTCGTCCAAAGAAGCTCCATCAAAAATTGGAGTGGCATATTTTCTACCTAATTTGAGTCCGGCCCAACCTAGCACAGTTTCGTAAATCTGACCAATATTCATACGAGATGGTACACCTAATGGATTCAATACGATATCTACCGGAGTACCATCCTCTAAGAAAGGCATATCCTCCTGACGTACAATTCTGGAAACAATACCTTTGTTACCGTGACGACCCGCCATTTTATCACCAACTTTAAGTTTACGTTTCTTGGCAATGTATACTTTAGCCAATTTCATGATTCCTGCCGGTAATTCATCACCAACAGAAATGGTAAACTTATCTCGCCTCAAGTTTCCTTGAAGGTCGTTCAATTTAATTTTATAGTTGTGAAGCAAGTCCGCCACAGAATTATTGGTATCGGCATCCGTTGTCCAGCTTCCACCCACCAAGTGAGCAAAGTCATCCACTGAGTTCAACATCTTCATCGTGTACTTTTTCCCTTTAGGTAATACTTCTTCACCTAAATCGTTCAATACACCTTGTGAGGTCTTACCGTTTACTAACGTAAACAACTTCTCAACTAAAACATCTTTTAACTCTTGGAATTTTACTTCATACTCCAATTCCAATTTAGATAGTTCCTCTTTATCTTCGGAACGTTTTCTCTTATCCTTAACAGACCTCGAAAATAACTTCTTATCAATTACAACACCTCTCAAAGAAGGTGAAGCTTTCAATGAAGCATCCTTAACATCGCCGGCCTTATCACCAAAGATTGCACGTAACAATTTCTCCTCCGGAGTTGGGTCCGATTCTCCTTTTGGAGTAATCTTACCGATAAGGATATCACCAGGCTTAACTTCAGCACCGATGCGAATCATACCATTTTCATCCAAATCCTTCGTTGCCTCCTCGGAAACGTTCGGAATGTCATGTGTAAGTTCTTCCGCTCCCAATTTGGTATCACGAACTTCAAGAGAATACTCGTCCACGTGAATGGAGGTAAAAATATCTTCTCTAACTACTTTTTCAGAAATAACGATAGCATCCTCAAAGTTGTATCCTTTCCAAGGCATAAAGGCCACGGTAAGGTTTCTACCCAATGCCAATTCTCCTTTTTCAGTTGCATAGCCTTCACAAAGAACTTGACCTTTTTTAACCTTGTCACCCTTTTTGACGATGGGTTTCAAATTGATGCTGGTACCTTGGTTCGTTTTTCTAAACTTAACCAGATAGTATGTCTTTTCATCTTCATCAAAGCTTATTAACCTTTCTTCATCGGTTCTATCGTATTTGATGATAATCTTTTGAGAATCTACGTATTCGATAACTCCATCTCCCTCAGCGTTTATCAAAACTCTAGAATCTGAAGCTACTTGTCTTTCCAATCCAGTACCAACAATAGGTGACTGTGGTTTTAACAATGGTACTGCTTGACGCATCATGTTAGACCCCATCAAAGCACGGTTTGCATCATCATGCTCCAAAAACGGAATCAAAGATGCCGAAATAGATGCAATTTGGTTAGGTGCAACGTCGGTATAATGAATCTCGGCAGGGTCTACTACAGGGAAATCACCTTCTTCCCTTGCAATAACCTTGTCGGTATCAATTTTTCCATTTTCTTTCAAAGGAATATTTGCCTGGGCAATCTTCATTCCTTCCTCCTCCTCTGCACTTAAATATGTATAATTCTCCAAATCAACTTTAGAGTTCTCCACTTTTCTATAAGGAGTTTCCAAAAAGCCCATTGGATTCACTTTGGCAAATACAGAAAGTGAAGAAATTAATCCAATATTAGGTCCTTCAGGTGTTTCTATAGGACAAAGACGGCCGTAATGTGTATAGTGAACATCCCGTACCTCAAAACCTGCCCTCTCTCTTGAAAGACCTCCAGGCCCAAGTGCTGATAGTCTCCTTTTGTGCGTAATCTCGGCCAATGGATTTGTTTGGTCCATAAACTGAGATAATTGATTGGTTCCAAAGAAAGAGTTGATTACGGAAGACAATGTCTTTGCATTAATCAAATCTATCGGTGTAAACACTTCGTTATCCCGAACGTTCATACGCTCCCGAATGGTTCTTGCCATACGGGCAAGACCAACACCGAACTGGGAAGATAATTGTTCCCCTACCGTTCTAACACGACGATTAGACAAGTGGTCTATATCATCAATCTCCGCTTTTGAGTTTATTAACTCAATTAAGTATTTAATAATAGTTATAATATCTTCTTTGGTTAAGACTTGCTTATCCATTCCAATATCCAACTGTAATTTCTTGTTCATTCTATACCGTCCAACTTCACCTAAGTTGTATCGTTGATCCGAGAAGAATAATTTATCGATAATACCTCTTGCCGTTTCTTCATCGGGCGGTTCGGCATTACGTAATTGCCTATAAATATGCTCAACAGCTTCCTTTTCGGAGTTTGTTGGATCTTTTTGAAGTGTATTATGAATTATAGCATAATCGGATTGGGCATTATTCTCTTTATGTAAAAGAATTGTCTTAACGTCTGCCTCTAAAATTTCAGCTATATGCTCTTTTTCCAGAACTGTATCCCGATCTAGTACGATTTCGTTTCTTTCAATGGAAACAACCTCACCGGTATCTTCATCTACAAAATCTTCATGCCAAGTATTCAATACTCTAGCGGCAAGTTTGCGACCTAATACCTTTTTAAGTCCGGCATTGGAAACCTTTACCTCTTCTGAAAGGTCAAAAATTTCCAAAATATCTTTATCCCTTTCGAACCCTATCGCTCTGAATAAGGTTGTTACGGGTAATTTTTTCTTTCTATCAATGTAGGCATACATTACACCGTTAATATCGGTAGCAAATTCTATCCAAGACCCCTTAAATGGAATAACCCTAGCTGAATATAACTTAGTTCCGTTAGCGTGGAAAGATTGGCCAAAGAAAACACCTGGAGAACGGTGTAATTGAGAAACCACAACCCTTTCGGCTCCATTAATGACAAAAGTACCACTTGGAGTCATGTACGGTATAGTCCCTAAATACACATCCTGTACAATAGTTTCAAAATCTTCGTGTTCCGGGTCGGTACAATATAATTTTAACCTTGCTTTTAATGGTACACTATAAGTAAGACCACGCTCTATACATTCCTGAATGGAATATCGCGGCGGATCGATAAAATAATCTAAAAATTCCAGTACGAACTGATTTCTAGTATCAGTTATTGGAAAGTTTTCCATGAAGGTGTTGTACAATCCCTCATCACCTCTTTGATCAGATTTAGTTTCAAGTTGAAAAAAGTCTTGAAAAGATTTAATCTGAATATCCAAGAAATCCGGATACTCCGGAGTATTCTTAGCGGATGCAAAATTTATTCTTTCAGTCTGATTTGTGAACATCTACGGACAGTGTTTTGATCGTGAGTACTATTTGGGTAGTATACCTCTTAATATACCTAATTCTATAAAAAGGCTTAGGTCTAGCCGCAAAAAGCGAAAAGACCTAAACCAAAAGTGATATGGTTGCAGCTATTATTTAAGCTCAACTTCTGCTCCTGCTTCTTCCAATGATTTTTTGATACCTTCTGCTTCGTCTTTAGCGATACCTTCTTTAACAGCTTTTGGTGCGCTATCAACAATATCCTTAGCATCTTTCAAGCCTAAACCGGTTAATTCCTTAACCAATTTAACTACAGCTAATTTAGAACCACCGGCTGCTTTCAAAATTACATCGAATTCTGATTTTTCTTCTGCGGCCTCACCACCTTCAGCGGCTCCACCCCCAGCGGCAACAGCTACTGCAGCAGCAGCAGGCTCAATACCGTATTCTTCTTTTAATATATCAGCTAACTCATTTACTTCTTTAACCGTAAGGTTAACCAATTGTTCTGCGAAATCTTTTAAATCTGCCATTTTCTATCGTTTAATAAAATTTTAAAATATACTTAGTTTTTAGTGCGTACTTATTTTTCAGATAATGTTTTAAGGATTCCAGCAAGTTTACCACCGCCAGATTTAAGTCCAGAAATAACATTTTTGGCTGGAGATTGTAACAATCCGATAATCTCACCAATCATTTCTTCTTTGGACTTAATGCTCACTAGAGCATCCAAATTCTCATCACCTATATATACTGCCTCCTCAACAAAGGCTCCTTTCAATAAAGGCTTATTGGATTTTTTCCTGAAGTTCTTTATAAGCTTTGCCGGAGCATTACCTACCTCAGAAAACATAAGGGAAGTATTACCTTTCAACACTTCCGGAAGTTCACCAAATTCCCTATCAGAGGCATCCATTGCCTTTGCAAGCAATGTGTTCTTAACTACAGCCAATTTAATATTAGCTTTAAAACAAGCTCTTCTTAAATCAGATGTTGTCCCTGCGTCCATTCCAGAAATATCTGCTAAATAAATAATGGAATTTTCGCCCAACTGCGTAGTTAAATCCTGTATAACCGTTGCTTTTTCTTCTCTTGTCATAATTGATATTTTTAACTAGCAGTGCTTAAACTGACTTTGGGTCTAATTGAACACTTGGACTCATGGTGCTGGACATAAAAACACTTTTCATGTAAACACCTTTTGCTGCAGTCGGCTTCATTTTATTCAAAGTCTCCAACAGCTCTTTGGCATTGCCCGCTATTTTATCTGAGGAAAAGGAAACTTTTCCAATAGCAGCATGCACAATACCTGTTTTATCAACTTTGAAATCTATTTTACCCGCTTTAACCTCAGAGACGGCTTTTGCTATGTCCATAGTTACAGTACCCGTCTTAGGATTCGGCATTAAGCCTCTTGGTCCTAAAACACGACCTAAAGGTCCTAGTTTACCCATAACGCTTGGCATCGTGATGATTACATCCACATCTGTCCAACCTCCTTTTATTTTTTCCAAATACTCGTCTAATCCAACGTAGTCAGCACCTGCTTCTTGAGCTTCGGCCTCTTTATCCGGTGTAACCAAAGCCAAAACTTTGACATCCTTACCTGTTCCATGCGGAAGTGTTACAACCCCACGTACCATTTGATTCGCTTTACGTGGATCTACACCCAAACGTACAGCCAAATCAACAGATGCGTCAAATTTTGCATTCGTTATTTCTTTTATTAAAGCAGAAGCCTCATCTACGGAATAAAGTTTATCCTTCTCTATTTTAGAATGTGCTTCCTTTTGCTTTTTTGTCAACTTTGCCATTTAATTGCTTTTAAAGATTTTAAAAAGGTCTCTTACCTGCTACCTTCATGCCCATAGAACGTGCTGTACCGGCAATCATACTCATAGCCGATTCAACCGTAAATGCATTAAGGTCGACCATTTTATCTTCGGCTATAGCCTTGATTTGGTCCCAGGTTACACTACCCAATTTTACCCTGTTAGGTTCGCCAGATCCTTTTTTAATCTTAGCCGCTTCCAATAGCTGAACTGCCGCTGGTGGTGTTTTAACGACAAAGTCGAAAGACTTGTCCTTATAAACGGTGATAACAACAGGTAAAACCTTACCTGGTTTGTCCTGTGTACGAGCATTGAACTGCTTACAGAACTCCATGATGTTAACACCGGCAGCACCTAAGGCGGGTCCAACCGGTGGCGATGGATTCGCTGCACCTCCCCTAACTTGTAGTTTAACTACTTTACCTACTTCTTTTGCCATTGTTTAAATTTAAATTGAAAGCGTGTTAATGGAAGCAACACAACTTTTATATATGTAACAATTATCTTAAATCTTTTCTACCTGCATATAGCTGAGTTCCAATGGTGTTTTTCTTCCGAAAATTTTCACCATAACTTCTAGCTTACGCTTTTCTTCGTTTATTTTCTCAACAGTACCATTAAATCCATTAAAAGGACCATCGATCACCTTAACCGTTTCACCAAAAACAAATGGTATAGCAACGCTATCTGTATTCACAGCTAATTCATCAACTTTACCAAGCATCCTATTTACCTCAGATTTTCTCAAAGGAACAGGATCTCCTCCTTTGGTTTCGCCCAAAAAGCCAATTACATTGGTAATAGAACGAATGATATGTACCATTTCTCCACCCAAATTAGCTTTAACCATGATATAGCCAGGAAAATAAACTCTTTCCTTATTAATTTTTTTTCCGTTTCTAATTTGAATTACTTTCTCGGTCGGAACAAGAACCTCATCCAAATAATCAGCAAAACCATGACGCTCCACTTCACTTTCAATGTAGCCTTTGATTTTATTTTCCTGACCACTAACAGCCCTTACCACATACCATTTCTTTTCCAATACTTCTGACATAGAGCTCAAATTAGTTTAATACGTAATCGAAATACAACTGAACCACTTTACTGAATACCGTATCCACCCCCCAAGTCGCCAAGGCAAATAGGATTGAAAAAACCGCAACCACAACCATCAAATTTGACGATTCCGCTCGAGAAGGCAGGGTAACATTATTCCTTAATTCTTCAACGGATTCCTTAATATATGTTAGCATTTCTACTGTATTAATTTATACAAACAGGATTAAATAATCCCGATTACCCAACTTTTGGCACGGGAGGAGAGACTCGAACTCCCGACACCTGGTTTTGGAGACCAGTGCTCTACCAACTGAGCTACACCCGTATTTGTGTATTTCCAATTCCATAGAAACACACATTTATATTTACACTTAAAGGTATCCGTCAATAAAGACGGACACCCTTAGTATATGTATTACATTAAATAATGGATTAATCCAAAATCTTAGTCACCTGACCAGCACCTACAGTTCTACCACCTTCACGGATAGCAAAACGAAGACCTACACTAAGTGCAATTGGCTGAATCAACTCCACAGTAATTGTTAGGTTATCTCCCGGCATTACCATTTCTACTCCAGAAGGAAGGGCTATGTTACCAGTAACATCAGTTGTTCTAACATAGAACTGAGGACGGTAATTGTTATGGAATGGAGTGTGACGACCACCTTCTTCTTTTTTCAAGATATAAACCTCAGCCTCAAATTTAGCATGAGGAGTAACGGAACCAGGTTTACAAATTACCATTCCACGGCTAATTTGAGATTTTTCAATACCTCTTAACAAGATACCTACATTATCACCAGCTTCACCTCTATCCAATATTTTACGGAACATTTCAACACCAGTAATTGTAGAGCTCAATTTCTCAGCACCCATTCCGATGATATCAACAGCATCACCTGTGTTGGCGATACCCGTCTCGATTCTACCAGTTGCAACAGTACCACGACCTGTAATCGTAAACACATCTTCAACAGGCATTAAGAAATCCTTATCAACATCTCTTTGCGGCAACTCGATCCAGTTATCAACAGCTTCCATCAACTCCATAACCGTATCCACCCATTTTTGCTCACCGTTCAATGCACCCAAAGCAGAACCAGAAATAACAGGTCCGTTATCACCATCGTACTCATAGAAAGAAAGTAATTCCCTTACTTCCATTTCAACAAGCTCCAACAACTCCTCATCATCGACCATGTCTACTTTGTTCAAGAAAACGACGATTCTTGGAATACCTACCTGACGACCTAACAAAATGTGCTCACGAGTTTGTGGCATAGGACCATCCGTAGCGGCAACAACCAATATAGCACCGTCCATTTGAGCGGCACCGGTAACCATGTTCTTTACGTAATCCGCGTGACCAGGACAGTCAACGTGAGCGTAGTGACGGTTAGCAGTTTGGTACTCAACGTGTGACGTATTAATTGTAATACCTCTTTCTTTTTCTTCCGGAGCATTATCAATTGAGTCGAAGCTTCTTAGCTCAGACAAACCTGCATTTGCCAAAACAGTCGTTATAGCAGCAGTCAATGTAGTTTTACCGTGATCCACGTGTCCAATAGTACCAATATTTAAGTGCGGTTTGGAACGATCAAAAGTTTCCTTTGCCATGTTTATTAAATTTTAATCTTAGTTTATATTAGTGTACAAATTTATACCTTAATTGAGCCAATGACGAGATTTGAACTCGTGACCTCTTCCTTACCAAGGAAACGCTCTACCCCTGAGCTACACCGGCGTAAAGTGTTGAATCTGCCAAAACAGATTCCTGCCTTCGCAGGAATGACTATAAAGTCAAAATAAATAGAGCGGGAGACCGGGTTCGAACCGGCGACATTCAGCTTGGAAGGCTGACGCTCTACCAACTGAGCTACTCCCGCTTATAAATTTTCATAATTTCATTTGAATACTGATGCTAAAAGCTAAGTGGGGAGAGCAGGATTCGAACCTGCGAAGACGTAGTCAGCAGATTTACAGTCTGCCCTCGTTGGCCGCTTGAGTATCTCCCCGCTTTATCAGTATTCTAAGAACTTAGGAGCCGATGGAGGGACTCGAACCCACGACCTGCTGATTACAAATCAGCTGCTCTAGCCAGCTGAGCTACATCGGCACTTTTTACGCTTTTTTAAGCACAAAAAAGTCCGCTATTTCTAACGGACTGCAAATGTATAGATTTATTTGTTTTTTCAAAACAAATTTTCAAAAATTTTCTTCAAGTATGAAGTCTTAATTTTTCTTTCCTCTTTATCAATTTTCTTTCCAATGAACTACAGGCAGTATCCACAGCCTCTTCAAAAGATTTACACTGTTTTTTGACCATAAATTTATTCTTTGGAACATTCAACTTTATTTCCACAATCTTGTTCTCTTTAGAACTAGTGTTCTCTACTTTTAAGTATACATCGGAACTTATTACCTTATCATAAAAAGTTTCCAACTTATCTAACCTGTTCTGCAAGAAATTAATCAATTCAACATCTGCGTTAAAATTAACGGATTGTGCATTTACTTTCATAAGCTAAAATTTAGATACCCCATGATTTTAGGGATGGAATTAGACAATCTATTTATTTCTTCCCTCTAGGGTGGGAAGAGGCATGTATTTTCTTTAGCTCCGCAATACTATTATGCGTATACACCTGTGTTGACGCCAAGCTGGCATGTCCTAACAATTCCTTTACGGAATTTAAATCGGCCCCTTTGTTCAACAGATGTGTAGCAAAGGTATGTCTCAATATATGCGGGCTCTTTTTAACCTTAGCGGATACCTTTCTAAAATACTTATTTATAATTCTATAAACAAGGGTTTCATATACTTTATTGCCCGTTTTGGTTAGGAATACAAAATCAAAGTTAGAGGTCGAAGGAAGTGATTCCCGCGCAACAAAATATTCCTTAAAAAAAATTATCGTTTCCTGCAGTAGGGGTATAATACGCTCCTTGTTTCTTTTGCCCAAGACCTTAAGCGATTTCCCCTCAAGGTCTAAATTTTTCATTTTTAGATTTATAAGTTCAGCCCTTCTTATACCCGTGGTATAAAGTACATGAATAATCAATCGATCTCTTTTACCATCAAAATCATCGGGATAGGTTATCTCCCGAAGTACATTTTCCATTTCAATTTCAGAAAATGGGGTTTCCAATTTTTTAGGGGTTTTTAAAGCTCTGTGTTTTGTTAATGGGTTTACCTCTATTTCGCCAATCTTTTGCAGAAACTTATAGTACGCCTTAAGCGAGGCAATCTTTCTATTTATAGTTCGATTGGATATTTTATTGTCAGACATGGAAACTATCCAACTTCTAATAATACTATAGGATAGCAAGTTGATATCGGTTACATCAAAACTTAACTTGCAGTATTCATGGAATTCCAAAATATCGGAATTATATGCAGTGACCGTATGTTTAGAGTATTTCTTTTCTAAGGATAGATAATCTGTAAACTGATGCAAAAACATATTTCAAAGTTAGGCAATGTATTTACAGAAAACACTAAAAACAAAAAATCCCGCAATTGCGGGATTTTTAAATTGTACATAATCAAAGTCTAGATTTCCTCTTGATCTCTTAGACCTTGAATATACTGTGCTTTTTGTATTTGAGCTCTACGCTCTACAGAAGGCTTTGTAAACTGTTGACGTTTTCTCAACTGTCTCATTGTACCTGTCTTATCAAACTTTCTCTTGAAACGTTTTAAAGCTCTGTCTATGTTTTCTCCTTCTTTTACTGGTATAATTAACATGGGCTACAACCTCCTTTCTTTAGTGATTAAGGAGGCAAATATAAAAACTAATTTAAAATACACAACTATAAAACGTAGATTAAAAATGATATGGCCTTTAATTCGTCGCAGGTCTATATTCTTTTTTATCGATAATAATCTTTGCTATAATTTCCCTAAGTATTTCCGAAGTACCTCCTCCAATGGGACCTAAACGACTATCTCTTAATAATCGAGCCATAGGATAATCTTCTATATAACCATATCCTCCAAGGAATTGTAGACATTCATAGGCAACCTCATCGGCCATTTTGGTTGATTTCAATTTTGAAATAGTTGCTTCCTTTACCACATAATCGCCCTTGTCCAATCTACTGGCAACATGATAATTATATTGTTTGCACATTTCTATATCTGCATGTAAATCTACTACACGATGCCTCAAAGCTTGAAATTGATTAATTGTTTTTCCAAAAGCCTCCCTTTCCGACATATATTGCAATGCGTAATCCAAGGCATATTCGGCTCTTGCATGCGCATTTACCCCCATAATCAATCGTTCTAAACTAAAGTGTTCCATGATATAGGAAAAGCCTAGGTTTTCCACACCCATTAAATTAAATGCAGGTACTTCAACATTATCAAAAGCCAACTCCGCAGTATCAGATGCCCTCCAACCCAGCTTGTTCAATTTGTTTGCCGTAACCCCTTTACTATTTCGGTCGACAACAAATATGCTTATCCCTTTGTTACCTAATTTAGCATTTGTTTTGGCGGCAACAATCATGTAATCTGCATAGACACCATTGGTTATAAAAGTTTTAGATCCGTTTAAAATATATTTATCCCCTTTCTTGTTCGCTGTTGTTCTCATGCCAGCGACATCACTTCCGCCAAAAGGTTCCGAAATACAAAGACAACCTATTTTTGTTCCCTCAACACTCGGTTTTAAATACCTTTCCTTAATATCATCGTTTGCTTCTTTATTAAGGTGTGTCATCGCTAAATACGCATGCGCCCAGATGGCAGCTGCAAATCCTCCAGAGTTAATTTTCTGTAATTCCTCTAAAAGTATTACGGTATAAAAAATATCCAATCCCAAACCTCCAAACTCTTCCGGAGTGGCCAAACCGAAATAGCCCATCTCCCCGAACTTCTCCCAAATAAACTTATCTATGGTTCCTGTTTTTTCCCATTCTTCTACATGGGGAACAACCTCTTTCTGCAAAAAGTCCTTTAGACTTTGCCTAAATAAGAGATGTTCCTCAGTGAAGTAAATATTGTGCATAGCTTTATTTTTTTAGGGACAAATATAGGGGAATTCTATCAATCCTATTTGTAGGAAAACCGTCGATTTGCATCAATTCATCAAAGGAATGTATTTCTCCATTTAATTCCCGATATTCCACTATTCGCTCCGCAACCTTCTTTTGTAAATAAACCAATTGGGCAAGTTCCTTTGCCGTGGAAGTATTGAGACTTACCTTTTTTATTTCAGGAGCATTTAGCACCTTAAACTTTTGAAATACACGCTGTACAACTTCTGGTTTTAAACCATAAACATCGTTCAATTGATCGTCTATCAAAAAACCACCAAGACGGTCTCTAAATTTAATTATCCTTTCGGATAACTTGTCCCCTATGCCATTAATGGACTTTAGCTCTTGGGCGGTAACACGATTCAAGTCTTTAAAATTTTTCGCTTCTAAATTGTCTATTGTTTTAATTCCCGATATATGTTTTTTTGAATTCGCCCTACTAGCCCTGGTCCAATCAGGAAACTTAAAATAAGGGGATATCACGTATAATAAAGAATCCGAAACTTCTGTAACTTCTTGGAATTCCTCTTTCGAATTAACGAACAAGCCATTGCTCCTATAGTCATGGAGCCTATCGATTTCATCGATTGATAGTCCCAAGGAATACCCTTTGAAATCAGAAATATAATTTGGGTTGAACGGAAATATCTTTAATGAATCCTTATATTGATTTTGCGATTTTAAAGTGTCTATTTTTGCCTGTAAATCATCATCCAGATTCAAAGGGTTTTCGTGTGAGACTGAAGTATACTTATATAGCCAAAAAAAAGTTTGCCCGAGAACAATCAACAGCAGCAAAAAGAAAATCCCACTTCGTTCTTGTTTAGTGAACCGAAAGTGGGATTTTTTAAAAACCATTTGATTAAAAATTAATCATTTACAGCTTTTACTTTTAATTTAATTGCATCCATATATTTCTTTAACTCACCTTTTACTTTAGGTGCCAATATTACAATTCCCACCATATTGGGAACCATCATACCAAAAATCATGGCATCCGAAAAACCTATTACGGAACTCATACTTGCAGAGGCTCCAACAATAACGAAAAGACAGAAAATAATTTTATAGGTATACTCCGTTTTCTTAGTTCTCCCAAAAAGATAGGCCCATGCCTGGTATCCATAATAAGACCAAGAGATTTGAGTACTAAAGGCGAACAAGACTACAGCAACAGTAAGCACATAAGGGAACCAACTTATCACTGAACCGAAAGCACCAGAAGTCAACAGGATTGCATCTGCATCATTTAGACCTGCATTACCTGGATCAACATTACCAGTTATAATTAAAACCAATGCGGTCATGGTACAAACCAATACCGTATCAATAAAGGGCTCCAATAAAGCAACAAGGCCCTCAGAGGCAGGATATTTTGTTCTTACGGCAGAATGCGCAATTGATGCGGACCCTACACCGGCTTCATTAGAAAATGCTGCTCTTCTGAATCCCTGAATCATTACTCCCACGGCACCACCAACAATACCAATTGGAGCGAAAGCACCTTGAATTATTTCATTGAATGCCCATCCAATCATATCAATCCTGGCAATCAAAACAAATAAAGAGGCTCCCACGTAGATAACTACCATAATTGGAACAATCTTGTCCGTTACCTTTGCAATAGATTTTATTCCTCCAATAATTACAATACCAACAAGTATTGCCATTACCACACCAAACGCCCATCTATATCCAAAAAGAAAGGATTCGGTACCTCCCGTCATACTTTCAAAAAGCTGAACCGCTTGGTTAACCTGAAACATATTACCACCTCCAAAGGAACCACCAATACACATTACTGCAAAGGCACCAGCTAAAACTTTACCTAAAGTTTTGTTTTTCAGACCCTTATTTAAGTAATACATAGGTCCACCGAAAATCGTACCATCTTTACCAACATCCCTATATTTAACACCTAGGGTACACTCCACAAATTTTGACGCCATTCCCAAAAGGCCAGCAACAATCATCCAAAAAGTGGCGCCTGCACCACCAATAGAAACCGCTACGGCTACACCAGCTATATTTCCTAATCCCACGGTTGCCGACAGGGCTGCAGTTAAAGCCTGGAAGTGAGATACCTCACCATTGGAACTCTCGTCCCTTATTGTATCAACAATATCACCATCAACTACAATTTCATCCCTATTATCAGCTAGGTGTTTATCAAGGCTTTCTACCTTGTTCATATCCACACCCGCAGCAATACCATCTTCACCATATAACTGTTTGGCTCCATATTTTTCAATATCCTCATACTTCCCCATTACCACCTTAATAGCGGTCCAAACCCCAGTAAAGTTGATAAAACGGAAGTAAATAGTGAAGAATCCAGCTCCTAAAATTAAAGGGAATAAAACCCAATAGATTTTAATATTCTCAGAAAAAGGTATCTGATAAAAAATAAAGTCTACGAACCAACCTGTTAGATCTCCGAAGACTTTATCAATTTTTTCATCTATCCCCATTTCCCCGGCCTCTTGGGCCATTGATAAAAATGGTAACATGAGCGAACAAAAACTTAGAAGTTTATACTTCATACTTTTATTTTAGATTTCTTAGTTAGTTAGTTCAGCAATATCATAAAAAATATGAACCCAATCAAATTATAACGTTGAATTAACTCAACTCGATATGAAACATTTCGTTCAATTTTTTAATTTGCTCCGGCCGTCCCAATACAATTACTTTACTTTTGGGTTGTAATTGAAGGTCAGCTTCAGGGTTGATAATATATTCACCATCAGGTGCTATGTAACCGATTATAGTACAACCCGTTTTTTTCCTTAGATCTAAATCCCTCAAGGAATTACAATCTAGCTGGTCCGAAAAATCCTCAATGGCCACCTCCTCCAAATTCGTGGTATGTTCCCCTTCTATCGATAGTTTATCCATAAAGGTTATAAGGTCTGGCATTACTACCAATGAAGCCATATGGTCTCCTCCAATCTTATCTGGCATAATAACCTTATTCGCTCCTGCCAATTGTAATTTTCTTTGGGAGGTTACCTGTGATGCCCTACTAATAATAAATAATTTCGAATTTAATTGCCTGGCCGTCAGCACCACGAACAAATTGGCAGCATCATCTGGAAGAGTCACGATTAAATACTGGGCCCTGTCTAGGCCAGCCGCCATCAAAACTTCGTCCTCACTGGCATCACCCTCCATAAACAGGATTTCATCTTCATACCTTTCCAATAGTTCCTTGTCCTTTTCTATAACTACAAAAGGTTTTTTATAAGCCTTTAGCCTTTCCGCGGCCTGCATTCCGTTTCGCCCAAAACCACAGACGACCACGTGATTTGATAATTTTTCAATGGTATTTTTCACTTTCTTCAACTTTAATAATTGTGGACTATTTCTGCTTAGGATATATTCCGTAATTACGGATATGGCAAAACCAACGATAAAAACGCTGGTAACTATTAGTATAACGGTGAAAATTTTTCCCTCTGGTCCCATGGGGCGTACCTCCGAAAATCCCACGGTGGTCACCGTAATAATGGTCATGTAAAATGCATCTATCCAAGAATAATCGGAGATAAAACGGTATCCCAAAACACCAAAGAACAACACCGTTAGCATTAGGGTCAACGCCAAGTAGATTTTAGACCGAAATAATTTCATCATATCTTACAAATCAAAAACGGAAGTTCTTTTGGTATAGACCAAATCCTTTATTTTTAACCAAAAAGCCAAAAACAGGTATAAGGCAAATCCAAATCCCAATGTGACAAAAGTAAGATAGATGAATGAGGTTCTAACGACCCTTGCCCTAATCCCAAGCCGGTCCGCAATTCGTCTACATACCTCAAACCCTCTTTTCTGAAGATAATGCAACAAATTGTAAAAAACTTTCATCCGTTCAACTTTTATTCCTTCTTAAATTTAGGTGTAACTTACCATTAAATATCGCTATTGTAACAAAGATTGATTATGGCTCATTACCTAAGGCTAAAATTAGGGCTTTAAATTCAATAAATCTGCTCCAACTGCACACTGTAAGCATTTATTCTTTGTACAATAGTTATTATATAGTTGTAACAAAGACTGGCTATCCCTTGCAGAATTTACTGAAATTCCAATGTTTTTATAGTTATCTATTATGTTATTGCTTTCTTCCTTAATCCCATGAATCATAGAAAAAAGGGACTCGTTCATAGGATTGCCCTTACGTTTTTGATGACAAAACCTCAATGGAATTATTGTATTAATTATCAAAAGTTCTACAAATTTTGTAGAAAGCAATTTGGATGACACTTTTGAAACCTTACCGAAAGTATAATGGGAATCCCAATATGTACTGGCCCTAATTTTGAACAAATTGTATAATTCATCGTCACTACAATACATAACAGAATTAAACAAGTTATTAGTACCAGCATATAGAGTGGCAAACTGGGACAACCGAATTGTAGGAAAGTTATTAGGTCTTAGTTTAAAAAAAGAAATACTGGATGCAATCGTGTTATCAAGATTATACTTATGACTCAAATATTCAAATGACTTTTTAAGTTCCTGGTAATATGAATCTGTAATATTATCGAATTGTAAAAGACCGCCCATACCAAATAATAGACTCTCCAGCTCCATGGGCTTTTCAATTAAATGGCGAACGATTGAAAAGTCGAAGTTCTTACCGATATGAAAGAAAGCTTCCCCATTGATTTTTGAACCAAAATTCTTTAACAATAATACAAAGAGTACTTTTTCCCAATCATTATTAAATTCTTTTAAGAGACTAAAGATTATTTTGGACTTATCTTCTAGTCGCTCTATAAATAATCGCTCTAGCCAGTTGTTAAAGTCAAAATTTGAAACTACATCAATATCCTTGCTGCAATTAATAAATCCAACATCCCTTGTAAGCATTAAGTTTCGATAGTTACCTAACAAATTAGAGTCTACATAATTTTTTAGCTCTAAAGCAGGTATGTTGGTTCCATCTGGTCTATAGACGGATACATCATCATTCCATACTACATGAAGAATGACATTGTCATAGTTTCTATCCTCTTGGTGGTTATGGGCAAACCAATCTGAGGAATTAATATGGATTTCAACATTACCGGCCCAAAATTGACCGTCAATTCTAATCTGGGCATTAAAAAAATCTGGACCGCTTAATTTATTGTGACTTCCTGAATGCAAAATTGACACGCTTTCCCCGTTTGAGGTCGTGAGATCAAGCTTGGGGAATTTCTTATACATCCAGATATAGTGAAGTAAATCTTCTCGCATGCCTTTGAATTAAAAGACCCGCACAAGGCGGGTCTACAATTTAAGTAATTAAATTAATTTCACTCTGCAACTTCACCTTCCCAATTCATAAATCCACCTTCTAAATTGTAGGCATTCTCAAATCCTAGACTATTCATTATAGCACAAGCCTGTCCTGATCTATTACCGGACCTGCAATACACATAATAATTTTTAGTTTTATCCAATTTCTCTAATTCGTCAATAAATTCCTGACCTTTATAAATATCAATGTTCGTGGAATTGGGAATATACCCCTCATCGACCTCGTCCTCTGTACGAACATCAAGAATAAATGCATTTTCATCGCTCTCTAATTGAGAGGACCATTCCTCCTGTGCTAAATCTGCCATAATACTTTTTTTCAAAAATAACAGATTTAACTCAAAACACTAAAAAATAGTTTTAACAAAATTTTACGGATTATAAACAACAAAAACTGTAAAAATAAAATTACATTTGTATATACAAATATTGTTTGTACATGAATGTTGAGGAAATAATTAAGACGAATAAGGATATTCCTATTGAAACTAGGACGATTATTCATTTGGCTTTGGTTAATAACAAAGTGTCTGAAATAATGACTTGCACTTTAAAACCCTTTGGCTTATCAATTCAACAGTTTAATGTATTGCGTATTTTGAGAGGGCAAGGTAAGAAACCAGCTAACCTATCTACTATCAACGATAGAATGGTGACTAAAATGAGTAACACCACACGTTTAGTTGATAAATTGATGGCAAAAGGATATGTAGAACGAAACATATGCCCTCACAACAGAAGAAAAGTTGAAATTAAGATTACCGAAAATGGCCTGAAGATTCTTGAGGATATTGATGGCATAAAAATTGAAACGGAAAAGAAAATAATTCAAAACTTTACAAATCAAGAATTAATAAAGCTAAACGAATTATTGGATAAATTTTAAAAAGAACATGAAAGAAATAATCAAGGATTTAAATTGGCGTTATGCTACCAAAAAATTTGATAGTACTAAAAAGGTAAGCCAAGAAGACCTGGACACGCTCCTCGAGGCTACAAGACTTAGTGCCTCCTCTTACGGATTACAACCATATCACATATTTGTTGTAGAAAACAGTTCATTACGTGAAAGGTTGAAACCACATTCTTGGAACCAATCACAAATCACGGACGCCTCCCACCTTATCATATTTTCGAATAGGAATTCTTTTGGAGAAGAACTTGTTGACAATTATTTGGAAAATGTGATGGAGACCAGAGGTCTTTCCTCAGATGCAATTAAAGGGTATTCAGAATTCATGAAGTCAAAGCTAATGGGCCTATCTGATGATGATAAAAGTAATTGGACTTCCAAGCAAACCTATATCGCCCTTGGTAATTTGATGACCGTGGCTGCTTCCTTAAAAATAGATACTTGTGCCATGGAAGGATTTGAAGCTGAAAAGTATGATGAAATTCTTGGTTTGGAAAACCAAAACCTCAGCACAACTGTAGTTTTGGCTGTAGGTTACCGCTCAAGATCAGATGAAACACAGCACTTACCTAAAGTAAGGCATTCAAAAGAAAAATTATTTACCCATTTATAAACCATTAACATTTATTCAAAAATTTAAATTAAAAACATGAAAAAGACAGTTTTAAGTATTGCATTGGCAGTAGTTTTCGGATTTTCCGCAACGGCTAATTCTCCTATTGATGATGAGAAAAAAGAAGTAAACGTAAGTGAAAGTAAAGTAACTTGGAAAGGTTACAAAGTAACGGGCTCACATGAAGGAACCATTGCCCTAAAATCTGGACATTTGATGATGGACGGTAACAAATTGACTGGTGGTGAATTTGTTGTTGACATGACCTCTATAAATAATTTGGACATGGCCTCCGGTGAAGGCAAAGAAAAGTTGGAAGGTCACCTTAAATCAGATGATTTTTTTGGTGTAGATACGTATCCAACTGCCAAATTGGAAATAACATCAGCAGAGTCCATGAACAAAAATTCATATTCCGTTAAAGGAGATTTGACAATTAAGGGAAAAACAAACCCTATAACTTTTGTCGTATCCATTTATGAAAACAAGGCTACTGCCACTTTGAAAATTGACCGGGCTAACTATGATGTAAGATATGGTTCAGGTAGTTTCTTTGACAATCTTGGTGACAAGACTATCTACGATGAATTTGACTTGGTAGTAGATTTAGCTATCTAAAAGCAATAGTAACAACCAAAAATGGTTGGTGTGTTTAAGGTCCTCTTGAAATCTATTCAAGAGGATTTTTTTTAAAAATTAAATTTGCGGGTTAAAATTTCCTTTTTATATTTACGGCAATGAAAACAAACATAAAAAACTGGTGGTGGAATAACTTGCGACAATCTTCGTGAGCCGGTTCTCCATTTTTAAAATATAGAGGCTTGTCATCACGACAGGCCTTTTTTAATTTATAGCATCAATCATGTCATATACACTTAAGACATACTCCAAAAAAATATTGGCAGACACCATTACTCCTGTCAGTGTCTATTTAAAAATCAGGGACAAATACCCCAATAGTATTTTATTGGAGAGTAGTGATTATCACGCAAACGACAATAGCTTTTCCTATATCTGCTGTAACCCTATAGCCTCTATAAAAGTTAAGGATGAAAAAATAAACAAGGAATTTCCGGATGGTTCCACTGAAGAACTGGATATTGATAAAAACATGGATGTCACAAATGAAATTGATGTGTTTAGTAAAAGCTTCAATGTTGCCAATCAGGACTATAAATTCATAACTAATGGTCTTTTTGGCTTTATGGCATATGATGCCGTTCGCTATTTCGAGGATATAGAAATCTCCAGAAAGGAAAATTCAATAGAAATCCCGGATATTTTTTATGCTGTTTACAAAAATGTAATTGCCATAAATCACTTTAAAAATGAAGCATACATTTTTGCTCATTGTTTTGAATCGGAAAATAATATTCCAGAAATTGAACGGCTTTTAAATGTAAAATCATTTGCCTCTTATAATTTCACTAAAGAAGGTGAGGTTAAAACAAATCTGGAGGACGAAGAATACAAGAAACACGTAGAATTGGCAAAAAAACATTGCAAGCGAGGAGATGTTTTTCAGTTAGTGCTTTCCAGAAGGTTTTCTCAAAAATTTAAAGGTGATGAATTCAATGTTTATAGGGCATTGCGTTCCATTAACCCTTCCCCCTATCTTTTCTTTTTCGATTATGGGAATTTTAAAATATTCGGCAGCTCACCAGAAGCACAGCTTATTGTTAAGGATGGAAAAGCAGAAATACACCCTATTGCAGGAACGTATAAACGCACGGGAAATGACGAAAAAGATGCTGAATTGGCAAAAAAATTAGCCCAGGATGATAAGGAAAATAGTGAACATGTTATGCTCGTAGATCTTGCAAGAAATGACCTAAGCCGGAACGGTAACATGGTTCATGTAGATACTTATAGGGAGGTTCAATACTTTTCTCATGTAATTCACTTAGTTTCCAAGGTTACTGGAATGAAAAAACAGGATATATCTACCCTAAAAATAGTTGCAGATACTTTTCCTGCGGGAACATTAAGCGGAGCTCCTAAGCATATGGCAATGCAACTCATAGAAAAATATGAAACAACAAGTCGTAGTTATTACGGAGGTGCCATCGGCTTTATGGATTTTAATGGAAACTTTAACCATGCCATAATGATAAGAACGTTCCTCAGCAAAAACCATGAACTCCATTTTCAAGCAGGAGCAGGACTTGTGGCTGCCTCAGATGCAGATGACGAACTACAAGAGACATACAATAAATTGGGAGCTTTAAACAAAGCTTTGGAAATCGCTGAAACTATCTAAATGGCAAGGAGGATATTAATGATCGATAATTATGATAGCTTCACCTTTAATCTGGTGCACTATTTAGAGGATTTGGGATGCGAGGTTGTTGTAAAACGAAATGACCAACTCACCTTGGAAGAAGTTGATGATTATAGTGAACTAGTACTTTCACCAGGACCCGGGATTCCAGACGAAGCCGGATTATTAAAACCAATCATAAAAAAATACGCTTCTACAAAAAGAATATTTGGAGTTTGTTTAGGACAACAGGCGATTGCCGAAGTCTTCGGTGGGACACTAATTAATTTGGACCAAGTCTATCATGGTGTAGCCACCAAGATTAGAATCGAAGTTAATGACTACATTTTTAACGGACTTCAAAAAGATATTGAAATAGGAAGATATCACTCTTGGGTAGTAGACCCCAATTTGCCAGACTGTCTTGAAGCTACCTCTTTTGATAAAAACGGTCAAATTATGTCTTTAAGACATAAAATATATGATGTTAGGGCCGTTCAATTTCACCCGGAATCCGTTTTAACGCCAAGTGGTAAACAAATGTTAGAGAACTGGTTAAAGCACTAAAAAAATGAAAAAAACATTAAATAAACTTATTAATCACGAAATCCTAGAAAAAGAGGATGCCAAACAGATTTTGGTAAACATCGCAAAGGGGGACTACAACACGAGTCAAATCGCCGCTTTCCTGACTGTCTATATGATGCGCAGCGTAACCATAGAAGAATTGGAAGGATTTCGAGATGCATTGCTGGATTTATGCTTAGCTGTTGATCTGTCCGAATATAATCCAATTGATCTTTGTGGTACGGGAGGTGACGGTAAAGACACCTTTAACATTTCTACACTGGCATCCTTCGTTACAGCTGGTGCCGGTGTTAAGGTTACCAAGCATGGCAACTATGGGGTTTCCTCCAAATGTGGTAGCAGTAATGTGATGGAGTTCCTGGGTATCAAGTTTAGTAGTGAAGCTGATTTTCTAAAAAAATCGATTGAAGAAGCAGGTATTTGTGTACTTCATGCTCCCCTATTTCATCCTGCTATGAAAAATGTAGCGCCCATACGAAGGGAATTGGCTGTAAAAACATTCTTTAATATGTTGGGACCTATGGTTAATCCTGCATTCCCAAAAAATCAAATGGTAGGTGTGTTCAATTTAGAATTGGCTCGAATGTATGGTTATCTCTACCAAAACACAGATAAAAAATTCACGGTATTACACGCTTTGGACGGTTATGATGAAATTAGCTTAACCGGAGAGACCAAGACTATTTCCAATGGGTCCGAAGGTATGTTAAAACCGTCGGACTTTGGCGTCGATAGTATTTCAGCTTCAGAAATTGTTGGAGGTGCAGGAATTCCCGAATCTGCCCAAATCTTTATGAACGTTTTGAACGGAAGAGGTACGGAGGCACAAAATAACGTGGTTTGCGCCAATGCGGGAGTCGCCATTAGTACGGTAAACAATTTAACACCTAAGGAAGGTTTTGAAATTGCCAAAGAATCCCTATTGAATGGTAATGGATTAAAGGCATTAAAAAAATTACAGGCAATTAGTGCAGCATGAACATTTTAGACAAAATAGTTACGGATAAACGTAAAGAAGTTGCTTTAAAAAAAACAGTGATTCCGAGGAGTCAACTGGAAAGATCGGTTCTTTTTGACCGAAAAAGTAATTCTTTGGCTACTGCTTTAAAGCATAGTGACACGGGAATTATTGCGGAACACAAAAGACGTTCTCCATCGAAAGATACCATCAACCAAAATACCAATGTCGGCCAAGTTGCCAAAGGATATAAATCCGCAGGGGTTTGTGGTATGAGTGTCCTAACGGACATCAAATATTTTGGAGGTTCGATTGAGGATTTAGTATTAGCCCGGGCTTCCGTAAATATTCCATTGTTGCGAAAAGATTTTATTATTGATGAATATCAAATCATGGAAGCAAAGGCCTATGGTGCCGATGTTATTTTGCTGATTGCAGCTGTACTGACAAAAAATGAAATAAAGAACCTATCAGAATTCGCTAAGTCCATAAACTTGGACGTATTGCTTGAAGTTCATAACGAAGAGGAACTTACAAAATCCATTATGCCCAGTTTGGACATGTTAGGTGTCAACAACCGAAATCTCAAAACATTCGAGGTAAGCTTGGATACAAGTAAAGATTTATCCAGTCTTATCCCAGAAGATTTTGTAAAAGTTTCCGAAAGTGGGATAAGTTCCATTGAAGCTATAAAATCATTAAAAAACTACGGTTATGAGGGTTTTCTTATTGGAGAGAATTTTATGAAAACCGATAAGCCAGGTGAAAGTGCCCATAAATTCATCGATCAACTAAAATGAAGCTAAAGATTTGCGGCATGAAATATAACCCATTGGAAGTTGCAGCTTTAAGGCCCGATTATTTAGGCTTTATATTTTGGGAGTCCTCCTCTCGTTATTTTGATGGTGAGATTCCTTTTCTATCTCCTTCCATAAAAAAAGTAGGTGTTTTTGTTGATGCTTCTATAGCATATATTACCGAAACAGTTAAAAAGTATGGACTCAATGGTGTACAATTGCATGGTAAAGAAAGTCCAAGTTACTGCAAGAGATTAAAAGGAAAAGAATTGGGCTCAGATGTTGAAATCATCAAGGTTTTCTCCATAAAAAAAGATTTTGATTTTAGCGATTTAAAGGAATATGAAAAAGTTAGTGATTACTTTTTATTCGATACCAAAGGGAAATTGCCTGGGGGAAACGGTTACACCTTTGATTGGTCAGTACTTAAAGCATACCCCTCTACCAAACCTTATTTTTTAAGTGGAGGAATTGGATTGGACAACCTGAATGACATCAAAGAATTTTTAAAAAGACCAGAGTCAAAATACTGCTATGCTGTGGACGTCAACAGTAAGTTTGAGGATAAACCTGGTCTAAAAAATATTGAAAATTTAGAAGAGTTTAAAAAAGTACTTGGTACTTAATACACATGCTTATGAAATATCATGTCGACGAAAAAGGGTATTATGGTGAATTTGGAGGAGCTTTTATACCCGAAATGCTGTATCCGAATGTTGAAGAGTTGAGACAGAAATATCTGGAAATAATGAATGAGGATTCCTTTAAAAAGGAATTTTATCAACTTTTAAAGGATTATGTCGGCCGACCTTCCCCTTTGTACTATGCAAAGCGTTTATCTGAAAAGCATGGGGCGAAAATCTATTTAAAAAGGGAAGACCTCAACCATACCGGAGCACACAAGGTGAATAATACCGTTGGACAAATTTTAATGGCCAAGCGATTGGGAAAAACCCGAATCATTGCTGAAACTGGGGCTGGACAACATGGTGTAGCTACTGCCACGGTATGCGCTTTAATGGGAATTAAATGTATCGTTTACATGGGGGAAATTGATATTGCTCGACAGGCACCGAATGTTGCTCGCATGAAAATGCTAGGGGCCGAAGTTAGACCTGCAATTTCAGGAAGTAAAACATTAAAGGATGCTACCAATGAAGCGATCCGGGATTGGATTAACAATCCGGTGGACACACATTATATCATAGGTTCTGCTATCGGACCTCACCCCTATCCCGATATGGTTACCCGTTTTCAGTCCATAATTTCAGAAGAAATAAAATGGCAGTTAAAGGAAAAAGAAGGACGTGAAAATCCGGATTATGTTATTGCCTGTATTGGTGGAGGCAGTAATGCGGCAGGAACCTACTATCATTTTCTGGATGAGCCGGAGGTTGGCATCATTGCGGTAGAAGCAGCAGGAAAAGGAATTGATTCCGGGGAAAGTGCAGCCACATCGGCACTTGGAAAAATTGGCATTATTCATGGTTGTAAAACGATGCTCATGCAAACATCGGATGGACAAATTACAGAACCCTATTCCATATCAGCGGGATTGGATTACCCTGGTGTTGGTCCGATGCATTCACACCTCTATACATCAGGAAGGGCAGAATTCTATTCGGCAACGGATGACGAGGCCATGACAGCAGGATTGGAACTGTCCCAATTGGAAGGTATAATTCCTGCTATAGAATCAGGTCATGCTTTTGCCATTTTTCAGCACAAAAAGTTTAAGCCAGATGATGTTCTTGTTCTAAGTCTATCCGGGAGGGGCGATAAGGATTTGCAAACCTATATTGATTATTTTAAGCTAGCATAACCAATGGGCAATAGAATAAAACTAAAATTAAAGGAGGATAAAAAACTATTATCCATTTATTTTACGGCTGGATATCCTTCCCTTAATAGTACCGTTAAAATCATCCAGGATTTGGAGAAAAATGGTGTGGACATGATTGAAATCGGATTGCCATTTAGCGATCCTTTGGCAGATGGGCCGACTATTCAAAAGAGTTCAACGGACGCTTTAATTAATGGAATGACCACGGAAATTCTTTTTGACCAATTGAAAGATATTCGTAAATCGGTTACCATTCCGCTGATTATCATGGGGTATTTCAATCCTGTCCTTCAGTATGGAGTAGAAGCATTCTGTAAACAATGTGAGGAAATAGGAATTGACGGACTTATTTTACCCGATTTACCATTGGATGTTTTTCAATCTGAATTTGAAGCAACCTTCAAAAAATATGGTTTGTTGAATATTTTCTTGATTACGCCGCAAACTAGTGACGAACGAATCCGACAAATTGACAAAGCCTCCAATGGTTTTATCTATATGGTGAGTTCCGCAAGTGTTACGGGTTCCAAAACGGGATTCGGAAATGAGCAAGAGGCCTATTTTGAAAGAATTGAGGCCATGAATTTAAAAAATCCACAGATTGTTGGTTTTGGTATTAAGGATAATAAAACTTTTCAGCAAGCTACGAAAACAGCAAAAGGTGCTATTATTGGCTCCGCCTTTATAAAACATTTGACTGAAAATGGTGAAAATAATATTCCTGACTTTATAAATACGATTAGGTGAGTTTTATAAACGATTGGAAATTAGTAATCCTATTATGCCTCACACTAGGACTGGCACCTTTCTTTCCCGAACCGCACATCTGGGGAAAAATTAAATGGATTATGGGAGGAGCAAATGGAATGGCACTTATGGATTGGTTCGATGTACTGTTCCATGGATTCCCATATTTACTTTTAATACGAAAAATAGCTTTATCCCTTGCCGATAAATAGTTTCAATTCAATTGGTAGCCCTATCTTTAAGGTGTAATTATAGTTTGTCTCTTTAACCAATTATCCATGAAAAGACTTTTAGCAATTATTCTTGTATTTATTTCCGTATGTACCATGTACGGGCAAGATTCGATTAAAATAAAAACTCAAGTACGTAAAACTATTGATGAGTTACAAGAATTCGTAGCTATACCCAATGATGCCTTAAATTCGGACGATATAGATACCAATATTTTATGGCTCCGAAATAAATTTAATGCCCGTGGATTCAATACTAGTATTTTGGAAACAGAAGGTCTCCCTTTATTCTTCGCCGCCTTACCCATGGACGATAACAAACCAACCATACTATTCTATATGCATTTTGATGGACAATCAGTAGACCCCTCCAAATGGAATCAAAAAGATCCTTATGTTTTAAGTCTTAAGTCCAATAAAGATGGCAAATGGGAAGAAGAATCCTTCGGTGATTTGAACGACGATATCAATTATGATTGGCGACTTTTTGGACGCTCCACATCAGATGACAAGGGACCCATCGTTATGCTCTTAAATACGATAGACCTATTAAAAGAAGATAATATCAACCTTCCTTTTAATATTAAGGTAATTTTGGATAGCGAAGAGGAAAAAAGTAGTAAACCCTTGCCCAAGGCAGTACAAGAATATAGGGAGCTATTGATGGCCGATTTTTTAATCATTAATGATGGTCCCGTTCATCCCTCTGGATTGCCAACGGTGGTCTACGGGTGCAGGGGTATCACAACGATGTCCCTTACCACTTTTGGCCCTGTAAAGCCTCAGCATAGCGGACATTATGGAAATTATGCTCCCAATCCAGGGTTTATTTTATCCCAACTATTGGCTTCTTTAAAGGACTCGGAAGGGCGTGTAATTATCCCAGGTTATTATGATGGAATTAGTTTAGATCAAACCACTCAAAATATTTTAAAAAGTGTCCCTGATGATGATTCAGCAATTAAGCAGAGACTTCAATTTAAATCGGCCGATAAAGTAGGTTCATATTACCAAGAATCTTTACAGTATCCAAGTTTGAATTTAAGAGGGTTAGGTTCTGGATGGGTTGGCGATGAGGCAAGGACCATTGTCCCCGCAACCGCAACCGCAGAATTGGATTTAAGGTTAGTTCCCGAATCTGATGGCGAACGTCTTAAAAATTTGGTAAAGGAATATATTAAAAATCAAGGTTTCTACATTACCGATTCCGAGCCTACAGAACAACAACGAATGAACAACGAAAAAATAATTATGATTACCGAAGGTTCCGTTACCGATGCGTTTAGAACAGACTTGAATAACCCATATGGTGATTTTATAGTCAAAACCTTAAAGGACCAATTTCAGCAAGATGTGGTTCAGATAAGGACTATGGGAGGTACCGTTCCAATCTCCCCATTTGTCAATGAATTAAAAATCCCAGCTTTTCTGGTCCCTTTGGTGAATCCGGACAATAATCAGCATAGTCCAAATGAAAATTTAAAAATTGGACAGATAGCTTACGGCATTAAAACTTTCTACGCTTTATTAAGTACCCCTTTTTCTGACTGAAGCATGATTTAACATCTACTAACAAAGGTTTAATGGGGCCTTAACGGAGTTTAGGTATCTTGTTTCGTATATTTTGAGTGAATCAAGAAAATAGAAACAATGGGAATAATTAAAGATAAAAAAAAGTTTAAGAGAAAACAGGAACAGGAAAATCCTACAAATCCGACTGGTAATACAAAAATCGATACGAACAAGTTTGATATTGATGAAAAGACAATAAAAGACCAGCAGAATAAAAAATAATTGTCTGAATGATCATAATTAAAAACGCCCGGTTCAAGGAACCGGGCGTTTTATTGTTTATTATTTTTTATTCAAATCTCTTACTAGTATTACTAAAAATCAATCCAATAGATATTAGTCGTTAAAAATATTATAATTTCTATTTCTTTAAATAGATAAGGAATACACCATTCCCCCCTCTTGAACCATATAAAGTTGCATCGCTTCCTTTTAGAAGTTCAATTGACCGGACCTCGATTGGATTTATGTTTGAAATATCGTTCACATAAGTATCATCCACTATGAATAAAGGTTGTGTATTACTTCCAAACGTTGATTTTCCTCTTACGACTATGTTATTCCCATTAACTACAACACCAGTAAACATTTCCCTAATTAATTGAAAAATATCTGAATAGTCCTTGAATTTTGATGGGTCGACGGTCCCTTTTTTAGGTATTCTAATTGTATACCCCATATTTTCCAGCTCCCTTTCACTAAGCTTATTATAGCTTTCATCGAACTGAAAATCTATCTTATGTTGCCCATTATAAATTGTATTTTGAATACCATGTAATTCAGAAAACATACTCAAGAATTTAGTGCTACCATCTATTCTGAATTTATAAAATCCATTTTTATTTGACCTTTCAAAGGTTTTAACCGAATCAACATATAATACAGCATTTTTTATAGGATTTCCAGCTGCATCCGTTACCACTCCTTCAATTTTAATCCTTTCAGACTTACTTTTTTGGGACTTAACTGAACAGCAAACCAAAAGACATATAAATAAATATGAATTCAATCCATTTTTAAATAGTGCCGAAAACTGCTTCATAATCTCTTGATTTATACCTATCGTAAGACCAATACTTATTATAATTTACGCAGAATTTCTACTAGCATTGATATTGCCATATAATGACCTGGTTACAATTTTCTCATATAGGTCTTTATGTTTAGTACCTTGACTAATTTTTTGCAGTGCATACTGCTGTATAACCAATAAGGGCAAAACAATATCCTCGCGGATTTTAATCGACTCCCTTGAAATGGCCTCTTTTTCCATTAATACCTCCATTCCTGATAGTTTCAATAGCATCTTCTTAGAAAGTCTAAATTCCTCCAGTAATATTTCCCAAAAAGCCCCATATTCATCATCCTCCTTCATATAACTGGTTAATTCGAAATAGCACTTGGATAAACTCATCATACTATTCATCATTAGCGCTTGGAAAAAAGGGACGTCTTCATAAAGATTTTTCACTTCCTCAAATCGGCCTTGGTCCTCCAACTTCTTAAGCGCCGTACCGATACCAAAATATCCTGGAACATTCTGTTTAAGCTGACTCCATGAACCTACGAAAGAAATAGCCCTTAAATCTGTTAGTTCCAATTTTGCCTTATTTCCTCTTTTGCCAGGCCTACTGCCAATATTGGCCTTGGTGTAATATTTTAAGGTACTCATGTTCTCCAGATAGGGCATAAATTTGTCGTGATGTTTTAAGGCATCATATTTAGAAAAACTCAACTCTGATAATTCTTCTATTAAAGCCCTGGATTCATCCGTTATACTTATTTCCTTGTCCAAAATGGCATTGGAAAGTCCCGCTGTCAATAACTGCTCACTGTTGTAAATAAATTGTTCCTTAGTTCCATAAGTACTCGTTATGGTCTGTCCTTGAATGGTCAATTGAATTTCATTATTGGCCACCTTACTTGTTTGTGCGGCATAAAAACGATGTGTTTTACCACCACCCCTTGCTGGGGGTCCTCCCCTACCATCAAAAAATATCGCATCTACACCATTATTTTCGCAGACACCGGACAGTGATTCCTTGGTTTTTAAAATTGACCAATTCGCTTTTAAGTAACCGCCATCCTTAGTACCATCAGAAAAACCAAGCATAATGGTTTGCTTGTTACCCCTATTGGCAACATGCGCTCTATATTCCTTTAAATTGAACAATTGTTGCATGGTCGCTTCAGAGTTGTCCATACCGTTCATCGTTTCAAATAAAGGTACGATATCAAAGGTGATTTTCTTATCTCCCCAACCGCACCATCTAAACAAGGCATAAACAAATAGGATACTATAAATATCCTCGGAATTACTAATTATATATCTATTGCAGCCTTCCTCTCCATTTTTTTCTTGAATGGTCTGTAACTGGGAAATATTGGCAATGGTATCCTTTACTATATCATCGTCAAAATCATTGGGAGATAATTGAAAATCTTCATGAATTAAAATTTTTATGAACTCTTCCTCCGATAATTCGGTCAAATCTTCCTCAATAAAACCTTTATGTTTTAATACTGCAGTCATCACTTTAGTATGCATACTATGATCTTGCCTAATGTCGATTGTGGCAAAATGGGTTTTAAATATTTTCACCTTATCGATGAATTTGTCTAAATCCTTCAGGTAAAGACTATTGTATTTTTCTATAAGGGCTTCCCTAATTTGCACTAACGGATTTATGATATCATCATAACCCACATCTTTAGTACTGTCGAACATAGCAGTATATAAATTGCCTCTTAATTTGTTCAAAGGCTCCTGAACCGCCTTGAAGGTGAGTTTATGCTGAAGCCTTTTCAAATCGTTGTAATAACACTTCATTAAGGTTAATCGAAGCTCGTTCATTACATCTTTCGTGATATCGGAAGTTACAAAAGGATTACCATCCCTGTCACCACCCGGCCAAAATCCTAATTTTACAATATTATGATTTTCGAATTTCTTGGAACCTGTGCTACCTTTTATATAGGAATATAAATCTCCAATAGCATCATAATATACATTTCTAAGGGTGTATATTATATTTTTGGCCTCATCTAAAGGTGTAGGTTTCTTGGCATTAATCAAGGAGGTAAGACCTAGTTGTTGTAGCGCTACATCAATTTCATCGATCCTATCTTCAAGAATTAAGGTTCTAAGGTTGGTAATAATATCAAGGACCGCCGGGGTATAAAACTGAGTAGGATGTGCGGTAAGTACAATTCTAGCGCTAAAACTGTCCAATTTATCGCCAATTTGGTCCCAGGCACCATTTCTTTCTACAAGTTGGAAATAATCCCTCAAGGATAGTGAGCTAGAATGCCTATGTAATTTTGGAAAAGCAGCATCTTCGACACTGTCATACAATACGACCTGACGCTCTACGTATTGAATGACACGAAACATAAAATCTATCTTCTCCTGCTCCGTTTCTAGACTTACAAACTTTTCAAAGAACAAATCCAATATTTCCCTTGGATTAAGTCCCTTTTTTAACCCCTTTTCAGATTGATCCATTAAAAGGGGAATCAACATTCCTACGTTCTCAATATTACTATAAGGTAAATTAAGAAATAGGCTGTTGTATACATTGAATTTATTTTCAACAGATTTTTTAAATTCCTCTAATCTTTCTGACTGCTGCATATACTAATATTATTTTTTCAGTTTATTGACCATTTTTCCATCTTTCATCCATCTATAAAGATCGATATTCTCTGGAAATGGAAAGCATGAATATGCTTAAATAACAAAATAGATTTCCTTTACCACAAAAACAACAGTTTTGACAACAATAATTAATCTTTACCAAGAAACCTGCTTAGTTTTATCTTGTAATTAATTAAATAATTTTTTCATTTTCATATAGTGTTCTCGTAAAAGAGTCTTGCCGATAAAGCAGGGCTCTTTTTAGTTTTGGAATACTATTAATTATTGAAAAAACTTACTGTATTGCAGAATCCTATAATCTATGGTATTGAAGCTTGGGTTCTTTGCTTTTAATAATTTATAGTCGGCCAAACTACCCACTGCTCTATTGGCAGCCCCAGAAGGTGCAATTAAAGAAACCGTATTCATTTTTTTCTTGGTTTTGGGATGGATAAACTCGTGAATTCTGGGTACTTGATTAAACACCAATTTTAAGGTCAGTCCATTGGCCTTTAGGTGTTTCCTGAAAAAATACTCCGGACCGTTTTTGCTATTTCCGCCAGTAAAGAGAAGGGTTTCTATATTTGGGAATCGCTCTAATTGACAAAGAAGATTCCTTAATTCAATATTTTGCATCCCTAAATCCGATGCATCCACTTTTTCCCTTTCTGCAGAAGCAACAATATCACAAATTCCAATTTTATGCTTTATTAAAAACTGCTTTCGTTGTTGAACAGCCCTTTCTGAGGTTTCAAAAAGAAGATTTAAATTGAAAATTTCATTTAAGATAGGCCATAATTGTCCGTCCCTGCTGCCATAGCAAAAATCAACATCACCAGGCTTCAATTCTCCGGTCGTAAATCTGGGAGGAGGCAAAGTACCTACAATGAGCCGAGTAGCTTCCTTAAAAAGAAAAGGTTCATAGGGGTGTATATGTTGAAACAAAACTAGTTCATTAATAGAGTTACAATCAATAGCTATTTACCCACCAATTTAGTAACTTTAAGAAGATAAATTAAATGAAAATGGGCAAGGGAGATAAAAAATCAAAAAGAGGAAAAATAGCGAATAATTCCTATGGTGCCAGACGACCGAAAAAAATCAAAAGAAAACCTACGGTAGAGGAAAAAATAAAAATCAGTAAAAAAAAGTAGCTTAATAGTCTATTCTAAAGTTGAACTGAACCTGATTCTCTTCGTCTATTCCTATTTCATAAGTATAAAATCCAATAGGCAAAGAATCGATTACATCAGTATTGGGTATGTAGCTAAAAAAACTGGAATCTGATACTATGGATAGTCCCATTTCCTCCGCTGCATTTAAGAACTCATAATATTCAGAAAATTCGCCCGCGGGAATATTCTCATAAACCGTATCCTTTTCAACAATACGAACTTCCGTAAATGAAAACTCGGTATCGTTCTTAATACGGATATTGACCATATCTACATCGTCGTCCTGATCCGTACATGATAAGAAGATACCAAAAAATACTACGCATACTACTAGAAGCCTCTTCATGAATAAAAATTTAAGGATTAGCTATACAAGCAAAACGGTAGGAACCCCAATATATTTTATCTTATAAATACGGGTTCGTTTTCCTTTAAGGTATGTTCTTGGCTAAATTCGTAGTCATCCATACTAAAACCTTTTATATCATCCAGGGTTTTCGCATTTGAGTCCAAAATATATCTCACCATAGAACCTCTGGCCTTCTTGGCAAAAAAGCTTATCACTTTTAGTTTATCATTTTTCCAATCTTTGAAAACAGGGGAAATAACGGGAACTTTTAATTCTTTTTGGTCTATAGCACTAAAATACTCGTTACTGGCGAGGTTTATAAAAAGATCCCCTTCCTGTAGTTCCTGATTTAATTCGTCTGTCAACCTCTTTTTCCAGAATTCATACAGATTTTTCTTCCTGCCCACTTTCAAAGATGTACCCATTTCCAATCGATACGGCTGTATTAAATCCAAAGGCTTTAAAATACCGTAAAGTCCTGAAAGTATTCGCAAGGAATCTTGAAGATTTTCCAATTTATTTTTTGAAATGGAGTAAGCATCCAACCCTTGGTAAACATCTCCATTAAAAGCAAAAACGGCTGGCCTGGCATTCTCTTCGTTAAAAGGAGTTTTAAAATTTTGGTTACGCTCCCAATTCAATTGTGCCAAGTTATCTGAAATTGACAAAAGTTCTGATAGCGCTTTTGGCTTTTTCTTTGCCAATATCTTGTTTAGCTTTTCAGCCTCTTCAATAAATATGGGTTGAGAAAACCAATCGGTTGGTAATTTGCTTTCAAAATCAAGTGATTTTGCCGGAGATACTACAATTTTCATAGAATATAGTTAAACCTTAATGCTTATTTGAAAAGTTTTAAGTAAATAATTGAACTGAAAACACATCGCGTTCATAACTCCAAAAATATAGGTTTTTTCTTCTAAGTAAAATAGTTGAGAACAAAGAGAATTGATAGTTATATCGATGCTATCTATGAACTTGAACTAGTGTAATTCCTCCATTTGTCTATACATGCTTCCATGTCCACAGGAACTTCGGAATCAAATTTCATTTTCTCTCCAGTGACCGGATGCACAAAGCCCAATGTTTTTGCATGTAAGGCCTGTCTAGGTAATACCTTGAAGGCATTTTCCACAAACTGTCTATATTTTGTAAATGTGGTTCCTTTTAAAATTTTATCACCCCCATAACGTTCGTCATTAAATAACGTATGACCAATATACTTCATGTGAACACGTATTTGATGGGTTCTACCCGTTTCCAATTTACACGAAACCAAGGTTACGTAGCCTAAACGCTCTAAAACTTTATAATGGGTAACAGCTTCTTTTCCATCCTCACCCTCAGGAAAGACATGCATTTGAAGTCTGTTTTTTGGGTTCCTACCAATATTACCAACAACCGTTCCTTCATCATCTTCAACATTTCCCCATACCAAGGCAATATATTCCCTTTCTGATGTTTTGTCGAAAAATTGCTTGGCCAAATGGGTCATAGCGGCTTCGGTTTTTGCAATTACCAAAAGACCGGAGGTATCCTTGTCAATTCTGTGAACTAGGCCTGGGCGCTCATTGCTATTGGTTGGCAAATTTTCGAAATGGAATATCAGAGCATTGATAAGGGTTCCGGAATAGTTCCCATGCCCTGGGTGGACCACCATCCCTGAAGGTTTATCAACAACTAATAGTGAATCATCCTCATAGACGATTTCTAAAGGAATGTCTTCAGGTACCAATAAATGTTCATGGGGAGGATGTTCAAAAAGTACCTTAACCTCATCGCCCGCTTTTACTTTGTAATTAGATTTAACAACAGTTTCATTGACCCAAACATGACCATCTTTAGCGGCTTGTTGAATCTTGTTTCTTGTGGCATTTTCAATAAAATTCATCAAAAATTTATCGACTCTCAAAGGCTCTTGTCCCTTAGAGGCCATAAATCTAAAATGCTCAAAAAGTTCGTCGTTATCTTCTTGTTCTGAATTGGTTATTGAAGTCATAATTATTCAGAGTCGGACTGTATGATGGCACTCCCGGGAATTTTTCCATTTCCACAAATCAATTCAATTTTTGAGGTTTTTGGCAATTTATCTCCAGGTTTTATGTCCTTTCCTTTATATTTTATGTAATACACCATATCTTTTCCGAGTTGGTCAATATACGTTACTCTCTGGACGTCTAGCCCAACAGCCTTTAACATGGAAGATGCATTTCTTTTCGTAACCTGTATGATTTTCGGTACAGTCACCTTTTTGTATCCCGAAGGATTGACCGTAAAATATATTTTTCGATTACTTTTTACCTTGGTACCGGCAGACGGATTCTGCTCAATAATAGAAAACCTTGGATAATCTGGATTATAATTTGCGGAATCCACTACTTCGTACCTCAAACCGGCATTCTCGACAGATTTGCGCATCTCCATAACAGACAATTTTGAAAAATCGGGAACCTCAACAAACTCACCATGGTTGGTAGTACTGTTCAACCACCTAAATACCAGAAATATTAAAACCAACGTAAGCACTAAGGCAAGTCCCAACTGTATTAGGAATGTTTTGCTCCTTAAAAAAATTAAAAAATTCTTCATTTGAATCTTTGATTGGTACAAATATAGTAAATGCCCTTGTACCAATTTGAACCATTAACAAATGGTATTAAGGACAATCTAAAGTTGATTTTTGAAAAATTCAACTACAGAAATCAATTCTTTTTTCTTTAAAGGGAATAGTACATCTTTGTAAGAGAAAAGGATACATACATAAATGAAAAAAAATATAGCAATTATAATGGGTGGCTATTCCAGCGAATATAAGATTTCCTTGAAAAGCGGAAAAGTTGTTTATGATTACCTTGATAAGGAAAAATTTAATTGTTTCCCCATACATATTTCCAAGGAGAAATGGGTTTATGTCAACCAGGAAAATGTAGAATTTCCAGTTAACAGACATGACTTTTCGATAAAAATCGAAAGTGAACTAATTCAATTCGACTGTGTTTTCAATGCAATTCATGGTACGCCAGGCGAAGATGGACTCCTACAGGCCTATTTTGAACTTTTGAACATCCCACAGACCTCTTGTAACTTTTATCAGGCTGCACTAACTTTTAACAAAAGGGATTTATTAAGTGTACTAAAACCTTATGGCATTAAATCTGCACCTTCCTACTATTTAAATAAAGGCGATAAGGTAAATACTGAAGAAATTATAAATACTGTAAAACTACCTTGTTTTGTCAAAGCCAATAAATCGGGAAGTAGTTATGGTATATCAAAAGTTTACAAAAAAGAAGATTTGCGTAAAGCCATTAAATCTGCTTATGAGGAAGATGATGAAATTATTATTGAAGGATTTTTAGATGGCACGGAAGTATCGGTTGGTGTAATTAGCTATGAAGGAGAAACAAAAGTTTTACCCATAACGGAAATTGTATCTGAAAATGATTTTTTTGATTATGAGGCCAAATATGAGGGAAAATCGAAGGAAATTACTCCTGCAAGAATTAGCAAGAGTAAGGAAGAGAAGGTTAAATATTTAGCCAAAAAAATTTATGAAGTACTAAAAATGAAAGGATTTTCAAGGAGTGAATTTATATTTATTGGGGACGAACCTTACCTACTTGAAGTAAATACAACACCAGGCCTTACAACCGAAAGTATATTACCACAACAAGCAAAACAGGCAGGTATTGACCTTCCTTCCCTTTTTGAAAATGCTATAAATGAGGTTCTTCCATAAAATGACTATTTTTAGAAAATGTAGATTTTAAATACGTATATGAGGCGAGCCATCTTTCCAGGGTCTTTTGATCCACTTACATTAGGACATCATGATATTATACTGCGAGGCATTACATTATTTGATGAACTTGTAATTGCAATAGGGAAAAACGCACAAAAGAAGTACATGTTCACCCTGGAAGAAAGAATGACTTTTATAAAAAGAGCCTTTGCTAATGAACCCAGAATTAAAGTGTTAACCTATGAAGGGCTTACGGTTGATTTTTGTAAAAAGGTGAATGCCAATTACATTCTAAGAGGCCTTCGAAACCCTGCAGATTTTGAGTTCGAAAAGGCGATAGCACACACCAATAGAAAACTTTCGGAAATAGAGACCGTATTTCTTCTTACCTCCTCAGGAAAATCCTATATCAGTTCCTCAATAGTACGAGATGTTATAAGAAACGGGGGAGATTACACGGGGCTGGTCCCAGATTCAGTCAGGGTTTCTTCGTAAGAAACTTATACACAATAATTTAGTGTAAAATACTCCTATGCTGCAAAAAACACGGCTAAATGTTCTCTTACTGCATAAAAGTTTCTAATACTTTAGATACCACAGAATTTCACTAGTTCACAACAAAATTTACATTAAATTGTAAGTCTCTGATATCTTTGTAAGAAATTACACATAAATGTTGATAGGCCCCCGGATTCAGTCCACATCTTATCTAATAAAACAGTTACCCACATTGACTGTTTTTATTGACCGCGAATTTAAAATTATGCACGCATCGGACAAATGGCTCTATACATTTGGCGAGAGAAGCAATACCATCTTTGGTCAGTGTCTTTTTAAAGTATTCCCAGAACTTAGCATTAAATGGAAGTCGGTATTAAATGAATGTTTTGAGGGAAAATCCAACCCCATGGGTGTACAAATATATGAGCAAAATGAACAGAAAAAATGGTATGAATGGTCCAACACCTGTTGGTTTGATGAAAATGAGAATATCATTGGTGCGATTATACAAATAAATGATGTAACGGAAGCCCTAAAAAATGAACTAGAGCTTGAAAAGACCAAGGTCCAGTTAAAGCAGCAATCTGAAATATCAAAAACTGGTAGATGGGAATACGATATTATTAATGACGAGATAACTTGGTGCGATATTACCAGATCCATCCATGAAGTCAGTCAAGATTATGTTCCTAGACTCGATACTGGTATCCAGTTCTATAAGGAAGGATATAGCAGAAATGCAATTTCCATGGCAATTTTTGAAGCTCAGGAAAAAGGAAAGCCATGGAGTATTAAACTTCAAATAATTACTGCAACCGGAAAAGAAAAATGGGTTTTGGCCGCTGGTAAACCTCTATATGAAAAAAGAGAACTTGTTGGTTTTACCGGAACTTTTCAAGATATAAATGAGCAGGTAGTTGCAAATATAGAAACCAAAAAGAACGAGAAACTATTAAGGACCCTGGTTGACAATTTACCACTAAACGTATATGTAAAGGACATCAACTCCAAAAAAATATTGGTTAATAAGGCGGAGTGTGAGCACTTAGGCGTTAAAAACGAGGACGAACTACTTGGGAAGGACAACTTCGATATATATGATTACGAAACCGCTAAAAGATTTACAGAACAGGATATTAAGGTAATGACCAGTTTAGTCCCAATTCTTGGAGAAGAGGTCATTAGTACAGATAAGAAAGGAAGGCAAACGACCTACCTTACCTCAAAAATTCCTTTGTTAGATGGGCAAGGCTCCTCTACTGGTCTAATAGGTATTAGCTTAGATATAACAAACATAAAACAAAAGGAGAAAGAACTAAGAAACCTTATTGATGTCACTTCATTACAGAATAAAAAACTCATCAATTTTGCCCATATAGTTTCACATAACTTGCGCTCACATACTGCAAATTTTTCTATGTTGTTGAATTTCCTTCAACACGAAGAAGATGAAGAAGAAAAAGAAACCATTCTCAACATGCTAAACAGCGCGTCCAACAATCTTTTGGATACTATTGAAAACCTAAATGAAGTCTTAGCCATAAATACGAACATAAATCTAAAAAAGAAGGATGTTAATCTTTTTGATAGTATACTAACCGTGGAGAGTAATTTGAAAGATTTTATAACTGAAAACAAGGGGGAAATAGTAAATAAAATTCCTCAAAAGCAGAGTTTAAAAGTTATTCCCCAATACTTAGAAAGTATATTGATAAATTTTATCACCAATGGAATAAAATATAAACATCCAGATAGAAATCCTGTTTTGTCCTTAAAACTTAGTTCAAATGAGGACTATAAAATATTGACGGTAACAGACAATGGTTTAGGGATTGATTTAAATAAGTACGGAAACAAACTCTTTGGAATGTATAAAACCTTCCATTCTCATGAGAATGCCAGAGGAATAGGCCTTTACGTTACAAAAAACCAGGTTGAGGCAATGGGTGGTAAAATCGAAGTTGAAAGCGAAGTTGGGGCTGGTACCACGTTTAAGATTTTCTTTAATGAAAAAAATTAAATTCATAGGAATAGTGGATGATGATCCAATAACTGTTTTTGGTATCCGCAAAATGCTAAACACCGTAGTGGATTGCGAAATTGTGGAAGCTTACCAGAACGGTAAAGTTGCTTTTGAGGCGCTCCATAAAAAATTTTCGGAAAATGAAGATATTCCTGAAGTAATATTTCTAGATATTAATATGCCCATCATGGACGGATGGCAATTTTTGGACGAATTCCTAAAACTTCCTATTAATAAAAGGATAAGAATCAATATTGTCACATCATCCATAGACCCCTTTGATAAGAAAAAGTGGGAATATTATAAGGAAAATACCCATCATCTAATTACTTTCAATAACAAGCCAATAAATAAACAGGATATTGAGGAAATTACTCAAGTAGCTTAAACCTAAAATATAGAGCTTTTAGCTACTTTTACATGGTAAGCATGGCCCATATTGGGTTTATGAATTGTCTATTACCATGAAACACGTACTTTCTTTAATCGCAATTGCAATTTTTTTATATTCCTGCGAAACGAAAACCGAGGACATCGAACTTGATTTTCCAACTACCTTCGAGACTTCACGGGGTACAGAAACAGCAACTTACGAAGAAGTAATTTCATTCTATCTTAAGTTAGCCAAGGAATTTCCTGAGGTTAATATTCAAACCATTGGAAAAACGGACAGCAATAGACCTTTACACCTTGTAACTTACAATTTAGACAGTGACTTTAATTTTAATCATATTAATAAGGATAAAACCATTCTCTTTGTCAACAATGGAATTCACCCCGGAGAAAGTGATGGTATTGATGCCACAATGCTATTATTTAGGGATTTGGCCAGTGGAAAAATCGAATCTCCAAAAAAAACTGTAATAGTCACCATACCTATTTATAATGTGGGTGGTTCTCTTAATAGAAATTCAACTTCTAGAGCGAATCAGAACGGACCAAAATCGTATGGGTTTCGAGGAAATGCACTCAATTACGACCTCAATAGGGATTTTATTAAGACGGATACAAAAAATGCCAGAACCTTTGCCCAGATATTTCATTTGGTAAATCCTGATATTTTCATTGACAATCATGTTAGCAATGGGGCAGATTATCAATATACTTTAACCCATCTTTTTACCCAACATAATAAATTAGGTGGTTCGCTTGGCAAATATGTACACGAATCGCTAATGCCCAGCCTTGAAGACTCCTTGGCCATGGCGGACTGGGATATTACTCCTTATGTGAACGTTTTCAATAAACCCCCGGAAGTTGGTTTCACCCAATTCATGGATCATCCAAGATATTCTACCGGTTACACCTCGCTTTGGAACACCCTTGGTATGATGGTCGAAACACACATGCTAAAACCCTATAAAAAGAGGGTTGAAGGCACCTACACCCTAATGAAAAAAATGATTACTATTTCAGAAAAAGAAGGGCAAAAAATCCAAGAACTTCGCAACAAAACAAATTCTGAATATGCCTTAAAAGCATACTACCCTATTCAATGGGAAATTGATAGTTCAAAATCTTCAACTTTAAAATTCAAGGGTTTTAAGGCAGATACTTTAGTTAGTGAGGTCACAGGTTTTAATCGTCTTAAATACAATCGTGAAGAACCCTTTACCAAAGATATAGTTTATTATGATTCATATAAACCCAGAGATTCGGTCAAAATCCCGGAATCATACCTTATAAAAAAGCAATGGACAAGCATTATTGACCTGCTCAACCTTAATGAGGTTGAATTCGATATGATTAAAAATGATACAATCCTAGAAGTAGAATCCTATAAAATCGAGAATTTTAACACTTATCAGAGTCCTTATGAAGGTCATTATCTGCATTACAATACCAAAGTGGTATCGAATACAGAAAATGTTTTTTTTGAAGAGGGAGATGTATTAGTGCCGACAGACCAAGATGGTATTAGATATATTTTAGAGACCTTGGAGCCGTCCGCTGTAGACTCCTTTTTTAATTGGAACTTTTTTGACACTATCCTTCAACAAAAGGAAGGGTTTTCCCCTTATGTTTTTGAAGATACTGCATACCGTTTGCTTCTGAAAGATTCTATTCTCCGTAAGGATTTCGAAGCCAAAAAATTGAATGACAAGGATTTTTCAGAAAATTGGTATGAACAATTAAGTTGGATTTTTGAACGTTCAGAATTTTATGAAAAAGCACATAACCAATACCCTGTCTATAGAATACCCAAAATCTAAAAAGACAATTTAGTCGCCTTCAAACAATATTTTGATATTCACGTAGGAATTCTGTAATGCCTTTTGAATTTTTTTTGGCCCTTTCCATTTAACTTTTACTATACCCTCTTTTTTCTCCGGCTTAAGTTTCCCAGAGTAATCCGTTTTCATGGCGTACCAATGTACTTGCTTCAAAGTGGGTGTGCCGCTATTTTTGAAAATATGATAGGTTGTCCTTAGGAAATTTTCAATTTTTAATCCTTGAACACCGGTCTCTTCCATTACTTCCCTTACTGCACAATCCTCTATGGATTCGCCCTTATCCAATTTACCTTTAGGCAAATCCCACTTATCATTTCTATAGATGAAAAGTACCTTACCTTTAGGATTGGTCACTACCCCTCCCGCAGCGACTACCAAAGGTATTTCCTGTGTGAATTTTTTTAGAATCTCCTCAGAATTAGGATGATAGATATAAGCTTCTGATAGCTTTTTTTTCTTCAGGGCCTTAATTGCTTCGTTTATGGATTCTTGATTCAATAAAAAATACTCGCCATTAGCTGTTTCTGAAAGTTTATTTGTTAAAATCAGAGGCAGTTCATTGACAAAAACTTTATACATTTGCGACATGGTTTTAAACAAAAACACGGCTAAAAAAACAGCTGAGCTTCTGCTACAAATTAATGCAATAAAATTGAAACCTGAAAATCCTTTTACTTGGGCTTCAGGATGGAAATCCCCAATATATTGCGATAATAGAATCTTACTCTCATTTCCTATCATTAGAAATTACATAAAGGATGAAATGGCGAAGCAAGTGGAGGCTATCTATGGTAGGCCTGATGTTATTGCAGGTGTAGCAACAGGTGCAATAGGAATTGGTGCTCTAGTTGCAGATGCTCTTGGGCTACCATTTATTTATGTTAGACCTGAACCAAAATCCCATGGCCGTAAAAACCAAATAGAAGGTTTTCTTGACGCCAACCAATCAGTAGTGGTTATAGAGGATTTAATTAGTACTGGAAAGAGCAGTCTAAATGCTGTTGATGCACTAAAAGCACAACAAGCGAATATTAAAGGAATGTTAGCCATATTTACCTATGGTTTTGATACCGCCACGAATAATTTTAAAACGAAAAACGTCGAGCTACATACGCTAAGTAACTATGAGTTTTTGATTGAACAAGCATCAGAAACCAATTATATAAAAGAGGAACAGCTCAATACACTAATGGAATGGAGAAAAAATCCATCAAAATGGCTACAATAAGTTATGTTTATAGAATCACCTAAGGCAGTCGTAACCAAAAGCAAAGAGGAGACCTTTAATTTTTTAAACGACCTATCCAACTTTGAAAAATTAATGCCCGAGAATATAGATAAGTTTGAAGTATTGAGCGAAAATAGATTTTTGTTCTCACTTAAAGGAATGCCCGAAATTGTTTTGGAAAAAAAAGAAGAATTACCTTATTCGAAATTGGTATTAGGTGCCGCCAGCGATAAACTCCCATTTACCTTAGCTTCGGAAATCAAAGGAATTGACGAAAATAAAACTGAGGTGGTACTCCATTTTTCTGGTGAATTCAATGCCATGATGGCCATGATGATAAAATCTCCAATAACCAATTTTATGAATACTTTATCTGCTAACCTGGAGAAAATCTAATACAATAATTTAATCTCTTTTAGGTCAAAATCTTTTAAGCTATCGTCTTCAAGTTGTACCTGTAACTTTCCGTTATTATTGACACCTCGTATAATTCCGCTAAAATTGGACCCATTTGGATTTTGAAAGGTACTTGCCAGTCCCTTGCGAAATAAATTGGACTGATAATCCTCGTAAATGGACGCATAGTTTTCTGATTCAACTTTAGCTATACTAATTTTTATATTTTGAAGAAGCTTATTAAATACTTTCTCTAAATCGAAGTCCTTTTGTGTTTGATTTTTTAAGGAGGACGCCTTGGGATTTCCGGGAAATTCGGTTTGGTTAATATTAAGACCAATTCCTATGACGACACTTTTAAGTTTGTCACCAGAGACTATGTTTTCAATCAAAATCCCACAAATCTTATAGGCACCTGACATAATGTCGTTTGGCCATTTAACCTTAACTCTCGGTATTTCTAAAGCCTTGAGTGTATCATAAACTGCTATAGAAACAGCCATATTAAAAACAAATTGCTGCTTCAAATCAAGCATCTTTGTTTTTTTTAACATACTGAAAGTTAGATTTTTACCCGGTTCAGAGTCCCATTTTCCATCCATCTGTCCCCTACCACCATATTGCCTTTTGGCCAAAACAACGGTAAAATCACCAACAACGCTATCCTTTACCATCGCTTTTAAATAGCTGTTGGTCGACTCCGTGGCATCAAGTTTGATTATTTGCATGTATACTTGCTTATAGGAAAACTTTAATCTATTGTTAAAAACTAAGCCTAAAAGAGCAAAAAAACAATAACTTTGTAGAAATTAAAACTTTTGAATGCAGAAAAGGAAAACTAGTGCAGATGAGTTAATTGCATTGATTTTACAGGGAATAGAAGAAGTAAAAGGACAAAACATAAATTTACTTGACCTAAGAGAGATTGAAAATACCGTTTGCGACTATTTTATAATATGTAATGGTACTTCCAATACGCATGTAAATGCAATCGTAGGTTCCATCCAGAAAACAGTAAGCAAAGCAAGCAAGGACAAACCTTGGCATGTTGAAGGCACAGAAAACGCCGAATGGGTTTTAATGGACTATGTGAATGTTGTGGTCCATGTTTTCCAAAAACAAATCAGGGAATTTTACGATATTGAAGGTCTATGGGGGGACGCTAAGTTCACCACCGTAGAAAGTAGCATTAATAATTAAAAAAAAATAATGGCAAAAGAGAATAGTACGAGTCCGAAAAAACCAAAATTCAGTTCTTGGTGGATCTATGGATTAGTAGCAGTGTTGCTTATAGGTTTTCAGTTGTTCAGTAGTGACGATTTAGCTAGCACTAAAAAAACAACAACATCTGAATTACAAGAGTATTTAAGAAATGGTGATGTTCAGAAGATATTGATTATCACTAATACAAATCAGGCTAAAGTATTTCTTACTGATGAAGCAATGACCAAGGAGGTTCATAAAGATGTATCCGAAAAGTCTTTTCTTCCAACTTCTGGCAATGTTCCACAATACACATTGGATTATGGTGATCTTCAGATTTTTCAAAATGAAATAACTGAAATAAAGAAGGAAAATAATCTAGACACCATTATAGAGTTTGGTAAAGAATCTACGGCTATTTTGGACTTTTTGTTATCCCTTTTACCCTTTGTTCTCATCATCGGAATCTGGATTTATTTAATGAGAAGAATGTCCGGCGGAGGCGGAGGCGGCGCCGGAGGTCAAATCTTCAACATAGGGAAATCCAAGGCAAAACTTTTTGACGAAAAAACGGACACAAGAACTTCTTTTAAGGATGTTGCCGGGTTGGAAGGTGCCAAAGAAGAAGTAGAAGAAATCGTTGAATTCTTGCGAAATCCGGATAAATATACCTCGCTTGGAGGTAAAATTCCAAAAGGTGCATTACTAGTAGGACCTCCGGGGACAGGTAAGACACTCTTGGCAAAAGCAGTTGCTGGTGAGGCCAAAGTACCTTTCTTTTCGCTATCAGGTTCAGATTTTGTTGAAATGTTCGTAGGTGTTGGGGCATCTCGTGTCAGGGACCTATTCAAACAAGCCAAGGATAAATCCCCAGCTATCATTTTCATTGATGAAATTGATGCAATTGGTAGAGCGAGAGGAAAAAACAACTTTACGGGTTCCAACGACGAACGGGAAAATACTTTGAACCAACTATTAACAGAAATGGACGGTTTCGGCACCAATACGAATGTAATTGTTTTGGCAGCTACCAACCGTGCTGATGTTCTTGATAAAGCACTGATGCGTGCCGGAAGGTTTGACAGACAGATTTATGTTGATTTACCTGACATCAGGGAACGTAAGGAGATTTTTGAAGTACACCTAAGACCTATTAAAACTTCTGAAACCCTAGACCTAGATTTCTTGGCCAGACAAACACCTGGATTTTCTGGAGCCGATATTGCCAATGTCTGTAATGAAGCAGCATTAATTGCAGCCAGAAAAGAACAAAAAGCAGTTAATAAGCAGGATTTCTTAGATGCGGTTGACAGAATTGTTGGAGGTCTAGAGAAGAAAAATAAGATTATTACTCCAGGGGAAAAAGAAACTATTGCATATCACGAAGCTGGTCACGCAACCGTCAGTTGGATGTTAGAACATGCCGCTCCCTTGGTTAAAGTTACCATAGTGCCTAGGGGACAATCCCTTGGGGCCGCTTGGTATCTTCCCGAAGAAAGACTCATTGTGAGACCGGATCAAATGTTAGATGAAATGTGTGCTACAATGGGAGGTAGAGCCGCTGAAAAGGTAATATTCGACAAAATTTCTACTGGTGCCTTGAGCGATTTGGAAAAGGTTACCAAACAGGCCAAGGCCATGGTTACCATCTATGGTCTAAATGATACAATAGGAAATCTTACCTATTATGATTCCTCTGGGCAAGACTCTTATGGCTTTTCCAAACCCTACAGTGAAGATACTGCCAGAAAAATAGATCAGGAAATTTCAAAGATTATTGAAGAGCAATATCAGAGAGCCATTAAAGTTCTTACTGAAAATAAAGATAAACTTACGACACTCGCTAAAAGGCTATTGGAAAAAGAAGTTATCTTTAAAGAAGATTTGGAAAAAATATTTGGAAAAAGATCTTTTGACAAGGATATTTTAGAAGAAGAGAAGAAGAAATTAGAAGCTGCTGAGTCCAAAAAAGATACTGAAGAAGACGAAAAAGTAGCGGAAAATAGTTAACTATGTAATCTAAAGTGCATTTCAAAAACATACGATTGGTTGATTAATTTTTAAATGGGGATATTAGACATTTTATTTGGTGGAGGGAAAAAGAAAATTTCCAAAGAAACTGCGGAAACCCGTGGTGAACACATGCCAGATTTATTACTTCCCGTAGATGAAAAATTTACTATTCACTTTAAAAAGAATGGCGGAAAATTTATTTATTGCATATCCGATAAAGAAGTCTCAAAAGCAATCCATAATATCATAGAAGAAAATAGTTGGGAGGACCATCCTTTTTTTGCGATGAACTCTCAATTGGTTAAAAAATTTTCCAAAGAAAATATTTCATTTACGGAAAAAATAAAGGAAAGCGATGTTTTCATGACCACCTGCGAGCATTTGATCGCCCAGAACGGTAGTATTTTGGTATGTTCAAATCAGCTAATGGAAAAGAAAATCAATGAATTACCAAGTAATGTTATTGTATATGCCACTACAAGTCAATTGGTGGAATCTATAGGTGAAGGATTAAAGGCAATTAAGAAGAAATATGGCCCATCCATTCCTGCCAATATCACTACCCTAAAACACTTTAAAGCTACAGAAGAAAACTCAGATGATTTCTTAACATACGGAAGTAGTACTAAAAATCTTTATCTTTTATTGCTGGAAGATTTATAGTATGAAAGAGGTTTTAAGAAGGTCACTTACTGGAGCGGTGTATATAATCTTGTTATTATCCGCAGTATTCCTTAGTTCCGATGCTTTTGATTTCCTATTTATGATATTCGGGCTGGCATGCCTTTACGAATATAAACGGCTTGTTCATCTTAAAGGGTACTATATTTTCTTGGCCTATTTATGTCTTTGGTGGGCATATATCTATTTAATACACGACCAAATTTTGATAAATATCTTGATGTTTATCACAATTCTGGTAGATGTCTACCTTTTAGTTTATCTCTTCTCCAAAAAGCAAAAGACCTTTTCAACTTTATATAAATTTTTAATTGGTCTGTTCTATATTGGTGGTGGATGTATTTTTCTTACCATGATACCTTATAAAAATGATGCTTTTGCAAAACTTCTTATTATGGGTATTTTCATTCTTATATGGGTTAACGACTCCTTTGCATATATCGTGGGCAAAACCATTGGAAGAACTAAATTATTCCCAACCGTTTCACCAAAAAAAACTGTGGAAGGAACTGTTGGAGGTTATATCTTTGCCTTGGCCGCGGCATACATAATGGGAACTCAAGAGCAAATTATTGGGCCTTACCAATGGATGTTGTTGGCTAGTGTCATCGTTGTTACCGGAAGTTTGGGAGATTTAATAGAATCCAAGTTTAAACGAAATGCCGATGTTAAGGATAGTGGGGCCATATTACCGGGTCATGGAGGTATGTTGGACCGTTTGGATAGTTTGGTTTTTGCCGCCCCTTTTGCTTACTTAACACTAAATATTTTTACCTATGTTTCATAGAGAGGGACAAAAAATAATATTAATAACCTTTTTTGTGACTGCCATTGCAGTACTATTGGCACATTTCTATGTAGACTTGGCTTGGGTAAAACTTGCCATCCAAATATCTTCTTTAGTATTATTAGTACTTATACTTCAATTTTTTAGGAATCCTAAAAGAAGGGCCAACAAAACATTTGATGAAATTTTGGCTCCGGTGGACGGTAAAGTTGTAGTTATTGAAGAGGTGGAAGAGACAGAGTATTTTAAGGACAAGAGAAAACAGGTTTCTATTTTTATGTCGCCAATCAATGTACATGTAACAAGGTACCCGGCGAGTGGAAGGGTAAAATATTCGAAATATCATCCCGGAAAATACTTGGTGGCCTGGCACCCAAAATCCAGTGAGGAAAACGAAAGAACTACCGTCGTTGTAGGAACTCCCAAGTTTGGTGATGTTCTTTTTAGACAAATAGCGGGGGCAATGGCACGTAGAATCGTAAATTATGCAGAAGTTGGCGAAAGCGTTCAGCAGGGGGATGATTCTGGTTTTATAAAGTTTGGTTCTAGGGTAGACCTATTGCTACCTTTAGATTGCCAAATTAATGTAACCTTAAATCAAAAAGTAAAAGGAGCCCTAACGTGTATCGCTACTTATGTTGATCCAAATGAGCAAGAAGAATCTACATACTAATTTTGAAGCGGCGGTTGAATTCGTGAACACTTATGAATCACCCATACCAGCAGATATTCTTTTAAAACTATATGCCTATTACAAAGTTGCCAATAAGAACTATAATAATCCTGGTAGCAAAACTCCCTTGATAAATGCATTTAAGGCCAATGCATTGATACAGGCACAGAACATAAGTAATGAGGAAGCCATGAAGGCCTATATTAAATTGGTAGACCTTGAGTTAAAATCTTAATACCATATTTTATTCATATAAGTCATCCAAATCTGCATTGCACAAATCTGTAAAAAGTTTACTTACCTCATAGCAAACATCATTAAAAAAAAGTTCACCCTTTTCTTTTGTTGCAAATTCTGGATTTCCTGTACCAGTATCCTTACTAATTTTGGACCACTCCCTTTCCGCCCAAACACCACCTTCTGAAAAAGCCTTTATTTTAAATTTTTTATGGTCACCCCTTCCCCATCTATCTTTTGGCAAAACCAAATCCGGTCTTAGATAAAGCATCAAACTGGTTTCCATTTCATCGGCATGATCCCCTTCTTCTTGAAAATACTTTGACTTATCTAACATTTGAGGGAAAAAGCAAAAACAAATGAACATTTTAGGGAAGAGTAAACCCAATTCCCTTACAATGGGTTTAAAATTATTACCTCCATGTCCATTAAAAATCAATAATTTGTGAACTCCTTGAGTACTTAAAACCGTAATTATATCCTTTAATATGGCAAACTGTGTGCTTGGGTTTAAGTTGATATCCAAATAGATATCCTTTTGACCCGTATTTACCCCGAATGGAATCGTTGGAAGCACAATAACCTTATCACCATTTTCCCAAGTAATTCTTGCTGATTCTTCAACCATGGATTGAGCCTGAAAATTATCTGTTGCGTAAGGCAAGTGATAATTGTGTGCTTCCGTTGCACCCCACGGTAATATGGCCAATTCAACATCTTCGCCCTTAAGATGTTCCCAATTGGTCTCCGCTAAAATATAAGGTCTTATCATACAAGTACGTTTTTCTTTTTAAAGGTAGCCGTAAAATATGCTCCTCCTGCGATTGTTATTAAATTATAAAATACTATTAAGGATACACCAAAAGGAATAACCGAGTTTAAATCGAACCAATCCCCGGTGAGAATAATAATTAGGATACCTACTATACCCCTTAGGACTTCTATCCAAATGGCATGCGTTTCACCGTCCATCAAACTTGTATACCCATAAATACCGGTAAACACAATCCCCCCATAAACCAATAACTCCGTGGTTGAAAGGTTCCCATAATTACCAAACATATACAATAACAACAGCAGGGACATTACCAATTGAAAAATAATATAAACGTTGAAGATTTTGGAAGTGGGTGTTTTGTAACGCTCAAAATTATAAACATCGGTAATAATCTCCATAGGATATTTATCCCTAACATCATTAGGCCTCCAACCGGTTGGCATGAACCAAATTCTAAATTTATCCCAAAAACTTTTTGTTCGCCGAGCATCCATCATTAACCTCCATAAATGTTGAAAATTAATTCTGATTGGGTTCCATGTCTTCGCAGGTTTTAATATACCATATTGTGGAACTACGTCGGGTAATTCCTCTTGAAATGTCCCAAATAAACGGTCCCAAACACAGAACACTTGTCCCAAATTCTTATCGATGTATTCTGGATTAATAGCATGGTGCACTCTATGTTGTGATGGAGTTACAATTATATATTCCAACCAACCCATTTTACCTATATGTTGTGTATGATACCAAAACTGAGCAAACAATTGTATAGGGGCCAATATCGCAATTACTTTGTTGGGAACACCCAAAAGAGCTGCAGGTATCAACAGGAAAGGGAAATACCCTAATAAGTTAGAAATTGATTGACGTAGCGCACAGGCTAGGTTAAACGATTCACTACTATGATGAATTACATGCTGATTCCAAAAAAAATTGACCTTATGGCTAAGCCTATGATTCCAATATCCGGCAAAATCTATGGCTATAAAGCCAACTACCCATGTTACCCATGTAACTTCAATATGCGTTATAGCCAAAAGTTTAAGTAAGAATGGATAGGACACCAAGACCAAAACAATTCCCAAGGAATCCTTAATGATATTGGTTAGTCCCGAACTTATACTGGAGACCGTATCCAAAACACTATGTTTTTGGTCCTTTACAACATGACCGTAGAGTATCTCTATTCCCAATAGAAGAATAAAAAAAGGAATGGCATAAAGTAAGGCTGTGGCGTAAGTTTCCAAAACTATATGTTAATACTGTTCAAGATACAAAGTCTCTTTATAAACTCAAATTCCAAAAATCCATTTAAGGATCGAAACGAAGTATGTATCCTTTACTATGAACGTTCTCTATTTTAATACTGGGGTCCTTGTCCAAGTACTTTCTTAATCGAGTAATAAATACATTCAAGCTCTTTTTATTGAAATAATCATTCTTACCCCAAATCTTTATTAAAATGTCCTTGTGAGAACAAAGCTGATTCTTTTTTTCAACTAAATATTTTAGTACTTCACTTTCCTTTACCGTTAATTTTACTTTCTGGTCCTCATATGTCAATTCCTGATTCAGGGAGTTAAAGTGGTACTTGCCTACTTTGTATTCCTCTATTACGGTTTCAATTTTCGAATTATTCGTTAGTCGAGACAATAAATTTTGTATCCTAATTACTAGTTCCTCTTCATCGATAGGTTTTTTGAGATAATCCACAGCGCCCAAATAAAACCCTTTAAGAACGTCGACTTTTAATGATTTTGCCGTTAAAAATATAAATGGTAAACCCGAATGATCCTCATTGATTTTTTGTGCCAACGTAAACCCATCCATTTCTGGCATCATAACATCTAATACAGCCAAATCGTATGGGGACTGATTCAACTGCAGCAAAGCTGCCTTTCCATTTTTCGCCCAGGTAACATCGAAATTTTTCATCTTCAGGTATTCGGATAACAAGTAGCCTAAAGCCTCATCATCTTCAACCAATAATATTCTTTTTTTATTTTCCATCATTTAATAATTGGTATTATTAAAGTTACTTTGGTACCTAAGTCTTCCTCACTCTCTATTAAAACTTTACCACCATGTTTACCAATAACCTTTTTCACATAGCTTAAGCCAAGACCATACCCCTTTACATTGTGTAAATCACCATCAACAACTCTATAAAACTTTCTAAAAACCCTTTGCTTATCGTCTTTGGATATCCCCTTACCATTATCCGATATCTCAATGTACAGTTTAGATTTCTTTGTATATGACTTCAAATCTATTATTGGGTTTTGAGAATATTTCTTTGCATTATCCAAAATATTGTTGATGGCATTTTCCAGATGAAAAACTTCTGCATTAACTAGATATTCTTCTCCTGAAAGCTCATACTCGAATTTTCCATCTTCAATAGAGATCAAGGTTTTAAATTCTGAACAAAGAGACTCCAAATAAGGCTTCAAGTCTACTTGTTTTAGGGTAATTACGCTTTTACCTGATTCCAAACTTGCTAGCTCCAGGACCTTTTCTATATGACCGGATAAACGACTTACCTGTTGCCTAATAATATCCAGTACAGGTTTCTGCTTTTCCGAAGCGGTCTCGTCAAGTATCTTAGTGGCCAATCCAATCGAAAAAACAGGTGTTTTTAATTCATGTGTTAGATTGTTTATAAATTCATTTGTTGTTGTTATAACACTGCTCTGCCAATAATAGGTCCTTAAAACCCAAAATATCGTTACACAGATTCCTATTAAGAATAAAATACTGGGAAAAGTGAGTCCATTTAGTTTTGATAGATAATATTTATGTAAATTATTGAATTGAAGCTCCAGAACAATAGGCTTTTCCAATAAATCGGCAAAGTATCCCTCCAACTCGATTGGATAGGATTCCACGTCATCTAAATCATCGAATTGGTCCAAGGAGCTTAGAATATAACTACTGTCCTTAGCCAATAAATGATAGGTAAAATCAGATTCAATGCCTTGTTGCCTTAATTGTTCCCCAATAAAATCCCTTAAAAAAAAGTCGGATACATTTTCAAGACTATCAATACTAACCTTGAAAAAAGTAGTATCCCGCTGCATGGCTTGGCCGACCAAATAGGTAAGTTTATTATCCTCCTCTAGCCCTTCTTTGATTACTTTGGCTGCAGTTTCTATCCTTGTTCCAAATTGAACTTTCGCCAAGTTAAGCCCTATTCTTAAATATTGATATTGCACAATGGCCAAACCAACAATTGATACAAAGAACAGTCCTATATAGATATATTTCCTTTTCAAAATCACTACTAATTAACCCAAATAACCGGGTATATTAATGCATTTTAATATTCTCTTAAGTCCATTAACCTTTCGTTAAACCTCTTTACCCTACCCTTAATCTAAGTAAGTATCGAATTCCTCTATGTTTGTCAATGTTAATGAATTAATCTTGAGTTAAGTTAGTGTTTAAGAACATAATGTTGAAAAACCAACTCTTTGTAGCGGGGAGTTGGTTTTTTTCTCACGGCAATTCATCTTTCAACCAACTAAAAAAAATCATTTACCGTGCTAAAAAAACTCATTTTTTTTACCTCCTTATTTATTTTATCATCAATTACTAATCTAAAGGCGCAGGGATGTGTGGCTATTCGTCACTTTTCCTCCTGTGTGGGAAGTAGTCTAGAGAATAACTTATTGGGAACCGGAGATTTACAAATTGGAGTCAATTACCGGTACTTTAAATCCTTTAGACATTTTAGAGGCACGGAAGAAGAACCTGATCGTTTGTCCAATAATACGGAAGTTATAAACCATTCCCACGCTTGGGATTTTTTTGCAACCTATGGTGTTACCGAGAGGCTTTATACCAGTATTACCATACCCACGGTAATCAATACAAGGTCCTCGCTATATGAACATGGACGGGATGAGCGTAATGTTACTTTCTCCAGAGGTCTTGCGGATATCAGGTTTGGAGTTGGTTATTGGTTATTTGATTTGGAAAAATCACCTAACGGAAATTTAGCACTAGGCTTAGGGGTAAAATTACCCACAGGGAGCTACAATGCTTCCGATATTTTTTACAATGTAGGTCCTAATGGGGAACCTCAGACAAGACCTGTAGACCAGTCCATCCAGCCAGGAGATGGAGGTTTCGGGATTACCCTGGACTTTCAAGTGTATCAAAAGTTTGCAACTGACTTTTTTGGTTATGCAAGTGGATTTTATTTAATAAACCCAAGAGAAACCAACGGAACAAGAACTTTTAGGGAAACACTTAGTCCTATTTTAGAAAATGAGTCCATAATGGCAGTACCTGATCAATACTCACTAAGAGGTGGTTTAAGTTATACCCTGACACCTTCCTTTTCAACCTCCTTAGGGGCACGATTTGATTGTGTTCCGGTAAAAGACCTTCTAGGCGGCAACGAAGGCTTTAGAAGGCCTGGCAACGTACTTTCTGTTGATCCTGGTCTAAGTTTTATGAAAAATAATTTTACAATTAATCTAAATGTACCTTTTGCCGTACGCAGAGAGCGTCCACAGAGTATTACAGATTTACAAACGGAAGAACTTACCGGAAATCCTAGAAATGGTGACGCAGCCTTTTCGGATTATGTCATCAACTTAGGAGTTTCTTATCGTTTTGCGAACAATAAAGTCAAATTATCCCCTGAAATAGAGGACACTTTTAAAACGAATTAAACCAAATGGAAAACAAGAACAAAAACAATCGTTATCTAAAAATTGCAATAGGCCTAGTATATCTATGGTTTGGAGTGCTCAAATTCTTCCCCAACGTAAGTCCCGCAGAAGAACTAGCGGTAAATACCATTAATCAGCTGACCAATTTCTTAATTCCTTCCAATATCTCAATCGTATTATTGGCGCTTTGGGAAACCACCGTTGGTCTTTTTTTAATCCTTGGTTTACAGAAAAAAAACACGATTAGAGTTGCTGTTATACATATGCTCCTAACATTTACACCTCTTTATTTTTTCCCTGATTTAATTTTCAACGACACCATTTTATCACTTACACTATTAGGACAGTACATTGTAAAAAACCTAATTATTCTTGGGGCTCTTGGTATTTTGTGGATAGAAGTGAAGGAAAAAAGTTCTGTAGCCCAAAAAACGGAAAAAAACACGTTGTCATCATCTTTAAACCTTAGTAAAGTTTTAGATTACTTTAATTCCGACAAAAGGAAGGCTACAACCTAGTTGGGGCCTACCATAATATGGGCCCTATGTGTTCCCGGGTCCATAAGCCAGGGCATACCTTTTGCGTGGGGTTTATCGGGTAAACCTGTAGATTCAGTGGTTGCGAAAGGAATATAAATAACGTATCTAAATTTTCCATTAGATAATTCCCCGGTTGAACTGTCGTAATCCTCATCAGAACCGTAATAGACATACATCATACTTGGTTCTTTGGGCATTTCAAGTTTACCTTGGGCTACTTCATCTCCACGAATTTCCCGAATCTCCTGTACATCTTTCCCTTGCGCCCTTAATTCCCTACCACGATTCATAAAGGGTTCCAATTTTTTGGAATAGCAGGAAACACTTATTCCTTCCCTAATAGGGTCATCTGACAGACAAATCAAATTACTTGTTCCTTCTTTAAGCACTACTAATTCCCCTGCTTCATTATACCCATATACCATAGTATCAGTATTGTTTCCTTCGGGAACTGGTAACAAAGCTGTTTTTATTTGAACATCTTTGGGTAATATTTTGCCCTTTTCATTTTGAGCATATGACCCAACTAAAGAAAAAAGAAATAAGCAGATACATAGATTTTTCATAATTATTTGATTTTATTGAAAAAATAGGTGTTTAAACAACTTAACCTTAAGATAGTCAAAACTTTAGAAACTCAAAGTAAAAAACCAATTCTATCCCTAGAATTGGTTTACTAATTTTTAAGGGTTTAGTCTTATAAAGGCTTACGTCCAGAAATGATATTGTAAAGAATCACCACAACGGCGATTACCAAAAGAATATGTATTAAACTACCTGTTGCCAGCCCTGGAACTACACCAAGCATCCCCAACAACCATATAATAATGCAAATAACCGCAACCAACCATAATAGACTTTTCATAATATAAGTGTTTTTAATTTGTACGGAAATTAATAGATATTGGTACAATTGCGGTTCTTTAACACGATGATTATTAACCCATTTGGACGGTTAACTCCAATATATTTATCCTAAATTAGCAAGACTCTTTTCCAAAGTTTCAATTTTTGCCTCGGCATCTGCCTGTTTCTTCCGTTCAATTTCAATCACCTTTTTAGGTGCATTATTTACAAATCGCTCATTGGATAGTTTCTTTTGAACTGAATTTAAAAACCCTTTTATATATTTTAATTCGTCCTCGATCTTCGCTTTTTCTGCATCAACATCAATGGCACCGCTAATAGGGATAAAATACTCATTGGATTTTACACGAAAGGACAATGCACCGTTAACTGTATTTTTTACATATGAAATTTCATCGATATTAGTCAGTTTTGAAATAACCTCATCCCAATCCATAAGCATCTTTTCCCCATTCAATACACTCAACTCCAAGGATTCTTTCATGGGAATATTTTTTTCCTTTCGAATCGTACGAATACCAGCAATAACTTCTGCCGTAAAATCGAATTCTCCTATCAACTTACTATTTGCCTCAAACGCTTGTGGCCATGTTGATATGATTAGGGCTTCCGAAGGGGTCCGCACTGCTATATGCTGCCATACCTCTTCGGTAAGAAAGGGCATAAAAGGATGCAATAATTTGAGGTTTTGCTCAAAGATATATAGTACCTCATCATACGTATTTTTGTCTATAGGCTGCTGATATGCAGGTTTTATTATTTCTAAAAGCCAAGAACTATAATCGTCCCATACGAGTTTGTATATAGCCATTAACGCGTCTGATATACGATACTTGCTAAAATGGTCCTCGATTTCCTCTAAAGTCTTGTTGAACTTGGCCTTATACCATTCAACACCCTTTTTTGAAGCTTTGGGTTGAGGCATATTGGCAACCTCCCACCCTTTTAAAAGTCGGAAGCCGTTCCAAATCTTATTGGCAAAATTCTTTCCTTGTTGACAAAGGTCTTCATCGAACATTAAATCATTTCCTGCCGCGGAACTCAACAACAAGCCTACCCTTACCCCATCCGCACCGTATTGGTCAATTAACTTTAGTGCATCAGGCGAGTTTCCGAGGGATTTTGACATTTTTCTTCGTTGCTTATCACGGACCAAACCAGTGAAATAGACATTTTCAAATGGTCTTTCTCCCCTATATTCATAACCGGCAATTATCATTCTAGCTACCCAAAAGAAAATGATATCCGGTCCCGTTACCAAATCGTTGGTGGGGTAATAATAGTTGACCTCCTCATTGTCGGGCTCTAAAACACCATTAAACACACTCATGGGCCATAACCATGAAGAAAACCAAGTGTCCAGTACATCTTCATCCTGCTTTAAATCATTAACGGTCAAATGTTGGTTACCAGATTTCTTCTTTGCTAACGACAAAGCTTCATCTTCATCTTGAGCTACAACAAAATCATCCTGACCATCTCCAAAGTAATACGCAGGAATTCTTTGTCCCCACCATAATTGTCTGGAGATATTCCAATCCCTTATATTTTCCATCCAATGACGATAGGTATTATCGAATCTCTTAGGGAAAAATTTAATCTCATTCGAGTCCAAAACTGCCTTAATGGCAGGTTTGACCAAATCTTCCATCTTTAAAAACCATTGATCCGAAAGTCGAGGCTCTATGACTGCTTTGGTACGCTCAGAGGTTCCCACTTTATTTAGATGTTGTTCGGTCTTGACCAAGAAACCTTTATCCTCAAGTTCCTCAGCTATTTCTTTCCTAACTACAAATCTGTCCTTGCCCTGGTAATGTAGGCCATACGAGTTTAAAGTGGCGTTTGCATTAAAAATATCTACCGTCTCAAGGTTATGCTTCTCCCCTAAGGCCTTATCATTGATATCATGGGCCGGGGTTACCTTTAAACAGCCCGTACCGAACTCCATATCTACATATTCGTCTTCAATTATGGGTATTACCCTATTACAAAGTGGAACTATGGCTTTTTTACCCTTTAAGTGATTAAACCTTTCATCATTTGGATGAATACAAATAGCGGTATCCCCCAAAATAGTTTCGGGTCTTGTAGTTGCAATGGTCACCTTTTCGTTAGAACCCACTATGGCATATTCTAAATAATATAATACACCTTGCTTTTCCTCATATATAACCTCTTCATCGGACAGCGTGGTCTGGGCCTCTGGATCCCAATTTACCATTCTATAACCCCTGTAGATAAGCCCTTTATTAAAAAGGTCTACAAAAACATTAATTACGCTTTCATATCGGTCCTCATCCATGGTGAAGGCGGTTCGGTCCCAATCACAGGAGCATCCAAGCTTTTTCAATTGCTCCAAAATGACCCCACCGTATTCATGTGTCCAATCCCAAGCATGCTTTAAGAACTCTTCCCTGGAAATGTCACTTTTATTTATTCCCTGTTCCTTAAGTTTAGCGACCACCTTGGCCTCGGTCGCAATAGAGGCATGGTCTGTACCTGGAACCCAACATGCATTTTTACCCATTAAACGGGCTTTTCTAATCAATACATCCTGTAAGGTGTTATTGAGCATATGCCCCATATGCAATACCCCAGTAACATTAGGTGGCGGTATTACTATAGTATAAGGTTCTCTTTCGTCCGGGGTTGAATGAAAATAGTTGTTTTTCATCCAGTAATCGTACCAGCGATTCTCTATTTGATGGGGCTCATATTTAGATGGAATATCCATTTTTGGAACAGTTTTTGAAAGAATTGAAATAAAGAAGAGTAAAAAACAAAACGGAATAGATAAATTGCATATCCGTACCGTTTTTTTCTCAAATTAAATACGAAACAAAAATAAGTAACGTTAGAGTATAACAAAAGGATTTTGGAGTTGTTCTGAAAAGAATTAATTTTGAAGTTCATCCTAAATTAAAAATGATGAAAAAAATTGTACTTGTATTATTTGTCGGATTACTAGGTTTAAGTTTAAAAGCCCAGGACACAGCGGCAAAAATTGAGTTTAAAACAGAAACAGTGGATTACGGTGAAATCGAAAAAGGTTCGGATGGTATTCGTGTTTTTGAGTTTACCAATACAGGAAGTGCTCCTTTGATCATTAGCAATGTACGTTCTAGTTGTGGATGTACCATTCCTAAAAAACCGGAAGACCCTATTATGCCAGGAAAAACTGGTGAGATTCAAGTTAAATATGATACAAATCGTGTAGGACCTATAAGAAAAGCCATAACGGTAACTTCAAATGCGGATACGCCTACTAAGATTTTAAAAATTAAAGGAGAGGTTAAGGCCGCTAGTGGAACCAAATAATTAATTACTCTTAAAGCTCAGGAAGCCCTCTAATTGTTGAGGGCTTTTTTATTTAAACAAATCCTTAAGGATAAAGCTAAATAAAAGATTACTATTTGATCTTTCCACAAGCACTTTTACCCGCTTGCCTTCCTTTTCATTTAGCATTTCCATAATCTCTTGAATTTTATATCTGTGTATCCGTTTTCCATTAACGGCTAGTATAACATCGCCCTCCTTTAGCCCTGCAGAATGTGCAGGACTGCCAGCCCGAATACCTGAAACAATAATCTCCGGCACCAAACTTAATCTGGTAGCACCTTCTAACAATATCTGTACGTTTCCGTAGGACCTATCACTTTTTTGCACAACTCCATTAAAACTTGCTATTCTTTCCGAAACATACCTCACACCAGCATGCTGTAAATCTATCCCACTAACATTATAATGAAAAGGCCTTTTAAAATTTGAATTTTTCCTCAGACTAATTTTACCATTTGGATAGTCAAAGACAATATTAAACCTTTTCAAGATTTCACCCCCTAAACTACCATTCCTGTTTCCTAAATCTTTAATTGTATTAAAGGTCAACATGTCCGGAAAAGCTGCCTTGGCATCTGAGAAATCATAGTCGCCAATTTTAATACTTTCAATTTTTGTCCTCTTACCATAAATATCACCGGCCAAACCCTTACCCAAGTAATCATCATAATTCTTTTCAGGTAATTTAATTCTTTCATCCTCGAAAAGCCATACCGCATCGCTACTACCCGTATCTAAAAGCATTTTTACATCGATATCCTCTTCTCCTTTAAGCGAAATACTGGCGTCCAAGTAAGCCTTTCTATTAATTATTTCCATATCAAAGGTTTCATACTTTTTTCCAATCTTGGGTCCTATTGACTGCGGGTTATAAAATTTGATAGTCTTAGAAGAATAATTAATATCAACAATAAAGTCCCTAAATAGGTCATAACCAATGATACCGTGTATTGGAACACCCAAACTCGGGGAAAAATTTATTCCTGCATCCATGACAACATATAGTTTCTGAGAGAAATTTTGAATATTTCCCAATTTGAAGAAGTTGCCTTGAGAGCTTAAAGCACTAATAGGTTCCCCTTCCCCTAAACCATTAATGGTTATTTCAGATACATTCTTTAATTCAATAGAATCCTGATTGGCAAGATTGAATAAAATTGGAGTGCTTACCCCGGAATCCATAACAAAAGATAGTTCCGTTCCATTAACCTCAATGGGTATAACCATCAAATTATTAATAAGTTCGAACCTAATCTTTTCAAACTTCTGACCTTCTTGCAAAGAGTATCCCTGGGCAACACCAAAAAATGGTAGCACTAGGAGAGAAAGAATAAAAAATTGAAACAATCTATTTAACATATTCGTTTCCAATTGATTGACCATCTTCAAGGTACGATTTTTTTTTATGCCATCATATATTTTAACATTCGTTTGCAAACCGTAAATAAAAGGCTCAGGTATTGTAGAATCGCTAATGATTTATCACTTTTGCGTAAAAGTATACCTATATGCCATCTATTTCCATTAAAGGGCGCACAATGCCCCAATCTCCTATTAGAAAGTTGGTTCCTTATGCCGAAAATGCCAAGAAGAACGGCGCCAAAGTAATTCATTTGAATATCGGCCAACCCGACATAAAAACACCTCAAATTGCACTGGATGCAGTTAAAAATAACCAGCTTGCCGTACTGGAGTATAGCAGAACGGAAGGATCGGAAGGTTATAGGGAAAAAATAGCCGAATATTATAAAAGGAATAATATTCATGTTCAGGCAGATGATATCATCGTCACCACAGGGGGTTCAGAAGCGCTTTCTTTTGCCTTGGGAACCATCGCAGATACAGATGATGAAATTATAATCCCGGAACCTTTTTACGCTAATTATAATGGATTTGCCACAGCTAGTGGAATAAAAGTGGTACCCGTTGTATCTAAAATAGAGAACAACTTTGCCTTGCCACCAATAGAAGACTTTGAGAAATTGATTACCCCAAAAACCAAGGCTATTCTCATTTGCAATCCTGGTAACCCAACAGGTTATCTATACAGTAAGGAGGAAATTCAAAAATTGGCCAAGATTGTTCTTAAATACGACTTGTTTTTAATTGCTGACGAGGTTTACCGGGAATTTGTTTATGATAACAGGGAACACTACTCTATTCTTCAGGAAGAAGTTCTAAGTAACAATGGAATCATTGTAGATTCTGTCTCTAAAAGGTATAGTATGTGTGGTGCCAGAATTGGATTTTTGGTCTCCAAAAACAAGGAAGTAATTTCAACTGCGATTAAATTCGCCCAAGCTAGACTTTCTCCACCCACTTATGCTCAAATAGCCAGTGAGGCGGCATTGGAAACCCCACAAAGTTATTTTGAGGAGGTAAAGACCGAATACGTTGCCCGACGCAATCTCCTGATTTCTGAATTGGAAAAGCTGGAAGGCGTCAAAGTTGCAAAACCGCAGGGTGCATTTTATTGCATTGCCGAACTTCCGATTACAGATGCTGATGACTTTGCACAATGGCTCCTGGAAGATTTTAGGGTTAATAATGAAACGGTAATGGTAGCCCCGGCTGCAGGGTTCTATGCTACAGAGGGATTAGGAAAAAATCAAATCAGGATTGCCTATGTACTTGACCAACCTACTTTGAAAAGGGCTGTTCATATTTTGGGAGAGGCCTTAAAAACCTATATCGGTTGATGGAAATTCACAAGAATTTTTCATTGAAGGAATTCAACACCTTTGGAATTGACGCCAAGGCAAAATTCTTTGTACAGGTAAATTCGATAGAGGAGCTCCAAGAAATACTGGGTAATGATTCTTATCCTGTCCAATTTATTTTGGGAGGAGGAAGCAATATGCTCCTAACAAGTGATATAGATGCATTGGTTATCCATATAGATTTAAGGGGAATTGAGATAATCAGCCAAAATGAGGATACCGTAGAAATTAGAGTAATGGCGGGTGAAAACTGGCACCAAATGATACTATGGACATTGGAACATAATTTTGGAGGGCTAGAAAATATGTCTTTGATACCAGGTAATACAGGAACTGCCCCCATTCAGAATATTGGAGCGTATGGTGTGGAACTAAAGGACGTTTTTGTAATCTGTGAAGCTGTTCGCAGGTCGGACCAAGAACTTGTTTATTTCACTAAGGAAGAATGCCGATTTGGCTATAGGGACTCCTTCTTTAAAAATGCTGGTAAAAACAAATATGTTATCACTTCTGTAAATCTAAAGCTTTCCAAAAGAAATCATAATATCAACACAAGTTATGGGGCAATCAACGAAGAATTACAGAAAAATAACATTGCCGAACCAAATATCAAAAATGTTTCTGAGGCTGTCATAGCAATTAGAAAAAGAAAATTACCAAACCCTAAGGAATTGGGGAACAGTGGGAGCTTTTTTAAAAATCCAATCATCACTAAGGAAAAATTTGAAACCTTTATAAAAAACCACCCAATAGCTCCATTTTACAAAATTTCGGAAAAAGAATATAAGATTCCAGCAGGTTGGCTAATTGAACAAAGTGGTTACAAAGGCATACGTTTTGGAGATGCAGGTGTTCATAAAAAACAGGCTTTGGTTTTGGTCAATTATGGTAATGCAACAGGCTCAGAAATATTGGATTTGGCTTATAGAATAATAAAGGATGTAGAGTCAGATTTCGGAATTACCATACAACCCGAAGTAAACTTAATAAAATAACCCCCAGAATTAATTCCGGGGGTTATACCAAACCAAACTAACCAAAAACTAAGTGGGCAGTTACCAGCTGCACACTTAAAACATATATATTTTTAGATAACGCCGCCTTAACAATCAATTTTATAATTTAGCGTTTATGGATATACGGAACAACAAACCACTTTGGATCTTTAAAAGCAAAATAAATTAAGGTCCTAATATCGCTATGAGCGCACTACTTGAAAAACATATTGTTGAACTCTTACAGGAAAGGAATGACAAGGCCATTTCCCTTCTTTATGATAATTACGGGGATACACTTCTAGGTGTTGCCAATAAGGTTCTTAGAAACGAAGAACTTGCACAAGATGTACTGCAGGAAAGTTTTGTTAAAATTTGGAAAAAAGCGGACTCTTACGACCCTTCTAAAGCCAAGTTGTTTACCTGGCTTTTTCGAATTACAAGAAATACCGCAATCGACAAATTACGAAGTATAAACACAAAAACGGATAAGGAAATCCAAATCGACGTTTCAGACGTATATAATTTAGGTGTTGAAAGTACAAGACCGGAGTTCATGGATGTTCAAGAACATCTGGATAAGATTGAGGATAAATATCAAATCGTTTTAGATGCGCTATTTTTCCAGGGAATGACCCAACAGGAAGCAAGTGATGAGTTGGATATTCCACTAGGAACAATCAAATCAAGATTAAAAATTGGACTAAGGGAACTAAGAAAGGTTTACGGACCGGCAGTACTTTTGTTGCTACTAAATCTAATAGTATGAAAGATAAAATTAAAAAGTTCTTGGAAACTGATTTGTTAGAGAGCTATCTACTCGGTACCACTACGGAAATGGAGGCATTAAAAGTGGAGCAGTATATTGCTATGTATCCAGAGGTTAGGGAGGCCTATAATGAGTTACAGGAAAGTTTAGAGGTATATGCAAAGCTACATGCGATTAAATCTCCTGAAGGATTAAAAGAAAAGATTAGTGCTCGAATTAAATCTGAACGTATCGGCAGGAAAAAGTTTTTTAGGTTTGCAATTGCCGCAAGTATTGTCGCCTTTATTTTCGCAGGTTCCTCTTATTTCTATTGGGATCAGAATCAGAATTTACAGGAAGAAAATTCAGTGGTTAGCAATAAGATAAAGTTGTTGGAAGCTGATATGAGGCAGCAATTGGAGGATGTACGAAACCAATTTATCGTCCTAAACAATCCTAGCACCAAAAAATATAATGTAAACGGAAACAAGAAGGCCAAGGAACTTAAGGCCGTAGCCTACATAAATCCTGTAAAAAAGCTTTCGTATATCAATGTGAGTAAATTACCGAATCTTCCCGAAGACCAATGTTTTCAAATGTGGGCCGAGGTTAATGGGGAAATGTTGAATTTAGGTATAATTCAAGAGGCAGGCGATAGCGAAAAACTTTTGGCACTTCCTTATGCAGAAAATGCGGTCGGTTATATAACAATAGAGCCAAAAGGGGGTAATCAAAACCCTACAGTTGACAATATAGTTGCGAATATCGCCTATTAATTTCAAATGATAAAGTAGTCTTAAAGCCCCAATTTGGGGCTTTATTTTTTTACCTTTGTATCAATCATTAAGATGTAATAGCGCGAGATTTATCATGGTTATACAATGATGGTTTAGAACCAATTGCATATTACCTATTAAAAAACTAAAAATTAATAGATGAAACTTATTTTACTCACTGTTGGACTTTTGGCATTGGCATTCTCTGGAATAGCTATAAAAATATGGGCTAAAAAAGACGGAAAGTTCGCAGGTACCTGCGCTAGTCAAAGTCCATATTTGAATAAGGATGGGCAAGCATGTGGTATGTGCGGTAAACTACCAGAAGAACAGGATTGTAAAAAAGAAATTAGCTCATAGAAATACTCTAATTAAAACTTACCCCCAATATTGACCGAAGACGTACATGAAATTATCAACAGGGCCAAGGAAGGTAATCAAATAGCGTTTAGCAGATTACTGGATAGGTTTTGGAATGATGTTTATGGTTTTCAGCTAAAACGTACGGAAAACGAAAATGATGCCGAGGATATTACCATCCAGACATTTTCCAAGGCCTTCGACAAAATAAACACCTACGATAACAGATTTGCCTTTAAAACGTGGTTAATCACTATTTCCAAGAATATTCACATCGATTTAGTTCGAAAAAGGAAAAAAAGCCTTTTGGACTCGAGGAGAAATGAAGACGCAATTAAAAGTGTTTATGATGAATCCCTGACTATGGAAGACCAACTGATACAGGAGCAGAATTTGGCTGATCTCTTACGTGATATTAAAAGTCTTAAACCTCATTACCAAGAAGTAATAAATCTTAGGTATTTTAACGAACTTAGTTATGCAGATATTGCGGAAAAGTTAAACGAACCGATCAACAACATCAAGGTGAAAATTTTAAGGGCGAAAAAATTGCTTTCGGAAGTTATTCGAAATAGAAGATAGTTCCATAAAATTAAGCATAATCACCAAAGTTCAAGAATTAACCAGTCCCAATTGTCCATTAAATTAAACACCTTTAACTTCGTATATTTGTAAAAAAATAGGTATGTCAGTAGTCATAAAAGAAAATAACGCACCTCCAAAAGGAAAACCAAAATGGTTAAGGGTTAAACTGCCTACAGGTAAGAAATACACGCAGTTACGTAGTTTGGTCGACAAATATGATTTGCATACGATTTGTACCTCTGGAAGTTGTCCCAATATGGGAGAATGTTGGGGAGAGGGAACGGCTACCTTTATGATTCTTGGAAATATCTGTACAAGATCCTGTGGCTTTTGCGGTGTAAAAACTGGGAGGCCGGAAAATGTGGATTGGGCCGAACCGGAGAAGGTTGCACGTTCCATCAAAATCATGGGTATTAAACATGCCGTAATCACATCTGTAGACCGGGATGACCTTAAGGATATGGGTTCCATCATTTGGGCCGAAACTGTAAAGGCCATTAGACGAATGAATCCAAACACTACATTGGAAACCTTAATACCTGATTTTCAAGGAATTGAAAAACACTTGGACCGCATTATTGAAGTTTCACCAGAAGTTGTTTCCCATAATATGGAAACGGTAAAAAGGCTGACAAGAGAGGTTAGAATACAGGCAAAATATGAGCGTAGTCTGGAAGTCCTAAAATACCTAAGAGCTAATGGTGTTAATAGAACCAAATCTGGTATCATGCTCGGATTGGGTGAATTTGAGGAAGAGGTTATTCACACCATGCAAGATCTAAGGGAAGCCAATGTCGATGTAGTTACTATTGGTCAGTATTTGCAACCTTCAAAAAAACATTTACCTGTTAAGGAGTTCATTACCCCGGACCAATTTAAAAAATATGAAGAAATTGGACTTGAAATGGGATTTAGGCATGTGGAGAGTGGAGCTTTAGTCAGATCTTCCTATAAGGCCCATAAACACATCGATTAATTCATTTCCAATAAAGAATCACTTATCGGTCAGGTTCAAATTAAAAATCAAAACCTATGAAAAAAATAAAAATAGGTATCAATGGTTTTGGTAGAATAGGAAGGACCTTATTCCGATTAATACAAAACCATCCTCATTTAGAGGTCGTAGCTGTAAATGACCTTGCCGATACAAAAACATTGGCTCATTTATTAAAATATGATAGCATCCATGGTGTTTATAATGGCAAAGTAGATTATGACATCAACCATATAATTGTAGATGGTAAGGGTGTGCTTCTTTTCAATATTCAAGACCCAAAGAATTTAAATTGGTCGTCCTTCGGAATAGATGTAGTAGTTGAATGCACTGGGAAATTTAAAACAAAAGAGACGCTTGAATACCATTTAAAAAACGGTGCAAAAAAAGTGATACTCTCCGTACCACCAATAGACCCGGACATTAAGATGATTGTGTATGGAATCAACGAATCCATACTGGAAAAAGAAGATAATATAATTTCCAATGCATCTTGTACTACGAACAACGCGGCGCCAATGATCAAGGTCATTAAAGATCTTTGTGGAATTGAACAAGCCTATATTACTACGGTCCATTCATATACTTCAGATCAAAGCCTTCATGACCAACCTCACAAGGACCTTAGACGAGCGAGAGCAGCCGGTCAATCCATAGTTCCAACGACTACGGGAGCGGCAAAAGCATTAACGAGCATATTCCCAGAGTTGGAAAATGTCATTGGAGGTTGCGGTATTCGCGTACCTGTACCCAATGGCTCTTTGACAGATATTACTTTCAATGTAGGAAGAAATACCACCATTAAGGAAATTAATGATACTTTTGAAAGAGCGTCTAAAAACGAACTAAAAAACATTCTTTTTTATACGGAAGATCCAATAGTATCTATAGATATAAACAATAGTTATTATTCTTGTACGTTTGATTCTTTAATGACTTCAGTAATAGGACGAATGGTGAAGATTATTGGTTGGTATGATAATGAGACAGGATATAGTAGTAGAATCATTGATTTGATAAACTTAATGGCATTCAAAAAATATATTTGAGAAAAATTCAACTCCATATAAATGTATTAAATCTTACCCTGCTGTTTCTATGTCTTTTAGTGGGTTGCTCCCTTCATGCCCAGGATTCCGTGCCGGTCAGGGATATGGATCCTTATTTTGATGAAGCCCGAAAGCTAAGAAATCAAAATAAGATAGATTTGGCACTGCAAACCTTGGACAAGGCTGCCGAGAAGGCGGAAGAGGGCGAAGATTTGAAAGGGTTGATAGACTGCTACCATGAATTGGCCCTTTTATATCTAAAACTGGACAAAGAAAGTGATACCCAGTTTTATTGGGACCGTGCAAGTGTATTACTTAAAGATACGGCATATCCTTACGGAGATGCAATCCATAAATATATCGAAGCCATACTGCTATACGAGGCCGATCAGAGTTTTCAATCACTATTTATGCTTAATGAGGCAAAGCAATTGAATAACGATCGGAATTTTTTCAACAATATTCTCCTGACCGAGGCTATGGTTTACATGAAACTGGAGAAGTACGAGAGTGCGGCAAAAAACCTTAATTCCTTGGTCGTAAATACGGATATTTATGAGAAAGATTATCTATCAACAAGGGCTTATTTAGGGTTGGCCGACCTCAATTATAGAACTGAAAATTATGAAGAAAGTTCCAAAAATGGAGAGCAAGCCCTAGAACTGGCCAATGCAAATGGTTTCTTTTTGGAAATAAGGAAAGCCAATGATTTGTTATCCAAGGTGTACAGTGAGATGGGATCGTATCAGAAGGCATGGACAAACAGTCAAAACCTATTAAAAATCCAAGATTCCCTATTTACGATTGACAAGGTTAAAGTTGAAGCAAAAACTGCAGATAAAATTAGGGACGATTATAAGACAGAGTTGATTGCAAGACAGGATGATACCATCGAAGAATTGAAGGAATCCCAAAACCGTTCGGAGTTAACCGCGATATTAACCTCTGCGTTTCTGATTATTATATCACTTTTGGCGGTATCGCTTTACCGAAATAATCAGATAAAATTAAAAACCAATGACCTTCTTCAGACAAAGAACCGAGAACTACAAGTGGCCAGGGATGGAGCTGTACAGGCTATGGAGGCTAAAACAAACTTTCTTTCTACCGTTAGTCATGAGCTAAGAACACCTTTGTATGCGGTTACTGGACTAACCCATTTACTATTGGAGGAAAACCCATCTGAACATCAGAAAGAGCATTTAAAGGCCTTAAAATTCTCTGGAGACTACTTATTAAACTTCATCAATGATATCCTACATATCAATAAAATTGACGCGAATAAGCTGGAGCCGCTAAACATGGAATTCAACCTTAAAAAGGTCATTAACGAAGTAATGGATTCCCTGCAACAGAGCGCCAAAGAGAATAAGACAAAATTGTTACTGGACTACGATAATGATATTCCAAGCCATTTAATGAGCGACCCCTTAAAACTATCACAGGTTTTTATGAACCTTATTGGCAATGCCATAAAGTTTACAAGAGGAGGAATCGTTGAAGTTATTTGTAAACTGAAAGAGAAAAACGGAGAGGACGTAACCATTTATTTTGAAGTCAAGGATAACGGAATAGGGATTTCAAAAGAAAAACAACAAAGTATTTTTGATGGATTTGAGCAAGGTTCCATTCAAATTAATAGGGAATACGGGGGTACCGGACTAGGACTTACCATCGTTAAAAGTTTACTTGGGTTATTCGGTAGTAAAATTGAACTCAAAAGTAATTTGAATGAGGGTAGTTCCTTCATGTTCGATATCGACATGAAGAGTAAGGATGACATTGTAGATGACATAGACTTCGAAATAACCCAAGGTGAATACGATTTTAAAGGTCTGCATATCATGATTGTCGAGGACAACAAAATCAATCAGGTAATTACCAAAAAAATGCTAAACAAGAAGGAAATTACGTGTGATATCGCCAGTAACGGTGAAGAAGCGGTAACTCTTGCAGGGGAAAATGAGTACGATGCCATTTTAATGGATATACATATGCCAGGTATCAGTGGTGAGGAAGCTACAATACAAATTAGGAAATTTGATCAGCAAACGCCTATAATTGCCTTAACCGCAATATCTTTGGACGATAGTTTAGAAAGTTTTTATGCTGCGGGCTGCAATGATGTCGTTACTAAACCTTTTAAACCAGAAATATTTTATCAGAAAATCGGGGAAAATATCTTTGATAAGAAAGCTAAGTCTTCGCTTTCATAAAAGTGTTAAGTTCCTCACCAATCATATACTCCCCATCGCTCAAAAAGGCATGTTTTACAGGTAAATAAAAAAGATTGGATAACTTGTTGCACAATCTTACATAGTCTTTTTCAGTTGTAATTATTAATTCCCTTGTTTTCAATTCATCGATTTCCTTTTCCGAAAAGAAGTGATGATCATTAAAGGCTAAATGCTCCATAGGAAATCCTTTTTCCTTTAAATACTTTACTAAAGGTTCAGGATTGGCTATTCCTGTAACAAGGGTTAATCTTCTACCGGCAAACTCGCTAAGCTTTATTGACTCCTTATCGTTTTTGACCAACTCATCATATTCAAAAAAAGTAAAGAGTACTCTTTGATTTTTTCTGGATTTTAACTTAGCTATTATGTTCTTTTGTTCTTCGTTACTTAACAGCGGGGAACATTTGGTTACAACAATTAAGTCCGCTCGTTTCGCGGCGTATTTACTATCCCTCAAGTCCCCTGTTGGCAAATACCAATCATCAACATATAGATTTCCGTAAGAAGTCAACAGAATAGAAAACCCAGGATTTACTTTTCTGTGTTGAAAAGCATCATCCAATAAAATCAAGTCAGGATGAACTCTTTTAACCAACTGCCGTATACCCTCCCTCCTATCCGCATCAACGGCTACGGTGATATTTTTGAATTTTCTATAAATTTGATATGGTTCATCTCCAAGTTGTTCCACGGAAGCATTATCGTTGGCCAGCACAAAACCAGAGGATTTTCTCTTATATCCCCTACTCAAAACGGCAATTTTATACTTGGGTTGTAATAGTTTGATAAGAAACTCGGTCATTGGAGTTTTCCCGGTTCCACCTACACTTAAGTTCCCAATGCAAATAGTGGGCACGTCAAATTCTTTTGATTCCAATATACCCCTATCGTAAAGCGAATTGCGTATATAAACTATAAGTCCGTAAACTAGTGAAAATGGAAATAGAAGTTTTCTCAACAGTTGCATCAGAACGAAATTATAATATTTTATCTTTGAAAACCTTATAATTTATTGAAAATGACGGTTAATACGGTTACCCAAATTTTAGAAGAACTGGCGCCCTTGGACCATGCCGAGGACTTTGACAATGTCGGCCTTCTTTTAGGCGACGGCGAAATGGAGGTTCAAGGTATACTAGTGACTTTGGATACCTTAGAGTGTGTTGTGGATGAAGCCATTGAAAACAACTGCAATCTAATTGTTAGTTTTCACCCCATAATTTTTAGCGGTCTAAAAAAAATTACGGGTAAAAATTATGTAGAGCGAACCATTTTAAAAGCAATACAGAACAACATAGCCATCTACGCCCCACATACAGCACTTGACAATTCCTCGAAGGGCGTAAATGCCAAAATCTGTGAGGTTTTGGGGGTTTCAAATACGAGGATATTAATCCCTAAGGGGGGTACAATAAGAAAATTAATTACTTATGTTCCATTGGCAGATTCCGAAACACTTAAGCAAAGACTTTTTGAAGCGGGCGCAGGGAATATTGGTAATTATAGTAATTGTAGTTTCACCCTAGAAGGCATGGGCAGTTATAAAGGAGATGAAAACAGTAACCCTACTATCGGAAAAAAAGGGGAAACGCATTACGAACAGGAGATGATGATTTCTGTTACCTATCTAAAATCATTGGAAGGAAAGGTCTTGAGGTCATTGATGGAGAACCATCCTTATGAAGAAGTTGCCTATGAAATCTATTCTCTGGAAAATACAAATCAGGATATTGGAATGGGAATGATTGGGGAATTGGATGAACCGGTTCAAGAACAGGCATTTCTAGAACACTTAAAAAAAGTCATGAACGCTAAAATCGTAAGACACTCCGAACTCAGGAATAAACCCGTAAAAAGTGTTGCCGTTTTAGGAGGTAGTGGGGCCTTTGCCATAGGAGCTGCAAAGGCTTCAGGAGCTGATGTTTTCGTCACTGCAGATGTAAAATATCATCAGTTTTATGAAGCTGAAAATAAAATGGTAATTGCGGATATTGGACACTTTGAAACTGAGCAGTTTACAAAAAACCTTTTAGTTGATTATCTTACGAAAAAAATTCCTAATTTTGCAATCCGTTTATCGGAAAGTATAACAAATCCTATCAAGTATTTTTAAATATGGCAAAAAAAGAAGATTCATCTGTTGAAGCAAAGTTAAGGGCGTTGTATGACCTTCAATTAATTGATTCCAGAGTAGATGAAATTAGAAATGTACGTGGAGAACTACCTTTGGAAGTTGAAGATTTAGAAGATGATGTGCTTGGCCTTAAAACCAGACTGGATAAACTTAAGACCGATTTGGAAACTATCAATTACGAAATAGGTGCCAAGAAAAATCTTATTGAAGAAGCCAAAGCTTTAATCAAGAAATATACCGAGCAGCAAAAAAATGTTAGGAACAGTAGGGAGTTTAACTCTATTAGTAAGGAACTTGAATTTCAAGAATTAGAAATTCAATTGGCCGAAAAGAACATAAAGGAATTTAAGGCTCAAATAGAACAGAAAAAAGAGGTTATTGCCGAAACCAAAGAACGTTTAAGTGAGCGCGAAACACACCTTAAACATAAAAAAGGAGAATTGGATGCCATCCTGGCCGAAACCGAAAAAGAGGAAAAGGCACTTTTGGATGAGTCCATGAAATATCAGGATAAAATTGAAGAGAGGCTGGTAAAGGCATATGCTCGAATTAGAAACAACGTTAAAAACGGACTGGCCGTAGTTCCTATTGAAAGAGGTGCTTCTGGAGGTTCCTTCTTTACAATTCCTCCTCAAGTGCAGGTAGAAATAGCATCTAGAAAAAAAATTATTACAGACGAACATAGTGGGAGAATTCTAGTTGACCCTACCCTTGCGGATGAAGAACAAGAAAAAATGGAAAAACTATTCGCTAAGATATAAGCGAATATCAAAATTATACTAAAGGCCATCTGTTGAAAGATGGCCTTTTTTTGTTTATATTATTCTCTATGAAAATAGAAGGTATACTTTTACTAATACTCCTTTGCATGGCCACAAAAACCCTAAAATCCCAAAATTTGGATGACTTTCAATGGAAAAACCGGATACTAGTACTTGCAGATACTGATGCAAATCAAAAGGAACTCAAAACCGCGTACCATCTCCTAAAAACTCATAAGAAAGAATGGAAGGAAAGAGAGGTAATCGTTTTATTCTTTTATGATGAAAGGCTATTTAATGCAAATCAAGAAACAGTGGGTTATAATTCAAATCTTCCAAAAAACTTTAAGGGTTATTTGCTTATAGGAAAAGACGGCAGTATAAAAATGAGAGAAGCATATCCCCTTGAACCAAAAAAAATATTTGACCGTATAGATGGTATGCCTATGAGAAGAGCTGAAATACGGGCCAATACTAATTAATGATTGGATTCCTCTAATGCCCTCAAAATTTTGTTTTCTACCTCCTCACTATCCCATTTTTCGGAAATGTTGGGAATTGCCATAATTTCTTTCATGATTTTTTCCTGAAAATCACCAATAGCTAAAGCCTCCGCATAAGGTTTGTCGGAGAAGGTTACCCTGCTATAGGCAGGAATCCACTTCTCTGGATGGTGCGAAGAAAATCGCTTCTCGATCTTCTTTTGTAACAAGAACATTGGGTCTGCGGTTTTACTGCTCATTTCAATAAAATTACGATAGCTTAATTCCGCTATGGCATCCGCATTGGGTTTGCGTTGTTTTTGATAAATTTTAAAAATTGCCCCCCAATCATCCCCTTGTTCTTTAATTATCTGATCAAGTACATAAATGTCCTCAAAACCAGCATTCATTCCTTGCCCATAAAAAGGAACGATAGCATGTGCAGAATCGCCCACCAAAGCGACTTTGTCCCAATAGGTCCATGGATAACATTTCATGGTAACCATGGCACTCGTTGGGTTCTTAAAAAAATCATGGGTTAGGTTTTCAATATCTTTTTTCACATTGGGAAAGTAAGTACTGAAAAAATGAACGGCATCCGCTTTGGTTTTAATACTCTCAAAGGACACTTCACCTTCAAATGGCATAAATAAAGTACAGGTAAAACTACCGTCAAGATTGGGCATGGCAATGAACATAAACTTGCCCCTAGGCCAAATATGAAAAGAATTACTATTCAATTTATGGGTACCATCCTCGTTGGGAGGTATAGTTAATTCCTTATAACCGACATCGATAAAGTCTTGGGAATAATCAAACCGACTTCTTCGCTGCATTTTATGACGAACCCTTGAAAACGCTCCATCACAACCAAAGACCAAATCAAAGTCGTAAGCCTTCCACTCCCCTTTTTCAGATTCCCCCGTAAATACTTGGGCTCTGGGTAAATCGATATCCCAGACCTTTTCCTCAAATCTAAATTCCACACCAGCACTCTCGGCCAAGTCAATCATTCTTTTATTGAGTACACCTCTAGAAATGGACCATATTGCCTCTCCTTCCTTACCATATTTCTGATAATACTCTGGTTTTCCAATCACATGCATGGCTCTCTTATCCAAGGGAATACCTATTTTTCTAATTTCCTCGGCAACACCAACTTCCTCCAAAGCTTTCCATCCTCTATTGCTCATCGCCAAATTTATAGACCTTCCTGAGAATTCTACTTCCCTAATATCCGGTCTTCTATCAAAAACAGTAAGGGTATGCCCATACCTCCTAAGATATATGGCCAATAGTGAACCTACTAGGCCTGAGCCAATAATTGCAATGTTTTGTTTGGTGTGGATCATATAGGGAAAACTAAATTTATAATCGTTCTGGATAAAAGTTACCTAAACATGTTTTAGTTTAAAATTAACTTTTATTGTTTAAGTATTATTTAATTTTATTAGACAATATGAAATTATTCTATGTATTTTAATCTATCGGAATTGGATAAACTTCCTAGCAGATACAGGGCAAATTTAATCAATAGTTGCTCAGGGTATAGACCTAGCAATCTTTTAGGTACAAAATCACTCAAAGGCGTTACAAATCTGGGGCTTTTTAATTCCATAATGCATATTGGCAGTAACCCTGCCCTGTTAGGATTTGTTTTAAGACCACTTACCGTCAGAAGGGATACCTATGATAACTTAAAAGATACCGGCGTTTTTACAGTAAACCACGTGAATGGAAAAATAGTATCAAAAAGTCATAAAACCTCAGCGAAATATGCGAAAGAGGTTTCTGAGTTTGAAGAGGTTCAGCTAACCGAGGAATACTTGGATGGTTTTGATGCTCCCTATGTCAAGGAAAGTAAAATAAAAATAGGGTGCTCCTATGTTAACGAATATCTGATAAAGGAAAATGGCTGCGTAATGATTATCGGAGCCATTGAGCACCTTTATGTTCCCGATAATGTCATGCTTGAAGATGGATGGTTGAATTTGGAAAAAGCAGACAGCATCGCTAACATTGGTTTAGATGGTTATGCTTCTTCAAAAATTGTTCAAAGATATACCTACGCCAAGCCCAACGAAGAACTAGAAAGGAAAAACCATGGCTCATAAAAAACAGCATATTCCGTCTAAAAAATGTCCTATATGTGGTCTGTCATTTAATTGGCGGAAAAAATGGGAAAAGAATTGGCCGGATGTAAAATATTGCAGTGAAAAGTGCCGAAGAAATAAACACACAACCGCACATGAATAATTTAGTTTGGTTCAGAAACGACCTTAGGGTTCAAGATAATGTTTCGCTATTAAAAGCAAGTGAGGGTGAACATTTGATTGGAGTTTACTGTTTCGATTCAATGTATTTTAAAGAGGGTGATTTTGGATTTAAGAAAACCGAACGGTTCAGAGCTAAATTCCTAATTGAATCGATAAAAGATTTAAGTGAAAACCTAAAAAAACACAACATACCTCTATTTATTTACATGGGTAGCTCATCCAAATTTATACCCCAATTAATTGAAAACCAAAATATTAATACGGTTTATCTTCAAAAAGAGTGGACACGTGACGAAAACCAAATTCTAAACTCGGTAAAAAAAGAAGTTGACCATTCAATCGAGTTCAAAGAATCTTTCAATCAGTTTTTATATCATCCAAAAGACATTCCATTTGCAAGTTTCCAAGAAATTCCGAAGGTATTTACGCATTTTAGAAAAAAGTGCGAAAAACTATCCGAAATAAGGCCCTTCAAGAAGTTCAACAAAGTATTTCCACACTCAAATTTTATTCAAACCCAAACAGAAATTCCTTCCCTAATGGACCTTGGATTATCGGAACCCGAAATTGATTCTAGAACCGCATTTCCATTCAAAGGTGGTGAAGCACAGGCTCTTAAAAGAATAAACGAGTATTTCTGGGAAACCCAAAAATTAGCTTACTATAAAAAAACAAGAAATGGCCTGGTAGGTACGGACTACAGTTCCAAGTTATCCGCTTGGTTGGCCAATGGAAGCATTTCGCCCAGAACTATTTTTTGGGAAGTAAAAAAGTTTGAAAAAGAAATAAAAAAGAACCAAGATACCTATTGGCTGATATTCGAGCTGATTTGGCGTGATTTCTTTAAATATGTATCCTTAAAACACAGTTCCAAAATATTCCATATCGATGGGATATTGGATAAAAAATATGATTGGAACTTTGATAAAAAAATGTTGGACAGCTGGATTTCGGGTACTACAAACCTACCCTTTATAAACGCCAATATGAAAGAGATTGCACAAACGGGATGGATGAGCAACCGGGGAAGACAAAACGTTGCAAGCTATTGGTCCAAAGAAGTAGAACAAGATTGGCGTTACGGTGCTGCTTATTTTGAAAGCTTGCTTATTGATTATGATGTCCATAGTAATTGGGGAAATTGGATGTATAACAGTGGTGTGGGGAATGACCCCAGAGATAGAAAGTTCAATAGCAATTTACAAGCGGAGCGCTATGATCCAAATGGAAAATTTCAAAATCTATGGCTCCAAGAATCCCTATTTTAAATAGAAAATAATGAAAACGCTTAGATTAGTATTAGGCGATCAATTGAATTACAACCATAGCTGGTTCAATGAGGTTGACGATGATGTTACCTACATTATGGCCGAAATGCGTCAAGAAACGGACTATGTAAAACATCACATACAAAAGGTTGTAGCCTTTTTTTTGGCGATGCGCTCCTTCAAGGAACACTTAACCGAGATAGGCCACAATTTCATTTATCTAAAAATTGGAAGCACTGAAAATCCGCAGGAATTAGGTAAAATTATTGAACAATATTGCCAGGCTACCAACGCGGAACAATTTGAATATCAGTTACCGGATGAATATCGGTTGGACCAACAACTCAAGGGTATTTCAAATACCCTAGAAATAGAGACCAAAGCGGTGGACACCGAACATTTCTATACATCGCGTTACGCCCTTAAAAATTTCTTTTCCGGCAAGAAACAGCTTGTGATGGAGTCTTTTTATCGTATGATGCGAAAAAAGCATGATATCATGGTAGTCAATGGACAACCGGAAGGTGGTAAATGGAACTATGACAAAAGCAACCGAAAGAAGTGGAATGGCAAACCTGAGATTCCACATGAAAGTGGGTTTCGAAAGGATGTTTCCGCTATACTGGACGAGATTCATAAAGCTGATATAATAACCTTTGGTGAAATTGAACCTAAGCAGTTCAGCTGGCCGGTTACACGACTAGATTGTCTTTCCGTCCTTAATTACTTTTGCCAAGAATTGTTGACCCACTTCGGTGATTATCAAGACGCGCTGCATACCGAGGAGAAATTCCTATTTCACTCTAGATTGTCTTTTGCCATGAATTCAAAAATTTTGAGTCCAAAAGAAGTTATTACTAAAGTATTGGACCATTATTATCAACATACCGATGCAATAGACATTTCACAAGTAGAGGGCTTTGTAAGACAAATTTTAGGTTGGCGGGAATATATGCGGGGAATCTACTGGAAAGAAATGCCCAATTATTCCAATCTAAACAAATTGGAAAACCATAACAAACTCCCTGAATTTTTCTGGTCCGGTAACACCAAAATGAATTGCTTAAAACATGCCATTGGACAAAGTTTGACGGATGCATACGCTCATCATATTCAACGACTTATGATAATTGGTAATTTTGCCTTACTCACCCAAATAGACCCCGATGAAGTTGACCGCTGGTACCTGGGTGTTTACATTGATGCCATAGAGTGGGTAGAAATTACAAATACTAGGGGCATGAGTCAATTTGCGGACGGAGGAATTGTTGCAACCAAACCTTATGTAAGCAGTGCCAACTATATTAACAAAATGAGCAATTACTGTAGTAGTTGCCACTATAAACACACCTTAAAAAAGGGTGACAACGCCTGCCCTTTTAATGTCCTCTACTGGAATTTTTTGGACGAAAAAAAAGAGTATTTTAAAAATAATCAAAGAATGAGTATGATGATGAGCCTTTTGGATAAAAAGGATTCCAGTGAGATAAACTATATAAGGACTAAATCTCGAGAAATTATTGAGAATCTTGATAAAGTTTAACAGATTTTTTTATCAATGCATCAACCAAAGTATTAATTTCATACGTATATAAATAGACTATTCCGCGAGAGCGTCTATATATATCCAAGAAGGTCCTTCACAACACGATTGCGAAGGACCTTTTTTTTATACGGATCACAAGGTTCCGGAAAGCAAAAAGACCTTCCCAAAAATTGAAAAGGTCTTCCTTGTATGTACTTATTACTATCTACTTCAAAATACCGTCTACAATTCCATATTCGATAGACTCTTCGGCATTCATCCAATAATCCCTATCAAAATCTTTTAATACCTTTTCAAATTTTTGTCCACAGTTATCGGCCAATATTTGAGCACTCAATTCCTTGGTCTTTATGATTTCCTTGGCCTGTATCTCGATATTAGAGGCTTGTCCCCGAGCCCCTCCACTGGGTTGATGTATCATCACCTGAGCATGCGGCTGAATAAAACGTCTTCCTTTTTTTCCTACCGATAATAAGATAGAACCCATGGAAGCCGCTAAACCTGTGCATATGGTAGAAACAGGACTTTTCAATGATTTTATGGTATCGTACATAGCAAAGCCGGAGGTAACATATCCTCCTGGACTATTGATATATAATTGTATCTCTTTATTGTTCTGCATATCCAAGTACAACAATCTATCTATGACATGTTTTGCCGAATCGTCATCCACTTGCCCCCAGAGAAAGACCTTTCTTTCCTCTAACATCTTTTCATCGATAGCTTCTTGTATTTTTCCTTTTTTAGCACTCATATTTTAAATTATTATTGGAAATCAAAATTAAGGAAATAATTGGGAAACCCGTTCATGAAAAATCACCTTCGGCAGATAAACAAAATGCTATTAAATTACTCTCTTAAAAAAATCAACGCCGATTTACTTCTACTTTGTTCTCAACTACTTTTTTAATAGGTACGACAACTTTGCCCTTATTGGTCTTTAGCACCATGGAAATACTGTCTATGGCCTCTATGGTCCCTTCCAGGTTTTTTATTTTTATTCTATCCCCTACTTCATAGATTCTTCTAGAATAAAAGGTTCGGAGCAGGTCACCTACCACTTCCCTAGATCCAAGACCCAGGGCTAGCGCGAATGCTAAAAGAAAAGCGCCCAGTATCAATGTAAAATTACTGGTGATTATCTCCGTGTTGACACCGGCTTGATTCAATGCCGTAATAGAAACAAAAAATGTTATTAAAAAGAACAGCGCGTTACTTACCATTTTAGAGCCACCAATACCCATGGCCTCGAATAGGTTGAGTACTGCTTTCTTTATAATAGTGGCCAAATAAAGCCCTCCAACCAATATTAATAGAGAACTGAATAAAGTGGGTAAATATCCTAAAATGGAATATATACCGTCAGAAAGCGCATGAAGCCCCATTGTTTGGGCCAAAACCATTGTAAACATAAGTACAAGCAAGACCTTAACAGTAGTCAACATAACCTTTAAAAGGTCTATTTCTATTTGCTTGTCCCCCAAAAGTTTAGCATCCGCTACGCGCTGTGAAAGAACATCGATCTTAGCAGCTTTGAGCACTCTTTTTAAAACAAATAATATCAATTTTATTATAAGCCAGGCTACAAGTAAGCCTATAAGACCTATAAAGATTCTTGGGATCATTTCTACAACAGAACGCAATAAGACCTCAAAGCTTGCAATAAGGGTATCCTTAAATTCGCTGATTGTTTCCATAGGTTGTTTGTTAATTATTTTTTATTGGTTTTTAAAAGTCCCTTAATCAATGCGCCATAATTGGACGTGAACAGACGAGCCATATCCATAATCAGCTTGGCTCTGGCCACATCGGCCATTACCTTTTTACGCATCTCTGGTGGCACATCCTTAAGATCTCCCTGTAATATCTTAAATGGATTTTTATTCTGTTCCATTATTCGGGTATAGTTTTGTACAGTTCCACTACTCTTGCCTTGGCCCGTTTCAATCTCATTTTAACAGCAGATGAACCAAGGTCCATTAAGTCTTCCAGTTCCTTTATCGATACGCCATCTTGATATTTTAACAATAAAATACTTTTATCTTCTGGCGGAATCAACTCTAGCACTTTCTTTAATTTCAATACTTGAAGCTCCAATAGATGCTCATCGGTAACCTCCATGGAAAGTTCCATTTCATCTTTATCCAAGGAATTTGAACTATCCCTCATCTTTCTTCCCTTATCCCTATTCACATAGTTTACACAGAAGTTATAGGTAAAAGAATATAACCATGTAGAAAATTTAGATCTACCTTTAAACGAGGAAAGCTTTACAAAGAGCATAAGAAAAACATCCTGGGTAAGGTCCTCTGCCTCTTTCTGTGACCTTGCAAATCCATGACATTTATTATAAACCACTTTGGCATAACGGTCATATAATACCCCAAAAAGCATAGTGTCCCTATTCATAACAATTTGCTTCACCAAATCCTCATCAGAAACCTCCTTAAAAGGAGATTCTGAGTCCAATTCCTTTGTGAATTGGTTTCCTATAATTATGAGACACAGTTTCTTTAAAAAAGTCACTCTTAACCGATTTTTAAATCAAAAATAGGGGAAACTATCATTAATTAATACCTTTAGGGATAAATACGCTGAAGATGAAAAAATATCCATCACTATTGATTCTTATCTTATTAATAACTTTAAGTTGTAAGGAAGATAAACCCAAAGAAGAATCAGACACTGAAACTGAAACCGCCGTTTTGGAGAAAATTGCCAATGCTAATGGTTATGAAAATTGGAAGGATGTAGAGCGTATTAAGTTTACGTTTAACGTTGACCGAGATTCCTCTCATTTTGAACGTACCTGGTTATGGGAACCCAAAACAAACGATGTTGTCTTTATGACCCATGAAGACACAATAAGCTATAATCGAAAGGAAATGGACAGTGTTATCGCAAAAACCGATGCTGGTTTTATTAACGATAAATATTGGATGCTGGCTCCCTACCAATTGGTATGGGACCAAAATAGTTTTACTTATGAGCTTACGGATTCCATCCAGTCGCCCATGGGTAAGGAGAATATGAACAAACTAACTATAGTATATGGCGACGAAGGTGGGTATACTCCGGGTGATGCCTATGATTTTTATTTTGGAGATGACTATGTGATACAGGAGTGGGTTTTTAGAAGAGGAAATCAATCGGAACCTAATATGGTAACCAGTTGGGAAGACTATAAGAGCTATAACGGTTTGGATATAGCTACCATGCACAAAATGGGTGAAGGTAATTTTCAGTTGTACTTTACGGGTATAGAAGTTATGACAGAGTAAAAATTAAAATTATTGACTCCTTCTCTTCTTTAAAATCGCCGTAGCCCCCAATATAAACAAGGCTACGGCCAACAAGACCATAAAACTTGTCTTTAGGGAATAGTTATCGGCCAAAAAACCCAGAATAGGAGGTGCACATAGGAATCCTGAATATCCCGCTCCCGCTATAAAAGAAACACCCTTAGAGGAATCCACACCTTTTACATTGCCGCCAATCCTAAATAATTCTGGGACCATTGCAGAAAAACCGAGACCACAAATAGCAAAGCCTACTATAGCAAAATATGTTGAAGTCGTTAAAACCAACAAATAACCTATAATACTTAATAAGGTACCTAGTGCTACCATTTTTACGGACCCTATACTTCCGCTAATCCCATCACCTAAGAATCGACCCAAGGTCATAGTGACTTGAAACCCCAAAAAACCTGCGCCCCATAAAGCTTCTGGAGCCAAACTAATTTCTTTTAGATAAAGACCACTCCAGTCTACAATGGCACCCTCACTACCCATGGCGATGAAGGATATCAACCCAAGTAGCAACAATGGCTTTAAAAGCTTTAAGCTGAAGGTTTCCTTCTCTATGGTCGCCGCTATTTCATTCACATAATTCTTATAATACAGCAAATTCACTATAAATACTAAGGCAATTGCAATACCCATATGGAGTACAGGGTTATCCAATGGACCAATTAAAAAACTTCCAAGTCCTGCCAAAACGCCTCCCAAACTAAAAAAGCCATGTGAGGCCGACATAAATTTAGCGCCATCCTTTTTTTCCAATTCAGTAACCAAAGTATTCATGGATATATCCGTAAAACCATTTGAAGCTCCGAACAAAAACAAACTCACCATCAACGTATAATAACTGGGGCTTAAAAGGGGTAAGATAGATGTACAACAACTAATCAATACTCCATACCAAGTAGCTTTCCCCACTCCTATTCTATTGATTATGGTGGAAGCAAAAGGAAAAACGATGAATACCCCAAGTGATAAACAGAAAATAGCAATGCCCAATTGGGACTTGTCGATACCCAAATTTTCCTTTACCGTTGGTATATAAATGGCCCAGGTCCCAAAAAGAATATTGATACTTGCAAACACCCAAGAAGGACCAAAGTAACGAGCATTTGCAAAAATTAGTCGAAGCGATTTCATATACAGTTTCTACTTCTTTAGGATACCCTCTTTCAATATTTGTCCAAATTGATACATATCAACATAAGAGCAATAAAATGGTGCTGGTGCCAATCGTATGACGTTTTGTTCCCTCCAATCCGTTATTACACCATTGTCCATCAAATAGTTAAATATACCCTTGCCCTCCCCATGTAGAAAGACAGAAAGTTGACATCCTCTATCCTTTGGGGTAATTATTTCGAAACTACTATCAACTTCATTATCAATTTCCTTTAAGATAAATTCCAGGTAAGCCGTGATCCTATTTCTTTTTTCAATCAGGGCATCCATTCCCACCTCTTCAAAAAGTTCCAAGGAGGCCAAATAGGGTGCCATGGAAAGTATGGGAGGGTTGCTTATTTGCCATGCATCTGCAGTTTCCATGGGATCAAATTCTGGCTTCATTAAGAAACGTTCTTCCTTTTTTGTTCCCCACCAACCTTCAAACCTTGGGATATCCTTCTTATTTAAATGCCTTTTGTGGATGAAAACTCCCGAGGCATTTCCCGGTCCACTGTTCATGTATTTATAGCTACACCACGCCGCAAAATCCGCATTCCAATCATGTAGTTTTAGTTCAACGTTCCCAACAGCATGCGCCAAGTCCCATCCTACATTGGCTCCTACCACCTTTCCTGCCTTGGTTATAGCTCCCATATCCATAACCTGTCCGTTATAATAATTGACTCCTCCAATGAGCACTAAAGCCAATTCATCCCCTACTTCCTCAATTTTGGCAATAATATCCTCCGTTCGCCAAAAGTGCTCTCCTTCTCTTTTTTTTACTTCAACAATCGCATCTTCAGCTTTAAACCCATGAAAACGAACCTGACTTTGGAGCATATATTGATCACTAGGAAATGCCTTTTCCTCACATATGATTTTAAATCGTTTTGGGCTAGGCGTATAGAAAGAAACCATCAGTAAATGAAGGTTTATGCTCAAGGTATTCATCACCGTAACCTCCTCGGGAAATGCACCGACAACTTTGCACAAGGGTTTTATGAGTCGTTCATGATAATCCCACCAGGGTTTATCAGCATAGAAATGGCCCTCAACTCCTAATTCCGCCCAATCGGTCATTATTTCGTCCACAAATTCCCTGGAACGTTTTGGTTGAAGTCCCAAAGAATTACCCGTAAAATAAATTACCTCCTTGCTATTTACCTTTGGAAAAGTAAACGCATTACGATACTTTCCAAGTGTATCCTTTTTATCTAAATCTTGAGCAAAGGCCAAGGTGTTTTTAAATTCCATAATTATTTTTTTAGGGTAACTCTCAGCTGTGCAAGACAGAAAAGTAATTCAATAATCTCATCAAATTAAGATTATCCGGTAAAAATACAGATATAGGAAGAAAAGAAATCAAAGTACGTATTAGAATTTGTTTTCGTCAGAAGTATCTAAACGCATTTCAATGATATGCCTTTTAAAACCCACTTTTTCATAGGCTTTTAAAGCAGGTTCGTTATCGTTGTATACCGTTAGTCGAATTTCTCCAATATTCTTGCTCCAAACCCATTTTTTGAGTCCATCTATAATTTTTCCATTCACACCTTTACCCCTAAATTCGGGAAGGGTATACATAAAGCCCAGATATCCATAATTCGTATGGTCCAAGTAATGACGTGCCTCTTTGATTAATGCATATCCACTGGCTACCACCTTATCTCCCCAACATGCAATAAGCACTAGGGCTTCATTGGATTGAATCAGTTCTTCTAGATCATAATAATTTATTTTGCCTTTTCTTATCGTTGGGTCAAAAGGTCTTTCTGCAAGAATAACCTCCTGTTCAAAACCTAAAAGGGTCTGTAAATCTTTGATTTCCGCTTTACGAATGATAATATCATTTTCCATCTAAAACCTTAACATTTCATAAAAATAACGCTTAAAAAGGTATTTTTGTAAAAAGTCAGCGATGCATTTTCTATCACAGATACTAGAGGATTATCTAACGGACCATTCCCAAAAAGAACCTGTAATTTTAAAGGAACTTACACGGGAAACCCATTTAAAAGTGATACAGCCAAGAATGCTGACGGGGCATTTTCAGGGCAGGGTTTTAAGTCTTCTTTCTAAAATAATAAATCCAAAGTATATTCTTGAAATTGGCACCTATACAGGCTATTCGGCTATTTGTCTGGCTGAGGGACTACAAGAAAATGGGCAATTACACACTATTGACGTAAACGCTGAATTGTATGACATACAACGTTCCTATTTTGATAAAAGCGGTTACGGGGAGCGGATTCACCAGCATGTTGGCAATGCATTGGACCTAATTCCCAATATGGACCTAACTTTTGATTTAATTTTCATTGATGCCGAGAAAAAGCAGTATGACAATTATTTGGAAACGGTCCTCCCAAAAACCCGGCCTGGCAGTGTTATTCTTTCCGACAACGTCCTATGGTCCGGAAAGGTGGTAGAACCGCTGGACAAAAAAGATAAGACCACCCAAATCCTATTGGACTATAACAAAAAGTTGAGCAATCATCCTAAATTGGATACCGTACTGCTACCTATTCGTGACGGATTGACGTTAAGTAGGGTAAAATAAGGAGCAAATACAATTTGTAGAAAATCCATGCCGATAATATACCTACCATGGCCCCAATAATTACGTCTATAGGAAAATGTACTCCTAAGTAAATTCGGCTCATTGCAAACAGCACGGGCCATATAAAAAATAGATAGGACCATTTAAAAAAATACCTCAAAAAAAGTACTACAAAAGTGGTAATGGAAAAGGATACCGAAGCATGACCGGAAAAAAAGCTAAATCCAGTTGGGCCTCTTAATATACGGATCAGCGTATTTATCTCCTCATTATTATTTGGCCTTAATCGTGCAACGACCAACTTGGTCAAGTCCGTTAAGGTGTGCACGAAAAACACCATGAGAAAGAGGGTTGCTATAATCGTTAAGGCCTGGCGCCAAGTAAATTTTCTAAAGAAAAGAAAACCAAACAAGAGTAATAAAGGAATCCAAGTCGGGAATTTAGTAACGGTAGACCAAAAAGTATCATACTGTTCAATACCCAAATTATTAAGGTAAATAAATGTATCTCGGTCCCATTCTAAAAGCCGATCTAACATATTAATAGACCTTACTTTCTTTTAATAGTGCCCGATACGTCACCAATTTTCTTACTCACCTCACCAAACTCTTTTTTGATATCCTTGCTGATGCCGCTATCGATGCTGTCCTTTACATCATCGATGTCCTTTTTTATATCCGTAATAACACTGGTGTCTATCCCTTGTTTATCGGCACTTCGCTGTATCTCCCTCTTGATATCATCCGTAGCATCCCTTAACTGTCTCATACCCTTACCTAAGCCTTTGGCTATCCCAGGAATTTTATCCGCTCCAAAAACCATCACCACAATGAACATGATGAAGAATATTTCGGCACCACTAATGAATAAAAAATGTGTTGCAATCATACTACAAATATAATCAAGTTTAGTCGCGCAATAAAAAAGCCCTGTTAAAGAACAGGGCTTTTTACAAAAATTTTAATGCTTATTATTTCCCTTTGATATTTTCCTTGAACTTATCAAAGTCATTTTGCTCCTCTTGTTTAGGCCAAGAGTTATTTGTAGTATCAATATCTGCAGTTTCCATTTTAGGATCTACAACGATACCTTTTAATTCACTTGTGGCAGAAATAACCAAACTTACCTCGTCATCGTTCTTTCTCCAGATTTCCACTGGATAGGTAATATTCTCCGTAGTTCCATCGGCATAGGTATACTCAACGATTAACGGCATTGGAATTCCTCCCGGCTTGTCATAAGTTACTTCATAGAAATATTTAGGCTCTTTTACGGCCGCTCGCTCAGCTGCTGTCATATTGTCCATCATAAATTCCTTAAGCGTAGTGGAACTTTCGGAAGGGGACTTTCCTTTTAGGTTCGGATCAAAATCCTCGCTTCCCTCTTCTGCAAGATATACCAAAGGTGGCAAATCTGCCTCTGTCATATTTCGAGCAGCCATATATTCCTGCATTTTCTTGGTCGGCTTATCGCTAACGTAATATTTCTTAATTCCTTTTACACCGATATCCACATAGTCCGTAGTATAGAACCATCCTCTCCAATAGTAATCCAAATCAACCGCCGATGCGTCTTCCATGGTCCTGAAAAAATCCTCGGGAGTAGGATGCTTGAACATCCATCTTTGGGCATAGGTTTTAAAAGCATGGTCAAAAAGTTCTCTTCCCATTACCGTTTCACGTAAAATATTCAACGCCGTAGCTGGCTTCCCATAAGCATTGGGCCCTAGTTGATAAACGTTTTCCGGATTGGACATGATGGGCGAAATCGTACTCTGATCACCACTCATGTAGGGAACTATTTTTGCAGGATCTCCCCTTCTAGAGGGATAGTTGCTGTTAGGAGCAATGGCATCGGGAAATTCCTCACCGAATTCCTGCTCCGCCATGTACTGCATAAAGGTATCCAAACCTTCGTCCATCCACCCCCATTGACGCTCATCGGAGTTTACGATCATCGGGAAAAAGTTATGTCCTACCTCGTGGATAATTACACTGATCATTCCATATTTAACCCTATCGGAATACGTACCATCTTCATTGGGCCTACCGTAATTCCAACAAATCATTGGATATTCCATCCCTTGATTTTTCGCATGTACAGAAATAGCTTTTGGGTAAGGGTAATCAAAAGTGTGCGATGAGTATGATTTTAAGGTATGTGCTACGGCTTTGGTAGAATATTCTTCCCATAGCGGGTTACCTTCCTTCGGATACATGGATACTGCCATTACATCCCTATCGCCCATTTTCACCGCCTGCATATCCCAGATAAACTTTCTGGAGGTGGCAAAACCGAAATCACGTACGTTTTCAGCTTTTAGTTTCCAAGTTTTGGTTTTGTCCGAAAATCCTTTTTCAGCCGCTTCGGCTTCCTCTTGGGTTACGATAACCACAGGTTTATCATACGACTTTTTAGCCTGCTCGTAGCGCCTCATCATTTCCTTGGAATAGACTTCCTTTCTATTTTGTAAAACACCGGTTCCATCCAATACGTGGTCTGCAGGAACGGTAATGTTAACCTCATAATCCCCAAAGGTTAGGGCGAATTCACCACTTCCCCAGAACTGATGGTTTTGCCATCCTTCCACATCACTGTAAACGGCCATTCTCGGGAAAAACTGGGCAATAACATAGGCCCGGTTACCATCCTTTACAAAATATTCAAATCCAGATCGTGCACGGTTTACCGTATGGTCGGGAATATTATAGTTCCATTTTACGGAGAACGTGTACTGCTCCCCACTTTTTAGCGGTGCGGGAATATCCACACGCATCATGGTAAAATTTATGGTATATGGCAAAGCTTTACCTGAAGCATCCTTAACATAATCTATGTTGAAACCACCATCAAAAGGTTCTCCCATATATTTTGAGGCAAAACCTCCTGGTTGTTCTGCCAAAGGAACTCCTCCTCCATTTCTTAATGGTGCCTTAGAATCCTTGGCACGCACGTTTTGATCCAGTTGCAACCAGAGATACTCCAGATCATCCGGTGAATTGTTGGTATAGGTAATGGTCTCTTCCCCATATATTTTTGCATTCTTATCGTCTAACCTAATATCCATCTTATAGTCGGCCTGCTGCTGATAATAATCAGGGCCCGGTGCTCCAGATGCCGAACGATAGGTATTTGGAGTTGCAAACTCTTCGTATAATTGCTTGAATTTACTTTGATTGTAATGCCCTGGTTCTTTTTTCTGTTGCTCGTCTTCCTGTGCAAAGGAAACAGCGGCAAACAAGAATAAAAGTGAGGCAAAAGTGTACTTAAATCTTCTCATCATCTATGTTAGTTTTTAATGCGCGGGAAATTAAAGTTTTTTAAAGAATTTCTTAACATACGTTATAAATTTAACATTCCTTTAGTATCGCTTTTTAGGAGGACATAGCTCTTTTTCTTTCCATTGACTTTAAAATGGACCACATTCTGCTGTTCATCGAACAAATCCGTGAGCAATTCATTGATAACGGCAATTGAGGATACTTTCTTCAGGTTTACCTTGGGCACTTCCATATAACAGATAATCATGTCCGTCTCATATTTTTTTCCCAAAAGCGTATATTCCGTTGTTTTACCATCTACTTCCACAAGAAATTTGGAACGCAGATACTTTTCAAAATAATCATTGTCCATTTCGGTTTCCTTTTTTGTTCCCAACTTGGAATCAATACCATAGCGTTCCTTTAGGACGGCATTCATATCATCCACAAAAATCCTGGTCGTAATCTGAAGGGCATCGTCCTTTTCGGAATAGCCTATGTTGGTTACGCTGATATAGAATTTATGGGCAACGGTAAAGGCCACTAAAGGCAATAGCAATAAGAACCAAACTTTTTTAAAACGTCGCATCTTTACTTGTTTATTGTTTTAATACGCAAACGATATGCCAAAACTCCCTAGTCCAAATCATTATACGCTCTATAGACTAAACTCCGTTTTTCCAAATATTCCCAAATCTGAAAAAGGTCATGGGTATCTACTACGTGTTGGAACGTAGTGTCCACCTCACAAAAGTAGAAAAAGTCATCCGTCTTATTCTCCGGAATTTTTAATTGGGTTCGGTATAGGGAATCGGCATAAAATTCTCGCACCCGCTCAGTTCGGCTATATAATTTATCGCGTTCCAAGCGTTTTTTTAGCATTTTGGTCCTTCCGGAAATTCCATTGAGTATAGGATTTAGTGGAATAAACCCTCCACCCGATGTAGCCTCGAACAACTCCCGTTCGGCCTTTGTCAGAACCCTAACATAGGCATTGGGCAACCCTAGGGTAGAAGCCGTAACCACCGGCTCCGTATCAAGAACGCCAATATCCTTGATAATATCACCGGAGAGGTTATAGGGAGTAACAGTCACTTCGTCCAATTGCTCCAAGGCGTCATCCAGGGGTACAATAAGGTTTTTACTAGTAAAGATGGATGGGGTGATTACAATTTCTTTCTTCTTAAACTGAACCGCAGAGAAAACTAAGGTATCGTTTACCCGTACTTGAATGGAGAAAAAACCATGGATATCCGTTATTCCGGCCCTTTGAGTAGTGGTGTTGAGTACATGGGTGGCCGCTACGTCCCCATCGGTACTGGTTACCCTACCCTCTAGGTCCTTAACTTCCCCCGTCTGTGCCATAAGAACGACCGGGAACAATACACATAACAGGAATTTACTCCTCATTCAATTCTTCGCGGAACGATTTACTCAGATTCACCAAGGAATCTATCAATTGAAATTCATTTTCCTTTTTAAGTAATGACCGTGCAGGTAATTTTTCATCACAGTAGGTTAGAAAGGACTCTATTTGGTTCTGAGGTAATTTTAAATCTTCTACAAAGAAGCGGTTGTCATAAACCCTTCTAAGTACCTCGCTCACCTGTAATTTTGGGCCTTCCGTGGCCATATCGGGTTTGGATTTAAAGATGGCCTTAAAGATGTTTACAAAATTAAGACCGTCCTGCATTCCTCTTTCGGTTCTGGAAAGTGCTATGTTCTCTACTTCGGTCGTTCGATCGATTTCATATTCCACCTCTTTAAATTCCTCGTTCTTTACCTGTAGATAACGTTCTTCGTTTTCCGGGGTAACCACGACTTCGTCCAATTCGGTCACCTTTTCATTGACACTCACTATAATTCGGTTCTTTGCCAAGATCTCCGGGGTTATTTCCAACACTTGATATTGATAATTGACCGCGGTAAAGACAAGCTCGTCCCCCACCTTTACCCGTATGGCAAATTCTCCGTCCTCGTCCGTAACCGTAGCTTCCTCACTCGTAGAATTAATGACATATTCATTGGCCACATCCACATTTTTATAGAGCACGTGCCCTTTGACCAAGGCTCTCCCATCATCCTGCGCAAAGGATAAGGTGACATAAAAAATTAAAAACAGTGACAGTAAATTCTTGATCATATGCGTTCTGTAAGGAGATGCCCAAATTTGCATATCCGAATTAGTGACCCATAAAGTACGGACATGTAGCCATTTTAAAAAAAATACCTTAAATAAACTTTTGTTAATTTCTTGACTAGGTATTGGCAACCTTTGGGCTGCATCATATTCTACGAATTCAAGGAACTCTACTACTAAACGGATTTACATTACTTTTCATCCTATAGAGTCATCTTTTTAACCATAAAAAAAGGTTTGGCAAAGAGATAATCCTATTTTTGTTTTCCCGGTATTTTTTAGATAAACCACACTATATGAAACGTCTAGTTCTACTAAGTCTCTTCCTGTCCTTGGGTACCACGTATACCTTTGGACAAATAAAAATTGGGGATAACCCACAAACGATAGATCCGGCCTCGGTGTTGGAACTGGAGAGTAATTCTAGGGTCCTTGTCATTTCCAAGGTCACCACGGCACAAATGGAAGCCATAACACCCTTGCCGGGGGGGATGGTATACAATACCGATATAGAATGTATTCATTATTACAATGGTGCACAATGGATAAATCTGTGTGATGCCGCCAACATAACTTTTTCCACCAACAATATTGTCAATAATCCTGAAGCTCCCACGGAAACCATCGTAATTACACAAGAGGGAAGCAATTACAATTTTGAAATAGCTCCAGGTAATATACGTACGGTACATATCGCTAATTCTGCTGTTGGTCCTAATCAAATAGCCAACAATTCTATCGGAGAAGATAAATTGGCCCCAGATTCGGTGGGCGAAAGCGAATTAAGGGACAATACCGTTGGGTCTGATGAGATAAAAGATAGAAGTATAACGTCGTTTGATATAGCCGAAAGCGATCCAAATTTCGTAATGGCTACGGATGAAAATGGTATACCCATTTGGAAGAATCAAAATGAATTGTTTGATTTAACCTTTAATAAAGCGGACACGACATTAACTATAACGCCGTCTACCACCCCAGGAGGAGGAAGTGTGAATTTAGGGGGACTCATTGGATCTGATGATCAACAACTAACACTACAAAACAATATTCTTCGTCTTGAAGACGGTGGACTAGATATTGATTTAAATAGTTTTACTACTGATACAGAGCTCAATACTGCATTAGTCCTTAAAGAAGATAATGCCAACAAATCAGATAACGTTGCCTTAGGATCTTCCACAACATTATATCCGACTCAAAATGCAGTAAAAGTATACGTGGATAATGCCGTAGGCGGAGTAGGTGGAACAGGTGACATTACTTCAGGTGATATCAATATTACAGGAGGTACTGATGCAGCTTTTAATGATGTATCATTGACCATTGCTAATAATGCTATCAACTCCACCAAAATAGCAAACGCTACCATTCTTGCAGAGGATCTCAATCAAATGGGCGCTTCAAATGGTCAAATCTTAAAATGGAACGGCGCGGATTGGGCACCCTCGGCTGATGCCGGGGGAACTACTTATACAGAAGGTGCTGGGCTGAGCCTTAGTCCTGCCAACCAATTCTCGGTGAACCCACTTGCAGGAGATGTTTCCGGACCGACCAACGCAACAGTTATTGGCGCCAATACAGTCAACTCCGCCAAAATAGCAAACGCTACCATTCTTGCAGAGGATCTCAATCAAATGGGCGCTTCAAATGGTCAAATCTTAAAATGGAACGGTGCGGATTGGGCACCCTCGGCTGATGCCGGGGGAACTACTTATACCGAAGGTGCTGGGCTGAGCCTTAGTCCTGCCAACCAATTCTCGGTAAACCCACTTGCAGGAGATGTTTCCGGACCGACCAACGCAACAGTTATTGGCGCCAATACAGTCAATTCCGCCAAAATAGCAAACGCTACCATTCTCGCAGAGGATTTGAACCAAATGGGAGCACTAGATGGACAAATTTTAAAATGGGAAGATGATGTAAACAATTGGATAATTGCAGACGATCGAACTGATGGTACCGGAATTTCAGCATTGACAGACGGTACAATACTAATTGGAGATGCAACTAATATACCTCAGGAAAGGACTCTAATTGGAGACGCGACCATCGACAACACAGGGGTTCTCACCATCGCGCTGGACGCCGTATCATCGGCGGAGATAGCACTGAACACAATAGTGGCGGACGACATCGCCACCGGAGCGGTAACCTCCGACGAGATACTGGACGACAACGTAACACCGGACAAGATTCAGCAAGGTACGGACGGACAGGTGCTAATCACCAACGGTACAGACGTACAGTGGGGAAGCGCGCCAGCAGGAGCATCCGTGACCGGAACCACAATAGACGGGGACGGTACGACCGGCAACGCACTCGAACTGGCCGACGATGCCGTGACCACCATTAAGATACTGGACGACAACGTAACACCGGACAAGATTCAGCAAGGTACGGACGGACAGGTGCTAATCACCAACGGTACAGACGTACAGTGGGGAAGCGCGCCAGCAGGAGCATCCGTGACCGGAACCACAATAGACGGGGACGGTACGACCGGCAACGCACTCGAACTGGCCGACGATGCCGTGACCACCATTAAGATACTGGACGACAACGTAACACCGGACAAGATTCAGCAAGGTACGGACGGACAGGTGCTAATCACCAACGGTACAGACGTACAGTGGGGAAATTTAACCAATCCGGCGAATACCGGAGCAATTTTATTTTCCGATGGAAATGGGGGTGTTAATGAAAATGTTGCTCAACTTAATTGGGATGGAAATAGCTTGGGGATTGGTGTTGCTACCCCTACTGCTCAACTCCAAGTTGCTAATCAAATTAGAGCAGGGTCCTTTTCTGGTCCGGACACAGGAGGGTCTGCCGCTTTGCCTACATACCGTTTTAACAGCACAACAAAAAATGATGGCATGTTTCAACCTGATGAAGATGAAATCGCATTTTCAGCTGGTGGCAATGAAGGCTTGAGAATTCTAGGAAGTGGCAATGTTGGAATTGGAGTTACGGTTCCTCAAGAAAATTTACATGTTGCTGGTAATATTCGAGCAGACGGAAGTTTTCTTTCGAATGATAATGCTATTGGAGTACCAGATTATGTCTTCCAAAAATATTTTTTAGGAGTGTCCGCCTTAAACAGTGATTATCAATTTCAATCTTTAAAAGAAATTGAAAGTTTTATCAAGAAAAACAATCATTTGCCTGGAATAACTTCAGCGGCAGCAGCCAAAAAAGAAGGCGCTTGGAACTTGAGCAAATCAAATTTGCAAAACCTGGAAAAAATAGAGGAACTTTTTCTCCACACCATAGAACAGGAAAAGAAAATTGAGACATTACAGCAGGAAAATCAAGAACTTTCTAAGGAATTGGAATCCTTAAAATCGCAGGTGGAAGAAATCAAAAAAATGTTAGCCAAGGAAAATGAATAAATACCTGAACATATTTCTATTCTTTTCGCTGATGTCTTTGAGTGCACAAACAGCATTGTTCAACAATGGTAATATTCGTATTCATGAAGGGGGCAACTTGGGCTTCCATACCGATCTGATCAACGACTCCCCTTTTGATGACAATAGCGGACTTGCCGGTTTCTATGGAACCGATTTAGCGGTATTCGGCAATGTGGTTCCCTTGTTTTACGATGTAGAGGTAGCGGTAGACAATGACTTGATTCTTACCCTTGGTTTGGATACCCGCAATAACACCAATTTTATTCTCGGGGATATCTATACACCAAAATCCAACAGTGCCGTCTATTATAATTTTTTGGCAAATGCCTTTTACAATGGGGAAAGTGACCTCACCAAGGTAAACGGATATGCCGCAATCACCAACCAACAAAATTTTATGTTTCCGGTGGGGGATGTGGATTTTTTACGCCCGTTGACCTTAAACTCCGAAAGTGCCAACCCTTTTGCCAAATGTGCCTATTTCTTTGATGATCCAAATAGCCAAGCTGTATTCCCCGGCAATTTCAATACTTCGGAACTGGATATCGATGTAGAAGCGGTTTCGAGCACAGAATTCTGGCGTTTGGAGGGCAGCTTGCCTTCCACGGTGTCCATCAGCTGGAACGAGCGAAGCAATTTGTCCACCCTAACGGACGATGCCACAAAAATAATAGTGGTGGGCTGGAGCAAGGCTTCACAACGCTGGATTAATCTCGAGGCTTCCACGGTTACGGGCTCGTTGGAACAAGGTTTTGTGACTACGAAATCATTCACCCCCGACGACTACGAGATCCTTACTTTGGGTGTATCCAAAATACCCTATGAACCTTTGGAAAAAGAAGTATTGACCTTGGACAACTTTCTCGTTTCTGCCAATGGGGACGGCATCAACGATAGTTTTTATGTGGAGGAACTGGAGCAATCCCCCAATAACATGGTCAGGATTTATGATCGATATGGACTAAAAGTCTTTGAAAAGTCTAATTATGTCAATGAATTTGTAGGCGTCTCCAATATCAACAACTTTGTTATTTCTCGGGAGGACGGCCTACCTGAGGGTGTTTATTTTTTCACTATCGACATGCTGGACCTGGACTTAAGCTATCAAGGTTTTTTATATTTGGCCAGGTAATAATCCTACTATTTTTATGAGTTCTGAGCTTCATTTCATCGGTTAAAATGGAAGATTTTCTATACTTTTAATCTTCCCGCTTTATCGACCAAGAGCAGAATAATGCTGTGTCCGGAAACCCTTTAGTTATTCACAACAATTTTACATCACTTCACAACATATCCTATACATCCAAGCGTTTGGTCAATACCTTTATTATGACAAAGTATGTTTCCAAATCAAAAGAATATGTTCCCAAAAAGAATTTTGTTTCCTTTATTCCTACTTCTTGTCCAATATTCGATTGGACAAGTTAAAATAGGACAAAATCCCAATAATATTAATTCGGCTTCCATTGTCGAGTTGGAAAGTACGGACAAGGCATTTGTTTTGACCCGACTTACAACGGACCAAATGGAAAGTATAACCCCGCTTAGGGGAGCCATCGTCTACAACACGGATACGAACTGTGTACACCATTTTGATGGTGCTCAATGGAACAATTTATGTAATTCCACACAGGCTGGAACCTTTTCCTTTGTCGATAATTACGATGGCACTTTTACGATAAACTATAGTGACGGAACCTCTTTTACCTCTTCAGATTTAACGGGTCCACAAGGTGAAAAAGGAGATTCAGGTGATGTAGGTGATAAAGGTCCAACTGGAGACAAAGGTGAAACAGGTGACAAGGGTGAAAAGGGCGATGTTGGTGATAAAGGTCCAACCGGAGATAAGGGCGAAAAAGGTGATGTTGGTGATAAAGGTCCAGACGGAGACAAAGGAGAGACAGGAGATAAAGGAGAAACCGGTGACAAAGGTCTAACCGGAGATAAGGGAGAGACCGGGGACAAAGGCGTTATTGGTGACAAAGGAGAAAAGGGTGATGTAGGCGACAAAGGTGAAACTGGTGACAAAGGTGAAACCGGAGACAAGGGTGAAAAAGGTGATGTTGGTGATAAAGGTCCAACTGGAGACAAAGGTGATGTTGGTGATAAGGGTCCAACAGGGGACAAAGGAGAAACTGGAGATAAAGGAGAGACAGGAGATAAAGGTGATAAAGGCGATGTTGGTGATAAAGGACCAGATGGAGACAAAGGTGAAACAGGAGACAAAGGCGATGTTGGTGACAAAGGAGAGACTGGAGACAAAGGACCAGACGGAGACAAAGGCCTAACCGGAGATAAGGGTGAAAAGGGTGACGTCGGGGACAAAGGTGAAACTGGTGACAAAGGCGATGTTGGTGATAAAGGTCCAACCGGGGACAAAGGAGAGACAGGAGACAAAGGAGAGACAGGAGATAAAGGTGACGTCGGTGACAAAGGAGAGACAGGAGACAAAGGTCTAACCGGAGACAAGGGTGAAAAAGGTGATGTCGGCGATAAGGGTCCAACTGGAGACAAAGGTGAAACCGGAGACAAAGGTGATGTTGGTGATAAAGGTCCAACCGGGGACAAAGGTGAAAAAGGTGATGTAGGTGATAAAGGTATAACCGGGGATAAGGGTGATGTCGGTGATAAAGGACCTGACGGCGATAAAGGTGATGTGGGTGATAAGGGAGAGACAGGAGACAAAGGTGAAACAGGTGATAAGGGTGAAAAGGGCGATGTTGGTGATAAAGGTCCAGACGGAGACAAAGGAGAGACAGGAGATAAAGGAGAAACCGGAGACAAGGGTGAAAAAGGTGATGTAGGTGATAAAGGACCAGACGGAGAAAAAGGAGAGACAGGAGACAAAGGTGATAAAGGCGATGTTGGTGATAAAGGACCAGATGGAGACAAAGGTGAAACAGGAGACAAAGGTGATGTTGGTGACAAATGAGAGACGGGGGATAAGGGTGAAAAAGGTGATGTCGGTGATAAAGGTCCAGACGGAGACAAAGGCGAAACTGGTGATAAAGGAGAGACCGGTGACAAAGGTCTAACCGGAGATAAGGGTGAAAAAGGTGACGTCGGTGACAAGGGCGCTACTGGCGATAAAGGTGAAACCGGAGATAAAGGTGAAACAGGAGACAAGGGTGAAAAAGGTGATGTCGGCGATAAGGGCCCAACTGGAGACAAAGGTGAAACCGGAGCTAAGGGCGAAAAGGGTGATGTTGGTGATAAAGGACCAGATGGAGATAAAGGAGAGACAGGAGATAAAGGACCGGACGGAGACAAAGGCGAAACTGGTGATAAAGGAGAGACCGGTGACAAAGGTCTAACCGGAGATAAGGGTGAAAAAGGTGACGTCGGTGACAAGGGCGCTACTGGCGATAAAGGTGAAACCGGAGATAAAGGTGACAAGGGCGAAAAAGGTGACGTAGGTGACAAGGGCGCTACTGGTGATAAAGGACCAGATGGAGACAAAGGTGAAACCGGAGATAAAGGAGAGGTTGGCGACAAAGGAGAGACTGGAGACAAAGGTCTAACCGGAGACAAGGGTGAAAAAGGTGATGTCGGCGATAAGGGCCCAACTGGAGACAAAGGTGAAACCGGAGATAAGGGCGAAAAGGGTGATGTTGGTGATAAAGGACCAGATGGAGATAAAGGAGAGACAGGAGATAAAGGACCGGACGGAGACAAAGGCGAATCTGGTGATAAAGGAGAGACCGGGGATAAAGGTGAAACCGGAGATAAAGGTCCCACTGGGGATCCTGCCCTGGAAGATCAGACGCTTCAGGAAGTATTGGTAGAAGGTAACTCTGCGAACAATTCAAAGATTATTGATCTCGGGAATCCGACCGATGCACAAGACGCAACTACCAAAACCTATGTAGACAATCTCCCAAGAGTTTATGTAGGTACTTTCAGAATTACATCTGCAGGAAACGTTACCATTACCGGTATACCATTTGAACCTACCTCTATATCATTTACAGCATATGCCAATGTGGAAGATTTTAATATGGATACCGACAATGGAGTAGGCAATAACAATTCGGGATTAGCAAACGCTTTTGGTAACATGCGCGGCTTTGCCAGAAATGATGGGGGTTCCATTGCAGAACAAGTAATCTATATCGGTGGTAGTGGTAATTCCATCAACGATATCTCTAGATATGCCTCAAGTTCACATTCCATTGGACTTCGATACTCCAATCAGAATGGTGATAAATTCGGTCTGACAACGGCAAGAGTCACCAGTTTCAATACGAATGGATTTACGTTAAACACGGATAATTACTCGGATGGCATCGTAGTCATTTTTGAAGCATATAGATAATGAAGGGTTTTTTAAAATATCGGATTTTTCTTTTGGTCCTCCTCTCCTGTTTATTGGGATGGGGACAAGAGGCCGTACACAACTATGGCAGCATAAAAATTCACGACACCGGTCTTGTAGGCTTTCATATGAATGTCATTAACGATGGGGCCTTCAATCAAAACATGGGATTGGTAGGTTTTTATAGTCAAGATAGTGAACTGGTACTTTCAGGAAGTTCAAATCCGGTGTTCTTTGATTTGGAGGTAGCCGTGGAAAAGGGGTTATATTTGGAAAATACAATGGGTATACTCAATAATCTCAACCTAATATCCGGAAAGGTACATACCCCTCGAGTTCAATCCGAGATCAACTTGAGTTTTTTAAATGAATCCTTTTACGTTGGAGAGGGTAACTTCAACCATATAGAAGGCTATGCCTCCATTCAAGGGAAGGACACCTTTACTTTTCCCATTGGAAATGGAGATAAACTACGTCCTTTGACCTTATCATCAAATGCAATAAACGACTATGCCAAAAGTGCCTACTATTACGAGAACCCCAATAGCCCTAGTGTTTTTGGGGAATCCTTCAATACTGAAAATCTACAAACTGAATTTCTCTCCGTTAGCAACTTTGAATTCTGGCATTTAGAAGGCGAGAAAGCATCTAATGTGGAGCTTACTTGGAACGAGGACAGTAATATCGGTATGCTAGTCGATGATATTTCCGAACTCAAAGTTGTGGGTTGGAATGTCAAGAATAAAATATGGGAGGATTTAGGAAATACCGATTTCTCGGGAAATCTAAGTCAAGGAAAAATAACATCTGACCTTTTTGTACCCAATGAGTATAAAATTATAACCCTGGGAGGAAACAAAGGCCTGCTGCAAAGTTTATCGTCCATAGATTTGGACAATTATTATATGACTCCCAATGGCGACGGAGTTAACGACCGTTTGGTAATCGATGGAATCGAAAATTCTCCAAATAATTCCATTCAGATTTTCAACAGGTACGGTGTACTGGTCTACTCCAAATCCAATTACAATAATGAATTTGATGGAATTTCAAATAGAGAGACCGCTATTGCCAGAAATTCCGGATTGGCATCAGGAATCTATTTCTATATCATAAGCTTAAACGACCTTAATATAAAACACCAGGGATACTTATACTTAACCACCTATCAGTAAACAGTCGTACACAATTTTACTAGGTTACCGAACCGAATAAAATTAATTGAGTAATTTTAATATCAAATAAATTTCTAGAAACCCGAACATGAAGAGAAGGTCCTTTATCCAAAAAAGTAGTAGCGCGACAGTGGCTATTTCATTATTACCCAACCTTTTTATCCAGGAAGAAGAATATTCCGTTCTTGAATTAATGGGCAAAGAAGATATCAAATTGTACGGGGAAGGAATCAATCTTAGAAAAGAAGCGCATGATGCCTTTCTAGAAATGAAAAAGGCGGCCTATTCCGACGGAATCGATTTAAAAATTGTTTCTAGCTATCGGGATTTTAGTAGACAAGAAGGAATCTTTGAACGTAAGTTTATCAACTATACCGATGAGGGCATGGAACCCATTGCAGCTATAGAGAAAATTATTGAATACTCTACCATACCCGGAACCAGTAGACATCATTGGGGTACGGATGCCGACATTATAGACGGTTATAGAAAAGTAGAGGGTGATGTTTTGGATCCTGAAAAATATGGAAACGGAGGTCCCTATGAGGACTTTAAGTTATGGATGGATGAAAATTCCGAAACCTATGGTTATCACTTGGTCTATACAGACGAACCCAAAAGGAGAGGTTTTAAATACGAACCCTGGCACTACAGTTATGCACCGTTATCCATACCCATGTTGGAAGCATTTAGAGGGAAAAACATAATAGCATTACTTGAGACGGAACAGTTTTATGGTGCAGAACATTTTACCCGAGCTTTTTTAAGACGTTATATTCAAAACAATATCCTAGACATTAATAGAGACCTTCTGTAACTCTTTTGTATATAGGGTTATATTCGTTTGAACACTAACCCTATGAGAAGAGGAAGTTGGAAAAATCCGAATTTTTATCGGTTTGGCTATCGCTGCCTTCGCCTTTATTCAAAAATGCAACAACAAGGAGGAAAACCCTTGTACCGGGCGTCCCCAAACCATAAATAGGTCAACGGAGCAGGAAATTGCCATAGGCTTCAAAGTGCTCCAGAAATGACACAGCAACACGGAGGCCCATATCCCGATGAAAGAATACAAGTCTTAGTAGATGTGGTTGGAGATAAGTTGATTGATAACATTGCCAGGAAAACACCATACCCATACGATTTTCACCTCCCGGCAGATGAGCAAACCATAACTGCCTTTGCCCTACCCGGAGGTCAGTGCTTTATCACTTATGCCCTTTTCTCACAATGGAACGAGGCTCAACTCGCTGGGGTATTAGGTCATGAAATAGGACATGTTGTAGGACGACACTCCACCGAAAGAATTGCGGAAAGTAGTTTTTGGCAAACATCGACTATGGGTGCCAGCCTAGGTGCAGATATGGGGAACGTCGAGGGTAGCATAGGACAAAACACCCTATTGTCCAATGGACGTGATGACGAATTGGAAAGTGACGAGTTAGGCGTATTATTTACGATACAGGCTGGATATACCCCTATGAGATGATTAAAGTGATAAAACTCCTTAAAGCCGCTGCTGGTTCAAATCGAGTTCCGGAGTTCCAAAGCACGTACCCAGCCCCAGAAAATAGAATTGAAAAAATAAAGGAAGCCATTGAGAAATATCAAGGTGAGGGTTAAACGTTAATTTTTGCGGTTAAACGTAAATAATGTACCTGTCACCTTTTCTTTTTACTATATTTAGCCTTCCCGAATCACTTACACCATATAATTTGACCCTTATAGCTTTGATTTAGTAACATCTATCGAATTTTTTCGATAGCTAAACGAGACACTATAATGGGAACACTTACACACTTTAAAAATCTTTATGTTGGCGCTTTTGAAAACTGTAAACCGGAAATACTGGTTGTACTTTTAAAAGTTTATTCTGTATTCTGTGCACTAATGTTGTTTATGGCTGTATACGCCTTTACCTATAGAGCAGTAAATGGTTTTGAATTTTAACGTATACTCTTTTACTTGAACACTATTTAGAGTAGTATATTTTAAAAAAGCCCATCGACATCGATGGGCTTTTTTACTAATTATGATAAATATGTTTTAAGAGTTTGAATCCAATATAGCTAATACTTGCGTTGCCTTGGACATCTTTGCATATTCCTTTACTGTATATCCTTGATCGCTCTTAATATTTAAATTGGCTTGGTTCAGCATCAAAATTTTTAGGACTTCCGGTTTGTTGTATCTCGCCGCATACATGGCAGGTGTCATTCCCAAAGATTTTTCATTAACCTTTTCCCCAGTTGCTATTAGGCTTCTAACCTTTTCGACATCTCCTTGCATTGCGGCTTTGCAAAGCGAACTAATATTATCATTAACAGTAATAAGGGCCTGGTTAACCTTAGGGTTCGCAACATCCGTATTTGCATAGGAATTCGAGAGGGTCAAAATACCGATTGACAAAAGAAATAAAATTGATTTTTTCATAATATGAGTATTTTAAAATTGTAATTTTTTATTATATCATCAAAATTACGTATCAATTATTATGAATTTTTCATTTTAAGAAAAGAATAATAAAAATTTAACAATTAAGAAAGTTTGTCTTAATGGTTGAATTAGGTAAATATCTCATTATCAATATTAATGCTCTTTTTCATTTGGAAACAATACCCATATCCACCAGCGGCTCGTGAACAAGCGAGGTTTATAAAGAAAAGGCCTAATCGAATTATTGGACCAGGCCTTAATCATTTTTGATTGATGGTTTTGTTAGTTTTTTAACTTCCCATAGCATTTTCCAAGACAGCAATAGCCTCCTTTGCATTGGACAACTCCGCATATTTGGTCACAGAAAAGCCTTGGTTGCTCTTAATTTTTAAATTGGCGCCATTATCAATTAACAATTGAAGTACTTCAGCTTTATTATAACGTGCGGCAAACATGACAGGGGTCATACCTAAGGATTTTTGATCAATATCCTCCCCTAGTTCAATCAAGCGCTCCACAGTATCAATATCACCTTGCATGACGGCCTTACAAAATGAACTAATTTCATAGGCTTTAAAGCTGTCTTCAATAGTAATTTGGTTTTCTGAAAATGATTCTTTGGCCATAAGACCGTTGCCCATAAAGAGAACCCCCATGGACAATGTTAGGATTGTTTTTTTCATGATGAATGAATTTAATTGATGAATAGATTCTGATTATATAAATATAGACTGCTTCAATAGTAAAATGTTACAGGATTAACACTTAAATAACGAAATTTTAACAGAAGACTCAGTTTATCGTTAAAACATTTAACAATATCGCAATCCAATTCAAAAAGACCCAGCATATGCTAGTTATACTTAACTAATCCTATTATTTTTGAGCATCGAATTTTATGCAAAAGAGATGAACAAAAAGGTAATCTTAATGATATTGGATGGGTGGGGTAAATCTCCAGACCCCAATGTTTCGGCTGTGGACAAAGCAAATACTCCATTTATAGATAGTTTATATACAAAATACCCCAATTCGAATTTACTTACGGACGGGATGAATGTTGGCCTTCCCGAAGGTCAAATGGGCAATAGTGAGGTGGGCCATATGAACCTAGGCGCCGGTAGAATCGTTTATCAAGATCTGGCCAAAATAAATTTGGCCGTTAAGGAAAACACCTTGAAGGATGAAAAAACACTAAAAGATGCCTTTTCATATGCCAAAGAAAACCATAAACCGGTTCATTTCCTTGGTTTATTAAGCAATGGTGGAGTTCATAGTCACATTGATCATTTAAAGGGGTTAATTTCCGCTGGTTCTGACACTGGGATTGAAAATATGTTCATCCATGCCTTTACAGATGGTCGAGATGTAGATCCAAAAAGTGGTAAAGGCTTCTTGGAAGACTTAGTTTCATATTGCCCAGGGAAAAATGCCCAACTTGCCTCAGTTGTGGGGAGGTATTTTGCCATGGATCGCGATAAACGTTGGGAACGTGTTAAAAAGGCTTATGATGTAATGGTAAATGGAGAAGGTGAAAGGTCGTCGGATATAAGTAAAAGCATTCAAGAGAGTTATGATAATGGCACAACGGATGAGTTCATTGAGCCCATAGTAATGACGAATGACCAAGGTCATCCTGTCGCCCAAATAAAAGAAGGGGATGTAGTCATCTTCTTCAATTTTCGGACGGATAGGGGCCGTGAACTTACCCAGGTTTTAAGTCAAGAAGACATGCATGAACAAAATATGCACAAACTAGACTTATACTATGTTACTATGACGAACTATGACGATTCATTTAAAGGTGTCCATATAGTTTACGATAAGGAAAACATTAGGGAAACCTTGGGGGAAGTATTGGCCAACGCAGGTAAAAAACAAATTAGGATTGCCGAAACCGAAAAATACCCTCACGTAACCTTTTTCTTTAGCGGAGGTAGGGAAGTTCCCTTTGATGGTGAAAAAAGATTATTATGCCCATCGCCTAAGGTGGCCACTTACGATTTACAGCCAGAAATGAGTGCTTATGAGATTAGGGATTCCATTGTTCCTGAACTTGAAAAAGGTGAAGTCGATTTTGTCTGCTTGAATTTTGCCAATCCGGACATGGTAGGTCATACCGGTGTAATGGAAGCTGCAATAAAAGCTTGTGAAACTGTAGACAAATGTGCAAAAGATGTTATTACGACTGCTATAGAAAATGATTATTCGGTTATCGTAATAGCGGACCACGGGAATTGTGAAACCATGATTAATCCAGACGGTACACCTAATACCGCACATACTACGAATCCCGTTCCACTGATACTAGTTGACAAGGATATTAAACATATACGAGATGGAGTTCTGGGCGATATCGCTCCTACTATATTAAAATTAATGGGGGTTAAGCAATCTTCCTATATGACCCAAAAATCCTTGGTGGATTAACCAATCCTTTAATTACCTTACTTTTGCAATTATGGTAAAGATTAAATCGGCAGAAGAAATAGAATTGATGCGCGAAAGTGCCCTAATTGTATCCAAAACTTTAGGGATGTTGGCTTCGGAGATAAAACCTGGTGTCAATGCACTCTATTTAGATGAGCTGGCGGAGACTTTTATTAGGGACCATGGTGCAGAACCCGGATTTCTGGGAATGTACGATTTTCCGAATACACTGAACATGAGTCCAAATGCACAGGTGGTTCATGGGATTCCCAATAAAGAACCACTTAAAGACGGAGATATCATTTCTGTTGATTGTGGTGCCTTAAAAAATGAATATTATGGAGACCACGCTTATACCTTCGAAGTTGGTGAAGTGGCTCCGGAAGTCAAAAAATTGCTAAAGGTCACCAAAGAATCACTTTATATTGGAATTAGAGAATTTAAGGTGGGTAATAGGGTTGGAGATGTAGGCTATGCCATTCAAAACTATTGTGAAAGCTTTGGATATGGAGTAGTCCGTGAACTTGTTGGTCATGGACTTGGCAAGAAATTACATGAAAGTCCCGAAATGCCCAACTATGGCAAAAGAGGTCGTGGCAAAAAATTTGCCGAGGGTATGACAGTCGCCATAGAGCCCATGATCAACATGGGCACAAAAAACATAAAACAGCTCAAAGATGGCTGGACCATTCTTACCGCAGATGGTAAACCCAGCGCCCATTTTGAACACGATGTCGCAATTGTAAACGGTAAACCTGAGTTGCTTTCAACCTTTAAATACATATATGATGCCCTCGGTATCACATCAGATGAGGAGGATGAATTTAGACAGACGAAGTTGCAATCCTAGAATCTATAGATAAACACTTTTAATATTCTTCATAATATTGAAAAGCTTTATCTAAATAACACTTGTGCGCACTTGGTTTAAATAATATCTCGATTATCGAGTAAATGAAAAAAATTTTCAAGTTTTTCCTTAATCTTATACCTAGACCAATTTTAATCAAATTGAGCTATTGGATTAGGCCCCTGTTGTCCATTTATTATTCAGGGAGTATATATAAGGATCCTATAGATGGTAAAACATTTAGAAGCTTTCTTCCTTATGGTTACGAAAACCCTAGGGAAAATGTGCTTTCCCCTTCTACCCTATCCTTGGAAAGACACAGACTTTTATGGCTTTATCTAAAAGACGAAACCAATTTCTTTACAGATTCCCTAAAAGTGCTACATTTTGCCCCAGAACAGGCCTTTTATAAACGATTTAAGAAACTCCCGAATTTAAATTACACGACCACCGATTTAAATTCTCCTTTGGCGGATATAAAAGCGGATATTTGCAACCTGCCTTTTAAAGATAATAGCTTTGATGTTATTCTTTGTAATCATGTATTGGAGCATATACCAGATGACACCCAAGCAATGAAAGAATTATATCGAGTCCTTAAACCCGGAGGTTGGGGAATTTTTCAGATACCACAGGATTTAAAAAGGAATACGACTTTCGAAGATGATTCTATTGTCGACAAAAAGAAACGCGCTGAAATTTTTGGACAATATGACCATGTTCGTATATATGGGCGGGACTACTTTGATAAATTACGTTCTATTGGATTCAAAGTTGATGAAATAGTCTACTCTTCCAAATTATCGAAGGAAGAAGTACATAAATACAGATTAGCCGAAGGAGAAATAATCCCCCTGGTTAAAAAGTAACTACTTCACCAAAAGCTTTTTAAATCCGCTTGTTAAAAACTCTTGAGTATTTCCTTTTTCATCGAGGTAGATAATGTAAGCTTCCAAGTCCTTATTCGAGTTTATCACTTTAAAGGCTTCATCCAAATCCATCGCCATAAAGGCCGTTGCATATCCATCTGCAGTTGCACAATTATTTGCTAATATTGTAACCCCTAACGTGTTCGAATTTTTGGTGTATCCAGTTAATGGGTCTATCGTGTGGACATATTTTTTTCCTGATGTACTATCAATCCTAAATTTTCTATAATTACCAGAGGATGCCAAGGCTCTGTCGGTCAAATTAATCAACAACTTAAGTTGCCGACCTGTTTCAACTTGTGGGTCATCGATACCTACAACCCAGGGTTTGTTTTTTTCCAGATTAATACCTTTGGCCACTACTTCTCCACCAACTTCCACCAAAAAATTATCAATCCCCTTACTATTTAAAAAGTCAGCCAATCTATCGATGGCATATCCTTTCGCTATTGCATTAAAATCAAAATAAATATTGGTGTTTTCCTTGACAATTCTATTCTGGGGTGTAATGGAAACTTTATTAAAACCTACGTAATTCAGTAAGCTATCGACCGATAGACTATCCATATTAAGTTCACGACCTGGTCCAAACCCCCATGCGTTCACCAAAGTACCAACCGTGGGGTCAAAATAGCCTTTTGTAGCCTCATGTATACTACGAGAGAGTTCAAAAACCTCCCTAAACATTTTATCAACTACAACCGACGAATCACCCTTGTTGATTTTAGAGATATCTGAATCTGGTATATAGGTGGAAAGGGATTGGTTAACTACGCTAAATACGGAGTCTATTTCCATTTGAAAATCCAACTCATCATCAGCCAAATAAATAATATTATATGAGGTTCCTAGGGCAGCGCCTGTATTTTGGTTCCGAACAATGCCATTTTTTCCGAATTGACAGGAAACAAACCCAAGAGCTAATAAAACAATCCATTTCTTCATTACTCAATCTCAATTAACCCGTCATAATCCACAATATATTCTTCGTCTAGATAGACCGGTAAATTATAATCCTTCGCATTAACCAATCCTACGGGCGCATAATAAGTTCTTGCTTCAAATTTTAGGGCATGATCTCGCATTTTATTCAAATCTGCCCTGAAAAAATCCAAATCTTGTGGGTCCCCAGGGTACTCTATAGCCTTAACGACAACAAAACTCATCTTTCTCTCCTTAATGCAAACAAATTGGGGATTTTTCCTTAATTCACTATTGATGGACAAAAATTCATAGCCATCATCTTCTAGCTGTTTTCCAACTAAATTCATGGCCAAATTATGAAGCTCTTGATCCGTTAATGGTTTCATTTACATCTTATTCCAAAAAAACCGATATGTAACATACCGGTTTTTAGTTCTCTTAATACAATATTCTATTTTCTATCCTCCGAAATCGTCGAATCTAATATGCTCATCAGGTATTCCATAATCCTCTCCCATTTTTTGAACAGCTTTGTTCATCAATGGGGGACCACAGAAATACAATTCTATATCTTCAGGTGCCTCGTGTTTGCTCAAGTAGTTATCAATCACACAATTGTGAATGAAACCTACAAAGCCATCACCAGGTGCATCTATATCTTCCTTGACCTTCCAATTATCCTCTTCCAAAGGTTCGGACAACGCCAAGTAAAAATTAAAGTTTGGAAACTCTTTTTCCAGTTCATAAAAATGATCCAAGTAAAACAATTCTCTTTTGGAACGACCGCCATACCAATAGGTCACCTTTCTATCAGTTTTTAATGTTTTGAACAGGTGGTACAAATGGGATCTCATTGGAGCCATACCAGCACCACCTCCAACATACAGCATTTCAGAATCGGACTCATTAATGAAGAACTCACCATATGGTCCTGAAATAACACATTTGTCTCCTTTTTTCAAATTAAAAATATAAGAGGAAGCTATACCTGGATTCACATCCATCCATCCATTTTTAGATCTATCCCATGGTGGGGTAGCAATACGTACGTTCAACATAATTTCACGTCCTTCAGCCGGATAAGAAGCCATTGAATACGCCCTTTCCACGGTCTCTGGATTTTTCATTACCAATGGCCAAAGGTTGAATTTATCCCATTCTGCCTGAAATTTATCCGGTTTTTCATGTTCTTCTGGGTGCGCAGTTATATCAATATCCGAATATTTAACCTCACACTCTGGAATTTCAATCTGAATATATCCACCAGCCTTATAGCCCATATCTTCAGGAATCTCAACTACAAACTCCTTTATGAACGATGCCACATTATAGTTTCTTACCACCGTGGCATCCCATTTCTTAATACCAAAAACCTCTTCGGGTATGGTAATTTCCATATCTTGTTTTACCTTAACCTGACATGCCAAACGGGCACCTTGGTTAAGCTCCTTTTTAGAAAAGTGTGGCGTTTCCGTAGGTAAGGCCTCACCCCCACCGGAAAGTACATGACACTCACATTGTATACAGGTACCACCACCACCACAGGCAGATGGTAAAAAGACTTTTTGATTACCCAAAGTGGAAAGCAAAGAACTTCCAGAACCTACTTCAATCTTTTTTTCACCATTTATGGTAATAGTCACTGGGCCAGAAGGTGATAACTTTTCTTTTGTAAACAACAACAAAGCCACCAATATCATAAGAAGAATTAAAAAGGAGACCACGGTGATTAGTATCGTACCGCCAGTACTTGCAGCTAAAATCATACTTATTTTTTTATGTTGTTATAAGAGATTTCTTTTTCGTCGATCTCTGAATTATTTTCAGTTATTTCTTTCTTTGAAGCATCATTATTCTCCTCTACTGGAGTTTCAATAATTACAGTTTCCTGAGCTTCCTCCGCGGCATCATCGCCTCCGGTCAACATTCCACCAAAACTCTGAAAACCAATACCCATTAACCCTGTAATTATAAAAGTGATTCCTAATCCCCTTAATGGTGCCGGGACGTTCGAATACCTTATTTTCTCGCGAATAGCGGCAATCGATAAAATGGCCAAGAACCAACCTATACCGGAACTTAATCCATAATTGAACGCAAGACCGAATGTTTCTATTTGTCTGGATTGCATAAACAACGAACCTCCTAAAATAGCACAGTTTACGGCAATCAGCGGCAAGAATATACCTAAGGAATTATACAGTGAAGGTGAAAATTTTTCCACCACAATCTCCACGAGTTGCACCATGGTCGCAATCGTCGCTATAAATAAGATAAATGACAGAAAACTAAGATTATAATCTGCGTATTCAGGTCCCAACCACGACAACGCACCTTCTTGAAGCAAATATCTATCCAACAACCAGTTTAATGGCACCGTAACCGCTAATACGAATATAACTGCGGCCCCCAATCCAACTGCCGTTGCCACTTTCTTGGACACAGCCAAGTAGGAACACATCCCTAAGAATACGGCAAACACCATATTATCGATAAATATGGACCTAAAAAATAATTCTATATGTTCTAACATAATACTAGATATAAGTATATTTTAATTTTCTTCTACCAATGCAGGATTTCTAGTACGCTGCACCCAAATAATAATACCTACGACTATCAATGCCGCGGGTGGAATTATCATAAACCCGTTATTCTCATAACCAAAGGCATACAAACCTGTCTTTTCAATGGGGTCACCAAAAACTGGATATCCAAATAAGGTACCAGAACCTAATAATTCCCTAAAAAAGCCAACGATTACCAAGATAATACCATACCCCAACGAGTTTCCAATACCATCTAAAAATGATCTCCAAAGCCCATTCCCTAAAGCGAAGGCTTCAAAACGTCCCATAATAATACAATTGGTAATGATAAGACCCACGAATACCGATAAAGTTTTACTCAGTGGGTATGCGAATGCTTTCAGTACTTGATCCACAACAATTACCAAAGTTGCCACCACGATTAGCTGAACAATAATTCGAATTTTGGACGGTATAATATTTCGCATTGCTGAAATAACCACATTACCCACACCCAAAACGAACATTACGGCAATCGCCATAACCACGGAGGCCTTTAGTTCGGCCGTAATAGCCAGTGCAGAGCAAATACCCAAAACCTGAATGGTAATCGGGTTGTTATCCGCTAATGGATCCTTAATGAGATTTGCATCCTTTTTTGATAAAAGTGCCATATTAATTTGTTCTAATAGTTTTTAAATAGTCTTTGTAGAGGTTTACCGTTTCCTTAATCATCGCAGAAACCCCATTTCCTGTAATTGTGGCACCGGCCAGAGCATCCACTTCATTATCCTCCTTATTATTGTTTAAAGGGTCGTTGTTGCCCTTAGCTACATTGATTCCGGCATATCTGGTACCTGACATAATGCTCTCTCCCGAAAAATCATCCATAAAATAGCGCTGATTGATGTTGGCACCTAAACCAGGTGTTTCTCCCTTATGATCAAAGAAAACACCTTGGACCACCATAGTATTATCCAAAGCGATATATCCCCAAATATCATCCCATAGACCTTTACCGTACATTGGTATTACATAGAATTTTTTGCCGTCCTTTTCTCCAATAAACAATGGTAATTCCGGAGTTTCCCCTTTTTTTGCCAAGGCCAATTGTTTCTTCATATCAATCAAGTAAGCCTCGCTATTATCAACGACCTCATCACCCTTTATTACAATTTGCTCCGTTATATATTGTGAAAATTCATCTTCTACAACATCCGTAGGCACAAAATTTACGCTCCCTTCATCCACATTCTCGTTGACTCCCATGGCATAAAGAATATTTTGTTGCTTTTCAAAACGCATATTCTCATTAATTCTACCACTTAAACCGGTTGCCAAGAAGGCAAGGATGGAACCTACCACGATTACCATGACCGCAGCAAACACTACGGTGTACACGTTTTTGTCTGTATTGATTGCCATAATTAAACCGTTTCTGCTTTAAGTTCTTCCGCTTTGCCGTCCGTATCTTTTGGAAGTACAACAGCATTCTTTAATCTTTTCATTCTCTTATTGATGTTTGCTTTAACCACATAATGGTCGATAGTCGGCGCAAAAACATTCATTAGCAATATGGCCAAGAAAACACCTTCTGGGTATGCCGGGTTAAAGACACGGATCATTACCGAAATAAAACCGATAAAAAATCCATAAAACCATTTTCCACGATTGGTTTGAGACCCAGTAACCGGGTCGGTCGCCATATAGACGATACCAAAGGCCAGTCCACCTACAATCAGGTGTTTCCAAAAATCGAAACTCATTAAACCATAAAATTTGCTAGTCTCGGTAATCCAACCCAATTCAACCACTTGATTAAAAATAAGTCCCATGACCAAGGAACCTATTACGGCGCTGAGCATAATCCTCCAGCTAGCTATTTTACTAAAAATTAGAAATAGTCCTCCTATCAATATTAGTAAAGTAGAAGTTTCCCCTACAGAACCTGGAATAAAACCAAAGAACATATCGGATATAGAGTAACTTACCTCTGAATTTTGTGCCAACGAACCTAAAATTGTCTCTCCGGAAATAGCATCAGGTCCACCGGCTCTTTCTACAGCACCGTGAACCCATACCTTATCACCACTCATCCAGGTAGGATAGGCAAAAAATAAAAAGGCACGTATGGTCAAGGCAGGATTTAAAATATTCATGCCTGTACCACCGAAAACTTCCTTACCAATAACAACACCAAACACTACAGCTACGGCCAACATCCACAAGGGTGTATCTACAGGTACTATTAATGGAACCAACATACCTGTTACCAAATAACCCTCTTCAACTTCGTGACCTTTAATTACCGCAAAAATAAATTCAACGATAAGACCAACACCATAGGAAACAACCACTAGGGGCAGGACCTTTATAATACCAATCCAAAAATTATCCCAGGTTAAAAAGTTTTCAAAAAAAGAAAGTGTTCTTGGCGAACCATTGGCCGCATCGATTGCGGCGTAGTGCTGATATCCCGCATTGAACATTGAAAACAACAACACAGGAATAAGTGCCATTATAACCGTGTTCATTGTTCTTTTTAAGTCATCCGCAGCTTTAACGTGAGTACCTCCTGCATGTGTAGTTTCATTTGGAGTAAACAAAAAAGTATGAAAGGCATTGAAGGCGGGTGCCATCTTTTTACCCTGATACTTCAGTTTCAATTCATGCAATTTACTTTTAATGCTCATATCTTATCCTATTTCTTTTTGTAACAAATCCAGACCTTCTCGAATAATTTTCTGATGTGGTTGCTTGGATATACATATAAATTCGGTTAAAGAAAAATCCTCTGGCGCTACTTCATATAGCCCCAACTGTTCCATTTCGTCCAAATCCTGAACCATACAGGCTTTTAATAATTGTAATGGGTAAATATTCATTGGAAAAACCTCCTCATATTGACCTGTTACAACAAAAGCCCTATGCTCACCATTCGTATTGGTATCCAAATCATATTTCTTTTTAGGCTGCAACCAAGAAAAAGTAAGTGCTCTTGTGGTAGAGACTTTGTTAAATACAGGTTTGTTCCAACCAAAAAGCTCATAATCATCCCCTTCGGGAATAACGGTCACGGTATTGTTATAATAACCCAAATGACCATCGGGACTGCTTTTAGAACCCGTTAACACATCCCCATTGATGACCCTAAAATTCTCTTCATTTACCCCGCTGGCATAAAGGAACGTAGAAATTTCAGCACCTATCTTCGTCGTATAATATTTTGGAGTTTTTACAGAGGAGCCTGCAAGAGCAATCTGTCGTTCTGCATTAAACTTACCGGTCAACAAAAACTCACCAATTATAATTAAATCTTGGGGAGAAACGGTCCAAACCAATTCCCCTTTATTAATGGGGTCGATTTTATTTATTTGGGTACCTACCAAACCGGCAGGGTGTACCCCTGAAACTTTGTGTAGTTCTATTCCATTAAGACCGGCCAATGGTGAATCCCCTGACTTGCCCACAGATACATGCACTTTTCCTGGCGTAAGTTTTCCTAAGGCAGTAATAGCAGTTTGGAGCTCTGCTTCTTTTCCTTTTAGGACATAATCCAAGTCCGCAGTCAAAGGTGCGCTAGCATAACCCGATATAAAGATTGCTTTTGGATTAGTATCTGGATTTGCAATTACATCATAAGGACGTTGCTTAATGAAAGGCCAACACCCCGATTTCAATAAAGCCACCTTCACATCTTTTCCGCCAGCTTGCTCCAGATCCAGTTTCTTGTGTTCAACAACCTCTTGAGTTTTATCGGCCAAAATTTTCAGCTCAAGAATCCTTCTTCTTGCACCTCTAACAATTTCCACCAACTCTCCGCTAACCGGAGACACGAACAACATTTCCTCGATACTCTTATTGTAAAACAAAGGTTCACCAGCTTTCACCTCGGCACCTTCTTTCAAAAGCATTTTTGGGGTTATCCCGTGAAAATCATCAAGTTTTATTGTGTAAACATTACTCAAGACTGCTTTTGAAGTAGTCAGTTCGGCAGCTCCTACCAAATTGATGTCCAGTCCTTTTTTAATTCGAATGTCTTTTGACATATTATTGTAGACCTTAGGTTAACAAAATTTGGTGCGAATTTACTACTTAATGAAAAGTTTTCATAATAATTGTCCCATAATTTCGGCATTCCATCGATGTTAATTTTTTAGGCATCCTTTTTGTTTACCTTTAAGCCAAAATTGATTGTTAAATGCGTTTATTCCTTAAACAAACCCTTCTCGGCTTTCTATGCCTACAAAGTCTTTCGGGCCAAGTTCAAGTGGAAAAAAATCCTCCACAAAACATAAAATCAATTGTCTTTAGAGGACCTACGGACGATCAGTTTCCAGTGGTACAGATCGGGGAGTCGATTTATTTGGAATTTGATGATTTAATGGCCAATGAACAGGATTATTATTACAAAATCATTCATTGCGATTATGATTGGACTCCATCAAGTCTATTAAAATCCCAGTATTTGGATGGTATAGACAACCAAAGAATCATAAATTATGAAAATAGCTACACAACCTTGGAAACGTACTCCAATTATCAGCTTTCCATCCCCAACGAAAATGTACGCTTCAAAGTTACCGGCAACTACCTTTTGGAAATTTACAATAGTAGCTACGAGCTACAGTTTTCAAGAAGGTTCATCGTATATAAGGATGTTGTAAAAGTAGCTGCTCAAGTAAAACGTTCAAGGGATTTTAATTTTTTAAACGAAAAACAGGTCGTACAATTCAGAATCAATGCAGGAAATTTTAGATTGGTAAACCCTAAACAAGAGGTTAAGGTAGCACTTATACAAAATAACTATTGGGATACTGCCATTTACAATATAAAACCACAATTTACCTTGGGATCCGAATTGGTATACAAATATGATCAGGAGACCGCTTTTTTTGGCGGAAATGAGTATTTATTATTCGACACTAGTGATTTGCGGGCACCCAGCTCACAGATTGCTAGAATAGAGATAGGAGATCTATACAACCACTATCTTTTCAGCGATGATTATAGGGCAAATGAACCGTATACTTATTTTCCCGATATTAATGGTGATTTTGTGATAAGAACCCTACAAGGCGAAAATGCTTCCAGAGAGGCCGAATACACTAAAGTGCACTTTAGTCTTCCTTATACAGAAACCTTAGCCCTTGACAACGTCTATATCTTTGGAAAATTCAACAACTATGCCCTTACGCAGGAGAATAAAATGACCTACAATGAAGACAACGGCATGATGGAAGCCACTTTAGAAATGAAACAGGGTTTCTATAATTACAAGTACGTTACCCAGAATGATGCTGGAGCATTGAACTTGAATGCGGTTGGCGGTAATTTTCATTTTACGGAGAACAATTATCTTATCCTAGTGTATTACAGAAATTTTGGAGATCTTTACGACAGTATAATTGGAGTCGGTTCCACAAATTCCAGAACCATCAGTAATTAAATGCTGACATTTGATAAAGAGGTCCTATGGAAACCAAACCAAGTGTTAATACAACAGGCCGGTATAAATTAAAATTCAGGGGAGTAGAGTGCTTAAACTGCGGCCATCCTTTGGATATAAGTGATAAATATTGCCCAAACTGTTCCCAGGCCAATAGCACAAAAAAATTAACCTTAGTAGATTTCTTCGAAGAGTTTTTCTCCAATATTATTTCCTACGACTCCAGATTATTAAGAACACTTGCGGCACTACTCCTTCGACCGGGAAAAATTACCAAGGATTACATTGTTGGTCAACGAATTTCGTATACAAATCCTTTCAGGTTTCTTTTAAGCTTGGCCATTATCTATTTTTTGCTCATTGGCTTATCGGGAGATTTTGATCGATTGGATAGGTTTGGATCCGGACCAAACGAACTTCCCGTAAATTTTGGTAGTTCCATGATTGAAGATTTAGATTTCGGGGATAGTGAGGAAGAAAGGGTAAAAGCAATGGCCGAACTAGACTCCTTAGAATTAAATGATCGAATTTCAGAACAGTTAAAGGTCAGGGATTCCCTTATAATTGCTGACCCTAAAAAACAACTTCTAACAGCTTCAAAAAAACCCTTTTTTAGTTCCCTATTTCGCAAACAGGAAATATTCACAACGTTAATACAAAAGGACACTTTATATGTTTTTGATGATGCAAAAACCAAATATGGGATAGAAGACACTTGGCATAACAAAATATCCTTTAATACCGCACAAAGTTTAGTTCGGGTCAAAAGACAACCCGGGGCCTATTTAAGCTCCGTTCTCTCTAAACTTCCTTTTATGACATTCTTTTATTTACCAGTATTCTCCATCTTTATTTGGCTGGTCTATATCAGAAAAAAGTACACTTATACCGATCATTTAATATTTAGTTTTCACAATCAATCATTGTTCTTTATATTGCTCATTGTTAGCTATTTGATCGATTCTGTTTTTGAGATTGACACTAGTGGTATTTTTATTTTGATTTTTGCAGTTTACCTCTATAAGGCCATGCGAAATTTTTACCAGCAGGGTAGATTTAAAACTATTGTTAAATATATATTCTTGAACACTATTTTCGTTATATTAGCTATTATAGGAGCGGCACTATTGTTTGCGGGCAGTATGATTACTTTTTAAAATTATGACAACACAAGTTACCAAAGGCATTAAAATTTCGGTGAAAACTAATTTTGAAGGCACTTTCTTCAAAAACTATAAAATGCACTATGCGTTTGGCTATACTATTACCATAGAAAACCAGAGTAAGGACTCCGTACAGCTAACTTCTCGGCATTGGAGAATCTATGATTCCCTAAATGATATAGAGACTTTGGATGGTGAAGGCGTTATCGGTAAAAAACCGGTCATAAAACCTGGAGAATCACATACCTACAATTCGGGCTGTTTATTGACCTCTCCAATTGGTGCTATGAAGGGACATTACAACATGATCAACTTTTCCTCAACCGAAAACTTCAGGGTTTACATCCCTACTTTTAAATTTAGTGCTCCATTCGCATTAAACTAGATAGGTTTTAACCTGAATTTAGTTTTTAGTACAATACCCTTTTAGTAAATTTGGACAACTACTAATTTAAAAAATAAAGTTGACCATGGGTAAAGGATTTTTCCAGGTACCGGCTGCCATTAATGAGCCAATAAAAAGTTATGCTCCAGGTTCTTCCGAGCGTGATGAAGTCTTAGCACAATATAAATCTTATTATAATAGTATGGTGGACGTACCAATGTATATTGGGTCCAATGAGGTTAGGACAGACAATACCAAACCTATGTCCCCTCCACACGATCACAAACACACGTTGGGAACATACCATTTGGCGGATAAGCAACATGTTGAAAATGCTATTTCCAACTGCTTGGGGTCAAGAAATGCATGGGCGAATTTGACATGGGAACAAAGGGCTGCCATTTTTCTAAAGGCAGCCGAGTTAATTGCTGGTCCATACCGCGCTAAGATAAACGCGGCGACAATGCTCGCCCAATCAAAAACCATACACCAAGCTGAGATAGATTCGGCATGTGAACTGATTGACTTTTTAAGGTTCAATGTGGAATATATGTCGCAGATCTATGAGGAACAACCAGATTCTTCTGAAGGCATATGGAACCGTGTCGAATATCGTCCTTTAGAAGGTTTTGTTTATGCCATTACTCCCTTTAACTTCACTGCAATTGCTGGAAATTTACCAGCAAGTGCCGCAATGATGGGAAATGTAGTGGTTTGGAAACCTAGTGATAGTCAAATATTTTCGGCCAAAGTAATCGTGGATGTGTTCAAAGAAGCAGGCCTGCCAGACGGCGTAATTAACGTAGTCTATGGTGACCCCGTCATGATTACCGAGACTATTTTGGCGAGCCCAGATTTTGCAGGTATACATTTTACGGGTTCTACCCACGTATTCAAAGAACTTTGGAAACAAATTGGGAATAATATACATACTTACAAAACGTACCCCAGGATTGTAGGCGAAACAGGTGGAAAGGATTTTATAATCGCACATCCATCTGCCAAGCCACAACAAGTTGCAACGGCCATAACCAGAGGGGCTTTTGAGTTTCAGGGGCAAAAATGTAGCGCAGCTTCCAGGGTTTATCTCCCAAAATCTACAGCTAAAGAAATTCTTGAACTGGTTAAAAAGGATGTTTTATCGTTCAATAAACCGGGGTCGCCAGAAGACATGAGCAACTTTGTCACCGCTGTAATCCACGAAGGTGCTTTTGATAAGCTTGCCAAATATATCGATCAGGCCAAAAAAGACGATAGCACTGAAATTATTGTTGGGGGAGGGTACGACAAATCCAAAGGATATTTCATAGAACCAACGGTCATATTAACTACGGATCCGAACTACACCACAATGGAAACAGAGCTTTTTGGGCCTGTAGTTACCATTTATGCCTACGAAGATCAAGACTGGTCCAAAACATTGGAGTTGGTAGATAGCACTTCTGAATATGCATTAACAGGTGCCGTAATTTCCCAAGATAGATACGCAATTGACGAAGCAACCAAGGCGCTTCAGAACAGTGCAGGTAATTTTTACATCAATGATAAGCCAACAGGTGCGGTAGTTGGCCAACAACCATTTGGCGGCGCACGGGCATCTGGAACAAACGATAAGGCCGGCTCGGCACAAAACCTTTTAAGATGGGTATCTCCTAGATTGATCAAAGAAACTTTTGTAACTCCGGAAGATTATCGATATCCTTTTATGGGCTAGCCTACAAAAGTTATTTTAACTAAAAATCAAAATTCTAAAGTAGATTTTAATTACATTTAAAGGTGTTTCCGGATAAACCGGAAACACCTTTCAACTTTTAAAACCACTATAATGAAAAAATTATTTTCACTCTTGTGTATGTTTTTTGCCATCGGACTTACATACGCCCAAGAGAATTTAACACAGAACACGATTCAAGGACTCCTTAAAGGAAACCAAGATCAAGTTATACAACTTGCCGAAGCTTTCTCTGAAGACCAATATGATTGGAGACCAATGGAAGGTGTAAATTCCGTTGCAGATGCACTTCTCCATGTAGCCAGTGCCAATTATTTTATTGGTTCAAAAATGGGGTTTGCCCCACCTGAAGACGTTGACATCATGGCTTTAGGTAAAATTACGGGAAAAGACAATATTATTACGGCTCTAAAAAAATCCAATGCTTGGGTGCTGGACAAAGTAGGCGAAGTAGAAAGTGGTGATTTAGGAAGTGAAGTCGATTTTGGATTTATGAAGATGAATAAATTGGGAGGACTTCTGATAATCATGGAGCACAATGGAGAACACAAGGGTCAATTAATAGCCTATGCAAGGTCTAACGGAGTAGTTCCACCATGGAGTGAATAGAAAAGGACAATTTCAAAAAAATTTAAAAGCGCCTTTCTGGCGCTTTTTTGTTCATATGACTTTATAAATCACAATATCAATGTAAATTTAACGTTAATTTATTGTAAATTAATTAATTTTAATTATACTATATCAGGTTATGAAAACAATAAATAAAAAATATCAAAATTCGAAATCTAAAAAGCATAATTTTAGTTCACATGTGTGGAACTTTCTAACCAGATACGCAAAGAAATGTCGAACCTGTTATAACAGCATGTTAAGTCTTTAAAGCTAAAGTTAATCTCTAATATTTATTGGGGGGGTAACTACTTTTTTCGTTTCAAAAAAATCATTGCCAAAATAAACTCTTAAATTAAATACTTCGGCATTTCTATAGGTTTTAAGTCCTCTTCCAAGTTACCGTCCTTTTAATAAAAAATACCTTTATACTTTCCCGATTAAAGCCTTTATAAATATTTTGTTTCACGTAATGAACAAGGTGGACTCAGATTAAGTTACACAACTTGCAGAAGCTTTCGCTTAAAATGGAATTAACTTTAGGGCACAAAAGGAAATAAACCTGTTTCAGATAAATTACTTCAAGTAAAGAGCACCAGTTATTTATTGGAACAAAAAAAGAGGGCACCCCACTTGAAGAATAAATATCTTGGCTTTTGGAAAAATTACAGGTAAGTATAAAGTTATAACAGCTTTTAAAGTCTAGTTCCTGGATGCCATACAAAGTGGTCGAAGCGGAAAGTGATGATTTAGGAAGTGAAGTAGATTTTGGATTTATGAAGAAGAATCAACTAGAAGGCACTCTTCTAATTATCCGGCAAAATGGAGAACACAAAAACCAATAAATAGCCTTTGCGAAATCCAACGGAGTAGTACCGCCTCGGAGTAAATAGAATTCTACCTTTATTAATTCGGCTTAAATAAGAACCCTGATTTGAGGTTAATTTTGCGCAACCAAAAAGCAGAAACCTCATCCTTACAAAAATATTGATATGAAAAGGATTTCATTGGCCGCTATATTAGTAGGACTTCTAGCCTTTGGCTGCAACAATGATGATGTGACGGTTATTTCTGCATGTGATGTTGAAAATCCAATTGAAGACTTGGAATGGTTAAGGTCTGAAATTCAGAGAAGAAAAAACGATACTTCCGCAGATGCCGTATACTGCTATATTGAACAGGCCAAAAGTGATGGACAAACAATATTTATTTACAACGATTGTAACCCCTTGGCAAGCAAAGTTATACCAATTCTAAATTGTTCTGGAACTTCTGTTGGATTTTTGGGGGACGAGAATTTTAGGTTAAATGGCATTGAAAAAAGGTTTGTTCTTTTTAGACCTACTGATTTTGCTTGCAAATTAGACTAATTTTTATATTGAAACTCTTATTCGCAAAGCTCAATTCCGTAAATTAAAATAAAACTTAGGTCCATTATTTGGTTTTCTAATTTAAAACTTACAGAAAATGATTTGAATTTCAAGTGTTTTCCAATTTACTTAGGTCGTATACCAAGAAATATTACCAAGTTATTATTGTTTATTAAGCCTTTAGGATTCTAACCCTTAAATTTCAAGGGGAGATAAACAATTTTCTTCGTTTCAAAAAAATCATGGTCAAAATAATCTGTGAGATTCATAATTTCGGCATTTCTATAGGTTTTTAATTCCTCTTCCAAGTCTCCACCTTTCAAATACAGGATTCCATTTCTTCTTTCATGTTGGGACTCCTTCTTAATTTTTCCTTTCACCCAGTGAACAAACGTAGGCATAGCGGCTACCGCTCTACTAACAATAAAGTCGAACTTATTGGGTATTTCTTCAACCCTCATATTTTTAGTTTTTACATTTTTGAGGCCAAGTCCTTCTACAACCTCGTCCACCACCTTTATTTTCTTTCCAATGGAATCTACCAGAGTAAAATTAACCTCAGGAAACAATATGGCCAAAGGTATCCCAGGGAAACCACCACCTGTGCCTACATCCATGATATCGGAACCATTTTTGAATTCCTGAACTTTGGCAATTCCCAAAGAATGCAACACATGTCTTAGATATAATTCATCTATGTCTTTTCTAGAGACTACATTTATTTTTTGGTTCCAATCTTTATAAAGTTCCTCTAAAAGAATAATCTGCTTTTGCTGCACTTCCGATAAATTGGGAAAATATTTAAAAACGGTTTCACTTGTCATGCTTATATTTGTATTATCTAAAAAATTGTAAATTCATTCTTGCAAAGATTTCCTTTTTAATCAACCCATCCAATTATTTGTAAATACTTTGCGTTATAAATAAAAACTTATAGATTACCGGTTATGGAAAACAAAGCCATCAGATTCCCCAGAAAAGATTCTACCCAATTCTTCAAAACTTTGAATAGTAGGGTCAATGACTATTTCAAAAACAATAAAATTAAAAAAACAGGCAATTGGAAACTGCATTTAAAGACTATTGTCATGTTTACCCTGTTTTTAGCCCCCTATTTCCTTATTTTAACTTTAGGATTACCAACTTGGGCCAATGTACTTCTAACCATTACCATGGGCGTTGGAATGGCAGGTGTTGGTATGAACGTAATGCATGACGGTAACCACGGGTCCTATTCCAACAAGAAATGGGTGAACAAAATTATGGGAAGTAGTATTTACATACTTGCCGGAAATGTATACAATTGGCAGGTACAGCACAATGTACTGCATCACACCTACACGAATATACATGAGCATGATGAAGACATGGAAGCTGGCAGAATCTTACGATTCTCCAAGCACGCGGAATGGAAAAAATATCATAAATTTCAACACTTCTACTCGGTACTCCTTTATGGATTGCTGACCTTTAACTGGGCGATTACTACGGACTTTCAGCAAATGTATCGCTATATGAAGCGTAAGTTATCTTATGGCAAATTGCCTAGTGCGACTATCAATTGGAGTACATTGATAATCACCAAAATACTATACGTTACTATTTGGATTGTATTACCTATGTTGGTTTTGGACATTGCTTGGTGGAAAATTCTAATTGGATTCTTTTTAATGCATTATGTAGCGGGAGTTATCCTGAGTGTGGTTTTTCAATTAGCGCATATCGTTGACCATGCGGATACGCCATTGCCGGACGAAAAAGGATCTATGAAAAATACCTGGGCAATTCATCAATTGTTTACCACAGTTAATTTTGGAACTAAAAACAAGATAGTCAATTGGTTTACGGGAGGCCTAAACCATCAAGTAGAGCATCATATATTTCCAAACATCAGTCATGTCCATTACACAAAAATTTCAAAAATTGTTAAACAGACTGCAAAGGAATTTAATTTACCATATCACGAATATAAAACTACTAGAAAAGCTATAATTTCGCACTTCAAACATTTAAAGGAATTGGGCAAACAGCCTACTTTACAGTACTAGTAATTTTTAAGATATGAGCAATCAACTTTCGGATAGAATAAATAGTCTTACTCCGTCCGCAACATTAGAAATGGCTGCTAAAGCCCGTGAACTAAGAACAGCAGGTAAGGATATTATCGGGTTAAGTTTGGGAGAACCCGACTTCAACACCCCCGATTACATAAAAGATGCGGCCATCCAAGCTATTAGAGACGATTATAACGCCTATACACCCGTTGATGGTTATGCGGAGTTGAAAAGTGCAATTATAACAAAGTTCAAACGCGATAATAATTTAAGCTATGAACCCTCTCAAATTGTAGTTTCCACGGGAGCCAAGCAAGCCTTATACAATGTTGCTCAAGCTGTCATCAATAAGGGAGATGAAGTTATACTTCCATGCCCTTACTGGGTGAGCTATGCGGATATTATAAAATTGGCGGACGGTGTTCCTGTAGAAGTTCCAACCTCTCTTGAAAACGACTTTAAAATGACCCCAAAAGAGCTGGAGGCGGCCATAACCCCAAATACCAAAATGATTTGGTACAGTTCGCCGTGCAACCCTAGCGGTTCTATTTACAGTAAAGAAGAGCTTAGAGGACTTGCCGATATTCTTAAAAAGAATCCTCAAATTATTGTGGTTAGTGATGAAATCTACGAACATATAAATTATGGTGTTACCAAACATGCTTCCATGGCAGAGTTTGAGGATATGTATGACCGAACGGTAACCGTGAACGGTGTAGCAAAAGCCTTTGCCATGACAGGTTGGAGAATAGGTTACATTGGTGCTCCAAACTATATCGCCAGAGCTTGTAACAAATTACAAGGACAGGTGACCAGTGGAGCTAACTGTATTGCTCAAAGGGCTGTAATTACTGCTTTAGAGGAATCTCCTGACCGTATTAAATATATGGTGGATGAGTTTAAAAAACGTAGAAAACTTATTCTGGATTTATTGAACGATATCCCTGGTTTCAAATGCAATGAACCAGAGGGAGCCTTTTATGTATATCCGGATGTTACCGCCTATTTTGGTAAAACCTTGAACGGTACTAAAATCAATAATGCATCTGACTTCGCCATGTATTTATTGGAACATGCAAATGTAGCCACCGTAACAGGTGATGCTTTTGGGAATGGCAACTGTATTCGAATTTCGTATGCTGCCTCGGTAAAGGAAATTGAAGAAGCGATTTCCAGAATCAAAAAAGCGATTTCATAATAGAAGGAACAAAAATAAAAAAGCACTCAATTATTATTTGAGTGCTTTTTTTATGCAATACATTTAACTTTAAATATTATGTTCTCTTCCAGAAATATGGATTAAGCAGGATGAGCACTGTAAAAAGTTCCAATCTACCTGCTAACATCAAAAATCCGCACCACCATTTTGCCAAGTCAGGTAATCCATTAAAATTACTTACCGGATTTAAGCTACCTAGCGCCGGTCCCACATTACCCAAAGAGGACGCTGCTCCTCCTACTGCAGATTCAAAATCCAAGCCCAACATACCCAAGACCAAAGCCCCAATAATAAACAACAACATATACAGCACAAAAAAACCTATGATGTTGTACACTATCTTTTCCTTAACCGTTTTATTATTATAGCGTACAGGTATAATGGCATTACTATGTAAGGTTCGTTTAAACTCTAAAAGTCCATTCTTAATAATTAATAGGTGCCTCATTATTTTTATTCCGCCAGAAGTAGAACCAGCCGATCCACCCATAAAAAACAATCCAAAGAAAAAGACAGTTAAAAAAGGAGTCCATTGTGTAAAGTCGGCACTAACAAAACCTGTTGTTGTTATTACGGATATAACCTGAAATGTGGCATGCCTGAACGAACTCTCCGCTTTTCCAAGAACCATAGGATATCCCGGGGTGTCCTCCGTAATGTTGGCATTAAAATATATTACTCCAGATACTACAATTGAAAATATAAGTATTGCAAGGGCATAGTATTTCCATTCCTCGTCCATAAGAATCCGCTGAATCTTACCTTTAAATGCGTAATAACTCATGACAAAATTACTACCTGCCAAAAACATAAAAAGAATTATGATATATTGAATCAAGGGTTGGTCGTTCCAATAAGCGATACTCGCATTCTTGGTTGAAAATCCACCAGTGGACAATGTCGCTAAAGCATGGTTTACCGCATCAAAAAAAGACATCCCGGCGATTTTTAATAATATGGTCTCAGCGACTGTATACCCAAAATATATAAGCCAAAGCCTCTTTGCGGTGTCCGTGATTCGGGGGTGTAGTTTATCCGCACTTGGCCCTGGAGCCTCAGCGGAAAACAACTGCATACCTCCTATTCCTAATAGAGGTAGTATTGCAATCGCCAATACAATAATCCCCATACCACCTATCCAATGGGTTAAGCTTCTCCAAAATAAAATTCCTTCCGGCATGGACTCGATATCATCCATTATGGATGCGCCTGTAGTCGTATACCCTGAAACTGTTTCGAAAAAGGCATTGGTAATATCTGGAATAGCACTGGAAAAAATATAAGGTAGCATTCCTGAAATGGACATGACAAGCCAACCAAATGTTACTATAATATATCCTTCTTTTTGTTTGACCTCCTTACGGTGACCTCTAGTATAATACATGGCAAATACACCTGCAAACATAGTAGTGACGGATGCAAGGGTAATACTTAGAGTTGCCCCATCCGCATATATGCCACTGATTAAGGCAGCCAATAGCATAAAACCGCCATTGCAAAGCAATAACAGTCCCATCAAATGAAAAATAATTCTTGAATTCAGGCGCATTCTAAAGGAACATTCGTTCAATTTTTGGAATTTGCTCGGGATGGCAACATACAACCACTCGGTCACCTGCCTTGATCGTAAAACCTCCTAAGGCAATAATACCTTCTCCGTCCCTAACCACACCACCGATAGTGGCATCTTTTGGAAAGTCGAGTTCCCGAATCATGGAACCTGTCACCTTGGAATCCCGCTTAACAATAAACTCCAATATTTCCGCATTAAGGTTGTTCAACCGCATCAATGCAACTACCTCTCCTTTTCTAATATGTCGGAAAATATTATTGGCCGCCAACAGCTTTTTATTAATAAGCGTATCAATTCCAATAGAGTGGGATAACTGAAAATAATCCATGTTCTCCACCAGGGCAATTGTCTTTTTTATGTATTTCGATTTGGCTACCAGACAGGACATTATATTGGTTTCGGAATTACCCGTTACCGCTATAAAAGCATCCATAGAATCCAAACTTTCCTCATCTAACAGCTCAACATTCCTTCCATCACCATTGATAACCAGTGCATTGGGAAGGTCATCCGCCAAATCAAAAGCCTTTTCTTTATTTTTCTCTATCAATTTGACATTAAAACGTTTGGAACAAAGGTCTCTCGCCGTTTTAAAACCGACCTTACTACCACCTAATATCATTACGTTCTTTATATCTTCTTTCTTTTTTCCCGTTAGTTTATAAAGTTCGTCCACACCTTCCTTTACGGTGATAAAGTAAACCTGGTCACCTTCTTTAAAATAGGTGTCTCCCCTGGGGATTACGGTGTATTGGGTACCCAACCTTTGTAAGGCAATCGGCATAAAATGCAATTCTGGAAAAACCTTGGCGGCCTCCTTCACCATTTTTCCAACGAAAGGTGCGGATTTAGGCAGAGAAACTCCTACCATAATCAGCTCACCCTCCTCAAATTCGTAGGTGTCATTAAATGCAGATTTGTTCAAAAGCAATTGAATTTCCGTAGCTGCGAGCTCCTCAGGTGAAATCAGTTCGTCAATACCCAGTTCCGAAAATTTCAGTAATTCCTTATTATCTATAAATTCCGTATTGGAAATTCTCGCGATGGTTCTTTTACAACCCAATTGTTTTGCCAACATGCATAAAGTCAGATTTGTGGTCTCTGAAGAAGTAACCCCAATAACAAGTTCAGACTCCTGTACCGAAGCATCCTTAAGGATTGAAATAGAAGTTGCGTCACCTCTAAGCACACGAATATCCAGATGATTGTCAGCATATGCCAGACTTTCCTTATTGGTATCTATTAGTGTTATATTTTGGGATTCGTAAGAAAGTAGTTTCGCCAAATGAAATCCAACTTCACCCGCACCAGCAATTATTATTTTCATTTAAAGTCTTAAGCTAGCTCTCTGAAAATTAATTTATTTTCAGTCTCTGTACCCCATGGGACAGTAGCTAAGTTTTATAAGTAAGTAATTTAATGCGTACAAAATTACATAATTTTATGAGCTTTCAATTTATTTTCAAGCTTTTAAGCGTTAATTAATCGATAAAGGAATTTTCCGAAAATCATAAGATACCTCCCCTAAATTGTATCTTTGCCCAAAATTTTGCAAATGCCAAAAAAAGTAACACCTTACAAGGGTTCTAATCTGGGAAAAAAGGCTCAGGTTACCCAAATGTTCGATACAATATCTACAGATTATGACGGGTTGAACCGGGTTATTTCTTTTGGAATCGATGTTAAATGGCGTAAGAAAGTCGTGGCCCTTTTAAAAAAGGAGTCCCCTAATACAATTTTGGATATTGCTACCGGAACTGGAGATTTGGCTATCGCCATGGTAAATACAGGTGCCGAAAAAATAGTCGGCTTGGATATTTCCCCTGGTATGTTAGATGTGGGTAAGAAAAAAATTCAAGAAAAAAACCTATCTCCGATCATTGAAATGATTGTTGGTGACAGTGAAAATCTATCCTTTGAAACCAATTCATTTGATGCCGTGACGGTTTCCTTTGGCGTAAGAAATTTTGAAAATCTAGAAATTGGATTAGCAGAAATACTCCGTGTCTTAAGACCTGGTGGCACTTTGGCAATATTGGAAACATCGGTACCCACCAAAACCCCATTTAAACTAGGGTACCGATTCTACACGAAATACATCCTACCCGCTATTGGAAGACTATTTTCAAAAGATAATTCCGCATATAGTTATCTAAGTGAATCTGCAGCCGCATTTCCACACGGAGAAAACTTCAACAATATTTTAAGGGAAATCGGGTTTATAGATGTAGTAAACCAGCCCCAAACTTTTGGTGTAGCATCTATATATGTCGGCAAAAAAGAGGGCTAAACAACGATTGACATCTAATTAAATGAAGAAATGGCTATTCATATGTTTTGGAGTTTTGACGTTAAATCCTGCATTACATGCGCAGTTCAACGAAAATCCAGTTCTTAACAAGGAAAACGAGGATAAAAAGTTTCTTAACTGGGGCTACTTTTTAGGTTTCAACCAATACGATTTCAAATTTGATTACATAGATGATCTACCTGGACCTTTGGATGATGTACTTATAGACAAAACTATAGGGTTCAATGTTGGGCTCATAGGAGAAATGCGACTTAACAATCATATGGACATTCGTTTGGAACCAGGATTACATTATACGTCTAGAAATCTAGGCTTTACCAAAATTCCGCAAAACGAACAAGTTTCGGCAAATGCCATAAGAGAAGTAAAATCAACTTACATAAATTTTCCTTTACTATTGAAAATTAGCACAAAAAGATTGGGCAATTGGAAACCCTTTTTAATAGGAGGAGGTTCAATGTCGCTAAATTTAGGTAGTAACGAGGCTAGCCTGGACGATAACAGAACGGGTACTTTTCGGATGACCAAGTGGGTTTATAATTATGAACTAGGTTTTGGAATCGATTTTTATTTGGAATACTTTAAATTTAGCCCTTCCATTAGAGGTGTTTTCGCACTTACCGACGAACTGATTAGAGACAATGACCCCAATAGTCCATGGACCGGAAATATAGACTCCATGAAAACAAGGGGAATCTTCATCAATTTTACATTTGAATAAAGCAGATATAGTAATTAGGCCCTTTTTATTTCGTTTAAAAATATAGCGGTTGCGGTAGCTACGTTTAGACTTTCTGTAGATTCTTCACCAAATTGAGGTATTCTTAATGTATGGTTACAAAGTTTTTTAACTAGCTGAGATATACCATTTCCCTCATTTCCCATAACTAACACCCCTTTTTCAGGAAGATGTGAATCGTGCACATTCTCACCATCCATAAAAGTACCAAAGACCGGTAATGCTATATTCTCTAAAAAGTCTTCCAATTCCAAATAATGCACATTGACCCTTGCAATTGACCCCATAGTGGCCTGCAGTACTTTGGGATTGTAGCAATCCACAGTATCATTGGAACAAATCAAGGTTTTTATACCGAACCAATCGCACAACCTTATAATTGTACCCAAATTTCCAGGATCTTGAATCCCATCTAGCGCAACTGCCCAGTCATTTATTTCCATTAAGGCCGCTTCTTTTTTATAAAACACCCCTAAAACACCATTAGGGTTTTTAAGGCTACTGATTTGTTTCAGTGCTTTCATGGATATTTCCTCTACAAAAATGTCCTTGTTTAAATCTAAAAGTTGCCCAGTAGAAATCAATTTGAACACCTTAAAACCAGCATTGAAAATTTCCTCAACAGCCTTTTTACCCTCCATAACGAACATATCGTATTCATTTCGGTACTTTTTTTGCTGTAGGTTTTTTATAAGTTTCAATTCGCTTTTTACAACCATTCAAATGATGTATTTTTGATTTCTATGAGGACCGTAGCATGCTATAAAAACTACATAGCTAAAATAAGCTTAATCTTGCTACTGGCAATATCCTTCACATCCTGTAACTCTTTAAAAAAGGTTGAAAAGGACGAATATTTAGTGGTAAAAAACACCATATTGGTGGACTCTGCCAAGGTTAAAAACGAGGATGTTCATAGTCTTATTTATCAAAAGACAAACACAGCTCTTTTGGGATATCCGCTTCGTCTGAATCTTTACAATTTGGCAAAGGAAAACCCTGATTCATTATACCAGGCCTGGTTGAATGAAAAACCCAATCGAAAAAAAAGATTAACGAATATACTGTCGGAAAAACAGGTTGATAGACTCGGGGAATCATTCTTGGTCAAAGGATTAAGTGTTTGGCTAAAAGATATTGGTGAGGCTCCAGTTATTTTAGATACCACACAAACCCGAAGAAGTCTGGAAAGGTTAAGTGCATTTTACAACAGTAAAGGATACTTTAACAATAGTACTACCTATACTATTGATTCTACAAGCCAAAAAGGAAAAGCTGGAGTTGACTATGTTATTTCTTTGGGCAAACCTTACATGATAGATTCCCTTTCCAATGACATTTCATCCAAAGCAATTGACTCTCTCTATTTTTTAAATGCAGGTGAATCCCTCATAAAAAGAGGTGATCAATTCGACCTTAACAATTTCACCTTGGAACGGGAAAGATTAACTACAATTTTCAGGAATAACGGTATTAGAAATTTTCAAGAAAGTTCTATCACTTTTGACATTGAGAGAGATACCGTAAAAGCCGCTGATGACCAAAAAATGAATATCAACTTGAACATTGGTGACCTCAGAAGACGAGGTGAAAATCAAGTTACTACATCAGAGTATAAAGTTGAAAGAATTAACAAAATTAAGGTCTTTACCAATTTTCTATCCACAACCAACAACGCACCTCTCGATTCTGTTATCTATAAGGATTTGACCATTTATTATTCTGGTAAATTTAAAATAAAGCCAAAGACTTTAGATGATGCGATTTTCTTTGAAAAAGACAGTGTTTATAGGGATTTAGACAAGATTAGAAGCTCAAGGCAGTTGAATAGTTTGAATATTTTCAAATATCCAAATATCATCTTTGAAGAAGATAGCACCCAAAATCAGGTGAACACCAATATTTATCTTGCACCAAAGCCAAAGTATTCTTTAGGTACAAATTTTGAGGTAAGCAGATCTAACTTACGTAGGATAGGAGTTGGTATGGGCGCTTCTCTTTTAATACGAAATATATTTAAAGGTGCAGAAAATCTAAGTATATCAGCTGATGGTACTTTTGGTTTATTAAGCACCGAAATTTTCCAAGATGAATTTTTCTCGGAAATTGGGGGGGATATTTCCCTAGATTTTCCAAGAATATGGTTCCCCTTTATCAATACATCCAATATTATTCCTAATTATACTTTACCTAAGACGAGAATTGCAATTGGCACCAGTTTCCAAAAAAATATTGGTCTCGATAAGCAAACTTTCAATACGATTTTAGGCTACAATTGGTCACCGGACGACTTTAAAAAACATGCTGTTGAACTACTTAATATACAATTTGTAAGAAATGTAAATAGAAACCGGTTCTTTAGTGTTTACAGAAACACCTACGAGCAATTGGATGAAATCGCAGATGCTTATGACGGATATTTAGACCCAAATGACCCTGGGGATTCCTCCCAAACTTTTCCAGAATTAGCGTCTTTTTTCGAGACCGTGGAAGGAACCGATAATCCAAGGTTAATAGTCCCGGACGACAACCCAGATACACCCGAAGGAACTACTCAATTTACCGAAGCCATCTTGAATGGAACTGTTTCCCCAATTTTTTCGGATGACACAAGGCAAGTGAGTAGAATTGAGGAGCGAAGACAAAGGCTTACAGAAAACAACCTGATTTTCACCACCAACTATACCTTTAACAAAAACAACCGTAATGGTATTTTAGATAACAATTTTTATCAATTCAGGTTTAAGATAGAAAGTGCAGGGAACCTCTTATCCGGATTTTCCAATTTGGTGCCCTTTAATGAAAATGAGGATGGGCAATTACTTGTATTTAATGTTCCCTTCTCTCAATACATTAAAACTGAATTCGATTATGTAAAGTATTGGGATCTCTCCCGATCCAACGTATTGGCAGCAAGAAGCTTTTTCGGAATTGCAATACCTTATGGCAATTCCAATAATATACCATTTGTAAGGAGTTACTTTGCCGGTGGTTCCAATGATAATAGAGCTTGGTTCCCATATTCTTTGGGCCCTGGAAGAACTTCTGCATTGAACGATTTTAATGAAGCAAATCTAAAGCTTGCCCTTAATTTGGAATATCGATTTCCTTTATTTGGAGATTTAAACGGTGCTATTTTCGCAGACGCCGGTAATATTTGGAATGTATTTGACGATGTGGAGAACGAAGATGCTACCTTCAATGGTTTGGAGTCTTTAAAGGATATCGCGTTAGGTTCGGGGTTCGGTTTACGCTATGACTTTACTTACTTCTTATTTCGATTGGACCTAGGGTTTAAGACGTATAATCCGGCCGAAATTCCATCTAAAAGGTGGTTTAGGGACTACAATTTTGCAAATTCCGTATTGCAAATTGGCATAAACTATCCCTTCTAAGTATAATTGTTTTATTACTTTTGTTGCACATTTTTAAGAACTAAATAGACCAAAGAGATTATGGCTCACAATATTAAGCCGGGAGTTGCTACCGGAGATCAGGTACAGGATATTTTCAAATATGCAAAAGAAAAAGGTTTTGCATTACCGGCAGTTAACGTAATAGGATCAAATACGATCAACGGAGTTTTAGAAACTGCCGCTAGTCTAAACGCACCTGTAATTATTCAGTTTTCGAATGGAGGTGCTCAATTTAATGCTGGAAAAGGACTCTCCAATGAAGGGCAGAATGCAGCAATACAAGGTGCGGTAGCGGGCGCAAAGCACGTACACCAATTAGCGGAAGCTTATGGAGCAACGGTGATTTTACACACCGACCACTGCGCTAAAAAATTACTTCCTTGGATTGACGGTCTATTGGATGCCAGTGAAAAACATTATGCTGAAACTGGAAAGTCATTGTTCAGTTCTCATATGATCGACCTTTCAGAAGAACCGATTGAAGAAAATATTGAGATTTGTAAGGGATATCTTCAGCGAATGAGCAAAATGGAGATGACCCTGGAAATAGAATTGGGAATTACTGGAGGAGAAGAGGACGGTGTAGACAATTCGGATGTAGACGATTCAAAATTGTACACGCAACCAGAAGAAGTTGCTTATGCTTACGAAGAACTTTCAAAAGTAAGCCATAGGTTTACAATCGCCGCTGCTTTCGGAAATGTTCACGGGGTATACAAACCAGGTAACGTTAAATTGACTCCGAAAATTCTTAAGAACTCTCAAGAGTATGTATCAGAAAAATACGGTGTAGGTCCTAATCATATCGATTTTGTTTTTCATGGGGGATCGGGTTCAACCGTTGAGGAAATCAGGGAAGGTATCAGCTATGGGGTTATTAAAATGAACATTGATACCGATTTACAGTATGCGTTTCTGGCAGGTGTAAGGGACTATGTTCAGGATAACAAAGACTATTTACAGTCTCAGATAGGCAACCCTAAAGGTGCCGACGAACCTAATAAAAAATTCTACGACCCTAGGGTTTGGCTTAGACACGGTGAAACATCCTTTGTGGAGCGTTTAAAGAAAGCCTTTGAAGACTTAAATAACGTGAATACGCTTTAAATTTCGAGAATAAATTTAAAATGGAAGACATGACGGCTTGGTTTAAAAGAAAGGAAAAAGGAATCCAAACTTCGACAGAAGAAAAAAAAGACACTCCAAAGGGTCTTTGGTACAAGTCTCCCACCGGAAAAATTGTAGAATCGGAAGACCTTGCCAAAAACTTTTATGTAAGTCCGGAGGATGATTATCACGTCCGTATAGGAAGTAAGGAATATTTTCAGATTCTATTTGACAATAACAAGTTTACTGAATTAGATGCCAAACTTTCCTCTAAAGACCCTCTAAAGTTTGAGGATACTAAAAAGTACGGTGACAGATTAAAGGCCGCCCAGAAAAAAACGGGTTTAAAAGATGCCGTTCGTACTGGATATGGAAAATCCTTGGGAAAGGATATCGTTATCTGTTGTATGGATTTTGCTTTTATTGGGGGATCCATGGGTAGTGTGGTCGGTGAAAAAATAGCTAGGGGAATCGACCATGCCATTAAGAAAAAAGTTCCTTTTGTAATGATTTCCAAATCTGGAGGAGCAAGAATGATGGAAGCGGCTTTGTCCCTGATGCAATTGGCAAAAACCTCGGTTAAATTAGCACAACTTGCAGAAGCTGGTTTACCATATATCTCTTTATGTACTGATCCTACAACCGGAGGTACCACGGCTTCCTATGCTATGTTGGGAGATATCAATATTGCAGAACCTGGTGCATTGATAGGCTTTGCAGGTCCAAGAATTGTAAAGGATACCACGGGTAAAGAATTACCGGAAGGTTTTCAATCTTCAGAATTTTTATTGGAACATGGATTTTTGGATTTTATTTCCCACAGAAAGAATTTAAAAAAGAACATCAACCTATATATAGACCTCATCCAGAATAATCCCATTCGAAAAATAGAGGCAGAGGCTTAATTCGAAAAATTCATTAAAGATTATAAAAAAAGATATATCTTTGCGCCCTGATTGAAAATCAATCGGATACATAAAAATCATTTAAAATAATATTGGAATGTATTTAACCAAAGAAGTAAAAGCCGACATATTTAAGAAACATGGCGGTAAAGCAGAGAACACAGGTTCTACAGAGGGACAAATAGCTTTGTTCACACACCGAATCAATCACTTGACCGGTCACCTTAAAAACAACCACAAAGATTACAATACAGAGCGATCTTTGGTAAGATTGGTAGGTAAGCGTAGAAGCTTACTGGATTATCTTAAAAAGAAAGATATCGTAAAATACAGAGAGCTTATTAAAGAGCTTGGTATTAGAAAATAAATAAAAAAGGGGATGGCTAGCCATCCCCTTTTTTCAAATATGCTCCAAGTCTAAGGAGTAAAAATAGACAAACACAAAAAGCTACACATAGTTTTTCATTGGTCCATACAACAACACAACAACTCCGACCATAAGACATGTCGGAAAGACCATTGTTTAACGAACCTGAAAATAGATTCAGGTTTTAATCAAATTTTATGATTCCAAAAGTATTTAAAGAGGTCATAGACCTTGGTGACGGTAGGGAAATTTCTATCGAAACCGGAAAATTGGCAAAACAGGCCCATGGTTCTGTTGTTGTGCAATCTGGAAAATGTATGTTATTATGTACAGTTGTTTCCAACTACAAACAAAGTGATGTGGATTTTCTTCCGTTGACGGTAGACTACCGCGAAAAATTTGCTGCTGCAGGTCGTTACCCAGGAGGGTTTTTCAAAAGAGAGGCGAGACCAAGCGACGGTGAAGTATTGACCATGCGTTTAGTGGATCGTGTATTGCGTCCTCTTTTCCCAAAAGATTATCATTCCGAAACACAGGTAATGATTCAACTCATGTCACATGATGATGAAGTAATGCCCGATGCTATGGCAGGTTTGGCAGCGTCAGCAGCTATACAGTTATCAGATTTCCCATTTGAATGTGCTATTTCCGAGGCCAGGGTAGGTCGTGTAAATGGTGAGTTCGTCATTAACCCTACGAGAGCTCAACTGGCGGAATCGGATATCGATATGATGATCGGTGCTTCTGCGGATTCCGTGATGATGGTAGAAGGTGAAATGGATGAGATTTCCGAGGAGGAAATGACCGAAGCTATCAAGTTTGCCCATGAAGCCATTAAAGTACAATGTGCCGCTCAAATGAAATTGGCCGAATCATTTGGCAGAAAAGAAGTTCGGGAATATGAGCCAGAAAGCGAGGATGAAGAATTAGCCAAAAAAATTCATGACATGGCTTATGATAAGGTCTACGCAATTGCACAAGCAGGTTCTGCCAAACATGAAAGAAGCGCGGCCTTTAGCGAAATCAAGGAAGAAGTAAAAGCATCGTTTTCGGAAGAAGAGCAAGAGGAATATGGCGGAATGATTTCCAAGTACTTCTACAAAGCTGAAAAAGCCGCTGTACGGGACCTTACCCTAAATGAAGGTTTACGTTTGGATGGCCGTAAAACAGATGAAATAAGGCCAATTTGGTGCGAAGTAGATTACCTTCCTTCCACACACGGTTCTGCAATTTTCACTCGTGGAGAAACTCAGGCTCTTGCAACAGTAACACTTGGAACCTCTAGAGATTCCAATCAGATAGATATGCCCTCCTACGAAGGTGAAGAGCGCTTCTACCTACACTATAACTTTCCTCCTTTTTCAACGGGGGAAGCAAGACCTATTCGTGGAACATCCAGAAGGGAAGTTGGTCACGGAAACTTGGCGCAAAGAGCATTGAAAGGAATGGTGCCTGAGGACTGTCCTTATACGGTACGGGTTGTATCCGAAGTTTTGGAGTCTAACGGTTCTTCTTCAATGGCGACGGTTTGTTCCGGTACAATGGCTCTAATGGATGCAGGTGTTCAATTAAAAAAACCTGTTTCCGGTATCGCTATGGGATTGATTACGGATACCGAATCTGGTAAATATGCGGTACTATCCGATATTTTGGGTGACGAAGATCACTTAGGAGATATGGACTTTAAAGTAACAGGGACTGCGGATGGTATAACAGCTTGCCAAATGGACATTAAGGTGAAAGGATTGTCCTATGAGATTTTGGTCAAAGCATTGAAACAAGCTCGTGACGGTCGTTTACATATACTCGAAAAACTTACTGACACTATTGCAGCGCCAAACGAAGACGTTAAAGCGCACGCACCAAAAATGGTTACACGTATCATTCCAAATGAATTTATTGGAGCGTTGATCGGACCAGGAGGAAAAGTGATACAAGAACTTCAGAAAGAAACAGATACGACTATCGTAATCAATGAAGATCCTGTTACCGAAGAAGGTATCGTTGAAATTCTTGGAACGGACCAAGAAGGTATAGATGCTGTACTTGCCAAAATTGACTCTTTAATGTTCAAACCAGAAGTAGGTAGCGTTTACGAAGTAAAAGTCATTAAAATGTTGGATTTTGGTGCCGTTGTTGAATATATGGATGCTCCTGGTAACGAAGTACTACTGCATGTTTCAGAATTGGCATGGGAGCGAACGGAGAATGTTTCCGATGTAGTAAACATGGGTGATGTCTTTGATGTAAAATACTTTGGGATAGATTCCAGAACACGCAAGGACAAAGTATCGAGAAAGGCACTTTTGCCAAAACCAGAAGGTTTTAAGGAAAGACCACCCCGTGATAACAAGCGTAGGGACGATCGTCGTGGTAACGACAGAAACCGTGATAGAAAACCAAAAAGGGATTAAGTTTTTAATTCTTATACAGAAGAAAAGCCTCAACTTATATCGTTGGGGCTTTTTTGTATTTCAACGGAAAAAGAAAGTTTTTTACCTCGAATTGTAACATTCGAAAGATTTTTACGTATAAGTATATGCAGTCTATGCAAATTGAACTTAATTTTTATTCATGAGACAGCTTAAGATTACAAAACAGGTCACCAATAGGGAGACCGCATCCTTGGACAAGTACTTACAAGAAATTGGAAAAGTTGACTTGATTACCGCTGATGAAGAAGTAGAGTTGGCACAACGCATCAAGGCAGGCGACCAGATCGCTCTTGAAAAACTAACTAAAGCCAACCTTAGATTCGTGGTATCCGTTGCAAAACAGTATCAAAACCAAGGTCTTACTTTACCGGATTTGATTAACGAGGGAAACCTTGGCCTAATCAAAGCTGCACAGCGTTTTGACGAAACGCGGGGATTTAAGTTTATCTCCTACGCCGTATGGTGGATCCGTCAATCTATTTTACAAGCATTGGCAGAACAGTCCCGTATTGTACGACTGCCTTTGAACAAAATTGGATCTATTAACAAGATCAATAAAACTTTTGCTTTCTTGGAACAAGCGCACGAACGTATGCCTTCTGCTGAAGAAATTGCAAAAGAATTGGACATGACCGTAGATGACGTAAAACAATCTTTGAAGAACTCTGGTCGTCACGTTTCTATGGATGCTCCATTAATTGATGGTGAGGATTCTAACCTTTACGATGTATTGCGTAGTGGTGAATCGCCAAATCCCGATAAGGAATTGTTGCACGAATCCTTACGTACGGAAATTGAGCGTGCCCTTGAAACGTTAACCCCAAGAGAGGCTGACGTTATTCGATTGTATTTTGGTCTTGCAGGTCAGCATTCTATGACCCTGGAGGAGATTGGAGAGACTTTTGACCTTACAAGGGAAAGGGTGAGACAAATTAAAGAAAAGGCCATACGTAGGCTAAAACATACATCTAGAAGTAAGATACTAAAGACTTATCTTGGCTAACTAGAAAAATTACACGTTAAAGATTCCTTAAATTGGAATATTGGCATATTAGTTGTAATTTTAACGGTAACAACAGTTTATCATGACTGTTCGTTTTTTGATTGATGAATAAACTCCGGCTGATTACCGGAGTTTTTTCATTTTAAATCTTTCATCCACATTTTGAATATAAAACAGTAATTTCTTCGCATCGCCGATTTGGATAACTTTCTTATCTTGACCGTAAGTAAGCTACTAATGAAGTTATTTTCAATTCTCCTAATCACTACACTATTGATTATCTCCTGTAATCCCAAAATCAATTTAAAAAACTACGACAACTACCCCACCGCAGAAAATAGCAATTTATGGGTACAATACAGCAAAACCGAAACTTCTTTTAACCTATGGGCCCCGACAGCAGTTAAGGTCAGGATTGATTTATTTGACAAAGGGAACAATTCTGAGCCTATAGCAACCCATCTTATGAAGCCTCTTAAAAATGGTGTATGGAATAGAACTATTACTGGAGATTTAAATGGGACTTATTATACATTTCAAACAAAAACAAAAGATAAATGGTTGGATAAAACTCCAGGCATTTATGCAAAGGCTACTGGGGTAAATGGAATTAGAGCCATGGTTTTGGATATGAACACCACAAATCCAAAAGGATGGAAAAATGATATGGGACCTGTATTGAAATCACCCAATGAAGCCATAATCTACGAATTACATATAAGGGATATGACGATTCACCCCAATTCGGGGGCAAAAAAAAAGGGAACATTTATTGGTTTGGCGGAAGGTGGTACAGTAGGACCTGAAAATATAAAAACGGGAATTGATCATTTAAAAGTCTTAGGTATTACTCATATACATCTACTTCCATCGTTTGACCATTATTCCATTGACGAAGCAAACTTGGATACTCCACAATTCAACTGGGGCTATGACCCCAAAAATTATAATGTTCCTGAGGGCTCCTACTCAACTGACCCCTTTAATGCTGAAGTAAGAATCAAGGAATATAAACAAATGATAAAAACATTTCACGATAATGGAATAGGGGTAGTGATGGATGTAGTATACAATCATACTGGGAAAACGGAAGAATCATTATTCAATCAGGAAGTTCCCGGTTACTATTATCGCCATATGGAAGATGGCAGTTACTCGGATGCCGCTGCCTGTGGGAACGAAACGGCATCGGAAAGGGTGATGATGAAAAAATTCATGCTAGAATCGCTCACATATTGGACCAAAGAATATCATATCGATGGTTTCCGGTTCGATCTCATGGGTATTCACGATATTGAAACCATGAACGAAATTGCCGAAAAGATTACTAAAATTAATCCTAATACCCTTTTATACGGTGAGGGATGGACAGCAAAGGGTTCTCCCCTACCTCAAAATAATAGAGCCTTGAAAAAAAATATGCAAAGACTTCCAAAAATAGCTGCCTTTAGCGACGATATCAGAGACGGATTAAAAGGTTCTGTTTTTAAGGATATGGATACAGGATTTGTAAATGGAGGCGAAAACAAAGAAGAATCGATTAAATTCGGAATTGTTGGTGGCATCCAACATTCCCAAATTAACTATGACAGTGTTAATTATTCGCATGCGCCTTGGACTTTGACCCCTTGGCAATCTATTTCTTATACATCTTGCCACGATAATCATACCTTGTTTGACAAATTAATGATTTCAAAACCCGAGTCTAGTGAAGTTGAACTTAAAGCCATGCATAAATTGGCCAATGCCGTTGTATTGACATCTCAAGGAATTCCATTTCTGCATGCCGGAGTCGAATTTTTAAGGTCTAAGGATAGAGAACATAACTCTTATAATTTACCTGACCGTATTAATCGCATAGACTGGGGCTTGAAAGTAAAAAATAAGGCTGTATTTCAATACTTTAAAAATCTAATATCTCTTCGTAAAAGCCATCCGGCCTTCCACATGTCCAGTGCTGAGGAAGTTCAGAATAATCTGAAATTTCAAATAGTCGAGGATGCCCTAGTTTCCTATACAATTGGCAACCATGCAAACCAAGATGATTGGAAAGAAATCTTGGTAGTTTACAATGCTAATAAATCGCCCTATCGATATCAATTAAACAAACCCTATCAGTTAGCTGTATACAAAGAGGAATTTGATTTTAAAGGTTCAAAAGTGATTAAGGACTATATAGATGTGCCTCCTATATCCATGCTAGTAGCTTTTACAAAATAAGATCGCTCATGACCCAAAAAAACAATCCCTTACATGGTATAAAATTGGTTACCATCTTAGAACATCTTACCCAAGTTTATACATGGGAAGAGTTATCAAATGAAATAAACATAAATTGTTTTAAAAAAGATCCTTCTATTAAATCCAGCCTAAAGTTTCTCAGGCGAACACCATGGGCAAGGCGAAAAGTCGAAAACCTCTATTTAAAAACCTTGAATTAAATATGGGCCTTCATATAGTTTTAATTGAGCCAGAGATACCGAATAACACAGGAAATATCGGAAGACTTGCCTTAGCAACGGGGTGCACACTACACTTGGTTAAACCTTTTGGCTTTGAAATTTCGGATAAAAGGCTAAGAAGGGCCGGTTTGGACTATTGGGTACATCTAGATAAAATTTTCTACGATAATGTTTCTGATTTTTTTAAAGCGAATGCCGACAAAAAACTAATGTTTTTTTCTTCACATGGAACCAAAAACTATTGGAATGCAAAATATGAAGATGAAACCTTTTTGATATTTGGTAAGGAATCTTCCGGTCTCTCCGAAGAAATTCTTACCAAATACCAGAGCCAAACCTATAAAATTCCGCTTTTTAGTCCCCAAATCAGGAGTTTAAATTTATCCAATGCCGTTGCTGTAACCACTTATGAAGGAGTGCGACAAATTCAGAATTTATAAAAACCGCTAAAAATATTCTTGGTAAGTTTTGTATCTTTTAGGTGTTAACAGACCAACTTAATTTTCCATGAACAAAAAGGTACTTCAGATAATCGCAATTGTTATCGCAATTGTGTTAAATAACGCATGTAAAAATGAGTCCAATCAGGACATTTCAAAAGAGGACTCCGAAATCAAATTCAATATCCCCGAAGGTTTTTCTCTTGAAGAAATATATCATCCAAGTGCCAATGAGCAAGGGTCTTGGGTGGCACTGGCAAAAGGTCCGGAAGGTTTAATATATTCTTGCGATCAATACGGTAAAATATATTCCTTTACTCCTCCCGAAAAAGGAGGAGACCTTTCCAAAAAAGAGGTAACCCCTTTAAACATTGAAATTGGTCAAGCCCATGGATTGCTTTGGGCGTTCAATAGTTTATACGTTTCGGTAAATAAAAGATGGGAGGACGATACCGAATATGGCAGTGGTATTTATAGAATTCAGGACACGGATGGTGACGGCATTTTAGATCAAAGTAAAATGCTTTTAAAATTGCAGGGAAATGGTGAGCATGGCCCTCATAGTTTGGTCTTATCACCGGATGAAAAAGAAATTTATTTTATTGCCGGAAACCACACATTGGTACCGGAAAAGCTAAAGCAAAACAGTAGATTACCCAACAACTGGAACGAAGACAACCTAATTACTCCCTATTTGGATGCCCGAGGACACGCAAATGACATTAAGGCACCTGGCGGTTGGGTTGCAAAGTTCAATCCGGAAGGCACAGCATGGGAATTATTATCAGCTGGGTATAGAAACCCATTTGATATCGCATTTAATAATGATGGAGAATTATTTACTTACGACTCGGACATGGAATGGGATATCGGAATGCCATGGTACAGGCCTACACGCATTTGTCATGTTACGCCAGGTAGCGAATACGGTTGGAGAACGGGTTCCGGAAAATGGCCCGCCTACTACCCAGATAACCTGCCCGCCGTACATAATCTTGAGCAAGGTTCGCCCACCGCAGTCCTTTCAGCGTCATCCTTAAAATTTCCTGCCAAGTATAAAAATGGCCTCTTAGTTATGGATTGGAGTTTTGGCACGGTATATTTCATCGATTTAATTCCAAAAGGAAGTAGTTATGAAGCCAAAAGAGAGGAGTTTTTCTCAGGTACTCCATTACCCTTAACGGATATGATTGCCGGACAAGATGGAAACTTATACTTTGCCACCGGTGGAAGGAATTTAGATTCGCACCTTTATCGATTGTCCTATGAAGGTGAAACCTCATCCGAAACTATATCAAATGATGAAAACAAAGAACTTCGGGAGCTTCGTCATACCTTGGAGTCTTTTCAGAAAAACCCAAGTGAAGAAGGAATAGAAATGGCATGGGATAATTTAAGCAATGAAGATCGTTTTATACGGTACGCAGCCCGAATGGTCCTGGAAAATTCCCCTTTTAATATGTGGGAAAACCGATTTACTTCAGAAACCGACCAAACAAAGCTTATTAATGCCAGCATAGCGGTAGCTAGAACGGACGACCCAAACAACCAACAACTTATTTATCAAAAATTAAATCCCATTAACTTGGAAAACCTTGGAAAGGAAAACCAGTTGGCACTTCTAAGGGCCTATTCCCTTTCCTTTATAAGAATGGGAGAACCAAACCCTTCGGTCTCTACTAGGATTGCAAAAAAACTAAATCGATATTTTCCCCATGCCGACAACAGTGTGAATAAAGAGTTGAGCCAAATTCTGCTGTATTTGAAAGCCGATGGCATAACAGAGGGTCTCGTTAACCAGTTATTAAAACATACTGAGGAAAAAACAGTTTCTGAAAGCGTAGAATTATTGGATGAGGAAACTACTTTGCGCAGCGAACAATATGGAGAGGTCATAAGGGAAGTGATTGCCAAGATGCCTCCAAGTGAGGCGATATACTACGGTATGTTGTTAAGTAATGCGGAAAAAGGATGGACTAAAGCGCTTAGGGAAAAATATTTTTCATGGTTTTATGATGTTTTGGGCAGTAAAGGAGGAATGAGTTTTAAAGCCTATATGGAAAATGTACGGCAAAGAGCGATGTCGCATGTGCCCGACGCTGATAAGGAATACTTCAAACAGATTTCCGGGGAATATTCCCCTTCTGATGCAGTAGCAGGTTTACCACAACCAAAGGGACCAGGACAAATATATACAGCTGGAGATTTACAGGATATCGTATACAACGAAGATTTGAAGGGTGGTTCCTACGAAGATGGAAAAAGAGCTTTTGAAGCGGCTTTGTGCATACTTTGCCATAGAATGCGTGGCGAAGGTGGAGCTGCTGGACCGGACCTTACCCAGGCATACAGCAAGTTTGGTACTTATGACCTGATTAACGCCATTGCTAGTCCAAATGATGAAATCTCTGATCAATATGCACATACTTTATTTCAACTTAAAGATGGTAAAAATTTAGCGGGAAGGGTAAAGTCTGAAAACGAGGAGGAAATAATTTTAATGCCTAACCCATACAACGAGACGTATACGGTAATCATAAAAAAAGAAGAAGTCCAAGAAAGAGGGCCATCCCCTATTTCACCTATGCCAGGGGGCTTGTTAAACCGACTAAACAGACAAGAAGTCAAAGACCTGTTCAAATATTTAGAATCTGGTGGTGATGAAAATCATGAAAGCTATAAATAGCGTTGTCAAACCTATAATTTGCTTTTCAGTTTAATAGAATGTACTAGAAAACACAGGTGAATATTATCAAGTTCCTAAAAATTGAAAAAGAAACTTTCAATACACTTGTATTTTCTTCCTATCTAGTACCTAAATACCTATTTTTAGTTGGACATTTATTACTTTTCATATAAAATATAATATTCAATTTTCATGTACTCAATATCAAAACTTACCTTGTTTTTCACTTTAGTTTTTTGTTTCACATTGGGATGGACCCAAGATAATAATCCTCCTATCGATAGTTCCTTCTATGAAAAATTGGAATGGCGTAACATTGGCCCAGAACGTGGCGGACGTTCATTAGGTTCGGCAGGTAGTCCAAGTAGGCCTAACGAATACTATTTTGGTGCAACTGGAGGAGGTTTATGGAAAACAACGGATGGCGGTAATGAATGGAAACCGGTTACAGATGGGCAAATTACGAGCTCGTCCGTAGGAGCTGTCGCTATTGCTGAAACGAATCCTGACATCATTTATATTGGTATGGGAGAAGTTCAGCTGAGGGGAAGTATAACCCAAGGCGATGGGGTTTACAAAACAACGGATGGCGGAAAAACATGGAAACATTTAGGTCTCGAAGAAACCCAGGCCGTATCAAGAATTAGAATTCACCCGACGAATCCTGACATTGTCTATGTTGCCGCCCTTGGTCATCCATATGGAGACAATGAAGAAAGAGGTGTTTTTAAAAGTATTGATGGAGGAACTACATGGGAAAAGGTTTTATATGTAAGTGACAAAGCAGGTGCGGTAGATTTGATTATTGACAGAAACAACCCTAGCGTACTTTACGCAAGTACTTGGCAGGTACAAAGAAAGGCATGGAAAATGTGGGGAGGAGGACCCGACTGTAAATTATGGAAGTCGATAGATGGAGGTCAAACCTGGACCGATTTGACGGAAAATCCGGGTATGCCAAAAGGCCCGTTGGGAAAAATTGGAGTAACGGTTTCGCCTGTAGATTCCAATCGGGTTTGGGCCATAGTCGAAGCCAATGAAGGCGGTGTTTTTCGCTCGGACGATGGTGGAAAAACCTGGGAAATGACCAATAACGAACGTAAATTAAGACAACGCGCTTTTTATTATTCCAGAATTTATGCTGATCCCCTGGATAAAGAGACCGTATATGGCCTCAATGTAGATTTTTGGAAATCGACCGATGGCGGTAAAACCTTTGATAAAGAAATAAAGGTTCCCCATGGCGACAACCATGACCTTTGGATCGACCCTAACAATCCAAAACGTATGATTTCTTCTAACGATGGTGGAGGTATTGTAAGTGTGAACGGAGGTGAAACTTGGACAGAGGAAAATTATATTACCACACAATTATATCACGTCATGGCAACCAGTGATGTGCCCTATCACGTCGCAGGTGCACAACAGGACAATAGTACCTTGGCCATTCCGAGTGATGATTGGGAACACATGCAAGCCAGAGGCCCCAATCATGGTTGGTATTATGCCGTTGGGGGCGGTGAAAGTGGTTGGATAACACAACACCCTACGAAACCGGATATTTTTTATGCCGGTAGCCAAGGAGCATTACTAACACGATACGATAGAAGTAATGGACAAACTCGTGATATACAGGTATATCCAAGATTTTTCTCCGGAGAGCCAGCAAGTGCTTTGCCAGAACGCTGGCAGTGGACTTTCCCCATAATGTTTGCCCCTCAAGATCCAAATGTCATGTACACCTGTTCACAACACGTGTGGAAAACTACTGATGATGGACAGTCGTGGGAAAAAATTAGTCCCGACTTAACGTATGCGGACCCCACAACCTTGGGTAAAACCGGTGGCGTTATTACCATGGATATGAACGGACCAGAAATTTATGCTACGGTATTTGCATTAGCTCCATCCTTTCATGATATCAATACCATTTGGGCCGGTTCTGACGATGGTAAAATTCACATAACCCGTGATGGTGGTAAGAACTGGAAAGATATAACCCCAAAGGAACTACCTAAATTTTCTAGGGTAAGTATTATAGACGAATCAAAACATAATCCAGGTACGCTATACGTAGCCGCTAATAGATATCAAGTAGATGATAGACAACCATATGTGTTCAAAACTCATGACTATGGTAAGACCTGGACAAAAATCATAAATGGAATATCCGATGGACATTTTGCAAGAGCGGTTAGGGAAGACCCTGAAAGAGAAGGTCTACTTTTTCTAGCAACGGAACATGGCGTTTATTTTTCCATGAACGATGGAGACTTATGGCAAAGCCTACAATTAGAGTTGCCGGATACTCCTGTAAGGGATTTGGTCATAAAGGATAATGATGTAGTTCTTGGCACCCACGGCCGGGGTTTTTGGATATTGGACGATATACAACCACTAAGACAGTATGCTCCGGACATGAAAGAACAGAAAGCCGTTCTTTTTCAACCAGAAAATGCTATCAGAGGCATAACCGATGCTACCATTCAATATTACTTAAAAGAGCAGTTAGATACGATTACCATTGAAATATATGATTCCAAGGATTCATTAATAGATAGCTTTTCAGGAAGCCAACCTGAATATGAAGTTGACCCCGATTTACCCTATTGGTTAAGGGGAGGATCCTCTAAACCGACTACGGCCAAAGGCATAAATACATTCACCTGGGATTTGAGATATCCGGGAGCAACTACTTTTGAAGGTATGATTATTTGGAGCGCAAGACCGGCAAGAGGACCAAAAGCCCCGCTTGGGACGTATAAGGTAAAAATGAAAACCGGAGCTTTTGCAAAAACGTATGAATTTGAAATTGAAATGAACCCTAATCTAAAGGGCATTACAAAGGCAGATTTAGACGAACAATTTGAGTTGGCCAATAAGATAATGAACAAAACAAGTGCGGCAAATGCAGCGGTAATTAAAATTCGAGAGATTAAATCAGTTTTTGAGGAAAAAAAATCAAAATTCACTGCAAAGGAGTACAACAAAACAATCGCACCTTTTATTGAAGCCCTTAAGGACGTAGAGGAAGATTTGTACCAAGTAAAAAACCAGTCTAATCAAGATCCATTGAACTTCCCTATTAAATTGAATAATAGGTTGGCATCACTGCGAAGAAGTGTAGAATCTGGCGAAGCAAAGCCTACTGATGGAGCATATAAAGTATTCAATGAGTTATCTAATGATTTAGAGGTACAATTGAACAAATTACAAAGTATATTGGACCAAAACATAAGCAAAGTAAACATACTTTTAAAAAGTAAGGGCGTACCCACCTTGGAGTAAGAAGTTATACATTTGCCCATGTTCGGCGAACAAATACTTATTTTTGTTGAGAACTCGTTAATACCTGAAAAATGACCAAGACCAAGATTGCCCCATCACTGTTAGCAGCTGACTTCGGAAATTTACAACGTGATGTTGAAATGGTCAATAAAAGCGAAGCGGATTGGCATCATATTGATGTGATGGACGGTGTTTTTGTTCCAAACATTTCCTATGGGATGCCCGTAATTAAGGCTATTCAGAAATATGCTACGAAACCTTTGGATGTTCACTTGATGATTGTTGATCCCAATCGATATATTGAAACTTTTGCCGCTTTGGGTGCTAAAATCCTAACCGTACATTATGAAGCTTGTACCCATTTGCACCGAACATTACAAACTATTAAAGCTAATGGAATGAAGACGGGTGTGGCCTTGAATCCACATACCAATATAAAGCTACTTGAAGATATCATCAATGACATTGATATTGTATTGATCATGAGCGTAAACCCTGGGTTTGGTGGACAATCTTTTATAGAGAACACCTATAATAAGATAAAGGCCTTAAAAGAATTAATAACGAGAAAGGGTGCAAAAACAGAAATAGAGATAGATGGTGGTGTTACCTCCGCGAATGCAAAAAAGTTGGTAGAAGCGGGAGCCGATGTTCTGGTGGCAGGAAGTTTTGTTTTTAAAAGTGATAATCCTACGCAGACAATTTTAGATCTTATAAAAGCTACGGATATCCATTAATTGAAAAAGTGACTAAACCACTTATAAATGGCCTAGTCACTTCTTAAAAATAGCTCTATATTTTTAATATTGTTCCAATAAATATTTAATTAAATCTGTTGTTGTAACAATACCTACTAGTTTATCTTCGTCTACTACCGGTAGTGCATGAAACTCATTATGTGCCAATATTTCGGCGACTTCCTTAATTGTCGTACCTGAAGAAATACTCTTCAGATTTTTTGCCATTACCTGGGATATGTTAAACATATTATAAACAACGGTTTCCACATCAGAATCATCCTCGTAAGCGCCATCGGCAAAACTGATACGTAACAAATCAGTTAGGCTCAGCATTCCTTTGATGTTTTCTCCTTCTACCACAGGAATATGACGAATATTATTTTCTTTGAACAAACGTTCGGCAGTTTCCAAGTCGTCATTACAATTTAATGTGACGATTTTTTGGGTCATTATCGTTGAAACGGGTACTCTGTGTCTTAAGCTCATCGTATTGGTTTTAAATGTTATCTAAATTTCGTTTAAATAAAGCCCTTAAAGCATGATAAAAATCATGTTCAAAAAACTTTTTATCGACCCCTTAATCACCGAAATTATTCTTATTAAAAATACCTAGTTTTGTATTTGGAAAAGTTATGATTCTACAGATTAAAAAAGCATAAATGAGTTTATTGGATATTGTAGTTGTTGGAGGAGGGCCCATAGGCATAGCTTGTGGCCTAGAGGCAAAGAAGAAAGGGCTTTCCTATGTGATTCTGGAAAAAGGTCCCATAGTAAATTCCTTATTCCACTATCCTTCGAACATGCAGTTCTTCTCCTCTTCCGAAAAACTAGAAATAGATGAAATTCCATTTATCAGCAAAGAGGCGAAACCTAAAAAAGACGAAGCCTTGGAATATTACAGAAGAATTGTAACCTCCAATAAATTGGATATCCATCTTTTTGAGAAAGTACTAAATGTAAATAAAATTGATAGTTCCTTTATTGTAAAAACCAACAAGGCCGAGTATACGGGTAAGAACGTCATTGTAGCTACTGGCTTTTATGACCTACCCAATTTACTGAATATTCCAGGGGAAGAATTGGAAAAAGTGTCTCATTATTATGACAACCCTCATTATTATGCCGGTCAAAAAATTGCAGTCATAGGAGCGAGCAACAGTGCTATCGATGCAGCATTGGAATGTTGGAGAAAAGGCGCAGAGGTTACACTAATTGTAAGAGGGCCTGAAGTAGGTCAAAGGGTAAAATATTGGGTAAGACCTGATATTATTAATAGAATAGAGGAAGAGAGTATCGAAGCTTACTTTAACAGCACCGTGAAGTCCATTAAAGAAGATTCAATCGAAATTATCAATTCGAAAGGAGAAACGACAAGTATTCCAAACGATTTTGTTCTTGCCCTTACTGGCTACAAACCCAATTTTAAGTTCTTGAAAAAATTAGGCGTAAACCTTTCCAATGACGAAAAAAAACTGCCGGAATACAATCAGGAAACCATGGAGACCAATGTCAAAAATCTTTATTTGGCAGGAGTAATCTGTGGGGGTATGGAAACCCATAAGTGGTTTATTGAAAACTCAAGAATCCATGCGAAAATGATTATTGAAGCTATATTGGACAAAAAATAGAAGTTGCCATTTATGACTTAGTTCCACCCACCTCCCAAGGCTAAATACAAATCTACAATAGACTGTAATTTGTTGTTTTTTGTTGCGATAAGGTCCAGATTGGTATTTAATGCATTTTGTCTTGCATTTAAAACTTCTAAATAATTGGCCAATCCGTTATCCAATAATTCTTGGGAGTAATCACGAGCCAACATATAAGCTTCATATTCTTTTTCCTTCACCCGTATCTTGTTCATAGCTGCTCTATAGGAATACAAAGCATCTGAAACCTCTTTTGATGCCTTTAATAATACGTATTCAAAATCCAATTTCGCTTGTTCCTGTTGGGCTTTGCTAACCTCGTACTGCGTTCTAATTCTTCGCCCATTAAAAATAGGTTGTGTAAGTCCCCCCACTATACTGGCAAACAAAGAGCTAGAATCGAACAATTTGTTAAAATCCAGACTTTGAAGTCCTCCATTGGCAGTTAGCGTTAAGGAAGGATAGAAATTACTTCTCGCAACATTAGTTAGCTCAAAAGAGTTTATCAATGCATATTCCGCGGACAGAACATCGGGTCTATTGGCTAGTAATTGAGTGGGTACCCCGACTTTTAAAGGAGTACTAATGACCTGTTCTTCCAAGGAACTTCTTATTATTTCTTTAGGTTCACTCCCCAAAATCAAGGACAAACTATTTTCTATAAGTTGGACTGAGTTTTCCAAATCAATTAGAAGAGCTTCAGCAGTATATAACTGGGCCTCAGTTTGTTTAACGGCTACCTCTGTAACATTTCCGGACTCCTTCAAAGCTTTGGTAGTTTCTAAACCGCTAGATCGGGTTTCAATGGTCAGCTTCGTTATTCGTATCTGTTCATCCAACGATAGAAGTTGGTAGTACAAAGTGGCAATATTGCCCACTAAAGTACTTTTAACGGCTTTATGAGCGGCTACGGATTGTAAATAACTGGCTTCGAAAGCTCTTTTATTACTCCTTATTTTTCCCCAAACATCCGCCTCCCAAGATAGGCCTCCACTCACTTGATACTGGTCCAAAGCATCAAACTGCCCTCCAAATTGGCTATTGGATGATAGCTCATTATGAGAATATTGGGCTGTAGCATTCAATGTTGGAAAATATCCCTGTTTACCTTGTCTTAAATAAGCGTCGGAAATAAGTATGCGTTGAATGGCCTTTCTAATATCAATATTATTCTCTAGGCCTTCCTCAATATATCCTTGAAGATATGAATCCGTAAATAATTCTTTCCATGAAATTGTTGCCAAGGAAATACTGTCCTTTTGTAAAGAGTCCGTTCTAAAGTATTGTGCATCCAAAATTATATCTTCCGGTCTTTCATAGGTTTTGGCCGAAAAGCATGACACTAAGAACAAAGGCAATATAGCAATAAAACCAACTTTCATATATTTTGATAATCCCATATACATCTTATTATTCGGCTTCTTGGACTTTTTCAAATTTTGGTGTCCCTGACACTTTTTCCTGTAACCATTGGAAGAAAATAAACAGGGTCGGTATCACAAAAACACCAATTACGGTACCGATCAATAAACCACCTACAGCTCCCGTTCCAATAGACCTGTTTCCTTCCGCACCTACCCCATTGGCTAAAGCTAATGGCATCAAACCAAGAATAAAGGCAAATGAGGTCATTAAAATAGGTCGTAATCTTGATTCAGCTCCTTCTACAGCCGCATCTAAAATACTAAGGCCATGCTTTCGCCGCTGTAGGGCAAACTCAACAATTAGAATCGCATTTTTGGCTAGTAAGCCAAGGAGCATTATCAGAGCAATCTGAAAATAAATATTATTTTGAAGTCCGGCCAATTGAGTGGTAAAATAAGCTCCAAAGACACCCAGTGGTAAAGAAAAAAGCACTGAGAACGGTATCAAATAGCTTTCGTACTGTGCGGCGAGAAGAAAATATACAAAAACGAGAGATAGCAAAAAGATGGTTGTGGTCTGATTACCGGCATTCACTTCTTCCCTTGTCAATCCGGAATAGGCAACCGAAAAGGTAGTAGGCAAGGACTTTGCGACTTCCTCTACGGCTTTAATCGCGTCACCTGAACTATAACCTGGATTGGTGGCAGCGGTTATCTTGGTCGAATTAAATAGGTTAAACCTAGTAACCGATTGAGGTCCATAAACCCGTTCTAAACTGATGAATTCGGTAATGGGGGTCATTACTCCTGCATTTGTTCTAACGAACATCTGATCAAGATTATCCCGATCTGATCTATCTTCGGGCAATGCTTGTACATACACACGATATTGCTTTCCAAATCTGGAGAAGTCCGCCGCAAATATACTCCCGATGTACCCTTGAAGGGTAGCGAAAATACTACTCACCGATACCCCAAGTTCCTTCGCCCTAGGGACATTAATTTCAAGTTCATATTGGGGATATCCGGTATCAAATGATGATTGCGCATACTGTATTTCAGGTCTCTGTGATAGATTGGCAATAAACTCTTTGTTTATGTTGTCCAAATCGGTAAAACTTCCACTGGTACGATCCAAAAGGTTTACCTCTACACCAGATGAACGGCCAAAACCAGGGATACTAGGGGGAGAAAAAAATACAATATTGGCTTCTGGAATTGTGGCGGCAACCCCGAACATTTTCGCAGTGATTGCTTCCATGGACAAGGAGTCAGCACCTCTTTCATCCCAATCTTTTAATCGAACAAATCCTAATCCATAATTACTCCCTGCTCCTCCAAGAAAGCTTCTCCCTTCAATAACTGAACCATCCAGTACACCAGGAATTTGCTTTATTTTTGAATACAGTTCCTCGTTTACCTCATGCGTTCTATCTATAGAGGAGCCCGGAGGTAACTCAATATTCATAAATACGATTCCCCGATCTTCATCTGGAACAAAACCGGTTTTCACCACACTGGACGACCACCAAATACCTGCAAGTGCCAATACCAAAATTAAGACGGTAACCCATTTATGGGTATATAGGAAATGGACCGAACGTCCATATTTCTGCGTCGTTGCTTTAAAGCCTGAATTAAAGGCATCAAAGAAACGCTGCATAAAATTCTTCTTAGCATCCTTTTCTTCAGTATGTGGCTTTAAAAACAATGCACACAATGCAGGACTTAAGGTAAGGGCATTAACGGCTGAAATTATTATCGCTACGATTAAAGTAACCCCAAACTGTTCGTAAAACACCCCGGTAGGTCCCTGTACAAAGGTTACAGGAATAAAAACAGCGGCCATCACCAAAGTAATGGAGATAATAGCTCCGGATATTTCGCTCATCGCAGTTACGGTTGCCTTCTTTGCATCCTTAGCTCCCCCATCGAGTTTGGCATGAACAGCTTCTACGACAACTATTGCATCATCCACTACGATACCAATGGCCAATACCAAGGCAAAAAGTGTCAATAAATTAATAGAATATCCAAAAAGGTTAAGAAAGAAAAATGTTCCAATGATTGACACGGGGACCGCTATTGCGGGAATTAAAGTCGACCTGAAATCCTGTAGAAATATGAATACGACCAAGAAAACCAATAAAAAGGCTTCGACTAAAGTACTAACCACTTTTTCAATGGAAGCGTTCAAGAAATTATTGGTATTGTAAGGCACAAAAATATTAATACCAGCGGGTAGATCCTGTCTAACTTGTTCCAGCCTATTTTCAATTTCAAGAATTATATCACGGGCGTTGGAACCCTTCGTCTGATAAATACCCATGTTAACCGCAGGGTACCCAGCTGTCATGGAGCTAGCGGAATAAGACTGTGCTCCCAGTTCGATTTCGGCGATATCGGAAAGTCGTAGAAATCGACCATTGTCCAAAGCTTTAACTACTATATTGCTGTACTGCTCTTGTGTTTTAAATCGTCCACCATATTTAATCACATAACTAAAAGCTTCTCCATCATTTTCACCAAGAGAACCGGCTGCTGCTTCCAAACTTTGCTCACTAAGTACGGCAACAACATCAGATGGAATTAAACTATAGGCAGCCAACTTTTCGGGTTGTAACCATATTCGCATCGCGTAGTCCTTTGACCCAAATACATTTACGTTACCTACACCATCTACTCTTTGTATTTCAGGGATAACGTTAATTTTTAAGTAATTCTGGACAAAGGTTTCATCGTAATCAGGATTTGTACTATAAAACGACATGAACATAAGCGCACTTGTCTGTTGTTTTTGCGTTGTGACACCGGTCTGGATTACAGCCTGAGGTAAAAGTGAATTTGCTCTTGCCACCCGGTTCTGTACGTTAACGGCAGCAATATCCGGGTCTACTTCCTGATCAAAGAAAACGTCAATAGTCGCCGTTCCACTATTGGTTGCCGTGGATGTTAAATAGGTCATCCCCTCTACTCCATTGATTTGTTCTTCCAACGGAATAATAACACTTTCCAAAATGGTCTCAGCATTGGCTCCTGGGTAATTTGCGCTTACACTAATTGTTGGGGGAGCAATATCGGGGTATTGTGTTATGGGTAAAGTCGTTAATCCAAGTAATCCTAAAATGACGATAATAATTGAAATTACCGTTGAAAGCACTGGTCGTTCAATAAACTTCTCTAGCATACTTTAACTATTTTCGGTGATTCAATTCTTATCTAAATAATTTTCTAATTGGCTTTGCCACACTATCAAAAGGAATTTGACGAGGAATAATCTTGGAATCGCCCCTTAATTTATCAATGCCCAACCCTATAATTTGGTCTCCTTTATGTATACCACTTTCAACTAAGTATAGATTTTCTACCTCATTAAGCACATCAATACTCTTGGCGACGGCAGTACTATCCGGATTAACTTGGTAAACATAGACATTGCCCTGTCGTTCAAAAGTACTTTCCTTGGGTACTACTATAATATCCCGATACTTTTTAGGTATTCTTATTCTGGCACTGTTCCCGTTGGTTAGGATTCGAGAGGGATTATCAAACTTGGCCCTAAACGTTATCGCTCCAGTTGCTTGATCAACTTGAGAATTTATAGTTTCTATTCTTCCTTTTTCATTATAAACCCTTCCATTAGCCAAAATCAACTCCACTTCCGGCAGATTTTTTATTTTTTCATCGATATTGTTCCCCTTGGTATCCTGAATAAAATCAAGATAATCCTTCTCATTCATCGAAAAGTATGCAAATACTTCACTTATATCCGCAACAATAGTCAAAGGTTGGGTGTTGGTTGGACTGACAAGTGCTCCACGCCTAAAACGTATAGAACCCACAAAACCATCTACAGGGCTTTTAATGCTTCCATAATTGATGTTAGCATTAATAGAATTATAGCTGCTTTTGGCCTGCTGTAATTTGGCTTTTGCAGTTTCCAATTGCACATTGCTAATGATGTTTTTCTCTACTAAAGGCATCAATTTATCAACCTCCACTTGGGCAGCGTTCACATTGGCCGCGGCCGCTGCAGCGTCTTGGCTTAGGGATTGTGTTTCCAATTTAAACAAGGTTTCCCCTTTTCGTACTTTTTGGCCTTCATCTACAAGTACATCGATTATGTATCCGGAGATTTTAGCACGTACTTCACTATTAATTATTCCTTCTACACTTGCTGGGTAAGTAGTAAAAGAAGTAATATCCTTTGTGGGTATTTCAATGACCTGAAAAGATGGAGCTGCTGCTTGACTATTATTGTTTCCAGAAGACTCCCCGCCGCAAGAAATCAGCAGAATTACCGGAAATAATAGAATTAGAAAGTATTTTTTTTTCATTTAGATCGGGTATTAATTTTTAGTTCTGTTCTTTAAAATCCTTAATCCTTTCAAGGGTCTGTTCAATGTTTTTTTTCTCCTGCTCCAGAAAAACATGAAAAATGCTTCCTAGATATCCCTTTTTTCTATAATTCTCTGGATTATTTTTTTTATTAAAATCATTTATTTTTTCAGTAAGTTCAAGATCAGCTTTGATAGTCCCATACTGTTCCTTAAGCATATTCTGTATAAAGCTACCGGAACTCCTAAAATATCTTTTTCGTTCCCCCGGCTTTGTATAGTACTCTACAAATTTTAACTGTTGTAAAAGGTTAAGGCTGGTAGAAACAGAACTCTTACTTGCCTGCGTAATTTCCATAAGCTCTTCAAAGGTATAACCCTCCAAGGAGGACAAAACCATTATACCATATACCCTGGCAGACAAGGGTGGTAAATTGTGCCGCTTTTCAAAATAGAGACCGGCCTCCTCAATTAAATTCTTTTTATGTTTCGAACAAAGGTCCATTCATGCAGGTTAAGTACCAAAATTAAATGATCAGTTCGGTTTGTTCCGAACCAACTATCTTAAAATTGAGTTAATTGGATTACTCGTAAGAAGAAAGCCTAAATAATAAACAATCAAAGATTTTATCGCATAAAAAATCCCAATTCATAAATATGAACTGGGATTTAACTTAGTGACCTCGACTGGACAGAATTCTAACTTTTTGAATAAAGATATCGATCTGATTATTTCAAAATCTCATAAGTTGAGCTTTTCAATATGAGTAATTAAAACTGGTCGTCGATATTTTACTGACATATAAAGTCAATTATTTTGTAACTAACTTTCTCGACTTTTGTTACAAATAATTTGGATAGTGTGACCCGTATTTTTTGAAAAGATAAAAAGCCTATTAACAGTAAGTCTAAAGGACCGCTTAAATATACTTTCTTGTTCCCGCAAAAGATCAATTAACGAATCTACTAAAAGAGACCACGACTGGGACACACTGAGAATGAGTTAAGTGGTTTCATGAGATAGTCCTACGAAACGGCCGTTTAAAAGGCTAGAATAATTAAATTGGTTTATAATAATTGTAGTGGTTAACCAGTCCAAACCATCTTCAAAATTAGGTACAAACCTAAAAAACATTTTAATTTTACTCCAATCGATTTCTATACTCGGTTGGCGTAATACCCAAAACCTTTTTTACATAACGCGTGAAAAACGAACGACTTGAAAACATCATTTTTTCTGCAATTTCTGCTATGTTGAGATTTTTGTTATTTAACAATAGTACAATGCGCTCCTTTGTGTATCGTTGAATCCATTCGGAAGCTGTGACACCGGAATTCTGCTTACAGACAAAGTTCAAATATTTAGGGGTAACACTAAGCAAACTGGCATAAAACTGTACTTCCCTTTCGGCCATGCAGTGCTCTTGGACCAAGTGAACAAAACGCTCGTATAATGAACCACTTTGCAAGGTGCGTTTTCTGCGCTCATATTCGTTTGCAAAGGTATGCCACATATCAAGAATGAACAATCGCATTTGCAGATTCAATACTTCGTCATAAAAGCGATGTTCCCTATCTTGAAATTTATCGTGCAACCATTTAAAATTCGATAATACCCTTTTTCTGTCACTCTTATCGTTCAACTGTTTTATGGGATATTGACGGGAATGAAGGACGGCATCGATACTCCAACTTTGATCAGGAATATTTTGGTTCAAAAAATCTTTTTCTACCAACAAAATTGTTGCTTTAAACGCTCTTGAAAATTCCAAATCTTTCAATTGACTTTCTGCGAACCAAAATAAAAATTCACCTCCCTTGCATTTCATCTGTGTGTTGTTAAACAAAAAGGATATGCCTCCTTGGTGACAATACAAATGGGTGTGGTAATAAGTATTGAAATCTAAGGGAAATCCTGTTTCCTGCGAAAGTTCCAAATGTACAATGCGTGGCCTATTATTTTCTTGCTCCTTCAATTCATTCATAATTTTTCTAAAATAAGCAATATTTGATATTATGTGAGCAATTGGTGTAACAAATAAGGGTTCAGGATTTTTAACTTTGTGAGTAAAGAAACAAAACTAATTATGACGAGAGATTTTGGTATTCTGAAAAATCCATTGGTACCGTTGCTAGTTTTGCTTTGCAGTATGAATACATGGGCGCAAGAGAAAAAAGAACCGTTCCTAGATGATTTCAGAGGAACGGCAAGTGTTACCCATAATGGAATTTCGTTGGTACCCTCTTTTTCTTTGGGAGAACCTGCTCTTCTAATCGATTTAAAATTTACGAAAGGAAAATTAAGCTTTGAACCGGATATGCGTTTTGACTTAGAAGGTAAGCCTTGGACCTTTATTTTCTGGTTACGGTATAAGGCGATTGAAAAAGAAAGGTTTTCATTGCGTCTAGGGGCCCACCCTGCCCTGATTTTTGGAACGGCCAATGCTATTAGGGATGGTCGGTCCGAGGACATTTTGGAGTCGCGGCGGTACCTTGCCGCCGAGGTGGCACCAAACTATAAGATTTCGGACAAAGTGGGTCTAGGGGTTTACTATCTGTATGGCCACGGCTTTGATGCAGGAGTTAAAAACACCCATTATATGGCATTGAATACATCTTTCAACAATCTCAATATTTCAGAAAAGTTGTATTTTAACGTGTCGCCCCAAGCCTATTATCTACTTACGGAAGATTTAAAGGGTTTTTATGTAGTGGGTTTTATTTCTTTTATCAAAAGGGATTTCCCACTTTCGGTTTCGGCCATATTGAATAAGGCAATAGATACCGAAATAGTTCCCGAAGATGATTTTAATTGGAATATTTCATTGGTACATAGTTTCGGCGGTGAAAATAGGCGAAAACCGAGACGAAAAATTTAAGACTAACGTCATAGTCAAAACTAAAAAAATGCAAAAGGAAGCTAACAAAAAAGAATGTCCAAAGCAGGCAGCTAAAGATATTTTTGAACGATTAAAAAATGGAGAGATCATTCTCCCCAGCGATCCTGAAGCCTATAGATTGCGTGAAGAGTCTTACCTGACCAAAAAGTTGCTCGTACAGATGAATAACGCGACAGACCCAAAAGAAATCAAAGATTTGTTGACTAAGATTACTGGGAGCCAAATTGACGAAAGCGTTGCGGTTTTTACCCCTTTGTATATCAATTACGGCAAGCACACGAAAATTGGCAAAAACGTCTTCATCAATTTTGATTGTGTCTTTTTGGACTTAGGAGGAATAACCATTGAAGATGGTGTGCTCATAGCGCCGAAAGTGAGTTTACTTACTGAAGGACATTCGATTTCGCCCAGCGAAAGACATGGGCTTGTTCCTAGATCCATTCATATAAAGAAGAATGCGTGGATCGGTGCCAATGCCACCATTTTACAGGGCGTAACCATAGGGGAGAATTCGGTGGTTGCAGCAGGTTCGGTCGTTTCTAAAGACGTACCCGATAATGTAGTTGTAGGCGGTACTCCCGCAAAAATCATTAAGAAAATTTAAAAAAGATAAAATGAGAAGAATACTGGCACTCGCAGTTTTCCTACTATTATTTATAGGTCAGGCCTGCAAAACAAAAGTTGAAAAATCAGAAAACACTGAATCGAGTTCTTCGGAACAAGCAATTTTTCCTAAGGGTGAAGCGGGGAATGCTGCTAACTTCACAGGCAACGCTTATAATTATGGTTTAGTTGCAAATGATTCTATCTACAACACCCTCGTGGGGAATGTTTATTTCGAGAAAAGCGCAAGATCAAATTGGCACTTACATCCAAGCGGACAAATCCTTATCGTGCTCGATGGTCTGGGATATCATCAACTGGAAGGACAGCCAAGGGAAACCATGAAAAAGGGAGATGTAATTAAGGTTCCCGCAAATACAAGGCACTGGCATGGCGCTACTGAAAACAACAGTCTTACACAGATGTATATCTTGCCAAAAACAGAAAATGGATTCGTTACATGGCTTGAGCCTGTGACGGATGAGCAGTATACATCTAACAACTGAAACAAATGGAGATTATCAGTTAGGTGCTCATTCATAAGTTAAAGTCCCATAAGGCGCAAGATATACCGAAGCTGGAGAAAGGATGACTGGGCGATTAGGAATTTAAAAATAATAGATATCATGAAATCTAACCTTTTGATGGTTTTAATATTTACTTCATTTATAATGGGCAATCCATCACCTTGCGAAAAAGCAAATGCCCCTATTAATACGGAAAACAAGGACACAATGATAAACGAAACAATCACAATAACGGTAAATTCAAAGACTTTTACCGCCATACTTTGGGATAATTCTTCGGCAAAAGCATTTAAGGACATGCTACCAATGACCATAACTATGACCGACCTGAACGCCAACGAAAAATATTATGATTTGCCCACTAAACTTCCAACCAAATCCTCAAATCCAGGGACTATACATAATGGTGACTTGATGTTATATGGTTCAAACACTCTAGTACTGTTTTACAAATCATTTTCAACTTCGTATAGTTATACCAGGCTTGGAAGCATCGATGATACAGTAGGACTTCAAAAAGTTCTTGGTGCTGGTAACGTAAGCGTTACCATAGATAAAAATTAGAGTTCAATGGAAAGCATAGTATGATTAAACTCAATTAAATTACCCAACGAACTGAAAATGTAATTACAATGAAAATAACAAAACGCATAATTTTCCTATTGGCCTTACAGGTATTTCAATTAGCATTGGGCCAAACTGCCAATCCGGTAATTTCTATTTTTCCTGAAGGTACCATTTTGCATAGCAACTTAGCCTACAACAATGATACCTTGCCGAAGCATCTTTTGGATATTTATTTGCCATCCAATGTAGAGGGTAAAGTTCCTTTGATTGTATTTATTCACGGTGGAGGCTGGATCGGTAACGACAAGTATGCCGACATCGGTTATATGAAAAATACCGTTGCAGAAATCATAAATAAGGGATATGCCCTGGCATCCATAGATTACCGTTTTGCAACACAGGCCATTTTTCCGGCCCAGATTCAGGACTGTAACCGCGCGGTTTCCTTTTTATTCGATAATGCTGAAAAGTATGGTTTTGACACAGAACGATTTGCCTTGATGGGTTTTTCCGCTGGAGGACATTTGGCTTCGTTTCAAGGCCTATCGAACAATGACCAAGTTGATGACTTCTTTATGCCCGGCACATCCCATGATTTTTCATTTAAAGCGGTTGTAGATTTTTACGGACCATCGGAACTGATCCTATTTCCCGGAGCCATTGACCCCAAATCACCTGAGGCATTGCTGATAGGTGCAGCACCGCTTGACCGACCTGACCTTGCAAAAGTTGCTAGTCCGGTAACCTATGTAGACGAGAACGACCCTCCTTTTTTAATTATACATGGTGAAAAGGACGATTTGGTTTCCCCGAGACAGTCCCAATTATTAAGTGCTTGGCTAACGGTAAAAGGTGTGGAAAACGAATTGATAATCGTCCCTAACGCGCCGCATTTCGGAGAAATGTTCGATGTAGAAAACATTCGTACTAAAGTTATGGCGTTTCTGGAAAGGCATTTGAAATGAAAATAGGAACTAGCTTAATTCTTTTGATTTCAGATTGTTCTAATAAACAATACATAATATGAACTACATATTTTTCGTAATTTGAGTCTATTCATCCACTTACACTAAAATCATGGCAAAATTCAATCTAAAAATTAACGGGCAAACACAGGAAGTTGATGTGGACCCAACAACACCTATGCTTTGGGTACTAAGGGACCACGTAAAATTGGTAGGGACTAAATATGGTTGCGGTATCGCCCAATGTGGGGCATGTACTGTGCATTTAGGTAATAATGCCGTTCGTTCATGCCAACTGCCTGTTTCCGCGGTAGGTGAGCAAGAGATTACTACTATTGAAGGTTTGAGCGAGAATGGCAATCATCCAGTTCAACAAGCTTGGTTGGAAATTGATGTGCCACAATGTGGCTATTGTCAGGCGGGACAGATAATGTCAGCTTCCGCCTTGTTAAAAAGAACTCCAAATCCTTCAGATGAAGAAATCGAATCGGCCATGAACGGCAACATCTGTCGCTGCGGAACGTATACCAGAATAAAAAAGGCAATTAAAACGGCCGTAAATGCCGAAAACGTTTAATTAGAAAAAATCAGAAGATGACAAAGATAAACACGCATATTGGACGTAGGGCTTTTATTAGGAATACAAGTTTGGCAAGTGGGGGATTGGTACTCGGATTCAGTTTTTTAAATTCCTGTAAGCCGGAACAGGCAAAAGAGATGTCCGGTACAGAAATGCCCAACGAATGGTTCGAGATGAATTCGTATCTCAAAATTGGGGATAACGGGATGGTGACCGTATACACACCAAATCCCGAATTCGGTCAAAATATTAGAACATCGATGCCCATGTTGGTGGCGGAAGAGTTGGATGTGGATTGGAAAAACGTGGTGGTAGAGCAGGCACCCTATCATGCAGAAAAATATGGCTTTCAACTTACAGGAGGCAGCACGGGAATAAAAGCAAGATGGATACCTCTTCGAATGGCAGGTGCAACAGCAAAACAGATGTTGATGGCCGCGGCTGCAAAAACATGGCAGGTTCCCGCAGAAGAAATCACTACTAAAGGAGGAGTGTTACAACACGCAGCTTCAGAAAAATCGGCCGGTTACGGCGAAATGGCTTCGGTTGCTGCAACGCTTGACGTGCCTGTAGAAGTGCAATTAAAAGAAGTTAAAGACTTTAAGCTCATAGGCCGTTCCCATAAAAATGTGGATGCGAAAAAGATTATAACCGGTGAACCCATGTTTGGGATGGATTATCAAAAGGACGGCATGCTGATTGCTATGATCGTACATCCTCCGGCTTTTGGAATGACCTTGAAATCGGTTGATGACGAGGCGGTCAAAGCCATGCCAGGAATCAAGGATGTAATAACTATCAAAAGTTTCAAGGAGGGATTTAAAAAACACGGTTTTGACACCAACGCTTTTCCTGAATTGGTGGCAATAGTAGGTAACTCGACTTGGGAAGTGATGCAGGCCAAAAAGAAATTAAATGCAGAATGGAAGCCGATCACTGCAACTACTGAAATTGTCAATGGTTTTTTTGGAAAGGAAACAAGAAATACCCCTGCGGGACTGGAATCCACACAGGGCCACAAAGCACAGATGGAAGCCCTTGCATCCATACCTGGAAATATTGTCAGAAAGGATGGAAATCCTGAAGCAGCCTTCAAAAAAGCGGCAAAGATTTTGGAAAGAAGCTATTCGGCGCCATTTCTTGCCCATAATAGTATGGAGCCTATAAATGCTTTTGCGCATGTGGAAGGTAATAAAGTAAAAATTGCGGCACCCATCCAGATTCCATCCTTTATCATTCCTACGCTAGAGAGCAGTTTGGGAATACCGAAGGAAAATATTGAAATGGAACTACCAAGAATGGGAGGTGGTTTTGGAAGAAAGGGCTATGCCCACTTTGTGGTGGAAGCTGCCCTCATATCCCAAAAAGTAAATGCTCCTATTAAGTTAGTGTATTCTCGTGAGGATGACATGACGACCGGTATTTATCGCCCAACCTATCACGCAACCTATCGCGCGGCTTTTGATGAAAACAACAATTTAACTGCCTTGCATATAAAGGCGGGCGGTATACCAGAAAGCCCATTGTTCGCCAATCGTTTTCCAGCAGGGGCCATTGATAATTATTTGGCCGAAGAATGGTCCATTGATTCCAATATTACAGTAGGTGCTTTTCGAGCTCCCCGTTCCAATTTCATGGCCGGTGCCGAACAGGCATTTTTGGATGAAGTGGCGGAAACCATGAACAAGGATGCTATCCAATTTCGCTTAGACCTGCTAAAACGTGCCAAGGAAAACCCGGTTGGGGAAGATAATCAGTACGACGCCCAGCGCTATGCGGGAGTTTTGGAATTGGTACAGGAAAAATCGGCTTGGAAACAAAAAGACGAGTCGAAACATCGTGGGGTCGCGGCCTATTTTTGTCATAACTCATATGCAGCGCATGTGCTGGATTTAAAGATGGAAAACGGTAAACCAGTGGTTGAAAAAGTAGTTTGCGCCATTGATTGCGGGGTAGTGGTAAATCCCGATGCGGCCACGAACATGGCGGAAGGTGCCATAACCGATGGTGTCGGTAACGCTTTTTTTGGAGAATTGACCTTTAAGGACGGAGTACCTCAGAAAAACAATTTCCACCAATATCAGATGATCCGTATGAAAGAAGCACCAAAAGAAATCGACGTGCATTTTGTGCAGAATGAAATTGACCCAACCGGAATGGGTGAACCTCCGTTTCCCCCTGTTTTTGGAGCGGTGGCCAATGCCTTGTATAAAGCCACGGGGCAACGGCATTATAGTCAGCCATTTATAACGAAAAAGGAAGTAGTGGGATAATGGGATTACATCACACGTAGAAGAGGGTGACCCTTTAAAAACGGCGATTGTAAGGCGTTCATTTATTTGCGGATTCAAATTTCAAAAAATGGCCTCAAGAATTGAACTATTTAAGGCACTCTATTTGAGTTTTTTTCATTTATTGCTTTTAACTGCTTTTTCACGATACTACGCTAGACGATATACAATCTTAACCAATTTGTAGCCTTTCCTGTTTTTAGGGAATACTACATTAACAGTCCTCGAAGCATCAATTAATTTCTGGCAGTGATATGAAAGATAGATTCATTAAAAGTTCTAACCTTTAAAGTACTGAAAACAAGAAGGATACTAGTAAAACTCAATATTTAGGTAAAAGAAAAAGCTCTTTAAACACTTGGTTTAAAGAGCTTTACAAAAAATGTGACCCCGGAGGGATTGCATATCCCTAGTGAGCTCCCCTTTGCAAATAAAAACTACGGACTATCGTCCTAATTCTTTGTTTCTCTCCAAAACTTGTAGCAAAAGCTTCAGTTTATTCGAAAAACAAAGAACCACGCCAAAAAGGCGTGGTTTCTGATTGTAGTGACCTCGGCAGGACAGAATTCGAACTTTTTAAAGAAAGATATTGAAATCATTTTAAATAAGTCATTTCATATCAGAAGAGCTTGATTTTAGCCCATCAAGGAGTATAAATATTCTCCACCTCATATGTCGTCAAGCGGTAAAGCTTAGAGAAATCGATGTGCTTGTCCACCGTGTTCGGAAGATGCCTAACTTCTGGCTTATCCGCCGCTTGCTCACACCCCAGGTGTAGAATTTGAATATCTATTTATTTTTGCACGTCTACCTGCTTGTTCGCCATGGTCCTCTTTGGCAAAAAAAGACCTTTGGGACTTTACAAACAGCACAAATCAAAAGTGGCTCACTTTCACTGGCCAGCTACACTCACTTTGACCCGACGAAGATGATATACTATGTCTGGCGTTTCCACTAATTCAAGGGTTAAACTAATATATTGAGATTGTCAGATTAAGTATTAACTAATATACATAAGTGCTCGATTTTATTATATTTATCCAGGGAAAATCCCTCCCCTTTAAGTGAGACTTTAGGTTGTATATTATTTATGTAGAATGTAGGACCTCCTGAAGGCTCCCTGTTACTTGTTCATGTATGTGACTACGTCAACTAAAAGTGTACTATTTTGATAATATTTAAAGAGACACTTTTGAGATGGAAGTTCAAACTGAGGGTATTGGACTTTGCAATAGATTATGGAAAGGTCAAGGAAACCTGTGAGATGTTCAATGTGAGCAGGAGCACTTTCTTTAGCTGGAAAAGAAAGTATGATTAGTATGGGACAGAGGGTCTTTTAAGGAAAAAAAGGGAAGCGGATACCTACCCCAATAGAATCAATCAAAAAACGGTTGATCTGATATTGGACCTTAGAAGGAAATACAAACTTGGCGCATGGCGTATCAAATGGTACTTGGAAAGATACCATGACATCAATATTTCTGAATCAAGTGTTTATAGGACCCTTAAAAGAAACGGTATCAAACCGCTCAAACGAGCAGTTACCAGAAAAGCGATGGGACCTAAACGTTACGCCAAGGAAACTCCGGGACACCATGTCCAAGTGGATGTTAAATTCTTGATTTTCCACACCAACGAAGGAAAAAAGATAAAACGATATCAGTACACGGCCATTGATGATTACACGCGTATCAGGGCATTGAAAGTATATGAAAGTCACAACCAGTCAAGTTCCATTGACTTTATGGATTATGTTGCCAATAAGTTCCCTTTCCGAATCCATGCAGTCCAGACAGACAATTGACATGAGTTCCAATCTAGGTTCAATTGGCACGTGAAGGACCTTGGCATGGAGCACCGTTACATAGAGCCAGGAAGACCACAGCTCACGGAAAGGTGGAACGATCACACCTCACGGACAAGAAAGAGTTTTATCAACTACTAGATTATTCTGATGATGTTGATTTGAACAAGAAAATAAAACAATGGGAAGACTTTTATAACTTTATAGAACACAAGGTGCATTTAAGGGAAAGACACCCTATGAGATTTTAATGTTTCACTTAAAAGAATGAGAGTTTATTGCCATTTTAGCTGAAGTAGCACACTAGAAAAAAAAATCAAAATCTTGTCTATAAAAGGAAAATGGATCGCTCTAATTAGTGAAGCCAATCTTGTACAACATGATTTTTGATTCTTTTTCGCATACTGTAACATTATTTTTAAGAACGATTACCAAACGATTTACGATTCTTCTTATATTTATTTTCACCGCGCACACATTTTCCCAGACCAAATCTAATATTGTTTGGATCGTTTGTGAAGATATTTCCCCCTATATCGGGGTTTATGGGGATGCCACTGTGCGGACTCCCAATATTGACGCACTGGCAAGGGATGGCGTTAGGTATACGCGGGTATATACGACTGCTGGGGTCTGTGCCCCAAGTAGGTCCTCTATCATTACGGGAATGAACCAGATCTCCATCGGGACTTCCCATATGAGAACTACTCATAACAACTCAAAATTGATGCCCGAAGGGGTCCCCAGCTATTCGGCCGTGTTACCACCAAAAGTCAAGGCTTTTCCCGAGTATCTGAGAAAAGTTGGGTATTACACATCGAACAACGCAAAAGAAGATTATCAATTTGAGGAGCCCGTGACCGTTTGGGACGAAAGCAGTATTGGTGCCTCCTACCAAAACAGGAAGGCTGGGCCACCTTTCTTCAGTGTCTTTAACTTTGCCATTTCGCATGAGTCCCAAATCATTTCTCCTCCAGATTCCCTCTACTACGATCCATCTAAAATGGTGCTGCCCCTTTATTACCAGAATACGGAACAAATGAGGCACGACAAGGCTGCCTTGTATACTCGGATTGAGCAAATGGACAGTGATGTGGGAGAATTGATCCAACAACTAAAAAAAGATGGGGTCTATGATGATAGTTATGTGATCTTTTATAGTGATCATGGAGGCAATTTGCCCTGGATGAAACGTGAAATCTTGGAGAGAGGCACCCATATCCCATTTGTTGTGAAACATCCAGGATCTGAAATGGCCGGTACCGTGAACAATGACTTGATCAGTTCCGTTGATTTCGCCCCCAGTATGTTATCCATTGCCAGGGCTGATATTCCAGACTACTTGCAGGGCAAGCCATTTTTGGGCCCAAAATCGGGAAGTGAAAAGAACCAATATGTATTTGCCGGCAGGGATAGAATGGCGGATAAATATGATAGAGTTCGCTCTGTGACCGATGGGACCTTTAGGTACGTTTATAATTTTCATCCCGAATTGCCCAAATACCAGGATTTGGCCTACAGAAGACAAATGGTCAGCATGCAGGAAATCATTGATATGAGGGATGCAGGCAAGATTACCAATCCATACCTTTCGGACTGGTTCAATACGCCAAAACCGCAAGAAGAATTCTATTATACCACCAAAGATCCGGACGAAGTACACAATCTAGCAGACGACCCCGCATACCAAGACAAGAAAAACGAGTTGAAAGAAGTACTTTTTAACTGGCTGGAAGTTGTTGGGGACACCGGTAAAATTCCAGAAAAAGAAATGGTCAGGAACATGTGGTGGAAAGGTAAGGATGATGCCCCTATGACCGAAAAACCAGTCATAAAAAAAAGCAAGGAAGGTGTAACACTTTCATGTGCCACCGATGGTGCCTCCATAGGTTATCGAATATTCAAGGACAATGTAGCGGATTCCACCTTGGTACGGGACATAAAAACTTGGGACTTTTTCTACCTAATGCCACATAACAACAAAAAAACAGTGACCGTGCCCAAGCCGTGGAATGTTTACACCGGTGGTAACATATCACTCAAAAAAGGGCAGACCATTCAAGTCAATGCGCATCGTATAGGATATAAGCCAACAGAAATCATCTATAAGTTTAAATAAAATAACATGAAGAATCCTTTTCAAATCATACTGGTATTCGTAATGTTGTGGTCGTTCAGCATTACCAAAATACAGGCCCAACAAAAAGATGAAAACCAAAAAAGGCCCAATATTGTCTTCATTATCAGTGATGACCATGCCTATCAGGCCATCAGTGCCTATGGCGGTAGATTGGCCCAAGTAGCACCAACTCCCAATATTGATCGGATTGCCAAGGAAGGCATGCTCTTTGAGAATTGTCTGGTTGCCAATTCTATTTGTGGGCCATCAAGGGCTACCATACTCACGGGCAAGTACAGTCATAAAAATGGATTTATCGACAATAGGTTCGGTACCAAATTCGACTTTGACCAACAAACCTTTGGTGAATTGCTCCAACAGGCGGGATACAAAACCGGGGTGCTCGGTAAACTACATCTGGGCGATAAACCGACCAAAGGATTCGATTATATCGACATTCTACCAGGTCAGGGATCCTATTACAATCCCCTTTTCATCAATAATGAGGGACAATATCAATTGGAAGGATACACTACGGAAATCATTACGGAGAAAGCCATCAAATGGATTGACGCCATCAAATCCGATGACCAGCCCTTTATGCTGTTTTTGGGACACAAATCCTCACACAGACCATGGCAGCCGGGACCAAATGAGTTGGGCATGTATGAAAATGTAGAGATTCCAGAACCAAAGACTTTGTTCGATGATTACTCAGGAAACAGGGAGGTAGCCGCCATGAACTATATGTCCATTTCCGAAGCCATGAAAATGGCACAGGATATTAAAATAACGGACCAACCCCAAGCTGGTTTTACAGAGGAACAACAGAAAAAATGGGATTCTATCTATGGGCCTATCAACGAAAAGGTCAAGAAAGCTAATCTTAAGGGAGACAATCTGACCCGTTTTAAGTATCAACGTTACATGCGGGATTATTTGGCCTGTATTGCCGGCGTGGACAAAGGGGTTGGCCAAGTATTGGATTATTTAAAGGAAGCTGGGCTCGATGAGAACACTATTGTTATTTATACCTCCGACCAAGGATTCTATTTGGGGGAACACGGCTGGTTTGATAAAAGATGGATGTATAAGGAATCTTTGCAAACTCCATTACTGGTAAAGTTGCCCGGTAAGGTCAGCCCAGGAACGACCAATAAGGACCTGGTTTCCAATCTGGATTTTGCCGAAACCTTTTTGGATATCGCACAAACCGAAATTTCAGCGGACATGCAAGGGAAAAGCATGCTGCCCATTTTAGAGGGAAACACACCTAAGGATTGGAGAAAAGCCCATTACTACCACTACTACGAACATCCTTCCGAGCACGATGTAAGAAGGCATTACGGAATTACCACCGATAGATACATGTTGATCCATTTCTACTATGATTTGGATAAATGGGAATTATACGACTTCCAAAAGGATCCTAATGAACTGAACAATGTATATGGAGATCTATCCTATGCAAGCATCCAAAAAGAGCTTCACAAGGAACTTGAACAATTAAGGGTGAAATACGGGGACAACGATGCCCAAAACCGGCAATTCATTGAGGAATATTATGAAAAGGTCAAAGCCAACCCATTGGTTGAATATTGGAAACTTTCCCCCGAAAAAAGAAAAAGGTTGTACCAAGAATATTTATAAACACGAAATTAACCATATAGTCCAGGTCAAAACATCTTCATAGAACCAAGAACAATGGTATTAAAGCATAAATCGGCACTTTTTATTATCCTGTTTGTCTTCCTGATAGGGTGCAGGACCAAAACAGATGGAGCAAATGAATCCATTGGCATAACAGAAATAGAGGGGCCTCCAAAATTAACAGATTCACCGACCGAAGCACCAGAAGGTATGGTTTGGATACCAGGTGGAGAATTTATGGAGGGTGCCGTCGCTAAGGACAAAATGGCCATGATGCATGAAAAGCCGGCGCACCAGGTGCACGTTGACGGTTTTTTTATGGACATCCATGAGGTCACCAATGAACAGTTCGTCAAATTTGTGGATGAGACCGGTTACGTAACTGTCGCAGAACGGGAAATTGATTGGGAGGAAATGAAGAAACAATTGCCAGAGGGCACTCCCAAACCCCATGACTCCATTTTGCAGCCAGGGTCCCTTGTGTTCAAAAAAACCAAATCCAGTGTGACTAACCTATATGATTATTCGCAATGGTGGGAATGGAAGATAGGTGCCAATTGGAAACATCCCAACGGGCCGGAAAGCACTATTAAGGACAAGGAAAATGAGCCTGTGGTGCACATTGCCCTTGAGGATGCCCTGGCCTATTGTAAGTGGGCGGGAAGGAGATTACCCACCGAGGCCGAGTGGGAATATGCCGCACGGGCAGGCAAAAAGGACGAGCTGTTCTTTTGGGGAAGCGATGTCTCGCAGTTGAGTTCCCATGCCAATTCGTGGGAAGGGGAATTTCCGTTGAACAATACCAAAGAGGATGGATTTGAGCGTAGGGCCCCCGTGATGAGCTATCCCAAGAACGACTTTGGCCTTTACGATATGGCCGGAAATGTCTGGGAATGGACTAGCGACTGGTACAACACGAATTATTATAAGGAACTTGCGGACAAAAACGAGGTTACCCAAAACCCTAAAGGGGCTTTTGAGGCCTATAATCCCTCGAACCCATATGCCAAGGAAAAAGTGATCAAGGGCGGGTCTTTCCTATGCAGTGCCTCCTATTGTGCCAGCTACCGGATAAGTGCCCGTATGGCCACCAGTCCTGATTCGGGAATGGAGCATTTAGGGTTTAGGACAGTAATGCCGGTAAAAATGCCCAGAAACAAATAGCATCTATATGATTCCTCCCAAAAATCCTAAAAACGGAAAGCCAAAAAACAGTCTTTGAACACAAAATACACCAATATGAAATCCTAAAAGCGCCCATTCTATTTTAGCATTGCTGTTTCAGTTATACTCTTGACGGGCTGCAGTGGTCCAAAATTTACCGAAGAGAATAAAGGAGAATTCAATCTTGTACACCAACAAGTTGGGAAAAGTTTAGGGTATTGCTCTAAATCCGGGGTTCTCATCCTTGAAGTAGATCAATTGGCCTTCAAGGATCTAAATCAAAATGGGACTGGATTCCTATGAGGATTGGCGATTGCCCGTTGAGGAACGAGCCCAGGACTTGGCTTCCAAGATGAGCATTGAGCGAATTGCCGGATTGATGTTGTACAGTGCCCACCAATCCATTCCAGGAGGTGGGAACCGTTTTTTTGGTCCGGCGACCTACAATGTAAAGCCTTTTGCGGAAAGTGGGGCAAAGGCAAGTGACCTTTCCGATGCCCAACAAGTTTTTTTAAAGTATGACAACTTACGGCATGTATTGATTACCAGCGTGGAATCTCCCGGAGTTGCTGCGCAATGGAACAACAATGCGCAAGCCTTTGTGGAAGGTATCGGCATGGGCATTCCGGTGAACACGAGTTCGTATCCAAGGCATGGCAGCGATTCCTATGCGGAATTCAATGCAGGATCGGGCGGACAGATTTCCATGTGGCCCAGTAGCTTGGGCATTGCGGCCAGTTTTGATCCTGGATTGATGAAGCAATTTGGGGAGATTGCTTCCAAGGAATATCGTGCCTTGTGCATTGCCACGGCACTCTCCTCCCAAATTGATTTGGCCACGGAACCCCGTTGGTCCCGTTTTGATGGTACCATGGGTGAGGACCCTAAATTGGCCACCGATATGGCCAGGGCCTATGTGGATGGATTTCAATCTTCCGGTGATGGCGGTTGGGGCTACCAAAGCGTGAATGCGATGGTGAAACACTGGCCTGGGGGTGGTCCCGAAGAAGGAGGGCATGACGCCCATTTTGGTTATGGAGCCTACGCAGTACCTCGATGTCAAAAAGGTCATTGTGGTTACCGGATACCGGTTCCGAGATGGCCAAGGGCAGTCCCTGCCTATCGGTAAGGAAGAGGGCATTGGTGGTCCTGCCCTTTTTGCGGCCTTGGTATTCCACGGCCTAGCCTCCCCTGATGGCAGTGTGGCTGCCGTCAAGATCGACACTGGAGAGGTCGAACATGTCCCTGTACCGTTTTAAAATACCGATCCAACAATCCAGAAATGTCCCTGAACGGCACCATTTGCGATAATGGTGGTAGACCGATTGCCAACTCAGGACCTTTTGGGAGAACAGCGAGCTCGTGGGCAGGTACTCCCATTGCACGCCCGTCTTCAACTTGTAGAGTATCGCATTGACAATCTCGTACAAGGGAGCCGTTGGGGCAAAACCCCTTTTCGGTAAAGGTATGTGCGGAACTATCTCCATTTCTATGGTATCTTTTGTACATGGGCTATGGTATTTATGTTTGGCGACACAAATGTCCGTAGCCCTATCTTTCGATCCAAAAAAAGTTTAAATCACTTCTCATTAAGAAGTTATATGATAAAATAAGTAGAAAGGATTGTTTTGAAAGTATTTTTCCTATAAAGGTTTTCTGATTACAAGTTCTATCAAACCCTTTATTTTATGATGGGTAGAGCCTATTTTACTAAAAAATGTGAATGGTACCATGTACGGTTATTCTGAGATAAAAACACAGAATTATAGTCCACAATTGCCCGTATCAAAATGGCACGACATCATCGGGGAGAGAACACTAGCCGATGCCATCCTCGATCGTTTGGTGCATACAGCCTACAGAATAGATATAAAAGGAGAATCAATGAGAAGAAAATTGAAAAATAAAAACTAAGTTTAACCCACGGATAGATCAAATCTGGGCAGTCCATTTGCCCTGGTCGGTTTCATCCGGCGAAGGTGGGTCAGTTTACGCGGGCTTATCCAGACCCATTTCAAACCCTTCCTTTGTTCTAAATCCGTGGGGGGATTTATTGAAGCTATGTGTGCGAATCACACAATTTAAGCTTGTAGCTCAGCATCTATTTTTTGGAAACCATTTCAATCATTCCGTCCTTAAAGATTGTTAATTCTTCTCTAAATGCAACGAATTTTCCTTTTCCACTGTGCTCGAAATAAAAATGTTCTACAAAAATCAATAACCCTCGTTTTGCACCAATTTTGGATTTGCATCTAAATTGATCTGAGGAATTGGGAACAATACATGAAACGTTTGGGCAAGCTTACCTCTTTCAACAGCTTTAGATATGAATACATCTTGTCTAAGCTGGTCTTCCCTTCCTTTGCCTTCCCAGAAAAATTCTCTTTTTCTTTCATCCAATATGAAACTCTTCAAACTTTGTTTTGAAAAATCAGCAAGTGAGATTTCACTTGCTCCGGCTCTGCTGCGAACCTGATTTATCAAATCGATTGATTCTTGAACAGGTCCGTTGAGTTCGTTCAAAGCCTCAGCTCTCGATAACAAAATATCTGAGTAACGAATATCAGGGATGTCGTTTCCTTGCCCATCTCCCGATCCATTGGGATCCATGGGATATTTAGCAGGAAAAGAACGGTCGTTGCCAAAAAGCTGAATCTCATCCCCGGCCGTATTGGTGTATTCAGTAACAATCAAGTTTTTCCTAGCATCATTATCCTCGAACGATAATACAAATTCATCTTCAAAAAATATGATGACCGGATACAGCCTAAGGTCTCCCGGTCTAGGAAAATCACTTGGGTAAGTGAGCGCATTTATTTGGTTGCCAGCATCAGGAGCTACGTGAGGCAGTGCCCATACCATTTCATCATTGATTTCATTGTCCAAACTGAAAACTTCTTCGTAATCGGGCAAAAGTTCATAAACCCCCAAAGAGATGATTTCGTTTGCCTTTTCCGCACTTTTCTGCCATTCTTTGGTATTCAAATAATGTTTGCATAAGGTGCCAAGCGCAGCTCCTTTGGTCGCCCTACCTTCTTCAATTGCTCTAATTGGAAGGTTTGTTGACGCAAAAATCAATTCTTGTTCGATGAACGATTCTATTTCGGCCTCTGTACTTCTGGGTAGTAAAAGGTCTTCGTTAAATAAATCCTTATACAAGGGCACTGGGCCAAAAAGGTTATATAGCTTAGAATAGCTATACCCTCTAATAAAGCGAGCCTCGGCGGTAATCAGAGTTTTGAAATCTTCACTAAATGGGCCATTGTCAATATTGCTCAACACCACGTTTGCATCTCTGATAGCTGCATAATATAGGTCCCACTGCCCTAAAATATGTCTATTATTGCTGTCCCATGTGAAATCGGAAAGCTGCCTATAAAATATTTCAATGCTCCCGTTTAAGCTTGACACTTCTCCCGAAGAAAGTCCCGATAATGCATAAATACCTTGCTGGGGTATGCCGGGTTGCACTTGTATTGAACTGTATGCGGAACCAAGCAACGACCTAATTCCTTTCTCAGTGGCCAAAAATGTTTCGGGTTCCAGTTCGGAGAATGTTTCTTCCTCCAAGATATCAGTGCACGATGCCGATAGGGCCAGCACCGCAATTCCATAGTATTTATATAGTGATTTCATATTAGTAAATTTAATTTTATAATCCAATGTTTACACCCAAAATCCAGCTGCTTGCCAAGGGGTAGCTGCTATAGTCAACCTTGGTGTTATTTCTTCCAAAGGAATTGGCCTCTGGATCGAAACCTGAATAATCTGTTATGGTCAACAAGTTTTGTCCTGTCAAATAGAGCTTTAAAGAAGACAAGAACTTTATGTTGTCAACAGGTACTTGATAGCTGATGTTTATGCTTTTTAACCTTATATAGGACGCGTCTTCGACAACCAGTGAATTGACCCTTCCTCCACCGTATGATGAAGGATTGGTACCCGAAGGCCATATAGTGTTTGTGTTTTGGGGAGTCCATCTATCCAAGTATTGATGTGCATATCTGTTCAACCTAAACGTACCAGGATAGAGGCTTTGAATGGCATTGACATTTAAGAGCTCAACCCCCTCTTGACCTTGTATGAAAATATCCAGGGTCAAGCCCTTATAACTGAAACTGTTGTTTATCCCATATGTAAAATCAGGAAATGGATCCCCTAAAATGATTTGGTCATCGGGGTCGATTGTGCCATCTTGATCAGCATCTCTAAAGATTGGAAATCCAGGTTGTGCTGTAGGTTGCGGCGAATTGGCAATGTCATCGCCTTCTTGAAAAATGCCCGTTACCTCATAGCCGAAATAGGATGCCAACGGCTCACCTCTCCTGATTATGGCATTGTTTCCAATATCAGCTATGTTTCCCGTGGGAATCTCATCTATTCTGCCCAAATCGGATACTTCATTTTTGATCATAGAAAAATTTACTGCGGTAGTCCACATAAAGTCGGGTGAAGATACATTTATGCTGTTGATCAATGCCTCGAAACCTTTGTTCTGTATTTTTCCGACATTCGATAAGATAGAATTAAAGCCGGATGCCGAAGGTAAAGGCAAGTCAAAGAGTAAATCTCTTGTGTTTTTGACAAAAAAGTCTACCGAGGTACGTAGCCTTCCTTTTAGTATAGACATATCCAAACCAATATTGAGCTGTTCTGTAGTCTCCCACTTCAAATCGGGATTTGAAATCCTTGAAGGTCTTGTGGTGGTAATAGGTTGATTATCAAAAACGGCGTTTGTACTACTGCTGAAAGTAAGTAAGGAACTGTAGTTGCCTATTTCTTGATTGCCCGTCTGACCCCAACTCGCCCTAAGTTTCAGTTCCTCAAAAAAATCAGGTACAAAGACTTCATTTGAAAGTTTCCAACCAAAAGCTGCCGAAGGAAAATAACCGAATTTGTTATTCTCTCCAAAACGAGAAGAACCGTCAGTTCGAACCGTTGCCGTAAAGAGATAGCGATCCATAAGATTATAGTTAAATCTTGCTAGGTACGAGGTTAGCACATTTTCTTCTTTCAGGCTTCTTAGGTTGTCATTTCCAGTGTCCCCCAATGATAGATTGTTGGTTTCTATTATATCATCAGGAAAACCTCCAATGGTTCCCGAAAATTCCCTCACACTGAAATCTTGATAGGTAGCACCGGCCAAAACGCTCAAATTACTTTCAGAACCAAACTTCTTATTATAATTCATGGTAAATTCAACGAGGTTGCTGTTGCGTTCTAATGTCGAGACATTGGCAACCCCGCCCTGTGCCCTTCCGTTCACGGTCAAAGTAGAGTTATAAACATCTCTTCGGGAGTTCGACCTATCTGACCCAAAACTTAGTTTGGCATTCAATAAATTACTGATTTCATACTGAAAGTATATATTCCCGAGTGTGCGGTTTGTGAGGTTTTCGCTCAACACACCCTCAACTAAGCTCAAAGGGTTGTTCACGGTCAATTGGGAAGATTCGCTGAAATTGCCATTCTCATCAAATACCTGTTCAGTGGGGTCATATGAAAGTGCTGAAAAAATGGGCCCCGAACTGTAATTGAATCCAACGCCATCAACACTATTTTTGTCCTTGATATGGCTTGTATTAAGATTGAGGCCCATTCTGACCTTGTTGCCAAGTGTGCTCTCGTAATTTACTCGGCCGATATATTTTTTAATACCGGTATTTTTGACCACCCCATCTTGATTGTATTGGTTTAAAGAGACAAAAAACTTGGAATTTTCACTTCCTCCTGAAATTGATAAATTTCTATTTTGTATAATGGCTGTTCTGAAAATTTGGTCCTGCCAATCAGTACCGGCACCTATTTGTTGGATGTCTACTTGGGTGAACACAGGCTCATTGCCATTGTCTACAGCAATACCGTTGATAACATCAATATATTCTGATGCAGAGAGAAGATTTATTCTATTGTGAACTTGCTGAAACCCTACCGATTCATCATAATTTACGGTCAGTCTTTGTGCTGACCCCTTTTTGGTTGTAATCAAGACAACTCCATTGGCGCCCCTAGACCCATAGATTGCTGTTGCTGATGCGTCTTTTAGAATTTCAATAGATTCTACATCTTGGGGGTTCAAGGTATTTAAGGGGTTCCTAGGGTTTACGTTGGTGCCCATACCCGTATTGGGGTCAGATCCAGAAAGCCCTTGTGAATTGTCGATTGGAAAACCATCGATGACGTACAATGGCTCATTGCCAGCTGATATAGAACTTGCACCTCGCACCCTAATGGAAATTCCTCCTCCAGGTTCCGCACTTGTCTGGCTTATCTGTACTCCTGCTGCTCTGCCCACCAGCAACTGATCAACGGACACATTGGTACCGGGATTAAGGTCATCACTCTTCAAAGAACTCAAGGCACCGGTAAAATCACTCTTACGTTGGGTACCATAGCCGACAACAACCACTTCATCAAGGCCTGCGGCACTCTCCTCTAATATGATATCGAAACTGGTTCTTCCATTTACCTCGATTTCTTTTTTTGCAAACCCTATATAAGAAATCACCAAGGTGGCATTTTCATTGGTGACCTCCAACGAAAAATTACCATCAAAGTCAGATTGCGTTCCATTCGCGGTACCCTTTTCTACAATGCTAGCACCCGGCAATGGTTGTCCATTACCATCTTTGACCGATCCAGAAACCAATTCCTGGAACAGAAGAATACTTGTCTTCATAGGTAATGGCATTTTGGGTGTTGATTCCAACTTATTTGCTACCCCATGTAGGATTATTTGTTTCTTAAACACTTTAAAACCCAACCCTTCACCTTCAAACAATTTTGTTAAAACCGATGGCAAGGGTTCTTTTATTGCCTCAATTGAAACCTTGCGATCAAGGTCCACATCTCGTCGGTTCAATAAGAACTTAAAATCAGATATAGCCTCTATTTCCTGAATCACATCGGCAATAGTGACATTTTGCATATTCAAGGAAATCTTTTTGTTCTGTGAATAAGAATTCGCATTGATTTGGAATAGGGTAAGAATTAAGAAAAGTATGGTTAGTTTCATTTTCAACTTTGATAGCGAAATATGCTTACGCAAATTGTTTGGTTCTATGAATTTTTTCATAATTTCGAGTTAGTTATTTAATTTTTATAAATCTTTTTACCGAACCGGAAAATGCTGGCACATTTTTCGGTTTTTTATTTGAAGAGGCTATTTATTGTTTTGCATAACGTCTTTTTTTTGGATTATTCAATAATTATTTCGTTGTTTACAATTTTGTAATCCATATCATAGCTCCTACTGAATGATTGCAACACTTCATCAATAGATTCTATATCAAAAGAGGCATCAAAACGCTGTTGGTCTAAATCACCGTTCAGATTTTTAATGGTTACGTTATACTTTCTCTCCAAAGCATGTCTAATACTCTTGAAAGTGGCAAACCTGAAGATCAATTTATCCTGCATCCATGCCGTATGAATATAGGTATCTACACTTTCGATAGACATTTTTTGGGTTTTCTTGTTCCATTTACCCATTTTCCCTGGTTTGAGCTTAATTGACTGATAGTCTATCATTTTACGGTTCTTGATTTCAACTGACCCTTCTACAAGAACTGTTTGGATTTCGGGATTCTCTGGATAATAAGATATATTGAACATAGTACCCAATACAACCAGCTCAATTTCATCGGCATGAACTTTAAAGGGGCGGGCGGAATCTTCGGCGACATCAAAGTAGGCCTCCCCAGATAGGAACACCTGTCTATCTTGCCCCTTTAAAAATTCGACAGGATATTTTAAAGAAGTGCCTGAATTCAAATAAACACGGGTACCGTCTGAAAGAACCACATTAAACCGCTTGCCGTAGGGAACACGGATAGTATTGTAGGATAATGATTTTAAATTATGCGTATGTAAATAGACCAGCTGTGCACCATTTTGCTTACCAAGTACCTTACCATCTTTACTACGGATTATTTTACTTCCTTCCTCCGATAATGGTTGAACATCCCCGTTACTAGTTTCAATGATCACTGATTGTCCTATATTTAGGGGTTCCTGATGTCCACTCCTATCTAGATGATCTTTTAGAATATTATATCCAAGACCTAATAACAGTATGCCCACGGATGCATATGCCATAAGTTTCCTGGCCGTTTGTTTCATTAATCTTGTTTTATCCTTTTTAATCTCACTTAAAAGGTTCTTCTTTATTTTTTCGACATCAGGTTTGTTCAAGGAAATAGTAATTTTATAATGGGATTGTATATATTTTTGAAATTTTTTTTGATTTTTAGGCTCCATAATCCATTGAGACAGTTGATCCAATTCTCCTGATGTTGACTCGTTGAGGAGGTATTTAACAATATGATTTTCAATCTTGGAACTTACCACAACAATTCACATTTATGTAATGAAGACAAATCCATTTGATAAAACCCTAACTTAATATCAATATTTTTTTCATATTTGTAATATTTCACATCCTTTATTAAAGGAAATAAATTCTTTGATTTTTTATGAAGTATTCAGATGAGAGACTGCTAATCGAAGGCTTGAAGGCAGGAACCGAGGATGCCTACATCTGTTTAGTAGATAGATATAGTAGAAGGCTATTCGGATATTCACTTACGTTGGCCAACGACCATGCAATGGCCGAGGATATATTACAAAATGTATTCTTGCGTACATGGGAGAAAAGACGGAAATTGAATGTTACGACCTCTCTGCAGAATTATCTATTCCGATCTATCCACAATGAATTTATAAACCAATACAAAAAACGGCAGTCCAACTTGTTGTTGGAACAGAAATATTACGAAAACCTTGAAAAGGCTGCCAGAACGGAGGACTATAGTAGGCTGGAAAAATTAATCGTATTAGTAATCAGAGAAATTGAGAAATTACCCCCGAAATGTCAAGAGGTTTTTAATTTGAGCCGAAGAGAAGGTCTGACAAATTTAGAAATATCGAACCATCTCAATATATCGGTAAAAACTGTGGAAGCACAGATTACCAAAGCATTTGGTATACTTCGAAAAAACCTTGGAGAAAAATATTCTGGGATTCTTGTTCTCATATTGGGAAAACGTTTAAAATTGCCGTTGAACTAAAAATACCCTAAGTTGATTAGGTTCAAAGAAAGAAACACTTTCAAAGTTTGAACAGAATAACAGAAAAGTACAATGAATATCAATTGAGTGACAACAAAATTTATGACTTGTTTGCATATTCTAATTTTTCAATAACTCTGATATTTTTTCTCCAAATTTAATGCCTAAATTAATTTGTCCGTTTGAAGAATAATGAATGTCATCGTTCAGTTTTTCGAGACTATCCGTATCAATGAAGTAAGTATTTGGTATTTCTTCACTAATGCGAATTTGTGCATCAACGACATTGTCTAATGCTGGGAACCAAGCTTTGGGTGGATTAATCTTCCCAAAAATTATAGGCATCTCTTGGTTTTCATAATCTATTCTAACCGAATTGATTAATTTTTCAAAGTTGCCATAATAATCTTTACCAGCCTCAGGAATTCGAGCATCACGTTCTCCCTGCATCCAAATTAGAGCTTTGACTTTTGCATTGAGCCCCTCAGTGAGACTATCTGTGAGTTTTATCAACCTATTGTACATGCTACCGAATTGAGGATTCCCCGTTATTTCAGCCTTATCTTTACTGTAGTTGGGTGCCCAGTCCAATAATGAAGCTCCGCCAATTGCATATTTGATCAAAATAAATTTTTTGTTCGGATTGTTTTTGCTCAATTGCATAGAAATTCCAATTTCTGGTCCAAAATTATCTTTTGGGTTTATCAAGCCGGGACTTAGACCAAAATCGAAAAAAGAAATATTGGAAAACATCATTTCATCCAAATCAATTTGTTTTCCTCTCCCAACCATATTTGATTGGCCACCCATCAATATAACACAGTATTGTTCATCTTTGGATAAATTCTCAGCGTACTTAACCTTTAAATCTTGAGAATAGCCATACAAAACTGGTAACAATGTCAAAATAATAAATAGTCTTAATGCCATCATAGCATAGTTTGTTTATTACATGTAATCATAATAAATGTATTGTTTTGATTTCTGACAAATATAGCAGAATCTTTCATTTAAGATGAAGTAAATATTTCTTCATGCACCGTAATCAAATAAAGAATCAGAAAAGCTACAACCTTCCTAAGATAGAAGCCCGTCTTTTTATTGATTCTGAAGAAGTTACCAAAAGAAATATATGAAAGAGTTTTCAAAGAGGATGCTACTTTATTTTGTTAATCTCTATTACTCCCTGTATGTCTTAAGCAGATTTGAACTTGGACTTGCAACAAAAAAATGGACAACCAGTTAAGAGTCATGCCTCTGATGCCTCTGATTTTTGGTTATACATTTCGTTTTCAAATTCCTCTATTGTTTTATAGTCCAATG
>NZ_JAQPCG010000008.1 GCF_028464145.1 Maribacter sp. PR1
ACCGCAAGTGTATTTTGGGGGGTGGCGATTCGTTGAAAAACACGCGTTTCTCGTTATCCGACAACGATTCGGACCAAGTGTAGATTTAGTTCGATAAACGACCGAGGGGTAAAAAACAGCTTACCGGAAAAAATGTGTTTTTAATCGGATATTACTACCTTATTTTCAATAACAGATTGGGGTCAATACAATTATTCCGATAGAAATCTAGCTGCTGCTTGGAACATACGCCAGGGTAATCCCCCCTACTGCCCTGCAAATCTTTTATTATTTGAAAATGAAGATGTGGCGCGTAGTTCACATTAATCTCGGGGTTGCCTAAAGTTGCTAAAACACTTTTGGCTTCAAACTTTTTTCCAATCGACAATCCTACTAGCGATTCCAAGCTCAAATGACCATAAAGGGTGTAAAAGACAAAATCCTCCAACGAATGTTCCAAGATAATCGTTGGTCCATAATCCCCAACATTACTATTATTTTTAAAACTATGCACGACCCCGTTGAGGGGAGTGAAGACTTCTGTTCCTTCCGTAGCCCAATAATCAATTCCTAAATGAATATTCCTAGGTTCCCCGAAATTCTGATTGAAACCAGACTTATCCTTATAAAGGTTTCTAACTTCCAAATACCCACCGTAGGCAACTTTCCCAGCCTTACTTTTTAAAATGTTATCAATATAGGACTGACAACTTTCCGGGTCTGTAATATCGAAATCCTTCAATTCCGTATTATCAGCGGATAAATCTAAAGGAACATACGATTGAATGGGCAGGGTATTTTCAAGTATTGGAATTGACTGGTCAGAAAAATTAGTCAGTATATGTTCAAGTGTATTCATTACCTAAAAATAAGGTGACATTTTCTAATCCTTAACATTTTTTAACCATTTATGGGGTAAGTACTTTGTAATTTACCTACTAATTGTGAAAAAGAAACAAAAGATGAAACTATTTAAAATCTCCCTACTTTGCCTAACCGTGTTGATGGTTACCAGTTGTCAATCCAAAACCAAGCAAAATAAAATTTCAGAAAACACCCCGAATACCATTGAGGAATCAAAGGATATTAAAAAATTGAGTCCTCAGGATTTAAGCAAATATGAAACGGCGTACTTTGCCAGTGGATGTTTTTGGTGTGTAGAAGCTATTTTTGAAAGTGTGAAAGGGGTTAAAGAGGTCATTTCCGGATATGCAGGTGGTGAGGAGCAAAATCCTACTTACGAAATGGTGGGGCGCGGACAAACAACACACGCAGAAGCGGTAGAGGTCTATTATGACCCAGAAACTATTTCCTTTGTAGAATTGGTCCAAGTATTTTTTGGATCGCACGACCCAACTACATTAAATCGTCAAGGCCCTGACCGGGGCACACAATATCGATCTATAGCCTTCTATAAAAATGAGAGACAAAAGAAAATTATAGAAAGCTACATTCAAGCACTAAAGGATCAAGATGTATATAGTGGAGCAACGATAACCACTCAAGTAACTCCATTTACCAAGTTCTATGATGCGGAGGACTATCATCAAGACTATGAAAAGAAACATCCCAACAACTCCTATATAAGAAATGTATCCATTCCTAGATTAAATCGATTTAAAGAGAATTTTGGCGATTATCTAAAAGAGGGAGCGCATTAAGCATTTGGCTTAATTGTTATTTTAATTTAGTATTTTAAAGGACGTAAACCCTTCGCCATGAAAAAATTACGTCCTTTTCTCTTTTTGGCCTGTCTCTGTATAATGGGCCTTCTTTCCTTCAATACGCCCGTACAGGAAAGCATGCAGGTCAAGAACATCCTAGGGAAGCTCCTGCTCTATAGCAAGAACGAAAGACCTGAGAAGACCTACTTGCATACGGACAAGGATTTCTATACCAACGGGGAGACCATATGGTTCAAGACCTATCTCGTGGACGGCATAGACCACAGGGCCAGTGATAAGAGCAAGGTCGTATATGTGGAACTGATAGATTCCGAAGGAAACATCCTGGAGCGAAGAAAACAGTTCGTAAGCGATCTGGGCGCAGAAGGAGAAATACAGCTGGAACAAAAACTGGCACAGGGAGAATACACCCTAAGGGCCTATACCAAATATATGCTCAACGAGGAAGAACCTGTATTCTTCGAGAAGAAAATCCCTATTTGGATGCAACAAATGACCAAGGGCGATGTCGCAGGGATTCCACAGAACAGCACTAATTCAGGAGTAACGGACGTAGTCGACGAAAAGGAAGGGGTTTCGAAGACCAAGGTCCGATTCTTCCCCGAGGGCGGGCAGCTGGTCACCGGAATGAGCTCCAAACTGGGGCTTGAGGTCACCGATGGCCAAGGGAACGGACTGGCCTTGCAGGGAACAATCGTGGACCAGGACGGCAACGTGGCCGCGGATTTCAGAAGCGGGGAATTCGGCCTGGGCGTGGTCAACCTCAGACCACTCTCCGGAAAGACCTATTACGCACGGTTGGACGGAGAGGCAACCGATAGTGAATTTGAACTGCCCAGGGCCATGCCCGAAGGATATCTGCTCAACGTTACGGACCGGGGGGAACATATCCTGGTACAGGTGGCCACAAACCTGTCGGACGGACTGCAAGGAGCACTTTTACTGGGCCACCTAAGGGGCGAGGTCTTCCTGAAACAGGTGGTTAACGGGTACGGGACAAAGGAACATGCAGTAAAAATATATCCGGATCAGCTTAAGGAAGGAGTGGCACAGTTCACCCTGTTCACGGCCAAGGGCGAGCCCGTGAGCGAACGGCTCTTCTTCGTGGAAAATCCCGATCAGCGCGCATCGCTTTCCATAGATACGGACAGGAAAAGCTACGGAACAAGGGACCGGGTACAAGTGGACCTGGCCCTTACAGATTCCCAGGGCAAGTCCTTGGAAGGTGAGTTCTCCATGAGCGTGGTTTCCAAAAACGCCCTGTCCTCCGAATATTCCGGCGATATACGCAGTTGGCTCTTGCTCGACTCCGATGTGGGGGCGACCGTTCCCGATGCCGGGTATTTTTTCAGGAATGCCTCCAAGGACAGAAAACAGCTTTTGGACGCCCTGATGCTCACACACGGGTGGAGAAGGTTCAAATGGTCGCAACTTTTGGAGAAAAAGACAAGCAAGAAGCTTCGGTTCCCGCCCGAAAAGGGCATTACCATCAGCGGAAGGGCCGTTAACTATTACGATAATGAAAAATTCGGGAAAAGCCTGGCCAGCCTTACCCTGATGGGCGAGGACCTGGTCTACGACAAGGATTCCACCGACAACAACGGAAGGTTCGCCTTCGGGTCCTTTTTCTTCCAGGACAGCGTGGACGCCATCCTGCAGGCCGAGGGTTTCGGTAAAAGACCGAAGGTCTTGGACATTTTACTGGACGCCCCCTACCCAGAAAATATGCCCGCACCCAGAAAAATACAATATCGGGAAACGCGCCACGTGGAACCCAACAACGACTACATGGCCAATGCCTACAGGCAAAAGGTGGCGGACTTTACCTTCGATCCCGACAAAGTGACCCTACTTGAAGAAGCGACCGTCACGGCCAAAAGACCAAATCCGAGAGATGTTAGAAACAGAATTTTAACCGAACAGATGGATGCTAAGATGACAACTGGCCAGTTTTCAGACAGAGTTCATATGGACTCAATTCAGGGTACAGAAACACTTTCTGCTTTGGAATTACTTCGATATTCAAGATATTCTTTCAGAAGGGGAATTACTTCAGTAAATGCTGGGACAGGTGCGTTATATCTAGTAGATGGTGTAGTTGCAAGCCCAGATTTTATAAGCTCGATGAGAGCTAATGAAATTCAATTTGTGGATATCGTCACTGGTCCAGATGCCACGTTATGGGGTGTCAGGGGTGCAGGCGGAGTTATCGCCTTCTATACCAAAAAGGGAATTTATTTGGGGGATGAGACGAAGGATGTTCCCGGTATCATCAATACCAAAATTATTGGTTTCAACAAGGTAAGGGAATTCTATACCCCTAATTATTCAGTGGACAGAAAAGAACATGAAAAGCCCGATTACCGCTCTACCCTGCTCTGGGAGCCCAACATAATGCTAAAAAAGGAAGGGGACAACAAACTAGAATTCTTTACCGGGGATAACCCCGGCAATTACCTGATCAAGGTAGAGGGACTGACCGTTAATGGAGTCCCGGTTAGCGAGACAATGGAATTGGAAGTGGATTCCTCTAACTAATAAATTGTAAAAAAATTAGTATTTTAAAGGACGTAAACCCTTCGCCATGAAAAAATTACGTCCTTTTCTCTTTTTGGCCTGTCTCTGTATAATGGGCCTTCTTTCCTTCGATACGCCCGTACAGGAAAGCATGCAGGTCAAGAACATCCTAGGGAAGCTCCTGCTCTATAGCAAGAACGAAAGACCTGAGAAGACCTACTTGCATACGGACAAGGATTTCTATACCAACGGGGAGACCATATGGTTCAAGACCTATCTCGTGGACGGCATAGACCACAGGGCCAGTGATAAGAGCAAGGTCGTATATGTGGAACTGATAGATTCCGAAGGAAACATCCTGGAGCGAAGAAAACAGTTCGTAAGCGATCTGGGCGCAGAAGGAGAAATACAGCTGGAACAAAAACTGGCACAGGGAGAATACACCCTAAGGGCCTATACCAAATATATGCTCAACGAGGAAGAACCTGTATTCTTCGAGAAGAAAATCCCTATTTGGATGCAACAAATGACCAAGGGCGATGTCGCAGGGATTCCACAGAACAGCACTAATTCAGGAGTAACGGACGTAGTCGACGAAAAGGAAGGGGTTTCGAAGACCAAGGTCCGATTCTTCCCCGAGGGCGGGCAGCTGGTCACCGGAATGAGCTCCAAACTGGGGCTTGAGGTCACCGATGGCCAAGGGAACGGACTGGCCTTGCAGGGAACAATCGTGGACCAGGACGGCAACGTGGCCGCGGATTTCAGAAGCGGGGAATTCGGCCTGGGCGTGGTCAACCTCAGACCACTCTCCGGAAAGACCTATTACGCACGGTTGGACGGAGAGGCAACCGATAGTGAATTTGAACTGCCCAGGGCCATGCCCGAAGGATATCTGCTCAACGTTACGGACCGGGGGGAACATATCCTGGTACAGGTGGCCACAAACCTGTCGGACGGACTGCAAGGAGCACTTTTACTGGGCCACCTAAGGGGCGAGGTCTTCCTGAAACAGGTGGTTAACGGGTACGGGACAAAGGAACATGCAGTAAAAATATATCCGGATCAGCTTAAGGAAGGAGTGGCACAGTTCACCCTGTTCACGGCCAAGGGCGAGCCCGTGAGCGAACGGCTCTTCTTCGTGGAAAATCCCGATCAGCGCGCATCGCTTTCCATAGATACGGACAGGAAAAGCTACGGAACAAGGGACCGGGTACAAGTGGACCTGGCCCTTACAGATTCCCAGGGCAAGTCCTTGGAAGGTGAGTTCTCCATGAGCGTGGTTTCCAAAAACGCCCTGTCCTCCGAATATTCCGGCGATATACGCAGTTGGCTCTTGCTCGACTCCGATGTGGGGGCGACCGTTCCCGATGCCGGGTATTTTTTCAGGAATGCCTCCAAGGACAGAAAACAGCTTTTGGACGCCCTGATGCTCACACACGGGTGGAGAAGGTTCAAATGGTCGCAACTTTTGGAGAAAAAGACAAGCAAGAAGCTTCGGTTCCCGCCCGAAAAGGGCATTACCATCAGCGGAAGGGCCGTTAACTATTACGATAATGAAAAATTCGGGAAAAGCCTGGCCAGCCTTACCCTGATGGGCGAGGACCTGGTCTACGACAAGGATTCCACCGACAACAACGGAAGGTTCGCCTTCGGGTCCTTTTTCTTCCAGGACAGCGTGGACGCCATCCTGCAGGCCGAGGGTTTCGGTAAAAGACCGAAGGTCTTGGACATTTTACTGGACGCCCCCTACCCAGAAAATATGCCCGCACCCAGAAAAATACAATATCGGGAAACGCGCCACGTGGAACCCAACAACGACTACATGGCCAATGCCTACAGGCAAAAGGTGGCGGACTTTACCTTCGATCCCGACAAAGTGAACTTACTCGACGAGGCCAAGGTTAGAGGGAAGAAAGTGAATATAAGTATTTTACGAAATCATGAGATTACTAGACAAACTGATTACGCGCAAATCACCTCAGGTCCATTTACCTACCGTATTCATGTAGACTCAATTCAAGGTACCGAAACACTTTCTGCTTTGGAATTACTTCGATATTCAAGATTTTCGGCTGTAAGCGGTAGAACTTCAATATACGCAAGTAACGAACCACTATATCTTATTGATTTTATACCCGTTAGCAAAAGTACGTTAAATGGATTTAGGGCAAATGAAATTATGTTTGTGGATGTCGTTAGAGGTCCGGGTGCTTCAATATTTGGCTCAAGGGGTGCTAATGGCATTATTGCGTTTTATACCAAACGACCAATCTTATTTGAAAATAAAATTTTTCAAAAGAAAATACCTGATATTATCGACACCAAGATTATAGGCTTTAACAAGGTAAGGGAATTCTATGTCCCAAACTATTCTGTGGACAAAAAGGAGCACGAAAAACCGGACTACCGCTCCACGCTGTTCTGGCAACCCGATATTCAATTGAAAAAGGACAGGGCAACGAAGCTCGATTTCTTTACCGGCGATAACCCGGGCAATTACCTAATAAAGGTAGAGGGACTGGCCGATGATGGAATCCCGGTTAACCAAACGATGGAATTGGAAGTGGGTTCTTCTAATTAAAAACCCTTAAAATTTACTATCTTCAAGCGTCTTTAACAAGACGCTTTTTTTATAAAACCAATTTAACAACAATGACAAAACAAAAATTAAAGTTTTCCGTAGTATTTATTTGCGCCTTCCTTTTTATATGCTGCAAACAGGAACCTACCGATGACACTCCATGGGTATCCCTTTTTGATGGGGAATCTTTAAACGGATGGACTCAAAAAGGAGGAAAGGCAAATTATACGATTCGGGATAATAGTGTGGTAGGGAGTACAGTCCACAACACCCCAAACTCCTTTATGACCACGGACAAAATGTACGGGGATTTTATTATGGAATTGGATTATATGGTCGATTCCACCATGAATTCGGGCATACAAATCCGCAGCAACAGCTATCCACATTATATGGACGGACGAGTTCATGGCTATCAAATTGAAATAGATCCTTCGGATAGGGCCTGGAGCGCTGGTATTTATGATGAGGCCAGAAGGGGATGGCTAAATCCTATGACCGAAAACCCCGAAGCCCAAAAGGCATTTAAACAAAACGATTGGAATCATTATAGAGTTGAAGCCATTGGGGATACCTTAAAAACATGGATTAATGGGGTACCTGCCGCTCATCTTATCGATGATAGAACATCTGAAGGGTTTATAGCCCTGCAAGTCCATAGTATTGGGGAAGACCAACAAGAAGGAACTGAAATTATTTGGAAAAATATCAAAATATTGACCGACAGTCTTTCGAAGTATTCCAAGGAAACTCCGGTCCCCCCAATTATAACCAAAAACGCCTTGGGTGTCGATGAAGCAAAAAACGGGTGGCAAATGCTTTGGAACGGAGAATCGACCGAAGGATGGCGTGGAGCCCGTTTGGATGAATTCCCCGAAAAAGGCTGGGAAATAAACGATGGTATCCTTACGGTACTTTCATCAGGAGGGGAAGAGTCCGCAGCGGGAGGTGACATTGTCACCAAAGAACTCTATGGCGATTTTGAACTTAAATTGGATTTTAAAATTACAGAAGGGGCCAATAGTGGGATTAAATATTATGTAGATACGGACCTCAACAAGGGACCAGGTTCTTCCATTGGTTTGGAATATCAGATTTTAGATGATGAACGGCATCCTGATGCCAAATTGGGCAATCATGAAGGCAGTAGGACCGTAGCTTCGCTCTACGATCTAATAAAAGCGGACGAAGACAAACCCATCAACCCCATTGGCGAATGGAATACCGCACATATCATTTCTAAGGATGGGCATGTAGAACATTGGTTGAATGGTATGAAGGTGTTGGAGTATGAACGGGGCAGCGACGAATACAAAAAATTAGTGTCCGAAAGTAAATATGTAACCTGGCCAAATTTTGGAGAATCGGAAACCGGTCATATTCTATTACAGGACCATGGCGATAGAGTTTCCTTTAAAAACATAAAAATTAAACCAATCACAAAAGAATAGGCAATGACAACAAGAAGAAACTTTATAAAAAAAACAACGGCAGGTACCGCTGCAGTGACCCTAGGAGGGTTAGTATTACCTTCTTCGTCCTATGGTAATATATTGGGTGCCAATGATCAAATTAATTGTGCGGTAATAGGTGTAAGAAGCAGGGCAAAGGCACACGTAAAAGCCATAAACGAAGATCCAAATGCAAAAATTTTATACAGTTGCGATGTAGATGATGTTATCTTGGAAGAGCACAATGCTTGGTGTCAAGAAAATATTGGGTACATCCCAAAAGTTGAAAAAGACTTTAGGAAAATGTTAGAGGATAAAAAGGTGGATGCCGTTTTTATTGCCACCCCTGAACACTGGCATGCCCCAATGGCAATTTTGGCCTTACAGGCAGGAAAGCATGTTTATGTGGAAAAACCCTGTAGCCATAATCCACATGAGAATGAACTATTGGTGGCGGCACAAAAAAAATATGGTAAGAAGGTGCAGATGGGAAATCAGCAGCGCTCGGCTTTTACCTCCATAAGCGCTATAAAGGATATTAGGGAAGGTGTAATTGGCGATGTCTATAAAGGCGAAGCCTATTATTCGAACAACCGCGGCTCTATTGGTAATGGTAAGGTGATAGAGGTGCCGAAGACATTGGATTGGGAATTATGGCAAGGACCTGCCCTAAGGGAAAAGTATAAAGACAACGTACATCCTTACAACTGGCATTGGTTCAGAAATTGGGGTACCGGTGAAATTCATAATAATGGCACCCATGAAATCGATATTTGTCGTTGGGCACTTGGAGTGGACCTACCCAATAGCGTGACCTCCTTTGGCGGTAAATACACCTACGATGATGATTGGGAATTCGTGGACAACCAGCAGGTCACCTATACTTTTGACAATGATAAGTTTATTACTTGGACCGGTCATAGCAGAGGTGTTCTCAAGCCAAAAAGACCCGGTAGGGGTATCACCATTTATGGTAGTGAAGGCTCTATTATGTTAGATCGGAATTTTTATCAATTGTACGACCTTCAAGGCAACCTCATAAAGGAAGAAAAAGAGGGTGGTTCCAGTGAAACGACCAACACTAGAGGGGAAGGATCACTGGATGTTAACCATGTAGGGAACTTCTTTAAAGCCATAAGAGCGGATGAAAGTCTACATGCGGATATTAAGGATGCAAGTATTTCCACGATGCTATGTCATTTGGGAAATATGGCTCAAGATGCTGGTGAGACCCTAAAAATAGACAACTCCACTGGAAAAGTATTGAACAATGAAATGGCCATGAATTTCTGGAAAAGAGAATATGCCCCAGGTTGGGAGCCCAAGTTATAGCAGAAATAAACTTTTTATAAAAAAGGTCATTTTTTGGATGGATTGTTTATTATACTAAAATTCCTACAACGAATAGGAATTTCTGTATATTTAATTGAATAAACCCCAAATTATTGACTTATGAGATGTATACTGGCCCTAATAATGGTGTTGGTGTCCTTTTCTTGTAACAGGCATGAAACGAAAAAGGACACCAACATTATTGAAGTTTCGCATACAGACGAACCACCAACCATTGATGGAGAATCCAAAGAAACACTTTGGAAGCTCAATGAATGGCTACCACTGGACCAAAATTGGATGGGCGGCCCCTATGAACATGCTGATTTTAATGGCAGGTACAAGTTGACATGGAACAGGGATGCGCTATATGTATTGTTAGAAATTACGGACGACACGCTTTTAGATCGAACCAAAGATCCCCTCAAACTTTATTGGAACGATGACTGCGTAGAGGTTTTTATTGATGAGGACAATTCGGGAGGGCTGCATCAGTATAACCATAATGCCTTTGCATATCATGTCGCTTTAGATGGTAATGTTGTTGATTTAGCACCGGACAAAAATCCAAAACTTTATAATGGGCATATCACCTCCGAACACACTACAGTGGATAACTTAACCACTTGGGAGTTGGCCATACGGGTTTATGATGACACCTATCAAGAAGGACAAAAAAACAATCCTGAGGAATTAAAACAAGAGAAAAGAATAGGTTTTGCCTTGGCCTATTGTGACAATGATCATAGTACGGAAAGGGAAAATTTTATTGGATCTGTTTTCGTTCCAGGAGAGGACAAAAATCAAGGATGGATAAATGCAGATATCTTTGGGACTTTAGTATTAAAAAAATAGACTACTCAACGGTTACTTCGCTAAAATCAGAAGTGATAACAATAGAGCGATTATCATTTTCGGCAATACTATGTCCCTTAAGTATTTTAGTGTTCCCATTTTTTGTCTCTTTCAATTTTAAATTTTTGGGCAAAACCATATCAGAGGCTGTTCCCTTGATATAAATATTAGTGGCTGTAGCAGGTAACTTAAAATTAAGTTCCGCGTTTTTTAAGGAGACATCCAGCTCCTCAAAATCATTGGCAATTGATAAAATTCTCAAGGGGCCAAAATCATTCTTTATAAATGCCTTTTTCAGTAATTTATCTATGGTCACATGAGAAGAATTGGCCTGTAACTGTAAGGTGTGAACCTCGCTTAACGCTATATCTTTGGAATAGTTGGTCTTTAATTGACCATAGTTCCAGTTGCGTACGTTTACTGGCGAATACGATACGGACACTTGGGTTTCATCCCCATCTATGGTCGTAGCCCAAAGGCTTGAATGCGACAAAGTCGCATTCAAGTTCCTAGTATTTTCAGCCAATTTAACCTCTCCATGTCTTACATTCATCTTTATCTTGGTAGACTTGGGCATCTTAATCTTGATGGTTTTTTTAATCTTATAGTTCTTGTTTTCCCCGTCTGTAGAGAAATAAAATATACTGGGACCTTCATGCTTCTCCCTGAGCTCCATCATCTCACGTCTTGCTTCTCTTTGGGCTTCCCTGGCTTCTTGTTGTACTTCCCTGATCTCTATCCTTTGCTCTACTATTTCAGCTCTTTTTTTCTCCATTTCCTCTCTTCGTTTATCCTGGGCCTCAAGACGTTTTTCCATCTCTTTACCCCGCTTTTCCATACGTTCGGCCCATTCTTCCAATCGTTTTTGATGCTTTTCATCAAAACTCTCTTTAAATTCCTTTTGCCATTTTTTCATGTATTCCTCACCATCCTTTTGATAGGCCTTATAATCAAACTTAAAAGCTTCTGTTTGCGGTAAGGGTGGCATTTCAACTATTTCAGGAAAAGGGGCAATCTCTGGAATTTCAACCACAAAAGGAGCGATTTCGGGAATTTCAATATCCAAATCCCTAAATTCAAACTCAACATCCTGGGGTCCAAAAAGGCCAAATCTCTTTGAAGTAGATGTGATTTCAATTCTTGAGCTATTACCCAAAATTTTAATAGGGTCGCTTTCAAAGTAGTTTTCTGACTCTTCTTTTTCGGCCCCTTCCAACTCCACGGTAGCGACTATCTCTACCACATTCTTATTCCATGTTTCAAACTCAATATCCGCATAACTGGTATTGATGTCCAAAACGGCATCCTTATCCACATTAAAGCTTTCCTTGTAGGTCTTACTTTCCTTCTGGCCAAAGACGCCGAACGTGCTGATTAAAAATCCTAAAACAATGATGAGTTGTTTAGATACTATTTTCGGTGATCTGTTCATTTTTTGATGATTTTAATTGATTTAACTTCTTTTTTAACTTCTGTAATAACTGTAATCTTAATTGTAGGTTTTCTATAAGGGCCGATATTGTTTGATCATTGGGGCCCAATTCGTTCAATTCACTGTTTAGATTCTCATATTCAGAATTGAGTTCGGTCAAACGTTCCATAAAACTGTCAACAAGCTCCTTATTCGCTGCAGATACATCCAACTTTGAAAGCTCCATATTGATATTGGCCACATAATAGTTTTCAACTTTCTTCAGATCAGGGGAAAGGTCACCAAAAGAAAATGTATTGTCTTTTTCAATAGGTCCCCCTTTATCCACTATGGTAGTAGGAATATCCTCCGTATTAAAAAATTGTAAGTAGCCAATCATTCCCAAACCTAAAAGAACCACAATTGAGGCAGCAACTTTCCAGATATTCCAAAGCGATTTTTTTTCTACTGGCAGTGCCTCATCCAGCTTGGATAGAAATCGGGCTTCATGTCCTTTCTTAAGTTCAAAACTTTGTTCCTCCCGCTCCTTTTTAAATAATTTTATAAGATCTTGTTTCATCTGCTATTTTTTTGTTTTTTTGGTCAAACACCATTCACCACCGACCGTTTTTATTGTATTTTAAGAATTGTTGCGCCTCATTTCATATTTTTTCGATTGCAACAATTCCTTCAATTGTCCTTTTCCCCTTAATAATCGTGTTCTACATGCCGTTTCGGTTATATCCAATACCTGAGATATCTCCTTATGGTCAAAACCTTCCACTAAATACATCATAACTACATATTTATATTTTTCGGATAACTTCACAATGGCCTCTTTAACATCGTCCATCCCAATTCCTTCCTCAATGGTCCAGTCATCATGCTCTACGGGACTCATATAACTCTCGTCCAAGGCTATAGTCTGTTCCTTTTTGGATTTTAAAAAATCTATGCATTTATTCACCACTATTCGCTTTAGCCAAGCACCAAAAGTTACTTCCCCCTTAAACTGATGTATTTTCTGAAAGGCCTTTACAAAGGCCTCTTGCAATACATCTTCCGCGTCGTCGGCATTCTTCAAAAAACGCATGGCGACACAGTACATTCCGTCACAATACTGCCGGTACAGTTTTAGCTGTGCGGAACGGTCATTTGCCTTACATTTTTCTACAATGTCTAATTGAAACATTGGTCGGTTTGGTGTTTGTTCTTAGTTGTTGTTATTTTAAAGACGAAAGAAAAAAAGTGATGTTGCAAAAAACTTTTATTTTTACGAATCTTTTTTAAATTTTTCGCTTGAAACAAGTTACGATTTCCAATAAATTTATAACGCTAATGGTCTTGGACTACGGTGCAACCATTCAAAAATTATTGGTAAAGGGTAAGGATGGCAACTATACCAATACGGTTGTTGGTTATAATCATCCCAGCAGGTATAGGCTGGATGAAAATTGTCTAGGTGCTTGTGTAGGAAGGTATGCCGGCCGTATTTCCAATGGCATTTTTGAATTGGATCGTGAGAAATTCCTTTTATACCAAGAGGAAGGTGTTCACTTACATGGGGGCAAGGAGGGTTTTCATCAAAAATACTGGAATATTGAAGAAGTGTCCTACTCGGACCATCCAATGATAAAGTTATCCTACCGGAGCAAACATTTGGAAGAAGGATACCCTGGAAATTTAACCGTTAACGTTACCTACAAGCTAGTGGGTAATGCCCTGCAAATTATACATGAAGCGGTTACGGACAGAAGCACTGTGGTAAATTTAACCAACCATTCCTATTTTAAGTTGGACGATAGCCCCTACATAGACGAATGCGAGTTACAGCTCAATTGCCCCTATTATTTGGAAACCGAAGAAAACCTACTTCCCACAGGTAATATTGTACCGGTTAGAAAAACTAGCTATGATTTTTTGTTGCCAAGGGAAATAGGCGTGCAACGATTAGACACGCCGTATGTGAAAGATATAGGAAATGAAAAAGTAGCTGAACTACACTCCAATAAGTCCGGAATTTCTATGAAGGTGTATACGAACCAACCTTCAGTTGTTGTATACACTCCTTTGGATTTTCCAGGAATTTGTTTTGAAACACAAAACTATCCAGATGCACCCAACCAACCCGACTTTCCCAATAGCGTTTTAAAACCTGGTGAAACCTATAACAACATTACCATCTTTAAGTTTGATTTACTACCTTAGAATTACCAAATCTATTAAGCTACAAAGTACCCATGAAATTTTTGAAAAGACTGGTAATCGCTTTATTGGTATTGTTCGGCTTATTTTATTATGTAGGCTTGCCCTATCTAAGAAATCAAACTAAAAAATACAGCCCGGAGCGGACGAGTACCTTTACCTTGAAAGGTGCCGAACTTGCTGTACACTACTCCAGTCCATCGAAAAAAGGCAGGGATATTTTCGGAGACCTGGTCCCATTTAACCAGGTTTGGAGAACAGGAGCAAATGAGCCCACCACCTTTACAACAAGTGAAGCCATAAAAATCATCGACAAACCGCTATCTGCAGGAACGTACTCACTTTGGACCATTCCGAACAAAGATAGTTGGAAGGTCATCTTTAATAAGGAAGTCCCAAATTGGGGTGTGACTTTTTTTGGTAATGGAACCCAAACAACAAGAGATGCTAGTGAAGATATAGTTAATGTGGAGGTACCCTCAAGAAAGGCCATGGAACCCATTGAAGAATTCACTATAGACTTTTCCAAAAATGAGCAGTTATATCTAAGTCTTTCATGGGATGATACCATAATAAACATACCTATAAGCAAATAAGCAATATCCTAACAGTACTACCATTAAATCTAAAGAAAACAGCTCTGAAAAGAAGAATGACTCAGACTTTATTGAAAGTTTGACCAAAGGAGTACTGTCCAATAATACCTCTATCCTGGGCAAAGCAATTACCTTGGTAGAAAGCGAAAGAAGAGAGCATCAAAAACTGGCGAATACACTTCTTGAAAAATGTATAACCCATAGAGCCGATTCAATAAGAATTGGAGTTACTGGAGTTCCAGGTGTTGGAAAAAGTACGTTTATCGAAGCCTTTGGGAAGTTGTTTATTAATGATGGAAAAAAATTGGCTGTACTTACCGTAGATCCATCTAGTAGTATGACCAAAGGGAGTATTCTGGGCGACAAAACCAGAATGGAAGCGTTGTCCAAAAACCCGAATGCTTTTATTAGGCCCTCGGCTTCTGGGGGTTCCTTAGGAGGCGTTGCCCGTAAAACCCAAGAGACAATTATTCTATTGGAAGCCGCTGGATATGATACTATAATCATTGAAACTGTGGGAGTTGGTCAAAGTGAAACGGCCGTAAGGGAAATGGTAGACTTCTTTCTATTATTAAAACTTCCGGGAGCCGGAGATGAACTTCAAGGTATAAAAAGAGGGGTTATGGAAATGGCAGATGCCATTGCTATAAACAAGGCCGACGGGGATAATATTAAATCGGCCGAATTAGCTGCAACCGAATTTAAAAGAGCTTTACACCTTTTTGCGCCAAAAGCAAGTGGTTGGACTCCTGAGGTATTCACTTGCTCTGCCCTCAAAAACAAAGGTTTAAAAGAAATTTTAAGTTGCATAAAAAACTATGTAGCTCAAAACAGGGAAAGCGGTTTTTTTGAGCGAGCCAGACAACATCAAAATAAAAATTGGTTTAAACGTCATTTAGAAAACTCCTTACTAAAGGACTTTCATGAAAATCCAGAAATTTCCAATTCACTTGAGCAATTGGAAAACCAGGTCGTGAAAGGAGAGATTACTCCATTTATGGCTGCCGAGAGATTACTAAAAACCTATAGGGATATTTAGGGTTGAAAATCCTTTCTGTCTTTTTTAAGGATAAAAACATAACTTTGCCCACGTAATCCAAAATCGACTTAATGGATATTGTTACTCCTTCCCTACTCTCCGTAGTAGTGCCTCTCTATAATGAGGAAGATAATGCCGTTCTGTTAACGGAAAAAATCCATGAAAGTCTTGTTGGCTATGATTATCAAATCATTTATATCGACGATTTTTCTGCGGATAATACCAAAAAGGTAGTGAAGGCGATGGATGACCCCAAGGTTCATCTTATCGAACTAAAAAAGAATTACGGTCAAAGTTTGGCACTCGCAGCGGGCATAGATTATGCGGAAGGAGAATTCATTATTACCATGGATGGGGATTTACAAAATGACCCTAGCGACATCCCTCAAATGTTATCCTTTGCTATTGAAGAGGAGTACGACTTGGTAACCGGAATACGGCAAAAGCGCCAGGATTCATTGGTAAAAAAAATACCCTCTAAAATCGCCAATTATTTGGTTAGGAGAGTAACGAAACTGGATATAAAGGATAATGGTTGTGCTCTAAAAGTTTTTACAAAGGATATTGCCAAAGACCTAAATCTATATGGTGAAATGCATCGGTTTATAACGCTTTTGGCCCATTTGGAAGGCGCTCAAATCAAACAGGTGCCCGTAAAACATCATGCCCGTCATGCCGGTGTCTCCAAGTACGGTCTGGAACGTGTATTCAAGGTCGTCGCGGATATGATGCTTTTACTCTTTATCAGGAAATATTTTCAAAGGCCGATTCACCTTTTCGGAATCTTTGGTTTTCTCTTAATCATTTTGGGTGTGCTGATCAACGTCTACTTGTTAATTGTTAAGTTCGGATTGGGAGAGGATATTGGAAACAGACCCTTGCTAACTTTTGGTCTGATGTTTATTTTAGGGGGCATACAACTGTTCACCATAGGAATTGTAATGGAGCTTTTAATTAGGACCTATTATGAATCACAAAAAAAGAGACCTTATCGAATTAAAAAAGTAAGTATAGGTGGCAAATCCTCGTAAGACCTTAACCACCATCCTTAAGTTGGTGATAAGTGCATTGCTTATCTACTTTATTTTCACCAAAATTGATTTTTCGGAGATAATGGGTACGCTAAAAAAAAGTAATCCCCTTTATCTGATTTTCGCCTTATTATTTTTTCTTATTTCTAAAATAATTGCCTCCTATAGACTTAATGGTTATTTTCATCAGTTAAAAATTCCGCTGACCCAAAAAAGTAATTTGAAGCTATATTTACTCGGCATGTTCTATAACCTTTTTTTACCAGGAGGAATAGGCGGAGATGCCTATAAAGGGTATTTAATCAAGAAGAATTTTCAAGTACAGACCAAGCGCGTAGTCAGTGTATTGGTCCTGGATAGGTTAAGTGGGCTTTTACTTCTCTTTGTCTATGCTTGTGGTTTAATTGTAGTTTTAGGAAACAGCCTTTTGGCTCCTTATAAATATCTGTTTATTATCGCCATTCCTTTAGCGATAGGGGTATACTTTTTGTTGAACAAGAAATTCTTTTCCTATGTGCTGCCTGTGTTTTGGAGTTCCTTAGGACATTCTTCCCTAGTGCAGCTTGCACAACTCGTAAGTGTTTTTTTTATAATGCAAGCCTTGGGTATTCATGCAAACATATTGGCCTATTTGGTAGTCTTCCTTATATCCTCCATTGTATCCGTAATACCTTTAACCATTGGTGGACTTGGTAGCAGGGAAATAACATTTTTCTATGGTGCCGAGTTTTTAAATCTAGATGAAAGTACTTCGGTAGGTATTAGTGTGGTGTTCTTTTTAATAACCGCTTTTATCTCTTTGATAGGAATACGTTATCATTTCAAGAAGATAAAGTTAGAGACCACCTCTAAATCCATATAAAACAGAACTTCTACTTCAGAAATAGGGATCACCTATTCATCCAACTTTTAAAATCTGTAGTCTTCGGCCTGCTAACGATAAATTCTTGGTCGCGTGAATTGGTAATGGAAAGTTTCACCCTGTGGTTAAAATAAGAATCTATTTTTTCAATGGAATTTTTGGCTACGATTTGCCCACGATTTATTCTGAAAAATTTATTTGGGTCCAAAGAATCGAACAGTTCGTCTATAGTTTCATTGATAATAAAACGTTTACCCAAAGTTACACCAAACGTAACGCTGTCCTCCGAATAGCAATACAAAAGCTCCGATACTTTGACTTGAAGGAATCCACTCCCCTCTTTGACCAATATACCCTCTCGTTTAGGAGTTATTTGAAAACTACAGAGAAGTTGTTTTAGAATGGATGGGTCGATGGAATTCGGTTTATTGGATTTTTTAAATTTATCCAGTGCCTTCTTCAAATCATCATGCTGTATTGGTTTTAGTAAATAATCCACGCTATTCACCTTAAATGCCTGTATGGCATATTGATCAAAGGCTGTTGTGAAAATAATCGGCGCTTCGACATCCATTTTCTGAAAAATCTCAAAACTCAAGCCATCGGCCAGCTGTATGTCCATAAACACCAAATCTGGTAAAGCATTATCTTGAAACCACCTTACGCTATCTTCCACTGTATCGATTATTGCCAAAAGTTCGTATTCAAAATCACATACCTTTAGCATACGCTGCAATTGATTTGCCGCTCTGGTTTCATCTTCAATAATCAGTATTTTCATCGCTTATTTTTTCATTTGACATTTTTACCAATGGAAGGAAAACCATAAATCGATTTCCGTCATTATTGATCTCAAGTGATTCACTGGAAATTAACGCATACCTTTTTTCGATGTTCGCAAGTCCAACCTTTGTTGATGGAAGTTGTGTGGATTTTGGTTCAATTTTGTTGTCCACCATCAATTTGTTTTCTTTTACCGATACGTTTATTAGTAAAGGTTTCGCTTTGGATATGACATTATGCTTAATCGCATTTTCCAGCAATAATTGTAGGCTCATAGGTACAATCATGAAATCTAGCGAAGTTTCAGGAATATCCCAATTTACTATTAGATTTGTACCAAAACGTTCGGATTGTATATGAATATAGGCTTTGGCGAACTTTAGCTCCTCCCGAAGTGAAATTAGATTTGCGTTCCCTGCTTCCAATAAAAAACGGTAGATATCCGATAATTTGTCCACGAAATCCTTGGCATCCTCCTTTGAATTTTGATCAATGATATCGCGTAAGGTATTCAGGGTATTGAAGAAAAAATGCGGTTGCGCCTGGTTCCGCAATGCGTCAAGTTGGGCCTGTACGATTGCTTGTTTTGATTTTTCCTCTTGCCTTATGGATTTTTTAAGCCTTATGTTGTAATAAATAGCTTCATAAATCGCCATGGTCATAATGGTGATAAAAATAATAGGCAGAAGCATTTTAATTCTAGACACCCTATCGCCGTAATTAAAACCGGGTATTAAGGATAATAAAGTACCACCTACAAAATCCACTAGTACGACCGTACAGGTTATGGCTATGAAAAACAATATAATACGCTTAGCATCATCACGGAATGCAGGGTATTTTCTTCGTAAATAAATCATTATCCCCCTATTGATTACCCAATCGATGGTTGTGAAGAAAAGTGCCACAACCCAACTAATAATCGCTTCGGTGAGAGAAACCATCGCAAACGTATTACTGAAAAGATATGTTGTAACTACACTTAGAATAAAAATACCAACAACAGAAAACCAAAAGTCGTTAAATCCTAAATATTGAATACGTTTCTCTTTGTTCATCTACCTTTTGTTCGATTATTGGCCCAGTAGTGCCATACCTTGTTTCGCTTGATAGAATGTTAACCCTATCCATGAAGCGTAGGTCAAAGCGAATAAAGTTACAACGATAATCTGTTTACGATTGGAGAACCTCCATTTTTTCGATAACCAAATGGCGAAGAACGGAATAACCTGAATACCGTGCAATCCATAAAAATGAGCTATGCGGAGGTCTCCACCAATAGTGCTCCAGTTGACCAATGGGAGCCCCTCTCCCCCATCTGAGACACCAATATTATGACCCATTTGTGCTATCATTTGACCTCCCACCCAGCTACCAAAAAATACAACCAGCCAGCCCATTAATATGGCCCATTGTACCGATTTTGTGGTCTTTAATTTTAAACGTACCGTATCTATAATAAATAAGACCATCGTTAATACGTTAATACCAACAAAGACACCCATTAACATAAATAGTATAGCATCAAAATTAGTAGCGATATTATAATGACTTTGTACGCCCCTAGAACCTTGGTATAGGATGATGAGAAACTCCAATAACAAGGACCACATAGTTATATGGTTGATAAGATTCTTTTTCCTTTTGGAGTATGGATATTTGGAAATCAAATACCCCACGGTTAGTAAGTAGATTGATATGGAAATAGAAAATTTTAATGGCTTTAACCAAACGCTAACTCCCATTAAGGTTCTTTCGTCAATGAACAGACCAATTAAGCATCCTATCCCCAATATTGCGATTACCATGGCTACCCAGAATAATATCGGACTTTCTTTTTTAACTTTCGTTAATAGTTTTCCGATGGTTTTTTGAAAGTTTCCCCAAAGCTTTAATTCGCTGTTTGATGAGTGATTGTTTTCAATTAATGTTTGTGTATAAGAGTTCATATTATTTTCATTTAAATTATTTGCTGTTAATCCAGAAAGGTTTTCGTAATTCATCCAATTTTGTTTTTTATGGTTTTGAGGGTCATGAACAAAAGAAAACCTAAGGGCCCAAACATAAAGGTGAAAAAAAGACAAGGTGCCATAAGCGCCTTATGAATACCTAGTTCCTTGTTTTTGCTTACCATCCACATACCTACTAGAAGATCAAATGCGAGATAATGAATCCAACCAGCCAGAACTGCATTTTCCTTAGTAAACAACTCCTTAACAGATGCAAGACTTCCAAAGTCCATAAGTCCATTATCCATCATCGATTGAATGATGTAAAAAATATAAATTGCAGAGAGCACTATAGGGATTACCTTGAAATCGATCAAGTATCTGGTCAATTTCCACTTCGGCAAGAATATCATCAATAGCCACATGGGCATAACGATGAAGTTTGCGAACGAGAACATAGTAGTTGGTGTCATTTTAAAGTTTTTTAGAATATAATGATGTCCCAAAAATGTGGACAAACCATCACTTTAAAAATGACTTTATGTTGAATCGTCGCTTAAGCATATTGAATCGTCAAGATAGATTCAATATGTATTCTTGTAGTAGTAATATTTAGTAATTTGTGGGATGGTTATTAAACCCCAATCACTGTTTTAAATGCACCAAGTGCATTTTATTGACAACTTTATATCTAGTATTGGGGTTGAGAAATTTTCCCTGTAACCTCGTTATTCTAAATTGGTCCACGGTGTACTGTTGATCCCAGTCCAAAGGAGATTCCCTTATTTTTTCCAATTCTTCAGCATTGACATAGACCCAAACATCTTTCTTGTTCCTAATCGCTGTCATGTTACTGATTTGCACTGGATACTTATTATAAAAATCAAGGGCCCAAGTATATTGTTCTCCAATCTTGTAAATTTTTTCTACTGGAACATTGTTCTGTTTCACCAATTTAGACATATTGGAGCCACCCTGATATTTGAGTAGATTGGGATAGAAATGAAGATTCAATACTGCGTTTAAAAGAAGTGAGGTACAAACGGAAACCGTAATCAAACGTATATAGCTATTCTCGGATTTTAAAGTGAAATAAACAATGACTAGACTTGCGAGAATCAATAAAAGTGGGATAAACACACCATCGAACTTAAAAACAAAAAAACAGATTAAAACAGACGATACAAATACTAAGGACAAAATAAAATATTGGGCACCCATCAAATACTTGGTCGTCTTTTTCTTTTCAAACCGATATAGATCATACATATAGGAAGCCGTAAGTACGGAAAATAATGGAATAGTAACGTTTAGGTAATGAGGAAGTTTAAACTGTGCAAAGCTTATAAGAACAAAGACCAAGGTAATTCCTCCTAAGGTCAGAAACTCATATTTTGGATTGTAAGTAAACTTTAATTTTATGAAGGTTTTTGCTTTACACCAAAATGCCGTCAAGGCTAAAATGGTCCAAGGAAGAAAGACCCACAAAAAAGTATGAAAAAAGAAAAAATAATCGCTGCTGTTCTTACCGATACCCTCCCCGCTCATACGTTCAAAGCTCTGTTCCCAAAAAATAAAAAAGATACCACTACGATTGTCCCGACCTCGAATTATTTTTTCAGGATGCATATCAAACTGTAAGTAATACGCATATAACATCGGTGCGATAGTGAATGCGAATACCGTTAAGGCCAAAATTACTTTCCAGCTTATAAACCGTTTCCATTTTCTGGTATACGCCAAATGACATAATAAAGGTAATCCTATAACCACCAATGCAATCTGACCCTTAGTAGAAAAAGCCATGCCAGCCCCAAATGCTCCCAACAGTATCGCGACCACACTGCCCTTTTCAATATACCTTGCCAATTGCCAAATTGCGAAAATGGTAAACCCTGTCAACACAGCATCGGTACGCACATCGATTGCACCTAAAACAATGGTTTGAGCAGTCATGAAGATTAAAGCCGCTAATTTACCAGTATGCTGATTATACAAAAGCTTTCCAAGCCCAAAACAACTATAGGCCCCCAAAAGTGTTGCCAAAATTCCTGGAATGCGGTATGCCCAATCGTGAATCCCAAAAATTTTATAAGAAAGGGCAGCGAGCCAATAATGCATATGTGGTTTGTCTAAATACTCATTAGGACCCTTAAATAAATTGATGAAATCATTTTCATTGACCATGCGCATGGCCATCACGGCAAACTGAGCAGAATCGTTTTCAAATAGCGTCACGAAAGTACCGGCGATATACACCAAAACTATGAGAACCACTAAAAACCAATACCTTAGGTTGGATATCATACCGAGAATTTCCGAAGTGCAAATATATACAACTTTGCAAATAACCATCCTAAAAATGCTCCGATCAGCGAGCCGGACAGTACATCCAAGGGAAAATGAACCCCAATATAAATTCGGCTGTATGCCACCAAAAGGGCCCAAAAAACAAGTGCTAAACCTATTAACCTAATTTGGGAGCGCAACATTAATCCAAAGAAAATGGCCAATGCAAATGAATTTGAAGCATGTGCCGAATAGTAACCAAACTTTCCTCCACAATAGCTCTTTACCAATCGCATAAGCGGACTCACTTCTGGATCATGGCAGGGTCTTAGTCTAGCGACCCCATATTTAAAGAAATTACTAAGTTGGTCCGAAACTGTAATTAAAATGACAACAGTTAAAACCAATAAAATTGTCTTTTTTAAGCCGAGTTTTTGAAAAGTAAGAATCAATAAGAAAAGATACATGGGAATGGCACTAAACTTATTGGAAACAAATTGCCAAAAAGTATCCCAAGAGGAGGTGCCCAATCCATTTAAGTAAAGAAAAACCTCTTTGTCTATTTGAACCAACTCCTCCAGCATCCCCTATCTAATCCTCATATCTGGATACTTCCCTGTCATAGAATGCCGTTGCGGCCTCAATAAGATTCTCGGCCTCGGATTCCAATTCCTTTTCATCCTCTTTTGAGAATTCCTCCAGCCATTCCACCTCATCGTCTTCAAGGTTAATTACGAACCTTGGATACTCCGTATGAATTACAAAAATAGCCGAAGGGTAATCCGTGTTATCGCCTAATAAAAACTTGGGTAATTCCATCTTTAATATTTTAGTCTAAAGTACTTCCGTTTGCAAGAATGGAAGTTAGGGTTTAAGTATAAGTTTCTGAGTCAAGTAATTAAATCGAATATACAACATAATAGCAGATGCCGTTAGTCCAGTTAAAAGCCCTATCCATATTCCTGTACTTTCCATTGTTGTATATAAACCCAAGTAATAAGAAATGGGAAAGCCTATCAACCAATAGGCCACAAAGGTAATAAATGTGGGAATCTTAACGTCTTGCAAACCTCTTAATGCTCCTAAAACAACTACTTGAACGCCATCGGAAATCTGGAAAAAGGCAGCCACCAATAAAAGTTGAGATGCCAGGGAAATTACAGCTGTGTTGTCAGCGAAATTAAGTACGTCGTCCACATCTAAATACAAGGTCGGAAACCAGTTACGACCCAACACAAAAAGAATTGCAAAAGCGACCTCTAATATCAGCGTAAGAAAAAATATGGATTGTGCCAATCTGCGTAGTTCCGCAAAATTTTTAAGTCCTTTTTGATTACCAACCCTTATCATTGCGGCAACACCCAACCCGATTCCGAACATATACGTCATACTACTAAGATTCAAGGCAATCTGATTGGCGGCTTGGGGATTCTTTCCCAAAACACCACTCAACCAAATAGCAGCCGTGAATATGGCTACCTCAAAAAACATTTGCAAAGCAGAGGGAAAACCTAGCGAAATTATTTTTTTGATCACTCTTTTTTCTATCGTCTTAAAATTGAAACCCGTGACATAATCATGGAATTTTTTCTTGTTCTTTAGAAGCATCCATAAATAGAATACCATGACCACCCTTGCAATCAGCGTACCCAAGGCCGCACCTACTATACCCAGTTTGGGAAATCCGAAGGAACCAAAAATCAGTAGATAATTAAGCGTTATGTTAACCACATTGGCAATGACCGTGGCATACATAGGATATCTTGTTTGGGACAACCCTTCCGAAAACTGCTTAAATGCTTGAAAAACGATAAGGGGAACCAATGAAAAAGCTACAAGGTCCAAGTACGGTAGAGCTAGCTCCACAACTTCTTGGGGCTGTTTCATCAAATGCATGATGGGTTTTGCCAAGAGAATAAGTCCAAACAAGGAGAAACCCAAAATGGTACAGAGCACCAAGCCGTGTTTTAGGGCACTCTTGGCATTTTCTTTATTCCCTGCCCCATCCGCCTCCGCGACCAAAGGGGTTATAGCGGTAGAAAAACCAATACCTAATGACATCGCTATAAAAACAAAACTGTTTCCCAGGGAAACGGCCGCCAACTCAGCTGTTCCCAGTTGACCTACCATAATGTTGTCCGCGAACTGTACAAAGGTATGTCCCAGCATACCCAGAATTACAGGGACCGATAACTTTATGTTGTATGCAAATTCTTTTGTATACTTAGAAAACACCTATTAAAATTTAGAAGGCCAAAGATACTTGTATAAAAACGATTTTTCCGAGGTAGCACTAATCCATTTTTTTGGCTTTCTCCCAATAAGTCTCCATTTCCTTCAAGCTCATATCCTTAAGGGATTTACCCTTTTTGGCAGCTTCCCCCTCCAAAAATTGAAATCTTTTAGAGAATTTTTTATTGGTGCGTTCCAATGCGTTTTCCGGATTGACACCCAAAAATCTGGCATAGTTTATCAAGGAAAAAAGTACATCGCCAAACTCTGATTCAATCTCGTCTTTGTTCCCAAGGTTTACTTCTTCCTGCAGTTCGCCCAATTCTTCCTGAAGTTTTTCAAAAACCTGATGCGGCTCTTCCCAATCAAATCCTACACCGGCCACCTTATCTTGAATCCTATTGGCTTTTACCAAGGCTGGCAAACTCCTTGGAACGCCCTGTAGAACACTATTTTTTCCTTCTTTAAGCTTTATTTTCTCCCAGTTTTGTTTTACTTCTTCATCATTTTGTACGGAGATATCTCCATAAATATGAGGATGCCTATTTACCAATTTTTCACAGATTCCGTTGGCTACATCCCCAATATCAAAACGATTGCTTTCCGAACCGATTTTGGCATAAAAAATAATGTGAAGTAACAAATCTCCCAACTCACCCTTTACTTCATCCAAATTATTGTCCAAAATGGCATCACCTAATTCATAGGTTTCTTCAATGGTTAAATGCCTTAGACTTTCCATGGTCTGTTTTTTATCCCACGGGCATTGTTCACGTAACTCATCCATAATGGTAAGCAGGCGATCAAATGCCTCTAATTTCTCTTCCCTGGTATTCATTTCAATCGTTTTCACAAAAGTACAAATCTATGATTATAGGGATGTTGTAATATTTAGTACCTTAGAAAAATTTGATACTACTCAAGACTTTAATTAAACATATCTTAAAAAACACATGAAAAGAAGAGATTTTTTAGTTCGTTCATCATTGTTAACAGCTGGTACAGCACTTCTACCTTCCTATGGTTTCGCCATGGAAACGGAACAAAAATTTGGGGTCCAGCTCTATAGTTTTAGAGACCAAATGGCGAAGGACCCATTAGGGACACTTGAAGCAATTGCTTCTATTGGTTTGAAAGAAATTGAGTCTGCCAAAAGTAGTAAAGGGCATTATTATGGGCTCACCCCAAAGAGTATGAAGCAGGCCTGCGAAGACCTCGGAATGAAATTAGTCAGCGGACATGTTCACTTAGACCAGGATTTTGAAAAGACGATGGAAGAGGCTGCAGCTTCAGGACAGGACTATTTAATTTGTTCCTCAATGCCTTCCAATGGGCAAACCGTAGATAATTATAAAAAAGTTGCAGAGGAGTTTAATAAAGCTGGGGAGGCCTGCGAAAAACTGGGTATTCATTTCGGCTATCATAATCATGAGTACGAATTTGAATCAGATCAAGGACAAGTACTTTACGATATCCTAATGGACAATACAGAACCTGACCTTGTGCATATGGAACTGGATTTGGGGTGGGTCATTGTCGCTGGTAAGGATCCTCTGGATTATTTTAAAAGATATCCCGGTCGCTTTCCTTTGTGGCACCTTAAGGATATGAATATGGCCGAAAAAGAAAGTACTGAATTCGGCAAAGGTGGATTGGATATTAAAGCCATGATGAACAACCAAGAAGCCTCTGGAGTAAAACATATTTTAATTGAACAGGAGGAGTATGCAAGTACACCTTTGGAAAGTATGAAGCACAACATGGAATTCCTAAAGCAACTATAAATGCGGAAGTATTACATCTCCATCCTAACCCTTTCGTTGATAAGCATCCTATCCTGTAATAATCAAGAAAACACCCCTTATGATATTCTTATAAGAAACGGTCAAATCTTGGATGGTTCGGGTGAAAAATCATTCGTTGGTGATATCGCTATAAATGCCGATACTATTGCTGCCATAGGTGAGTTAGGTCGGGCTCAAGGAAAACAAGAAATCGACGCTACCGATCTTTCCGTTTCCCCAGGATTTATAAACATGTTGAGTTGGGCCAATGTGGCCTTAATTGAGGATGGGCGATCACAGGGGGATATACGACAAGGAGTTACTTTAGAGGTACTTGGCGAGGGATCTTCCATGGGGCCCCTTAATGGAAACATGAAAAAAGAAATGAAAGAAGGTCAAGGTGATATCAAATACGATATTCCATGGACCTCTTTGGGTGAGTATTTAACACATTTAGAAACTAAAGGAATATCCACCAACGTGGCCTCTTTCGTGGGCAATGCAACACTGCGCGAGTATGCCATTGGAATTGAAAAGAGACCCCCTACCGAAGCGGAGATGGATACCATGAAAAATCTACTTCGCCAAGGAATGGAAGAAGGTGCTATGGGGCTATCAACCTCATTGATATATGTTCCCAGCGGCCATGCCCAAACCGATGAAATCATTGAATTGGCCAAAATTGTTTCTGAATACAATGGAATGTACATTTCCCATATCAGGGACGAAGAAGGGGGACTTTTGGAAGCGGTGGATGAATTGATTACCATATCGCGTGAAGCAAAGCTCCCTGCGGAAATTTATCATTTTAAAGCTTCTGGAAATGCAAATTGGCATTTATTGGACAGCGCCATTACAATCGTAAACAATGCTCGAGAAAATGGTTTAAATATTACTACGGATATGTACATGTACAATGCCAGTTCCACAGGACTGAATGTAGTGTTACCGGCTTGGGCCAAAGAAGGTGGGCATAAATCCACCATTACCTTGATGGAGAACCCGGCAACCCGAAAAAGAATGATGGATGAAATTGATTTTCATGTGCCACCCGAAAATATTTTGTTGGTAGGGTTTAGAAATAAGGAGCTGCGTAATCTCATCGGCAAGACCCTGGCAGAGGTGGCTGAAGAAAGACTAAAATCAGCTAATGAGACTTTGGTCGACCTCATCTATGAAGATGATAGTAGAATACAGGTCGTGTACTTTTCTATGTCCAAGGAAAACATCAAGAAAAAATTAAAACTTCCCTATATGAGTATTTGTTCCGATGCTGGTTCTTATAGCACAGAAGGCGTCTTTCTAGAACAAAGTACGCACCCAAGGGCTTATGGTTCTTTTGCTAGACTCTTGGGTCATTTCGTGCGCGAGGAAAAAGTTATATCATTAGAGGAAGCTATTTACAAATTAACTACCCTCCCGGCCACCAATTTAAAATTGAAAAAAAGAGGTGCTTTAAAACAGGGATACTTTGCAGATGTGTTAATTTTTGACCCTAAAACCATAACGGCCAATGCAACTTTTGAGAAACCGCACCAATACGCGACCGGAATGAAGCATGTTTTTGTAAATGGCGGTCATGTTCTAAATGATGGAGAGCATACAGGTACCTTTTCAGGTAGGTTCGTAAAGGGTCCGGGTGCGACGGATTAAACTTTAAAACAAATACTATAATTATTTACTTAACAATGAAATCCATAAATACATTTTTAGCTTTACTTCTTTTGAACTCCTTTATTACCGCTCAAGACATTGTCAAAGAGGGTGAATCACTATCCTTGGTATCTGATTCATTTGAGTTTACGGAAGGTCCGGCAGTCGATAAGGAGGGAAATATTTTTTTTACCGATCAACCCAATGACCGCATCGTTAAATGGGACGCAAAGACCAATACTGTTTCAGATTGGATGCACCCCAGTGGAAGGTCCAACGGGCTCTATTTTGACCACCAAGGAAATTTGATATCCTGTGCCGATGAAAAAAACCAATTATGGAAAATTGATTCAGATAAGAACGTTACGGTACTCGTAGACAAATTTGAAGGAAAATTTCTAGGCGGACCCAATGATGTATGGGTAGACCCACAAGGAGGAATATACATAACCGACCCCCTTTACAAAAGAGATTGGTGGAAAAATCGAACACCAGAGGTAGAGAAAAGACGTGTTTACTATTTGGCTCCTGGGAGCAATTCACTGACCATTGTTGCCGAAGACTTGGTTATGCCCAATGGTATTGTAGGCTCCAAGAATGGCAAAAAGTTATTTATCGCCGATCCGGGTGATAAAAAAACATATGTTTATAAAATAAATAAAGACGGAAGCCTTACAGATCGTAAACTTTTTTGTGAAATGGGGTCAGATGGTATGACCCTGGACAATAAAGGCAACCTTTACCTAACTGGAAATGGAGTTACCGTATTTAATAAATCAGGAAAAAAAATAAAACATATAAAGATTCCAAAGGGATGGACAGCCAACGTAACTCTTGGCGGCCCTGATAGGGACATTCTATTCATAACCGCTTTAGATGCGGTATATACCCTACAAATGAAGGTTAAAGGAATAAACTAATCAATTAAAAATCTTATCATGGCCTGGAAAAACCTGTTTGACAAAAAAGAATCCGAGGAAACCATTGAACGTATACAAAAGCTTACTCCGGAGAAACAGCCTAACTGGGGTAAAATGAATGTATCCCAAATGTTGGCCCATTGCAATGTTGCCTATGAAACCATCTATACCGATAAGCATCCAAAACCAAAGGGGTTTAAAAAATTTCTGGTAAAATTATTGGCAAAAAACGCGGTTGTTGGTCCAAAACCTTACAAAAAAAATGGTCCGACCTCACCTATCTTTAAAATAAGTGATGCACGGGATTTTGAAAACGAAAAAAATAAGCTAATTGGTCATATTAGAAAAACCCAAGAATTGGGAGCGAATCATTTTGAAGGCAAGGATTCCTATGCTTTTGGACCACTGAACAAATCTGAATGGAACACCCTTTTCTCCAAACATCTAGACCATCATTTGCAACAGTTTGGGGTATGATTATGAATTATTGTTTTTCATAAACGTAACTTAAAACCCCTGGAAGGCTTTCTCCCTTGGTTTCTGTAAGTACGGTCCCGTTCAAGGCAAGATTCGTGAAATTTACGTCGTTCAGATTCAGTTGATTATTTTGAAATATATAATTACCTGAGTAGGTAAAAGAAGCAGCACATTGTACAGCATAAAAATCTCCGGTAACCGGTGTTATATTTAAATCCGTCAAGGTTAGATTCCAAGTATTATTCTCGTTAATAGTTAAGACTCCATTTAGGCACGGTAACTCGTCCACCATGTTTGTCGATGATGTTCCGTCTTCATTTGGGTCTAGAGGGATACTTATATTCACTTGAGTGAGATTCCAAGTTCCTACCACCAAGGAATTGTCCACTGTAACAGTTTCACCATCATCCGAAGAACACGAAAAAATTATAATAACAAGACTTATGGAAAAAAGGGATTTTAAGAATTTCATAGCTGACTTTTAGGTAATATTAAAAAAATTGAACAAATAAAAAGTCTTAAAATCTAATTTAACATCTTCACGAAATGTCTTACTTGACCAAATCGAACATTCTTGTATACTTAATTATAAAACTGTTATTAAGTGGATCCCCGTCACGTAAATTATAATTATATACCAAAAATAATCCCGTATTGGCGCGCTCCAACCAACCAAACCTAATATTAGCTGCCCATAATTTATCGGACGTATTATGCTGTATCAATCCTTGAATATAAACATTAGGTTTAAAAGAATAGGACAGTTGGGTCCGAAGGATATTTGCCGTAAAATCTCCAAAGGGCAATTGAAAGTTATTGTATTGAAAGGTAACCTCCGAATTAAACCGATCACCTATTCGATAGGCAGCCGATATGCTCTCAACAAATCTAGTTCCTCCAAAAGAACCCCCAATAACAGATCTTAAATTTACTGAAAATGGTTTGCTTCTATTCGTGAAAAATACAATTTGTGATTCTACATGGTCGTAACTTCCAGGTTGTACAATTACGTTATCCCCACGCGAAATATCAAAGGGAAAAACAACGCCTTCTTTGGTTACATTTACTCCGGTATGGAGTTCGGTCCCGCTTTTCCACTCAAAATGATTATCCAAATGAAGAAAACTTGTTTCTAAAAATCCATCAAAATTCCAATACCCCCGATAGGATATATGTGGCCGGTATTCCAAAATCTTAGAATTGGGGTTCTTCGGTCGTAAATGATACAGGACGAGCCCTTCTGGCTTTTTGAACGCTGAACGTAGTAAAAAACCCACTTCTGGATTAAAGCCTTGGCCAACCTCTGTATAAGCAGCCCTTAATTCCCAATTGTTCCAGTTGTAATCTCCTTGGATTTTATAAGAATTCGAATTAATGGTATCATTTGGATCCGAAGTATGCGCAAAAAATCCAGAAATGCGCGCTTTACTGCCCAATCCTAGTTTTCCATCCAAAGCAAGAGTTCGGTTAAAATCATCAGATTGAAGTCCTTCCTTATTGATGATTGCAGCCCCCAAAGCTGTTCTCCCCTTGAACTCATGGTTAACCCTGGCTACGGTAAAATTATTGGCCTCTATACCCACATCAGATACTTCCTCGGTCCACATACTCAAAAGTCCTACGTTCGTCCTATTAAGTTTGCCAGATAGTCTTGCTCCCCCTATAATGGGAACAATATTACCATTTTCACCTATGCCAATGCGCCTACTAAAGAACAAATCTACTTCCCCAGGACTTCCCACACTGAACAAACCTGCATTCTCCAAAAAGAAAGGACGTTTTTCGGGAAAAAATAGATTAAAACGGTCCAAGTTTACTTGTTGATCATCCACTTCTACCTGGGCAAAATCCGTGTTGTAGGTCAAATCTAGGGTTAGACTTGGCGTCACACTGTATTTGACATCTCCGCCTGCATCGAACTTATAGTTGGATTTTGGGTCGATTACAGTATTATCCTTGGACACACTTCCCAAAACATATGGAATTACCTTCAGATTTCCAGGACTTCGCAAATCCAACCCTGTCAAGTTTCCGGCAAGGGACAATCTTTTAAGGTCCAGGCCAAGTGGAATTGGAGACCAATAGGCTATTTCGTTCGATTTTCTTATGTTTCTTCTAAAATTGATACCCCAATCCTTACCAGACTGAAAACGAAGCGTCCTCAGGGGAATTGCGAATTCAGCGCTCCAACCATAATCCCCAACACTTGCCTTTACTTCCCAAGAACCGTCCCAATTCAAATTAAAACCGCCTATAGTGCCCCCTTGTTGTCTGTTTGCGTTAAAATTTCCTTGTCCTTCATTGTCCACTTGTGCATCATACTCAACTCCTAAAGAATTTGTACCGAACACAAAACCATTCTGGCCATCCTTATACGTGTCTAAAATAAATAAAAAAGCATCCGTATTGTCCAAATCGGCGTCCCTTCTAGCGTCCGAGACCACTAAATTATTCGGTTGGGAATCATAGCATACAACAGATACAAAAAAGGTCTCCGCAGTGTAAGCAATTCTTATTTCCGTTTTTTCCGATGCCGGAATACCAAAATTAGGTTGTGTCTGTGTTAAGTTTCCAATAGGTTCTATGGACTGCCAAACCTCATCATTTATTACAAGGCCATCTATTAAAGGTTCTTCTTCGATGGAAACGGCCAAGGCCGTAGGCCTGACAACATCTATATTTTGAGAATACAGGAGATTTAAATTAAGAAATAAAGAAAAGAGCGGAAGAATCTTAACGAATTTGGTCATGGTTGGCGGTTGGTCGATAAGGATGAACATACCAATATACTACATTTTGTACTGTGATAAATCCTTAATTCAAATAATCAATAATTGGTATTATGAAGCATAATTGGAATAGAATTCACCGTTACCAAAGGAAAAATTGTAGTAACCTGAAAATCCATCTATTTTTTTTATCTTTTACAACTTAAATTAGATAACCAATGACCGCATATATTTTTGAATTCATAGGCACAGGTATGCTCATTCTTATAGGGAATGGGGTCGTAGCCAATTTAGTATTAAAAGGAACTAAAGGTGCGGATAGTGGTTGGGTAGGTATATCCCTTGCCTGGGGAATAGCAGTGTTCATTGGGGTGTTTATCTCTGCAGATGTAAGTGGCGCCCATATAAACCCGGCCGTAACCATTGGTTTGGCCACAGCAGGAAAATTCTCTTGGTCCATGGTTCCCGGTTATATAATTGCACAAATTTTAGGAGCCATGATGGGAAATTTTCTCGTCTGGTTAACCTACAAAAAGCAATATGAACACACCGAGGATGAAGATGCAATACTCGCCACCTTTAGTACTGCACCGGCAATTAGAAGTTTAGGTTGGAACCTAGTTACGGAAATAATTGGAACCTTTGCTTTGGTTTTCGGTGTATTTTATATCGCTGGAGGTGCTTTGGCCAACGAACCTATTTCTTTAGGTTCCTTGGACGCTCTTCCTGTCGCACTTTTAGTCATGGGGATAGGGTTTGGTCTCGGTGGTCCTACGGGTTACGCGATTAATCCGGCTCGGGATTTGGGCCCGAGGATAATGCATGCTATTTTGCCACTAAAGAATAAAGGTAAAAGTGATTGGGCCTATGCTTTAGTACCTATAGTTGGACCAATAATTGGAGCTGTTTTGGCTGCTCTTGCTTTTATCTTACTCAATTAAACTTCGCGTATTATGAGAACAATTTTCTTAGGTTTATTTTTTTGTACGACCTCTATAATTTTCGCTCAAAAAATTATTGAATTACCCTTTAATACAAATGATAATGTCCAATGGAAAGGAGGTGAAAAGGCATACTATTCGAATATTTGGCAAACCGATGTAGTTACCAATGTTTCTATCCCAACCATGGAAGTTTTTAGGCCTAACGAACCCAATGGCACAAGTGTAATCATTGCTCCCGGGGGAGGATTATATGCACTAAGTATTAAAAGTGAAGGTAACGATGTTGCAAAATGGCTCGCTGAAAAAGGAATAACGGCATTTGTACTTAAGTATAGACTGGTACCCACAGCAGAAGATGGTGTTAAAGAAATATCCGAAGAGGGAACAAGCAATCCTCAAAAAATTATGCAACGAGTCGAACCTGTTCTTCCACTTTCAATAGAAGACGGACTAGCTGCGATTAGGTATGTTCGAGCGAATGCATCAGAATATAACATTAACCCTCAAAAAATTGGATTTATGGGCTTTTCGGCAGGTGGTGCGGTTACTATGGGTGTTGTTTATAATTACAATGAGGACAATAGACCGAATTTCATAGTTCCGGTTTATCCTTGGACAACGGCTTTACCGGTTCAAAGTGCTCCCGAGGATGCTCCCCCCATGTTGGTTATCTGCGCCACGGACGACCCTCTAGGGCTTGCCGCCGGTAGTGTTGAATTGTATTCCTCATGGTTAAAGAGAAACAAAAACGCTGGTCTACATATGTATTCTAAAGGAGGTCACGGATTTGGAATGAAAAAACAAGATTTACCTTCGGACGATTGGATTCAACGATTTTATGATTGGTCGGAATTAGAAATCAATTCCCAAAAATAGAAACCCGAATGAATTTGATTCCACCAAATGCTTAACTTTAAACCCTACAAAAAATTCCAAATTGAAACATATATTGAAGTTACTCCCAATTTGTATTATTTTCCTCGGAACAATTTCGTGCCTTCATGCCCAAAACAGTGAACGTTTTGCCAATGAAGTAAATGAACTTTCCAAAAGGAACGATTCGCTGTGGAATAAAAAAAGGGAGACCATAATTTTTACAGGCAGCTCCAGTATTCGAAAATGGGATAATCTTCAAGAATCTTTTCCGGATCATCAAGTCTTAAATAGCGGTTTTGGTGGTTCCGAAGCTACTGATTTACTCTATTATTTGGATACTTTGGTTATAAAATATAATCCTACCAAAGTTTTTATTTATGAGGGTGACAACGATATTTCTGCAAAGAAAAAACCTAATGAAATAATAGAAACCACTGAGGCGATAGTAGAAAAAATTAGAAGAAGGAATTCCAATGTAAAAATTGTATTGATTTCCGCCAAACCAAGTATTAGTAGGTGGAAATTGAGAAGAAAATATAAAAGACTCAACCGGAAGTTCAAAAGAATGACAAAAAAAGATGAGTCACTACTTTTTGTAGATGTCTGGCATCCCATGTTAAACAAAAGAAAACTAATGAAAGATCTCTTTGTTTCAGATGGTTTACATATGAATGCCAAAGGATACGATATATGGTATAATACCATGCAACATCTTGTAAATAACCCCTAAAATTTAAAAATGATAAAAACTGTTTTAATCAGATGTATTTTCTTTTTATCCATTGGAATATTGGTTTTGGCATGCCAAGAAAACCAAAAGCCAAGGATACCTATGCCTGTTACCAACTTGTCCGATATTAGTTTAATTCCTAAACCTACAAAGACCATAGCAACGAATTCGGCTTTTGCATTAGATCAATTCACCGCAATATATACTTCGAAAAGTGCCACTGGTTTTGACAAAGTAGGAAAATTTTTAGCGGAAAAACTAAAAGCGAAAATCAATTTGGATATTCCGGTAAATCAAGAAACTACAAATACAATTGACCGTGTCATTTATATTAACCAATCAGACAGTATAGTGTTGGAAACCCCTGAGGCCTACCAACTTTATATTAACCAAGATTCAATTATTTTGAATGCCAACACTGCTGAGGGTGCGTTTAGGGGCATCCAAACCCTTAGACAGCTCGTTCCGGATGTAAGCACTGATACATTGGCCGAGCAAAAAATATGGCCCGTACCGTCGGGAAAGATTATAGACAGTCCCAATTTTGGTTATAGAGGGGCAATGTTAGATGTGGCAAGACATTTCTTTAGTGTAGAAGATGTAAAAAAATATATAGACCTTCTATCCTACTATAAAATTAATATGCTGCATCTACATTTATCTGATGACCAAGGCTGGCGCATAGAAATAAAGTCTTGGCCAAAACTCACTGAAATTGGTGGCAGTACGGAGGTCGGCGGAGAATCCGGTGGATTCTATACCCAGGAAGATTATAAGGAAATAGTAAGATATGCCCAGGAAAGATACATGACGGTCATTCCTGAAATCGACATGCCCGGACATACGAACTCGGCATCCGCCTCTTACCCCTTTTTAAATGGTAATGGAAAAACGCCTGAATTGTATGAAGGCATGCGCGTTGGTTTTAGCACTTTCGACACCAGGAAGGATACGGTTTATTCATTTATTGATGATGTAGTTAGAGAAATTTCCGAAATGACCCCGGGGCCCTATTTCCATATGGGCGGTGATGAAAGCCATGTTACCAAAAAGAACGATTATATCTATTTTGTAAACAGAGTGGAGAAAATAGTGCAAAAGCATGGTAAAAGAATGATAGGTTGGGACGAAATTGCCAATGCAGATATTGACTCGAATGCAATAGCACAATGGTGGGCAAGTGAAGAGAATGCGAAAAAGGCCGTTGAAAAGAACATGAAAGTCATTGTTTCCCCTGCAAAAAAAGCTTATTTGGATATGCAATATGATACGCTTACCAAATTGGGACTTCATTGGGCCGGATATATTCCGGTAGATACCGCATACCAATGGACTCCTGAAGAATATGGCATACCCATGGAGAACATTTTGGGTACGGAGGCCCCATTATGGTCGGAAACCATAACGAATATAGAAGAATTGGAATATTTGGCGTTTCCTAGGGTAATTGGATATTCGGAGTTGGCCTGGAGTATTCCAGAAAACCGGAATTGGGAAGATTACAAAGTGCGGTTGGGAGACCAAGCCCCATTTTTGGAACGAATGAACGTAAACTATTATCCGTCTAAATTGATAGACTGGAAAAAAAGCAAGTTCACTTATGAAACCATTGAGAAAGACTAGATAAACAAATCAGAACCCCGTCTAACATAAAAAAGGCCCGTAATAAGGGCCTTTTCTTATTTATCTATTCCCGGTAAATTTACAGGTCCCTTATTATTCCATTCAAAAGATTTCGCTGGTTTTTGATTTGGCCATTCCTCGTCCAAAGTATTTGCTTCATATACCTTTCCATTCTTTATGACGTGGGATATGGTATTGGTATTTCTTAAATCCTCTAAGGGATTCTTATCCAGTATAACCAAGTCAGCCAATTTACCCGGCTCCAAACTTCCTAAGTCACCATCAAGTCCAATTGCCTCGGCACCAATTATAGTGGCAACTTTCAATGCATCCATAGGTTTCATACCCCCACTTGCCACAGACCAAAGTTCCCAATGAAAACCCAATCCTTGTAGCTGACCATGACTACCTATCCCAGCCAGTCCTCCTGCTTCAACAAGGGATTTCATAAACTCGGCATGTTTTTTAAAAATATGCTCCTCATCCATAAACCAACCTGGCCTCCTCCTGCTCTTACTTGCGAGTTCTTTATAAGGTGTAAAATATTGTAACTTCTCATCGCCCCAAACATCTTCCCTAGCATAATAATAGTTTTCTGCCCAAGGTCCACCATATGAAACTAATAATGTTGGCGTAACTGCCATTTTGGATTCTGCAATCGTTTTAACCACATCTTCATAAATAGGATATATTGGAAGAGAATGTTCATGCCCAGGATATCCATCCAATAATTGGGTCATATTCAATTTGAAGTCCAAGCCTCCTTCTGTGGTAGGCATTAATTTTAATTCCTTACAAGCCTCGATAACCCATTGGCGCTGTTGCCGGTTACCCACTAAATACATCTTTATGCTTTTAGTGTCAAAATAATCACTGTATTGCTTCAGTACTTCCTTGGTATGCTCCAAGCTTTCCAATTGATAACCCCAATAACCCAGGCCTGGACCTGTACTATAAATTCTAGGACCATCGATCATACCGGCATCGACCATATCAGCATAGGTAAGCACATCTGTGGTTCCCGTTTGCGGATCCCTAGTTGTGGTTACCCCATATGCTAAATTGGCAGCGTACATCCAAACTTGTTGCTTATGTATTCCCCAAGCCGGTCTTAAATGGGCATGGGTATCCACAAATCCGGGAAGTATGGTCTTACCGGTCACATCTATTTCCTTGGTTCCTTTAGGGACCGAAAAACTTCCCGATGGACCAACAGATTTTATTCTATTATTTTCGACTAGTATGTCTCCTTTCTCAAGAATTTCATCATTCTTCATAGAAATAATACGTGCTCCTTTCAACAACAAGGTTCCCTTCGGAAGGTCTTTCTGATAACTAACGTTTATTTTGTATTCATCCGCCTTAAATTCTGGAATATCTTCTTTTTTATCCTTACTCTTTACGGAATCAATTTTCTTCTCTTCTGACTTTTCCTCCTTTACCGTAGCTAGGCTATCCGCATATTTTTTTCCTTTGGCTAGGTTATAGACAAAATGACTTGCCCCTAAGGACCAGTGCACATTTTTACTGGAATAGGACCAATAGGGAAATTCTCCACCTATTTGCGTAAGTTTCATAGCAGGAAATGCTGCTTTTTCAACCTTAGCTACAGAAACTATTGGTGTTTTGCCATATCTAGGAATAGTGGCGACATAAATGTCATTGTTGATTTTAGCTAAGGCCGATTTACCGTCCGGAGAAATACGGATTTCATCTGGTTTTGAAGATTTATCCTTATCATCGGCTTCTACCGAATTCGGTAAAACGGAATGATCATCAAAAATATCTTGAGAACCATAGGTTACAATTCCTTTTAATTTAAGGTGTTCTTTTTCATCCGTACCATCCCATCGAATGGATACTAACCCATTTTTCGAATCGGTTAAGTAGATTCTATCATCAACTTTGGTAAAGTGGGGTACAGTTCTATCCTTTGACTTGTCTATAAATTGAATCTCTCCACCCTCAGTAGGTATCCATACCAAATCCTCCATATTTCTACTCGAAAATAGCCCTAGTAAATCTTGAAACGACTGTGCAGTGCCCCTGTGAAAAACAATGCGGTCTGAATTAAAGGACCATGCAGGATAGGTATAAATTCCAGGTACCGCAGTGAGTTTCTTTATTCTTGCTCTTCCATTCAGATTTACGGAATATAAATGCCCTCCATTTTTCTCCCAAGTGGTAAATACTAAATTGTTACCGTCGGGTGACCAAGCAGGTTGTGCTTCTATAAAATCATTTTCGGTCACCCTTTTGGGCGTACCGTTAGGGAAATCCATAACATATAAACGGTTAAGCGCTGTAAATGCCAATTTACTGCCATCTGGAGAAGGCTTTGCATCCCTAATTTGGGTCGCGAGTGCTTCTTGATTATCCTCAATGGGGTATTTAAAGGATAACCGAGGTCCCATATCCAAGGCTACATCGACCGTAAAAGGGATTTCCTTGGCAGTATTGTCATCAATGGAAATGGCATAGATTTTTCCACCATAGGAGGCTATAAGTTGTTTGCTGTCCGGAGTAAACGACATGCCAGGCAATACACCTAAGGGAGCAATGGATTCCTGCTCATCCCGTTGAACCGGATAGGCCAACCAGCGCTCATCCCCTGTTTTTAAGTTTTGTAATATCAAGCCTGTTTCCGTTTCATAACGTGTACCATAAACCATCCATTTACCATCAGGTGAGATTGTGGGCGTAAAGGCGGAACCATATTTAGAAGTAATTACTGCCATTTCACCATCTTCCATATCATATGTACCAATTTGATACTGTGGTAATTGAGCATTGTAGTTCCAAGCACTTCGCCTTTGGGAAAAATATATGGTTTTACCATCTGGACTGATTGCCGGGTCAATGAGCTTTATATTTTCGGGCTCACTTACTAATTGACTCCCAGAACCACCATCCTTATGATATATGTGCGGCTTAATATTCCTTCTACCTTTTACCCCAATAATATAGTCGCCATCGGGCGTCCACTCGGCAGAGAAAAAATTGTGTTTCTTTTCCTCGGTTATCTGTTTCTCCTCCATAGATTTCAATTCCATAGTCCAAATATTGTCCGAACCGCTTTTGTCCGAAATGTATACCAAACTTTTTCCATCGGGGCTATACCTAGGATGCACGTCATATTGTATACCTTTCGTAATTCTTGTAGCTTTTCCACCGGATAATGGCAAGGAGTAAATATCTCCCATGTGATCAAACATTATAGTCTTACCATCCGGACTCACATCCAAGGACATCCAAGTCCCTGTATCAGTAGAAAATGAAATTTTTCTTTCTGGCTCTAAAGGAAGTTCTTTGGTGGCTTGTTTTGTAGTATCCTTTGGCTCTTGCGCTATAAGTAACATGTTAAAAGCTATACACGCTAATGCGGTGAACAGGTGAAGGTTTTTTTTCATTTCTTGTTTCGTTGAATTTTACTAAAAATACAGAATACACTAATCATATCGCATAAAAAAGCCCCGATTTTAAATTCGGGGCTTTACTTTATTATATAATGATTTAAAGTCTATTGATTTTCTTCTTCCTTATTATCCTCGACTTGGGCCTCTTCCTTGGTAAAATTGGCCAATTCTTTTTCAACTAAAATATTATACCATTGGATTATTTTTTTGATATCACTTGCATACACCCTGTCTTCATCATAATTGGGTAAGACTTCGAAGAAATACTCCTCTAACTTTATCTTTTCGTCCTTATGACTTACAGCTGTTTTTTGTCCGTTTTCCTTATCCTGAATCTTTAGAAATACTTCCCTCAGAGGTAGCTCTTCTTCTAAGGTATAAATAGCGATTTCAGAAAGTACGCTCACATTACTCCTTAGTCCAACACTAATTTTTTTTCCATCCAAAAGTGATTCTGCAACAAAACCAGTTCTAGTCTGAGTAATTAATTTGTACAAACCAGGTTTTCCTGCAACTGATAATATTTTTTCCAACCCCATACGCATTTTTTTATTTAAGTGGGCAAAGATGCCACTTTTCTAATGATTAACGAATTTCTTTATCTTCCTTTTTTTTGATTTGGAAAACGCATTCTATAGTCCACATTTATTTTTCCTTTAGAGATATTGGATAATCTGCCCTTTAAAAGCCTTTTTTTCAAAGTAGATAGTTTATCCGTAAATAGAATCCCTTCTATATGATCATATTCATGCTGAATTACTCTTGCCAATAAACCATCGAATGTTTTTACCTGCTTATTAAAATCTTCATCGAAATAGGTGATTCTAATCGTATCCTTCCTGTTCACATCTTCCCTTATATCGGGGATACTTAGACAACCTTCATTAAACGGCCATTCCTCACCACTTTCTTCCTCTATAGTGGCATTTATAAAAACTTGTTTGAAACCATCCAATTGCTTTTGTTCTTCCTCGGACAAATCCTCGTCATCCGAAAATGGTGTAGTATCTACTATGAATATTCGAATGGGCAGACCAATTTGGGGCGCGGCCAGTCCAACGCCACTGGCATTATACATGGTCTCCCACATATTCGAAATAAGACTCTTTAAATCAGGATAGTCTTTATTGATCTCTGCTGCCACTTTTCTTAAAACTGGATCACCGTAGGCTATAATTGGAAATGTCATAACTATAATTTATACTTTAAATCTTGTTCTAACAACCCTTCCTGTATTTAACCATGCTACCAGGTCCATATACAAAAAAGTAAGTTTATATAATTTTTTCCCGTTCTGCAATTGGGTACTATTCTTTTCGGGGTTTCGCACAACAATATGCTGGTGTGCATTTAGTCCTTCTATTTTATTAATTCCAAAAGAAACCTTATTCTTAAAAGGCAATTCATGAAATTCCCTTATTATATCTTCCGTTGCTCCTCGCCTATCACAAATGGAAAAATAAAAACGGTCATAATCCATGTTCTTTTTTAACCTGTTAACTCTTCTATTCCATTTTTCAGTTGCCTCCGATTCATCCTCATAATGCTGAAAATGAATTTCAATATCATCTAGCATTCCGATAGGATATACCTCCTTTACATTAATTTCATATTTGGTTTTCTCCACAAATTTTAGTTCTTGGTCGAGGTAATATTCAAAATTTTTCAAAAGTTTTATATAACATGGCCCACATAAAAACAAGCCTATAAATGGAGAGTTGTACGGTAAATCAAACCACTTGTAAAGTTGCCCTCCCCAACAATTCTTACTTACTATTACAAAGTCTGTGGTATTTAAATTACGCCTTTCTCTTTTTTTGAAATAGGAATTCAAATATTGCCTAAACTTTCTTCTTATCAATATTTCCGATTCTTCCATACAATTACATTTTATGGGTCTCCATATAGGATTGCAAAATTATGGTAGCGCTGATTTCATCAACCAAGGCTTTATTTCTGCGTTGCGCCTTTTTCAGGCCACCATCCAGCATACTCTGAAATGCCATTTTGGATGTAAACCGTTCATCTTGTCTTGCAATGGGCATATCGGGAAAGTTCTTATTGATTTCTTCTAAAAAAGGAATTATCAAAACCTCTGATTCCGAGGGTTGATTATTCATTTGTTTAGGTTCTCCCACAACCAAAATATCCACATTTTCATCCGTCAAATATTGCGTCAAAAAAGGAATTATCTCATTAGTAGCAACGGTAGTAAGCCCTGAAGCAATTAGTTTTAGCTCGTCGGTTACCGCAATTCCTGTTCTCTTTAGACCATAATCCAGTGCAAGTATTCGTCCCAAATTTAATTTTTGGCAAAAATAAAGGATAATTTGTTATATGAAGATTAACAGATAGCTAATTCCTGTAGTTCAACTTATATTTGAGCAAATTTTGATGAAAATGACAGAATTACGAAACACGATAGAAAAAGCTTGGGAAAATAGGGACCTCTTAAAAGATTCTGGTACACAAAACACAATTAGGGAAGTTATTAATCTTATTGATTTAGGAAAACTTCGTTGTGCAGAACCTAATGGTGATGATTGGCAGATAAACGAATGGGTCAAAAAAGCTGTAGTTCTTTACTTTCCAATCCAAAAAATGGAAACTTTGGAAGCAGGTATTTTCGAATATCACGATAAAATGCCCCTAAAGAAAGGTTATAAGGAAAAAGGAATTCGTGTAGTGCCCAACGCCGTTGCCAGGCATGGAGCCTATATCTCCCCTGGTACGATATTAATGCCAAGTTATGTTAATATTGGTGCATACGTAGACGAGGGTACCATGGTAGATACATGGGCTACTGTTGGTAGCTGTGCACAAATAGGTAAAAATGTTCACCTTAGCGGAGGTGTTGGTATTGGAGGGGTTCTGGAACCGTTACAAGCAGCACCCGTAATTATCGAAGACAATGCCTTCATAGGATCTAGATGTATTGTTGTTGAAGGGGTTAGGGTTGGTAAAGAAGCTGTTTTGGGAGCCAATGTAGTTTTAACGGGATCGACTAAAATAATTGACGTTACGGGAGAAAAACCCATAGAAAGAAAAGGATTGGTTCCACCTAGATCGGTGGTAATACCTGGTAGTTATACTAAAAGATTTAACGCCGGTGAATATCAGGTTCCATGTGCACTTATCATTGGAGAACGAAAGGAAAGTACCAATAAAAAAACTTCCCTGAATGATGCTCTAAGGGAATATAATGTAGCAGTTTAGGTCATTGTTTAGGACTATTTTTTATTTCAAATATTATTTTAATTGGATAGGGAAGTTTCTAATATTTTGACGCAACCTCGTAAGGTTTTAAGCATCTCAAAACAAAATCAAGGTATCTTATAGATTGTAAGAAATTTATTATTTATTACAATTTTTGCCCCATTTTTATGTTATATCTTTGTTAGCCCAATGCTAACTACCCTACTTATTTGGTTTTTATGACAGCACAAAAAGAAAAAATTACTGCGCTTATCATTACTTTTAATGAAATTGGATATATCGAAAAATGCATAGATTCCATTTCTTTTGTTGATGAAATTGTTGTGGTAGATTCATTCAGTACAGATGGTACCTTTGAATATCTTCTAAGTCATCCAAAAGTTAAGGTCATTCAAAATCCATTCGAAAACTTTACCGCACAAAAATCCTTTGCGCTTAAACAGGCTTCAAATGATTGGATTTTATTCGTAGACGCCGATGAAGTTGTACCTATTGCGTTAAAAAATGAAATTCTTGAAACCGTTGAAGAACCAAATGATATTGCTGCCTACTGGTTCTACAGACAGTTTATGTTCAAGAATGAAAAATTGCAGTTTAGTGGATGGCAAACAGATAAAAACTACCGGCTTTTTAGAAAGAGTAAAGCGAAATTCTCAGATCGGAAAATAGTACATGAAACCTTGGAGGTGAATGGTACTTCTGGTGTTTTAAATGAAAAGCTGGTGCATTACTGCTATAAAAACTATGAAGACTATAAGTCTAAAATGTTAAAATATGGTAGGTTAAAGGCGATTGAATGCTTCTACAAAGAAAGGAAATTCAATTATCTATTGATGTATTTAAAAACTAGTTGGAAATTCTTCAATCATTACTTCTTAAGGTTAGGGTTTTTGGACGGTAAAAAAGGATTTACAATTTGTTACCTGAACGCATTGGGAGTTCTTGAGCGGTTCAAGGAACTTAAGGGATTGGAGCAAAAAAATGAACTCGCCTATTATTTGGTAATGCCATAAAAAGTCCAAACACTTTTTTCTTTCTTTGTTTTTTTCCTTATACCCATATTTTTAGCAATGGACTCGGGCGTCTTATAACCTCTTTTATGGTCTAGATGCACACAGACTGCACTGTACCTTAATTGCTTTGATTTTAGTCCGAAGTTAAATAAACGCTCGCCAAGTTCTCGGTCTTGTCCCCCATATTGCATACGCTCGTCAAAGCCATTTACATTTAATATATCATTTTTCCAACCGGAAGAGTTATGTCCGTTCCAACTTGCATTGGTAGGTGTTACCCAATTCAGAATTTTAGAAATAAAACCGTGGGCCGTCAATTTATTGTTCTTAAAGGTCTTTGGAATACCTTTTTCCTTTAGCCAATTGATATTAAAACAGTGCTGTTTTTCAATGTCCTCCAAGGATATTAATTTAGAGATATTCATCGGCAGCATATAATAACCCCCAGAAATAAAAAACCCTTTTTCTTTGTTGATATAGTGTACGTGAACAAAATCTTCCCTAGGAATGCAATCTCCATCGGTCATAATAATATAATCGGCACTACAGGCCACCACGGCCTTATTTAGAATTCTGGATTTTTGAAATCCATCATCCTCCTGCCAAACATGAACTATGGGATAAAACACCTCATTGGCCATTTGGCCTATTAATTCCTTGGTGGAACTTTTAGAACCATCATCGGCAATTACGACCTCAAAATTTTTGAAAGTCTGTTGATTAAAACCCCAAAGCACTTTCCTTAACCATTCTTCGGCATTATAGGTGCTTATGATTACACTAATTTTTGGTTCCTCCAATGTATCGGTCATAGTTTGGCAAAAATATGAAAGTCTTCCTGTATCTTTGGATATTTTACAACGGTAATATCAATAATAACGTCAAAAACTCAAACAAAATTAATTTCCATTTAAAATGAAGGTAAAAGAAATTCCAATATCTATTTACCATACCTTAAAGCTTTTAATAAAACCAACTTCGTCCATAAAATCTATTAAGGCCAATAAAATACCCGTTATCGTTTCCCTTACCTCAATACCTTCTAGAATAGGTATTTTACATATTGTAATTAGGAGCCTTTTAAATCAAAGTGTTAGTCCCTTAAAAATAGTTTTATGGTTGCATGAAGATTTAAAGGAAAACCTTCCAATTAGACTTTCAAAGTTAATTGACCCGATATTTGAAATTCAATATTCCGAACTTACCTGTTCTCATCGGAAATTGGTGCTTACACTGGAAAAGTATCCAGAACATACTATTATTACTTGCGATGATGATGTAATTTACCATCAAGACTGGTTAGAATTGTTATACAAAGAACATAAAAAATACCCAGATTGCATTATAGCAAATCAAGTTCGATATATTCAATATAATAAACAAGGTAATTTATTACCTTACAAGCAATGGGTTAGGAATAAGAATGAGAAAATCGACCCAAGGACTGTATTGCCTATTGGGGTTGCCGGAGTGTTATACCCAAATAACAGCCTTTCCAAAAAAGTTTTGAATCAAGAATTATTTTTAAAGTTGACACCCTCGGCAGATGATCTTTGGTTCAAAGCAATATCACTTTTAGAAGGAACACGGTCCAAACTATCAGAATCGCAACCCAAAAAACCAATTCCAATTCTCAATTCCCAAAAGGAATCCCTTAAGCGAAAAAATGTAGATGAAGACAAAAATCGCACGCAATGGTTGGCAGTAACAGATTATTTTAAAATAAATATCAATGAATAAAAATGTTACGGACGAAATAAAAAAAGCCGTTGAAATACTTCAAAATGGTGGACTTATACTCTACCCAACGGATACGGTTTGGGGAATTGGCTGTGATGCAACGAATGCCGAAGCCGTTAAAAAAGTCTATGACCTAAAAAAAAGACAGGATTCAAAAGCTTTAATTTGTCTTGTTTCCAATGACGCCATGTTGGAAAGGTATATTGAGGAAGTACCAGATATAGCCTATGATATCATGGACCTCGCTACCAAACCAACGACCATAATTTATGATAATCCCAAAGGTGTCGCCAAAAATTTGATAGCAAATGACAATACATTGGCCATAAGGGTGGCCTCGGATAAATTTTGCCAATATCTTATTGGAAAATTTAAAAAGCCCATTGTTTCCACTTCCGCCAACATTGCAGGTAACAAGACTCCTCCTAATTTTGAAGAAATTGACAAGGCCATTTTAACAGGTGTAGACTATGTGGTAAATTTGAAACCTGAAAATAAAAATTCTGTTCCATCTTCTATAATTAAATTAGGTATCGATGGACTAGTAAAGGTGATTAGGGAATAATGCAGTTGAATGTCCAATGAACTATAAAGAGGCGCTAAGCAAAACTATATTTGAAATTATCGGTCGGTCCGCTGACGAAATTAATATGAACACTTATGTTATAGGTGGATATGTACGAGATTACTTCCTACAAAGAGGATCAGCCAAGGATATAGATATCGTTGCTGTTGGCAGCGGAATTGACTTGGCAAGAAAAGTTGCCGAGAAATTACCCGGAAAGCCAAAAATCTCCGTTTTTAAAAATTTTGGTACGGCCATGGTAAAGCACGGAGAAATGGAACTTGAGTTCGTTGGGGCACGGAAGGAAAGTTATCACAGGGATAGTAGAAAACCGGTTGTTGAAGATGGAACTTTGGAGGAGGACCAAAACCGAAGGGATTTTACCATTAATGCCCTAGCATTTTCCTTAAATAAAAATAATTTCGGATCACTTTTAGATCCTTTCAATGGATTACAAGACTTGGAAAACAAGTTGATCAGAACTCCACTTGATCCAGATATTACCTACTCAGATGATCCACTAAGAATGATGAGGGCCTTACGATTTGCGACCCAATTAAATTTTACCATTCAACCCGAATCCTTGAGTGCCATCACAAAAAACAAGGAAAGAATAAAAATTATTTCAAAGGAAAGAATTGTTGATGAACTTCATAAAATAATGCTTTGCCAAAAGCCTTCAAAAGGGTTTTCCTTACTTAACAAAACAGGACTTTTAAAAATAATAATTCCAGAATTAACCGATTTACAAGGAATTGAAGAAATTGAAGGACAGCGTCACAAAGATAATTTTTGGCATACATTGGAGGTGGTCGATAATATTTCTTTAGCGACAGATGACCTATGGTTACGTTGGGCGGCACTACTACATGATATTGGTAAGGCCCCTACCAAACGTTTCCATAAAAAAATAGGTTGGACATTTCATGGTCATGAATTTGTTGGCTCTAAAATGGTGTATAAGCTTTTTAAGAGGTTGCGAATGCCTCTTAACGACAAAATGAAGCTTGTCCAAAAATTGGTGCTTTTGAGTTCCCGCCCCATTATTCTTGCTGAAGAACACGTTACAGATTCTGCTGTTAGACGATTGGTTTTTGATGCGGGTGATGATGTTGAGAATCTAATGACTTTATGCGAGGCGGACATCACCACAAAGAATCCTAAAAAACAGCGTCGTTATAAAAATAATTTCAAACTTGTTCGTGAAAAAATCGAAGAGGTAGAAGAGCGAGATCGAATTCGAAATTTCCAGCCACCGGTTTCAGGTGAAGAAATTATGCAAACCTTTGGTTTAAAACCTTCAAAAGAAATTGGAATAATAAAGGATGCCATAAAAGAAGCTATTTTAGAAGGGGAAATACCTAATGAATATGAGGCGGCAAAGGAATTTATGCTAAAAAAAGGACAGGCAATGGGTTTATCCTTATCCCAGTAAATTGATATTTTCCAGCACCCATAACAAAAACTTCTTGCTATGTTTTTTTGTCTTGAATCAAATCACTTAATAGGCAATCACTGGGCATTTCAACCGAATAATTATTAAAAGAGTATTAATTTTGCCCGTATATCCTAGTATATGAAACTTACTTTTAGAAAACTGTCCAAATTGACTTTAGTACTGGTTTATTTGGTTATTGTTGCGGGTGCTGTGGTACGTATGACGGGTAGTGGTATGGGATGTCCGGATTGGCCAAAATGTTTTGGCTATTATATACCTCCTACTGAAGATTCTGAACTGCAATGGCAACCTGAACATGACTATAAAAAAGGCCAGGTAATCATTGTTGATGAGACCTTGCAGGTTGCAGCTAATAATTTCACTTCAGATACTGAATTTAATTTAGAAAACTGGGAACTATATACCAAACACGACTATGCCTATTTCAATGCTTGGCATACTTGGATAGAATACATCAATAGGCTCTTTGGAGCCCTTGCTGGATTGGCTACACTTATTTTGGCATTTAGCTCCTTTAAGTATTGGAAAAAACAAAAAAGAGTTACTATTTTATCTTGGCTTGTAGTCTTTGGCATGGGTTTTCAAGCTTGGCTTGGTGCCACTGTGGTCTATTCCGTTTTGGAACCCGTGAAAATTACATTGCACATGTTGATGGCACTATTGATCGTAGCCATGTTATTGTATTTAATATATAGGGTTAACGAGGAGGACAAAAGAATACGTTTTGACAAAACCACATTGGTATTCGCCATTTTTGCTTTAGTTCTTACTGTCGTCCAAATAATATTGGGTACCCAGGTAAGACAGTTCGTAGATCATCAAATTGAAATGTTGGGAGAAAACGCAAAAAACAGTTGGCTAGATGACCCTTCGCTCTCCTTTTATATTCATCGTAGCTTTTCGCTTTTGGTAATCTTAATTAATGGTTTTTTAGCTTTCAGAATTTTTAAATTCGACCTTGGTCATATAAAAATAGTCTGGATTCTTTTTCTTCTATTGGTCGAGGCTTTCTCCGGTATGGCCATGTATTATTTAGATTTTCCATTTGCTAGCCAGCCATTACATCTTGTAATAGCTTCTATTTTATTCGGGGTGCAATTCTATTTGGTTTTAGATGCATTAAAGCCTAAAATTAGTCCTAAAACTTTGTAACTTTGCCTTCCGACAAAAACTAAGGCATGGTCTATAAAATCAGAATAATATTAGATGCTGAAGAAGATATCTTCAGGGATTTGGAGGTTGAAGCCCATAATTCCTTAGAGGAATTTCATAATGCTATTACCCAGGCATTTGGTTTTTTAGGCAATGAAATGGCATCTTTTTATACCTGCGACGAAAATTGGAAGCAAGATGAGGAAATTGCCTTGTTCGATATGAGCGAAACAGGTTCTGACGTTCGGTTAATGAACGAAACTTTTTTGGAGGATGTAATTTCTGAAGATAGTCCCAAGATGATTTACGTTTATGACTTTTTAAACATGTGGACTTTCTTTGTAGAATTGGCCGATATTGTAGAAAAAGAAGATGGAAGAGCCTACCCCAATGTACTTTTTAGTTTCGGTGAACTCCCAGAATCGCCACCAGAAAGAAAATTTGAATCGGAAAACAGTGCATTTGATTTTGACGATACCTTTGAAAATTATGATGATTTAGACTTTGACGAAAACTGGAATTAAGCCCATCATCAATAAATTTTACGTAACACCCAAGAATACCTATGATCAACTTATATGCTACCCAGATTGAACATATTTCCATCCACAGAGTTGGAAACAAAAATAAAGCAGAAGGTATATTTCTATCTACGGAGCCATTTGCCCTCAATGACGAGACAACCGGACTACTTAAAGAATACTTTTTTAAGCCCTTTAGGGAAAAAGAGGAAAACTATTATAAGTTGTCCAATGAGGTAGATGTTGAATTCAACGAACTGTACAAATTGGTAAGTGAGGTATTTACTGACCCATCCAATTCGCACATGGCCTCAAAAAAAATAGCAACACATTTGTTTGAGCAATCCAACCACCCACATATTAAAAGCGGAGAGGTATACGTGACCTATCTAACGGGTGTGCAGTTGAACAATGAAAAAGTGGATGCTATTGGTATTTTTAAAAGCGAGCTAAAACATGATTTCTTGCAGTTTCAAGAAAACGGTGCGAACTTGGATATCATAGTTCAGCAAGGAATTAATATAAACAAACTGGATAAGGGTTGTTTGATATTTAATGTAAACAAGGAGGAAGGATATAAAGTACTTTCGGTGGACAGCAATAAGTACGATACTAAATATTGGCTTGAAAATTTCTTAAGTGTTGATCCTTTGTCCGATGATAATTTTAAAACTAAAAACTACTTAAAATTCTGTCAGAACTTCGCCAAGGATGTAGTCCTACCCGCTGAAGATAAGCAACAGGAGGTTCTTTTCATGAATAGGGCCGTTAATCATTTTGCCAAAAATGATGCCTTTGAAGAGACCAACTTTCTCAATGAGGTCATGGAAAATCCAGAGCTCATCCCCGAATTTAAACACTATAAGGTGGAAAAAGGACCCAAGTATAGTATTGAGGACGTATCTAACTTTGATATTGCCAATAAAGCGGTTTCCGATGCTAGAAAGAAAATAAAGAACGTTATTAACCTGGATACCAATATTCAGATTAAAATGGACTTTATTAATCCTGAATCAGCAGAAAAATTTGTTGAAAAAGGTTGGGACGAGGAAAGACAGATGTACTATTACCTCGTTTATTTTAACAAGGAGCAGAAGAGCTAGATTTTTATATTCTGCTCAATAATCTGCTTCATACTAACATCCTCGTAATTCCTTCGGACAAAGTTTAGCGCTAAGTCCAATACTTCCCCCATGGTCTTGCATTTGGCAAAATTGGAATCGGAAGTCAGTGCTTCAATCTGCTCTTTTATCAGGTCTATGTTCTCCTTGGTAGAGATATTGTCCTTCTTGCATATCGCCCTAAGTTTCTTAATTCGATTTCCCGAGCTCAAAATACGTTTTGCCACCATGGACCTTTCCTCCAATTTATACTGGTCTACGGAATCTCTCAACAATTTTTTTCTCACCATCTCCACCATTTGAAAATTCTCTTTAAAAAATTGGGGTCTATAAACTTTTAACTTTCCTTCAAAACATTGCTGGTCAAAATCTATTGCACGTATTTTATAAACCACATGGTCAAAATCATGGGTTGGAACAATAACATAATTATAACTTCGCATGTCCCCCAATAACCTGATCATACAACGCTCATTAAATTTTACAAACTCTTTGGCCAGTTGTGCCTTTTCCGGTTCCGAACAGTTAGGCAACATCGTCTTAATAAACTCATCACCCGGTATTCCGGCAATATGTTCCTCGATTAAAGTATCCTTATAGACCAAAAAATTCAGATTATACGGTGACAGCATATGCTCAAGTTCCAATCCATAAATTCTTGATGCATCCGTTCGCTTTATATAGAAATAGGTGAAGTTGTCGTTCAGTATATTTCTAATCTTAATTCTAAAAGGTTTTGAGTTGCCAAACGTACAGAAATCCACGGCATCCACGTTCAAATATTGATGAATGTTATTACTGCCATCCGAATGTAAAATAGAATAGACTTTCTTCAAACTATCATCTATTTCCTTTCTATCGAATTCGGAATAATATACACGTATCCAAAGGGTATCTTCATCATTGTTATCGTAAACCACTACCGATCCGGAAAATCGAAGTAAATCATCATAGAAAATAGGGATTTCACTCTTCCTATTATAGTGTTTTAGGTAACCGTCCAGTTCCTTACTTACAGGATAAGCCGGTTTTTTCTTTGACATTAATCGTTCTTCCATAGCATTACATTTCGATTTAAAGATACAATAAACTGGCATTAACGATCGTAAACTGTACGTCGATAAAGTACTGATTTTATAGGGTTTTGCAAATCCTTAACAACATTTTACCCTTATGATACCACTGATATATATGAATTGGCAACAATACATTGTTCATAGTTCCTCAAAGTACTTTTTTAGTGGTTGTAAATACGATTTTAGCGATAATGAAAAAAATATTCTTTCTCATAGTTTTGTTCCTAGGTGTTTTTGGTAATGCCCAATTAAGTGATTTGCATTATTTGCCGCCTTTAAAACAAGGACAGAATAATGCCGGAATAAGAGAGCAAGCTATTTATCTATCCACTCCTGAACCTACTACATTTACGGTAAATGCCTATAGGGGAATCAACCCTGTACCTGTAGCTACCTTTAATATTTCAAATAACAGTCCGGCAACTTGGACTTTGGCCAATGGTGACAACAATATTACCTTGGTTAACAATACCAACACGGGTATTGTTTTGACTAATAGTGGCTTACGTTTTGAATCCCCTAGTGGAAATCGTTTTTATGTAAACTATCGTGGAAATTCATCTGCCCAGGCTGCTTCATTAACGGCTAAAGGGAGGCAAGCAATAGGCACTCGTTTCAAATGGGGTGGTGTACCAAACTTAGGAGGTAGACACCCTTCAAAATCCAACACCTTGGGTATTATGGCTACAGAAGACAACACGACTGTTACTGTATTTGGCTATGACCCCAATTGTACTTTTCGTATAGGAAATAATGCCAATGCCATTACCGCAGATACATACACAATAACCTTAAATGCCAACGAATCTTTTGTATTTGAAAACTATGTTGGAAATGTGAATCCACCCTCATTGGCACAACAACAAGGCTGGCTAGGTGCTTCAATAGAATCGGACAAAAATATTGTTATTAGTAACGGTTCAATCAACTTTGGCCGCCAAGTGAATAATAGTAACAGGGATGCTGGTATTGACCAGCCCGTACCTGAAAATCGTCTTGGAAAGGACTATGTATTTGTGCGGGGTAACGGTAACACCAATGGGTGGACTGAGTTTCCTTTAATCATCGCTACAGAGGACAATACTCAAATTTTCGTCAACGGAAATGCGACACCCTTGGCTACATTGAATAATGGAGATTTTTTTGAAATTCCGAGCAGTTATTTTTCATCCAATTCAGTGGGTGCAAATATGTTTGTACAGACCTCCAAAAACGTCTATGCCTACCAATGTATGGCGGGAGCCAGTCAGGTATACACACAAGGTTTGAACTTCGTGGCACCTGTCAACTGTTTGCTACCTGACGTTATGGACAACATACCGAATATTAGGGACATGGCGGGACAGACCGTTACAGGAGGCATGACCATTATAGCAGCCGTAAATACGCCTGACGTGAATATTCAGGTTACCGATGGCAATGGACCTGTTACCTTACCTACATCCAACCCGGTGGCTGGATCATCGGAATGGAAAACCTTCTACATTCCCAATTTGAACGGGGATGTGAGCGTACAATCTACGGGTCCCATGGCCATCGGATTTTTTGGTTTTAATGGTGCCAGGGGCGTTGCCGGTTATTTTTCAGGATTTGATACCGTTCCTGAGGTAACGCTTGAAATTAGAGGCGGTACCGGCTGTTTCGTGGGGTCGGAAATTTATGAAGCGACAGGTAATTTTGATGCCTATCAGTGGTATGAGGACGGCCAACCCATACCTGGGGCCAACGGACCCAGTTATGCACCGTCAGGAGCTGGCGATTTTTTTGTAAGGGGTACCAAAGGGCCTTGTACGTATGATAGTAATACCATCCAGGCTCTCTATTGCGATCCGGACGTGGTTCTTACCAAATCCGTGGACAATGATGAAATCATGGAAGGGGAAACGGCCACTTTTACCGTTAGGGTAAAAAATAATGGCATAGGACCTTTAACCAACCTTCAAATTACCGATAATATTCCAGCCGGACTGACATTGGAAAATGCCTTTACCATCCATGGAAACTGGAGTGGAAACACCTGGAACATTGGCACTTTGGACGGTGGAGACGTTGCACAATTAGAACTTACTGTTCGTGCCGATGAAATTGATACTCTGCCCCTATTGGGCTTGATCAATACCGTTACCAATACCCAGGACCAAACGGATACGAATATAACTCAGGACAACCCCACCGCACTAATTACGGTACACAATGATTCCGATAATGACGGTGTTCGAGACATCACCGATTTGGATGATGACAACGACGGTATTTACGATGAGGACGAATGTGATACGCTCGCATTCAACATCGCTAATGGCAACGGCCATACCAGTCCTTTGATTAGTGTGGACAATTATTTGGTAGTGGATGTTTTCAGTGTTGACAATTCCTTTAACCTAAACGTTAATGGAAATGATGTGGCCGGTGAAATTCAATTCCAACTTGGAGCGGCAGGTAATTTTGCTCGTTTTATGGATGGAACGACCTACGGAGAGTCTGGAAACCCAAGTATTTGGACGGTTAATGGCTCCAATGGCAACCCAACGATTAGGGTTATTATTGACCAATCCGGGCAATTTCAGATTTTTGGGGCCAGAAGTTCCAATGCACCTTTAGAACCCATGGTACTGGACACACCTCCTACCCCCATTTCTTGGAATCCTTCGGGCAACAATACGTTTACCATTGGGCAACAGGTCGTAGGGCCAACCAATATGCGAGGCGTACTTTTAACCGCCGGGTGTGATACCGACAATGATGGTATTCCTGATCATTTGGATTTGGATAGTGACGGTGACGGCTGTAGTGACGCGAATGAATTTTATAAGGAGGGCAATGCCGATGGTGGTGACGGCGGCGAATATGGAACAGGTGTTCCAGCGGTAGATCCCGCTGATGGTACGGTAAATGCGGCATCCTATGTTCAGGTATTCGCTCCAGAAATTTTGCTGGGCAATACTTCAGAAAACTTGGGCGGTGCTTCTTTGACAGGACAATCCATCAATCTTGGGCAATCGTTCCAATACGTACTCCGTTTTCAAAATACGGGCGATGACGATGCCACTAACTATTCCATACGAAATATACTTCCTGCTAATGTTGCCTTGGATGGTATCAATACTTCTGATGCTCCCGGGGTCACCCCCAATCATGATCCGGTGACCAATGAAATTGTATTTCAGGTGCCCGATAATCTAGTGGAAGTGGGAGACCCGGAATACACTATTCGAATTATGGTGACACTTTCGGGTAATTGTTCTGATTTTGTGAATGCCTGCTCGGGTACCTTAATCAATGAAGCCTTTTCTACCTACCAAGGGGTTTTGAATCCCGCAACTTTTACGGACGAGGGTGGAGCCAATTCAACCTCTCCTTGCGAAGTACCCCCTGGAGTGGCAACTAACGACATTTTAAGTGATTTGGCAAATTGTAACGTTGCCAGAACCGTTCAGCTGTGTGGTGATTTTGCCATTTTAACCGCAGGTACTGGGTTCACGACCTACACATGGGCAATCGATGTCAATGGAAACGGACAGATAGATGCCGGGGAAACCGCAATCAATGACGGTGATCCGGACAATAATCCCGGGACCCTTTTGGTAACTGATATAGGAAACTACATCGTTGAAAAATCCGGTGCTTCAGGATGTGTGGACTTGGTAGAAATAATTACCGTTGAACGTTTTGGGACTACCCAGACCAACCCCATAATAGACTATTTCAATATGGTCAACGCGGATCCAAATCCCGATAATGATATTCAAGGGGAAATCGTGACCTGTTCCATTGATGGGGACTTACTACCTAAAATATTCTTATGTGGAGAAAATGACGAGGCTACCCTTCAATTGGGAATATCGGATGCTCAAAGCATTGTTTGGCAAAAATTAGATGAAGGCAGTTGTTCTTCTACAGGTGACGATTGCGCCAACAAGAACGGAACCTGTACTTGGACGAATATGACTGTACAGGACAACTATACCATTACAGATAGCGGCGAGTATCGTGTGGTCATCAATTATTTGAACGGGTGTTTTAGCCGTTTCTATTTCAATGTGTTCAAAAACACCTTGGATGTTGATTTCACTTCAGAGGATATATTATGTAGTACTCCAGGAAACATTCGTATCACCAATGTTGGGTCTGGATATGGTTTTCAATTGGTAGATGCTTCGGATGATTCCGTAGTTGTTCCATTTTCTGCTAACAACGGACCTAGTTTTGATATAACCAACAGCGGGTCTTACTATGTGGAAGTTACCCAGCTAGATCCTACAAGTGGTAACCCTATGGATGGTGCCTGTATATTCACAACGGAAGACATTGGTATATTGGAACGCGACTTTCAGGTAAACATTACACCTATCGCTGCGGAATGCGGTGAACCTGGTGCCATTGATATCCAAGCTTTGAACGTTCTACCGAATTATAGTTATGAACTTCGTTTGGACGATGGTAGCAACGGCGGCTTGGGAACTTTCATAGACAGTCAGTTGATTTCTCCCGATAACACCTATATATTTACCAGCGTAAATGCAGGTAATTATATCGTTATTACCACTACCGAAGATGGTTGTACGGACACCCAGAACATCACGGTACCGAAAATACCAGAACTTTCGTTGACCGCTGTCGTTACGGATAACATTACCTGTAACCCTGGTGTAATTACGCTTACCCCAAACGGTGGTCAACCCAGTCCCGACTATTTTATGGCCATATGGAGCAAGGATGGTACAGATCTGTACCCAAGTCCGCCAAATATGCTGAATATTCTAGTGACGGACCTTTATACGGCCAACAACTTTACTTTTTCGGATGCATCGGATGCGGGGATTTATGAATTCATCGTATTTGATGACAGCGGCTGTTATGCCATTTCCAATTCGGTAGAAATCGAATTTTTGGGCACTCCGTCCCTATCGGCGTCCCATACGGATATCATTTGTTCGGATTCGTCAACTTCCACCTTGACCGTTTCGGCCACAGGAGGAACAGCACCCTATCAATACAGTTTAGATGGCGTAACCTTCCAAACACAAAATACATTTGTTAACCTATCAGCCGGCTTCTATACTATTTCGGTCATGGACTCAAGCGGCACCCCAACGTCTAGGTGTATTGAAACCTTGGAATATGAAATCGACCAGTCTTTTCGTTTGACCGCCTCTGCGGCCATTGTGGAGGATGCTTCATGTAACCCAAGCGGTGCCTTGGTAAAGATTTTAAACGCCAGTGGTGGGGAGGCACCTTATGAATATAGTTTCGATGGCGGCAGCAATTTTGGGGCACTGAACGAGCGGAACCTATTGCCGGGAACCTATCAACTGGTCGTACGTGACAATTTGGGTTGTAGCTATGACATGGACCTAACGGTACCAGCTCCGGCCGCGGATCCCAACCTATCCTACACGGTGGATTATGACTGTGATGGATTGGGAACGATAACGATAATTACATCGAACACGACCGATTTTGACTATACCTACACCCAAAACGGAACTTTGAACACCCCGGCGGATAGCAATGTTTTTGCTAGTGTAGCGGCGGGTACACAGACCGTTACCGTTGATTATTCAAGCAGTAGTACACCCGATCAGACGACCTTGTTCTTTGAAAACTTCGGGGCAGGGCCTAGCACCCAGATCGGTGAAATTGGTCCGGATTATTGCTTTGAACCTCAAAACGGTTCCTTGACCCCTTGTAACCGCGGACCGGCAGGAATATTGGTAAACGGTGAATATACGGTTACAAATTTTGTGACCAATCCTTTGACTACTTTGACAAGTCCTCAAGATCAAACAGGTTTGACCGATGGTCGCTTCTTGGCCATTGACATCTCTACCTTCTCCGATACGGGTAGCCCCGTACTGAATTCCATTCTTTGGGCAAAAAGGGATGTAGAAGTATTGCCCAATGAGGAAATTACCTTGAATTTCTGGGCCTACAACCTCATGAACTTGGGTGGCGTGGGAAACAACCCAGAGGTATTGATAGAGATATTGGACAATAGCGGTACCGTCATCCATAGCGAAGTAGTTCCGGAAATTCCAAAAAACACCAACGATACGGATTGGCACGAACGTACCATTACCTTTAACCCAGGCGCCAATACCGATATTGATATCGTCTTCAGGAACAACGTGAACAGCAATGATGGCAACGACCTGATTTTAGACGACATTACAGCTTTCCAAGTACCTTCCGTTTGCCCGACTAGTCAAGATTTGACCGTAGTTGTGGAGGCCAACCAAGCCTTTGACGCCCTGTTATTGGCTACTACCGATCCTACCTGTAACGGTTCGGCGGATGGATTCATACGTTTTGAAGTATACAACTTTACCAGCGGAATAGGTTTCGAATATTCATTTGACGGTACCAACTGGACCAGTTCCTTAACGTCTCCAGTGATTACGGCTGCTAATTTAGCCGATGGCAACTATACGGTTCAAGTGCGAAAATTGGACGATACGGCCTGCGCCGTTTCCTTCCCGATTACTATGACGGAACCATCGGCCATTGTACCTGCTTTAAACCAAATTTCGGATTATACCTGTTTTAATACAGGGGCAACGTTGGAAGCTTCGGCATCGGGTGGAAACTCAAGTTACCAGTACCAATTGGAGAACACCGCAGGAACAGTGATAGCTCCTTATCAAACCAATACACAATTTACGAATGTGCCAGATGGCGATTATCTGGTTCGGGTTCGGGATACGAATGCCTGCGAAGTGTTATTGCCAGTGACAAGTGCAGTAACGGTAACCCCTCCTGCGGCCATCGTGTTTACAACCATGCCAACAGCTTGCTATTCCGGTACTAACGACGGTTCTATTTTAGTGGATGTTACGGCAGGTAATGGGGATTATGAATTTAAGATAAATGGTGGTCCATGGATTACACCAACGCCCGCATCGGTAACTTCCTATACCTTCTCCGGACTTTCTGCGGGTAGTTATGACATTGAGGTGCGTGACCAATTGGGTTGCCCAACGACTCCCAACACCCAAACAGTGGTCATCAGTCCGCAATTAGAGCTTGATGTGGATATCACACCACTTAGTGCATGTGGCGACGGATTGATTACAGCCAATGCCACAGGTGGAAACGGTACGCTATTATATGCCATCGTACCGGCAAATACCAGTCCGGCAGGATTGTACAGTGTTGTGAACACGCTAACGGTTACGGAGGCCATGGCCATTGCAAACCCAGCAGGGTATGACGTATACGTTCAGGACAACAATGGTGCTCCGGCCATATGTACGGCAGTTCGGGAAGATATCATTTTCACCCCGGTTGCTTCAATATCGGTTACTGCCGTTCCAACAGATCCAGAATGTTTCAATGGATTGGGAGCGATAGATATAAACATAACGGGTGGTACTGGTCCTTACACCTATACCTTAATGGACCTAACACCTGCTGATGGAATCGACTATGGCAGAAACAGTTCTAACATTTCTGCACTTTCATTAAACTACAGTGGCATTGGAACGGGTGATTATCAGGTCACTATTAATGACACCAATGGTTGTACAGCAACCTCATCCATCCAAACTATAAACAATGCCGTGGAAATTACCGCAGATATTATACCGATATTACCCGCGGCCTGTAATGACCCCGATCCATTGGAATATGGATTTGAGTTTGACAATGTGGTTACGCCAACCGGTACGGTGGAATACAGTGCCGATGGTGGAACTTCATGGCAGGCTTCCAACGAATTGCGAGGTTATGCTTCCGGTACGGAGGTTTTCCCTTCCATTAGGGTTACCCTGGCAAGTGGAACAGTTTGTCAAATGGATTTTGACCGTTATATTATTCCATTCCCGCTAGATGATCTGGATATTACCTTGTCCGCCGTTATCGTGGGATGTAACGACTTACAGGTAACCGTTGAGGGCAGCGAAGGAAATCCAATTCCTGGTTATGAATATACCTATACGGATGACCCGGCAAACTTCAATACATTTGCGGCCAATCCGGCCGTATGGACGGCACCCTTACCTAGTGGTACCGCCCATACCTTTGCAAACATCGACCCAGTAACACCACAATACCCCGGAGTACCTTTACTGGTTCCTGGTAGGACCTATGTGTTCTACGTACGGGACGGGGCAGGTTGTATCAGGCAAAGTAACGTGAACGTAAATGAGATACCAGGTATTGGTTTGCCCATTGATATCACTACGGACATACAACCCAGTTGTGATAGTGCCGCAAATGGCAGCATCATTTTTAACTTGAATCCAACGACATCCTATCCAAACATGCGATGGGAAATATTTGAACTCGGTAATACTACACCTATTGAAACCAGTGGTGGTATCGTACCTTATAACAACAGTATAACCACGACCGTACCACTTGCCGAAGGTGAATATTATATCGATGTCATCCAAGTGGACGCAAGCAATGTGGACGCCTGTAGGGGCGCGAGTGAGAACGCTTACGTGCCGGAATTGGCACCGTTGTCAGCGACAGCTACGGCCACTAGGGATATTTCTTGTAATTTACCAGGGCTCATTTCGATTACCGGAATTACCGGAGGCGGTGGGGCTCCCTACTCCTACGATATTACCGGTCCGGCTGGATTTACGGCCTTGACGGGTACATTGGACAATCCAGTGGAAATTCCTGTGAATTCCCCAGCAGGGAATTACACGGTAACCTTATTTGACCAATACGGCTGTTCCTTTGTGATCAATACGGTTACTTTAAGTTTGACGCCCAACCCAACACTTAGTGTTACCCAAGACAACTGCGTTTCGCCAATTACGGTGAACGCCGTTGGAACTTCAGCTGCTGGTAACCTTCGCTATGCGATGGTGCCCAATGGCAGTCCGGCCCCCACGACCTTTGAAAATAACGGAGGTGTGTTTACCAATGTAATACCAGGAGCGTATGACGTTTATGTTATGGACGGAAACGGATGTAGCAATGTAGAAAGCAATTTTATTGTAAATCCGATTTTATCGGCGGATACTACCTTGACTAAATTATTGGATTGTACCGCTTCGCCGGATGCTATTATAGGTATCGACATATTGGCGGGATCTGGCAGCTATGAATATAGTATCAGTAACACTTCCGGTGCTCCAGCAGTACCTCAAGGTCTGGTTCCAGGAACTACCTTTGATTATCAAGCGCCTATGCCAGGGGACTATACAATTACCATTTACGATACGACCACGCCTAATAGCGCGAGCTGTAATAGAACCTTTACCATCAATGTTCCTAACAGGGTCGTACCGGTCATCAATCCGTCGATCATTGCGAACGATGTAAGTTGTTTTGGTGCCAATGATGGTAGCATTACCATTAGTACCACAAATGGCGCTGCAGCTCCCTACAATTTTGAGATTACTACAATAGACGGTGCCGCTATTAGTATACTACCATCGAGTACAACTGGCAATTCGGCAACTTTCACAGGGTTGTCTCCTGCCACGGCGGGAGGCTATGTGGTTACCGTAACAGGTAATCCAGCTACTAACAACTGTTCCGTGGATAGTGTGGTCATTCCAATTGGAGAACCTGCAACCATCAACGTACCGGCACCAACCATAATGGAATTCAGTTGTACCAGCGGCAATTCGGCAGATAACGCTTCCATTACAATAGCCGGTGTTACGGGAGGAAGTTCCAATTATGTGCGGTATGAATTCATTGAGGAGGACGACCCAAATACGGTTGCCGTTGAGGCCCCAATAACGGTTCAGTCCGGAACAAGCCCTTCCTATATTGAAACCGATATTGCCGGAGGTGTGTATACAATCAATGTATATGATGATCAAGGATGTGTAGGAACTAGTACGGCTACCATAGCACCGTTCGATTTGATGGGCGCACCGACCGTTCATGTGGACAGTCCTATTAGTTGTACGAATGCCGGAGAGGACATTTCCATAGATATCATTAGCAGCTTGACAAGCTTTGCGACCGACCCAGCCAACTATCAATTCAGGCAGTTGCCTTCCAGTGCCTATCAGGCAGGTAATACATTCCTTGATTTGGCCGCGGGCAACTATACGTTTAGTATACTAAATGTGAATACAGGCTGTGAGGTTACGGTGTCCCAAATCGTAGAAGAACCGAACACCTTTGACATTACTATCGCCAATATAAGCAATGTGGTTTGCTTTGGAGATGATGGAAGCATAGACCTCAACGTGGCCGATGCCACGTACACGGGAGATTACAGTTGGGAAATTTTCAATACGGATGGAAGCCCAACAACTAGAACGGACGATGCAGGTTTCCTTACCGGTTCCGGTACCGTTGCCAATATTCCGGCAGCGGCAGGCAACTATATCGTACGGGTAACACAAGTGGCATTTCCAGAATGTTTCCAGGAAAGATCATTTACGATCAATTCGCCAACTGCGCCGATAACATTGAATCCGATTATCCTGACCGATGTAGGTTGTTCCAACGATCAAGGTGCCGCGGCCATAACGCCTGCGGGCGGACAAGGTCCGTATACCATAACGCTTACTCCTGCTTTGGGTACTTCGGTGTCCCAGAACAACGTATTTAGTCATGTTTTCCAAGGACTGAGCGCAGGAAATTACACGGTCACTGTGACCGATGCATTGGGTTGTAGCCAGCTAACTGGTACCAATAGCTTTAGTCTGGTAGTACCTGATCCAATAACCGGTAGCACAGCTAGTACGGCCTTAGTATGTGAAGGCGACACAAATGCCTCGATTACGGTAACCTTGAGTCCAAGAAACGTAACGACCAATTATCGTTATGTACTAAACAAGTATACCGATGCGGCGAGAACTACCTTGTTGAGTACTTCGGTTTCGCAAACGAATCCAACGTTCAACAATTTGGGCGCTGGTTTCTATAGTGTATTGGTAACCGATGATATGGGATGTAACGCTACCTTTGATGAGGACATCATTGAACCTACGGACGTAGAGGCACTATTGGTCACAAACCAGCAAATGACCTGCCAGAACGGTGCAGAACTTTTATTGGTGGCTTCGGGCGGTACGGCTCCTTATCAGTGGAGTATCGATGGTGTTTCGTTCAATCCAATGAACGAGACAGTTACTACAAGTACACATTTATTCACCAATGTAACCGCAGGAAATTATCGGTACTACATAATGGACAGTAACAGTTGTGTATCTATAGTTTCCAACTTGGTAGGTGTGGAAGATGTACCAGCGTTAACGATAGATATTGACCCAACCGCAGCATTTGTCAACTGTAGCGGTGAGGCTACCGCATTGATTATGGCCGATGCTGAAGGCGGATTAGGAAATTATCAATTTGCCCTTTTCAGGGACGCAGCCACCACCGATGAGGTTCGACCTAACCAAAACAACGGTACTTTTGTCGACCTTCCCATGGGAACGTATTATGTAAGGGTACAAAGCGGGGATTGTGAAACAGTTTCCCAAGCAATACAAATCGATGAACCCACTCCCATGGTGGTGACTCCTGACATAACGGATATTAGTTGTGCAAATGCAAATGATGGGGCCATTAGTTTGAGTGTTCAAGGAGGCACTGGGAATTATCAATTCGCCATTTCACCCAACCTGAACCAATTTGACGACCAAGGCACTTTTGATGAGTTGGAAGAAGGTACCTATACGGTGATAGTACAGGATGATAACGGATGTTTTGAAGTCATCGAATTTGAATTAATAGCACCAGAACCCTTGGAAATGGATGCTACCAGTACGCCAGAAATATGTGCTGGTGATGAAGATGGTACAATTTCAATTACGGTAAATGGAGGAACGGCCCCTTATAGTACGGCCTTAAATTCCAATGAAGAAGCAGATTTCGTACAAGATCGCTCGCTTTTTCAATTTCTGCCAGGAGGTACATATATTGTTTTTGTTAAGGATGCTAATGGATGTACAACAAACCAGACCATAACTGTTGAAAACGGTGCCAACCTCAACGCCAGTGCAGAAGTCATTTATGAATGTTCTGGAGATATTCCAGATAACAGAATAGCCCTTGTATTAGAAGACCCAAGTGTTGCAGGGGATGTATTGTATGCATTGGACTCTAGCAATGCCAACGATTATAGGTTAGAACCTGACTTTACCAATATGACCCCTGGTTCTCATTATGTGAATATCATACATGCCAACGGGTGTACAAATACGATTGAGTTTGAGGTACAGAATTTTGAGCCATTGGAATTAATCTTGGAGCAAAATAACCTGAACGAGATTACGGCAGTGGCATCTGGAGGGACTGGTGAATACACCTACTATTTTGGCGACAGGGACAACGGAGATGACAATACAATATATATAACACGTACGGATACTTATACCGTTAGAGTATTAGATACAAATGGATGTGAGTCGACGGCAAACATTTTTATGGAATTTATAGATATTGAAATACCCAACTTCTTTACCCCAGATGGGGATGGAGAGAATGACCGCTGGATTCCTAAAAATATAGAACCATATCCAAATATTTTTGTTAAAATCTTTGATAGATACGGTAGGGAAATCTATATCATCAGAAACGGTGAAGAAGGATGGGACGGATTATACCAAGAAACCGATTTACCTACTGGAGACTACTGGTACATTATCAAATTGAAAGGTGAGGAAGACCAGAGGGAATTTGTAGGGCATTTTACCTTATATCGTTAGAAAATAGTAATAGAAAAATAAGCCCGTATCTTAAAAGAATACGGGCTTTTCTATTTATCAAAAATAAAGGGAAATAGGGGCCTTGTCGATGAAATACCACATAAATAAGACAATTCACAACAAACTATTGTAGGCCAAACCCCGTTTCATTTTATTTGAAAAACACTATACCATTGACAATCAAACTTAGATGTTAAAGCTTAAAATATTCAATTTTCTGGTTGTAGTTTTTATTACTGCTTTCAGCTATGGCCAGTTGAGTAATCTACATTATTTACCACCGCTGAAACAAGGGCAGAACAATCAGGCTATTCAACAACAGGCTGTACACTTATCTACACCTGTGACTTCTAGTTTTATGGTTAATGTATACCGTGGTACCAGTATCACTCCAATAACTTCCTTTACAATTTCAAAAACCAGCCCTGCAGTATATGACCCTGGCAATGGTGATAACAACATTACCTTAGTAAGTAATAGTAATACTGGAGTCATACTAAGCAATAGCGGTTTACGCTTTGAAGCCCCGAGTGGGGAGAAGTTTTATGTAAATTATAGGGGGCGATCCGGATCACAAGCAGCTTCTTTAACCTCGAAAGGTAGGTCGGCACTAGGTACTCGGTTCAAATGGGGCGGTGTTCCAAACTTGGGCAGTCACCCTTCCAAATCAAATACCTTAGGTATTATGGCCACAGAAGACAATACCACAGTGACCATTTCTGGTTACGACCCTAATTGTGAATTTAGACTGGGCAATAATGTGGCTGGAATTACGGCAAATTCCTATAGTATTACGTTAGATGCAAATGAGTCCTTCGTATTTGAAAACTATGTGGGCAACTCCCCTACCACTGCCAATAGTCAGGGTTGGATTGGTGCCTCTGTCCTAGCGGATAAGGATATCGTAATAAGCAACGGTTCACTTAATTATGGTAGACAGGTAGGCAATAGTAATAGGGATGCCGGAATTGACCAACCTGTACCGGAAGATAAATTAGGAAAGGAATATGTGTTCGTAAGGGGTAATGGAAACTCTAATGGATGGACCGAATTCCCCATAATCATTGGTGTAGCTAATAATACACAGATTTTTGTGAACGGCTCAACAACACCTATTGCTACGATTAACAACGGAGAGTATTTTGAGATACCCAGTAGTAACTACTCCTCTAATTCGGTTGGAGCTAACATGTTTGTGGAAACATCCAAAGATGTATACGCCTACCAATGTTTGGGAGGATCCACAGCAGCCTATACCCAAGGACTTAACTTTGTGGCTCCGGTGAATTGTTTACTACCGGACGTCATGGACAATATTCCTGATATTACCGATGTTGCGGGCACAACCATTTCTGGTGGGGTAACTATAATTGCCTCCACAGCAACTCCTGATGCCAACATAACGGTAATGGATGGTGGTGGAACCGTGAGCTTGCCAGCCTCCAATGCCGTTGCAGGAAGTACGGACTGGAAAACGTTTTATATACCTAATTTAACAGATGACGTGAGTGTTCAATCTACTGGTCCTGTTGCTGTTGGATTTTTTGGTTTTAACGGGGCAAGAGGGGTAGCAGGCTACTTTTCTGGTTTTGATACGACTCCTAATGTGGATTTACAAATTACAGGCGCCGGCTGTTTGCCAGGTGCCGCTTTAGAAATTGCAGGGAGTGAGACCTTCGACGCATACCAATGGTATAGCGATGGCACTATTATTCCCGGAGCTACCGGTAGTTCCTATGCTGCTAATACTGCTGGGGATTACTATGTAAGAGTGACCCGAGGTAGTTGTACCTATGACTCCAACGCACTTTCTGTCTATTATTGCAATCCTGATATTCAGCTCATAAAAAATACAGATACCGAATCCTTGAACGAGGGTGATATTGTAAACTTTACAATATCCGTTCAGAACTTTGGAGTCAATCCTGCTACAAATACCGTAGTAACGGATGTACTGCCTAGTGGAATATCTTTAATATCGGCGACTCCTACTACAGGCAGCTGGTCCTACCCAAACTGGAACGTTGGCACGCTGGTTAGTGGCCAATTGGAGACCATTACCATTACTGCTACCGCGAATTTTAATACCTCACCCAATCAAATAGCTCACTTGGCGAATGTTGCCACGAATAGCCAAGATCAGGTAGACAATAATTTTAGTTTGGATAAGCCTACTGTAGCATTCATCCTTAATAATGATTTTGACGCGGATGGTGTTGTTGACGTTTTAGACCTTGATGATGACAATGATGGTATTTTAGATTGTACGGAATCGGAAGATACGCTCACCAATGGTCAATTTGGATGGTATCTAAACTCTCCTTCAGGAACAAGGGCAATGGATGGAATTTATGATCCTGCAATCAGTTCCTGGTTCTTGGCATCTAGCACAAATATTGCTTTCAGTGGAATCACGGCAACTACGCCTACTAGTGCCGTGCAAATTAATAACATGCCTTCCAATACCTTAGAAGAAGCCTTGTATAATAATGATTATATCGAAGTATCCTTTACTACGGCCAATAACTTGTCCAACCCCGTTCTGAACAGTATAAATTGGGGCTGGTATCAACCTTCGGGTGGTGACTCCTATACCATGAGCGCGTATCTATCAGCCGATGGTTTTGTAAGTAGTATCCAAACCGTAGAAGGTTTGTTCATAACCAATGATGCAACAACCTATCAAGTATTTGATTTAATGAATCAGACTACTATACCGCTTTTAGCGAATACTACTTACACCTTGAGAGTGTATGTCTATGGGCAGATTGATGATGATGGGACCAATTTTTCCACATTCGACGATATCAACTTTACCGTTTCATCTTGTAGGGGTGTGGATAGTGATTCGGACAACATTATGGACAGTTACGAGCTAGACGCTGATAACGATACTTGCTCCGATGCCAACGAGGCCTATGCAGATTACGATGCGGATGGCGGTGATGATGGTGTTTATGGCAATGGATTGCCTGCAGTAAACCTAAATGGAACCGTTGTTGCAGCGACCTACCCTACTCCTGCCGATGGGGATTCCAATGGCAACTATGACTTTCAAGAGACGGGGTCCGCACCCAATATTACGGTACAGCCGATGGATACTACGACATTCGTCAACACGGACTCCAATATAGAAAGTATGGATGATGGGGACAATTACCAATGGCAACTAAGCACAGATGGAGGAACCACTTTTAACGATATTTCTGATGGGTCGGAATACAGCGGAACAACTACCAATACGCTAATTGTAATTACTCCGGAAATAGACAAAAATGGATATTTGTATAGGGTGATTATCACCGACGACTCATATGTCTGTGGAAGTACAACCTCTAATTCCGCTTTACTTACCGTAGGAATTAGAACGGTCATATCAAACAGGCGTATAACCTATCGCGTAAATAAAAATTGAGGTAATTCCTGTAACAAATTCGGAAACCGCTCGTCATGTAAGTACAATCAATCAAAAACATACTTGCTTTGAGCACTATACTTACCGTAAATAACCTAACAAAAAAATTTGGGTATCTAACAGCTGTAAAGGACTTATCATTTTCTATTGAAAAAGGTAATGTTTATGGCATACTGGGACCGAATGGTAGCGGAAAATCTACAACGTTGGGAATCGTACTCAATGTTGTTAATAAAACAAACGGAAATTTTTATTGGTTCGATGGGAATACTTCCACACACGAGGCTCTAAAAAAAGTAGGAGCGATTATTGAACGACCCAATTTCTATCCTTATATGACAGCAGTCCAAAACTTAAAACTGGTCTGTAAAATAAAAGAAGTCGGTCAGGACAAAGTCGAGGAAAAACTTGAATTGGTAGGTCTTTTGGACCGAAAGGACAGTAAGTTTAGAACGTATTCCTTAGGGATGAAACAGCGTTTAGCCATAGCTTCTGCCCTTTTGAACGACCCTGAAATTCTAATTCTTGATGAACCTACCAATGGATTGGATCCCCAGGGAATTCATCAAATCAGGGAAATCATAAAAAAAATAGCCTCACAAGGAACAACAATCCTCTTGGCCTCCCACCTATTGGATGAGGTAGAAAAAGTCTGTAGCCATGTAATTATCCTTAGAAAAGGTGAAAAACTCTATTCTGGCCGGGTTGATGGAATGTTGGCCAGCCATGGATTTTTTGAGTTAAAATCAGAGGATATGAAAAAATTGGAAGAGGCCTTAAAATCAAATAACAACTTCGCCGAAGTAAAACACGAAAATGGATTGATCACCGCCTTTTTAAAGGAAGAAATGGATGCCAAATCATTAAACGATTCCCTATACAAAAAAGGTATCGTGCTTTCCCACCTTGTAAAAAGAAAAGAAAGTCTGGAAGAGCAATTCTTGACCTTGACCAAAAATCAATCTAACTAATCGAATACCATGATAAGACTATTACAAATAGAATTTATAAAACTATGGAACAATAGGGCCAGTAAAGTATTGATCATTTCCTATTTTTTCATTCTAACATCGATTGCCTTAGTGGCGGCAATTAAGTTCGATATAGGCCCAGTAAAGTTCCATTTAGCGGATATAGGCATATTCAACTTTCCATACATTTGGCATTTCAATACTTTTATCACTGCCTTTTTTAAGCTGTTTTTAGCTATTGTAATTGTATCTATGATGTCCAATGAATACAGTAACAAAACAATAAAACAGAATCTTATCGATGGCCTATCCAAAAAGGAATTTATACTATCAAAATTTTTAACGGTAGTTTCCTTTTCTATTATATCAACGGTTTTCGTCTTCGTGGTATCCCTTATTCTAGGATTGTTTTATTCGGATTATGATGAATTATCCATCATTTTCTCCGATTTGGAGTTCATAGCAGCATTCTTTTTCAAATTAATGGGGTTCTTTTCTTTCTGTCTTTTTCTAGGAATACTCGTAAAACGTTCTGCTTTCGCTCTGGGTTTCCTCATTTTATGGCAAATACTGGAAGGGATAACTAGGGGACTTATTCGCTGGAAACTATTTGATGGTGATACTACGGACATGGTAATGGGGTTCTTTCCGCTTCAGTCCATGTTTAACCTTATCAAAGAACCTTTTACCCGTTTGGAAGCGGTACAAACTGTTGCCGACCAAGTTGGAGAACATATTAATCTGAACTACCAGGTTCATTGGTGGGAGTTTTTAATTGTCATTTCATGGACCACCATATTCATCTATCTATCATACGTACTGCTTAAAAAGCGAGATTTATAAGTAGGGTAGAACATCGATATTTTATCCTATTTAACACGTTTTAAGGCCTTAAAATTTTCATTTTGTAGTATATTGTATTGTTTGCAAACAAGCTATGAAAATGAAACAGAATACATCAATATGTAAAATATTGGCTATGCCCATATTTTACATATTGTTTTTATGCTGTATTTTGAAAGTTCCTGCACAGGAATGTCCTTCCCTGGTCAGCCCATTTGATGGAGAGAATCAGGTAGCCCTAAACGCATCCATCACTTGGGAAGCAGTTGTTGGAGTTCCTGGCTATATTATATCCTTGGGTACCACACCTGGAGGTACGGATATCCTTAATGAACTAAATGTTGGGGCGTCTAATAGGTATACGCCACCTACCGGTTTACCTGAAAATACCCAAATCTATATTACCATTACCCTATTCTTCTTTAACCAGCCCAACATCCCGTGCGAAAGCCAAAGTTTTACAACCGACGAATTAACGGAAGTACCTGACTGTACTTCTTTATCGATTCCTACGGATAATGAAGTTGATGTGAATACAGGTACCAATATTTCTTGGGAGGTCTCACCAGGTGCTACCAACTATTATTTGACCATTGGCACTACTTTGAATGGGGGTGAAATTATAGATAATTTGGAAGTTGGCAATGTGCTGACCTACAATCCAGCTACGGATTTACCATCCGAGACAGAAATTTTCGTATCTGTTGTGCCCCAAAACAGGATTGGTTTAGCTAGCGGATGTACAACGTTTACATTTACAACGGCTCCTAATGCGGTTTTACCCATTTGCACTAACTTGATTACACCATTTAATGGCGAAACCAATGTGCCTTTGAGTCCCGTTTTGGAATGGAATGAAGTACCCAATGCAACCGGCTATAGAGTCTCCATTGGCACTACACCTTTTGAGACCGATATTTTAAACAATGCCTCGTTTTTCAGAAATTCCACTATGGTTATCGATTTTGAACCTAACCGTACTTTTTTTATTAAAATAGTCCCCTTTAATGATGCTGGAGAAGCCATTGGTTGTTCCCAGGAAACATTTTCAACAATATTGGGGTGTGGCCCCTATTTTGATCCACTTTCAGAAGGTTTAGTTGTTCTAAATCCTGAAATATCCTTCCCGGAAAGCATAGGAATTTGTTTGGATAATACTACAAATTTAATTTCGGCAACGGATGAGGCCGATGGTTATAGATGGTATAAAGTGGACATCAACGGTGACGAGAAATTAATCTCAACGGAACCTGAGGTTTCCATTTACGAAGAGGGCGAATACGTTTACGAAATATTTGATATTATCAGCGGTTCCGAAGGAACTTTTGAATGCTCTTCTTCCAAAATTTTTCAAGTTAAGGAATCTTCTGTCGCTATCATTAACAATGTTCAGGTAACCCAACAAGCAAATGGATTGAATTTTGAAGTAGAGGTTGAGGGTGAAGGGGAATATGAATATGCTTTGGACAATGCAAATGGGCCTTATCAAGATTCTAATAAATTCATTGGTATTGACTTGGGAACACACATCGTTTTTGTCCGTGATAAAAATGGATGTGGAATTGTGGAAAAAACAGTGAAAACAGATTTGACTGTTGATGGGTTTCCAAAGTTTTTTACTCCTAATGGGGATAGGATAAACGATTTTTGGCAATATAGATCTATAACGGATAATGAGGATATCCGCATAATAAACATCTATATTTTTAACAGATATGGTAACCTTTTGGCTCAAATAAACCCAAGTTCCGTTGGATGGGATGGAAGGCTTAATGGTAAGGCCCTTCCGGAATCCAATTATTGGTTTAGGGCCCAGTTTGAAAATAATAAAGAAGTAAGTGGATATTTTATTTTAAAAAGGTAGACCATATGAAAGTTAAATCTACATTTTTACCTTTTGCTTTGTGGCATTTTTTCCTGACACAAATCAATGCACAGGAATGCCCTACCCTTATTTCCCCATTGGACGGAGACACGGATGTGGCCGTGGACAACCTCATTCAGTGGACCGCAGTGGACGGTATTATTGGATATCTCGTATCCTTGGGCACCACTCCTGGAGGTGGAGAAATTATAAACAGAAGATCTTCTGGGCTAAATAATTTTTATCAACCTGAAGTAGGTTTACCTTCCAATACCGTCGTATACGTTACCATAAGTCTTTTTTTACCTGATGCCCCGATTAAGGTGTGTCCATTAAAAATCTTCACTACGGAAGCTGTCACTTCTCCTCCAGCATGCACGCGATTAGCAAGTCCCTTTAATAATGAAACGGAGGTACGGGTAAACACTAATCTTGAGTGGGAATACGCACCAGGAGCGACAGACTATAGAATATCTATTGGAACCAGTCCCGGAAATTATGATGTAGTGGAAAATGAATTGACCGGAAATACTATTTTCTATGGACTATCGGATAATTTAGAACTTGATCAAGACTATTTTGTTCTAATTGTTCCATTAAATGAAAATGGAGATGCTAGTGGTTGTATAGAGGAAAGTTTTACTACAGGTGTCCCCACCGTGAGCTGTCTGGAATCTGATTTTCCCATTATTACGGTTCCTGATAGGGTAGCGTTGTGTAATGAAGACTCTTTTGGAATTATTCAATCCAATAACCCGGCCAAGGGATATAGGTGGATTTTTATCAATCCCGATGGAACCGAAAATATACTTTCAGAGGATGCAGAATTACGGTATGATAAAGTTGGGCAATACAGATTGGAATTATATAATACCTTAAACGAGTTCGGCGGAACTATAGAATGTCCTGTTTCCAAAAATTTTCAAGTGGTTTATTCCAATTCTCCCATAATTGAGGATGTAATAATATCCAGGGAAAATAATGGTTTAAGAATTAACGTAATGGTCGAGGAACCTGGAAATTATGAATACGCTTTGGACAGTCCAAATTCTGTTTTTCAGGAGAGTCCAATTTTTACGGATGTTGCTCCAGGGGAAAGAATAGTTTATGTAAAGGACAAATACGGTTGTGGAATAACAGAAAGGTTAATCGAAAAAGAACTTTCTAGACAGGATTTCCCTGCATTCTTTACACCGAATGGAGATGGGTACAATGACTATTGGCAATACAAAAAATCTGAAGATACCGGAGAGATAGCTATTGAAGTAATACAGATTTTTGATAGATACGGAAGTTTTCTGGGACAAATAGACCCAAAATCTTTGGGTTGGAATGGAGTTTTCAATGGACGCTTGTTGCCAGCTTCGGATTATTGGTTCCGAGCAATTTCTTTTAATAATAAGGAAATTAAAGGTCATTTTACTTTAAAAAGATGATTTTTTAGGTATTCTTCTTAAATCGTATTTATTAACTTCTTCTCTAGCCGAGTTATGGGAAGAATTGTATTCATTCCCTATACTAATAGAAATACTCTTTTGTACTTTTAGGTTATGAAATTTAAAGTAGAATCAGAGTTTAGCCCTACAGGAGATCAACCCAATGCTATAAAACAACTTTCGGAAGGTATAGAAGGGGAAGAGAAATATCAAACTTTACTGGGTGTAACCGGATCGGGAAAGACGTTTACCATTGCTAATGTAATTGAGGGAGTACAAAGGCCCACTTTGGTCTTGGCTCATAATAAAACCTTGGCAGCACAACTATACTCGGAGTTTAAGCAATTTTTTCCAGATAACGCAATCGAGTATTTTGTTTCCTATTACGATTACTACCAGCCTGAAGCCTACATTCCTACGAGTGGAGTTTATATAGAAAAGGATTTATCCATAAACGAGGATATTGAAAAATTAAGACTTAGTGCTACATCCTCACTACTATCCGGCAGAAGGGACGTTTTGGTCGTGGCTTCTGTTTCTTGTCTATATGGTATTGGCAACCCTATAGAGTTTCAGAAAAATGTTATTTCCATAAAAAAGGATCAAGTAATATCCAGAACTAAATTGCTGCACCAGCTGGTCCAAAGCTTGTATTCTAGAACAACTGCTGATTTTAGAAATGGAAATTTTAGGGTGAAGGGAGACGTTGTAGATGTTTTTCCAAGCTATGCGGACCACGCGTTTAGAATTCATTTTTTTGGGGATGAGATAGAGGAGATAGAGTCATTTGACCCCTTTAACAACAATGTACTGGAAGTCTATGAAAATTTGAACATCTATCCAGCCAATATGTTCGTCACCTCACAGGATGTGCTTCAAAATGCAATTCATAGTATACAGGATGATCTGGTTAAACAAATCGATTATTTCAAGGAAATAGGGAAGCCTTTGGAAGCAAAAAGGCTGGAAGAGCGAACCAATTTTGATTTGGAAATGATAAGGGAATTGGGCTATTGTTCAGGAATAGAAAATTACTCTAGGTACTTGGATGGACGAGAACCCGGAACAAGACCTTTCTGCTTGCTGGATTATTTTCCTGACGATTACCTCATGGTAATAGATGAGAGTCATGTTACCATTCCACAAGTCCATGCCATGTATGGCGGGGACCGGTCCAGAAAGGTAAACTTGGTAGACTATGGTTTTAGGTTACCGGCCGCTATGGATAATAGGCCTTTGAAATTTGAGGAGTTTGAAGCCCTGCAAAACCAAGTGATTTATGTAAGTGCTACCCCTGCGGATTATGAGCTGCAATTGAGCCAAGGAGTATATGTGGAACAGGTCATACGACCGACAGGATTATTAGATCCAATTATTGAAGTGCGACCTAGTCTCAATCAGATAGATGATTTAGTTGAGGAAATACACCAGCGCGTAGAGAAGGATGAAAGAGTATTGGTCACTACATTGACCAAAAGAATGGCAGAAGAACTTGCAAAATATCTAGATAGAATCAGTGTGCGCTGTAGATACATCCATAGTGACGTGGATACCTTGGAACGGGTAGAGATAATGCAAGACCTAAGAAAGGGTATTTTTGATGTGCTTATTGGGGTGAATCTTTTAAGGGAAGGATTGGATCTTCCGGAGGTTTCCTTAGTGGCAATTTTGGATGCCGACAAAGAAGGTTTTTTACGAAATAATAGGTCATTGACACAGACCGTTGGACGGGCTGCTAGAAACCTAAACGGAAAGGCAATTATGTATGCTGATAAAGTGACGGACAGCATGCAAAAAACAATTGATGAAACAAACTACAGAAGAGAAAAGCAAATCAATTACAACACCGAAAACAACATTATACCCACAGCACTAAATAAAAATTTAGACAGTGTTTTATCCAAAAATTCAGTCTCTACATATCATTATCAAAAAGAAGAATTGCGAGCGGCAGAACCAGACTTGGAGTACCTAACAAAAGAGCAATTAGATAAGCTAATTAAGGACAAAAGAAAAGCTATGGAAAAGGCAGCAAAAGAGCTAGATTTTATGCAAGCTGCGAAACTCAGGGACGAAATAAAGACCCTTCAAGGGCAAGAAAACTAATAAGAATAAAAAAATCTAGATGTCTAAATATAATGTTCATATAAAATATATTATATAACTGAATTATAATAGATTATAAATATTTTTAGAGTAGTCTAAAAATTAAATAAGCTCTGTATATAAAATGAAAAAGATAGTAATTCTTTGTATTCTGTCCAGTATTTTTTTCAGTCAAAGAACATGGTCTCAAAATTTATCAGCTAAGGAAATCGAAGCCTTGGCCGATGATAATTTCACTGAATCCATTTCGAATTTACAACATTTTTTAACACTACCAAACGATGGTAATTTCCCAGAACAAATTGCCAAAAATAAGGCATGGTGCGATAGTGTTTTTACAGCTCTTAATTTTGAAACCAAGACGATTGAAACCGATGGAGCCCCTCTCCTTTTTGCGGAAAAAATATTTCACAAAAACAGAAAATCTGTTTTGTTCTATTTGCAAATTGACGGTCAACCCGTGGACTCCACAAAGTGGTTTCAACCCAATCCATATCATGCTGTTTTGAAAGAAAAAAAAGATGGAAATTGGACCAAAATCGACTTTGATAAATTAAATGAAAAAGTAGACTCGGATTGGAGGATTTTTGCACGATCGGCATCGGACTCAAAAGGACCTTCCATTTCATTAATTTCCGCCCTTCAAATCCTTCAATCTCAAAAGATAAAACCCGAATACAACATTAAGGTCATTATGGATTTTCAGGAAGAATTGGGGTCACCCCTTCTTCCAATAGCAGTTCTAGAAAATAAAAAGCTACTGGATGCGGAAATGCTATTTATCCTGGACGGAACGCGCCACTTCTCCAATTTACCAACGTTAACCTATGGAGCACGAGGAATAACTACTGCTACCATAAGAATATTTGGACCGCGATATGGATTACACAGTGGTCAATATGGCAATTTTGCTCCAAATCCGGTTTTCGAGGCGTCTAGATTAATAGCTAGCCTCAAGGATGAAAATGGAAAAGTGACTATTCCAGGATTTTATGATGGTGTTCGTTTGTCGCCAGCGGACAAGGAACGATTATCCAAAATACCTGAAAACTTGGACAGCACTCTAATCAGCCTGGGCATTTCAAAACCAGATGCAGTTGCTGAAACCTATCAGGAATCATTACAGTATCCTTCACTTAACATAAGAGGATTAAAGGCCGCCTGGGTAGGAAAGGAAGTACGTACCATTATACCATCGGAAATTCTTATAGAGGTAGACATACGTTTGGTTCCGGAAACTCCTGGAGAAAGACAGATTCAGCTACTAAAGGAGCACATACAAAATTTTGGATATCATTTGGTCGATACCAAACCCTTGGAGGAAGAGAGAACTAAATATCCTCGACTGGCCTCTTTTACCTATCATTTGGGCTCTGAACCCTTCAGGACAGAAATGGACAGTCACATCGGAAAATTTCTCAACAAGGCTCTGAAGAAGGTTTTTGGCCACCAAATTGTGAACATGAGAACTACGGGCGGCTCGCAACCTATGGCGCCTTTTATAAAGACCTTGGATATTCCTGCTGTTTCCATACGCATACCCAACCCGGATAATGCCATCCATGGTCCCAACGAAAATCTAAGGCTTGGTAATTTGAAAGAAGGCATTATGAGCTGTTTAGCTATTTTAACAGAAAAGTTAAATTAAAAAAGGTGCCCTGATACTTCAGGACACCTAACTAACTAACCAACTCAACTAAACATTATGAAATCCTATACTCAGAATGTACATAACATGTTCTTCTAAGACAATTCAATCATGCGTTTTGGCCTAGGCAAAGCTTCCTCTTTTTTAGGCAATGTAAATTTCAAAATACCATTCTCGTAAGAAGCTTCAATTCTTTCCTCGTCCACAGATTCAGGCAAAGTAAAAGACCTTTTAAAGGACGAATAACCAAATTCCCTTCTTGTGTAATTTTCTTCCTTCGATTCTTTTTCAGATTTAACTTCAGAAGAAATAGTTAATAAATTATCATCTATTTCAATATTAAAGTCTTCCTTGGTCCTTCCCGGAACAGAAAGCTCTAAATCAAATCTATTCTCGCTCTCCTTGATATTAACAGCAGGAACGGAACCATTGAAATTTTCCATACCACCAAACCAATCTGGCTTAAAGATTTCATTCATTAAAGAAGGAAACAGAACGTCATTTCTTTTAATTAAACTCATAACTATATATTTTTTAGATTAAACCTTGTTACGCCTTCATTAAAACAAATCACATACCAACTAAAATAATAAGCCATTATGTCATAACAACCTATTAATATAATGTCATATTGACATGTTTTTATTTATGGGTTCATTAAAATTCGAATAGGAGCGTAATTCTGTCGTCTGTCTTAGTAAATTTATGGCAGCCTGCGCAAATGGACAGAATTAAAAACATATTTTTTCAAGTTAGAGGTAAGATTGCCTTCTATCCCACCCTTATTTCTATAGCAGGGGTACTCGTTGCCTTTCTTTTCATTTATATGGAACAACGTCATGTATCCGAATACCTGATGGATATAGCACCTGGACTAGTCATAGACAATACGGAAACGGCAAGAACACTCCTTAGCACTTTAATTGGGGGGTTAATTTCTTTGATGGTCTTTAGTTTTTCCATGGTTATGATTTTATTGAACCAAGCATCGAGTAATTTTTCTCCTAGGGTACTACCAGGAATAATATCGAACGAAAAACACCAAATTGTACTGGGACTTTATATTGCCGTTATACTCTATAATATTTTTATCCTTGTTTCCATTGAACCCACAAAGTCGAATTACCAAACTCCTGGTTTTTCTGTATTGATTGCCATTATCCTTACAATTATATGCCTTGCGGCTTTTATTTACTTTATCCATAACATATCCCAATCCATTCAAGTGGGTACCATATTGAATTCTATACACTCTAGTGCTAAAAATAGACTTCTAAATAGTATTAACACCCAAGAATTTAGGGTGTTCCCAAGTCAGGAAAATTGGTCTGTAAGCGCTATAGAAACTACGGGTTATTTTCAAGGTACATTAACGGGCAATCTCCTGGAGACCTGTATCGACAATGATTTAAAAATAGCTCTCGATTTTAGAAAAGGACAATTTATATTAAAGGGCAACAAGGGATTAAAAACCAATAAACCTATTTCAGATAAAGTGAAGGATAAAATTCTCAGATCACTGATTTTCTCTAGTGAAGAGCTAACTGGAGATAATTATATTTATGGTTTTAGGCAAATTTCAGAGATTGGAATAAAGGCCATGTCGCCCGGTATAAACGACCCAGGTACGGCCTTGAACAGCATAGATTACTTAACGGAGTTATTTTCTTTGCTGATGCAAGTTGATGAATTTGAATATTGGACGGACGATAAAAAGACGTTGCGAGTATTTATTGAACGAAACACCTTTTCGGAGGTTCTATTTAATGTATTGGCCACTTATAGACCTTATTGCCTAGGAGATATCATTGTATCCCAAAAATTATTATGCATGTTGAACCGATTAAGTGAGCGAGTAATCAACGCTGACCAAAGTGAAGCAATAGAGGAAGAAATCACTAATATTAAAAAAGATTTGGAGCTTCAAATCAAAAACTCGAGAGACCTTACTAAAATTAAGGAAGGCTTTAATTCCTGGTCCTAATTGTAGTGTGCCTTAAAAATTTTTATAATCACATGAGGGGGAACAATTTTGTCGGGATATTCATGCATTATGGATAATACCTGGTCAATTGCTGAAGGAGGTAGACCCATACCTAAACCAATATCATGCAATCTCCTAATCTCTGTAAGATTGTTATTGTTGTCCACATTCATCAACAAAATAAGACGGTTAAATTGTACAAGTCTATCCGCCTGGGATTTTGGAATAACATGCTCTACCTTCTTTTGAAACAAATTATCAAACTCTTTTTTGCCCACTTCTAGATGTTGGGCAACATTAAAAAGAAAATCATATTCAGACTGCATAAGCCTATTATCCACCCTAGCAAAGGCAATCATTTCAGAAAGTATACTTAATTTTTCCTTTGAGGTGCTCATTTCATTCAGTTTTATTCTTTTTAAGACTCATATTGATAACACCGAAAACAGAATTATAGTATAGTTAATATGGTTAAAATAGATGATTTAACAAAGTAATATAAATTCAGAAATTTCTTAGGTATCGCCAGTTGATATATGGAATCATAATTCTAAATTTAAGTGATAACTTGCAATAAAATTCATTTAGATGACCAACAACGACATATTTAAAAAATTAAGGGTTGCCTTAAAGCTAAGGGACGATGAAATTGTAGAGATTTTAGAATTGGTAGATTTTAAAATATCAAAAAGCGAGCTAGGGGCATTTTTCAGAAAAGAAGACCACCCCAATTATATGGAATGTGGTGACCAAATATTACGTAATTTTTTGAATGGTTTGGTCTTGCACTTAAGGGGAACAAAAGAAAATCCAAAAATACCCGGAAAGGTACTTTTAGGAGAAGAATCCAAAAAATCAACACCTAAACCTAAAAGTTTTAAGAAAAGTCAGTTGAAAAATGTAGATAGAAATTTGAGCAATGTGAAATACAAAAACAAAAAAAAATCCTGACGCTCAAAAGCATCAGGATTCTAAAGTTTTATTTAAATTTTTAAGAGGCTATTCTAACCGGAACCGTGTATAGTTTACCTTCCTCTATATTAGTAATATCCACTTTTTGGTAGTTTAATCTACTCTTTACAAATTTTTCGAGATTTACGAATTCAGTATCCACCGAAAGTACAACAATCGCTCCTTCGTTGTTCAAGGTAAATCTAACTTGGGCAGTTAAATCGGAGTCCTCGTCTGAAAACGTGTTATCCTCTAACATTTTTGTGATTTGATTGGAAAGACTTTTCGCAGGTTCTACTCCTTCAGTTGCATTAGCTAAAACATTTCCTGATGCAAGTAGCAAAGCTGCTACAAAAACTAAACTTAATTTTCTCATGACTTTTTGTTTTTACTTCCGTTTTTTGGAAGTTGATTAATAATTGATTGATGATGATTTACTAAAAAGACGCTTCAAAATTCAGAATGTTACAACAAAATCCCATTTTAACATATTTTTAAACAAAATCACCTGTTTTACAGACCCCTCAAAAGTACATTGATTATGAAACGAAAAAACATGATGAAGAAGGTTTAACCATAATTTCAAGTAGGTAACCTATAGTTTAAACTAAACCAAAATATTAAGACGAAGTTGACACAGATTCTTGTGCCAAACGTTCATAAACACACATGGAATTTGGAATGAATTGACCTTTATAACTTAAATTCAATAATAAATGTGCGATTGTAAAGAAAAAAAGGCAATGTTAAATTAACATTGCCTTCAATAATTATTTTGAAATAGTGAATACTATTTCAACACTTCTTCCACTTTATCGGCAGCCTCCTTGAATTGTACGGCTGAATGTACCGCAAGACCTGAATTATCAATAATTTCCTTGGCCAATTCCGCATTGGTACCCTGCAAACGAACTATAATGGGCACTTTAATACTATCACCCATATTCTTATAGGCGTCAACAACACCCTGTGCAACTCGGTCGCAACGCACAATACCTCCAAAAATATTTATTAAGATGGCCTTCACCGCTGGGTCTTTTAGAATAATCCTAAAGGCCTCTTCAACTCTTTTTGCATCAGCCGTACCACCGACATCCAAAAAATTTGCAGGTTCTCCACCGGCCATTTTAATCAAATCCATTGTAGCCATGGCCAAACCGGCACCATTCACCATACACCCTACATTACCGTCCAAATCAACATAGTTTAGACCTACGGCCCTAGCTTCCACTTCAATAGGATTTTCCTCTCTTAAATCCCTCATTTCCGCATACTGCTTTCTTCTGTAAAGCGCATTGTCGTCGATGGAAACCTTGGCATCTACCGCCATAATCTTATCGTCAGAAGTTTTCAATACTGGGTTGATTTCAAACATGCTGGAATCACTTTGAACGTATGCCTTATAAAGGGCAGAAATAAACTTTGTCATTTCCTTAAAGGCAGTTCCTGAAAGTCCCAGGTTAAAAGCAATTTTTCGAGCTTGAAAACCTAACAACCCAGTACCTGGGTCAATTTCTTCCGTAAAAATTAAGTGTGGCGTTTTCTCGGCTACTTCTTCAATATCCATTCCACCCTCCGTAGAATACATAATCATATTTCTTCCGGTACTTCTATTCAATAAAACGGACACATAAAATTCACTGGTCTCACTATCCCCTGGATAGTAAACATCTTCTGCTACTAAAACCTGATGTACTTTTTTTCCTTCGGCTGAAGTTTGAGGAGTAATTAGGTTCATTCCAATGATTTGTCCTGCCAACTCTTCTACTTCCTTTAGGTTTTTGGCTAATTTTACACCACCTCCTTTTCCACGACCACCAGCATGAACTTGAGCCTTAATAACATGCCATCCCGTACCTGTTTCTGCCGTCAACTGTTTAGCTGCGTCAACCGCTTCTTTTGCATTGTGCGCAACAATTCCTCTTTGAATGCGAACGCCGAAGCTTGATAATATCTCTTTTCCTTGATACTCGTGAAGGTTCATATTAGGGTAGTTTTATTTGTTGGGCAAAAATAGCAAAGACGGTTTAATAATGGAAAATTAAACTTGATTAATTATGTAAAGAATCTCTGGAAACAACTACAGGATATTAAAAGTATAAAACTTGTAAGATTATATGTTACCAGGGAATTTTAAGATATCTAAAATAGTTAACGAATTGATTATCTAAAAGGTGTTGAAATTAGTTTTCAATATTTTTAAAATCTAATGGATCAAAGTTCTTAAAATGCCCATTGAGCTCAATTGTTTTTCTTGTTCTTTCTACTTGGGACAACACTTTTATTATGGTTAATAAATGGTTATAAATAAAATCTAAACGATCTTTTTCCTTGCCTAACTGTAATAGTTCATATTCTTGTTCGTATGAAAGACCTATTTTATGAGCCAATACAAAACTATTGTACTTGCCTACATCGATGGGTGTATTGGTTAGCTCCATTATTTCATACAACTGTTCAATTTTTTTAAGAACCTCAGCTTTATAACTTGATTGGGCAATGAAATCATATTCCAAGAATTCAACCGTCCCTCCAGGGTATAGCTTATCACTCATTTGTGGTTCGAAAGAAGTTAATTTGAAAACTTGACGAGCAACACACAATACATCCATTTCCCCTTTCGCGTAGGTATTAACTACCTCTACTAACTGGACTTCCGTACCGAATTCCAATTTGTTATTAAAGTAAACCGGTATCCCAAAAGTAATTGCCTCCTCCCTACAATCTGAAATCAATTGTTTATATCGCGCCTCGAAAATGTGAAGCGGAACTGTTTCTCCGGGAAAAAAAACAGATTTTAAAGGAAATAGTGGTATTTTCATCTGTCTATTTAAGAGTTTTACTGGTCAGATAAAATGACCTCGGTTTTCGATTTTACTATAAAACCAGATAGACTTTTCATACCCCCTAAAATACAAAGCCATGGGCTGGAAACAAAGTAAAAACTATTTAAGATTGTTATATTTAACACAAATTGTTGTATTTTTCAATTTAACTTCTATTTATTTGTTCTTATCCTACTATAAGTATAGATTTGCTAAAAATCCAATGCTATGAAAAATGTGGAATTATTAAAAATTGCCGAATCTTACGGTGATCCAGTATATGTCTATGACTCCGAAAAAATAATCTCCCAGTTTAATCGTCTGACCAAGGCTTTTGGTACCGTTAAGAATTTAAAATTGAATTATGCGGCCAAAGCACTTTCCAATATTACCATACTAAAACTGATGAACAGTCTGGGTAGCGGTTTGGATACCGTTTCCATACAGGAAGTTCAATTAGGCCTATTAGCCGGTTTTAAACCTGAATCCATCATTTTTACCCCCAATGGTGTCTCTTTAGAGGAAATAGAAGAAGCCTCGAAATTAGGAGTAAGAATCAATATTGATAACCTATCCATTTTAGAACAGTTTGGAAGCAAACATCCGGACATTCCTGTATGTATTAGAATTAACCCGCATGTAATGGCAGGAGGAAACTCCAAAATATCGGTTGGTCATATCGACTCCAAATTTGGCATAAGTATACACCAAATACCACACCTATTACGTATCGTGGAATTGACCAAAATGAATATCAACGGAATCCACATGCATACCGGAAGTGATATTTTAGATATCGATGTATTTCTGTACGCTTCAGAAATTCTATTTGAAACTGCAAAAAATTTCAAAAACCTGGATTTCATCGATTTTGGTAGTGGTTTTAAAGTTCCATATAAGGAAGGCGATATAGAAACTAATGTGGAGGAACTAGGTAAAAAATTGGGGTCTCGTTTCAATGAATTTTGTAAAGAATACGGTAGGGAATTAACATTGGCCTTTGAACCGGGAAAATTTTTGGTTAGCGAAGCAGGCTTCTTTTTAGCAAAGGTAAATGTGGTGAAACAAACGACCTCCACTGTTTTTGCCAGTATTGATTCAGGCTTCAATCACCTAATTAGGCCCATGCTTTATGGCGCCAATCATTCCATCGTTAACATTTCAAACCCTGAAGGCAGGGAACGCTACTATTCTGTAGTTGGATACATCTGCGAAACGGATACTTTTGCCAGTAATAGAAGAATCAACGAAATATCCGAAGGAGATATACTATGTTTTAAAAATGCAGGAGCCTATTGTTTTACAATGGCCAGTAATTATAACTCTCGTTTTAGGCCCCCAGAAGTTTTATGGCATGAAGGAAAAGCCATTTTAATAAGGAAAAGAGAATCTTTTGATGATTTAATTAAGAATCAGGTAGATGTAAAAGATTTATTTGAGGTAAAGCAAACGGCCAAAGTAAAATAAAGCTTCGGAAAAAACGTTAGTTTTGGTATAATTGTTGGACTAACTCCAAAAAATTACTATGAAAACTAATTTTACCCCTGTTATAAAATCCTTTACACTACTGTTATTTGTATTCCAGGCTTTGCAAATTAATGCCCAAGAAGTTAACTGGCTTAGTTGGAATGAAGCTGCAGAATTAGCTTCGAACGAAAAGAACCCTAAGAAAGTTTTTGTAGATGTCTATACGGATTGGTGTGGATGGTGTAAAAAAATGGATAAGGATACCTTCCAAAATCCAGAAGTAGCTGCATACATGTCCGAGAATTTCTATATGGTAAAGCTTGATGGGGAAGGAAAAGAACCTATAGAATTTAAGGGTAAGACCTATAAATTTGTTCCATCGGGAAGAAAAGGATACCATGAATTCGCTGCCGCATTGATGCAGGGGCGTTTAAGTTACCCCACAACCATTTTTTTGGACGAACAACTTAATATGTTATCGCCAGTGCCGGGCTATCAAAAGCCCGAACCATTTTTGAATATTGCCAAGTATTTTGGGGAGGATATTTACAAGGAAAAGGATTGGAAAGCTTACTCAGGGGCTAAGTAGGGGCTTACAATATAGAAACTACAAAAAAACCTAGGTAAGTTCCCAGAGCATTACCCAAGGTCCCAACCAATATAGCGGGTAAAATCAATTCATTCCGATCAAACGTTTCTGCCAAGGCAATGGCCGAAGTTCCGCCGCCCACATTGGCCTGACTGGCAATAGCCACCATGTCCCAATCCCGGAAAAAAAGTCCTCCCAAAGCAATTATGATCACTCCATGAAGTGCCACCGCTACTAAGGTAAAGCCCAAAAGAGTTAGACCGATTTGCTGGAGATCAAGAACGGCACCAATTTCACAATAGGCACCGATAACCGCCAAGAAAAGATAAACGATATAAAGTCCCAAACTATGAACCCCTTCCAGTTTTTTAATAAAGGGGAATTGAGCCAAAGCTATGCCGAATGTAGAGATAACGAGTATAGTTGGAATTTCTGACCACCAGGCGTGTATCATTTCGGAAAGGAACAAGGCTCCAAAACCAATAACCAACGCCATGGCCAAGGAGAATATACCCATCTTCTCATGCAGGTCCTTTCCAGCCTCATCCCCAGGGATACTCAGGTTCTTATCTTTAAACCGAGCCCTTAGGGTTTTTGGCAATGCAATGGTGGCTATGACCCAAAAGGCCGTGACTACATTATCCACAGCAATGGCACCCGCATACAAAAGGCCCTTTTCCTGAAAATCATAAATCAAGGCCACGGCATTGAAATTTACACTGCCTCCTGTATAGGTACCGGTCAACATTCCAGCAAGTACCTTGGCATCTTCCTCCAATAATTGGTCCGGGCCCACAAGGTACCAAGCTATAAAGATACCCAGAACAGTAGCCAAGGAACCCAATAGGAAAAGGCCCAACATAGGAAGGCCCGCCTTTTTAATTTCCCGAAGATTGGCCCCTAATAATAAATAGAAGATAGATAAAGGGGCTAAATAGGTAAAAATGCCATCATATAGTGGAATACTATTGGATGCCGATGGAATAACACCCATATTGGCAAGGACAGCGGTAAAAAGTATGACCAAAAGGGCCGCTCCCAAAGGCTTTCCCCATTTGGTTTTTGCTGAGTAAATTGAAAGCAACACCATTAGGCAAAGCACAAAAAGCACAAAAACAGAATGGTTGGTGAACATCATCGCTTACAAGATAGTAAAAACTTGATGTTAGTTTACCTCCAATCGTAAACAAGCCCCTCCACAAATTGTACCTCCCTGAGATAATGGTTACTTTTCAGTATTGTAAAAACTGAACCATGCGTTATATAGCCTACCTTATCTTTCTTTTCTATTGTCTCTCATGCAACTCGAAAAAAGAAGTACCAATAAGCATAGCCGCCGGTGTGCCCTTATCACTGGCGGAAAAGCGGGCCCAGAGCTTAGAAAACGTGGTATATAATCTACAGTTCGACATACCAAACACAATAGAAGCACCCCTTATTGCACACCAAAAATTAACTTTTGATTTTAAAGGGAACCATAACTTGTATCTCGATTTTAAGGAGGCTAGTGACCATCTTAAAAAGTTGATTGTCAATGGGTCGGAAATAAAGATTATACATAGAAATGAACATATAGAAATACCCTTTGAACAATTAAATAAAGGTAAGAATCAAATTGAAATTGATTTTTTGGCCGGGGAACTATCCCTGAATAGGAATGAAGAATATCTGTATACTTTATTGGTGCCAGATCGGGCAAGAACGCTGTTCCCATGTTTTGACCAACCAAATATTAAAGCAGTCTATAATTTGAATATTTCCGCTCCAGAAACCTGGGTTGTACTTTGCGCTGCCCCAGAAATAAATCAAGTGAAGTCGAACGGATTCATAGCCCATCAATTTGGGAGTTCCGACAAGATGAGCACTTACCTATTCTCTTTTGTTGCGGGAAAATTTAAATCCGAAAACAAACAAATGGAAAATTTCCCAATGAGAATGTTGTACAGGGAGACCGATGAGGAAAAGATTAACTACAGTCTCGATACCATTTTTCAATTACACAATAAAGCCAAAAAATTCCTTGAGACTTATACGAATTACCCCTTTCCTTTTCAAAAACTAGATTTTGCCGCTATACCAGGGTTCCAGTATGGTGGAATGGAACATGTGGGTGCAATACAATACAGGGAAAGCTCTCTTTTTTTGGATGAAAGTGCCACAGAAAACCGTAAACTAAGTAGGGCAAAATTAATAGCCCATGAAACGTCACATATGTGGTTCGGGGATTTGGTTACCATGAATTGGTTTAATGACGTTTGGATGAAAGAAGTTTTCGCCAACTTTATGGCCGATAAAATTGTGAATCCAGCTTTTCCTTCAATCAATCATGAATTGGCCTTTATGGTTGGACATTATCCCAGCGCTTACGGGGAAGACAGGACTAAAGGGACTAATCCTATCCGTCAGAATTTAGACAATCTCAACAATGCCGGTTCCTTATATGGCAGCATTATCTACAATAAGGCCCCTATTATGATGCGGCAATTAGAAGCGGTTCTGGGTAAGGATAAATTTAGACAGGGAATTCAAGAATATATCGCAACCTATAAGAACTCTAATGCGGATTGGAACAGTCTAATCCAAATTTTAGATGAAAAAAGTGCTGTTGACCTATTAGCGTGGAGTAAAGTTTGGGTAAACCGTTCTGGTAGACCAATTTTTAAGGACAGTATTTCCTATGACAACAATGGAAATATCTCTTCATTTGAATTATATCAAAAGGCCGAGGATAATTCTGAAAATATTTGGCCTCAAACCTTTAAAATTTCTCTGGTTTACCCGGATGATATCCAAACTGTAACTGTAGACATAAGTAATAAATCAACCCATCTAAATGAAATAATCGGTAAGCCAAAGCCAATAACTATAATTTATAATTCCGATGGTATGGGCTACGGCGTTTTCCCAATTGATTTAAGTTCACTAGAAACTACCAGAAGGCTCAAAGACGAGGTAAGCCGTGGCTCACTTTATATCAATGCCTATGAAAATGCTTTAAATGGAAATATCAGTCCATCGGAACTTTTAAAATTCTACGAGAATAGACTTTATCTAGAAGAAAATGAGCTTTTAGTCAATCTACTCTCCGGATACCTAAGGTCCATCTTTTGGAAATACCTATCTCCAGAAGAACAACTTTTGAAGCAACCCTTATTAACGGATAGGATTTGGTTCCAACTCGAGAGCAATATTAAACCCAACAAGAAAAAAACATTGTTTACGATTTTCCGGTCTCTAGCCTATACCGGAAAGTCAAGGGAATTACTTTATGATATTTGGTCCAAGAACGTTGCGATAGCAGATTTAAAACTCAATAAAGATGATTATACTGAAATGGCCATGGATCTTGCTCTTTACAACCATCCTGAAAAAGAAGATATTTTAAAAACTGCTAAAGCGGCAATCGATAATCCAGATAAATTAAAACGATTCATTTTTTTGCTACCCTCTATTTCCAGCGATGTAAACATCAAGAGTAAATTTATAAATTCGCTGCAACACGAAAAAAATAGGAGCAAAGAAAGTTGGACTGCAACCGCACTTAATTATATTAATCATCCTTTATATGAAAAATATGCGTTGAAACATTTGCGCAGTAGTTTGGACCTTTTAGATGAGATTCAGAAAACTGGAGATATTTTCTTTCCCAAACGTTGGCTAAGCAGTACGATTGGGCATCACACCTCACCAGAAGCTTATCAGATCGCGTTAGATTACCTAGAATCCAATCCAGAATTGAATCCATCACTAAAGAGCAAACTTTGGCAGGCTGCTGACGACCTAAGAAGAGTGCAACTTATGAGAAAAAAAGTGGACAAAAGCCTGAATTAAATAAAATCTATCTGCTATAATTGGGGCTTTCTTTTGTGATAGTAACGTCATGAGGGTGACTCTCATTAATACCACTTGCAGTAATTTTTACAAAGCGCCCATTTTCTTTAAGCTCGTTTATATCCTTTGCACCACAGTATCCCATACCCGCTCTTAGACCTCCTATAAATTGGTGAATACTCTCGAACAAATCCCCTTTATAAGGAACACGGCCAACTATACCTTCGGGCACCAACTTTTTGATATCGTCCTCGACATCCTGAAAATATCGGTCTTTACTACCTTTTTTCATTGCCTCTACAGAACCCATTCCGCGATAACTTTTGAACTTACGCCCTTCATAAATAATGGTTTCTCCCGGTGATTCCTTGGTTCCCGCCAACAGTGACCCTAACATAACAGTGTCTGCACCAGCCGCAATTGCCTTGGGAATATCACCCGTATACCGGATTCCACCATCAGCAATCACAGGAACACCTGAACCTTTGATTGCTGCAGAAACCTCTAAAACTGCAGAGAATTGCGGAAATCCTACACCTGCTACTACCCTAGTAGTACAAATAGAACCTGGACCAATACCAACTTTGACGGCATCAGCTCCTGCTTCAACCAAATATTTTGCAGCCTCTCCCGTTGCAATATTACCCACAATTACATCTAAATCGGGGAACCTACCTTTAACCTCTTTTAAAACCGTAACTACACCCTTTGTATGGCCATGTGCAGTATCGATAACAACAGCATCTACACCGGCATTTACTAATGCTTCTGCCCTATCAACCGCATCCATAGTAACACCAAGAGCAGCAGCCACTCGTAGCCTACCATATTGATCTTTGTTTGCAATGGGTTTTTGGGTTAGTTTGGTGATATCCCTAAAGGTTATTAATCCAATTAATTTGTAGTCCTTATCAACTACTGGAAGTTTTTCAATCTTATGCTCCTGTAAAATGTCCTCAGCTTCTGAAAGTGAAGTACCCTCGCCTGCAGTAACTAGGTTTTCAGAGGTCATTACTTCTGAAATAGGCCTGTCATTATTTTTTTCGAATCTTAAATCCCTGTTAGTAACTATACCTATCAGTTTTCCCTCATCATCCACGATAGGAATACCTCCAATACTGTGTTCTTTCATATTGGCTTTGGCATCCTTAACCTTGGAATTCAAGGGCATGGTCACCGGATCTAAGATCATGCCACTTTCTGCTCTTTTGACCTTACGAACTTTTAAGGCCTGTTGCTCTATAGTCATATTTTTATGAAGCACACCAATTCCCCCTTCTTGGGCAATTGCAATAGCCATACGCGATTCGGTAACGGTATCCATGGCCGCGGAAATAATGGGAACATTAATAGTAATGTTTCTAGTAAATTTTGATTGAATATTAACTTCCCGGGGCAATACCTCCGAGAATGCCGGGACTAGGAGTACGTCGTCGTAAGTAAGACCTTCTCCGAGAATTTTGTTTAGGTGAGCTTCCATGTGCAATTAAGGATTTAATTGCGTGCAAATATAATGAATATAATTGGTTAATTTGCTTGGCAATCAGCCTTAATAAAAGGCGATTGCCATGTGTTTTATTTCATCACCAAAATCCTAAATCCAATTTTACCGTCTAAGAATAAAATTACCAGTGTTATATTCGTTTTTGACTTCAAATTTTGAATTGTAAAGTGGTATAGAAAGTTCTGGGTTCCGCAGGTATAATACCCGGGCCTGGATATCCAGTTGCCCTTCGAGTAAAATAGCTATTATTCAATACATTATTGATTCCTGCCTCGAGCTTCCATTTTTTATAGGAGTAGGACAAGGAAAAGTCCAAAATATCGTATGCCGAAATTTCACCTTCTATACCCCTTTGATTATCGTTTATATCCCGAGGTGCGTTGGTTGCATCCGTAAACTGTTTAGACAAATAGGTATATTGTAAACTACCCAAGAGATTTCCATATCCAAAATTGAGCCCTGTCTTTAGATTGACGGCTGGACTAAATTCAACCTTTTTACCTTCTACATTTGTACTTTCCGATGATATATATTCAGAATCCGTCAATGCCAAGTTCATGAAATAGTTCATTTTCAATTTCTCCTCCGCTGGAAAAAAAGTTTCCTTAAGACTCCAGTTTGAAAAGCTTTCCAGACCATAAATAAACGCAGTCCCTATGTTACCTCGGAAACGAATGACCCTACCCGTTTCCACTTCTTCCCCGATTGCATTGACACGGGTTTCATTTTTTAGAATCTCGCCCAATCTATTATCATACAAAAGTCCAAATGCACTTACATCATAGGATAAAATGTTCTCGTACCTTCCCCGAAACCCGACATCGGAAGTAAAACCATTTTCATCACTGATATTTTCATCGATTTGAAACGAGGGATTTACTACACGTATATCGCTAAAGGTAACCGATCGATAATTTTGCGAGAAATTACCATAGAATTCAATGTTTGTATTTAGTTTGTAAGTGGCACCAAGACCAAGAAGAAGGAACGTCCTATTGAACTCCCTATTATCTTGCACATCTTCGTTCAACAAAGGGTTACCCGCCAAGTCCAGTACAATATTCTTGTAGCTGCCCATACTTTGTGTTTTTATATGTTCCAACCTAAATCCCGGGGTAAGAGTCAACTTGGAAGTAACATTAAAAATATTCTCGCCAAAGAAGGCGAGGTTTGCATTTGGAAATTCAAATTCAGATTGTCTTTCATAGTTTGGAAAGTCTTCATCGGCAAAGTTAAAATCGGCATTGGTGTCAGCAGACCCAGGTCCCTGTCTTTGATCGTTGTTAGTCCTATAAATTTTAGACCCTAAAAGAAGAGCTGACTGTGAATCTCCCAGCTTATATCTTGTTAGTAAACGGGCCTCTGCACCCCAGTTTTTAAAGTTGTCCACCAATAATTCCCTGGGTTCCTCGAGGTCGTCCGGTTGGGATACCCTATTGGTCCTAAAACCCAATGCACTTCTAGAGGCATCCAATCCAAATACATTTAGACTAAAATCGGTATTTGTGGAAAATTTATGGTCGAAGCGTGCCGAATATAATTTCCAACTTACATCGAACCAGTTTCTACTTCTGTTGCTAAAGCTGGGGTCTTGGATGAACTGGGCATCTGTAAGTCCACCCGGCTGTTGTGCCAAATAATCAAGAAAAGTGGCCTCGAGGGTCAGTTTTGTCCTATCTGAAACTTGATAACCCAGATGCGCATAGTAATTTCGGCTATTATAATTCGAATTTGGCCGAAAACCGTTTCCTTCCTTATAGTTAAAATAGGTATAGTAACTCAATTTTCCTACAGTTCCACCTAGGCTGTTAAAGCTTGTTTTGAGGTCATAAGAACCTAAAGTCTGTCTACTCACCCATTCTATCTTCTTGGAAGGATTGGGTGCTTTAAACTTAAAGTTGACGAGCCCACCGAATTGTGTACCATACTGTAGCGAAGCGGCCCCTCTAACGACCTGTATTTCCTCTAGTGCTTCCGCCGGAGGTGTATAGTAGCTTTCGGGATATCCCAAAACATCGGCACTGATATCGTAACCGTTCTGCCTGGTATTGAAGTTGGCCGTTCTATTAGGATCCAGTCCCCTTCCTCCAATATTTAATTGGAGTCCCGCATCTCCATTATCATAGATGTTTAAACCGACTACCTGACTGTAAACCTGTCTTGCGTTGTTGGCCGCCAAATTTCCTGTGATACCTTCCAACAAAACGACCTCACTTTTCTTTCCCGCATATATGGCCGTGCCATCCACTTTTTTTAGTTGTTTAAGCTCAAATATTTGCTCTCGCTTTTGGGAGAGTACCACTTCCGATAAATTTTGGGTCTTCAGATGCTCCAGTCTTAAATTAAGATTGGTGTCTTCCCTAAGCGTCAATTCCCTCTCTTGGATTTCAAACTCATAGGCAAAGATTACCAAGGAGTAATCTCCCGGTGTTATATTTTCAAAAAGAAAGCGTCCATCCAAATCCGTTGTCTCCAAACGCTCTAACTGTTTCATATAAATTTCCGCATCAACTAAGGGAACGCCTTCCTTATCCACAATTGTACCGGAAAAATTAACTTGTCCAAATACTGGAAATGTTATTAAAAACAATAGTATGTAGCTATATTCCCTTAATCTCATCTTTAAACGGTGTTATCCAATTTTTATGTAAAAACGATTCCTTTTGACTTGTCAAATCTATATTAGGGTCTATGAATTCCGTACTTAATCTCCCATTGAGGCTCACCTTACAATCCACATAAACCTGAACATTCTTATGGCCATCCTTCTCAAAATGATTTTTTAAGAAATGAGCATATTCCAAAATAAAATCCGGTTGAAATGCCATTTGTTTTTCCTGAAAAGGGGTCAAAAAATCGGAGTTGTCCACATAGAACCAGCGTCCTGTATCCCCATTGACAATCTTAAACTGTGCGTAGCCTGTTTTCTCCATCAACATAACCCGCCAAGAAAAGCGATATCCTTCCTCGGTCCAAAAAAGTTCTCCGGGATAAAGAAGATATCTAAAAGGAAATGTCAATTGGATTAGGAAGAAGGTTGAAATTACCCCCAACACAAGTTTTCTCCTTAATGGTGTTAGGTACTTGAATTCCTTGTTATTTCTAAAACGACCTACGTCAATTTTGAAAATTTTTGCCACTCCGTTGAGGATTCTTTGGTGAACATCCGTATCAAAAAATATGAGTGCTGACACGATCATGATATACGGAAACATACCGATGGGAAACAAAACTCGGGTAAGCACATGGAAGGTAATTACCAATAAAAATGCATAAGGGCGGGTCCTTTTCACCAATAGTAAAAACGGTATGGCCAAATCGTATAAAGCCCCGGACCAACTGAACGCATATTGTAACCATTCCTGCCCCAACAAACCCCCTATGAACGGGATATCAAATTTTGATGGCAACCATATCTTTAAGGGCATGGCCCTAAACAACCAATCGGAATTTAATTTAGCCAGCCCTGCATAAAAGTAGACGATGCCCAATAGTAATTTTACACTGTTCACCGTCCATGCCGGTATATATTGAAAGGCCTTGTTCTTAATTTTCCAAGCATCGATTGAAAAGTAGGTGTTCGCCGGCAAAAAAATCATTAGAAAACTGAGTATACTGATGAAATAATAATGGTTCAAGTAGGTAGTCTTGTCCATTAGCTCTATATAGGTAAAACTTAGGAAGAAAATTACAATCGATATTCTATAACGATAACCTAGGGCTACAAATAAAGTGGCCAGCCCACAAATAAAGAAAATACCATAAGTATAAATGCCTAGAGGTTTAACCCAATCAAAACCATAATAGGAAAAAAAGAATTTGGGCTGGATGTACAATTTATCTATCCATCCATAGCTCCAGAATCTAATAATGCTAAAAAGCATCATTAAACCAAAAAAAATGCGAAAGACCGCCAAAGGGGCGGCCTCCACTGGAGCTTTAATGTATTTCTCAATAATTGACCCCATTAGTCACCGTCTGCGTCCACAAAATCGATACTGATGCTCATTGCCGAAACCATATCCACCTTTAACAAAGGAACCACTTTCTGCACTTCATCATAAGCCAGCAACATATCGGTGGGGGGATTATTATTCTCAATCTCACCTATAAATGTCGACAGACCCAGAACAGCCTCCCTGGCCAAATCAAACTGTTCGTTGATCAATAGGGCTAGGTCCTCTCCGTTTTTAACTGAATTTAATTTGTTCAGATAAGTGGCCAAGCTTTCACCGTTCTCATTGGAACCAAAAGATTTGCCGTTAAAAAAATTTTGAACAGCATTTAGTCCTTCCAAAAACAGGGTTTTGGAAATATCGCCTTTATAATAGGCCTCAACATTTTGAGGCAAAGGGCTACCAGAAAATACCCCAAGTGGTATACCCATCTTACCCGCTCTTAGGTATTTTTCAAAATAGAAAATATAATCATTGACCAACCTATCCACCGAAGCTGTTGCCGATGCTCCATCATTGGCAACGAAGGTATCCCTATAACCGCCTGTCCATTCGCTCAAAACACTATCCGTAAGATTTACCATGTCATCTACTACGGAATTTAAATAAGCGAATAGTGCTTCTTTTTCCGTGCCATTATAGCGAGTAACAATGGCAGCATCATTTTCCCCCAGGCCATTAATAAGATAATCCAAGGCGGGGAAACCTTTTGCATCCCTATTGGAGGAAAGTGAAAGGTCATAATTATCATTGATGATAAAACTTTCTATTTTTTCGCTATCCGTAGGATAGATATTCATGTTCAATTGGTAACCGAGGCTTTCTGCCGGACCAATCTCAAACATGGCCACATGCTGCCAAGTCGTATATGCCGCAATCCATGATAAGCGCAATTCAATGAGGTTAGTTTCATTTACATCGGATTGGAAGGCCTCCAAAGAAGCTTTTAAGGTTGCCAAATCCGAAGAGAACTCGGTATAGGCGGGTATAATTATATTGTCCGCCCAATTAACGAGCATGCTACTTCTTTCAAACCTCTCCCCTTCTCCGGGAGATGGGTTTGGTTCTCCCTCTCCTATGCTATCATCCGAACATGCCCCTATTATAACAAGGATACATATTATACCAAATATTTTTTTCATCATAACTTTTATCTATAACCTTAGTATTGAAAAAACTGAATTAAACTTTATTTCTTTTATTCTGCGGCCTGTGCTACCGTAAAGTCAAACCTAGCGGCGATTGCCTCAGAAATTGCATCCAAAGTATCCGGGGTTACATCCCAAAGTCCATTTTCACCATCTCCCAAAAGACTGGTCAAAAAAGCTTCAGTTTCCGATTTTGAAAAATAAGGCTCCTCTGTATTTGGATTCCTAGTAAATTGGAGACTATAGATGAAACCATAGGCCTCTGAAAGGGAATGAAAAGCTCCACCATAATTGGGGGTTTCCAAGGATAATTTTGATTTGCCTCCTTGCAAGTAATAAATGGCACGGATGGCGATTACTTTTGAAATATTTTCCCTAATGATATTGGCCTGTTCATCCCTTACATCATATTTTTTGGCGACGATAGCCGCACGACCAAGCTTAAAAGCTTGGAATACTTCATCCGCGACACCAGAAAAGTCATCGTCAGATTCTGCTCTTTCAATGTATTCGTTCAAGAAACTGTCAGCCCCTAAATCTGCATTCGGATCGGAGGGATCCGTATTTAAGCCGTAAGCATATCCGTAAGCTTCATCCCATTTATGCTCCATAGTGGTGTAAGGTTTACCTTCTTCCACAACCCCCCCGTCATTGTTACCAACATTTTCACCCTCGTCCAAAACCGATGTACTTAAATAGTTGTTCAACATCTGGTCCGCCATTAAACTACCGATCAATGACTTGGCAAATAGCTGGTTGTATTCCAAACCTTGACCACTTATATACCTTGTTCGCTCCCCATCCGCTATTTGTCCTGCCGTACCTGGTGCAGCGACTACTTCCCAATTTGGATATACCTCGTTAACCTGTGCACTAATGAAGCCATCCACCGTTGTTCTAATCATAGCTTGATCCGTAGCATTGGTAGAAAAATAATCTGCCGAAGCTGCAACCTTGCTACGTAAACTTTTATCGGAAGCATTTAAGAAGGCATCCTCAAAGTCGTCCGAGCCTTCCTCATGTGCGAACATACCTTTTAACTTTTTTAATGAATTAGTTGGAACATTAAAATTGGAAAGTAGTTCCTGACCCATTTTAATTCTGGTGGTTTGTCCACTAAAGTTTACCGTATTTTCACCATTTCTGAAAAAAACATAGATTTCTGGGTTTTCAATCGCAGTTTCGCAAGGTGCACAACCACCACCACAATCAATACCGGTTTCGTCTCCGTTCATAACACCATCTGCACAGGTTGTTATATCTATACCGTCATCATCGGAACTACAGGAAGCAAAAAAGAGTGTGGAAAGAACAGTTATTATATAAGTAATTTTTCTCATGATTTCTATTTAAGTTTATTTAGACTTGTTATAAATAATATTACAAACCTAAAACAACTTTTGAAAAACCACAAGGTTATTTGTAATAAATCTAAATAAATTTAATGGTGGTATAGAGAAGGTTTGGTTTTACCTACAAAAAACCAGTAAGCATCCTCTGCCATATGGTCTCCTTGAGTAAAGGATTTAGATATACATGGATTTACGGAAATACTATTGCTATTGAGTGGAAATCCTATTCTCAAAAAAGAATACCCCATTTTTGTTAGATATTACTATATCCGGTTTACCGTCATTAGTAATATCCTGTGCCACTATATTAAGACCAGCACCTGAATCATCGTCCAATACGTGCTCCTTAAAGTATGGTGCAATTCCCGGAGTAAACTCAAACCATAAAAGATATGGAGTATCGGCATCGCCTTCATCCCTGCCGTTGTGTGCCAAAAAACGCTTTCCTGTTATATAATCTTCCCGACCATCACCATTAAGGTCAGCCATTATAGAAGAATGGGTCTGGGCGGTAGTTTCGCTCATCAAATAAGTCTTAAAGCTACCGTCCTGAAGTTGCTCATGCCACCAGATTCCCAATTTATGGGCCGATGCACTTACGACATCCTTCTGGCCATCGCCGTTTACATCCAATACCTGCATATGGGAACAAGGTTCCCCCAGGCTTGTTTTATGAAATTTCCAGTCCCCGGATGATTTATCTTTTTTTCCTTCAAACCAACCATCTGCAATTACTACATCTTTTATACCGTCTTTATTCACGTCCCCATATCCTATTCCATGAGAATACCTGTCCGTTCCAGGAACATTTTCAGCACTTAATGCATGTCTTTTCCACTCTTTTTCTCCACTTTTCAAGGGTGCTTGCAACCATACAATTTGTTTTTTTTCTACATCCCCACATAAGATATCCAAGCGACCATCCCCATCTATGTCCACAAAGCCTGGTGATTCATTCGCTATACCCATGGAATCGGCAATCATGTGTTTCTCCCACTGTTGATTTTCTTGCTTGGGGTTTTCAAACCAAAAACCCGCCTTTCCCGGATAATCAATAATAACCACATCGTCCCATCCATCTAAATTTACATCCATTCCCAAATTTAGAAACGACTCGCTATACTCTTCATAGGGATCAAACACCCTTGACGGTGCCAATTCATGTTTTTCCCAACTTGGTGCCTTAAACCAATAATACCCGGCGATGATATCCAATAGGCCATCTTTGTTTAAATCGGCAACTGCCACACCTTCGGATATAAAATCCCGTGTCAATACCGTTTTCTTGAAATTACCCTCTTCAACATTCTGTCCAAATAGGGAACTCGTAGTTATCATACAAAACAACCCGTATTGTAGCATGGCAAACGTTACTTTTTTCATCTTTTAATACTCTTTTTAGATATTATTCGGTCAATAGGGAATCGATCATACTACCATACACTATGGCCTTTTCCGAATTCTTATTTTTAAATTTTGTCAATATACTTCTTGAGGTAACATTCTTATCGGAGGCAATCTTTCTAAGGGTATATTCCAATATCGTACTGAATTTGGATTTTTCAGCCAAATCAAGCACCCTTTCCGCATCTAACTCTGTCATGGGTTCCGCGGCATACCAAAGCATCAACGGAAGATTGTGATCGTCTACATCCTCTTCACGTTGTAGCAATGCTCCCAAAACCTCCCAGCGCTTGGATTCTTCCATACGTTGCATTGCCGACGCAAGGTACAACCTCACCAAGGCGGAATCTTCATCTTTCGCCATATCTACAAAAAGTTGCAAGGTTTCATCTGAAACTTTTTTGTCCTCCATGGCAAGTTGTACCGCCCAGCTTCTCATATATTCATCCTGGTTTCCTAAAAGCTCATTTACGTAATTTTCATCCAAACCATTGGTTACCTGAAGTGTCCAAAGTGCCCTCAACCTTTTGGTAATATCCGGGTTTTCATTGATAATTTTCTTTAGGGCTATATAGATTTCAGGATTGCCTCCACGCTCCTGCAAAATAGTCCTTGCTTGGCGAACGTACCAATCATTACTATGTAACTGATAATTTACCAGTTCCATATCCGAAGCCTTGTATAAATCTTCTTGAACCCATGTATCGTTTTTGTGGGAAATTTTAAAGATACGTCCCAAAGTTTTGTCATGAACATCAGGATTTGGGCTATGACATTGATTCTGGTCGTACCAATCGATTACATATACGGACCCACTGGCATCATATTTAAAATTCAGCCACTGTGACCAAGAGTCGTTCATGATTATAAAATCCTTTCTATGTGATGCCACGTAACCCGAGCCTTCCCTGGTAAGCTGGTCATTGTTCATAATGGCTCCGTTAATATTGTTCATGAATATGGTATTGCGGTATTCTTCGGGCCAAGTATCTCCCCCTAAATAGATCATTGCGCCTGCATGCGCATGTCCGCCACCGGCAGCGGCTGACCTAAAGTTACCGGCATGAGGCCCCCTATCACCTAAATAATGCCTATGATCGACAATAGTTTTTATATCATCATAGGTATATGGGTTAAAATGCTCGCCCCCTTGGCGCTCGTACCTTGCACCCTGAATAACGTGATACATATGAGGAATAACACATACCGTTATAAATGGGTGACCGTAATCGTTGAAATCAATTCCCCAAGGATTGCTTGTACCCTGTGAAAAAACTTCAAACTCATGTTTTGTTGGATGATACCTCCATACGGCAGCATTCACTTTTGTTCTTTCGTCCTCCGGTGTACCCGGTTTTCCCACCTTAGAGTGTGTAAAGACCCCATGAACCCCGTAAAGCCAACCATCCGGTCCCCAACGGAGATTGTTCAACACCTCATGTGTATCATCCAAACCCCAACCATCGAGCAATATTTCCGGCTCTCCTTTAGGTTCATCATTTTCAAAATCGGTAGGGATAAACATTAGATATGGTGCGGCTCCCAACCAAACACCCCCCATCCCCACTTCAATACCACTGGCCATATTGAGGCCTTCCATAAAGACTTTTCTTTTATCCAAAGTACCATCGCCATTGGTGTCCTCAAAAATAAGAATGCGGTCACGACCTTTTCCTTCTTCAGCCGGAACAGGATATGTATGACCTTCAACTACCCAAAGTCGTCCACGAGCATCTATGGTAAAGCTTATGGGACGTACCACATCCGGTTCAGAGGCAGCAAGGGTAATTTCAAATCCAGCGGGCAAGGCCATGGCCTTTGCCGCCTCCTTACCCGAAAGACCAGCATTGATTATTGGGTCTAATGGCGGCATTACAATAATATCCTCTTGTTTCAATTCATTAACAAATTGGGGTCTCACCGGATAAAACAAAAAATCGTCAAAACTAATATGGGCCAATTCATCCGGCCCGATGTAAGGTATCGGAGAAAGTCCTGTTTCATTATCTATAATTCTGATGAATATTTCCTTATCCAGATAATTGGTTAAATCAACAACAACGGGTTGCATATTGGTCCTCCCTTGTCCAGTTGTTTTAAATATCACCTCACCGTCATCGGTTGAGACCAATTCTACCCTTGTTTCCTCCATAGCTCCACCGGAAACCTTAAAGGAGGCGAAAGGATGTATGACAGTAAAAGGTACCGAAGTCAATGTCCCTGTTTTTTCAGAATCTTTGGTGCCTCCGCTACTTACAAAGTATTCGCCGTCAAACCCAATCTTGGTGTTTAATTTATGAATGGAATCAGCCCTAGTAAAAAGTGGATTTTTAAAGGCATCGCCTTGGGCTTTCCAATCATTCAAATTTCCTCTTTCAAAGCCAACATTTACCGGTTTTCCATTTTTAAAGGGAACGATCCCGGCAATCACCGAAGTGCTAAAATTACCATCTACTATCTTGAATTCGCCAACCATTCCGGCAGCACGGTGACCCGGAACCGTACAGAAATATGTGTCGTCAGAATTTGCCCAAAAGGTAATACTGGCACTCTTTCCAACTTCGTTCAAAGTTTTACTTGTTATCCCCAAGTTTTCCATGGATATATCATGCGTCATATTCTCCATATTAATTATGGTAATACGAACACGATCTCCTTTGTTGGCTTTTAACGTCGGGTTTCTAGTTCCATCTGGAGCAAAATACCCGAGCATACTGGCCTCCAAAGTATATTCCCTATTGATTACCGTAGAATCCCTTTCTATACTTTGAACGATTTTCTCTTTTCCTTCGTTCTGCTTGCAGGAAGCCACGAACACAAAAGCTAGAATTACTTTTATGGAAAGCTTTGCCACCTTATGTTTTTTCATGAATTGTTTTAGTTACGTTGGTTGTTATTTTAATTCTTGAATGGTAATCTCCTTAACGTGTACTTGAGCTTTTCCACCTCCGTGTACTTGGATTCCAATCAAACCGGTCTGTGGTATGGTTTCATCTGCTTCTGTATAATCTATGGACTGATGTCCATTAATATAAAGTCGGATTCTTCTATCCTCTGCCCTAATCTCATAATCGTTCCAATCGTTAATTTTGATCCATTGTAAAACCTGTGCAGAATCTGGTGCGACCAAAGTCCTGTTTCTTCGAGACTCATCGTAAAGGCTTATCCAATACCCTTCTCCAAAGTCGGCCTGATATCCTATCATTTCATAATCCGGATCAGACATCCTTTTGCTCCGAAATTGGATTCCTGAGTTTACAAAACCTTCCTCCCCAAGGAGTTTTATTTTAAGTTTCAAAATGAAATCATCATAAGCATCCTTTGTGACCAAAAAATAATTATGAGCTACGGTTTGGTTCAGTGACCCACCTATTATGGTTTCATTTTCAATTCGCCATATATTCAAAGTATCACCCTCCCAGCCATTGAAGTCTTTACCATTAAAAAGTGTTTTAGTATAATTAGCAGGTGAATCTTGACAAGATGCCAAAAGAAAAAAAATAAATATCGCAATATACTTTTTCACTAATACTATGAAATTCAAATTCTTAGAAGTAAAGTACAAAAATTATTCTAGCGATTGTATGGCACTATGCTGACAAATTAAAAATTATACGTTTAGTGAAGAGGAGGTACCGTGAATTAGGATAGAATCAGTGATACTTTGAAAACAATTCGGTCGCCTTATTGTAAGCGGCTTCAAAAACCATCCAATTGACATTGGAATCTGCCTTTTGAGCCGTTAAGTAGGACAATAACTTTTCGGTGGGCATATTCCCCGTAAGTTCATCTTTTGCCATGGGACAACCACCGAAACCCTGAATAGCTCCATCAAATCTGCGACAACCCGCTTTATATGCCGCTTCTACTTTTTCGTGCCATTTGGAAGGCGTAGTATGTAAGTGGGCCCCAAACTCAATATTGGGGTATGCAGGAATCAAATGTGAAAACAAGTAATCAATGGTTTCAGGGTCCGATGTACCCACAGTATCCGAGAGCGACAAAATCCTTGCCCCCATAGAAGCTAGTTTTTCGGTCCATTCCCCCACGATTTCGACATTCCAAGGGTCCCCATAAGGATTTCCAAATCCCATAGAAATATAAGTGACCACCTCCTTATTTGCTGCATCGGCAATATTGAAAATCTCGTGGAGAGTTTCCACGGATTGTTCAATGGTCTTATGGGTGTTTCGCATTTGAAAATTTTCCGAGATGGAAAATGGAAAACCCAAATAATCGATTTCTGGAAACCTTACTGCATCTTTCGCCCCACGTACATTGGCAATAATGGCCAATAATTTACTTGGGGTCCTGGACAAGTCCAATTTGGATAAAACTTCAGCAGTATCCACCATTTGGGGAATGGCTTTTGGGGAAACAAAACTACCAAAATCAAGCGTATCAAAACCACACCCCAAAAGCGATTGGAGGTATTTGACCTTTTCCTCAGTTGGAATAAAGGTCTTAATGCCTTGCATGGCATCCCTTGGACACTCTATAAGTTTTACTTTGGTGCTAGACATACAGTAAAAATACAAACAACCAATAGAAGTAATGTTATTAAATCAATCAAAGGACCTACCTGATATATTAAAAATCTTAAAAAAGATTAAATACGTAAAGCAATTTTAAAATATACTACTTCAAGTTAAATGCCTCAACCAAAACTTTCTTTTAAAATCAGTTCGATGGACCTTCAGTTAATTAGCTAACCTATTTTTTATATCTTGTTGAAAATTTAAAAACCATGAAAAACAAAATTGCGGGGATAGTTATACTATTTGCATGTATTTGCTACAGTTTCTCTTATTCGAATGAAAATAATGATACCATGAAAGAACTAGTGGAACAATCCAACGATAGTGTATTAAGACATGTTGTTCTATTTAAATTTAAGGAAGGAACTTCCAAAGAAAATATTAAAAAAGTAGAAGAGGCCTTTCATGCCCTACCCTCAAAAATTCCACAAATAGCAGGATATGAATGGGGAACAAATAATAGTCCAGAAGGTTTGAACAAAGGATTTACACATGTATTCTTCCTTACCTTTAACAGTGAAGAAGACAGAGCCATTTATTTACCTCATCCAGACCATAAGGCCTTTGGAGCTGTGCTTGGTCCACATTTGGATGATGTTCATGTTATGGATTATTGGACAAACTAATCCTATTTATACCTCTTGTTTTAGAATAGCCCGATTTATTTTTTTAACTAAAATTGGTCCTTCATATATAAAACCAGTCCATAACTGAATTAAATCCGCTCCGGCGGTTAACTTTTCTAATGCATCTTCTGGGGAGTGGATACCCCCTACCCCGATTATTGGGAAGGCTTTATTACTTTTTTCGGCCAAGAACCTAATTACTTCGGTACTTCGGTTCTTTAAAGGTTTTCCGCTTAGACCTCCATTTTCCTCCACAATTTGACTGGGTGATTTCAAATTTTTGCGTTCAATGGTAGTATTGGTAGCAATTACCCCGTTTATTTTGGTATCCGATACTATTTCAATTATATCCAAGAGCTGGGCATCTGTTAAATCTGGGGCAATTTTTAACAATATAGGTTTTCTTTTTACTGACTTTTCAACGGCCAATTTTTTATTGGCCACTTCCAGTTCCTTTAAGAGTTTTGTTAATGGTTCCTTATCCTGAAGCTCTCGAAGTCCCGGGGTATTAGGTGAACTGACATTGACCACAAAATAATCCACATAATCAAAAAGAGCATCATAACATATCAAGTAATCATTGATGGCCTCCTCGTTTGGGGTTACTTTATTCTTCCCAATGTTTCCCCCGATAATTATTTTATGCTCCTTTTTTAGTCGCTCTACCGCTTCAAAAACTCCTTCGTTATTAAAACCCATCCTATTGATAATGGCGCTATCTGCTTTTAAACGAAACAGTCTTTTCTTTGGATTACCTTCCTGTGTTTTCGGAGTTAGTGTCCCAATTTCAATAAAGCCAAAACCAAAATTGGAAAGTTCATTGTATAGTACAGCATTTTTATCAAAACCAGCGGCTAATCCTACAGGGTTCTTAAACTTAATTCCAAAAACCTCACGTTCCAATCTTTTATCTTCCAAGGAAAAAAAGGGCCTTGCCAAACTAAGCACACCTATTTTGGAAAGAATTTTAATAAGTGAAAAACTGAAATGATGGACTTTTTCAGGGTCGAATAAAAATAAAATCGGACGTATAATCGACTTGTACATTCTAAGGTGGGTTTATAGCAAAAATACGAAGAGTGGTAGTTTTAATTTCACCTATGCAAAACAAAAGATATCTAGTTTTCTACCGCTGTTTTGGTCTAAGACTATCGGCATAAACTTTTGGTGTAATTATATAAGGTGATCTGGCTGCCTCTTGACATAAGGTAAGGTAGAATTCGTATTGTTTTTGATTAAATAGGGAAAGTACCTTCTTATCTATCATGGCCTGTACGATTTTCATGCTATCCATCACACCACGGTATTTGACAGCCAACTCGTTTATTTCCTCCACGGTACTTTGAGGGTGACGGGTATATATATTTTCCAACTGATTATTTAAAACTTCGTTTCTATATTTTAGTTCTGCCGAAAAATTTGCAAGATTTTCTTGTTGCATCTCATTCATCTGAAAAACCTGTGCAATTATATCATTATCCGTTATACCAACACCAAGAACACAATCTGATTGAGACCATGAAGAAAGAGAGTAAAAGCAAGTAAAAATTAGTACAATGCGTTGAAAATTCATGGTGATTTAACAAGTATATGAAGCCCAAAAATACGATTTAAAAGCTATTTTTGAATTAAAACCTAAATATGCAAGACATTATTAATCGTTTTATAAGTTATATCACCATTGACACACAAAGCGACCCTTCTTCGGATGCTACTCCAAGTACTGCAAAGCAATGGGACTTGGCCAAAAAATTGGTAAACGAACTGGAAGAAATGGGAATGTCAGAGGTTAGTATAGATGAAAATGCTTATATCATGGCCACTTTGCCGAGTAATGTCGATCATGAAGTACCCACTGTTGGATTTATTTCGCATTTTGATACTTCACCTGACTTTTCAGGAACTAATGTTAATCCGCAAGTCATAAAAAATTATGACGGAAAGGATATTGTCCTGCATGCAGAAAAAGGAATTATTCTGTCTCCAGATTACTTTGACGATTTAAGGCAATATAAGGGCAAAACGCTTATAACAACTGATGGAACAACCCTATTGGGCGCTGATGATAAAGCTGGTATTACAGAGATAATGACCGCTATGGAATACTTGATCAATCATCCAGAAATTAAACACGGGGCTATTAAAGTTGGTTTTACTCCGGATGAAGAGATTGGCCGTGGAGCACATAAATTTGATGTTAAAAAATTCGGGGCTGATTGGGCCTATACCATGGATGGAAGTCAAATAGGTGAATTGGAATATGAGAATTTCAATGCGGCAAGCGCCAAAATAACCGTAGAAGGTAGAAGTGTACACCCTGGGTATGCCAAAGGTAAAATGGTAAATGCCATTTTAATCGCAAACAGAATTATTTCATCGCTGCCAGAAAATGAAGTTCCCCAAAAGACCGAGAATCGAGAGGGTTTTTTTCATGTACACAGTCTTACTGGAAGCATAGAACATGCAGAAATTAAAATGATTATCCGGGACCATTCCAGAGCTTTGTTTGAAGCCAGAAAAAAAACAATAAGAGATATTGTTTCAAAATTAAATTTGAATTGTAACCATGCTATAGACCTAGAAATAAAGGATCAGTACTACAACATGAGGGAGAAGGTAGAACCCGTTTTCCATATTGTTGAAATAGCAAAAGAGGCCATGGACGCTGTGGGAGTAACACCTATAATAAAACCTATACGGGGTGGAACTGATGGTTCTCAATTAAGTTTTATGGGACTTCCGTGCCCAAATATTTTTGCAGGAGGTCATAATTTTCATGGTAAATACGAGTATGTACCCGTAGAAAGCATGGAAAAAGCGGTTGAAGTTATCGTCAAAATTTGCGAACTTACAGCTTTCAAAAGCTAGTTCTATGGAAAAGTTTGAAAAATTAAAAGTCTTTTTTTCCGAAGAACATAAATTCAAAAATCCGGTTGGGCGGTTAAGGGATATTGTCCTAAAAACAGGATTGCACGAAACTTTTAAATGGAATTTTCCCACGTATACTTTGAACAAGAAAAATGTAATAGCCATTGGCAAGTTTAAAAACCATTTTGGCATTTGGTTTTTTAAGGGTTCCTTACTTAGTGATTCTGACCAAGTTTTGGAGAATGCCCAAGAAGGCAAGACCATAGCAATGAGGCACTGGAAGTTTTATAAAGAAAGTGAAATTGATGAAAAAAGGGTTTCTAAATATATTACTGAAGCTATTGAAATTCAAAAAAAGGGAATAGAATTTAACACTACCAAAAAGAAGAAACCTACCAAGTCAGATATACCCGCTATACTGGCAAAGACATTCCAGACTAATTTAGGAGTAAAACAAGCCTTTGAAGGACTTACACCCTATAAACAAGAGGAATATATCCAATACATAATAGAAGCAAAACAGGAAAAGACCAAAATTTCCCGTTTATCCAAAATTATCCCGATGATCTTGGATGGAAAAGGTTTACATGATAAATACAGGTAATTCTTCTTAAACTAATTAAACCATAGGGAGTTTCCAACCATTCTGATACTTAGCCTTTAAGTATTGATTGGCTTCTTCATTTTTAAATTTACCGGCTGTTTCGTCCCAATAAATTCTATTGCCTGTCTTAAACGCTACGTTCCCCATATGAGAAACCAAAGCGGCATCGTATCCTACTTTTATTGGAGCTGTCAATTTGGAAGCGTCCCTGCTTTTTACGGCATCCATAAAGTTTTTGGTATGTAAATCCAAACCACTCTGTCCGCCATTGTCAAAAGACATAGGCTCCATTTTGGGTATACCTTCCTTCCCCCAACCTTGAAATTCTTCTTCAGGTATTACTTCCCACCCTTGTCGGTCCAAAACTAGCGTCCCATTGTTACCGATAAAGGCAATACCGTGGTTTCTTCCATAATTTCCACCATCGATACCCGTTGCATGTTCCCATAGTATGGAAAAACCATCATATTCATAAACGGTTTGCAAAGTGTCCGGCGTTTCGGATGCATCATTAGGATAGGCAAATTTACCTCCAAGGGCCATTACTGATTTTGGAGTTCCTGCCTTCATACCATATAATGCATAATCTATAAGGTGTACTCCCCAATCTGTCATTAAACCGCCGGCATAATCCCAGAACCACCTAAAATTGAAATGGAAGCGATTTGGGTTAAAAGGCCTTTGAAGTGCTGGACCCAGCCACATGTCATAATCCACACCTTCAGGTGCAGCAGAATCGGGTACAATTGGTACGGGTTTCATCCAGCCTTGATAGGCCCATGCCTTGGCCAACCTTATTTCACCGAGCTTCCCTGAATGTACAAAATTGATTGCGTCTACAAAATGTGGCTGACTTCGTTGCCATTGCCCTATTTGTACCATTCTATCACTAGAGCCTACATAATCTAGCATAATATTGGCCTCCTGCACAGAATTTGCAATCGGTTTCTCGCAATATACATCCTTACCCGCTTGGAGCGCATCGGTCAACTGTAAACAATGCCAATGATCCGGAGTTCCAATAATAGCTACATCAACATCTTTATTTTCTAGTAGTCTTCTATAATCCCGATACCATTTAGGCTTTTTTATCCCTGCTTTTTCCAAATCAGCCGTTCTTGCCTTCAATACGTTTTCATCCACATCACAGAGGGCAATCACATTAATGTCGCTCATTTTTAGAAATGAGGAAAGGTCGGAGAAGCCCATACCATTACACCCAATTAGTCCAACATTTACCGTATCGTTGGGTCCAACTCTTTTTCTCATCGTGGCCAACAGCTCCATTGGAAACATAAACGATGCTCCGGATACCAATAGACCTGCCGTACTTTTCTTTATAAAATCTCTTCTGTTGCGTAACATGTATAATTATTTTGTACTTGGAATATATGAAATTTAGTCATAAAAAAAGCACCAATTTTAAAATTGGTGCTTTAGAAATTTCCCATCAAGAGAAATTATTTCTTTTCTGGAGTGGCTAACTTTTTGCTCATCTCCAAGGAAATGGCAGATCTATCGAATTTCAATTTTCCGGCCATGGTTTCCAATACACAAGAAAAATCCTTGTCATTTAATTCCACCACTTTGCCGTGTAGACCACTTTTCGTTATTACCCTATCTCCGCGCTTTAATTCCGCAGCGAATTTCTTCTCGTCTTTCTGCCTTTTCATTTGTGGTCTTATCATAAAAAAATATGCGACCACAAAAATCAAAATCATTGGAAGAAACTGTCCTATATCACCCATTATCTGGTACTTTTAAATTTTATTACCTTATTTAACAGGTCCTAGTGGCGCTGCTCCTTTTGGATTAACAAATGCCTTAATTCTAAGAATCTCTGAACCCTTTTCTGTATTTGCAGTCACTGTAATAGTTTTTGTAACTTGATTCTGACCAGAACCATTAAATTTCACGAGCAACTCACTTGATTCACCTGGAGCAATTGGTTCTTTTGGAGGATTTGGCACGGTACAACCACAGCTGCTTTTTGCATCTGTTATGATTAATGGTGCATTACCCGTATTGGTAAATTTAAATGCAGTTTCCTGTGGAGTTCCTTGCTCAATTGTGCCAAAGTCATGTTCCGCCTTTTCAAAGGACATTACAGGAACCGCTTTCGCAGCTTCATCTCTAACTGCCGCTTCTGCAACATTATCGGATTTGATTTTACTCGATGCATTATCCTTACAGGAAGTAAAGGCAATTAAACCTACCACACCAATGGCAAATACTACTTTTTTCATTATTATTTTTTTTAAGATTAAAACAAAATTAGAAAATATTTTTATAATAGGCCTCGCCCCATTTTATTTAACTTGCCCTCTTTTTTATATTCTTTAGTGAGCTTATCCAATATACCATTGATGAAAATACTGCTCTTCGGGGTAGAATACTCCTTGGCAATCTCTAAATACTCATTAATAGTAACACGTTCTGGTATGGATGGAAAGTTAAGCAACTCGCAAATAGCCATCTTCAAAAGGATAGAATCGACATCTGCAATTCGGTCCTTGTCCCAATTGGGAGTTTTACCTTCTATTTCCTTTTCCAAAAAATCGTTATTCAACAACGTCTTTTTGAGCAATTTATTGGCAAAGTCCATATCTTCTTGGTCCTTTAACAACTTGGGAAGAAAATAATTAGGGCTTTGGTTTGGCTTTACCTTCTTAAGAAGCTTAACCAAAAATGTATTTACAATGGGAATATCATCTATCCATGTGAGTTTATTATCCTCAAAGTACTCATATATTTTATCGTTCGGAGCTATGATTTCTTTGAAAAGGGTGATGATAATTTCCTTGTCCTCCTCATAACCGTCAGAGGCCCTTAGCATATAGTCTTTATAAATGTCACTTTCTACAATTGACTTATAGATAAGTTTTACGTATTCTTCGTTCAGGTACCAATTTTCTAATTTTCTTTTTGATAGCTCTTCTTTGATGGAACTATTTTCTTGGAGTTGAGCCAACAACCTATTGTTCACGAACTTATCCTTTTTGGGATATCTATTTTCGGTATCATCCGAAAGGTATTTCTTGGATGATAGATTTAATTGTTCCGCAGCCCTTTGCTGTATCTCAATTAATAGACTAAGCCATAATAAATATAAAGTATAGGTGTTCTCAATACTTACAGCTAAAAATTTCTCCTGTTTCTGGAGCGAGTCATCCTTGGATTGAATCAGGGCATAAATGCATTGCATTACTTTAACCCTAATATGCCTTCTTGTAAGCATGTTAAAGAACTTTTGTTTTGATGGATTTAAACTGGGGCAAAAGTACGCATCTATTTAAATCGTAACAAAACCATTTGTTCTTTATTTTAATAAAAACTAAGAATTCCAAAACAAACCATTGTATTTGAATGTTTATCCTAGAATAGGATTTTTAGTGAAATTGATTAAATGGGAGACTTAATATACACGATATAAATCTTAGGTATTTTATAACATTTAATTAGAAAGCAAAAAACCTATCTTTGAAGACTGTAATTTTAAACAACTACCCGTATTTTTCCATGAAGGAACTTAGGCATCTTAATAAATACTTTAAAAAATACTGGCTTAAACTCTTCTTAGGAATTATCATAACCATTATTGCTAGAGTCTTCCAATTGGTTATGCCATCCTATGTAAATAAAATAATTACAGTTGTTGAGCAATTTTTAAATACAGAAATTGCCGAAACAGCGGCAAGAGACCTTCTATTGGAATACATTTTGATTATTGTGGGTGCTGCTTTACTATCTGGTTTTTTTACCTTCTTAATGCGGCAAACCATAATCAATGTTTCTCGCTACATAGAATATGATTTAAAAAATGAGATTTTTGACCACTACCAAAATCTTAGTCTCAATTTTTATAAACAAAATAGAACTGGTGACTTAATGAATCGCATTAGTGAAGATGTGAATCAAGTTCGTTTATATGCCGGTCCTGCAATTATGTACGGTATACAAACCTTAACGCTCTTTGTCTGCCTTGTTCCTCTTATGTTCATAAAAGCACCCACATTAGCCGCTTACACGCTGTTGCCATTACCCATTCTCTCTGTGTTAATTTACAAAATAAGTAAGATAATACACAAAAGAAGTACCATTGTCCAAGAATATTTATCGACGTTGTCCACTTTTACACAGGAAGTATTTTCTGGTGTGTCGGTAATAAAAGCTTATACTCTGGAACCTCAGACCAATGCCGAATTGAACGTATTGGCGAATGACGGTAAAGATAAGAGTATGAGTTTGGCGCGGGTTAATGCATGGTTCTTTCCGCTGATGATCTTACTAATAGGTATAAGTAATATCCTAGTCATCTATATAGGTGGAATGCAATATATAAGAGGTGAAATCGGTGTAGGCCTGATTGCAGAATTTATTCTATACGTAAACATGCTTACATGGCCGGTAGCCATCGTTGGATGGCTCACCTCCATAGTACAAAGAGCCGAGGCAAGTCAAAAAAGAATCAACGAATTTTTAGACCAGCATTCGGAGTTGGAAAACGGAAATATTCAACTTAAAGACTTGGAAGGTGAAATAGAATTCAAAGATGTAAGTTTTACTTATGAGGACACGGAAATAAATGCCCTCAAAAAAATTTCTTTTACTATCAAGCCAGGTGAAACTATTGCTATTCTTGGGAAAACGGGTTCAGGAAAATCAACCATTTTAGATTTGGTCGCACGTCTGTATGATGTTACATCTGGTGAAATATTGATTGACAGTAAACCTATCAAAGATTTTGAGCTCACAAGTTTAAGAGGGTCCATAGGAGCTGTTCCACAAGATGCGTTCTTGTTTTCGGACAGTATAAAAAACAATATCAAATTTGGTAAGGAAGATGCCACGGATGAGGAGATAGTTTCCATTGCAAAAGATGCTGTGGTACACGAAAATATCATGGGCTTTTCCAAAAAATACGATACCGTTTTAGGTGAACGGGGCATTACCCTAAGTGGCGGACAAAAACAAAGGGTCTCCATAGCAAGGGCACTCATAAAAAATCCAAAAATATATTTGTTTGATGATTGTCTTTCGGCGGTTGACACGGAGACAGAGGAAGAAATCCTAAACAATCTAAAAAAAGCCTCCAAGGAAAAGACCACATTAATTGTAAGCCATAGAGTATCTTCCGCCAAAAATGCTGATAAAATTTTGGTTTTAGAGGACGGTAGGCTAATACAGGAAGGCACACACGAGAAATTAAATATGATAGACGGCTACTATAAAGAGCTTTATAAGAATCAACTATCAGAGAAAGAAAACTAAAAATTAGTTGCCGAATAACATTTTTTTTTCCATTTTTGGTAGACTAACCATAGAATATAATTAGGAAATGAGCGACAGAGATTTAATGGATCAAGAGGAAATTCACTCAAAAGTTTTAAGAGCAGGTAGAAGAACTTATTTTTTTGATGTTCGTAGCACGAAGGCTGGGGACTATTATTTAACGATTACAGAGAGTAAGAAATTTACACACGACGATGGTTCTTTCCACTACAAAAAACACAAGATTTATCTCTACAAAGAAGATTTTGAAGCTTTTAGGGAAAATGTAGCCGAAATGATGGATTTCATTATAGACGAAAAAGGTACGGAGGTAATTTCAGAGAGACATCAAAAAGATTTCAAAAAAGAAGAAGAAGAGGAAACAAGTACCGCCAACGATGCTAACTCGAGTGGTAATTTTACGGACGTAAGCTTCGACGATATTTAAAATAAGTTTTTAAAATTCAAATCAACGGCCCTTTTTTAAGGGTCGTTTTTCGTTTAGGAAAATAATGCTTAGGTCAATTTTACTAAAATTCGATTGAGTAAGAAAATTGCAATTATAACGAACAAAGCCATTGTAAAACTCCAAATAAGGGAGACTGCAATGAATAGAATTAGATAATAAACCGTAAAACCTACCAAAGCCGTCGCAAATCTCAAAGTTCCAATAAACTCCTGTTCCCAAATCTTAGGTTTAACAAAGAAATTCCATGATATCCATATTGGAAAGTTTAAAATTCCTATCAAGATCTTAAAAAAGGAAAAACTACTGGATTTGGAAGGAACATTTTCTATGGGAGTTATTTTTTTGATATTTAATTTATTTATACATTCATTTACGGTATTTGGCCTTAAAAAAGAAACCTTTTCCGCTTCCAAACTTTGTAAAACATTGCCATAGTCAGCTTCTGATTCTATATGAGTAGTAAGCCTTTTTAACGCGTTTGAAACTTTTCTCTTCATCCTTTTTTGGGAACCTTTACTATCAGATGCATCATAGAGCTCGTTCACTGATATAGGTGCACCATAATAAATTGTTACAGAATCCGGAAAGCTTGTTGCATCCTTATAATTTAAGCCCACAGGGACAATTTGTAAATCCAAATTAGAATTCTGCCGAATTGTCCTTAAAACTATTCGGGTAAATCCTTTGCTCAAAGGCCTTACCCTTCGCTTTAGATTATGATTGGCTTCTGGAAACATCACCAATGATTTGTTCTCTCCCAGAATTTCTGAACAGGTATTAAAAACTTCCTCGTTTTTACTCAGGGAACTACGTCCATCTCGGATTCGATACACCGGAATCATCTGGAAAAAATTAAATACTTTATTTAGTAAGGGTTTACCAAAAACATCCGATCGAGTTAAAAAATAAGGTTTCCTATTGCAATCGACGGCTATTAATAACACATCCAAAAGGGCACTTTGGTGATTTGGCAAAAACAATACAGGTTTATCTTTTGGTACATTATCCAAACCAATAACCTCTATTTGCTTATGATAGGAATAAAGCCCCGTTTTAACGTAGTTCTTAACTAGGTTATACATAAAGTTTTTCATGCAAGCTTCTTACCTTTTAAAGGTTTAAAATTCCAATAACTTGCCAATAGCAGTCCTGAAACCATATGCCATATGCCCCAAAAAGCAGCAAGAAGGGCCATGCCCCCTAGACCATCAAAAAAAGTAAAAATCAATAAGAGACCCAATCCAGAATTCTGTATTCCAGTTTCTATGGTAATGGACCTGGTATTTTTGGAATCCAGTCTAAAAATTTTTGAAAGGCTATATCCACCTAGGAATGCCATTAAATTGTGTATTAAGACAATCCAAAAAATGTACAGAATATAATCGAGGAAAACCGTTATATTTTTTGCCAATGCCAAAAAAACCAAAAAAATAAAAAATACCAACGAAACAATTTTAAATACTTTGGCCAATTTATTTGATAGTGATGGTTTCCAGTGATTCATTAACATACCCAAAATTAAAGGAACTCCTAATAGTAAAGCGACAAGTTTTACCATCTCAATTGGCTCAATAGCCACTGAATTCAGCAATTCAGCAGTAGGTGGATACATACCTCCCCAGAATTCCAGATTAAAGGGTGTCATAAATATTGCAACTAGGGTAGCGATAGCCGTAAGACATACAGAAAGCGCTGTGTTTCCTCCCGCCAAATGGGTGATGTAGTTGGAAATGTTTCCGCCGGGACATGCCGCTACCATAAACATCCCCAAAGCTACACTAGGATACGGTCTTAGAAAATAGACCAAAATAAAAGTTATTGCCGGAAGCAAAAAAAACTGACTGAAAAAACCAACAAGCACTGGTTTTGGTTTTACCCAAAGTTGTTTAAAATCATTGACCGAAATCTCTAACGCAATACCAAACATAACCAATGCTAAGACAATGTTCATTAGCCAAAGGGCCTCACTATCAAAATTAATTTGAACATTATCCAGAAAAACTTCCGTCAAAAAAATAGTATCAAGCATAAAACAATCTTATTTTTTAAAAGGTTTTTCCTTTTAACTAAACAAGATTGGCAATATAGTAATTTAGCCCTAAATCACTATGAGCCATTAATAAATCCGAAAAACAATAAAACCTTTGTAATAAATGGATATTATTGAATCTTAAGCTTTTTTATCATCTCTCTGGAAATATTACCCGCATAGGCCCCATAAGCATCTACTAATAGCCCTTTTTCTCCTGTACTGGTTTCAATTACGTACAGAATGGTACTATCATCTGGACTTGTTTGTCCTTCAAATCGATAAAATTTAATAACATTTAAATCGACCGCTTTGTGAATTTTCTTTTTCGACTTATTCTCCACACCAGCATCGCATAGATTAAAATCCTCGGTGAAACCCTCCTTTTTAAGTGCATTGATAGCTTCGGACAATGATATGTATGATTTTTCCATAATTAGTATTTTAATGTTATATAAGTTAAGAATAGATTCTTCCATTCGCAACACTTATAGTTTTTATAACTTTGTTCAGTAAAATTTTTACCATGGCAAGGACTGAAAGTAATATGCTGAAACTGGGAACAAAAGCTCCAAAATTTAATCTTTTGGATACCGTTTCAGGGAAAATTTTGAATCTTGAAGAACTAAGTGGCGCAAAGGGAACGGTAGTAATGTTTATCTGTAACCATTGCCCTTTTGTTATTCATGTAAACCCAAAAATATCGGAACTCGCCAAGATTTATCGATCCAAGGGTATACAGTTTATTGCGATATCGAGCAATGATGTCGAGAATTACCCCCAAGATGGGCCCAACCTTATGAAGAAAAAGGCTAAGGAAGAGGATTATACGTTTCCTTATCTATACGACAAAACCCAGGAGGTTGCTAAGGCCTATGATGCTGCATGTACACCTGATTTCTATTTATTTGATGCTGATTTAACCTTAATATATAGAGGGCAGTTAGATGATTCCCGGCCCGAAAACGGAATACCCTTGACCGGTAGTGACCTGATGGGAGCTATGGATGCCCTTCTTAGTGGAAGTGAGGTAAAAGAACCTCAAAAACCTAGTATTGGCTGTAATATTAAATGGAAATCCTCTTAATTATACTTTGAAAACTGTAGTATTATCTAAGACAATGAACGAGGGTGTTCAATTTGAACCACTTGAACCAGGTTTTTACAATACCTATATTGAAATAGGAACAAGAGCTTATAATCAACATTACAGACACTTATGGCCAAATGGGGATACCACAACTTATATACAAAACAGCTTTACCCATGAAGTCTTATTAAAAGAGGAGCAGGACTTGGATACCGCCCTATATCTAATTAAGTCAGACCACACTTATGTTGGAATATTAAAGATTACACTGAATAAAGAAATTCTAGAATACAGGAATCATCAAGCACTCTATTTAGATAAAATTTACCTTCTCAAAGAATTTTCCGGAAAGGGAATTGGAAAAGAGTGCCTTCAATTTGTTGGAAACATCGCCACTAAACTTTCTAAAAAAGTAGTATTCTTAGAGTCTATGCAAAAAGGGAAGGCGTTACCATTTTATTTGGCCAATAAATTTTCCATAGTTGACAACACCAAAGTACCCTTCGAAAATGTTATCGAAGAAGAAAAGTCAATGTATTTATTAATGAAAAAAATATAGACTCCTACCAACCCTTTCTTATTGCTAAATTCTCAATATGGGCGAAATGATGATTGCCATGCCAGGCATATTTGCCAATATTTTCTGCCACGGTAACCTTAGTATCTCCATCAGGATGCATGTAGCCCTTGTTGAAGTCCGATTCACTTAAACCTTTTAACAAATAAACTAGTTTTGTATGAAGCGCCAGTAAATAATCTAGGGAAATTTCTATTGGAGCGGTTCGGGAATCAAACAAATTGCTCCATTTCTTTTCCTCATAGGCCTTGATTAGAGGTTCTTCTTCTGTAAGTGCCCATTTGAATCGGGTATAGCTATGGTGATGGCTGTCTGCAATATGATGAACCAATTGCCGGACCGTCCAACCATCTTGTCTATAAGGAGTTTCCAACTGTTCCTCATCCAATTTCAGCACTAGGCCACTCAGTTTCTCTGGTAAGTGTTCTAATTCCCTTATCCAAGATTCCCTATACTCCTTTGTAATGACCTTTGGACAATGAAAATGTCCTATGGGGTAGCGCAATTTTTCCAAATCTTCCATTTCTTAAATTTAAAAACTTTAATAGACTTTTAACCTTAATATTCCCTTAATACTATTAATAATCTAGTAATTTTATAGGGTTATTAAAAATAAAATAAAATGGCAACAATACGATTAGGTGATAAAGCACCGGATTTTACAGCGGACAGTTCAATGGGAACTATAAATTTATATGATTATTTAGGAGATAGTTGGGGAATATTGTTCTCTCACCCTGCAGACTTTACTCCTGTTTGCACCACTGAACTGGGAACCGCAGCGAACTTTAAACCGGAATTTGATAAAAGAAATGTGAAAATGTTGGCGCTAAGCGTAGACGGTGCGGCATCACACAACGAATGGATCAAGGATATTAACGAGGTACAGAAGACAACAGTCAACTTTCCCATAATTGCGGATGAGGACAAAAAAGTCTCCACACTCTACGATATGATTCACCCAAAAGCGGATAGCAATCTTACGGTGCGTTCCGTATTTATTATTGCACCGGATAAATCCGTAAAACTGATTCTTACTTATCCAGCCTCTACAGGAAGAAATTTTTACGAGTTACTAAGAGTGATAGATTCATTACAGCTAACAGCGTATCACAAGGTGGCAACACCTGCTAATTGGGAACATGGCAACGATGTTGTCGTAAGCCCAGCAATTTCAACTGATGAGGCCAAGGAAATGTTTACCAAAGGTGTCGAAGAAATAAAACCTTATTTGAGAATGACACCTGACCCAACTGCATAATTAATAGATTAAGGCCTTGCCGTTATATATTGCTGAAATCCTTAATATTAAGATAACGTTGTAAAAAGCTATTAATTAAATATTTATGTACTATCTTCGCGCTTTAATTAATATATAATTTTTTCTATTATGAGTAAAGGAACAGTAAAATTCTTCAACGATTCCAAAGGTTATGGTTTCATCACTGAAGATGGTTCAAACACAGATCATTTTGTACACATTTCTGGCTTAATCGACGAAGTTCGTGAAGGTGATGTTGTAGAATTTGAACTACAACAAGGTAAAAAAGGATTGAACGCCGTTAATGTGAAAGTTGTTGACTAGGTAACGTATAAACTTTTTTATAGTTCTAAAGCCCGGATTTTTTCCGGGCTTTTATTTTTAATAAAAATCAACGCAACCTTTTAAACCTTTTGAATCTCTCTATTAAACAATCTCAGTTTCCCCAATATAAAACTGACCTATGAATACTTTTTTCGGCGTACTTCTTCTTCTTATACTCGTTAATATAGCTATGTTGGCAACTAGTTTGAGAAAGAAAAAAAATTAAACACTTTATATATCACAAAGTAGGGTTTTCAAAGAACAAATTGTTATCCATTTAGAGAAGGAAACATTTTGGCTAACCTTTTATCCCTATTCCCCATGAAAATATTCTTAGCTATAATTATGTTGCTGGTTTTGTTCAATGCTATCTTATTGTTTGCCAGCTACCATAGCAAAAAATAAAAAACCTCTGTTTAAGACCAGAGGTTTCTTGTATTTATCAATTAAAGAAAGGTTATCCAACCCTCATCAATTCCACATCGAAAATAAGTGTGGCATCTGGAGGGATAACACCTCCGGCACCCGCACTTCCATAAGCCAACTCAGAGGGTATTACAAAACGGGCCTTATCACCAACTTGCAATAACGAGATACCTTCGTCCCAACCTGGAATAACTTGACCTATTCCCAATTGAAATTCAATGGGTGAATTCCTTTTATAAGAAGAATCGAATACCTGACCGTCGGTTAAGGAACCTTCATAATGAACAGCTACTTTCTTTCCCTTTTCCGCTTTCGGTCCATCTCCTTTTTGAATCATCTTATATCGAAGTCCGGATTCTGTCTCATCGAATCCAGAAGAAATTTTATCCAACGCAGCAGCTTGTGCAGCTTTTGCAGCCGCTAATCGTTCCTCTTTCGATGCTACAAATGAATCAAAGGCCTTAACAGCATCCCATGCTTTAGCTTCCTCCCCGACCCTAAGAATTTCAAGAGATTCAATGGTATCCCCTTGGGCTATGTCGTCTACCACTTCCTGTCCAGCAGCAACATTTCCAAAAACAGTGTGCTTTCCATCTAACCACGGAGTAGGCACATGGGTTATAAAAAATTGACTGCCATTAGTTCCAGGTCCTGCATTTGCCATTGATAATACCCCAGGACCGCTGTGCTTTAATTCAGGATGAAACTCATCATCAAATTTATAACCGGCATCGCCAGTACCCGTTCCTTGTGGACAACCTCCCTGAACCATAAAATCGGGAATTACCCTATGAAATTTCAATCCATCATAATAAGGTTCTCCTAAGTCTTTTACCGAATTTTTCTTTTTACCTTCGGCCAAGGCCACAAAATTTCCAACTGTTCCCGGCGTTTTATCATAGGTAAGTTTTACCAATATTTCGCCCTTTGAAGTATTGAACTTTGCGTATAATCCGTCTTCCATTTTACTATTTTTAAATGAGCCGCAAAGTTACATAAAAGTTGGTAGTTGGCATTCTAATTTCAATGAATACAGACTTAGTTTTCCAGAGTTAAGCCGTACTTATCAACAAGGTAAATTAAACTTGTCATAGATGCTGCACCTAATTCCAACTCCCTTTTATTTACATGTTCAAAGGTATCATTTTCAGCATGATGATAATCGAAATAGCGTTGGGAATCTGGCCGTAATCCAGCAAGCATTATATTTTCATTCTTTAACGGTCCAATATCGGCACCGCTTCCCCCTTTTTTGAACATATGAACAAGATAAGGCTCAAATAGCCCCTGCCAACTCTTAATTTTTTCCAAACTGGAATCCGGTCCATCAAAAGTAAAACCACGCGGTGTAAATCCACCTGAATCGCTTTCTAGGGCAAAAATATGCATCTCACTCTTACTTTCAGCTACTTTAGCATATTCTGTACCTCCCCTTAATCCATTTTCCTCATTCATAAATAAGACAACTCTTATGGTCCTCTTCGGTTTATATCCTGTTTCTTTTATAAGGTTCAATACTTCCATACTTTGAACACAACCCGCTCCATCATCATGAGATCCATCACCTAAATCCCAAGAATCTAAATGCCCTCCAACGACCATAACCTCCTTTGGATACGTACTTCCGGTAATTTCACCAATGACATTATAGGATTCTACGTCCGCATACTGCTTACAATTTTGCTTAAAATAAAATTGTATACTCGGATTCAATTTAAGCGTTGTGCTCAAAAGTTCTGCAGCATTGGTACTAATGGCCGCAGCTGGTATCCTTTTGTTTTCCGGTACATCCCCGTAACTCATGGAACCCGTATGCGGATAGTCGTCGAGTCTTAAATTCATGGACCTAACAATTACACCCAAAGCACCATATTTTGCAGCTTCCATTGCACCTGCATAACGTTGGTCCACACATCCCGAATAAGCCGAAAAAGTGTTTATTTGGGTGGGGTCCATAGGTCTATTGTAAAAAACAATTTTCCCTTTGATTTTTTCCTCTCCTAGTTCAGCCAATTCCTCAATAGCTCTGACCTCGATTAGTTCCGATTTAACCCCGGTAGGAGGCGTTGGCACTGACCCCCCGAGTGCGACAATTGGAATATTTGTAGTAACCCCGGGCGATGTTTCAAAGTAAGCAAATTCAGGAGTTCCCCGCACCCATTTGGGAACCATAACCGGTTGTAACCAAACATTATCCAAACCTATTGAGTCTAACTGTTGTTTGGTATAGTTGACTGCCCTCTGCGCTTGAATTGAACCCGACAATCGTCCTCCAATCTGGTTAGATAGATAGTTAAGCCAATCATAGGACTTACCTTTTGTAAGTGCTGTATTATAAATAGCCTTTATTTGTTCTTCATCGGTCTTTTGGGCATGTCCCAGTTGAATAAAAATAAAACAAATTAGGATTAGATCAATCTTCCTTTTCACTACGTAGTTGATTTTCATAAGCGTCTAAATTAGCCATTATTTCATCTTCCAGCACCTGCTCCTTGATATCTTTATACTTTTTTAACCTTTCTAAAAGTATCTTGGCTACGATGACACGGGCCGCCTTTTTATTATCCGCAGGAATGGTATACCATGGAGCATGTTCTTTGGTTGTATTGTTAATGGCTTCTTCATAGCAATATCTATACTTATTCCAAAGCTTTCTTTCCTTTAAATCTCCTGGAGAAAATTTCCAATGCTTTTCTCGTATGGAGAGCCTTCTTAAAAGCCTCTGACGTTGTTCTTCTTTAGAAAGATTAAGGAAAAACTTAAAGATTATAGTACCATTCTCATGGAGATGCCTTTCAAAATTATTAATCTGCTCGAACCTTTTTTCCCAGAATTTTTCATCAATATCTTCCACCTCATGAATACCTGGAATACGTTCACTTAAAATATACTCCGGATGAACTCTAGTTACGAGTACATTCTCGTAATGTGTTCTATTAAATACTCCAAATTTACCCTTGGCAGGTAGTGCCAAATAATGACGCCATAGGTAATTGTGGTCCAATTCCAATTCGGTGGGTACCTTAAAACTATGTACCTGTACGCCTCTTACATTAAAGTCCTTGAAAACTTCTCGTATTAAACTATCTTTTCCCGCCGTATCCATTCCTTGAAGACAGATTAGGACGCTATACTTGTTATGGGCATAAAGTGTATCCTGAAATTCTCCAAGATCCCTCCTAATCTTTTTGAGATCTTTTTTTAATTTTTTATCACTTCGCCCAAAATCCTCAAGGGTGGCTACATCCGCTATTTTAAGTTTTCCCTTTACCCTGTACTGCTCCGTATTTATATAATCCATGCTGAAATATAAAGTTTTAATCGATGAACCGTTCTCAAATGTTAAAAAAAATAGTGCTTTACCAAGGGAAATGTGCTATTTGTCCGATAAACGAGCGAGTAAGGTATTCGGTCGAAAAAATAATAAACCACAACTTTCAATACTTAATTTTACCGCTGTAAAGTCCCAAATTTTACAACTTAATACGCCTATCTATGTCCAAAACATATAGAACCCTTTCACTGCTTCTAGTTTTGTTATCGCTTACTTCGTTTAAAAGTGATAAGGAATGCCAATACGCCGGTGCTAATATTGATTTTGTAAAATCACAAACGGAAAAGGCTTTGGAAAATATTGATATAAATATTTTGAGATATCATGCCTTTAAAGCGATAAGCGCAATTCAAAAAACTGAAAAAAAACTATCCAATTGCGGCTGTATATTTGCGGAGGAAGGACTCCAGAATAGTATTAAAAATTTAAAATTAGCCACGAAGGAGGAGAACATAGATGTTGCAAAGGATTTGTTATCGATGTCGCTGGAAAGTACTATAGAAAGTCTAAACCAACTAAAGGAGCATGAATTTCACAGAAATGTCAGTACAGCCCGGAGTAACGAAATAACTTCCAAGGAATTCGAAAATGGTAATTCTACCACGTATAAACCTGTAAAGGCAATCTACACGAAAATTGACCAATCTTTAGAAAAATACAGGAATTCATTAAACACGGTTGTGGAAACCGTGGATTGTAAAGAAGCCCACAGTTTCACAAAAAACATCGTTGAACAATGCGAAAATCAACTCCTTAGTGAAACCCTCACCGAAGGTAAAAAGTATTATTATTTAAGGACAAAAGAGATTACCCTTGGCGCTATGGAGCTGCTTAACGATTGTGTAAGCAAATAATTCCAGGACTATTTACTGGCAAAAAGCTTTACGTCCTCTTCGGACACTTCTTCACCTCCTAAAATAATGAGTCTCTCAACCACATTTCTAAGCTCTCTTATATTACCTGTCCAATCATAGGCTTTCAATAGCCCTGTTGCCTTATCGGAAAATGTTTTGGCGGGCATACCCTGTTCCTTAGTAATTTTCTCTGAAAAGTGATTGATTAACAAGGGAATATCACCCCTTCTTTCATTGAGGCTAGGTACCTTTATTAAAATAACGGCTAATCTGTGATAAAGGTCCTCGCGAAACCTGCCGTCCTCTATCTCCTTCTGTAGGTTTTTATTTGTGGCAGCGAGTACCCTAACATCTACTTTAATATCCTTGTCAGTACCTACCCTTGATATTTTATTTTCCTGTAAGGCCCTTAGTACCTTAGCTTGTGCGGAAAGACTCATATCCCCGATTTCATCCAAAAATATAGTACCCTTATTGGCCGCTTCAAATTTCCCGGCCCTATCTTTTACTGCTGAGGTAAACGCCCCTTTAACATGGCCGAACAACTCACTCTCGATTAACTCGGAAGGAATCGCAGCACAGTTCACTTCAATAAATGGAGCTTTACTGCGGGAACTCTTCTCATGCAACCAATGAGCCACTAATTCCTTTCCAGTTCCGTTAGCACCCGTGATAAGAACCCTTGCATCAGTTGGTGCGACTTTTTCTATTATATCTTTTATTGCGGAAATCTCATCGCTTTCCCCAATCATTTCATAATTTTTACTGACTTTCTTTTTTAGAATTTTGTTTTCAACCACTAAATCCTTTCGGTCCAGGGCATTTCGAACAGTTGTCAATAACCGATTTAAATCGGGCGGTTTGGATATATAATCGAAAGCTCCCAATCGCATTGTGTTTACAGCAGTATCTAAATCTCCGTGCCCGGAAATCATAATAAAGGGTATTTCTGGCTTAATTTTTCTTGCAGCTTCCAATACCTCAACACCATCCATTTTAGGCATTTTAATATCGCATAAGACCAGGTCGTAGTCATTATTTTTTATTGTTTCCAGCCCCTTTAGACCATCTTCGGCTTCCTCCACCATATAAGCATCACTTTCTTCCGAAAGGATTTTAACCAATACCCTTCTAATTGCCGCTTCATCTTCTATTACTAAAATTTTTGACATAACTTCTTTTTAAATTCCTATTCTGAAACCAGTTCTAAAATATAATCCAGCTTCATCGTTCAACGTAAAAATATCCTGTCGTTCATTATCTCTTAAGGCCCCATTTTGAAAAAGTGAATGACCACCTACGAGATATATGGACATATCCTTTGTTATCTTATACTGATATCCCAGCGTCAATAATAATGCCGTGTACGATACATCCGTAGAAAGCGTATTCCCCGAAAGCAAAATATTATTCTGAATATTAACATAATACCCGTCTAAAAACAACTCAGTTTGTAGAAAATGTCCTTTTGGGGTAAAATATTTCATTCCTGATTTTGGCACTCCTAAAACATAGGACCAATTAGGACGAAAACGTTTTTCATAATATAGTACGGGTAACGGAACTTGCACGGGTGAGGTAGAATTATAAGATAGCCCTAAAACCAGCCTAAAGGGTTTTTCTACATTTTTTTTATCCTGATACGCGCCAACGGTGTAATTTATATTAAAATCATCTTCTTGCAATTCCTCAACAAAATTTGAGGACCACCTTGGTGTTACAACCCCGACCAACCGCCATTCCTCCGTAAGTTTGTATACATAAGCAAGGTTTACATCTATGATATGTAGTTTCTTTAAATCCCCGGAGTCTGTAAACAGAGTATCAGGTACTTCAAAATTGTATCGATTATATTCACTACCAACGACCACATAGTCCTTTTTTCCACGAACAGGAATAGGGATATTTGCAAGTAACTTTATCCTAGAAGTTTCTACACCAGCCCTATTTTCAGGCATTAACATATATTCCGCCCTAAAAACATCCGGTGTTTGACCCCAACCGGTATAGTATGCAATTATTACTATAAACAGGAACCATTTAAACCTGCTCATTACTTATTGATATCTTTTTGGACATTACTATGCTGAAATGGAGCCTGTTGGAAAATATGCACATCTCTTTGAGGAAATGGTATGGTAACTTTATTTTCCCTGAAAGCTGCATCGATTTTATATCGCAAATCACTTTTTATTCTTGGGTCAGAGAAGCTATCACCTATATAAAAGCTTAAAGAAAATAATAGAGCAGAATCACCGAAATCTTCGAAAAGCACGAATGGTTTGGGGCTTTTTAATACACCCCTTTGCCCCTTTACAATAGATTCCAAAATATTGGTTACAAGTTGAACATCACTTCCGTAGGCGACCCCTACTTTTACGCTCTCCCTTGTAGTTTTATGATTTTGGGTGTAGTTATATACAATATCACTGATGAAGTGGTGATTGGGTATGATAATAATTTTATCATCTCTTGTTATTGCACGTGTTGTTCTAAGCTTTATTTCAAATACCTTACCTACCTTTTGGTCCACCTCAATAATGTCACCCACCCTGAGTGATTTATCTACTATGATGAAAATACCTCCTATAATATCTTGAAATAGTTCCTGTAAAGCCAGTCCAAGTCCTACAAAAAGTGCTGCTGATGCGGTGATTAGTATGGTAATATCAATTCCCGCAGCGCTCATCGTAAAAAGTATCACCAGAATATAGACTACGTACTTAATAAATTTGAAGATGCTTACAAACTTCAGTTTATCCTCGGATTCCATCCTTCTTGTGAACAGCTTACGAATCCACTGCAGAAAAAAACTGGTTACTACGAAGGCCAGTGTTAGTACTAACAATAACCCTATAGTGATATGAATAGACTTGTCACCTGTGGTGTAGTGAAATCCAAGGTCTAGAAATTCTTTGATAGATCCCCAGATATCCTCTTCAATAATTTCCTTTAGTTTTTCCTTTTCCTCCTGAGCCATGATTAATATTTAAGCCATTTAATCAACTCCTTGTAGCTCGGCTTTTTACCGTACATCAGTATCCCAACCCTATATATTTTTGCCGCCAGCCAAACGATACCAATAAAGGTAGCTATTAAAATCAAAATAGATGATATCAGCTGCCATATTGGAACGCCTCCCTCCCCTATACCACCGGGAAGACGCATAAGCATAACAATTGGAGAGGTAAGCGGAAATAAAGAAAACCCGACCGCTATAGGACCATGTGGATTGCTGAACACGGAAAAGAAGCCAACATAAATAGCCAACATGAGGGGCAAAATTATTGGAAATATAAATTGCTGTGTATCCGTTTCATTGTCTACCGCAGCACCTATGGCAGCATAAATAGAACTATATATTAAATAACCCAAAATGAAATATATGATAAAGAAGAAAATTAAAAGTACCCACGGAATATCCAAAATCTCCTGCGCATAAAGGAGCATCGTTGTATCTGCGGAGGAAGTTATAGGATTAGGTGTATTTCCAATTCCAGGACTCATACCTCCTTCGGAAATACTTGTGGGATCAATATCGAATAGGGCCATGGCTACGAATAGTAATACCCCTCCAGATATTATCCATATACCGAATTGAGTAATACCAGCCAATGAAGTACCAATTATTTTACCAAGCATTAGTTGAAACGGCTTAACGGAAGATATAATTACCTCAATAATTCTACTGGTTTTTTCCTCGATAACACTCCGCATTACAAAGCCTCCATAAATAATAATGAACATCATAATCAAATAACCAAAGCCTCCTCCAATGATGGCCTTTATTTCATTAATACCCTTTAAATTATGTTCCCCATCATAGGTGGAAATATTCAATTCGTACTCATTATCCATTTCGGCATACTCACTGGCAGAAATTCCAAACTCGCGAAGTCGCTCCTGCTTTAATCGCTCCTTAAAAATACGTTCCAGGCGTTCAAGGGCATTTGTACTAGGAGCCTCCTTACTATAGAAAAAAGACCTCTGGCTAACTTGCTCTAAATTGTTTTCATTGGGCAAATAGACCAATCCATAATACCCCATGTTCATTGTTGAATCCTTAGCTTGCTCTAAAGAAATATCCCTAAACTTGACAAAAGAAGTACTCTCCGAGGTTATGAATTCATTTGAAAAGAAATCGCTTTCGTTTAGGACTGCAATCACCCTTTTCTCGTTATCGTTAAGCTTGGTCAGGTAGGCAATAAGGACTATCATACCTACCATTAGGAAAGGACTTAGAAAAGTCATTATTACAAAAGACTTATTCCTTACTTTGGCCAAGTATTCTCTTTTGATGATCAGCAGTAATTTACTCATGGGCGATACCTTTGCTTTCTACCGTTCTAATAAATATTTCGTTTGTGGAGGGTATGGTCTCTGTAAAGTTTTTTATGTTGCCCTTTGAACCCAATAAGCTCAACAATTCGCCTGAGTTACTTGATGGCAATTGTACCGAAAAACTAAGTTGATTGGCCTCGAATTCTGAATTCAAAACTTGAAAACCCTTTTTTAACTGTCCTAATAACTCCATTGGGTATTGAGTTTCAAGTGCAACCTTGAATATATTTTTCTTGTACGCTTCTTTTATATCGGATAGTTTACCGTCCAAAATTTTCTCAGACCGATGTATCAGGGCTATGTACTCACATAACTCCTCCACGGATTCCATTCGGTGCGTGGAAAATATAATTGATGTTCCGTTCTCTTTTAACTTTAAGATTTCATCTTTGATTGTGTTCGCGTTGATGGGATCAAATCCACTAAAGGGTTCATCAAAGATTAAGAGTTTGGGTTCATGGAGCACCGTTACAATGAATTGTATTTTTTGTGCCATCCCTTTGGAAAGTTCTTGAATTTTCTTGTTCCACCAATCGCCAATCTCCAATCGATCAAACCAATACTTTAATTTTTGTTTTGCATCAGTTTTAGACAAGCCTTTTAACTGAGCCAAATACAAAGCTTGTTCACCTACCTTCATACTCTTATACAAACCTCTTTCCTCTGGCAAATAACCAATTTGGGAAATATGTTCGGCTTTTAAAGGCTGCCCTTCAAAAAGAAGTTCACCCTGATCTGGGTAAGTTATTTGATTTATGATTCGAATTAGCGTGGTTTTACCAGCACCGTTTGGCCCTAATAAACCATAAATACTATTCTTGGGGATTTCTATGGAAACATTTTGCAAAGCAGTGTGGCCACCATAGCTTTTGGAGACCTTATTTGCAACCAAAATATGATTCATGTAAGCGATTTGTTCAAAGATATTGAAATGTTTTCATCTGCAATTTTATTTATCCTTAAAGACCGCACGCCGTTCGAAGGAAATAGGCCTATGTTTAAAAATAATATTGTTACTACCACAATTTTTCCTTTTTACAAGAAAAAAATGGGAAACTAAATAGGGCTAAAAACAAAACCCACCCTCAAAAGAATCAAGGATGGGAAAAAAATTGCTATGAAAAAGAAAATTAATATTGGTTTCCCAATATTGTTTCAAATATACGTTTTTTATTTAAACACCAAATTTTTTAGCATTTAAGAGAACATATCTTTTACTTTTTCAAAAAATGATTTATCCGATTTCTCAGGCTTGGGCTCAAAGTTTTCACTACCCTGCATACGTTCAAAGAAATCCCTTTGTTCCTTATTCAACTCCTTAGGGGTCCAAACGTTCACATGCACCAAAAGATCCCCACTGCCGTAACCATTTAGACTTGAGATACCTTTACCTCGTAACCTTAAAATTTTGCCTGATTGTATTCCTGGTTCCAATTTAATTCTTACCTTACCACCTACAGCATCGATTTCCTTGGATGTACCTAGAATGGCATCAGAAATACTTATATACAAATCGTAATGAAGGTTATCCCCTTCACGTTTTAACGTTTCATGTTCATGAGTCTCAATTGCAACCAACAAGTCCCCAGGAACACCATTTCCAGGCGCATCATTACCTTTATTAGGAACCTTTAGTTGCATCCCCTCTTCCACACCTGCAGGTATATTAATTGATACCGTTTCTTCGGAAACTTTTAAACCTTGGGCGTCCGCATCTCCTGGCTTTCCATCCAGTATTTGACCACTTCCTCCACATGCACTGCAGGTTGCCGCCGTTTGCATTCTACCCAAAATTGTATTTTGCACTTTAGTAACCTGCCCTCTACCGTTACACGTAGTACACGTTTTATAAGTTACACCCTCCGCTTGGATTTTTCTTCTAACCTTTACTTTCTTCTCGACCCCATTGGCAATCTCCTCCAAATTTAATTTTACCCGGATTCTAAGATTACTTCCTTTAACTCTTCTCTGGCCACCGCCACCAAATCCTCCGAATCCGCTAAAACCTCCACCTCCAAAGGCACTACCAAAAATATCCCCAAATTGGCTGAATATATCATCCATATTCATTCCACCTCCGCCGAAACCACCGCCTTCAAAGGCTGCATGACCAAATTGGTCATATTTTGACTTTTTATTCGGGTCACTCAATACCTCATATGCCTCCGCAGATTTCTTGAACATCTCCTCCGCTTTGGTATCGCCAGGATTTTTATCTGGATGGTACTGTAAAGCCTTTTTCCTGTAAGCCTTTTTTATTTCAGCGGCAGATGCACTCTTACTTACACCAAGTATTTCATAAAAATCTTCCTTCATATTCCTTTTTTAGTTTCCAACTACCACTTTTGGATGCCTTATTATTCTATCACCCAACTTAAAGCCCTTTTCAATAACATCAATTACTTTACCCTTCATACTCTCCTTTGGCGCGGGGATTTGTGTAATAGCTTCATGAATTTCAGCATCAAAAGTATCACCCACTTCTACTTCCACCTCTTGCAGTCCCTTTGCCTTAAGTGTTTCCCTAAACTTTACCTTTATCAGTTCCACACCTTTGAACATTTCGGTATCCTCTGATTTGGAAAGTTCCTTTAAGGCCCTGTCGAAGTCATCCAAAACAGGTAAAAGGGATACAATTACTTCTTGACCCGCTGTCTTAAACAAATCCATGCGCTCTTTGGAAGTTCTTTTCTTATAATTCTCAAATTCCGCAAAAAGCCTTAAAAATTTATCCTTTTCCTTTCCAAGCTCCTCTTTCAATCGTTCTTCTTCAGAAATTTCTTCTTCTTGCATTTCTTCCTCATTTACATCGTTCTCCATTTCTTCCTGTTCCAAAACTTGATCCTGAGAAAGTTCCTCCTCTATATTTTCGGTTTTATTCTTATCACTCATGATTTACGACTTATTATCTTCCGATTTGAGTCGGCAAAAGTACTGCCAAATCTTTAAAAATGTCAAAATGTCATCAAAGTTTATAAAAAAATCCGCCAAAAGCGGATTTATAGATTTTTCCTTAAGATTTCGTTATGTCCTATGACGCATATTCCTCAGTTATTTCTTTGGATATTTTATGGCTGGAGTCTGATTCCTGATAAATGTCTTTTAAAGCCGAACAAATGTTCTGATACTCGAAAACAAATCCTTCTTCCTCTATTTTTTTGCTACTCACCCTTTGACTTGCAAAAAGAAGATATGACATTTCGCCAAGTATTGTTTTCATAAGTATTTTTGGGATATTTGGCAAGACTAAAGGACGGTTTAGAACCTTGGCGATTTCTTTAATCAGCCTGTTGTTATTAACTGGGTTAGGCGAAACACCATTAAAAACACCTTCTAGTTCATTTTCTAGTACGAAAAGAAAGATTCGTGCTAAATCAGATAAATGGATCCATGACTGCCATTGAAGACCGGAGCCAAATGCCGCACCTACATAAAATTTCACAGGCTTGGCCATTTGCGGTAATGCACCACCCTTATCCGACAATACTAAACCTATTCTGATTTTTGACACAATAAGTCCTAAACTTTTCAATTTTTCTGCCCTTTCCTCCCATTCAACAACCACGCGCCCGAGAAAGCTGTCGTCGACCTTTTTCTCATCCTCCTCATAATAATTGGAAAGAGAATTCGGATATATTCCAATAGCTGACGCAGAAATAATCGATTTTATAGCATGGGTCGGCAGTTGATTTATAGCCTGATATAAGGTTTCCAAAGAATCAATTCTGCTATTAAGAATTTGTTTCTTATTGCTTGATGTCCATCTTTTTGAAATACTGGTTCCTGCCAAATTTATAATTGCAGAAACACCTTCAAAACACCTAATATCTATTTCGTTTTTAGTAGGATTCCAATAAAACCCTTTTAACTCAGGCTCAGACACCAATTTACTCTTACTGGTAGTTAAAAAATTGACTATGTATCCTTTAGCTCGACACTGAGATACCAATTCTGTTCCTACTAATCCCGTCGCTCCTGTTATCAATATCTTCATATCTCAAAGATATTATATTCTTAACAGCGTGGTTATGGGTTTAATTTCGATTTAACAAAGATTGTCGCTTTTTAAGAGTAATTAACCGAAAGTTATGCTGCTAGTTTGGTTTGGTTGCCCTTAACATCTCCCTTTTTCCTGGTGGGCCAGGTAGCCTTTCAACATCAAACCCAACTTCCTGCATAGCTCTGCGTACACTTCCCTTAGCAGCATAAGTGACTAAAACCCCACCTGTCAGGAGTGCATTATACATCTTCTGAAAAATTAGAGCCGTCCATAACTCAGGTTGCACCCGGGCACCAAAAGCATCAAAATAGATCAAGTTAAATTTATGTACACTTTCAATATCCTGAAAATCCTTCTTTTCCTTTTTTAATTTGAAGTACGGTTTTAGAGTTATCGTCCTTTCCCAAGGAGATTGGTGAATCAAAATAAAAGACTCCTTGTGTGTATCAGCATCCAATTCCGAAACATAATTGAGCTCTTTTATTTCATTTTCCTCAACGGGGTAAGCCTCAACACCTGTATAGTTAATTTCGAGTTTTCTCCCTGGTGCTTCTAGCAATGTAATAAATGCGTTAAGTCCAGTTCCTAAACCTATTTCTAAAATTTTAATGGATTGTCCTTGGAACAATTCCAGACCGTTTTTTATAAATACATGATATGCCTCCTTTATAGCTCCATGCTTGGAGTGGTACTGTTCGTTCCAGTCCTGGATTTGTATGGTTTTAGAACCGTCCCCTGTAGTAATGATTTCCCTTTTCAAACTAATTTTTTAAGAGAACACCACTTGCCTCAAAACCAAACGTACGTTTTGGTTCCTTAATCCTGGCTATTTCCTCTTGGGTGGCACCTCCATCCTTTGCAAAGTGTTTTTGGTCGTCCACACTCATTTCTTCAACAAAGGCCAAACCATTTACAACAACTTCCTTACCGCTAATATCCTTTGGCATAAAAAAACCATAATCCTTAAAGCGTACCATTGCTTCATTACCATCATTGAGTTGTAAGGTCATCCAACATCCTTTTGCTTGACAAACCTCCAAAACCTTGCCCTTAAATTTGACTGAAACGCTATCTTTTACCTTAAGCTTTTCGTATTTTTCCAACATTTTGTCCATACTTACCACATCTATTTCAGTAAAAGAAGCTCCAAATGAGCTCTTAGCATCAATATTCACTGTATTATTTTGCCCAAATGCAGTAAAACCTGTAAATAAAAACACAAGTAAAATGTTAAAACCTTTCATATTTTTTAAAAATTAAATTGTAGCTACAAAACTCTTCATTTTTAGTTTAAAAAAGAAGGGCCGGTCAGGATATTTGATTAATTTTAATTTAATTAAAGAATATCATAGGATGAGTATAGAGACGAAAAATGTAAACGTAACTGTAGAAAAGGCAAAGACCTCCAAAATAGATCAAGTTGATTTCGACAATCTGAAATTCGGTTCCGTATACACAGACCATATGTTAGTGTGCAATTATAGAAATGGCGCTTGGGAAACTCCTAAAATTATGCCGTATCAACCTATTACTCTTGATCCATCAGCTAAGGTTTTTCATTATGGCCAAGCCATTTTTGAAGGAATGAAGGCCTATAAGGACGACAATGGGGATATTTTCCTATTCAGACCTTTGGATAACCAAAAACGCCTGAATATTTCAGCAAAAAGATTGGCTATACCTGAATTACCTGAAGAGTATTTTATTGAAGGGTTAACAACTTTGATTCAATTAGATAGCGACTTCATACCTACCAAAGAGGGTTCTTCCTTATATATAAGACCGTTCATTTTTGCATCTGGCAATGGATTTCATGCCTCTCCGGCAGATGAGTATAAGTTTATTATAGCATGTGCGCCTTCTGGTTCTTATTTCTCCGGAAAAGTCAAGGTACTTATAGAACAAACTTATTCTCGTTCCGCTAATGGCGGAGTTGGTTTCGCAAAAGCCGGAGGAAACTATGCCGGCCAATTCTATCCAACCCAATTGGCCGTAGAGAAGGGTTATAACCAAGTCATCTGGACCGATGATACCGAACACGAATACATAGAGGAGGCCGGAGCGATGAATATATTTATTCGTATCAATGATACTTTGATAACTGGCCCCACAAGTGATAGAATTCTAGATGGAATCACCAGAAAAAGTATTTTGGAAATAGCCAAGGACCATGGTATCCCAACTGAGGTGCGTAAAATTACGGTTACCGAAGTGGTAAAGGCGGCCAAGGATGGGAGTTTAAAAGAAATGTTCGGTGCAGGTACGGCCGCGGTTATCTCACCTATTTCAGCATTTGGTTATAAGGAAAAAGACTATGAGCTACCGGAACTGGAAAATAGTTATGCTTCCAAGCTTAAAAAAATTATTACCGATATTCAATACAATAAGTCGGAAGACAAATATGGTTGGCGCTTTAAAGTCAATAGTTAATATACTTAAAAGGGGCCAAATGGCCCCTTTTTATTTATCTAAAATCGTGGCTATATCTGGCTTAAAATAATTGGGCCCCTTTAAAACCTTTCCGTCTTCCCTATAAATTGGTTTACCATCTTCACCTAATTTGCTCATGTTACTCCGCTGAATTTCATTAAAAACTTCCTCTATTTTATATTGCATCCCATGCTCCAAAATGGTTCCGCAAAGAATATAAAGCATATCGCCCAAGGCATCGGCAACCTCTACAAGGTCATTATTAGAAGCCGCCTCTAGATATTCCTTATTTTCCTCGTCCATTAAGTTATAGCGCAGTTGGTTTTTGGAGGGGCCCAAATCTGCTTTCATTTCTTGAGATATTCCCAATCCAAAAGATTCATGAAAGCGTTGAACGGCATTGATTTTATTTTTCATCACTATTTGTTTTATAGTCTAAGGCTTACTAAAATTAACTTGTTCAGCCATTAATACGAGTTCTGGCAGATTTCACCCTAAATTTTACTGTTTTACTTTAGCTTTGCGTAAAAATAAAAAATATGTTCAGCACAGGACAAATTGTTTTTGCAACTTTATTTGCTATCACTTTCTCCATTATTATTGTTCTTATGTATAAAAAGGACCTAAGACTGCACCAAAAAAACTATAAGGGGGTCAAGTGGGTAGGAATATTCTTTATAATATTCTTAATAATTCTATTTTGTATTAAGTATTTACTTAAGAATTAACTCAAATTTTATATTCACCACAAAAATTAACGTTTACACAACAAAAAGCCTCTTTTTCACGTATAATATACCAAATAACGTAATTTTGCGTTATTCATCTACAGGGGCAAATATTATGATGACATTTTTTACAATCTTACTAGTCTTAATCGTTTTGAACGTAGCAATGGTCGTTACAAGTTTACAAAGTGTAAGTAAAAAGTCGAAAAGACCTACAAAGACCATTTCCGGTGATAGCAAAACTGTTATTTACCCGATCAATTTAATCACAGAGAATTACAAAAAAGCTGTTTAGTTCATACCTTTGTAGGGAATGAAACAGTTTTTGCTAATATTCATTGGTGGCGGTATTGGAAGTTTTTTACGCTTCCTTATTTCTAAATCCCTGAACTCCTACTTTCCAAATTTTTATTTAGGCACTTTTTTAGTAAACATAGTAGGTTGTTTTATTATAGGTATACTAATTGGGCTTACGGTTAAGAATAATTATTTATCTGAAAACCAAGTGCTACTATTGGCCACAGGATTCTGTGGTGGCTTTACCACTTTCTCTACTTTCGCTTTGGAAAGCCATATACTTCTTAAAGAACACTCCATATTTTATATGTCCGCATATTTGGGGCTGAGCGTAATGCTCGGAATATTTGCTATTGCCGCTGGACTTTGGTTATGCAAGTTGTTATGATTGCAACATTGTAACCTATATTTTTTAAAATTACATACTTTCTCTTCTTTTTAGCGATTTTCTAAACAATTCTCAACGAGAGACACCATTTTAGTGCATTATTATCAATTTTTGTTGAAATACAATGACTCAATTCGAGCACATTCTCAAAATATCACCTTTTAAATATAGATACCTATAATTTTAAGGGGGGTTAATTATTATAACTATAAAAATTACATCATTACCCCCTAAAATATGAGGGTGTTAATTATTTTAACATACATTTGAGGCATTAAAAACAAACAAAACAATGAAAAAAATCGAGGCAATTATCAGAAAATCCAAGTTTGATGAGGTCAAGGAAGCATTGCATCAAATCGAGGTCAATTTCTTCAGTTACTGGGATGTAACCGGAGTTGGAAATGAAAAACAAGGTCATGTTTACCGTGGTATATCCTACAGTACTACAGACATTCAAAGAAGGTATCTAACTATTGTAGTATCTGACGACTACGCTCAGAAAACTGTGGATAAAATATTGGAAACAGCATACTCCGGTAATGTTGGTGATGGAAAAATTTTCGTATCCGACGTGATTGAAGCTTACCGAATTAGAACTAAGGAAAGCGGATTGGCAGGTATCAACTAAGTAAAATCAACTAACTAAAAATTAAGAAAATGGACGCAGGATTATTTACAGCGAATAACATATGGATGATGTTGGCTACCGCATTGGTATTCTTCATGCATACAGGTTTTGCCTTTTTAGAGATAGGTTTGACCAGACAAAAAAACACAATTAACATTTTATTTAAAAACATATTTATCATTACCGGAGGCTTATTATTGTATTACGCCTTTGGTTTTAATCTTATGTACCCCGGTTTTGAAGATGGGGACATGGGAATTTTAAAATTTGCAGGTTTTGGCATTGCAGCTCCTGAGGGTGGAATGACCCCGGATTATGCGGATGGCGGTTATACATGGTGGACAGACTTCCTTTTCCAAGGTATGTTTGCGGCCACGGCAGCGACCATTGTTTCTGGAGCAGTAGCCGAGCGTATTAAAATTGGTTCCTTCATGATATTTACTATTATTTATGTTGGATTAGTATATCCAATAGTAGGAGCTTGGAAATGGGGAGGTGGATTCTTGGATTCTTGGGGATTCTACGATTTTGCAGGTTCAACATTGGTGCACTCAGTTGGAGGATGGGCAGCTTTGGTTGCTGTTGCCTTATTGGGATCTAGAATCGGGAAATTTGGAAAAGACGGGAAACCAAAAGCCATTCCAGGTCATAGTATACCTATGGCAACAGCTGGTGTATTAATCCTTTGGCTAGGATGGTTCGGTTTTAACGGTGGTTCCGTACTATCTGCTGATCCTGAATTAACCTCCCTAGTATTGGTTACAACAAGTTTAGCAGCCGCCGCTGGAGGATTCGGTGCGATGATTACTTCGACCATACTCTATAAAAATCTTGACTTAACGATGTTCCTAAATGGTATTTTGGGTGGATTAGTAGGTATTACCGCTGGGGCAGATTTAATGTCTCCAAATGAGGCAGTAATCATAGGCTTACTTGCCGGAATCATTATAGTGCTAGGTGTTGCCTTGGTGGATAAATTGAAACTGGATGATCCCGTAGGGGCTATTGCTGTTCACTTAATCTGTGGTATGTGGGGAACTTTGGCCGTAGGAATATTTGGAAGCATGGCCGGTATAGACCAGTTCATGACTCAATTATACGGTGTTCTAATCGTTGGTGCGTTCTGTGTCGTTACCTCTGGTATTATTCTGGGCATATTAAAAGCTACTATAGGCATAAGAGTTTCCAAAGAAGAAGAAATGGAAGGTTTGGACATTCACGAACATGGAATGGATGCTTACGCCGACTTCAGAATGAATCAGCACTAAGACAAATAATTTAAAAAGTATTAAACAAAAAACGGAGCGTTTTGCAGAACGCTCCGTTACATAACCCTTTCAAAAATTCAATCAATCATTTAACACTAATCCATAAAAGGATTTAAAATTAAAATTTATGAAACAGATTATAAATACAAAATTCGCAAAAAATATCTTTCTATCCGCATTGGCACTGTTTTCTACAGTAACTATAATGGCACAGGAAGAAGATACCTCTTCAAAGTTTAGTTTAAGCGGTTCAATTGACGCTTATTATAGAACAACCTTTAAAGATGGTGGAGATGCAACAACAGCAACACCAACTTCTTTTGCAAACCAAACCGGATTTGCTTTAGGGATGGCCAATTTAATTGGAACTTACGAAATGGGAAAAACAGGAGTGGTCGTTGATTTAGTTTTTGGCCCAAGAGGTACGGAAGCCACTTTTAACAATGACATTTTAAACGGTGTTATTAATCAAGCCTATGCGTATTGGAATGTATCCGATAAAACTACTCTTACAGTAGGTCGTTTTAATACTTGGGTAGGTTATGAAGTAATTGCCCCGGCAGCAAACTTCAATTATAGCGTTTCGTACTTGTTCTCAAACGGTCCTTTTTCGCACCTTGGTGCTAAGGCTGATTTTGCCCTTTCTGATGATGTAAGCTTAATGCTAGCTATTACCAACCCTTGGGACACCAATGATATCAGTGCTAGTGGCACCTACGCAGTAGGAGGACAGTTAGGCGTTTATGGTCAATTTTTGAACGCCTATTACGATGGTGGCGGACAAGGTGGCCTTGGTTTTGAAATTGACTATACTGGTGGTTTTGATATTTCAGAAGATTTCTTCTTTGGTATTAACGCTGCTTACAACAGCAATTCAGAAACTGACAGTGGATTCTACGGTGCCGCTATTTACCCACAATTTACCACATCGGAAAGTTTTGCCATTGGTTTAAGGGGTGAATATTTTGCTGCCACTCAAGATGGTTTTGATGATGTTCCAGTTACAGCTCTAACGTTGACGGGAAGTTTTACTAAAGAAAATTTAATTCTTAAACCGGAAATCCGCTTAGACAGCTTTGGCAGTGATAACGAGCCCTTTTTAAACAGTAACGGTGAGGCGACAAACAGTCTTTCTTCTTTTGCTCTTGCCGCTATTTATTCTTTCTAAGTGAAAAGATAACAAGGACTAATTATAAATAAAAAAACCCCGACGGTATCGTCGGGGTTTTTTTATTCTTTTTTGAAGTCTTTGACACCTGCTAAAATTTGTATTGGCAAATGATTTACAGCCGGTACAAGCGGACAAGAATACTTTTTATTGTAGGCACAATAAGGATTGTAGGCCTTATTGAAATCTAATGTTATTACTTTTTCTTCTGGTATTCGTAAATCCATATAACGTCCACCACCATAAGTTTCTTCCCCATTGGTCAAATCGGTAAAAGGAAGAAAAAGATAATCCTCATACTCTTCCTTCTGCATTAATTCCGAGTTTTGGTAAACCTCCAAACTATATGGTTTTCCATTTAGTTTAAACTTAACTTTGGCATAAACTACCTCTTCTGATTTTCTATCCGTTGTGGTAGGCATCAAAAATGGTACAGCCTCGGGAGTTCTAATGAATTCAGCTTCTACAACCCAACTTGTATCCGGTGGAAAAAAATCAAGACTCTCAAAATCCTTGCGAAATCTATCTGGTAAGGGTGATTCTTCCGGGTTTTTAAATTCTTCGTTAAGCTCCTGTTGAAAAGCCAAAATATCCGCAAGTTTATCGGTAGGTGCCTTGGCTACTAAATCAGGTTTTGTATCGTGATATTTTTTTTCTCCCTTACAACCCATTGAGAGTAATATCAAGAGCGCAACCCATAATTTAGATATTTTCATCATCTCGCTTTTTCACAAAAATACAATTTCCCATTTATTTCGATAGTCGCGAAAGTTCGTCAAAAATTAAGTAGTAATTTGTCATCAACATAGCAGTTTAAAACTGCTATTCCTTAGGAATTTCATATCTAGAATCATTTAGGTATTTTGCAACCAACGCATTAAATTCTGGCGTAATACGAAGCAGAGCCGTATGTTCTAAATCATATAATTCATTGGTATTATTATAACCTGTTTTTAATAGCTCTTCCAAATAAAACATGGCAGTACCATAATCCTCAATCAAGGCACTGTAAGAAATAATTTTTAAATAATACTCATGATTCTGTGGCTCAGTAATTGTCTTCAACATGTACAAGAAGTTCAATGCCTCCAGATCAATCTCTTTATCTGTGGCAATTAGGTTTATGCTGTCAGAAATCAAAGCGTTTAAAAACCCCCTTAACCTACTTGACATTCTTTGCTCAAATTCATTCTGGCTTTTATCCATTTTGTCCAATTCGGACATTTGAAAGTTCCACCAGCCTAAATTATTGTAGTTATAGGTTAAAATATCTTCTTCTAAATAATAACCATAATCCTCTTTTGTCAAAGTTTCCTTTAAAAAATAATTTCTTTCAAAACGCTTTTTTGCCCTGTAGATTTTACTTCTTCGAAGTATCTTTCTGGAGGTTTTCAAAGAGTCCCAATTTCCCAAAGGATTGTATACCGCAATGGCATTGTCCAAAACGTTCTCTGCCAACAATGGCTTGTCTTTTGCAAGTAAATTATTGGCCTTAATTAACGAGTTTTCAAAATAATGCTCTGTAATACTATCGTTTTTCATTATATTTCCTTTCGCCATAGCAGATAAAGTGAATGACCGTAACGCCCTTGTAAGTTCATCCTTTGGAGCCCACTGATGCTCACCTTCAAAAACTATCAGCAGATTGGGAAATTTAAGTCCGTCCAGCACTTCCTTACTTTGCATTATTTCCCTATAATTATAATCTGACCTACCCGCAATTCCAATAAAATAAAACGGATTTTTACGCACGAGGACCTCAGTATTGGCAACTGCAGCTCCACAGGAAAGTACACCACTAATGTCCCTAATAAAAGTTGGCAGTAGTGACGCGAACCTACCTCCGTCACCTATTCCGCCCACGTAACTTTGTTCTTTATGTATAGGTAGAATTTCATAAACCGTATTAAGCATTCTATTTGCAATAAGTACATTTTCTGAAAGGCTTACTGTATCCCTAACATTATTTGAACTCGCCAAAATATATCCTTCTTCCTCTGCAGCTACCGTAAACATTGACATTGTTTTTTTACTATTTCCATTCATATCAAAAAGAAACAGGACCGGCCAGGCCTTGGACATATTAAATTTTGTGGGTAAGTAAAGGGACATTGTTTCTAAAGAATCACCCTTAATTGCCAAACTATCATTTATAATACCCTTCGCTATTTTAAGTTGTTGAGAAAAACAGACTAATGGTAAAACCAAAAAAAACAGAAGTATTTTCTTTATCATATTTAAAATTACATCAAAAATCTCGCCAAAAATTAAAGTACATTTTAAAAATTAGTTTAATACTTTGAGAAATTAGTATTAAAAATTTATTATGATTGCTCCGCCCTTCTCACTTTGTTTATTGGAGCATTGGCAATAACCTGAGAAAGTACGATATTGGTTCTGGTCTCGCCATACTGAATAAGTTTATCAATGAATTTTTCTAAATGAAATTGATCTTTTATAACTACTTCCATAACTATATTTTCATTACCCGTAATTCTATAGCAGTTTACCACCTCATCGAACGTATTTACAATAGCTAAAAAAGGTTTGAGTTTTCCCATGAAGGCCCTCAATGTAATTATGGCTTTTAGTTGATGTCCTGTTTGAGCATATGAGACCCTTGCATGGTAGCCAGTCAATATACCAAGATCTTCCATTTTTTTTACCCGCTCCCCTACCGCAGGTGCCGTAAGGCCAATAGACCTCCCAATATTGGCAAAAGATTCCCTTGCATTGCCCTGAAGTTTTTCCAAGATTTTCCAGTTAATGTCATCTATCTTAGCATTCATAAATTATTTGGCTTATATCTTTCTATTCAAAATTAAAATTACAAAATAACTTTTGATTATAAAGGTAATTATATCAAACCTGTAGTAATTTTAAGTTTACAAAGTTTTATAAAATCTGCCGTGTCCCACAAAAATCTTAGACATATTCCTGTTTACAAAAAGGCCCTGGAACTCTGCCGGATGAGTAGGGAAATTGCCTCTTATGTATCTTTTAATAAAGATTTGTTGCGATTATGTGAAAGTAGCAGCCTAAGAGATATTATGGCCAATTCCATTCTTACGGACGCTATTTTAATTCCTCAAAAAATTGCCTTGGTGGAGGCCTCTCCTTCATCCAAGGAACGTATGCATAATCTTTCCTATATTAATATAATTATAAGAAATATTAACTCATATTGTCTTGGATTGGAAAAAGACGGTGTTAAGGAAACAGAATATATAAATCTACTTCGCTCGGAATTAAAAAGTTTTAGAAAATATTATCGAAAATGGAAAGTTTCCATTAGATAACTTCCTTTATATTTTCACATTTTATCCACTTAACAATATTAAACCTAACATATTTGGGAATCTAGACTAATTAATAATGGTTTATTTTTGACTTCTTTAAATACATTGTTTTGAAAGTCATAATTTTAATAAACTGCCCGGACCAGACCGGCATTATAAGTTCCGTTACAGGTTTTATCCATGCTAACAATGGAAATATTGTATACCTGGACCAACATGTAGATAAATCTGCTAACGTATTTTTTATGCGATTGGAAAGTGATTTTAACAAAGTTAATTTGAAATCGCTCAAAAAGAATTTTGATGCTCAACTTGCGGACAAATATAATATGCAATGGAGTTTACATACGGACAATAAAAAACCCAGAATGGCAATTTTTGTTTCCAAATACAATCATTGCCTCTATGATTTATTAAGCAGGTTCAATTCTGGAGAATTACCCGTAGAAATCCCTTTTGTACTTAGTAATCACCGCGATTTAAAGTACGTTGCGGACCAGTTCAACCTACCCTATTTTCATGTGCCCATGAATAAGGAGAACCGTGATGAGAGCGAAAAGAAACAAATAGAACTTCTCGAAGAATATAAAATTGACTTTATAGTTCTTGCCAGATATATGCAAATAGTGAGTGGACACCTAATTCATAGATACCCTAATAAAATCATCAATATCCATCATTCTTTCTTACCTGCTTTTGCGGGTGCAAAACCATACCATGCTGCCTTTGGTAGAGGGGTGAAAATTATTGGAGCAACAAGCCACTATGTTACCGAAGAATTGGATGCCGGTCCAATAATTGAACAAGACGTAACTCCTGTTTCGCACATTCATACAATTTCAGATTTTATAAGTAAAGGACGTGATTTGGAAAAAATTGTTCTTTCTAGGGCGGTTAAACTGCATGTCAATAGAAAAACAATGGTATACAACAATAAAACCGTAATTTTCTCGTAATTCTTAGTAATCTAAAAGAATTAAAACTAGAACATGAGAAAAAATTTCGGATTGGTCGTACTTGTTTTATTTATGGCATCCTGTAATGAATTACAACAGGTAGTAAATCAATTGCCTTCCGGTACTACACTAGGAAATGCAGAAATTGCAAATGGCTTAAAATCCGCACTTGAGAAAGGTATTTCCAAGCAAGTAAGCAAGCTCACAAAAACAGATGGGTTCTTTAAAAACGAATTCGTAAAAATCCTTTTACCGGAGGAACTACAGAAGGTCGATAAAACCTTGCGTGATGTTGGGTTGGGCAATTTGGCAGACGAAGGCCTCAAAGTATTGAATAGAGCCGCCGAAGACGCAGTTTCCGAGGCTACCCCAATATTTGTTGATGCTGTTAAGGGAATGACTTTTCAAGATGCCAAATCCATTTTACTTGGTGAAGATAATGCTGCAACCAACTTTTTAAAGCAAAGAACCCGGACGGCACTTTATGACAAGTTCAATCCGGTCATAAAATCTTCATTTGAAAAAGTTGGAGCCGATCAAATATGGAACAACCTAATTAACAGATACAATGCGATTCCTTTGACCAGTAATGTTAATCCGGATTTAACCGATTATGTAACCAAAAAAGCGTTGAATGGGGTTTACACCATGATAGCCATTGAAGAAAAGGAAATTAGAAACAACGTAGGTTCCAGAACAACGGAATTACTCCGAAAAGTATTCGCCCTACAAGACTAAAATTATTTTTACTTTCCTCACAATATTACACATATTGTTGCGTTAAAATTTTATATATCAGTGAATTAATGGTGAAGCCACCAATAGTTATAATTCTTATTTTCAAATTTTTGAGTTAGTATTTTTTGAGTTAGTTAGTAAAAACCGGTGGGAGCACCGGTTTTTTTATTTTCCACTATTTAACCTTATTACGCTACCACATATCTTTAAATCAGCGGTACATTAAAGGTAAATTATTATCGGGGTTTACTATTTTAAGAGGCTTTTAAGATTTGTATCCCATATTATGATTAATTTAAGACTTTGCTAATTCATCAATCTAATAATTAATCATGCTACAAATAAGAATCTTAATCACATTCTTACTTCTAAGTAGCCACTCGTATCCTATAGTACCGATAGGAATTGAAGGCGTTACTAAGGAATTTCATAAAAATTCCAGCGAAGTAGGTTTAGAAAAAGCCGAAATTTTATTTTTGGACCACAGATACCCCGAAGCGATAGAAAACTATATAGAGGTCCTTTCTAAAAAAGAAAATGACAATTCATTAATCTTAAAAAGAGTAGCCCAAAGCTACTCCGCTTTAAACGATCCAACAAACAGTGCAGAATTTATTGAGACCTATCTCAAATCCGATTTCAATACAGATGTCTTTGCAGATTCCTGGTTTGATAATATTAGAGATACTCCCGAATTCGTTGAAATATCGGAAAAATATACACCACAATTCAGTATCTGGTCCTTTATGTACCTGTATGTTGCCCTGATAGGGTTTTATATTTCCGTAATTATTCATTTTAATAGAAAGGTTGATAGGATTGCAAAAATCTTGATCAGCAGTTTTATTTTCATCCACTCTTTTTTTATCCTTCATATCTGCCTTAATATTACGAACTACCAATATCGTTTTCCTCATTCGTATTTAATGTCAACCTGCTTTTCATTCTTATATGGACCTTTATTATATTTCTATTTTAAAAGAATTACCAAACAATACAAATTCAAGAAAAAAGACTTTTTACACTTAATCCCAACCGCTCTTTTTTTAATCTATATTCTTCCAACCTATATGTTATCTGCAGAGGAAAAGCTTGCACTAATGGTGGGGAGAACTGAAAATGGTCTAAACCCGGGAGACTCTTCAAATCTTGAAATTATTGTTGCCCTTAAACTTGTTTCTCTAATGGCATACGGATTCTTCATTAGAAAATTGTACTTGAGCTATAAGGAACAAAAAGAAGAATCCAACCATGAAAGCCGTATTTGGCAGCGTAATATCTATTGTATTCATGTGGCGTATATCTTTTGTTATGCGGGATATGGAGTACTCATAAGCAACAACGTAATTTCTGGATTCCTTTATCATTCCCAAGTAATTTGTATGGCACTCATGGTCATGTATATTGGATATTGTGCCATTGTCCAGCCCGATGTTTTTAATGGGACATCTTCTATAAAAAATCTTTTCTTCAAATATGAAAAATCTGGATTAACAAGTAGTCTATCCAATGAACTTCGGGACAATCTAATCAGGCTATTTGACCAAGAAAAAATTCATAAGGAGAATGATTTGAATCTGGAAAAATTAGCAAATAAATTAAATACGACAAGGCACAATGCTTCTCAAGTTATCAATGAACATTTTAATATGAATTTCAATGAAATGGTAAATAAATATAGAATAAGCGAAGCCAAAGAGATTTTTAATTCAGACTTTCAGAGAAACCTTAATATCATAGACGTTGCTTACGAAGTAGGTTTTAATAATAAAGTCACCTTCAATAAAGCATTTAAAAAGGATACACATCTTACTCCAAGCGAATACCAAAGAAGAATATTTGCAGAAGCCGTTCAATCGTAAAAGATGAGTAATCTAAGGTCGGCTACGTAAACGTTTATAGGTATTTCCCCTATTTTATTCAAGAGGGTGTTTATTTGAACATAGTAATTTATCATAAAAGCAGCTCTGAATCCATTCTTCTTTTGGAAATTATTGTTTAAAACCTTAAGAGTTTTGTTTGAATTAGTCATCAAACCCTTCAGGGCTGCAAATTACTTGTCTTTAATCTTCTGTTATTTATATAGGCGCTAATACTCAAGTACCACTAAATATTTCGATTATTCACAATATCCCTGCTCAAAAATTTTGAGATTATCACCATACCATCACACTCATTGCCATATTAAAAATATAACGCAAACCGTTCCAATTGTTATAAAACGTAAATCAATAGTAAAGATTTATCGGAACAGTAAACGTTTATAGGCATTTCCCAAAATAAAGTATAGACCCTGTTTCTTTGGGATGAATGACTAATACAACAATAGCTCTTAGACGGTTATGTCCTAAAACAGTTTCCACCCATTATTTAAAATGTGATACGCACCAAAAGGATTTTAACCCCAAAAAGCTACTACTTGTATACAAGTGTTCTTAGCTAACTCATTTAAATTTTTAAGTATGAAAAAAAATGTATTTGGTTGTTTATGCTTTTTCTAACGGGAATCACCTGGGCATATTCACAACAAAAAACCATTACGGGTAACGTAGTAGATGAAGGAGGGGTTCCTTTGCCTGGTGTCAACATATTGATTAAGGGCACCACCTCCGGAATTCAGACCGACTTTGACGGGAACTATGCCATTGAGGCTTCTCCCGGTCAAATTTTGGTGTTCTCCTATATCGGACAACGCACAGTTGAACGAACTGTAGGAGCCGAAAACGTCATAAACATTACAATGATTGAGGATACACAAGCTTTACAAGAGGTTGTTGTAACTGCGCAAGGAATTGTAAGGGAAAAACGTTCGTTGGGTTACTCCGTAACAACCGTGGAGTCGGAAAAAGTTGAATCCAGACCAGAGGCCGACATTGGGCGAGTCTTAAGCGGTAAGGTTGCCGGAGTAAATATCACTTCAAATAATGGCCTTTCGGGTTCTGGTACCAACATCATAATTCGGGGGTATTCTTCCGCAACGCAATCAAACCAACCCTTGTTTATTGTAGATGGCATTCCTTTTGATTCGGGAACCAATACACAGAGTAATTACTTGGACGGCAATACAGAATCTAGTAGATTTTTGGATATTGACCCCAACACTATTGAAAGTGTAAGTGTTTTAAAGGGTTTAAGTGCTACCGTTCTTTATGGTAATAGAGGTAGAAATGGTGTAATATTGATTACCACTAAAAATGCAAGTTCCGGCGAGGCAAAAAATAAAAATGAAGTTACAATAAGTCAATCTGTATTCGCATCAAAAGCCATACTACCAAAATATCAAGATAATTACGGTGGTGGTTTTCATCAAGGCTTCGGATTTTTCTTTAGTAACTGGGGGCCAAGGTTTGATAGAACAGATGATGACGGAATTGCAAATGCAGGTCAATATATTGGTGATGCAAGCAATGGAAGTGCATTACTACAACATCCCTTCAATTATATTGCCGACCCTTCATTGATTGCTGGCTATGAGGATTTATTGAATCAACCTTACGAATACAAACCTTATAATGGTGTAGAAGAGTTTTTCAGGACAGGATATGTGTACAGCACTTCCGTAAATATACGTGGGGGTTCAGAAAAAATAAATTTTAATGCCAATTACGGAAGAACGGAGGATGCCGGGGTTACCCCAGGAAACAATCTACTTAGAAACAATTTTAGTATTGGAGGTAATGCGACCCTTAGTAACAACCTTACAGCTTCAGGAGTATTCAATTTCATAAGAACGGGTTACAAGTCCCCACCCAATGCAGTGAGTACGGGTAGTGGTGCAGCTTTTCAAGGATCCGCCATATTTGGCGACGTTTTGTACACTCCTAGAAGCGTTGACCTTACCAACCTCCCTTTTCAATCAGCTGATGGAAGAAGCCTTTATTATCGTTCAGGAAATGATATCCAAAACCCATATTGGACCGTAGCCAATTCCAAAACTTCACAAAATACCGATAGATTCTTAGGGAATATGTCCTTGAACTACGCATTGAACGATTGGTTGAACCTATCTTATAGAATGGGACTAGACACCTATACGGAGATGAACTCCTATGGCCAAAATAAGGGAGGCGTAGACGGCCCATCATTGGGGATATTGAGAACATCCGTAGTAAGAAACTCAATTTGGAACCATGATTTGGTGCTCAGTGGAAATAAAGACTTAACGGAAGACCTTAATCTTCAGGCAACTTTAGGAGCAAACAGTAGAAGGGATACTTTCTCACAAGATGGACTAGAAAGTACCGGTCAATTAGTTTTTGGGGTGCTTGAGCATTATAATTTTACGACACCTTCTTCAATCAATTCATTTTCAACCCAGAATATGAATCAAGACTTTGAGGAGAACCTGGTAGGTCTATATTTAGATGCCACTTTTTCCTATAAGGATTTTCTTTATCTAAACGTAGTAGGAAGAAATGACTGGTCCTCTACCTTGGAAAGGGAAAATAATTCTTTGTTCTATCCCGGAGCTAGTGTTTCCTTTGTTCCAACCGCAGCCTTTGAAAAACTACAAGGTGATGGTCTAAACTATATGAAACTCCGTTTTGGATATGGTTCTTCTGCAGGTTTTCCAACACCATTTAATACAAGGGACGTACTTACTTTAGGGGCAAGAAATCTCCTGGATATCAACGGTAATGTAATCTCTGGAAATACTGTTTCCAACACTCTGGGCAACCGAAGCTTAAGACCTGAAAAGGTAGAAGAGCTTGAGGTTGGTATTGACACCCGCTTTTTTAATCGATTAAACCTAAACGTAAGTCTTTACGATAAGACTACCACGGACTTGATTACAAACAGGACGTTAGATAGTTCTACTGGATTCCTTAGCACTTTTGTAAATATTGGTGAAATAAAATCTCAAGGTGTAGAGGTTGATTATGATTTGGATATCCTTAAAGGAGGTGAGAATCGATTCGGTTTCAACATTGCAGGGAACTTTACGGCAAACGAAACCATTGTTACGGATTTAGCCGAGGGAACCAACAATATTCTATTAACGCAGGCCATTTCTGGTGAAGCTGCCAATTATGCGGTAGAAGGAAGGCCATTCGGAGTCTTTCTGGGAACTACTTTCCTTAAAGACGATAATGGAAATAGAATTGTAGGGGGCAATGGACTTTACCTGGTGGACAACAATATTTCGGAAATTGGAGACCCAAATCCAGATTGGACCACTGCCCTTATACCTACATTCACTTACAAGGGAATCACTTTATCGGCAAACTTACAATACCGACATGGTGGTGATATTTACTCGGTAACTTCTGCAGCTCTTCTTGGTAGAGGTACGGTAGATGCCGATAATCCCATTGATAGAGAATCGAACTATGTTTTACCGGGCGTTCAAGCAGATGGCACGCCTAACAATGTAGCCATAAGCTCAACCGAATTCGGTTTCAACACTTACTTTGGAGGGGATATCAATGAACTCAGTGTATTTGACGGTACAACCATAAGACTTCAAGAAGCTTCTCTAGGCTATTCCATCCCTAAAAAGATGTTGGAAAAGACACCGTTTGGTAGCCTTTCCTTCACATTATCCGGATCAAACCTTTGGTTTAGGGCCGTGAACTTTGAAAGTACTTTGAACTATGATACCAATGCATCAAGTACAGGCGTCGGGAATGGTCAAGGGATAGACTTTATTACAGGACCTTCTACAAGAAGGTACGGTTTCACCGTTAGGGCATCCTTCTAATAACTATGAAAAACAAAAACAGTATTATGAAAAAAACATTCAAAAAAGTTGGACTGTTACTGTCCAATATAGCAATGATATTACTCCTTGGTTGTGACACAACGGAACTTTCCGTAGTACCGAGTCCTAATGCCTTGAACCCAGAACAGGCCAGTGTTGATTTTTTCCTGAATCAGATACAACAACAGGTTGCGGAAATACACTCCGGGGAGGAAGATAGAAACGAGAACGGCCTTAGTCAATTTGGCATGCAACCCGTTCGTATGCTCAACGGCGGTGGCCCTACCTACAGGGAACTTAATGATCCTGATGATTTTGACAGAGTTTGGGATAATGTTTATGCACGGGCATTAATAGATATACGTACAATGAACCCTATCGCCGAAGAAGCTGGTCAGTATACGCATATTGCGATAGGTCAAATTATGGAGGCCTATATGATGATGTCCATGGTAGACTTTTTTGGGGATGTTCCCTACTCTGAAGCTGTTAGCGGAGGGGAAGGCATTCTAAACCCTATCGTTGATTCTGGAGCATCTATATATGCCGCCGCAGACCAACTATTACTTGATGCTATTTCTAATTTGAACCGAGAAGAAATTGCTCTACCTACCAACGACCTTTATTACGGTGGTGACGAAAGTAAATGGATCAAGGCCGCCAATACCATGAGGTTAAAATTATACCTTCAAACTAGATTGGCCAATGAAGAAGGTTTTGGAGCATCAGCATCGACCAGTACCATAAATTCATTGATTTCTGGAGGACAATTAATTTTAGAATCAGAGGATGATCTTCAATTTCAGTGGGCTACGAGTAATGCCGCCCCGGATAGTAGACACCCTTATTTTGCAGCCAATTTCGATGGTCAAGGTCCAAGTTCCGACTTCTATATGTGCAACTATTTCATGAACCTATTAGCGAATCAATATAATGAAGCGGATCCAAGAATACGCTATTATTTTTATCGTCAGGTCGGTGACTTTTCCGATGCCGATGTGGTTACTAAGGAATGTGTTACTGAAATTTCACGACCATCTTGGTGGGGTGGCGATTTACCCTATTGTCTTGTGCCGAATATAAACGGTATCGATGGACTTTGGGGAAGAAACCATTTAGATAATGATGGTATTCCACCAGATGAGCAATTTAGGACCGTATTTGGTGTGTATCCTGTGGGTGGACCATTTGATGACAACTCCTTTAGAAATGTTTCCGGTTCCGCTGCCGTTACAGAGGGCTTGGCAGGAGCAGGTATATCCCCTTTCCTTATGTCATCTTACACCTATTTTATGCTTGCCGAATCATCATTGACTCTTGGGACCACAGGTGATGCAAGAACCTATCTTGAAAATGGAATTAGGGCATCCATCAACAAAGTAATGTCCTTTGGTTCCAGTCTTGCGGATGGAAGTGGGTATGTCCCCACCACTGAAGCAATAGACAGTCATATCGACAATATTTTAAGTGCCTATGATGCTGGTTCCGATACGGACAAACTACGTATCATAGTGGAACAATACTTCATTGCCCTTTGGGGAAATGGAATTGAAGCTTACAATACTTATAGAAGAACGGGACAACCCGATAATTTGACACCGGGATTTTTCTTGGAAGATACAGGTACTTTTCTTAGGTCTAACTGGTACTCACAAACTGCATCAGATAATAATACGAACATAACCCAAAAAGCCGCTCCGGACACTCCCGTATTTTGGGATACAAATTCTTCGGGCTTTGTTGATTGATAACTATAAACAAAATAAAAATGAAAAGAAATATAAACTCACTAATTGGCTTGCTATGTATCTCTATATTCATGGTGAGCTGTGAAGAAGAAGACAAGAATCCATTGAACTTATTGGAACCGGAGGATAGTAAGGCCCCATATGTAAGGATTGTAGTAGATGAAACCATAGTAGCTGCAGGTGATATCGCAACCAGTTCCTTCAACGGCACCGTTGACGCTCTGGATAATAATGTCAGCTCATGGGAGTTAAGTGTAAGTAGGGAATCTGGTGGGGTAGCAAGTGATACCATTCCTTTGACAACCATAACTAGTTTTCCTAGCGAAATATCCATCCCATATACAGATATAGCAGAGGCGTTGGGTATAACCACGGATGATATATCTGGAGGGGATTTTATACGATTTTTAGGCCGGTCTACTGGATTGGACGGTTCTGTTTTTGCCTTTGAAAATTTTACCGGCAGTATCACTGGCCAACAAGAACAAAGACAGGCCTATAATTTTATAATACTAATTAAGTGTTCGCCAATAAATGACGCAACGGTTCCTGGAATCTGGACGATCGATATGCAAGATTTATACGGCGATGGTTGGGATGGTGCCTTTGTCACGTTTGAAATTGACGGTGAAGCTACCAATTACACTTTTGGAGCGGGATCGGAAGCATCTTTTGAAGTTGAAGTTCCAGCAGGCACATCAAATCTAGTGATTTCATACACCAGTGGTGCTTTTGAAGAAGAGCATGTTTATACCATAACAACACCTGATGGCGATGTTCGCGGACCTTTTGGTCCTAACCCGTCCCCTTGTATTAACTAACCAATCTTTAAAACGGTTGGAGTAAGAGAGTCGCTCCTATTCATCAATCATCAATAGGGCGGCTCTTCTTTAAATATTTAATTCTTTGAACTAACTACAGCAATAAAAATTGAATATAAAATCATTTGAATTTTAACTAGAGCAATACATAATCAGATTGTTAAATATCAAAAATTTATTATGTATTTATCAGGAAAAGCAAAGAAGAACAAAAAGTTATCATAATTATTGGTAAAAAATTGGTAAAATTTCATCGGATAAGGAAATGTTTATAGGAATTACCCGTTCAATAATTAAAACTTAGTTTATTTGTTGTAACAATTTAAATCAATAGTAATAATAAAGCAGCTCTGAGACAATTTTAAGAAAAGAATTTCTGTCTTATTTTTTAGAGTGGTTATTTGAATTAGCTATCAATACCTCCTCAGGGCTGCAATTATTAAAAGAATCCTCCACGCTCAAAGAATCCTCCATACGGTTTTCCATTCCAACCAAATATCCTATTACCATTTTATTAAATAAAATGGGCTGCTCCAAATTGACAAAATGACCACAATCTTGAATAACAAAAAGTAGCTTTCCGCTATTTTCAGAGGATATTCTTTTTACGGTAGGAAGGAATAAATAGTCTTCCTCTCCCATAATATACAATGTCGGTACATTAGATTCCCCAGAATGTAGATATTTCAAAACCGGTTTCAATTTTGATGTTAATTGGGCCCATCTATTAAATTGCCCTTTTTTCCATCCTTGGGATTGCTCAATGAAAAATGATCTAGATTCCCTATTATTTTTATTAGGTAAAAGCAGGAATACAAAAAACTTGAAAAGTGATTTCGACGAAAAAATGGATTTGGAAATTGCTCTCATTTGTAAAAGTGTACGAAAACGAAAGCTTAGTTTAACGATCGCACCCGCAAGAACCATACTTTTGATTCGGTTTGGATATTTTTCAGCTAAATTTCTTACAAACACGGTACCCAAAGAAACTCCAATGAAATGACTTTTAGGAATATTATTAAAATCTAGAATCCTAAGAATGGCATTGGTAATAGCATCTATATTCAAAACCTCATTTCCCTCAATGGTATTTTCACCCTGAGCTATATCCAACACCAATACATTATAGTGCAGTTTAAACTCTGATAATTGTTTTTGCCATTGCGAGCTTATTCCTCCAGCCCCGTCTATAAAAGTGACCCAGGGCGAGGAAATACTATTTAGGTATGTAAAATGGCTCAGCAAATTGTTTTGTTCTTACCTATTTAAGGATAAGCCACACAATGTAAATATTCTTTTATAATTGATAGATAATAATTACAGAATTTTAACCTTTAATCGGGCCTTTTTTAAATTTTAAGTAAGCTCAGTGTTAAAAAAAAGACAAATTACCTAATAATTAGATGTTTAACATGGTAGGGTGACATCCAAAATGTGATTCTCCCCGTATATTTGAAAGAACAAAATTACTACTATGGAAAAGCAATATTGTAAAGTTGGATCAGTAACGCCAATAGCAGCAAAACCAAACGTTATTACCTTATTGGAATATCAATATCAAAATTTTGTTGATAAAGCCTCTAAAATGGAGTATTCCAATACTAAATTAAGGGAGTTTTTTGAGCAGAAAGCACAAAAAATTCAGAAGTCATTGGAAGGTTTGGTTTAAAGTAAATTTCTTTTTTCCAATTCTTCCTGCATCTTACTTTGTAGTTGTAGTGCCTTTTCTTGTGCGGCCTCGGCAAAGTCTTTTCCTGAAGATGCATAAAGGATACCTCTAGAGGAATTTATAAGTAAACCTATGTTGGAAGAAATTCCATATTTGCACACCGCTTCCAGGCTTCCTCCCTGTGCTCCAACACCGGGAACCAATAAAAAACTGGTTGGTACTATCTCGCGAATTTTTGTCAAGTATTCTGCCTTGGTAGCTCCCACCACATACATTAGATTGTCCGCCCCTTTATATGATTTGGAAATCTTTAAAACCTCTTTATAAAGTTCAGTTCCCTCAACTTTTTTAGTTTGAAAATCGAAAGCCCCGGCATTAGATGTTAAAGCCAATAGAATCGTATGCTTGTTTTCAAAGGAAAGAAAAGGCTCTACAGAATCCCTACCCATGTAGGGAGCGATGGTAAGAGCGTCAAAATTTAAATTCTCAAAAAAGGCTTTGGCATATCTGGTAGACGTATTCCCAATATCCCCTCTTTTTGCATCTGCAATTGTAAACTGTTCAGGATAGTTGTCATTTAAGTACTTAATAGTACGCTCAAGGGATTTCCAACCCTCAATCCCGTATGCTTCATAGAAGGCTACATTGGGTTTATAGGCTACACATAAGTGATGTGTAGCATCAATAATAGCTTTGTTAAATGAAAATATAGGGTCCTCTTCGTTTATAAGGTGCGAAGGAATTTTATCCAAATCTGTATCAAGTCCTATACACAAAAAAGATTTTTTCTTTTGGATTTGATCAACTAGTTCTTGGGTGGTCATAAGTCTATACTATGCGTAACAATCGGTCCGGGAAAGACACCTGCAAAATTAAAATATTTCCGAAGCCTCTTTGAGTTTCTCTGTATTTTCTACCAAGCTCAGCTCATCAATAATCTTTTGGATATCACCATCAATAATGTTGGAAAGATCATAAAGGGTAAGCCCTATCCTATGATCTGTCACCCTACCTTGTGGATAATTGTAGGTTCTAATCTTAGCTGAACGGTCGCCACTACTTACTTGAGAATTTCTCTTGGCCGCGTCCTCCTCTTGCTTTTTTGCAAGCTCTAAATCATACAACCGAGATCGTAACACCCTAAAGGCTTTGTCCTTATTCTTATGTTGGGATTTTTGATCCTGACATTGTGCCACCAAACCCGTTGGAATATGGGTCAAGCGAACCGCAGAATAGGTAGTATTCACCGATTGGCCGCCAGGACCTGAAGAACAGAAAAAGTCTATCCTTACATCCTTGGGATCTATTTCAACATCAAAATCCTCTGCCTCCGGCAACACCATAACGGTTGCGGCACTGGTATGCACCCTACCTTGGGTTTCTGTCTGTGGAACTCTTTGTACTCGGTGTACACCAGCTTCAAACTTTAACGTACCGTAAACATCAGCCCCTGTGACTTCGAATTGAATTTCCTTGTAACCACCACTCGTGCCTTCACTTAAATCGATCACGTTAGTTTTCCAACCTCTACTTTCGCAATATTTGGTATACATTCTAAAAAGATCACCTGCGAAAATACTGGCTTCATCGCCTCCAGTGCCTGCTCGAATCTCCATTACTACATCTTTGGCATCTTCGGGGTCCTTTGGTATGAGCATGAACTTAATCTCATCCTCTAGTGCTGGGAGCTTTTCCTTGGCTTCTTCTAATTGCATCTTGGCCATCTCCAACATTTCCTCATCTGTTCCGTCAGCAATAATTTCCTCTGCTTCAGCAATATTGTTGGTATATTCCAGGTATTGATCCCTTTTGGCCATTAAGTCCTTTAGGTCCTTATATTCTTTAGTAAGTTTTACGTAACGGTCCTGATCCTTAATAATATCAGGCTGGATTATTAGGTCCGAAACCTCATCGAATCGTTGCTTTACAATGTTTAATTTGTCTATCATTATCAACTACACTTGTATTGCGAAATTACAATAATTTTACGGACCAAATTATGTTTAGATATTTCTACCAAAGGTTTTAGCCCTCTTATATTATTGTACATATAACAGGATGTGATTCAAAACTAAAAACTGTATTAGCGCTTAAAAATCATGGGATTCTATCCAGAATCATACCTGAACTTTTGTATATTTTGTTATCGGAGTCTACAATAATAACCTCAGTATCTCCCAGCTGATTAACCAAGGAGAGACCCGCGTTTCTTCCCATAACCAAAATAGCGGTCGCCAAGGCATCACACAGTTCTGCATTTTTTGAAAAGACAGATACACTTTGAATTCCTTTTTGAAGAGGATAACCTGTTCTCGGATTCAGGATATCCGTATATTTTTTATTATTTACCAAAATATACTTCTCCTTGTTACCCGAAGTGGCCACGGAAGATTCCACAATTGGAAGCCAAGAAAATATTTTGGCCCGATTGTTTGGGTTTGCGATACCCAAAAGCCATTTTTCGCCACTGACCTTGGTTCCCCAGGTAGTTAAATCTCCATTGGAATTGATAACGCCCGCCACTACTTGTTTTGAAACTAATAATTCTTTGGCTTTATCTAGCGCATATCCTTTACCTATAGCACCAAAGGAAATTTTCATTCCACGCTTTGATAAATAAACCGTGGATTCGGCCTCATTCAATAGAATATTCTCATAATTAACTTTCAAAAGCGCTTGACTAATCTGTTGGTGGCTCGGCTTGATGGACATAGAACCATCAAAATTCCAAATCTTGTCCAAAGCAGCATATGATATATCGAATGCCCCGTTGGTAATGTCTGAAATCTGTTTGCAACGTTCAATCAACTTAAAAAGTTCTAGGCTTACCTTGACCGGTTTAACACCCGCATTTTTATTTATAAGTGAAGTTTCCGATTCGGAATTCCATGAAGAAATCATTTTTTCAATCCTATTGATTTCACCAATGGCCTCTTGAATATTGATATAACCCAAATCCTCATTATTCGATACAATGGTAATATCAAAAGGACTTCCCATTAAGTTTACCGACTGTTTCACGGTTACATAGTCCTTTTCTTGACCGGAACCTATAAGGCACCAAAAAAATGCTAATATGACGACTCCAAACCTCAACATTGTAAGTTTTGATATGGAAAAAAAGAGTTGAAAATTCCCGAATAAGTCGTATAGGGCTGTACATGGCATTTACTTATAAAATGCCATTGGATTGCAATCGCCTCCTTTGAGAGTTTTATAGGGACCTTTAAGATCAAAATTCTATGATTTGGGACTAGAATCTGGTTTATTCGAATACTCTAAGACTATCTCCGCTGAGTTCTGTCTGGTAAATTTTTAAGGGCTTAGGTGCTTTTCCATCCACTTGATTCAAGTTACTACCATCTTGGGCAAATCGTGAACCATGAACATCGCAATAAAAAATACCTCCCTGTTGCCCCGTAAACCTAACCTCATCATAACTTTGATGACTACATACTTGGCTCGCTGCTACAAATTCACCGTCCAAATTCCTGGCGACAACGACTAAGTTTTTAAGAATAAACCCGCCATTATTGGCCAAATTAGCCGCTTCCGCCGAAGTAAGATCTATTGTAAAATCTACATTGTTCGGTTCTTCCACAATATTTCCATCCTCACCATTGTCCTTGGAGCAACTTCCCAAACATGGGAATGTGATAGCAAAGGCCGCACCCGCGCCTAAACTTTTTAAAAACTGTTTTCTTTCCATAGCCAGATATTTATAATACAAACGTTTGTATCCAGCTAATCGTATGCCTTAGTACTCAAAGGTACCAAATTGGCTATTTATGGTCAGTTTTTTGGTAGAAGAGGTCTCTACCCGGCCTATTATTTGAGCCTTTACATTAAAGCTTTGGGAAATTTGAATGAGTTCCTTGGCAGTCTCTTCATTGGTGTAGATTTCCAATCGATGACCGCAATTGAACACTTGGTACATTTCCTTCCAGTCCGTTCCGGACTGTTCCTGTATTAATTTAAACAAGGGCGGAATTTCAAAAAGATTGTCCTTTATGATGTGCAAGTCTTCCACAAAATGAAGAATTTTGGTTTGTGCACCTCCACTGCAATGAACCATTCCATGAATGTCCCTATTATCGTATTTGGAAAGTATTTCCTTTACTATAGGCGCATAGGTTCTTGTTGGAGACAGGACTAATTTACCTGCATCCAAAGGCGAATTTTTGACAGGGTCGGTGAGTTTTGCTCCTCCAGAATAAACAAGTTCTTCCGGCACTTCGCCATCAAAACTCTCAGGGTACTTTTTGGACAAATACTTGGCGAATACATCATGTCTTGCAGAAGTGAGTCCATTACTGCCCATTCCTCCATTATATTCCTTTTCGTAAGATGCTTGTCCAAAGGAAGCCAGACCCACAATCACATCACCCGCTTTTATGTTGGCATTATCGATAACATCGGTTCTTTTGAGTCTTGCCGTAACTGTAGAGTCAACAATGATAGTCCTTACCAGATCACCCACGTCGGCGGTTTCCCCTCCAGTTGACTTAATGGTTATCCCAAATTTTTCCAAATCTTTTATCAATTCTTCGGATCCATTAATAATAGCTGAAAGGACCTCACCAGGTATCTTATTCTTATTTCTACCAATGGTCGAGGAAAGCAAAATGTTATCCGTTGCACCGACACATATTAAATCATCGATATTCATAATAAGGGCATCCTGGGCAATTCCCTTCCAAACTGAAAGGTCACCTGTCTCCTTCCAATACATATAGGCCAAAGAAGATTTAGTGCCCGCACCATCCGCATGCATTATCAAACAATAATCATCGTCTCCCGTAAGATAATCCGGAACTATTTTGCAGAATGCCTTTGGGAATAGGCCCTTATCAATATTTTTGATGGCGTTATGAACATCTTCCTTAGATGCGGAAACACCTCGCTGATTATATCTTTCGCTATGTGATGAGGACATCGTTGAAAAGTTTGGAGCAAAAATAGGGTAATTGGACTAAACTTCAAGAAGAGGAATCATATACCTCTAAATTTTTAAATCCTTTTTAACCCTACTTAATGAATAACAGTTCGCTATACTTAGTTAATGGCCATAATTGATTTTCGATCAACTTTTCCAATTCATCGGAATGATTTCTAATCGTATCGAAATAGGGCTTGATATCATTACAATAGGTGGCTGCCATTTTCGCCGTGTCCTTTATTTTATCCGCTTTATTTTGTGCGTTAATCAAGGTATCCGTCGCTTGTTTTAACGCCGAGATATGCTCTCCTATTTCTTCGATCATGGACAACTGTGCTACAGTAAAGTTTTTATGGGCCGCACCATAAATCTCTTTTAAACCGGTTACGTTCGTTATTAATTTATTCTGATAGGCAATAGCTGAGGGAATTACCGAATTATATACGAGGTCCTTATACAAGTGCCCTTCTATTTGGAGGTGCATGACATAGGTTTCCAACTCCACTTCCTTTCGAGCCCCCAATTCCACTTCGCTCATTACCTTCATGGACCTAAATAACTCAACGGTGTCTTTTGAAGACAAAATCTGAAGGGCCTCTGGAGTATTCCTATTATTGCTCAGTTTCCTTTTCTTTGCCTCGTTTTCCCATTCCTTACTGTAACCATCACCATCAAACCTTATTCTTTTACAGGTTTTAATATACTCCCGAAGAACATTGAAAATTGCTTCATCCTTTTTAAGACCTTTTTTATCCAATAATGCATCTACTTCTTTTTTAAAGTCTTTCAGCTGTTTGGCGACAATGGTATTCAATACGGTCATTGGTTTTGCACAGTTGGTTTTGGCACCAACCCCCCGCATTTCAAACTTATTTCCAGTAAAAGCGAAAGGAGAAGTCCGGTTACGGTCCGTATTGTCCAATAATATCTCCGGAATTTTACCGACCACATTGAGCTTAAGTTCTGTCTTTTCCTCTGGGCTCAATTTTCCTTTGGATACACCTTCCAATTCATCCAATACACTACTTAATTGCGTACCAATAAAAATTGAAAAAATAGCGGGAGGAGCCTCATTGGCTCCCAATCTATGATCATTACTGGCCGATGCGATGGAAGACCTTAAAACCTCCTCATAGGTATCCACGGCTTTAATGGTATTTACAAAGAAAGTTAGGAACTGCAGGTTTTTCATTGGCGTACTTCCTGGACTCAATAGATTCACACCGGTATCTGTCGCCAAAGACCAATTATTGTGTTTTCCAGAACCATTGACCCCTGCAAAAGGTTTTTCGTGAAACAATACTTTCAAATTATGACGGTCCGCAATTTTATCCATAACATCCATCAACAATAAATTATGGTCCACCGCAAGATTTGCCTCCTCAAAAACCGGGGCCAACTCAAACTGATTGGGAGCAACCTCATTATGTCGGGTTTTTACCGGAATACCCAATTTTGTACATTCCTTTTCTAAATCACTCATAAAGCTGAGCACCCTACTGGGGATAACTCCAAAATAATGGTCATCCAATTGTTGTCCCTTTGCTGCAGAAACTCCCAAAAGGGTTCTTCCTGTAATAATGATATCTGGACGTGAATGGGCAAGGGCTTTATCGATAAGGAAATACTCTTGCTCCCAACCTAGGGTAGCGTTCACTTTTGAAACGTTCTTATCAAAATATTTAGCCACATGGGTGGCAGCCTCATCAACCGCACCCAAGGCCCTCAATAGTGGTGCTTTGTTATCTAGCGCCTCCCCGGTATAGGAAACAAAAATCGTAGGAATACATAAGGTTGTTCCGTAAATAAATGCGGGAGAAGTAGGATCCCAAGCTGTGTAACCTCTGGCCTCAAACGTATTCCTAATACCTCCACTAGGAAAGCTGGACGCATCCGGTTCCTGCTGAACCAATTGTCCGCCACCAAATTTTTCCAGTGCCCTACCGTCCGTGGTTAAATCAAAAAATGCATCGTGTTTCTCCGCTGTGCTTCCTGTAAGTGGTTGAAACCAATGCGTATAATGGGTAGCACCCATGGTTATTGCCCAACCTTTAATTGCCTCCGCAACCTGATCCGCTATTTTACGATTAATCTTGGACCCTGATTGCATAGCCCCCTTCAAACTTTCATAAGCATCCTTGGTTAAGTACTGAAGCATTTTGGTTTCGTTAAAAACATTGGCTCCGAAAATATCGGAACGCCTTCCTTTTTCTTCGACGGAAATAACTTCTCGTTTTAAACTCTGAACAATTGCTTCAAATCTAGGTATGGACATAGTGTTTCAAATTATTAATTCCACAAAATTACGTTGTAATAATAAGTATTTGACAAAATACCCATAAAAAAATGGGGGTGTAATATAATTAATTGAAAATTTAAATATTTACCCCCTAAAAAATTCATAGAATACAACAAAAGACATATTTTTGGACGTCATTTTTTAGTAACATAACTACCACAAATTATGAGCAAAACAAAATTAGAATACATCTGGTTGGATGGTTATTTTCCAACTCAGAACATGAGAAGCAAGACTAAAGTCGTGAACGACTTTGGTGGTACATTGGAGGACTGCCCTATGTGGTCTTTTGATGGAAGTTCTACAAGACAGGCAGAAGGTGGTTCTTCCGACTGTTTATTGAAACCAGTGGCTATTTTTCCAGACCCCGCTAGAAAAGATGGCTATCTGGTAATGACAGAGGTATTAAATGCCGATGGTACACCACATGAGTCTAATGGTAGGGCTACCATTGATGATGAGGACGATGATTTCTGGTTTGGTTTTGAGCAAGAATACTTCATTATGGATAGTGAAACCGATCTACCTTTAGGATTTCCAAGGGGAGGTTACCCTGCACCTCAGGGGATGTACTACTGTTCTGTTGGAGGAAAAAACACCCACGGTAGGGATTTTGTTGAGCAGCATGCGGATTTATGTATTGCAGCGGGAATCAATTTTGAAGGAATCAACCAAGAAGTGGCTTCCGGACAATGGGAATTCCAGTTGTTCGCGAAAGGTGCCAAAAAAGCTGGAGATGAAATCTGGGTAGCTAGATATTTATTGGACAGATTAACCGAATCTTATGGATACTATATTGAATACCATCCAAAACCATTAGGTAAGGATATGGATTGGAACGGTTCTGGTATGCATGCCAACTTCTCCAATACTACTTTAAGAACTTGTGGTGACAGAGCTACTTACGAAAAGATTTGTGAAGCATTCCGTCCAGTAGTTAAGGAACATATTGCCGTTTACGGTGAGTTTAACGATCAACGTTTGACCGGGGATCATGAAACTCAATCGATCCATGAATTTAGTTTCGGAATTTCTGACCGTGGAGCATCTATCCGGATTCCAATCGCAACTGTAGAAAGCGGATGGAAAGGATGGTTGGAAGATAGAAGACCTGCTTCTAACGGAGACCCATATAAAATTGCAGGAAGAATTGTGAAAACTGTTAAGTCTGCTGACGTATAGTAAATAATTATAATTAATTGTTTAAACCAAAGGCCTTGGAAGAATCCAAGGCCTTTTTAATTGGTGACATTAGGTAATGGGGTATTCATCCAATAGTCTTTTTTTAAAGCCTGCTTTGAAATATGTTGAATTTCGCTGTCCAAAGGTTTCATTTTATGCATTAAGCTGTCTTTTGATATATCCCCAATTGTTGAAAAAGGCGTGGTTTCCTGAACAAAAAATTCCCTATATTGATGTAAATATTCCCATTTTCTTTCATCCAATTTATTCCCTAAACTATCCCTAATTTCACCATAGGAATAGTTAAGATTAGCTATTTCAGCCTTGTCATTTTCCGTGAAAATGTATTCTAAGGCATCAGCAACTTTTGTATATTTTGTATGAGGACAAATTGTAAACCTTCTTTCGTCTTCAGAGAAAAAGAAATCTTTTATGGGCAGTAGCTCCCCTTTATATTTAATTTTGAAGTCCCCATTTTTAATTTCATCCAGATTAGCCGGCACTTTATTTAAACGGATTTTAAAGGAATTATCACGTAAATCTACCACTAACTTAGAAAAAAATTCCGGTGGCCTTTGTATGAGCATTTTGTTGTAGAATGAAATATAGCCCAAATACATTTTGTCCTTTTCTCCTTTATAATATTCGGTAATTATGCGGTATAAATTTTCACCTTCCGTTTCCTTAAAACCATCTGAATAACGTTCAAGTGGATTTATGGCCTTGTCATTTTCACCGGGTTTTTTTCTCCTATACAGGCTATAATCTAATTTTAAAATCGAAAAATTACCGGTATCCAGGAATATTCTCCCCTCACTTCTATAATCATTGTCCCTGTAATAGCACGCTATGTTGTATACCTTGGTATCCTTGTAATTAGTGGTTCCCATCAAACGAAAGCGATGGTTTTCCAGAAAGTCCAGCGACATGTCATTTATAAAAGAGTATACATCTATTTGATAGTTTCTAATGGCATCATGAATCATTAGTGTGATCAGCTCATTGCCTCCAGTGTTCTCCATTTTAGCATGTGGAATTACCTTATTATAACCACCATAATCATAAGGTTGTTTGGCAAACGGATCCACCTCGAAATCCGTATTATGTCGATAAGAAAATAACTCATATTGATTGTCGAAGTTGTCTTTTTTCGAAAATCCCTCGTCATATAAATTTACCACCGCCTCGTTCAAATTCGTATAACTTCCATTTTTGACCTGGTAATCCCGATAGTAACCTACCATGCTATAAGGCATCAATGGGTAGTTCTGTGGTATACGGGCAATGGCCATCCTCATCAATTCCCGTGCATTGAGTTTTTTTAACTTGGCCTTAACTACGGCCTCTTTCAGTTCCATTGCGGAAGGTTGGAGAACAATTATGTTGGCCTCGGATATCCTTAAATCCCGCATGGGAATATTTTTAGTTCCGTACCCCATGCATGAAATTTCCAAAATCTCACCCATGGACTTATAGCGCATGGGTATTCTAAAGGTACCGTCAATATTGGATATCACGCCCATTGCGGCCCCCTTGACCCTAATGCTGGCGAAGGGTATGGGTTCGTTCTGCGTGGCATCCACCAATTGACCGAAAATATAATCCCTTTGTTGGCAATAGCAAATAGCCGAAATTGAAAGCAGTACTAAAAAAAGATAATTCCTAATCATCTATTGTTTTAATTTATTTTCGCTTCTAGAGGCGTATTCATCCAATACTCCTTATAATCCTTAGGCTTAATCATGGGCTGGTCCTCAAATATCGGTTTTCCCTTATCCATAAACTCCCCATCTAAAGGTGATCTTGAATTCGGTTTTATACGCTGAACAAAAAATTCCCGGTATTGCTGGTACTCTTTTATGTTGGGTTTATTTACCAAGTTTCCATTTGTATCCCTTACATCTTCAATCCCTATCTCAAACATGTCTTCCACTTCATTGGCTTTTCTCTTACTTATTAAGGCACTTGTTTCTCCCCTAGCGTTAAAAACCGCCTGTTTGAAATCTGAATCCCCATAGATTCTAACCGAATCACTGAACACTTCTATTTTATCAATTCCGTATTTTTTTTTCTGGAACATCATATCATAATTTTTAGGATTCGCGGCGGTAAGGGAATCTACCGCTTTGTTGAAGTATAAGGCGTAGTATCCACGGGGCATGTTGACGAAAGTAGAATCCAAGGCAAATTTGGGTGGTCTTCTAACTTCAAAATTATTATGAAAGGAGATGTAGTTTAAAAACATTTTTCCATTAACCCTCCTATATTCGGTCAGAATATCAAAGATGACCTTTTGTTTATGCCCATGTTTGTTTTTTTTGTTTTCCTTGTTCGTCCTCTTGGCATTGTACATCGTGTATTCCAATCTATGAATAGCGAAATCTTTCTTGGAAATAAATATTTCTCCGTGAGCCCTATAATTCAGGTGTATTTGCCAAAATTTAATTCCATACAGCGCTTCATTATCACTATAGGAATCCTTACTTCTAAGGAAGTTATGACTCTTAAGTAAATCATTTTTTAAAATTCCTATATAGTCGTAGGAGAAGGCATTATAGTTTCGAATAGCATCATGAATTCGTAAAATTCGAAACTCATTACCCCCATAAGCCCCTAGATAGGCCTTTTTGATGATTTTTTTATAGTTCTCATAATCGTAGGCCATACGTGCCATGGAATCCTGTTCAAAATTCTTGTTCAATTCAAAATTAAAAACTTGTATCTCGGAAGTTGCGTCGTCCAATTGATCAAAGCCCTGATCATAAACCTCCATGATACCTTCATTAAGGTTCATGTATTCCCCATCATTTAATTGGTAATCCCGATAATAGCCTATGGTGGAAAAAGAAGTTGTTGGATAATTACTTGGGATGGCAGCAATGGCTTTTTGTACAATTCGCTTAGGGCCTAATCTTTTTCTTCTTTTATCCCTTGCCTTCACCACCGCTTCCTGAAGACCAATGGCCGACGGATTCAATAAGATTAAGTTAATTCCTTCTTGCAAGAAATCCTTGATAGGTATTTCCTTGGTTTGATATCCCATGGAAGACACCTCAATTAAATCCCCATAATCCTTGTACCTCAATGGAATCCTAAAACTACCATCTACATTGGTTATTACCCCTAAGGCCTTGTCTTTAATTCTAATATTGGCAAATACGACAGGTTCTCCCGTTTTGCTATCCTCTATTTTACCGAAAAAAAAGTCATTTTGTTGTGCGTGAACCAATGCAGAACAAAAGATAAAAAGGATCCAAATGTTGTTTTTTAGAATCATAATCTAGTCTTTAAGGGATTTGAGTGGGGTATTCATCCAATACTCATTAAAGTTAGCAGGCTTTGATATAGGCTGATCTTTAAAAATTGGCCTTGTTTTATTCATGTATAGACTATCATTTGGTAGCATTAAAGCTTTTAACTGAAGCTCTTGCACAAAAAACTCCCTAAACTGTTTTCTATATTCATATTCAGGCTCATTAATCACATTCCCCGCTTCATCCTTTATCCGCTTTAGTTCAATACTCAAATTTTCACTATTTACTTTTTCGCGATTTGCCAAATAGATTAATTCGCGAAATAAATCCCTGTTCTTTTTATTGTTAAAATCAGGAATTAAAGAAACCTCATTCCCAATAATCGTAACCGCCTTGAATTTCAGCCTTTTACCATTAAATCGAATATCGTAGTTGGTCAACCTCCCCGCAGATTTCTCTTCCAATAGCTTTGTAAATACCAAAATGAATTGATTTCTATTCAGGTCCAACGTACTATCCTCCAATTGTAATTTTGGAGGGGTGGCCAACCTAAAGGCATTATGCATGGAATGGTAGCTTAGGTACAATTTACCACCTTCTTCCATATATTCTACCTTTGTTTCGAAAAGTATAGTTCTCTCCTTGTCTCCTCCACCTTGCTTTTCGTAGGTTGTATAGTTAAAACCCATAATGGCAAAATTATCCTGGGTTATGTATAGGTCACCCTCGACTTCCACTTTTGTACCGACCAATTCAAAAGAAATATGATATAAATAGTCCCCATTTACGATAACATCTTCCTCTTTAGAAAAAGTATGATTTCGGGTAAAATCAGTGTCGAATCTATTTACGAAATCAAAAGAATTGATTTTATAGTTTCTAATGGGATTATGAACTCTTAAAATAACGAATTCATTACCTCCATAGCTACTCAAAGTGGCGTTGGAAATGGTCTTGGAGCGCTTAGCATAATCATAGGGCTTTAATCCTAGGGTATCAATGGGAAAGTCAGTGTTTTGACGGTAATCAAAAATTTGAACCTTGGAGGTTTCATAATCGGACAAGGTAAAGCCTTGGTGATAAACCTGCATTAGAGCCTCGTTAAGATTGGTATAATTTCCATCCTTAAGTTGGTAATCCCTGTAATAACCCACATAGGAATATGGGTTTTGTGCCACATTCGAGGGTAAATTTGCTATGGCCTTATAAACAATTTCCCTTGCCGTTAATCTTGCTGCCCGACGTCTTTTTTCCCTTACAGTGACCTCCTCCAATTGGAACAAGGCCGGCTTCATCTTTAAGATTAGAATGGTTTCTGTATTGAATAAGGAAAGTGCAACTTCCCTTTTTTCATAACCCATAGAGGATATTTCCAGAACTTCGCCCGCTAATTTATATTTAAGTGGAATTTTAAAGCCTCCATCCGTATTGGAGATAACCCCAAGGGCCTTATCCTTAATTCTCACCGTGGCAAAAACCACTGGCTGTCCAGATTCACCATCCAAGAGCTGACCCCTCACAAAATCCTTTTCCTGCCCATTACCTACAAAAATTCCAAACATAAGGCATAGAAAGTATAATTGTTTGGTTAGCATGAAATTAGGTAATGGTTACATACACGAAATATAAATAAAATCCCACAAGAATTGTTCCATTTTCTAATTTCAATATAATCCAATTAGGGATAAAAACTGATATTGAAAAATCAAAAATACCCTTGTAATCCAAAAGGAAATATACCTACATGATTAGTTTACAACATCAGATAATGGGGTGTTCATCCAATATTTTCCAAAATCTTTGTTCTTGTGTATTGGTTGATTGTCAAAAAGAGGCTTGTCCTTTTTCATAAAAAGAGTGTCTTTTGAATTACTCGTGTTAGGCTTGGTTTCCTGAACAAAAAATTCACGATATTGTTCGTATGTTTTATATTCCATTTCGTTAATCAAATTAGCTTCAGGAGTAGCATCTCTCAAACCAGTCACTTCAATAGTCAACAAATCGGAAAGCTTTAGTCTTTTTCTTGATACTACATTTAGTTCGTTAGCCATGATTACAAATTCCTTATCGGTCAATTTTGGATATACCAGAACCTCTTTTTCGAATTCGCCTAAAGTTTTTATCTTTTCAATTTGTATTTTATTTTTCTTAAATTTAAAATCGTAGTATTTCTTTTCTTTTGCATAAAGTTCATCCAAATGGTTGTTGAATGTTAGCCGAAAACACTTACATTCAAGGTCTAGTATGGTTTCCTCTAGTATGAATTTTGGTGGTTTACCTACTTGAAACGTATTAAAAAATGATATATAACTAGGATACAGCTTACCGTAAATCTTCTTATACTCAGTAGTTATTTTAAATAAAACTTCATTATACATACCATTCTGATCTATTTTTTTATCTTCTGTAGTTCGTGTCCTGTCATACAAGGTATATTCGAATTTGAAAATTCCATAATTCCTTTTTGAAATGTATATTTTACCTATAACCCTATATTTTACTAATGTTTTGGTAAAACTTACAACAAAAAGTGATTCATCACCCGATTTAATTTCCGGTTCTTTTTTAAAGAAATGGTTATTAATAAAATCCTTTTCCATCACATTGACGAAGTCGAAAGAATTATTTGCATAATTTCTAATGGCATCGTGTATTCTGAGAATGGTAAACTCATTACCACCATAATCAAATAGATAAGCCTTGTCAATATATTTTTGGTAATTCTTGTAGTCGTACTTATACATACCTTCTATGTCCTTTTCAAAATCTTGATTCTTATGATAATCATAGACTATAACTTGTGAATTTAGGTAATCATTTGTGCCAAAACCTAAATCCAAAACTTCCAAAATAGCTTCGTTCAGGTTTACATAATTTTTCTTTTTAAGCTGGAAATCTCTATAATAGCCGGTACTAGAAAATGGCTTTAGTGGATAGTTTTTGGGTATATACTTTATGGCCCTACGTACAATTTGAACAGCGGATAACTTCTTTGGTTTTTTCCCTTTGACTACAGCTTCCGATAAGCTTAGTATTCCGGGATCCAAGTACATAATATTTATATCTTTTGGGGAAAGATTCTGTAAGTTGTATATTTTTTTAATGTAGCCCATGGAGGAAATTTCAATAGACTCTTCTTTTTGCCTGTACTCTTGAGGCAGCCGAAAGCCACCGTCCATATTAGTAATTACTCCTTTTGCCTGACCTACAATACGCACCGTCGCAAAAACAATTGGTTCGCCTGTATCCCTATCCAGAAGTCTTCCCCTCACAAAATCCGATTCCTGCCCATTACCTACAAAAATTCCAAACATTAGGCATAGAAAGTATAATTGTTTGGTTTGCATGAAATTAGGTAATGGTTACATACACGAAATATAAATAAAATCCCACAAGAATTATACCATCTCTCCAACCTAGTCGCAATCCTTTGGGGAAAAAAACCAAGGGAAGAATTAAAAAAGATATCCCTAACATCCAAAAAATATCATTGCTCAAAAGGCCGGGGTCCATTACTTTAATCGGTGTCACGAAAGAAGTTATTCCGAGAACCGCCAATAGATTAAAAATATTTGAACCTAATAAGTTCCCTAGGGATATCGCCTTTTCTTTTTTAATTACAGCTATTACAGAAGCTGCCAGTTCAGGAATACTGGTACCCACGGAAACAATGGTTATTGCTATGACTCTTTCACTAACCCCAAAAGCCGTAGCGAGGCCTACCGCTCCACTAATCAACAGCTCGGATCCACCCCACAGGGCAATTCCACCCAAAACTAAAAAAAGAGCAGTTTTATAAAAAGGTAATGCTACCATCTTTTCTTCTTCCTCAGAAATGACCGCCTTCTTTTGAAAAAGTAGCAAATACACCAAGAAAAGTAGTAGACATACGACCATGATCAATCCTTCATATCTTTCGATTACCCCGTCAAAATATATAAAGAAGAAGAATAGTAGCGATGCAGCCATCATAACCGGCCAATCCGTACTATAGAAGTTTTTATTTACATCTATTGGACTTAACAAGATAGTTACGGCCAAGACCAAACCTAGGTTTGCGATGTTAGATCCCACCACATTACCCAAGGCTAAATCCGGAAATCCGTCCAAGGCTGCATTAACACTAACAATAAGCTCCGGTGCAGAGGTAGCAAAGGAAACTACGGTCATACCTATTACAATTTTTGGAATACTTAGCTTTAGGGATAAATCTACAGCGGCTTTCAACAACCAGTTACCTCCTGAAATCAAAAGCACCAACCCACCCAAAACAAAAAGGAAATCTTGCATCTTATTCGTTTACTAACAAATATAGCCGATGACCTTTAGTTACCTAGTACTATGTATTTATTATTGACTACAAACTATAAAATTCGTTAAATAACTGTAAAAATAGTTTCATAACTACAAAAATAGTTATAGGTTTGAACCAATAAAAATAGAACATGCAAAAATTAACGAACAAGGAAGAAGAGGTCATGAAAATCCTTTGGTCTTTGCAAAAAGCCTTTGTTAAGGAAATCATGAAAGAAATAGAAGGGGAAAAACCACATTACAACACCCTATCGACCATTGTAAGAAATCTTGAAGATAAAAAGTATGTAGACCACGAAGCCTTTGGAAAGACCCATAGATATTACCCATTAGTTTCCAAGGAAAGTTATCGTAACAACTTTGTAAACCATAATATGGTTGATTTTTTTGACAATTCTTATAAAAACCTGGTCTCCTTTTTTGCTAAGGAGGAAAAAATTTCGGTCGATGAGCTTAAAGAAATTATTGACCTCATAGAAAAACGGAAGTAAAATGGAATCCATTCTTATCTATTTAGTGAAGTCCAGCGCCATTCTAAGTCTCTTTTATATGGCCCATTACCTTTTCTTAAAAAAGGAGACACTTTTTATGTTTAACCGAATATTTCTACTTTCCGGTTTGTTGATTTCAACCATACTCCCCTTGGTCTATATTACCAAAACCATTACCCTTAAAATTTCGACACAAGAAACATCTGCTGGAGAGGTGATAAACACTTTTGAAGCCCATAGTACATTCTTTAGCTGGGCCAGTTTTTTACTTTTAATGTATACCCTTGGTGTAGCCTTATTTGTCTATAGGCTAATCATTGAAGGACGTCAGCTAAGGGGTATCATAAAAAAAGGCCACGCAGAGAATTATAAGGAATACACGTACATTGTAAGTGATAAATCCATTTCTCCATTCTCATTTTTTAAATGGATCGTTTATAATCCCGCACTGCATGCCGATAATGATTTAGAAGCTATTCTTGAACACGAAAAAATACATTCTAACCAAAGACATTCTTTAGACATCATTCTTATGGAATTGTGTTTGGCGCTACAATGGTTTAATCCATTCGCCTGGTTATATAGGAAATCACTTAAGGAAAATTTAGAGTTTTTGGCAGATGCGAATGTATCTCGAACCAATATGGACAAAAAAGAATATCAATACATTTTATTGAAACAGGCCGTTGGCCAACAGAATTTATCAATCGTTAATCCATTTTTTAATTCATTAATCAAAAAACGAATCGTCATGATCAATCAAAATCCATCAAACAAATTAAAAGCGGTTAAAGGCCTATTTATTTTACCCTTCCTAGCACTGTTCCTACTAAGCTTTAATGTGAAGACCAATTATGTTTTTGAAAATGCACAAAATGTATCGTCTCCTGACCATCTCATTGAACTGGTAATCGACAAAACCACAACAGATGAACAGTTGATGAAAATAAAAAACGACCTCAAAAAAGACAATATCGATTTCTCATATACAACGGTGCGCAACAGCGAAGGGGAAATTTCGTCCTTGTCCATAGAGGTTTCCGGAGGTAATAAGTCCACAGGTGAATTCAGTAGTCGCCATAATTCACTATCCGATAACGATACTATTTCCCCCACATATATATCTATAAATACAGAAAGCAACAGTGTTTCTATCGGCAATGGAAAAGGAATTCGGCTTCATAAAAATGACGATGCCAATGTATGGATTCATAAATCTGGAAGCGATGAAGAAAAAAAGGAAATCATTATTAAAAACGTGAATGGGACTAAACATATTGTTATAGATGGTAAGGAAGCCTCGGAAGAAGAATTGGAGGAAATGGATATAGACGTAGATGACAATTCCTTTATTTTAATTGAAAAAGATGAAGATCAAGATTCAGAAAATAACATTGTTATCCGCAATGTTAATCCCAATTCTCAAAAACATATTATAATTCGTTCTGATTCTGATGAAGCGCACGATGTAGAAATAATAGAAAAAGAGGAAAATGGATTTTTCTTTATAGATTCAGACGGCGATAAGGAACCCTTACTATTTATCGACGGTAAAAAAAGTAATCGCAAAGAAGTGAAGAAATTAGACCCAAGCGCCATAAAATCAATTAATGTGATAAAAGGAACGGAAGCCACCAAAAAGTACGGCAAAAAAGCAAAGGATGGTGTTATAGAAATAACGACCAACTAAAATTACTTAATTAAAACCGAATCATTTTTAAGACCGATTTAGTTACTGAGCGCCGGCTCGGTACGGATCGGTTTTTTCTTATTCAATAAAATGAAAGCTTAAAAAAGCATTCTTTTTTTAATTAAACCTCCCTACAAAAATTAAAAAGGTAAGATTTTCACCCTTCAAACGTGATAATATAAAAGCATAATAGGAGAATATTATATCATACTATAACTTATATGTAGATGTTGATTATATTATTATAACATAAATCGTTTTTTTACTTACATACTTGTATTCAATTGTATCGATTTTGTCAAAATTTCTTGGAAATGTTGATACTTCGGTTATATATTATTCGAATAATCGATTATAAAAAACAATTGTATAACCTAAAACTATAGAAATGATCACTGTTATTAAACTCATATTGTATCTCATCATAAGCGTCGTATTGTATAACCTTTAAAACTTGAAAGCCATGTTAACATTTATAGGAATTATAATTATACTAGTAGGATTAGTAAGCTTTTTGGCAAAACTACTTTTTGGTACGAACAAACTAACCAGTTGGACCACTCCAAAGCGGAGTCTTCAAATAATACTTGTAGGAGTTGTTTTGAGCATTGTTACCGGAGCTTTCTTTTATGCAGAACCTGGAACGGCCTACGCCGTTCAATATCCATGGGGCGGTCAAAAGGCCGTATTTAGACAAGGTATTCACACTAAAATGTGGGGCAGATTAATCCCTATTCAGTTTGAGCTCCCCATAAAATATGTTATCCCAAATTCCGATGGGGAATTGGGGGAGCAGAGCGAATATGCGAATGTAGATTATGCAAAGTATTGGGCCTTTAGCGATGCCGTAAAAGCGAGGATAGCTACTTCTGTCGTCATAGGAATATATACGGAGGATGACCATCAATTCTTGTCCGTAGCGGATAGAAATAAAACGGAGCAAAATATGATACGGTCCAGGATAATACCCAATATAGATCAATCCATAAAAAATACCTGTAAACTAATGGACGCACAGGATTATATCTCCGGACAGGCATCGGACTTTGACCGATACTTTAAGGACCAGTTGGAGAATGGCATGTATGTCTTAGAAGAGTATTCTGAAAACCAAAACCGGGAAATCATCGGTGATAGTAGTACAGTACGTACCGTTATGAACAAGGAAAGCAAACAAAAACGTTTCCGAATTCAAATTAAAGATGGTGAACCCGTTAGGGAAAAAGGGAACTCCTTAAAAGCGTACGGACTAACCGTAATCCAAGCGGTTGTTACGGAAATAGACTGGGAAGAAACTTTTGACAATCGTTTACAGTTGCAAAAGGAAGAAGTTGCACAGACGCAATTAGAGAAGCAGCAAGCCGAACGTGAGTTTTATCGGGCCCAAAAGGAAAAAGCCCGTGGCGAAGCGGATAAGGCCGTGGAAAGAGCCCGTTTGGAAAAGGAACAGATTCAAAAAACAATTGCAGCGGAAACCGAAGCGAAGGTTGCCGAGTTCAACTTGACCAAGGAGAAGAAGCAGTATGAAGTGGAGAAGTTCAAGGCGTTGAGCAAAAAAGTAGCTGCGGACGCCGAGTCCTATCAAAATGCCAAATTGGTTTCTGCCGGTCTTACACCACAGGAACGCGCGGAATGGGAATATAAAACTTCCGTCCACGTGGCCCGTGAACTGAAAGACCTAAGCTTGCCCGAAATATTTATTGAGGGAGGAACCAAGCAATCCAATGATGGCAACTTATTGCAATCCCTTATCGGAGCAGATTTAGCCAAAAAGATGATGGACGGAAAAAGGGAATAGTTCGAGTTTACTATTCAATGACTGTGGTATAAGACCACAGTCATTTTTTATGTATGTTTGTTAAAACCATTGTTTTGAAAAGAAAATTCTTCCAATTTTTGGCAAAATTGAACAAGGCGGTACTCCCCTCCTATTCCAAAAAACAATTAGATCTTTCCAAGGCTAGTAAATTACAAATGGCCATTATTGGTTGGCGATATTTTGTTACCACCCATGCTTTAGGCTAATACGTTATCAAGGCCTTGACCTCGTGACTTTTTATTTTTTCCCGCCCCTTTAAAAATGACAGTTCTATCAAAAAGTTACACTGGATAATAAGCCCTCCCAGTTTTTCAATCAATTTGGTGGTGGCCAAGGCCGTTCCGCCAGTTGCCAAAACATCATCGTGTATTAAAATCCTATCTCCTTTGGCAATACCGTCTACATGAATCTCCAAGGTATCCGTACCATACTCTAAATCATAAGACTCGCTAAGTGTTTTATAGGGCAATTTTCCAGGTTTTCGTATAGGAACAAATCCAGCTTCCAATCGGTCTGCCAACATAGGTCCAAAAATAAAGCCCCTACTTTCCATACCCACTACTTTATCTATTCCCCCAACCTCTAAGTCCTTTAAGAGGTTATCAGCAGCGCTATGTAAGGCTCGATAATCCTGTAATAGGGGAGTTATATCCTTAAACAAAATTCCAGGTTTTGGAAAATCCGGCACATCTCTAATGTAGCTTTTAAAATCCATGTATTATAAAGGGTCTTAATTTTGCCGTAAATGTAAAAAGAAATATATTTGCACCCCGCTTCAGGGAAAATCACAGCATATGGCCTCGTGGCGCAACTGAATAGCGCATCTGATTACGGCTCAGAAGGTTACAGGTTTGAATCCTGTCGAGGTCACTAAAGGGGATTTTCTACAAATCGAGTGGAAATTCCCCTTTTCCATTTCCTTCAAATTCCCTGAAAATGAGGAGATTGCGCCAAAAATTTCATTGACCCGAAAAGTTTGAACTAGCTTCTTTTTGAAGTCGTACTCAATCCCGTCAGGGAATACCATATATTGTATGGCCCTTTTAGTTTCCAGATCACCTAACTCCCACAATTTAGGCAAGTTACAGGCATAATCAAGTGCCAGTTTTACGGATTTTTTGAGGTTTGAACTATTGATTCCCCCATTTTCAAGTTTTACCTCCAGCTCCCTTTGTTTTGCTTTAAGTTCCGGCATAAAAAGTTCGTACTGCGACTTTGAAATTTCGTTCAATACAACGAATCTTCTTTCCAATGTATTGATCCGTTCTTCGAGCTGACCGAGTTCTTTTGTCAATCGCTTTTGGTCGCCAAGTGCCTCTTGATTCTTATCGATCAAGGTATCGTGAATTATCTCGGTCAATGGTTCGATATACTTTTTATCGGCTATTTTAAACCTCCCCAAAAAATTTAAAAATTCTACATGGAGCTTTTTGGCACTTCTGTTTTCTTTGCTGCCTTTACGTCTATTTTTGTAATAGTAAAGGCCCTTTTTCTTTACAATAAATCCAGTATAAGGTGTTCCGCAAACCGAGGATTTGACAAACTTTTTTAAGGGTAGGTTTTCATCGTCAAAAGAATATTTCTTGGGTGTGTCACCTGAGTGAAGTAAATTATGTATTTTCAGGAAAACTTTTTTCGAAATAAGGGCCTCGTGTTTTCCCTGGATTACCTCTCCCGGAATTAAACTATTGACAATAAGTCCACAATAAAAAGGATTTCTAAAAAGGTCGGTCAGTTTTTTTGCCTTAATGCTCAGGCCTTTTTCTTCAAGACGTTTTGCGATTTCAACATGGGACATATTGGCGTTCGCCTTCCATAAAAAGGCTTGCTTGAGCAATCTCCCTTCTTCTGTGATTACGAAATTCGGAATCTTCCCTTTTCCCGGGTTTGTATTGGTATATCCAAATGGGTAGGCCCCCGTCCAGTATCCCCTTCGTAACTTTTCCTGCATGCCGGTGATGGACTTATCCCTGCGGATCTGGTTGTCGAAGTGGGAAAACATATGAAAAAGATTTTCCTGGAACGTACCGGCACTTGTGGTCACATCGATTTCCTGAGTAGCAGAAACAACGGCTATTCCCTGTTTTTTTAGCTGCCCGCTGATATAGGCTCCGTTCGCACCCGTTCTTGAAAACCTATCGTAGGAATAGACGATGATGTAGCCAATGTTCTTTCTTCTTTTGACATAGTTCAGCATCTTTTGGAATTCCCTCCGTTCATCGCTCTTAGCCGATTCGTAGGTTCCCCCGAAATACTCTATTACCTCCAGCTCTTTTCTGATCGCATATTCTTGGCAATATTTGAGTTGGGTAGTCAGACTGGCATTGTTATCGAATTGCTCTTTGCTGGAAACACGGGTGTAAATGACGGCCGTATTACTTTTGCCTATGATTCTTCCCTTTTCCTTTTTGGCAAACTGCTCGAATACCTCTAAGTCCATACTACTATCTTTTTGGACCTGTTAAGCCCTTTTTTCTTTTATTCCCGTCCTCAATACCCAAGTTGAAATTCTTCGAAAGGTTTTTTTTTTGACCTATTTCCTTTTGCATCCTTTTGATCGACGTATCATAAAAAAAGTTGACTATCGCCAACATATTGTTGTGCTTCTCGGAAGCTTTGAGCGCATCGATGTATTCTTGCCTATCTTCCTTCAAAATGATTATATGGGGATGTTTGAACTTCTCCAGAATAAAATTGGACAGCAACCGGCCTAACCTTCCATTACCATCCGGGAAGGGATGGCTGTAAATGAACATTTGGTGGAATATGGCACTCAATTCCAAAGGATGCGTTTTTTTATTTTTGATGGCATCGTCAAAACTGGCCAGAAGCCTAGGCATGTTCGCTATGGCCTTTTTGGTGTCACGGAATACGGTATCACCGGCCGCCATTTGGGTCTTGGCATATTCCCCGGGTCTATGGCCTTTATAGGGCAAGGTATTTTTGGTCAATATTCTATGTACCGTTCTAACGAAGGGTTCATTGAAGTCGGAACCCTGGTTTTTCAAAATATGATCGTACGCATTGAAATGATCCATTATTTCGAACGCTTCCAAAAGCGTCTTGTTGACAAGATTAACGGCATATCCCTTTTCCTTAAGTTCCCTGGTGTCGTCCACGCTGAAGCTATTGCCCTCGATACCACAACTATGGGCCGAAAACAGGATTTCATTGTATTTCCTGAAATCACCGGCATCAAAGGCCGATACGATTATTTCATCGTATTTTTCCTTTAGGGAGTCGTATTTTTTCCTAATGGCGACGAACGGATCTTTTCCTTCCATGGGTTATTTGATATTTAAGTCGATTGCTACTTTCTTTTGGGCCTGTCTTTCGGCTTTCCAGAACATTCTTTTGGTCCTGTTCCCATTGTCCGACCCTATTTTACTTTAGGACTTTGTCCTCGTTCTTTACCAGAAAATTAAAGGCCTTGTTGACAAGTTCGTTCAATTTCATTTTTTTTCTTTCGGCCATTATAGAAAGCTCCCTGTGGATTTCACTGGATGTGCGGATATTGAACACTCCCCTGTAGAACCTGTCCGGTTCTTTGCCAAGCTCCTTGCAGGTGTCAAGATAATCGTCGACGGACTCTTCAAAGGCCTCCTTCAGCTCTTTCACGGACCCGCCCTCATAGGTCACCAGATCGCTTATTCCGGTCACCTTTCCGTGCAGCAGGCCGTCCCTTGAACTATACTCCACGGAACCGAAATAACCATTATGTTCCAAATTGTCCGACATCGATTCGATTTTTCCTGATCCTCTTTATTACCTACTGTTTCGGTCGTTCGAGAACTTGACAAAAAGCTTTGTCATTATATCCATTACCAAAGATACTAAAATGCAACTATTATTTAGTTGCTTTATATTTTTATATGGTATGTTCATCTCCACTCCCTTTTTGGACATGGTCACAGACTATGTTGGCGAGTGCTAGAAGTTGTTCTACTATCTTTTCCGCATCTTCTTTCGAACAATCCTCAAAACCTTTATAAGTCTTAAGCCATGTACTATTGAATGTTCTGTTCTTCTGCTTTAGTTCAATGATTGCGTTGGACATTTCCTTTCAATGGCAATAGCTCCTGTGTCCTGAAGGTCACTACCGTATTTGTAAAAGCAGGCTTTAATTTACCTTTTTTATTTTATGAAATCCTTTGCGGAACCTGTATTTTATTCCATACTTATGAATACCAGTTAACAACTCTTGGTATTCTTGGCTGGACGGATTTTTTTCCTGAATATCCTGTTCACACATACGATCTTACCATTGCTTTGCTTAATTTCCAGATTTTGAAAATCATGCTGTTTCAACATATCGATGATACGTTCGCCCGTATGTATCCTTTCCAGTCCTTCGATGACATCGACCTCGCCATTTTTGATGATCAACTTAATGGATAGGAAACTTTTGTTCCGTATCATCTCCAATACTTGGATTTCGGAGAGCGACAATCCTGAAGGTTCTTGTTCGTTACTGTTTTTCATACGTTTTAATTTTAAAGATTCGATCCTTTCCTTTTTTTCTTCTTTCTTTTTGACTTTTTCCTGATATCGTCATCTATGAGTTCCAGCCTGAAAGGAGTCCATTCCGATTCTTCAATTAAAGGCCCGATTACTCCATCTCCTTCAATTTTTCCCAGATGACCTTTTGATTGCCCAGAAGGATTTTCAGGGCCTTTCGCACTTCTGTCAATTCTTGGTTCAGGCCCGATTGACGTTCCATGGTTTCTTTCATCAGTATGATGAGTTCCTCGTTCTTTTTCATTAGCCGATAGTATAACTGGACGGTCTCTTGTTTGCTCATAATCGATGTGTTTTGCTATACTGTTCCATGAAAATTTTTTACCGAGCGTACTGCCCTTATATACAACTCCCTGATATTTGAACGATATGCCCGAGACTCTTCCCGTGGTTTTGCTAATGTTGAATCTTGGCGATATATGTTGCCCCTCCAGTAACGTGATAAATTCCGTTGTATCGGTCGATTCTGAAATCGCCGAACCGATTTTGTCCTGAAGAACAAGTCTGATCGGAACATTGCCCGTTCTCAGGGTCTTCTCTATTTCTTTTTGTGTAAGCGATTTTTTGGTACTCGTGATACCTACGATTTGGGTCAGTCCGTATTTCTTTTCCAAACCGTTGAGTATTTCCCGACTTCTTCTTTTAATATTGCTGTCGTTTACCGTTCTGCCGGAATACCTGACCCTATTGGCTATAATATGGATATGCTCATGTTCGGTATCAGTATGCCGGTACATAATGAACTGGTTGTTATCGAATCCCAAGCCCATTAGGTAGTCACACCCGAACGATGCGAATTCCTTATCATCTAAATAGTCCGAGTGCGGCAGGTTCAGGGAAACATGGAGTACCGCTTTACCAAGGCTTGGACGAAGCTCCCTGATAAGATTGAATTCTCGGGTCATTTCAACGGAGCTGGAAAGCTCGATATTGGAATCTATCACGTACCCGACGCCTTCACGTACCTTTTTTTGATTGTAGGCCAGCACTCCATAAAAATCTTTTCCTATGACTATCTTACCTATCATTGTTTGTGATATTTGATTTGAGATATTGCAAAACCGTTTTTACTTCTTCTATTTGTTTATAGATGCTCAACGGGTCACGGATACCTGAGTTTACAACTTTGGCGATTTGGTTCAGGTTGTTTCCCACTCGGCTCAATTCAACAAAAAGTTTGCGGTCGGACGGACTTACCCTTTTCTTCGGCAGGGACTTTTCCGTAATTCTTCTTCGGATATATTCGGCAATGGACAGTCCGATGGTTACCGCATCGGCAGATACTTTCATATAATCGTTTACGGTCATCCTGACATTGACCTGTATTATTTTCAACGACGATAGTTCCTTTTTTGGCCTTCCCATTTCAATGTATTTGTGAGCATCACAAGGCAACCTACAAACGAAGTGCGTAAGGGTTTTTGTTAGCAAAAACACAACTTGCTTCGCGTCCTCCGATTAACATAGTCCAAACATAGCGGTATTTAGAAAATAGAAATGGGTTTGGCGTACATGGATTGATGTACACCGAATACCGTCAATTTTGAAATAATTTCGTATTGGTATTTTTCAAGGAAACAGCTATTGCCTCAATTTGAAAATATATTTCGAAATAGTATTGTAGATGTGATAGTCCCGAAAGCCAATTTCCTTTTCGATGTCCAGCTGATTTTTCGATACGCCTACCTCAAGAAACGGAGGAATCGGCATTGGTCAAAATATCTAGGTAAATCCTGGCCCTTGGGTCTTCTGAAATGGTCTCAGATTCATTTAGAGCATTATAGGTGAATAGTAATTCACGGTTGGCCAATTCCAAGGCTAGGTTATCATCATATCCATATCCGATAAACTCCTGCTGCCAATTGGAATGTATAATGTAGGCGTTGATGGCAAAATCGATTCGATACTCAATGGAACGTAAATAAGTGTTGAGATACAAATAATCGTCCAACAGGGTCAGACAAAAATGAAGGTCGGGACGGGAATTCCCACAACCTATTTGCCTTTCCCATTGAGCGATTAGCCCAGTATAGGAATTTCGGAATTCGATAACCGTTCTGGTCAATAAAAGGGATTCGTTCACTTTTTGACTCAAAGTTAAGGGGATTTCACTTTCTCGCAAGCAAAAATCAAGGTCGGTTATCAACCGTTTTTTCTTTCCCTTACCACAGAAGCCCAAAGCACCGCTTTGGGCTTTCTTTGATGCATTTGTCAACCAAAAATGTGGTCAAGGAGAAAAACACAGTTCGGGCTTTACAGGACTGGTAAAGTAATCCGAGGGTATTCAATCGTTGCGCGCTTTTCGAATTACTAAAAGCCCTATAGCTTCATATATAGATAGCCATAATCAATGTTATACCGCTACATAACTATCATCATTTCTTCATATAATCATAGCATCATATGACTATATGGGTTGCTAAACAAGGAATAGAAGGTCAAGGGCTTGCCCGTGGCAAGCTCTTGAACATCGACCGAGGAGGTCCGTGATTGCTACCAACCTTGGGAGGGAAAATTTACTTACTTCCGCAGAGGTATAGGCAAAGCATGTTCCAAAAATCAACAGTAAAGTACGAGATTCATATTGATGTTTCATTTGTAAATAATCCTCAATATTTAGGATTTATTCTCTAATGAAATATCATAGAGGTCACTAGGAGGCAACTCCATTTTAAACCAAAACCTTGCAAAATCTATGATTTGCAGGGTTTTGTCGTTTTTGGCCCATCATTTTAATTGATTTGATTTGGTTTCATTCGTCAACAAATCGGTCAACAAAATTTTAATCGTCAACAGTTGTTGACGATTGACCAAAAATTCAAACCATAGTTGATTTGGACTTACTATATTTAACTGGACGGTAAGATAAGAATCTAAAACTTTCATATTAAAAAAAGTGGTGTTGGCGGAAAAAAGGAATATTAGTATTTTTATTCGCTGTAAAAAATCCAATTAACTACTTGCTCCAAATCTTCCTCTTACCAAGAATAGTTTAATTCACATTTATAAATGGAACAAATTAATATATATTGAGCACGCCATTAATTGTAATTATTGGTCATCTACTTCATTACAACTAACTAATTTATAACATAAAGCTAGTGGCATTTGCACGTAGAAACTGGAGCGCTTTTGACATTTGGTTTTCAACGGTTTTTATTGATATCCCCATGTCAATGGCGATTTCTTTGTATTTCTTTTTTTCGAGCTTGTTTTGAATAAATATTTCCTTGCATCGAGGAGGTAACTGGTCGATTAAATGATGTAGTTTTTCCATTCTAAAATCAAATAGATTATCTTCTAAGGTTGCCTCAGAAATGACATCCCATCTGATTTTATCCAAGGTGTCAAATTCAACTTTTTGACTTCTGACATGTTGTAAAAATTGATTGTGACAAGTCTTGAAAAGATAATTCCTAAGGGAAGCACTAATCACTAGACCTTCTCTTTTATTCCATAGGTTTACGAGTGCATCTTGCACGATATCTTCCGATAGGGAGCGGTCTTGACAGAGTTTGAAAACATAATTACAAAGCCAATCATAGTATTCTGTAAATAGATATCGATAGGCATCGGCTTTGCCTTGGCGTAACCACTTGATTAGTCTTTTTTCGTCCATAATGCAAATTATTAAGGGTTAAATCTATGAAAAATAAAAAATAAATAGGGGTTTTTTATAAATAGTGCATCTATAGTGTAAAAGAAGTGGCAAATGTCTAAACACGATTTGTTGATTGAAAAGTTTATTGGCGGTACCCTATCGTCTGATGAAAGGGAGGTTTTGAAAGAATGGCTATTGGCTGATGAGTCCAATATGTCCCATTTTAAAAATCGATTAAAAGAGACAAGTCGAGAAATATCGGTAGATTTTGATGCTGAACAAGCGTATGAAAGGTTTATTTCAAGGATCAAGCCATCAACAAATCGACCTAAAACTTACTTCACCATATTAAAGTATGCTGCAATAATCACTGTCTTAATTTCAATTGGTTTTTTAACTAAGCAGCGTTTTGATGAAGTTCAAATTAATTCATTCAATAAAACTGTAGAAAAGCAAAATCAATCTTCTATCGAAAACGAGATTGTAATCAAATTTTCTGATGGATCAACCCGAAAACTATCAGAAAATGATCAAAACATTACTGCTGATGATGGTGTCGTAGTAGCTAGTAAAAAAGGAAATACTTTATCATTTGAGGTAAGCGCAGAAGAAAGGGATGCCAAAACCAAATTTCATGAGGTTTTCATTCCTAATGGGCAAACTTTTAAATTGAAACTATCAGATGGAACCCTTGTTTGGTTAAATGCCGGTTCAAAACTCCGGTTTCCTAGCCATTTTTCAAAGCGGGAAAAAGAACGGATGGTTTATTTGGAAGGGGAGGCTTTTTTCGAAGTGAGCGAAAATAAAAACCATCCTTTTATAGTAAATACCCAAGAGGTTGATATTAAAGTGCTTGGCACTAAATTTAATGTTTCGTCTTATGACACAGATGAAAACATAGCTACCACCTTGGTAGAAGGCGCTGTTAGTGTGTACGAAACCAGAACCCCTGACAATGAGATTCTGTTATCGCCCAATTTTCAAGCCAACTATCACAAATTCGGAAATAGTTTTGATAAGACCAAAGTGAATACCGATAACTATACCGCATGGATTCAAGGGCGTTTAATTATTGATAACCTCAAGTTTTCAGAAATTTTACAAAGACTAGAAAGAAGATACGCAGTTAAATTTGTGAACAATGTCATCGGTCTAGAAAATGAAATATATAAAGGTGAATTTACAGATGAAAAAATCGAATCTGTTCTCAAGACCATTTCACTGAGTACACCCTTTAAATTTGAAATAAACGAAAATATAATTACAATTTCAGAATAAAAAGAAAAGGAAGTGGCTTCAACACCTCCCTTTCTACTAAATGACCATTAGAACAATTACTAACAATCAAAGACACCCAAAATTATGAAAAAAAATGATGAGGATGACTTCCTCAAAAAGAAGCGTGTAAAAAAACTAAGGCGCAAAATGAAGTACAGTTTAGTTATTGCAACCCTTGTATTGTTTCAGTTGTCTGCCAATACGGCAATGTCACAGAAAAAAATTGTGCTTCATTACAACGACACTCCTTTAAAGCAAATACTAAGTGAAATTCGTTCTCAAACGGGTTACCGTTTTTTTTATAATGTTAAAGAAGTTGATGACAATCAAAGAATATCCATAAATGCTGAAGGGGAGAACATTCGAGAAGTGTTAAAAAGGTTGACCATTATGGTTAATCTAGACTTTAAGATGAATGAGAATCAGGTAGTTTTGACCCCTAAAAAGCAAACTTCCAACACGCCTATATTACAAATGGAAATTACGGGATTGGTAGTCGACACGAACGGAGCACCATTGCCGGGAGCCAACGTAGTAGAAAAAGGTACGACCAACGGCACCCAAACCGATTTTGATGGTAACTTTTCCATTGCGGTTGCCGATGAAAATGCTGTTCTCGAAGTGAGTTATATCGGTTTTGCATCGAAAGAAATACCGTTAAACAATCAATCCAATTTGACTATTACCTTAGAGGAAAGTGCTGCCGGTCTTGATGAGGTTGTTGTTATTGGTTATGGCACATCCTTAAAAAGTGACCTTACAGGAGCGGTAAGTTCGGTAAATATGGACGATATAGAAAAATTGCCGACGGCCTCCATAACGCAAAATCTATCGGGTAGGTCTGCAGGTGTGAATGTGAGTTCCAATTCTGGTGCTCCTGGTGCCGGTGTTACTATTAGAATTAGAGGAACCAATTCTTTACAAGGAAATAACGACCCTCTTTTTGTTGTTGATGGGGTGCCAATTGAGTCTTCCCCGGAACAAAATGGGAATTTTTCATCAGACGCTTTATCAGGAATCAATCCCGAGGATATTGAGTCAATGGAAATATTGAAAGATGCATCTGCGGTGGCCATCTACGGGTCTCGTGGAGCCAATGGTGTTGTGCTCATAACTACAAAATCAGGTAAAGCGGGAAAAGCAAGAATAACCATAAACAATTATTATGGCATACAACGTGAGATGAGGCAATATGACGTTTTAAGTGCAGGAGATTTCGCTAGGTTCAGAAATATTGCCATTACAAATGCAAATGACAGTGAAGATGGATTTGAACTTTATACTCCGGAAGAAATAGGCGCATTTGATGCCGGTACAGCGGGTACGATATGGAGGGACGAGTTGCTTAGAGAGGCTGCAATAAGGGATACGCAGCTTAGTGTCTCTGGAGGAAATGAAAATCTAACTTATTTTTTCTCGTTGGGCAATTTTAAGCAAGAAGGTGTAATAAAGGGGTCTGGTTTTGAACGTTATTCAGCTAAAATTTCGCTTAATGGAGACCTTAAGGATAAATTGCGTTTTGGGACCGATTTAACATTTAGCCAATCTGATTATGAAGGAGACTTTGGTGATAGTAGTTCAAACAGCTATGCCGGAGGTTACATCGACGCATACTCACCTCCCCCAACATTTCCTGTTCGTGACGAAGACGGCAACTATATTGTCGAAAACCCATTCTCGGCCTTTCCATTCCCAAATCCGGTTGAAAATGCTTTAGAGATTACGAGAGATCAGAGAAATTTGAATTTTTTAGGCAATGTTTTCGTAGAGTACGATATTACGGAGTCATTAAAGATCAAGCAGTTATTCGGCGTTAATTATACGTCACGAAATGTAAGGCAGTACGAACCTACCTTTACCCAAAGAAGTAATTTTATCGGCCGAGCTAGGCAAGTTCATGCACTAAATACAAACTTATTAAGTACAACTACCTTAAATTTTGACAAAAAGCTCGGGCAACATAAAATTAATGGTGTTCTAGGATACGAGGTTCAAGACAGGGAAAATCAAAGTTTCAATGGTGATGCAAGGGATTTTGCGAATGATGATACAGGTTACTATAGTTTGGGCTCGGGCACGGAACTTTTTTCTTTAGGGTCCAATTATTCGAATCAGGGCTTGCAGTCCTTTCTAGGAAGATTTAACTATATTTTTGATGGTCGATATTATGTGACCGTAACGGGCAGGTACGATGGCTCATCAAAATTTCAGGGTGACAACCAATACAGTTTTTTCCCATCTGCTGCATTGGCCTGGAGAGTTTCCAATGAAAAATTTCTTAAAGACTCAGGTTTCATAAGCAATTTAAAACTTCGGGCCAGTTATGGTCAAACTGGTAGTCAGGCTATTGATCCTTATCGTACTCTGGCTCTTATACAGGCATCGACCTTCGGTACAGTGAACGGGGTAAATACCACATTATCTTATAGCCCAAGCCGAATACCAAGTTCAAATTTAAAGTGGGAAACTACGGAGCAATATGATGGAGGGTTGGATATTGCGTTTCTGTCAAATAAAATCTCCTTGACGGTAGATTATTTTCATAAAACCACATCTGATTTGTTGTTGGATTTTCCGTTACCTATTACATCTGGTTATACAAGTGTATTGACCAATGCTGGTTCAATTAGGAATAAAGGATTCGAGTTTAGCCTTAATACGGTAAACTTTGATAGCGAAAAATTTTCTTGGGATACCAATTTTAACATTAGCTTCATTGATAATGAAATTCTTGATTTAGGAGGAAGGCCATTTGTCATAAGGGCACCTGAAATAGCAAGGCCATTTGGCACCAATTCATTCAATACGGGTATAACCAGTGTTGGCCGTCCTCTAGGAGATTTTTATGTGCTGGAAAGCGATGGGATAATTCAAAACCAAGAGGAGTTGGATGCTGCTGCGCAATATGGGACTATTGGTATCGGAACAAAAAGGTTCGTCGATCAGGATGACAATGGGGTAATTGATGCAGATGACCGCATCGTCGGTGGAAATGCACAACCAGATTTTAGTGGTGGCCTACTCAACAATTTAAAAATCAAGGATTTTGACTTAAGCTTTTTTTGGGAGTTCTCTTACGGGGGAGAGGTATTGAACGTAACGCGGTATTATCTAGAAAGACCTACCGCAGGAACGAACGTGACCCAGTCATATTACGATAATTTTTTTGGGAGTGATAATCCAAACGCTTCAGGTACCTACTTAATTCCAAATACCGGTGGGGGTCAATTATCTATAGATGATAGCTATGTAGAGGATGGATCGTATGCAAGGTTAAAAAACTTGACCTTGGGATACTCATTTCCAAGGGATTTGGTTCAAAAACTCAATCTGTCAAGATTTAGAATCTATGCCAATGCCAACAATCTATGGACAATTACGGATTATACTGGATTGGATCCCAATATTAACGTTTTTTCAGGAAACGAATATGGAGTGGGAATAGATTACAGTGCGTATCCTACTGCCACAACATTTACTCTGGGGGTTAATTTAGAATTTTAAAAAAAAAGTCATGAGAAATAATAAATATTCGTTTAAGAAAAGGCATTTAATACTACCGTTAATTCTCTTGTTGTCGCTTTCATGTGAGGATATTTTGGAAGAAGACCCAAAAGGATTACTAAGTTCAAGTAATTTTTGGAATGGGGAGGTCAATGCCATTGGCGCTGTTAATTCTGTGTATACCAGAACTATGGAAATGCCCCCTGCGGTGTTTGGGTGGAATTTCTGGTTCGAAAGTTCAGGTCACGACTTTGGGTGTAACAACAATCACGTGTCCGGTATGGCAAATGGTACCTGGTCTTCTGGCGAGGTGAGGGTTTACAACATGTGGAGAGCATGTTACGAACCTATAAGCTTGGCAAATTTTGTTCTATCGAATATAAACTCGGCAACCAACATAGATCCTGACCTGCAATCAAGAATTGAGGGGGAAGCTAGTTTTTTGCGTGCCATGCACTATTTTAATTTGGTCAGAATTTTTGGTGATGTTCCACTAATTTTAAAAGAAACCGAAGGAGATGATAATTTTTTGGTCAGCAGGACGCCGATTTCCGAAGTTTATGATGCCATAATTACCGATCTTAACGTTGCGATAAATCAGCTGCCTTTAAAAAGTGAATATGCTGCGGACGATGCGGGTAGGGCCTCAAAAGGGGCGGCCCAAGCACTACTTGCAAAAGTATATCTGACATTGGGAGACTTTGAAAAAACAGTCAACTTGACCACTGCGGTTATGGAATCAAATGAATATTATCTTGAGCCCAATTTCAAGGATATATTCAAAGCTGAGAATGACAACGGCCCTGAATGGTTATTTTCTTATGCCGTAAACGGTGAGGCTAATCAAAGCACGCATCAAGTTGCACAATTTGGATTCCCCAACAACCTAGGTAAATTTGGTTTTAGAAGGGCTTTTGGAAATATATGGTTAAAAGATCCTCTTTTGGCCCTGTACGACCAAGAGAACGATACGCGATTTATTGATATGGTGTGGAACGAGTACACAGACCCGGGCACAGGAGAAACTGTAGAATTTACCAAAGGTACCGGATATTATAGTAGAAAATACGATGATGTAGAATTTTCGAAGGATATGGCTTTCACAAGAATTAATTATCCTGTATTAAGGTATTCGGACGTGCTTTTAATGTATGCAGAAGCTTTAAATGAGGTTTCGCCTTTAAATAATGACGCTCTGGTAAAGTTAAATATGGTTAGAAATAGGGCTAATCTTGGAGATATCACACTGGCAATGGTCGCTTCGCCAGAAGACCTTACGAACATGATCTTAGATGAGAGAAGATTGGAGTTTGTAAACGAAAACCACCGTATTTTCGATTTGAAGAGAAGAGGACTATTTCTGGAAGTTGCCCAACAACAAGCATACGCTAATTTTACAGAAGAAGACATTCTTTACCCAATACCTCAGGCAGAAATAGATGCAAACCCCAATCTTGTTCAAAATCCTGGATACTGATTAATAATAGAAATGAGAGTTCCATATTGCGAATAAGATTTAGCAAAAGAAAGTTAGTTGAGTTAGTTGAGTTAGTTGAGTATCGAAACAAACATTGCAGATTCTAGATTTTTTAGGATTTGCGATGTTTCGTTACTCACAACACACTATTCCCTTTTTGAATCTTAATAGATGAATGCCCTTAAATTATAGGAATATCTTTCACTTTATATAATGTTTAAATGCATCGGCAATCCTTAATTAAATTAGCTATTATACCCTTTTTACTTTTGTTATTTAACAAAGTAAGGGCTTTAAATCAAAATCTTCCCGTGATTGATATTCGACTGGAAGATGCCCGTGTACTAACGAACGGTAATAAGCTGGTGGTATCCACAGCATATTTCAAAAGGGTTTGGCAATATACGGATCATGGTTTCATGACAGTTGCCATTACCAATCCGGAGAACAAAAAGGAGTGGATCACTCAAGACCACCCGTTTAAGACAGATTGGAGCCTTCCGGGCTTGATTGATAGCACTGTCGGCTGTAAATTAAATGGGCTTACCGCTGAAATTGGCAACGATGACGAGTACACTTCGGAACATATAGAAGTTGTGGCCGAAATGGCATATGATACCGGTGTTCTGTTGAGGTACATTATTTGGGTCTACCCGAATGCTCCCGGTATCCGTACGCAGATCCAGGTCAAGGCCATACAAGGATTGAATTTGGATCGGGCCATCGACAAAGAACCCAGATCGGATTTTTTGCCTGTAGATTGGAACGGCATCAACCGAGAAATTGCCGGGTATTATAACCAGACCCAAGAACGGAATACCGCCAATCTTAAAATTATAAAAGAAGAAACGTACACCGCTACGGTTTTGAGTACCGAGGATTATGATTGGGCCAGTGTACTTACGGTCAAGGATGATAAAGGTGGTTTAGTACTCATAAAAGAATCACATAAATGCGTTAACCAACCAGGTATCGATACCGGTAGCTTCATCGTTGACAGCGACGGTGTGAGTATTACGGGATGGGGATTAAAGGCAACGGATCTAAAGAACGAGTGGCGTTCCGCTTGGGCCAATTGGTGTATCCTTTATAGCGGCGATGACCTAAATCGTGATACGAACATCAAAATATTCGACCGATTGCGTTACCCCGTTGATAAAAATCTCGATGTTTACATATTGGCGAATACATGGGGCAGTAACAATCGCATGGCAGCGGCATCTGAAACCAATGTTTTAAAGGAAATCGAATCTCAGGCAGAACTTGGATTGGATGTGCAGCAAATCGATGATGGTTGGCAAAACCCCGATGGCATACCCGCAATGTCGACCATAAGCTGGCGGCCAGATGCATCGAAATATCCCGAGGGATGGATCAATGTCAAAGCCGCGGCCAAAGAACACAATATAAAACTGGGGCTTTGGTTTTCGTTGGGAAGCCTCAATCCGGTTTTCGCTAGGAAATATGGACAAAACTGGGCCGCTGATCTAGAAGATCTAAAGACGGCGTTCGACAATGGAGGGTTTTCTTATTACAAGTTCGATATGGTTAATCTGCACAACTATGATGAACTAGAGGCATTGATGAAGCTTACTCGCGAATTTGTGAACTATACCGATAGAATGGTCAGGGTCAATTGGGATGTAACGGAGAATGAGCCTAGGATAGGTTACTTTTTTGGTCGTGAATATGGCAATATCTTTTTGGCCAACCGCACGGTTAAGTCCAACACTACGGGCTATATACCCTATCTGATGTTGCGCGATGCCTGGCAGGTCTCAAAATATCTGAATCTTAACAAGTTTCAGATCTCGATACAGAATATCGATATGACCGATAAACAAAAAGGCAACGCCCATCTTTATAACCACAAGTATGCCGTGGCCATCGCTTTAATGGGTAGTCCGCTGTTTTTTCAGGAAACACAGTATATCTCCCAGCAAGCAAGATCCGATATCAAACAACTACTATCCATCTATAAAAAGAATAGGGAAAGAATGTATGAAGGGATCGTTTACCCTATCGGTGACGAACCCAATGATAGGAGTTGGACAGGCTTTCAAAACCATCATCAATCGGATACGGGATATTTGACGGTCTTTAGAGAATTGAACAACAAGGAGAATATGAAAAAACTTGCGTTGAATTTTTGCGCAAATAAAAAAATAAAATTTAAAAATCTAATGACCGGGGCCATGTGGACCGAAACGTGCGACAGCAAAGGACAGGTAGCGTTGAACATCGAAAATTCCGCCGATTTTTTATTCCTTTCCTATTCCCTTGTTAAGTAGCACTTCGAGTATGGGAAAAACTAGCCAAGAATAAAATTATGAAAGTAAGAACTCTATACCTTTTTGCAGTCATCTGTTTGCAATCGAGCCTTACCAACCTTGCCTTGGCGCAAGAAAGGCCCAATGTTGTTCTCATATTTTTGGATGATTCGGGATGGGCCGATTTTGAGCCTAACAACAAGAGCGTTCACTATACGCCAAATATGGGCGAGCTTGCGAAAGAAGGCGGTACATATCATAACTTTTATGTACCACAGGCCGTTTGTTCGGCTTCTAGGGCCGCCTTGCTGACTGGGTCATATCCTGGAAGGACCAAAATTTTTGGAGCCTTAAAACCAAAGGACAAGGGACTGGAAAGAACCTTTGCCACCATGGGTGAGATCTATAGGGAAAATGGATATAGAACAGCACTATTTGGGAAATGGCACTTAGGCGATTCGGATGGTACAAGACCATGGGATCGGGGTTTTGACGAGACAGCAGGTATTTTGTATTCCCATGACATGTGGAAACATCACCCTGATGACCCGGAAACATGGGGTAAATATCCATTGCAATTTTGGGAGAACGGCAAGGTGATCATCGAGGATATGGAGGAAGTGGATCAACAAAACCTTACAAACCGATTTACGGAGTATGCGCTACAGTTCATTGAAAAGAACAAGAACGATCCGTTTTTGTTGTACCTGCCCTTTAACATGCCGCATGTGCCTCTTTTTATCGGTAAGGAATTTGAAGGTAAGTCAGGCGTTGGGAAATACGGTGATGTAATCATGGAATTGGATCATTCCATAGGTCGGATCAATAAGGCATTAAAGGGTTTTGGGATCGACAATAATACGATTTTTATAGTCACTTCCGACAATGGCCCATGGCTGTCTTATGGCAACCATGCAGGAAAAACACCTTTTAGGGAGGGGAAAACCACATCGTTCGATGGCGGCATCAAATCGAGTCTGATAGTGAAGTATCCGCCACTTATCCAACCTGATTCTTTTTCGAACGATACCTTTTTCTCCATCGATCTTTTGCCGACCCTTTGTGAGCTGTCGGGAATAACTTTAAACGATAAAGATTTGGATGGCAAGAGTATGGTAAACCTGTTAAAAGGGGAAACCGATTTTAAGAATCCCCATGAATACTATGCCATCAGTAATTTGAACAATCTCGAGGCTATTATTGATGGAGACGGCCGATGGAAACTTCATATTACCCATCCGTATAAAAGTGTATTGCAACAAGGTAATGATGGTGGATCGGGTAAGTACAAGCAACAAACTTTGGAAATGTCGCTATTTGATCTGCAAAATGATCCTTTTGAACGTCACAATGTACGGGAAATGTATCCCGAGATAACCAAGAAATTATGGTCGTATTACAAGGCCCACTTTGAAAAATATTATGCGGACTGAAATATTACGATGCATCGTTTTTTTGGTCCGGTACCGGTCGAACAAAAATGTAGTTACAATAAAATACCAGTGTATTAATAATGTATTTGATTAATAGCTATAACGTATAAACTATAGATGAATGATGAAAAGGTTATCCGACAGTATGCAAAAAAACACCGTTCGATTTCTTTTTGAGGTCGAATGTTCAACCTCGTTATATGGATCAACAACCAATTCATAACTAATTCAAAGAGGAAAATGCAGGCTAACGTAATAAAAATTAAAAATAAACTTAAACACCCATTCAAATGAACATTAAAAAACAAGTATACATTTATTCAATTCTTTCCCTCATTGTAATCGCGGGTTGTAAGAACGATACGACCCCAAAGGTCGAAACCAAGGAAAATTCATTGATAAAGATCGAAGACAAATTAAATTTCGCCGAACTTGAAAATGTGGATCTGAAGGGTTGTGTGGGGCAGGAAATCAACAAAATCATAGATAAGCGGATTGCTTCGGACTTTGCCGCCAACGAAATTGCGACAGAGGCAACCAAAGCCTTTGAAATACGCATGGATGATAAATTCCATGAAGGTAGAGGGCTTTGGCAAGGAGAATTTTGGGGCAAGTGGACCTTGTCCGCCATTGCGGCATATCGCTACACGGGCGATCAAAACATCAAAAACACCATCGAAAGAGAAACCAAACGTTTGATTGCCTCACAGGATGTAAATGGATATATAGGGAGTTATGAAAACTCGGCCTTTGTAGAGGGCGATGTATGGAATGTATGGAACCGGAAATATGCCCTTTGGGGTCTTGTGGAAAGTTACGAGTTGTTAAAAAATCCCGAGATATTAAAGGCGGCAAAGGGTATGATGGACCAACTGATGGGAGAGGTCGGCCCAAATTCGGTCCCGATGGTGGACACCGGAAATTTCTATGGCCTGCCAAGTAGTTCTATCCTTACACCTTTGGTGAAATTGTATTTGGACACGGGGGAAAAAAGATATCTGGATTATGCCGAATACATTGTACAAAATTGGCATTCCGTACCGGACACCCCGCCGTCAATCGTAGAAAAAGGACTTACGGGCATACCGGTCCACGAGTGGTTTCCGGAGAAAGGAAAATGGACCAAGGCCTATGAGTTCATATCCTGTGTAGAAGGTCTTTTGGATCTGTATCAAGTCGTCGGCAACCCCGATTATCTCACCGCGGCAAAGAATATTTATACTGCCATTCAAGAGAACGAACGGGTAATTACCGGAGGCATAGGTTATCACGACAAATTGGTCGGGGCATCGCACAAACCTTCAGGGCTGAATGAACCTTGCGATGTGGTCTATTGGGAGCGTCTGTCGGCCAAATTGCTGGCCTTGACAGGCGATCAATCCTATGCTGATGAAATAGAAAGACTTACGTACAATGTATTGCTTGCATCGGCCAATATGACCGGTGATTGGGGCGTTCGTAGGCTGGGCCTCAATGAGCCCCATCTCATCTCGCCGCTCCATGCTTTTACCAATTATCACCAATGCTGTGTGGCAAATGTGCCAAGGGGGCTCTTGCAACTGGGGCAAGTGGCGGTTATGTCCGACAAAACAAATGATGACATTTATATCAATCTCTACGACGAAGGAACCTATAAAATAAAGCTATCCGATGGCAAGATGGTGACCTTGAAAATGGAGACCGATTATCCTAAAAATGGAGAGGTATCCATTAAGTTGATAACCGATGAGCCTTTTGAGGGAGGCTTGGTGTTTCGCCAACCGGAATGGTGCCAGAAATTTCAAATGGGGATCAATGGTGAGGATGAGCTAGCTGTCGACATTAATGGCAACAGCCAAATTGTTGATCGACTTTGGAAAAATGGCGATGAGATAAAGGTCGCCATGGAGGTATTTGGCAGGATAATCGAAATTCCTGATGAGAACAATTTCAAAGCGATCATGTGGGGGCCCGTAGTGCTCGCCCGTAGCAGTATTTTAGAAGGTTTTGAATCTTTGGATAACCCTATGGCCATCAATAATGATATAAAACTTTCCCAATTGCCAGATGATAAAAAAAATAGTAAGGTATGGCTAGAGTTTAAGTTGGATGCTGACGATGGAAAATCTTATCTGCTTTGTGATTATGCCTCTACTGGAAAGGAATACGAGAAACCAACAGATCCGACCGCTTGGCAAGAAATGATCAAGAATAGGGTAAATACCGATCAACGGGTTTGGCTAAAAACTGTTGAATAGTGACCTAAATGATAAGAAATATAATTGAGACAACGTAAAACAAAACTTTAGCAATTCAATCAAGGGTTCCTTGTCTCCCATTAGATTTGGCGTTGCTAATCTTACTTATTTGTATGTATAAAATGAAAAAACGTGTATGCCTTGTTTTTTTGGTACTTTCAGTAGCGCTAAGGCCCATAATTGCCCAATCATATCTTGATTCCAACATATCGACAGAACAACGTGTGAACGATTTATTGGGTAGAATGACACTGAAAGAAAAGGTTGGGCAAATGACACAATACGTGGGGTTGAAGCACATGCAGGGTCTAAGCGGGGTAAATCAACTCGACGATATTGAAAATCATCATCCTGATCGTGATTTTTATCCGGGCCTTGACATATCCTCCATAAAAACAAAAATTAGAAATGGGGAAATTGGCTCCCTTCTTCTGGTAAAAGGTCTTGACGAAGCCAATTATGTACAGCAATTGGCAACCGAATCCCGATTAAAGATACCGTTATTGATCGGTGAAGACGCCATTCATGGTCATGCCATGTATGTAGGTGCGACCGTTTTTCCGACTCCTTTGGCCATGGCGAGCAGCTTTGATACGGCCTTGGTGAAAAAAGTGGCACGAGCGACCGCTAAGGAAATGAGGCTCACGGGGTATCATTGGACATTTTCACCCAATGTAGATGTGGCCAGGGATGCCCGCTGGGGAAGAACGGGAGAAACTTTTGGCGAGGATCCTTTTTTAGTTGGAGAGATGGGTATGGCAATGGTAGCGGGCTACCAACAGAATCTTAAGGAAAATGGTGTGCTCTCCTGTCTTAAACACTTCGTGGCAGGTAGTCAACCTTTAAACGGCCTTAATTTTGCACCGATGGATGTGTCGCGCAGGACTTTAGAGGAAGTTTGGTTCCCACCATTCGAAAAATCCATTAAGGCCGGGGCAAAAACCGTAATGGCGGCCCATCAAGATCTTAACGGCGTTCCCTGTCATTTAAATGACTATTTGCTAACTGATATTCTTCGTGATCGCTGGGGCTTCGATGGTTTTGTGGTCAGTGATTGGAACGACGTTTTTAGGCTGCAGACCTTGCACAGGGTTGCAGAGGACAAGGAGGCTGCCGCAGCATTATCGGTCAATGCCGGACTGGATATGAACATGCACGGACCCGGTTTTTTTGAATCGGTCATCAAGAATGTAAAAAATGGGACTATAGAATTAAATCGGATCGATAAAGCGGTAAAGGAAATCCTGAGGATGAAATTTGAATTGGGACTGTTCGAAAAGGTTTTGGTCGATGACGACAATGAAAAAAAATTATTGGATTCTTCTTCCAAGGAGCTTGCCCTGGAGGCAGCCCTAAAATCAATGGTCCTTCTAGAGAACAAAAACAACGTGTTGCCCCTTGATACCAAAAAATACAAGAATATTTTTATAAGCGGCCCGAACGCCAACGATCAAACGTTGTTGGGCGATTGGGCCGTGAATCAACCCGATATTAATGTTGTTACCATTTTAGAAGGCGTTCAAAATGCCTTCGATGAATCGAACATTACCTACTATGAATGTGGCAATCATAAAAATATTTCAGATCAAGATCTGCAGGTGGTAAAACAAAAAGCATTGGAAGCGGATTTATCGATTATTGCGGTTGGTGATAATTCACTTAGAAGTGATATGAATAATAGGACCAATGGTGAAAACTCGGATAGAGCCGACATAAGGTTGTTTGGCCGACAGCTCGAACTCATCAAGGCCGCCCATGCTTCAGGAAAACCGGTCATTGTTGTATTGGTTATTGGCAAACCGACGGCGATACCCTGGATCAAGAATAACATAGATGGGGTATTGGTGGCATGGGAGCCTGGCCAATATGGTGGCACGGCCGTTGCTGACATTCTTTTGGGAAACTATAACCCATCAGGAAAACTTCCCGTTTCTTTTCCTCAAAGTTCAGGACAATTGCCCACCTATTATAACCATCGTCCTTCCGCCAATTTTAGAAGGTACAACGATGAGTCTACCGGGGCTCTGTACGATTTTGGCTATGGCTTGAATTATTCCAAAGTGGTCTTTGAAAATTTATCTGTCGAAGATAAAATAATGAAAGATCAACCGATACGAATAAATGTAAATGTGCGCAATGGGGGTCCGCTGCCAGTTGAACAGAGTGTACTCCTGTTTTTCAGGGATAATTATTCGTCTGTGACCACTCCCGTAAAATCACTTTTGGCGTTCCAAAAAATTATGCTCGATGTCGGTGAGACCAAAGAAGTTTCTTTTGAGATTCCCTTTGGGTCTTTGGCTTTATTGAATAAAGATATGGTAAGGACTGTTGAAAAAGGTGAATTTACATTTATGATCGAAGACCTTAAAACCAGTGCAAAATACTAACTATTTAACAGATCAAGAATGTTGGTAATGGCATAAGAATAAAGTTGTTGGTATGGATGATCAATCAACTATTTTTAAAGGGAGGATAGTCTAAAATAGATGGCACAAATTAAAAAGTATAGACTTTAAAATGTATTAAATTGAAAACAAGCATAATATACAGGGGGACCTTTTTACTCCTGCTAGGGGTTAGTTTTATGGCACAAGGCCAGAACGGCACAAAAGAACAGAACAGAACAAAAAAGCCCAACATCGTTTTTTTGCTGGCCGACGATATGGGATACGGGGAATTGGGCTCCTATGGGCAAACGACGATAAGAACCCCATTTTTGGATAGTCTGGCATCAAAGGGCATGCGATTTACCGATTTCTATTCGGGCACTTCGGTATGCTCACCGTCCCGGGCCTCTCTAATGACCGGTTTGCACACAGGGCATTTAAGCATCAGGGGCAATAAGGGTCGTATCGATGGGAAATGGGATAGGGTTCCTTTACGAAAAACAGAAAAAACCATAGGTGAAATGCTCCAATCTGTAGGATACCGTACCGCCATGATCGGTAAATGGCATTTAGGAGTGCCGGAAGACCAGTCCACTTGGGCCAAGAGCCGTGGTTTTGATTATGCAGTACAAGAGCAATGGGGACAAGATGTCAACGGACGGGAATTCGATACACGAGTGCATTGGGTAAACAATGACCAAGACTCCATTTTCTACAATTATTATAAGCATGAATGCCTGGATGAATTTCGGACGAACTTTGCGCTGGACTATCTGAATAAGGTGGAAAGGGACAAGCCATTTTTCTTATATATGTCCTATAGAACCCCACACGCCCAAGAGTTTTTTCTGCGCAAAACTGATCTATATCTTGAATATATGCAGGAGTGGCCCGAAATAGAGAGGCGCCATGCGGCCAGAATCACCATGTTGGACACTCAAATAAAACGGCTGTTCCATAAATTAAAGGACATGGGCGAACTGGAGAACACCTTGATCATTTTCACCAGTGACAACGGTCCTACCAATGAAAACAACCATAGTTACACTTTTTTTGACAGCTCCGGTGGACTGAGAGGGTTTAAACGGGATGTTTATGAAGGGGGTGTTAGGGTACCGATGATAGTGTACTGGAAGGGAAAAATAAGGGCAGGATCGGAAAGTGATCATCCGGCAACCTTTTATGACGTTCTTCCAACCTTGGCCGAAGTAAGCGATGCCGAAATTCCCAATGCAATAGATGGTATTTCCTTTTTGCCAGAGCTATTTGAAAAAAAACAGGCAAAACATGATTTTCTATATTGGGAAATTCAGCAGGGCGAGAGTGTAAAAGGTTTTAGACAGGCTATTAGAATGGATAATTGGAAAGCCGTAAGGTATGGCAACAATTATCACACGGAATTGTACGACCTATCCAAAGATATTCAAGAGAAAAACGATGTATGGAGTGAATACCCAGAACTTGTGGAAAAAGCAAATAGTATCTTGAAAAAAGAAAGTACCAAAAACGAACACTACCAATACTCTGGAGGGGTTTTTAAAAATTAAACTTAAAATGGCAAAAAATGACTAAACGACTGATATTCTCATTTATTACTTGTATTTCAACGCTTTCCTGTAGTAGTCAGAACAAAGTGAAAACTATGCAAGATAACAGTGACACTTTAACACGGCCCAATATTATTTGGCTAATGGCCGAAGATATAAGTACAGATTTAGAATGTTATGGCATGGCGAACGTTAAAACACCTTTTTTGAATAAAATGGCCGAAGAAGGGATAAAATTCAGCAACGCCTTTGTTACAAACCCCATTTGTTCCCCCAGTCGCTCTGCCATGATGCTCGGCACGCATCAACTTAAGACCAACACCCAGCACCATCGAAGCAATAGGAATATTCCCTTGTCAACGGCATACGTCCCTTTCACCGAACTGTTGCGCAATGCAGGTTATACAACGATACTTGGCCATCATTCAGTGTTACAGAAAGGGAGAAAGATCGATGTTAATTTTAAACATGAACCTATAGGACCATGGGATGGCAAAGAGCAATTTGGACTTTTTGATAAGTACGACAATTTTGAAAAGGAAGACCAGCCTTTCTTTGCCCAAATCCAGTTAAAGGTGACACACCGTGGAGATTGGTGGGATGAAATACGGAATCAATCACCGCACCCTGTCGACCCAGATAAAGTAGAATTGCCACCGTACATGGCCGACCATCCTGTTGTTCGATTGGACTGGGCCAAATACTTGGACCAAATTGAACATATGGACAGTAATGTAGGAATGATTTTCAAAGAATTGGAGGAAAAGGGTATGGCCGATAATACCATTGTCATTTTTATTGGCGATAATGGGCGTTGTAATATTAAGGGCAAAGGATATCTGTATGATCCCGGCCTACGTATTCCGTTGATTATCTATTATCCAAAAAAATTTAAAGGTGGTCAAACAAGGGACGACATCGTCATGGCGACCGATATTACGGCATCGATATTGGAATTTGCCGACATAGAAATTCCTGAATTCATGACCGGACGATCTATGTTTTCAGAAAACTTTCATCGCGATTATGTGTACGGCGCAAGGGATCTGTGGGACGAGATCAAAGAAAAATCCAGAGCAGTAGTAACAGAAGAATGGTCATACATAAGAAATGACATGCCCGAGGTTCCGTACGATGCCCATCAGGCCTATCTGGAATTTTTTAGGCCCAGTGTACATGTTATGCGAACGCTATACCAAGAATCAAATTTGAACGATTACCAAAAAGCCTTTTTCGAGCCTAGAAAACCGAAAGAAGAACTGTATAACCTAAAGCAAGATCCTTATCAATTATTTAACCTTGCGGATGATCCAAAGTATACGAAGGTGATTGAAAAGCTTAGAAAACAAACGCAAAGCTTCGATCGTATGATGTACTCGGGTCAAGACTATTACGAGCCTGTGAATTATAACGGACCCGAGATCATAAAATGGTTGAAGCAAGAAAGACCAGCGGACTATGCAAGGATGAAGGCAGGGGAAGAAATAGGGTATAAAAAATTTGTCAACTTATATAACCAGTCCTTAAAAGATAAAAATTAAGTGTTTCAAATGTATGGTATACTGCGTATGAAAAATCAAAAATCATTAAGGGTCGCTTTTATACTATTACTTGGCTTTATGCATTCGGTAAGGGGCCAGAACGCATTGAATGAGCAAGGGCAAAGACCCAATATTATTTTTATTCTGACCGACGACCAACGCTTCGATGCCTTGGGCTATGCGGGTAACACGCTCATTTCAACCCCTGAAATGGATAAATTGGCCCAAGAAGGTACCTATTTTAAAAATGCCATGGTCACCACACCGATCTGTACGGCAAGCCGGGCCAGTATATTAACAGGGCTTTACGAGCGTAAACATCGATTTAATTTTCAAACGGGCAACATTCGGGGTTCGTATATGGATGAATCGTATCCCACTATCTTAAAAAACAATGGATATACCACGGCCTTCTTTGGAAAATATGGTGTGCGATACGACCATTTGGACAAACAATTCGACGAATACGAGTCTTACGATCGTAACAATGCGTTTAAGGACAGACGGGGCTATTACTACAAGACCATTGGAAAAGATACGGTACACCTTACTCGATACACCGGCCAAAAAGCCATAGATTTTATTGCCCGGGCAAAAAGCCTCGAACCTTTTTGCCTATCGCTTAGCTTTAGTGCGCCCCATGCCCACGATTCATCGAAAGAACAATATTTCTGGCAAGCAAGCTCCAACGCCCTATTGCAGAACGATCAGATCCCAGGACCCGAATTGGCCGAGGACAAATACTTCAAGGACCAGCCCAAATTTGTTCGCAATGGGTTCAATAGATTAAGATGGACATGGCGATTCGATACCCCCGAAAAATATCAGCATAGCGTTAAAGGGTACTATCGGATGGTCTCCGGAATAGATTTTGAGATTGCAAAAATCCGTGCGGAACTAAAGAAAAAAGGACTCGATAAAAACACGGTGATCATTTTCATGGGCGATAACGGCTATTTTTTGGGTGAGCGCCAATTGGCGGGCAAATGGTTATTGTACGACAACTCCGTACGAGTACCCCTTATCATTTACGACCCACGCCAGAAGGGCCACATTGATAGCGATGCACTTGCATTGAACGTCGATGTACCCGCCACCATTATCGATATTGCCGGGATCGAAAGACCAAAAAGCTGGCATGGGAAAAGTTTAATGCCCATTGTGGCCGAAAAAACAGACAATATGGATAGGGACACGGTACTGCTCGAACATCTTTGGGAGTTTGACCGTATTCCACCCAGTGAGGGTGTCCGCACAAAAAATTGGAAATATTTGAGATATGTCAATGATAAATCCGTAGAGGAGCTTTATAACTTGGAAGCCGATCCAATAGAAACGCAAAATCTGGCCAAAGACCTAAAATATGCAACGAAGCTCAACGCGTTTAGAAAAAAAACGGATCGCCGGGCACATGAGTTGTCCGACCAATTTTCAGTAGGCCCCTATGCACTGCATGTTGATGGTATTAGAAAAAAAGAAGGGACAACTATCCGTGGCGAAAGGCCAGAATATGGTTGGATCGTTCCCGATCTTGCCATATGGCAATCGGCCTACCAGCTATTGGTGGCATCTTCCGAAGAAAACTTGGCGAACAATATCGGTGATATTTGGGATAGCGGTCAAAAAAGGGGCAATGCTTCTTTTAATGTAGCCCATGGCGGAGCGCCATTACATGCCGGGCCTACCTATTTCTGGAAAGTACGTATTTGGGATGAAGACAACCGGGTTACGGATTATTCAGAAAGACAATCCTTCCATATTGAAAACCCTACCAACGGCAATGATGCCGCTATACCGATTGATTCCTTCGACTATAGGGCAAGCGGTTTTTCCAGTTCCGATAAAGGTTTGGTGAAAATCTGGGATCTTGGCAAAAACGCCTTTAACAAGGTTGGTCCAACCAAAGATCGTAAGCAACTTGCTACCGAGCTGGATGCCTATGCCATTCAGTTGAACAGCTATGCTTTTGAACGTGCGTATGTAACGCCAAGACAGACTATTGCCTATTTCATGGAACACCCTTCACAGTATACCGAGGGACAACTTTATATGGCACTTATGATCTATGCGGATTATAGGTACACCGGTAACAGCAGGCTGATCAAAAAATATTATGAGGCCTTAAAAGCCAAAACACTGTACGAGCTTGCCGATCAGAACGGTCTCATAAGCACCTCAAAGATCACCCCTGGATTTATGCACAAACTTGGCCTTGAAGATGGGAACAAAAAAAACCTTATCGATATGGCGGAAGCGTCCGGTGATCGTTCAAAAAATCCTAAACACGGCACAGTAAAGAATGCATACTATACCTCGATCAATGCGCTCTATTATCAGAACATGAAAATCATGGCAGAGTTTGCCGAAATCATGGGAAAAACCGAGGAAGCTTGGGATTTTAATATCCGTGCTATAAAAGCGAAACAAATGCTGAACAAAAAAATGTTCGATGGGGCAAAAGGAGTATATGTCGATGGTATGGGTATGGAACAAGCGTCATTGGTTGCAAATACGTTGCCACTCCTTTTTAGGATTGTGCCCCAACAACATATTTCAGGCGTCGTAAGGCATATAAAAGGTTTTAATCTCCCAACAAGCATAGGGGCATATAACAATTTATTTGACGCCTTGTTCATGAGCGGAGAGGTCGACTTTGCGTTGTCGTTGTTGACCGATAAAGAGAATAATGCCTGGTACGATACATTTAGTTCAGAGGCTAACGATTCCTATGCAAGCAAAAAGGTCCCGGCTTATGTGCTATCACAGGATCTTTGGGGCATTCGACCAAAAACGCCCGGATTCGGTATAGTTACCATTAAACCGCAAATGGGCGACCTGAGGGAAAGCGATATTAAAGTGCCGACCATTAACGGCACGATCAAAGGAACCTACAATATCGAAACTAAAAGGACCAAAGTGTTCCATTTTGAAATTCCTGCCAATATGGTGGCCGAATTCAAAATCGCTCTTGAGCCTGGAATGGAATTAGTACATAATGGGGAAAAGATGAATCTGGCTTTTGGTTCCGTGCGGTTGGAACCAGGGAAACATCAGATTAAGCTTACGGCCTCAAATTCCTTTTAAAAAAAAAAATTGATGATGATTCTCAATAATCTTGAAAACACCCACATCAACTTAAAATCGGTTCCATGTATGTTTTTAAGTAAAGACTCCATGAAACGGACGGCCACGAATTTTTTCTGGCTACTGATAGTTATGGTAACGGTCATGTCGTGCAAGGATAAATCTGATGAACCCAAGATTGAAAAGTCCATCCCAAAAAATGACAAATATACCGTTGCGGCCTACGTATGGCCCTCGACACATCACGATGAACGTTTTGGCGATATGCTCTGGCCGGAAAAAACAGGGGAATGGGAGATTATAAAAAAGGGGAGTGCCAGATTCGAAGGACACTATCAACCCAAGATGCCCTTATGGGGCTATGAAATGGACGATGACCCTAAGGTAATGGAGAAATGGATTGAGGCAGCGTCGGACCATGGGGTGAACACATTTATTTTTGATTGGTATTGGTTTGACGAGGGCCCTTTTCTTGAAAGCAGTTTAAACAACGGGTTTCTTAAAGCCAAAAACAGGGACAAGATGAATTTTTATCTTATGTGGGCCAACCATGATGTAAAACAAAACTATTGGAACGTTCACAAGTATAAAGAAATAGATACCCTTTTATGGAACGGTGCAGTGGATGATAAAAACTTTAAAATAATTGTCGATAGGGTCATCAAGAATTATTTTGTTCAGCCAAATTATTATAAGATTGACGATAAACCAGTGTTCTCGGTATTCAGCTTAAAAAAGATGATCGAGGGACTTGGAGGCTTGGAACAGACCGAAGATGCCTTGGATTATTTTAGGGAGAAAGTAAAAACTGCCGGTTTTCCAGACCTTCATGTACAGGTGATCCAGAGCGGTATTCCAAAAGAAAATGCCATGAAGGTTATCGAGCGGTTACAGGTCAACAGCGTAACCCAATATAATTGGCCGGGAAAAAAGGAGCAGGACTATATTAAATGGGGAAGCAAGGCCATCGCTTTTAGAAATCAATGGGATGGTGAACTTTCCATACCCTTTTTTCCGAATGTTTCCATTGGATGGGACGATACCCCAAGGTTTCCGAATAAAGGGGAAAAAGATGTGATCCGATATAACAAATCCCCGGAAAGTTTTGCCACATTTCTTGAAGAAGCAAAAAATTACTGTGACCAGCATACGAAACAGCAAAAGCTTATCACGATTTTCTCTTGGAACGAATGGATAGAGGGAGGCTATTTGTTGCCCGATCGTAAATATGGGTTTCAGTATCTCGAAAAGGTACAAGAGGTAATGACGGGTTCCTACGATCCGTATCAATAAGAAATAAATGGTTGTATGCTTTTCTATTTTTCGCTACAAGTAGTTCGTGTTGTATGTCAAGGAGAATAGGGTTGATTAAACCTTCAAATATTTTTAAAATGAACAAAAAACAAAATAGAAAACACTTGGGACCATCAGGGTTAATGGTTATTATTTTATGTACGCTAATGCCTAGTCTTGGACTTGCCCAGCAAAAGAATCCCCAAAAGCCCAATATCCTGTTTATATATACCGATGATCTGGGCTATGGCGACATTGGTGTTTTTTTTCAGAACCAAAGAAAAGAAGAAGGCGATAAAGCCAAACCCTGGATGTCCACCCCAAACTTGGATAAATTGGCCAAATCAGGGGCAATGTTAACGCAACACTATGCGGCCGCGCCTGTGTGCGCGCCGTCAAGGGCATCTTTGTTGAGTGGCTTGAGCCAAGGCCATGCCAATGTACGTAACAACCAGTTCGATAAGGCATTGGCCAATAACCATACTTTGGGCAATGTACTGCAAAGAGCAGGGTATGCCACTTCGGTTTTTGGCAAATGGGGGCTTCAGGGCGATCGCCGCTGGTCGTACAACAACGGCGAATGGACCGCAAGACCTACCGATAGGGGGTTTGATTATTTTTATGGTTATATGCAGCATAGGGATGGTCATGAACACTACCCCAATGAAGGGCTTTACCGAGGGAAAAAATCGGTTTGGGAAAATAATACGGAAATCAAAGACGGTCTGGATAAATGCTATACCGGTGATTTGTGGACAGCAGCGGCGAAGCGATGGATCACCTCTAAAGCGGAGAACGGGTCACAGCCCTTTTTTATGTTCCTTTCGTATGATACCCCCCATGCCGTCCTTGAACTCCCAACGCAGGCATATCCCGAAGGAGGCGGTCTAAAGGGCGGGGTACAATGGGTAGGCAAACATGGACAAATGATCAATACGGCCAACGGAGAACCCGACAGTTATTTCCATCCGGACTATGAGCATGCAACATATGATCATGATAACGATCATAAAACAGCCGAGATACCCTGGCCCGAAACTTTTAAAAGGTATGCCACTAGTGTCCGCAGGATAGACGATGCCATTGGCGATATCATGAAGCTTCTCAAAGACCTGAAAATAGAGGATACTACTTTAGTGGTTTTCAGCTCGGATAACGGGCCTTCAAAAGAATCCTATCTGCCGGAGGGCTTTGTCGAGAACACGCCCGATTTCTTTGATAGTTTCGGACCGTTCGACGGAATAAAAAGAGATGTGCTGGAAGGTGGCATAAGGGTGCCTACCATTGCCCGTTGGCCTGGAAGCATACCGGAAAACAAAGTGGTAACGACCCCGAACATATCCTATGATTGGCTACCGACTTTTACCGATGCCGCAGGGCTTCCTTCTCCGGCCAATTCAGACGGGGTTTCACTACTGCCGTCGTTGACAGGGGTTGGTGATCAGGATCAAGGCCTTGTGTACATAGAATACTTCCAAAGGGAAAAGACCCCTGATTATGAAGAATTTTCCCTGCAAAACAGGAATAGGAGACGCAATGAAATGCAGCTCATTCTAATGGAGGATCTAATCGGACTTCGATACGATATAAAATCCGCCAATGACGATTTTGAAATTTATGACGTAAGCAAGGATACCCGTCAAGGCAAGAATCTGGCATCGCAAGATTCCCTAAATCACCTTCAACAAATGATGAAAAAAAGGGTGTTACAGATTCGAATGCCGGATACTTCGGCAGTTAGGCCGTATGATGGTGAAGCGATACCGGCCTTAAGACCGCAGCCCAGATCAAAAGGGCTTCGCTGGAAAAGTTATGGCGGCAATTTTCCCTGGCTGCCAAAAATGGACGATTTGGTAAATAACGGGAGCGGTACGGTAAAGAATCCATCAAAAATCCGCTATAACAAGATAAACAGCGACTATTTTTTGTTGGAAGGCTATATCGAAATTAAAACAAAAGGCAACTATGAGCTACGTTTCTCTTCGGTGGACAAGGCCATTGTACGTGTACACGACATAACTGTTTTTGATGCCGATTATGGATACAATCCATCGGCCGAAATGATGGAGAACATGTACTTTGAAGAGGGATTTCATCCTATCAGGATCTATTTGAAAAACTCAAAAAAAGAAAGAAATCCATTTATCCTATCCTTGAAATTGGAAGGTAGTTCCAGTACTGCCCCGGTTGAATTTTTCGTTAGAGATACGTAGATATGCTGGTCTGCTTTGAAGAGGTATTAATCGTCTCCTGCTTATTTGACAGTGAAAAATCTAGCGAAATAAATGGAACTGTTTTTAGATAATTAAACTTTACAATGGGAATATAGGCCATCAGATAAATGTTCAGTTTATATCAATTTATTAGGGCCAATAATCTGAAAGATATACAAAACCGAGTTCAATCTAATATTAAAAGAGTTTAACGTGAGAAGAATAGCGTCATTATTAAATCTACTCTACCTACCATATTGCCTACTGTTATGTCTTTCCGTCAATGCTCAATTAGGCCTTGAAAAATGTTCTTTAAAAACTTATGAAGAACTTCGTGACATGGGCTATGAGCCGGTAAGAGCGCATAATGCCGTTGGAGATGGTATTACTGATGATACCGCTGCCATCCAAGAAGCCATAAATACAGCAAATGCCAGTAGAAAAGCGGTCTATTTTCATCCAGGCACCTATTTGGTATCCAAAACGCTGATTGTTGAGCAGGATCTGTTCGTGAGTGGTTTTGGATTTACTAATGAGAACAATAATATGACCCGATACGGAAATAAGCTGGTGGGTTCGTATTGCGGAAATGAGAAACCGGTCATTAAACTTCAGGATAATCTGCAAGCAGCAAGTTCAATCAACGTGGATGATCCTTTTTCCGTTATTAAATTGTTCAGGAGAAATGCTTCAGATCCCACCAATCCGAACAGTAGGGATGACAGTAGATCATGGAATACCTCGATCCATAACTTAACGATAGATTTAGGAACAAATAACCCAGGAGCAGTTGGCATAAACCAACAAGGCGCAGAAGGTTGCTCATCCCAAGAAGTAACAATATTGGCAAATGATAGTTTTGCGGGTTTTTATAACTTAAACAGCTCAGGTGGCTATACTTACAATGTTGAAGTTATCGGAGGAAATCATGGAATTTATTTGAATAGTAGTAGAGGCGGCTCAGTACTTGTAGTAGGTCTAAAATTAAGCGGTCAAAAAGCCTCCCCTATTGCGGTAACCAATTATGTTCCTTTTGGTCTTGTTGGTTTTGACATCACATGTAATCAAGGAGGTGTTATATCCCATATAAATGGAGGAAAACTTACTTATTCAAACTCCAGTCATGATGCCGCAACTCAAATATATTTGATTGATGGAAAAATAAATATTTCTGAAGAAGGTACTGATGCCATTATCGATAACAATGACCGCTCAATTTACTTAAAAAATATCTATACGAAAGGAAGAACAAACATTCATACATATGCAACTCATATTGATAATCCGGCCCCATTGGGCAAATTAACCGCATCAAATGCATCAAATTGGTCTTTAATCAATGAATATTCTTTTACTCCTGGATTATATAAGGAAAAAGGACATCTTTTACAAGGGCTAAACACCAACAACTCTTTTTATTCAAGCGATCTTTACGATCCATCCATCGATATAAGTAACTATTTATTTTCACCCTCTGAGAATATTATAGTTTCAACTGAGGCAGACCCTCCTTCAGATTTAATTTCAATACACACCCACGATATCGGATTATTAAATCCTGAAGGAAATAATATCGTCTCGGTTATTGACTATGGGGCTAACCCAAATGATAATGTAGATGATGCCCAAAGCATACAAGAGGCAATAGACGCTGCAGGAGATAATGGAATTGTTTTTTTACCTGCGGGCGAGCTTTATGATGATAATGGAACAGAGCGCTTAGGCTACTACAAAATCAATCAAACTATTAAACTGAAAAGAAACACTATTTTATTTGGCGTATCAAGATACAATTCTGTTCTAGCTGCGAACGATTGGTCAAATCCGTCAGAAAACTCGCCTGTCATATCCTCTATAAACGATGCCAATGCGGCCCCAGTTATTGCCGATTTTAAAATTATTATACCACCTGTTGCCGCAACCGGTAATTACAATGGTATAATCCCTGAATTTGAAAACCATATTTACAGCATTTTATGGCAATCGGGTGAACATTCAATTTATAAAGATGTTTTTACCCAAAATATGTACGGCCCTCTTGGAGATAGAAAAGTACATATTATATCTGGAAATGGTGGTGGAAAATGGTACGGTATTACTCAAGCTGGATCATATCCTCCATGTGCCGTAAACCCGGGGAACTGTAATAACTCAACTGCAAACAATTCGTTTTTAGACAGCAATGGCAATTATGTGTCACATCCTGATAGCAGAAAAATGCTTGTTGAAGGCACATCGCAAAAACTAAGCTTTTATCCTTATCACTGCCAGCATGACACTCCTGTTAATGGCGCCCTATGGGAAATTAAAGATGCCTCTAATGTAAACGTATATGGAATTAAATCTGAAATGGGAAGTATTCCTGAACGTATGATGGCTATTATCAGGGACAATCCTTCCAATCTGGTTCCTGTTTGGTTATTTATAAAAAACTCAAGTAATATATCCCTTGTCGGTCATGAAGGTCTTAGTCAAACTGCCCAAGACCGAGGCTTAATTGAAATTACCGAAGATTCATATAATATAACCATAGCATCAATGGGAAGAAGAGGTGCGGGCCTGCTTCCAAACAATACAGAATTAAATCAAGATTCATGGTATTTTGTAAAAGAGACAACCCAAGAAAACTTCATAAGCAAAGTTACGGCCCAAGGTTTTCTATCTCTTTTTAAAAGCGGAAAGATAGAACCTTCGTCCAATAATGAAGATACAACGGATTCAGGCACCATTACAATAGTGCCAAACCCGGCCAAGGATTCTTTGAACATTAGTTCTGGGATCGTTGAAATTGACAGTATATCTATTTTTAATCTATCAGGTCAACAAGTGTTGACCAAAAAAGTCAACTCTTTAGAAACAACGTTAAGTTTGGCGGGAATTAGTTCTGGTATGTATGTGGTAAAAGTCTATACCAAAGATGGTTCAAAAGGATTTAAAGTTGTTAAAAAATAAATAGGGAACTTCACTAATTTAAGCTTATTCGTACTGGACACAATTTAACCTGACAGTTGTTTTAGAGAAAGTTACAAAAAGGGGAAAGCCACAAAATAATTCAAAAAAATGCGACTTTTAATTTGAAGTAACTTCAATTTTTTGAAATTATCCTAAAAATAAATTTAAAAATTCTTAGCTTTCTTAACTCGTCGTTCCTTACGAATCCTCTAAGTACTTGGTATACAGAGTTATATTTGATAGAAAACCATGTTTTCGGTGGTCTAAGATTGTTCGGGGGTGAGAACGACTTTCCACTCTTCTTCAGTTTTTTCCTCCCTTCCGTCCGGGGTAGGATTTCCGAGGTTTGTAAAACGGATGACATCCGCCCACGTCAATATGCTGTTATTGTCGCTTCTTTCCATAAAAATGTTTCGCTCAGTTTCAGGGCACAGCACCCGTAATGCATCCAGTTTACGATTAAATGTTTTCCCGATGGTTGGTCGTACGGCGGTATTTTTCAACATTACAAACATTTGGGCAAAAAGCCCCAGGCTTTTCCGTCGGCCTTAATTGATTATTTTTCCTGTTTCTTCGACCCTTTTATTGAAGGGAGAACCGACCTCTTTGTGTTCTATTTTTCATCAGGCTCAAGCCGACTTTCCCATTTGTTATCTATATAATTCCACGAGATGTTGCCATTCTTCACGTGTATCACCATAAACCCTTCCTCATCATAATGGATACCGTCGTTCCTATTGTTCTTCCTTCTCCAACTAGGTCTTCCGGCAACTGACCCCCCCGTAATAAAACGGGTCTTATTTTGAAGGTTGATGTCCTCGATCCAATGCATATGACCTTGCAGTACCAATTTCAAATCAAGATCATTGAAAAGTTTTAAGATTTCGTCACGGTTATAGATCCAAAGTTCATTGGGCACTTCTTTGACTTTGTTTTTGGGATACCGCTGGTTATAGGTTGAAATAAAGGGAATATGCGTAGACAATACTATTGGAGTTTCAGTATCCAATTGGGCCAGGTCATCTTTCAGCCATTGTTTTTGTTCATCGTCAATAAGCCCGATATAGCGCTGGTCCTTTTCTTCGATGGAACACAGTGAGATAAAATGCCATCCTTTATGATCAAAAGAATAATATCTTTTGCCCAAATAGCGCTCGTACATCCCATATTTATAGTCCGGATGATTCGTTTTGATGTCACTTTCCCTGTAAATCCCGAATAGTTCGTGGTTTCCTATGGTATTATAGACCGGTACATCAAACTTTTTGATGCTGGTGCTATAGGTGCGGAACAACGAGTCCGACCGATTAAAATTGCCTCTAAGGGCATCGTATACCAGATCACCTCCGGTAAGCACAAAATCAACATGGAGTTTGTTGACCGTATCGATCACTTTTTGAAACGCTTCCTGGGCCCCGCGTTCTGGTTGTAGGTGGATATCGGTCATAAAGACAAAGGAAAAACCTTCTTGATCTGCATAGGTAGAACCAACCAAATCTTCGCTTTGGGCCTTAATGCCCAAGCAAACGAACAACAACGCAATCCACAATACTGTTCTCATCCTTTTTTACTGTTTTTTTCTTTGCAGGTATTCGGTTTTGTCGGCTTCATAGGTCTTGACCAACTCTTTGTCATATCTTTTTTCAAAGTCCTTGGTGGGCAAAAGGGATTCGGCGGGGAGGTCCACGGCTTCCTCGAACTGCATTTCGCCACTTGTATCCTTGGTAATGGTAAATGCATCGTACACTTCGCCCAGGACGGTCTTTGCCACATACTCCAATTTATTTTCCGAAACATATATTTCCTGATACAGTTGTATCGAGGTTCCTGCGCGCTCGACCCAGTCACTGAACTGTATCGCATTTTGATACGGACCGGCCACCGACACCACATGAATCGGAAAGGCTGCATCCATGCTTCCCCTTGCATACAGATGTTCATGTCCCGTCAAGACCATCGGAACCTTGTACTTCTCCAACAGTGCCTTGATCTCGGGAAAACGGATATCGGGATTGCGGTTTCTTGCCAGCCCGGCCATGGCATGATGGAAGGTAACGAATACCCAATCGCCTTTAAATTCTTTGAGCGCCTTTTCCAACCAAACATAGGTCTCTTGCCATTGTGCTGGCGTTATTTTTGCGGAAGTGTCCAGGGAAATGACCCTGATATTATTATAATCCACAAAGTACGTTTGCTCCTCTTGTCCGTCCGGGCCATTTTTGGAAAAGCAAAAGTTAAGATTCCATAATGGTGCAATTTCCTTGGTCTCTTTCGTCTCCCATTTGTGCTCATGGTTACCTGGTGTGGCAATAATAGGTATATTTTGAAAAGCCCATCCCGCGGCCGGGAAAAATTCGTTCCAATTTTCTTTGTTCAATCCTCCTCTATGGATCAAGTCTCCTGCAAATAACATGAATTTGGCATCCGGATTGGCTAAAACGGCCTGTCTCAGCGTTCTGCTTCCCAAGGAATGGATGTAGCGTTGTACATCTCCGAAATACAAAAACTTGAAGGGTTCGTTTTGCCCGGTCGCGGTCTTAAATTCGGACCATTCGGACCATTGGTCCTTATGGCCTACCCGATAGGAGTATTGGGTATTGGGCTGTAGATCCTGAAGATTTGCCGAATGATAATACCATAAACCGTCATCCGATGTATGGGATCGGGAGGTCGCTTCTATTTTCTTTATGCGTTCTTCAAAAAAAGGGGAAGCGGTCGCTTCCACATATTCTATATAGCTTTTGGGTTCGGTTGCCCGTGTCCTCCATGAAACGGCCTGACTGTTTTCCGGGGACGTTTCCCATGAAAGTTTAATGTGATGCGGCCATTGTTCCAAAAGACTATTGTCGTACTCCTCTTTTTTCTGCCCCTGGCAATGAAAGACTAATATTGAAAAAGAGATGAATAATAACGTGTGTTTTTTCATTTTAACATAGAATTAAAAGAGGCTGTCTAAAAAGTTGGTTTTCGTCATTCCGGATTCGTTTTAAAATCCCAAATCACAGCTTTTAGAACTTTCCGGACAGCCTCCGGTGTTTTTAGAATCCCGGATTTTGGGGCATTTCCTTCTCCAAGTTCGAATCTATCACGGACTGTGGTATGGGCAGCAGTATGTCGCGTTGCGGATCAATGGTATCGGAACCACGGTTGTTGTACTTCATGGTACGTTCGGCCCACTTACCCGTTCTCAAAAGGGTATACCTTCTGGGCTCTTCGACCATGAGTTCCCTGGCGCGCTCATCCAGTATAAAATCAATATCGATATCCCCCGCCGTTATGTTGAAAGCATGACTTCTGGCCCTAAGAATGTTTATCGTGTTGGCCGCCGCCGCAGTATTCCCCAGCCTAAATTCCGCTTCTGCTTTTAGCAGGTAGGTATCCGCGGCCCGAAGGTAAATCTGGTCGTAAAACGATTCCCTGTTCCCGATGGGATCTATAGGATCGGCCCAATCGTATTTTCTGCTGAAAGGCCATTCTTCGATACCATTATGATCGTCGGTGATATCCTCGCTCCAATCCAAAAAGATCTTATCGCCGTAATTTGCCCCTTCCGGCAAATTATCGGCAGGATAGGGCGCATTCCCGGCCGCGTCCCGGTAGGTGAAGGCTTTTCGAATGGCGTATTCGGAAAATCTGTCATCATTGGGGTCGTCAAAATTATCCAAGGCCCATTTGGTCAATGAAGATCGGCCGTTTCCATATCCGCCCCTGTCGGCGGTCACGGTCAGGTCCAGGTCACCGCTTCGATATCGAGACGTATGGTGCATGGCCATAATAGGGTATTCCCCACCACCCAGGACATTATTTTTGAACTGGAATACCCATAGGGCTTCGGAGTTTCCTTCTTCGCGGTTGGTGTTCCCGGCCTTGAACATGTCCATAAAAGCAACGCCATCCTGATCCGCCTGTACGCCATAGCGTTGGGTAATCAGTGCATATGCCGGGTTGTTGACCACTTTGTCCGACCAAAACAGTGTACTATCCGGTTTGTTCAATGTCAGGTATATTTCCGCTAGGTAGTGTTGCACGGCCCCTTTGGTGATTCTACCTGTCAGGGAGCCTTCTTCGGGTATGATGGGCTCTGCAAAAAGCAGGTCTTTAACAACCTGTCGCCTTACTTCTTCCACGGGGGTCCGTTCCCAATCCGTCCTGATAATTCCGTCACTTGATGGGTTGAGGTTCAGCGGAACGTCACCCCAAAGATATGAGAGGTGACGATAGGCGAATGCCCTAGCCACTCTTGCTTCGGCGAGGATCAGGTCTTTGTTTTCCATTTCACTAAGCTCGTTTCCACTCCAATCGATATCACTTCTTTCTTCAACATTTTTGATGATTTCATTGGAGGAGTTGACGATCTCATACAACCAAAGAAAGACCCCTTCATATACATCATAATCTGGCTTGTTCCTCTCGTTCCAATCCACAGATACACGGGAAACTCCGTTGCCACTGTGGTTGGCCGCGAACATGTCGGTACCGGACATGGTCACATCCGTTATAAGGGAAGAACTGGCGTTCAATCCTTCCCGTTCATAGCGCATCAGGGAATAAAGACCATTTATTCCCGCTTCCAACCCAGATAAATCAGAATACAAATTCTCTGCATATATCACATTGGGCGGATTTTCGTCCAATAGATCATCGCTGCAACTGCTTATAAGAATTACAGTGCTAAAAAGGCATATTATTACTTTTCTCATTTTATTTTTTTTACTTAAAATCCTAGTGTTAATCCAAGGGTCAACTCTCGTTGTAGCGGAAGGATTCCCGCCTGGCTACTTGGAAGTTCCAGTTCGGGGTCTCCGGCGGTCCAATCCGTTATGGTGAGCAAATTTCTGCCGGAGGCAAACAGTTGAAGTTTATCCAGTTTTATTTTGGACAGAACTTTCTCCGGAAAATTATAGGAGAGGGTCACATCCTTCAACCTAATAAAACTGGCATCCTCATAGATGGAGCCCCCTCTTACCTCATCGTTGTTCCTAAAATATTCGTTGGTGGGGTTATCGGGTGTCCACCAGTTCTTTTTTAGTACATTCCGTCTGATTTCAGCGGCCGTATTGTCCCTCAACAGGTTGTTGTGCCTGGTCGCCCCATGCGATCCGATGAAGAATATTTCCAGGCCTAAATTCTTATATTGAAAGGCGTTGCTTAGGCCCCATGTGTACTTAGGATCTCGCTGCCCTATGATCTGACGGTCTTTGTCATCCAGCACCCCGTTATCATCCACGTCCTCTATCTTGGCATCACCGGGCACCCTATCATATACGGCGGCGGCTTCCTCTTCCCCCAATTGCCAAACCCCGATCATCTTTTGGTCAAAGTTGACACGTATGGGTTCCCCCACGAACCAGGCATTGGCCAAATCATTGATTTCTTCCCCGTCTTCCTGGAGATAACCGTATAGGGAAACTATCTTATTTTTGTTGGTGGCAAAGTTTCCCGATATCTTCCAATTGAAGTCTTGGGTCACCCAGGGGACAACGGATAGGGAAAGTTCCAGTCCACGGGTTTGTGTTTCCCCAATGTTCTGGGTCACTTGGTTTATTCCATGAACGGAAGAGATGGTCCTGTTCAACAACAAATCGGAAGTATTGGTTTCGTATAGGTTCACATCGCCAAAGATCCTGTTATTGAAAAATCCAAAATCCAATCCTAAATTATAGGTTTCACTGGACTCCCATCCCAAATCTTTGTCCCCAATGACACTTGGAACATAGCCTACCAAGGATTGTTCTCCAGACAAGGTGTTCCTGTCCCGCAACCTGGTGATCGATGAATAGGGGTCGACGGCCTGGTTTCCATTGATGCCCCACGATAACCTTAATTTTAATTGGTTTATGGTGGTCGAATTTTCCAAGAAAGGTTCCCTTGAAATGTTCCAGCCCAAGGCGACCGATGGAAAAATACCCCATTTGTTATCCGGTCCGAAACCTGAAAAACCATCCCGCCTTCCGGTCAACGTCAACAAATAGGTGTTGTTGAACGAATAGTTGAGGCGCAACATTTGTGAGATGAGCGCGGTACGTTGGTAATCGTTTTGGGACTCTATGGAAGAGGCTTGGGAAATTCCAAAATAGGTGAATTCGTCGTTGGGAAAATTGATCGCTGTGAGTTCCTCAAAATATTGCTCGTTCTCCTCATAACTATAGACCCCTGTTACGAAAACATTGTGTTTGCCAAACTCCTTGTTGTAGGTGAGGATGTTTTCAACTACATTATTTTTAAATTCCGTACTGGAAAGATATGCATAGCCCGAGTTGGCTATTCCCACCACGGTGTTGCTTCCGGCATAAGTCTTCCGTTCGGACCACCTTCTTCTTATACCTGTGTTCAATCTATAATTGAGCCCTTTCAAAAATGGGAAGGTTACATTGATATAGTTGTTCGATACGATTTGATTGGAATAATCCTCATCCTCGTAATTTTCGGCCTCCAAAGGGTTTTCATCAGGGAATTCCGGCCATGGGAATAGATTGATGTCCCCATTTTCATCAAAAGGGTTGGCCAGAAGCGGGTTGATCTCAAAAACGGCTTCGTAGTCAATATTGTATCCGCCCCGATCATCATAGGTGAACTGGCTTCGGGTTCCAAAATCCAACCAATCCGTAATCTTGGTATCGATGTTCACCCTACCGGAGATTCTTTGGTACTGGTCGGTAACGGACAGCCCCTGCACATCCAAGAAATTGCCTCCAATGTAGTATTTGGTGTTGTCGCTTCCACCGGTCATGGAAATGTTATGGGATTGGGTGTAACCGGTTCTAAGGGACAGGTCTATCCAATCCGTTTCCAGTCCAGCTTCATAATTTGCAATTTCCGTGTCCGTCAATAATTCAGCGTTTCGGGTGGATTTGAAATCATAAAATTCCCTACCTGTTAAGAAAACTGGAAGATTGATAGGTTCCTGGATCCCATACTTCCCTTGATAATTGATCTTTGTTTTTCCTTTTACGCCGGCCTTGGTCGTGACCAAAATGACACCATTGGAACCCCTGGAGCCATAAATAGCGGATGCAGAGGCATCTTTTAATACTTCCAATGAGGCGATATCGTTAACGCTGATATCGTTCAGATCGCCATAGTAGGGCACCCCGTCCAAAACAATAAGAGGATCGTTGCTGGCCAAAATGGAATTGCGGCCCCTTACTATAATCGTTTGCTCTCCCACGGCACCTGCCGTGGTTTGGCGGATGGTTACGCCGGGAAGGGCTCCTTGCAAAACTTGGGCGATGTTTCTGTTGGGAACCAGATCCAATCGTTCCTGGGCCACGGAAGTAACAGATCCCGTTACATCGCTTTTTTTCTGTGTCCCGTAGCCGACCACCACCACTTCGTCCAACTTGGCATTATCGGGCAGTAGTTTTACGTTGATAATGGTCTGGTTTCCTACTTCGATCTCCTGGGTTACATACCCAACATATGAAAATTGCAGTATTGCATCGGGGTCATCTATGGTCAGGGAATAGTTGCCATCGAAATCCGTTGTGGTGCCCTGCGTAGTTCCTTTTACGGCCACCGTAGTTCCCAAAAGAGGGGTTCCGAATTCATCCACAACTTTCCCCGTAATGGCATATTGAAGTGGTTTGGACAAAACTCTCGGCTTACCGATACTATCAAGGTCTTTTTTTTCGGTCAGGAATATCTGTCGGTCTATAATGCTATAAGCGGTCGATGTATTTCCAAACACCTTTTCCAAAACGTTTTCTATAAGTTCCTCTTTTACCTTGACCGTAACTTGACGTTCCAGGTCTACAACCTTTATTTTATAGACGAACCTAAATTCGGTACTGTTTTCAATCTTATCAATAAGCTGGTCTATGGATACGTTCTTTAAGTCCAACGTAAGTTTGGTTCGCTGTCCATAGGAAGTGTTCGCCTGCATTGTTAAAAGTGCAACGAACATGAACAGCACGCTAAGTTTCATTTTTAAATCAAATTTCAATAAGGGATAGGGGCTTCTTGTATGCTTAAGAAGTTTTTTCATACTTTTATAGTGTTAAATTGTGGTTATTCTCCTAATAATCACTGCAACTCAATCGGGAAATGTGCAACCATTTTCCGATTTTTTTATTTCTTCAATTCTCAAAAATCCGAAGAAGTAAAAGAGTGATTTTTTGTATTTGTAAGGGTTGGTTTTTATCTCATTGGCATTGTAATTTTAAGTTGTCAGTAAATAGTTATTTGGTTCTTATCTATTTTAAAATCAATGTTATAGGTAGTTTTCAAATTTTCAAGGACTTTGATAAGCGGGTCGTCTCCAAAACTGGCATTGAATTTCTCGGACGACAGTCTTTTGTTATTGTTGACAATGACCACATCGTAATGCCTTTCCAACTTTTTAAGAATGTTTTGGAATGTCATGTTCCTAAACACCAGGTCTCCATTCATCCAGGATGTATAGATGCCTGTGATCACTTCCCTGGTATCAATATTATGGGCTTTTTTGTCATAGCTTCCTTTGAACCCGGGTTTTAGTAGTACGGGTTCCTGGTTTCCCCCATCGCTGTTTAATTGTACTGAACCTTCCACCAATACAACGTCGGATGTCTCGTCTTCCGGATATGCTGTAACGTTGAACGTTGTCCCCAACACCCGTATATTCAGGTTATCCGCATTCACTATAAAAGGGTGGGCAGAATCTTTTTTGACTTCCAAAAATACCTCTCCGGTCAGGGAAATCCGTCGCTCCATACCCGGCAAAAATCGGACGGGGTATTTAAGCGAGGAGCCTGCATTTAAATGTGCTGTTGTACCATCGGACAATTGTATCCTGAACTTTTTGCCGTAAGGAACTCTGAGGGTATTGTACACCAGTTCTTCGGAATCAGCTTCATTAGGATATACCAACTGATTTCCATGCTGGTTGGCTATAATGTTTCCCTGGTTATTCTTTATTTTGATCGTGGCATCTTCCGAAATAATTTTCGTCTTTCCATTTTCCATTTCCAGGGTAATGGAATTTTCCTTTGGGATAAGCGGGGTTTCCTTACTTGAATTTATTATAGCTGTTTTAAAAAAATACCCCGCCCCCAGAAGTAAGATCCCAATGGCCGCATATTTTAGGAATTGTTTTGCCCATAATCTTCTGGTGTTCTCTTTGCTGATTTCCTTTTGGATGTTTCCTAGAATGACTCTTTTTTGGTCATCGGATACTATGGAATCGCCTCCTTCTTCCCCATCGTTTTTCTGGAAACTGTTGTAATACTTAAAAAGTATTTTTTCCTCTTCGGGAACGGTTTTGCCAGAAAGGTATTTTTCCACCAGATGTAAGAACCGTTCTTTATCCATTTTTAATGATCCGCACCTTATTTGTGTGCTTCAATAGTATAGTGTTGTCATATCCTTGCATCCCCTAGTCATAAATCCATTTTTTTTTATAAATGAATGTTAAACACCAATTGGTGGCCCATAAGAAAGGTGTCCGGAAATGTCAATAAGAAGATTTAAAAGGGCAACGCGGATATAAAAACCAAACCGAGCAGACCACCTATCGAGGTTCGTAAGACAAAAAGTGCTTTGGTGATATGGTTCTCGACCGTTTTTGGGGAGATGTTCAATCTACTCGAAATTTCCTTATGGCTCAGTTGCTCGTCCCGGCTCATTTTGTAGACTGCCCGGCATTTTTTTGGTAACTCTTCTACAACTGCATCGACCTTTTGCGCAAGTTCTTTATAAAGTATTTCACTTTCGGGATTTTCGTAGGTGCAACGCTGTTCCAGGTTTTCAAAAAGTTCCGGCCTTAAATTTTTTCGGTTTTTTCGAAACTGGTTGAAAACCTGATAGCGGACACTTGAAAAAAGATAGTTTTCCAGAGAAACCTTTATTTCAAGGTTTTTCCTATTTTTCCATATCCCGATAAAAACATCCTGTACAATCTCTTCACAGATTTTTTTGTCCTTTAAAAGATTAAAGGCGGATGTAAAAAGGGGTTGCCAGTAGGTATTGAACATTTTATTGAAAGCATGCCCATCGTCTTGCTTTAATTGCGAGACTAATAATTTGTCATCTTCAAGACTGGAATTGGCCACTTCGGTTTAAATTGGTATCCAAATCTATTCAAAGAACATGTAGTTATCTGGACTTAATTTTTAAGTAATTGTTAAGAATAGGTTCTTTTCCGGAAAATGTATTAATAAAAAAGAATTTCTTGAAAGGAACTATCCCCAAGGCAGAGCCATAGGGGTATTTCACTCGTCTCATTTTGACCCAAAGGTCAAAAATCGAAATTCTGTTATTTGGATTCCCGTTTTCGGTTCGACTTCGCTCACCGACCGTACGGAAATGACAGATTTATCGGAAACCCCGACGCAGAGCGTCGAGGAATTCTTTTCGATTAAATCAAGTGGATTCCGCTGTACCCCTCTTTTTCTTGGGTAGTCAACTATTTAGAGAAAGGCAAGTTCACACCTGTTCATGTTAGGTCATTACAGGCCAAGGTAGGAACCGGTGACAAGGTACTTTCTTCCATACTGAACATCTCCCCAAAAGATTCGTTAGTTACACCACGGATGTTTCCAAGACCAAGCTTGACACCAAGCAACACATACTAATGCTCATATCCTTACTTTAGTTTAACGTGCGATAAATTACCAATACATGGTAGTCGAACCCCGGGCAGTCTTGTCGCAAAGATGGAAAAACTATATTTCGTCAGTAAATGGCTTTTAGTGCCGAATTATAAGCTTATCTAAATAACATTTTTTTCAAGCTTTTAAAAACTCCAATTCTGAATTATTCAATTTCGATTGTCTCCTTATACAGGGTGATTTATCAATAATATTCTTAATATCCTCCTTCAAAAAGTTTGAACTCTGTCCTTTTGAGGTCACTGGGAGGAAACTCCAAATAAAGGGAAAACCTTGCAAAATCTATGATTTGCAGGGTTTTGTCGTTTTTGGACCATCCTTTTAATTGATTTGATTTGGTTTTAAATGTCAACAAATCGGTCAACAACAATTTGACTCGGTCAACAGTGTTGACCGAATGGCCAAAAACAGAAACCATAGTTGATTTGACTTTCATCTTAATGTTCAACCTTAAAAATGACAACTATGAAAACGTCACACACTTTTTCAATCCTGTTTTGGATTAATTCCTCAAGAGCAACAAAAGGCAAGGCAGAGCTATTTGCCCGGATTACCGTAAATGGTAAACGAGCTAATATTGGCCTAAAAAGAAAAGTTCCCGTCAACCAATGGGATGTTAATGCCAAAAAAGTCCTGGGCAATTCGTCCGTGGCCAAACAAATCAATACTCATATTGGTCAGGTCCAATCAAGAATTTACGATATCTATCAAGAGCTTAAATATAAAAATGAGGTCATCACCGCCCAATTGATCAAATCGATCTACAATGGTGAGGATGATAATTCAAAAACGTTGCAGGAAATTCTGAAATATCACAACAAGAAAATTGAAAACACCCTTGCACAAGGTACTATCAGAAATTTTGGAATCACCGAAAGCTACATTAACCGCTTTCTAACCAAAAAACGAAGGACAACCGATATCTACTTGAAACAACTGGACTATAAGTTTATTTCCGACTTTGAGACATACCTCTGTGGATATTACCCAAAAGGACATCCAAAGGCGATGAGCCATAATACGGTCATGAAACACCTACAAAGGCTACGTAAGATCATCACCCTGGCCTATCATTTAGAGTGGATTGATAAAGATCCGTTTATACGTTGGAAACCCACCTGGGAAAAAAGACAGCGAGAGTTCCTATCCGAAAACGAACTGTCGAACCTGGAAACGTACAACCTCCCTGTTGACCGACTGGACAGGGTCAGGGACCTGTTTGTTTTTAGCTGCTATACCGGTCTTAGCTATTCGGACATTATACGGTTGTCCCACGACCAAATCAAAAAAGGGATCGATGGCAGAGACTGGATCATCACTAAACGACAAAAGACCAAAACGCCCGTTAAGGTTCCTGTTCTATATAAGACGCAGCAATTGATCGACAAATATAAAAATCATCCCGTTACCCAGATCAGCGGAACGTTATTGCCCGTGATCACCAATGAAAAAACAAACCTTTACCTGAAGGAAATCGCAGAAGCCTGTGGTATCAATAAAAACCTGACCTTCCACATGGCCAGACATACCTTTGCAACAACAGTGACGTTAAGTAACGGTGTCCCTATAGAAACCGTTTCAAAACTGTTAGGGCATACAAAAATAGCCACCACCCAGATTTATGCAAGGGTCCTTGACAGTAAAATCAGTGAGGATATGGAGGCCCTTAGTGCTAAGTTGAATTTGAATTCGGGACAAAGGAACTTTGAAGAAAAATAGCATTAATTATATCGTTGTGGCGGCAGATCACATATCGTTATAAATAAGCAATTTTAAGCACTTCCTTCACACTGCTCTCTTTAATCCGCTATGGGTGGTATACTTTGGCCGCCCTATACAACGTGATATATCTTATTGTCTGGTAGTTATATTCGAATATATTTAGACCCGGTCTGATTTGTAGGTTTTAGTATTGCTAAATATTCACATAAAATTTGCAAATTCCTTTTTGATATCATTTCTTACCTTCTCCGGTATTTCCAATTCATTTGTAATACCTTCCCAATTGTCTATAGCCTCTTGTGTTTGCTTGATTATTCCTTTGGGATTTTTGATGGCAAAAGTGTCCGAAATGGTCAAGACATCCTCCAAGTCAATTTCTGTTCTTTTATTGTTGACGGACAATGCCCTGGATATTTTTAGATAAGTAGCATTAATATTCAATGGATACGTGATATCGTATGCCGGTGCCAAACCCCAGGAATCCGTTTCCCTGTTATATAAAAAACTGTGATTCTTTAGGTGGTCGTCTATATTCGCAAAAACAAGATTAAACACCATTCGCTTGAACAATTCCTGGATATCCTTATAAGGTACTTTAAGGTTCAAAGCCAACTTGAATACATTTTCATAACTCGCATTGTCTGTTTTTTTGAAATCCCAACCCGTCAAACCCGTTGCTGTCAATACATGTTGTTTTTCTCCGTTTTGCCTATCATAACGTAGGGTTGCAAAATGTTTATTTTCAATTAACTTTGAGGGCATCATTTGGATTCCTACCCCTAGGGCCATTAGATAATATGCATATTCTATCTTTTCTTTGTTATAGCCCCATTCTTCGTTCATGCATAACTTTACCAAATAGTGATTGTATGCGTTTGAACACTCTATATCTCCTGGGATTATTTTCCCAGTTTCCTTATGTTCTGAAATCAAAATTTTTGGGCGTGCACCACCTGCGGAGGTTCCTATTTTGAAAACATTTAAAAGTGCTGCATCATTTAATGCTACTGCGGCCGTTTCATTTTTTAAATCCAACACTTTATTCAATACACCGACCATTTCATTAATGTTGATCGTTGATGATTTGGGGATATTAGCCATAGGACGGTATTCCAATGCGCCCATACCACGATTGGAAACATAGGTCAATAGTTCCAAGGGTGTGATTTTTTTAAATTCTTTGTTTTTAGCTTCGAACCATTCCTTGAAGATAATGTTACCAAACATATCCGGTAAAGAGTCCGCAATCATGGGAGGTAAGCCCCTAAAGGTTTCTCCCTCAAATGTATTGAATACTTGTACAGCTTTTATCCGCTTAAATACAAAGGGGAAAATGTTGGTGTATTCGTTAGATTCTAAAAAATCAGGATTGTATTGAAAATAGGACGCCCTTTTGTCTACATCATAGCCCAGTTTACCTATTTCTTGTTCAAACAATATAACTTCTATGATATCATTTTTAGACATCTTTTAGTATAAGGAGTTTATATCATTAGACTTTTCAATATCCTTTAATGCTAGATATAGATTGCTTAATAAATCGAAATGATTTGCAATTTTTAATACGGTGTCCAAGGTTGCGTTTTTTCCATTCTCAAATTTTTGAATGGTATATCGAGAGATATCCAATGCTTCGGCTAATTCCTCTTGGGAGATTTCGTAACTTTGTCTTTTCTGCCTACAAAGTTCGCCTAATTGCAGTTTTACATCCTTTATTGTAACAGCATTAATCATTTTTTGTTTATTATAATACACAAATATAGCTAAATTTAGTATGATTGTGTATTATAGTACACATTTATTACAATTTTATAACTTTACTCATTTGAACAAAAGCAATTAAATTAAGGAGCTGTCTCATTTGCTAACGAACTGGCGTATGAACATTTGTTGATCGAGGTTTGAATATTAGGGATGGATATACTTGATACGAATCCGAATTTATTATTATTCATCTTATTGATAGGCCAACTACCTTTTAGTTTTCTGGAATCAGTCCTGTCAGTGAACATAATTTAATTTTATTGTATTCAATCCCAACAGGCTCATAACCCGAAGGTCACTGGTTCGAGTCCAGTTCCCGCTATTAGAGAACAAAGGGCTTCCGAAAAATCGGGAGCTTTTTTTTTCTACGGGTAAAACAAATATTGGAATAAAATAATTTTAAAAGCTTTAGATTTATTGTCTAGTATACTATCTCCCTACCAATTCACACAAAGTTTCACGCAACTTTTATGATATATGAATTCTACCAAGTTACCTTAGACTTCTTGTAAATAGTTGTAAGGTAGAAAAAAGGCAGTGTACATTAAGGAGGTTTCTAGTTTTGCCATTTTTCTTTCACTATCAACAGACAGGTACGTTATGGAATTAAATAATCTGGACGGATACCATTTTGGGATTTACATCAAGAGCTCCTTTCCCTTATATTTTGACCGATCCTTCAGTTCGTCCTTGAACCCGTTGAACATTTCCTCTTCTTTATAGCCACTACTATCCAACAGGTTGCCTAGGACCCTTCCATCGTCCGTTACATTGATCATTACGATATGGACATGACCATGCCCCCTATCGCTGTGCCTTATGACAATATAGGGCTTTCCGTAGCTCATATTTTCGAGGTACTCTTCGGAGATTTTACAGAAAGTCTTGTCGTCAAGGTATTCCCCTTGGGGAAGGTTAAGGATGATATGGGCTTAGGGATTCTTGGTGGTGTTGGGCTGTCCCTGAAAGTGCAGCACCCTCCCCAAGAACTTTGGTGATATACTTTGGGAAAGTGTGTTGCCGTAACCAAGTACTTGCATGCCCTCTTTTCCCAGGACATAATTCAACGTTCCGGCACAGGTCTCCCCGTAAATGATCCTTCCTATCATGCCGTTTCCTATTTATGATTTCCAATAGGGCAATCAGCAAATTGTTCGATTTCCGTATTTCGTTTTGTAGGCCGCTGTTGGGACTCCGTAAGTTCTTATGGTGGTCAAGTTTGACCAATTGGTGACATTATTTCCTATCCTGTTGAAATGATAGGCAAGGTTCGTGGTGTCGGGGAGCCTGTTTTTTTCTTTGGTCTCTTGTTGCAGAGCCAATCTTCTCAAGAGCGGATTTATCGTTCCCCTTTCCACAACTAATAATGTAAATACACTTCGAAGAAGTAGACAGTTTTGGGACCCGCAAAACATAACTTGCTATCCGTTGCACGGATATTTAATACAAGGAAATTTTTTAATAATATTTAATAACGAAATCTTAGATAAGACAATTCGAAACCATTTAGGACCTTTCAAAGATTCTAAATCATGTAAATATGAAGGTTTTTGGAAGAATCTAGAATTATTATGGACAGGGGAAGGAAAAGGTAAGCGGCATTTTCGCAGCTTGGGTTTTCATGATGTTCCGAGGGGGTTAAAAAACATGGAACGGAAGGCCCCAAAAGGAAACCGGGGAAGATGTTCTTTAGGGAAGGCTTCGAGTGGAAGGTTTTTTTACTTCCGCAGGGACTTAGATATACTAAATACAAGAATATTAAAGATTTTTAATTTAAAACATCAGTAATATTTCTATTTCTAGATTGCTTTTAACATCAGAATAAGAAAAGTCGTGTAATTCTTCTTGTTAAACCTTCCATAAGGATAAAGCCTTTATTGCCGGTATCGTAATACAATGACGAATAATGATTGCATCGTAAATGTGATTTGTGAAAATAAGAATAAACCAGATTTGCAATTTGACAAATGCATGCTATTAGCTCAAATGCTAATCATGGAGAATATGAACCCTTCCAGTAGACGAGAACTATACCATTGCCGTAGACCCAAGAATGCCAAGTATTTGAAATCATAGTTCAACCAATAATGAAGACCTAAGATATGATTCCCCTTCTGGAAAGTATTATGGAAAAATTTCCTTAACCATGACCCGTTATTGGAAAATAAACCTAAAAGTTATGAACGAGGCTGGTGGAGTTTTGAATGGTGAGGACATTAGCAAAGAAAATGAAGCGAACAGTTTATTTTTTGAGTTAGAATTTTAAAATAATCATTTCTATTTAAGAAACCATCCTGCACTACAGGATGATTTTTCTTTATCAAAAATTGAGAATAAAAAGAGACTCCTCTTAAATCGATAAAAAACTCTTCCCTTGCTTAATGTCCAAAACCAAATCTTGAACCTTGGTATCTTTCAGCCGTTCAACAAATTTACTTTTAGTATCACCCATCAAATCATGCAAGGGGCATGGATGTTCCGAATCACATTTGTGCAAACTTAGCATACAGCTGTTTAGACGATAATCTCCATCTATTATGTTGATAATATCGATTAAACGTTTCTCACGATTATTATCCGTTAAGTAAAAACCACCATTTGGACCACGTGTAGAGGATATGATTTGATGACGGACAAGTTCTTGCATTAACTTAGAAAGATAGGCCTGCGGCACCCCCGTGCTATTACTTAGGTCCTTGGCCAATATCTTATGCTCTTCCGATGAATTTACGGCAAGATAGAGTACTCCTATCATGGCGTACTTAGAAGAATTGGATATCATAAAATAGTTTTTGTAAAAATAGAATGATTTCTATTTATCTCCAATAAAGATTAAAAGACTTTTTTATCCTTAATATGATATTCGTCATATTTTATATGTTCTCATGCATTTATTTTTGTACCAATAATTAATAAATGACCATAAAATGAAAATTATAATCAGAAGTTTAGCGATTGTTTTTTCTACCCTACTTCTAAGTTGCGGAGGTAAAGACGAGAAAAAAAAAGATGGTTTTAGCGTAGATCGGGAGAAAACCACAGAAAAACCAATGGAAGCCGTTCCGGAATCAGATGCAGTCCCCGCTTCTCAGCGTATTACCCTAGATGAAAAAGGGGTGGGCCAAATAAAGGACATTACACTTGACCCTGAAATTAATATGGAAATGGCCACCAAGGGGGAAGCCATTTATAAGACCAATTGCACGGCTTGTCACAAGATTGACAAAAGATTTATTGGTCCCTCACCAAAAGGTATCATGGAAAGGAGAAGTCCCGAGTGGATAATGAATATGATCCTTGACCCAAAACTTATGACGGAGCAGGATCGTTGCGCCAAAGATTTGTTGATTGAATTTAACGGGGCCGCTATGGCCAATCAAAACCTCACCGTAGAAGAAACCCGGGCCATACTTGAATACTTTAGAACCTTATAAATAATCACACCTATGGAAACAACTAATTTTAAATTTCTAATTGGTTCATTCTTTCTACTAATGCTCTTTCTTAATTGTAAAAACGAAGCTAAAAATGGGGAAACGACCTCTCCTGCCGCTAGTTCAGTTTCTGCGGATAGCGAAAAACAAGGGCAAGCCTTTATAGAAGATGACGAATCCACACCAAATGTACTTCAAATTGCCATTGGGTCTCCTGATCATACAACCTTGGTAGCCGCCGTACAAGCAGCCAGTCTAGAAAATGCATTGGTGAATGCAGGTCCCTTAATGGTCTTTGCACCTACCAACGAAGCTTTTGATGCTTTGCCAGAAGGCACCGTTACCGATTTATTGAAACCAGAAAACAAAGCTGCTTTGGCAAATATCTTAAAACACCATGTTACCGCAGGCAACTATGATAAGGAGTTTTTAAAGAAGTTCAAGAAGTTAGGGCAGGCCAATGACCAGAACACTACGGTAGAAGTTAAAGGTGACGATGTATATGTTGGTGGTGCAAAAATAATTGCCAGTATTCCAGCAGGAAACGGGATAGTACATGTGGTAGATAAAGTGATTTTGCCACCATCGGAGTAAAAACAACTATAATCAATTTAAATAAATACAAATGAAAAAGTATAAGTATATAATGATGCTCTTGGGAATAACCGCTCTTATAGGAAGTTGTGGCAACCAGGGCAATGGTAATGGTTCCTCCAACGGAGCACTTTCTTCAAGTGCCGCTGAAAAAGCCTATGTAGCACCAGGAGAACACGATGAGTTTTATGCCTTTATGTCCGGTGGTTATAGTGGTAATATTACTGTTTATGGACTACCCTCCGGTAGAATGTTCAAAGAAATACCTGTGTTTTCACAGTTTCCTACCTCGGGATATGGATATTCAGAAGAAACCAAACCCATGCTGAACACCTCTTATGGTTTTGTTCCCTGGGACGATTCGCACCACCCAGATATTTCCCAAAGCAAAGGGGAGTTGGATGGCCGTTGGATTTTTATAAATGGTAATAACACCCCCCGCATAGCACGTGTTAGTTTGAGCACGTTTGAGACAGAAGAAATTATAGAACTTCCAAATAGTGCAGGGAACCATAGCTCTTCTTTTATTACGGAAAACACGGAATATGTAGTAGCAGGAACACGTTTTTCGGTCCCCGTTCCGCAACGTGATATGCCTATTAATGAATATAAAGGTAATTTTAAAGGAGCATTGTCCTTTATTAGTGTAGACCCTGAAAATGGTGGTCTGGACTTGAAATTCCAATTATTAATGCCAGGATTTAATTATGATCTTTCACATCCTGGCCGCGGAAAATCCCATGGATGGTTTTTCTTCACCACCTATAATACCGAAGAAGCAAATTCATTGATGGAAGTAAATTCTTCTCAAAACGATAAGGATTTTATCGCCGCAATTAATTGGAAAAAAATAGAAGAATATGTAAATAATGGTGGTGGCACCACAGTGCCAGCAGAATATGCACATAATGTATATGATGAGCACACTCATACAGCAACATCAACCATAAAGAAGGAAGTATTGACGGTAGATCCAACAAAAGTACCCGGTGCCGTTTTCTTTTTACCCACACCTAAATCCCCACACGGTTGCGATGTTGACCCAAGTGGACAGTATATTATTGGAAACGGTAAATTATCGGCTGACCTTACCGTTCACTCCTTTGACAATATGATTGCTGCAATCGAGGGTAAAAAATTCGATGGAGAGGCTTACGGAATTCCAATTTTAAAATTCGAAGACGTATTGGCCGGGGTAGTAAAAAGTGGTGGATTAGGCCCATTACATACCGAATTTGACGGCCAAGGAAATGCATATACGACTTTCTTCATCTCTTCAGAGGTAGTAAAATGGAAGTTGGGCACTTGGGAAGTTTTGGATAGACAACCCACTTTCTACTCCGTAGGTCACTTGATGATTCCAGGTGGAAATTCTGCCAAGCCTTTTGGCAAGTATGTGGTTGCAATGAACAAGATTACCAAGGATAGGTATTTGCCCGTGGGACCGGAAATGGAACACTCTGCCCAGATTTATGATATATCGGGGGATAAGATGGAATTAATCTATGATTTTCCAACACACGGCGAACCACACTATGCGGCCGGTATACCTGCTGATTTGTTAGCTCCTAAGGCTAAGAAGATATATCGTTTAACAGAGAACGAACATCCATACGCGGTTCTAAACCCTGCGGATGCTAGAGTAGAAAGAGATGGCAATGTGGTGCATGTATATATGTCAACCATCCGAAGTCATTTTACCCCGGATAATATTGAAGGCATCAAGGTAGGTGACAAAGTATATTTTCATATCACAAATCACGAACAAGATTTTGATGTGCCACATGGTTTTGCAATGATCGGTCAGAATACTTCTGAATTGCTAATAATGCCAGGGCAAACGAAAACTTCGCTTTGGGAACCCAAAAAACCTGGGGTGTGGCCTTTTTATTGTACCGATTTTTGTTCCGCTTTACATCAAGAAATGCAGGGATATGTAAGAGTATCTCCATCTGGTTCCGATGTACCCCTTACATATACATTGGGTGAATAAAATAAAATTAATTTTTTCAAGCAAAAAGTGGGTGGCGTTCAAAACCTGCCCACTTTTTTAAACACTAGCAGATGAAAAAAGCAGGTATCATAATGATGTTAGGCCCTCTATTTCTATTGGGATTGTTTTCCTTTCCCTTATGGAATATTACGTTGGGCGCCCCACAGTACCCGGAGCCTTTAGGAATGAACATTCACATAGACGGTATTCGAGATATGAACGAGTTCGATTTACAGAATATTGATGGGTTAAACCACTATATAGGTATGCGCACCCTGCCCAAACCAGAGGATATGTGGGAGTTCAGTATTTTCCCGGTAGTAATAGGAACAATGATTACTTTGGGGGTAATAATAGGACTTTTGGGTTATTTTAAGAAAGTGACCTACAAATGGTTCCTAGGATGGTTTGTACTTATGAGTGTTTTAGGTGTTCTTGGAATGTATGATTTTAACGCGTGGATGGTTGATTACGGCACCAATCTAGACCCCAATGCCATCATGAAACTAAGTAATCCGGACGGAACACCAATGACATATAGCCCACCCCTTTTCGGAAAGGCCGATATGTTGAATTTTAAGGTTACTTCTTTACCGGCTAAGGGAGCATGGCTTATGTTCGTTGGAATGATGCTGACGCTTGTTGCTTTTTATTTCGGTTGGAAAAATAGAACGGAGACGGTAACTGAAAAATTATCTAAACTATCCACCTCATGAAAAAAAACATCATATTTTTCGTTTTTTTCACAATTATCCTTTCATCGTGCAACAATGTACCCAAACCTATTTTATATGGCTCCGATAGTTGTCATTACTGTAGCATGACTATTGTAGATAAGCAACATGCCGCACAGTTCATGACCAAAAAAGGAAGGAGTTATTCCTTTGACGCTTCTGAGTGTATGTTAAACTATTTAAAGGAAATCGATAAAACAACAGTGGCAACTTTCCTAGTGAACGACTATAATAAACCGGGAGAAACCATCGATGCAACAAAAGCCACCTATCTAATCAGTAAAAACATTCCAAGTCCAATGGGTGCATATCTATCAGCTTTTGCCAATAAAGAAGTTGCTCAATATGTAAAAGAAAAGAATGAAGGTGAGCTATTGACTTGGGAAGAATTAAGAAACCGATTTAAATAGAAGAAATGTACGAAATAGGCAATCAGATTTCAGGTCAAAAATACGATAAGCTACAAGTCGAAATTGTAGTTGAAACTGGAAAGTTTGATATTTTGAGCATAAGTCTTGAAAAGGATGCTGTTTTTCCAAACCACAGTTCTCCTAAGGATGCACAGCTCATAGTTTTAGAAGGGACCATACTATTTCATATTGACGGTGAATCTTATACTCTATCAAAATACCAACATTTTAGCTTCCCCAAACAAACTGAGCATTGGGTGGTAGCAAAAGAAAATTCCAAATTTTTGATCATACGCTGATGTTTTATTCAGAAAGAGTCCTCGTCTTTATGTTGTTACTATGGGTCAAATGCCTCGTGGGAAATACCATTCCTATCTGTGCTAATTGTGATATACGGTCCATAAAGGAGGGTATTACGGTAGCATCTGATTTCGATACACTTTTAATTAAAAAAGGCACCTATAAAGAGTATAACCTTCTCGTAAATAAACCATTGACCTTATTAGGCGAAAACTACCCTATAGTTGATGGTGAAGATCAGGGTGAGATTATAAGAATAGTTTCCGATAATGTTACCATAGATGGTTTGTTTATAATCAATGTAGGTACAAGCTATACTACAGATTATGCCGCCATTCGTGTAGTAGAAAGCGAAAATTTTGTAATTCAAAACGTCGTGTTGGAAAAATTATTTTTTGGCATTTATCTGGAGAAATCCAAAAACGGAAAGGTCTATCACAATAAGATAATAGGTGATGCAATAGATGAGTACAACTCCGGTAACGGTATTCAACTATGGTATTCCAAAAATGTGGAGGTAGAAAAAAATATTGTCCAACATGTGCGGGATGGAATTTATCTAGAGTTCTCCGACAATATTACAATCAAGAATAATACAAGTACGGACAATCTACGCTATGGGCTTCATTTTATGTTTTCCAATGATGATGTGTATTCCAACAATACTTTTGAGAACAACGGCGCAGGTGTAGCGGTAATGTTTTCAAAACGGATAAAAATGACTGGAAATACATTCAAAAAGAACTGGGGTACTGCTGCCTTTGGAGTGCTCCTAAAGGAAATCAACGATGCAGAAATCAGTGGCAATACCTTTGAAGAAAATACCATAGGCATCAACATTGAAGGCTCTAATAGAATTAAATATATAAACAATAACTTCATCAAAAATGGCTGGGCTATAAAAGTTCTTGGAGCTTGCTATACAAATAGCTTTAGTGGAAATAATTTTCTATATAATTCTTTTGACATTTCCTATAATAGCAAGTTGAACGATAATGTTTTCGATCAAAACTACTGGAGTGAGTATACGGGTTATGATTTGGACAAGAACGGAATTGGTGATGTACCCTATCGCCCGGTAAAACTCTTTTCTTACATCGTAAATAAAACCCCGGAAACCATTGTACTACTGCGTAGTCTATTTATGGACATTATTGATTTTTCTGAAAAAGTATCGCCGGTATTTACACCAGACAATCTATTGGATGCTAACCCCCTAATGAAGCCATCAAAATGATACAAGTAGAAAATCTTTATAAAAAATTCGGGAAGAATGAAGTTCTTTCAGGTTTAGACCTATCCATTGAAGAAGGAGGAATTTTCGCAGTATTGGGACCCAATGGCTCCGGTAAAACCACGTTGATTAAAAGTATTTTGGGAATGGTCGTACCCAATAAAGGTAATATTTCAGTTGGGGGTATATCCATTAAAAAGAATTGGAAGTATCGAAAAAATATTGATTATCTGCCTCAAATCGCAAACTTTCCAGGCAATCTAAAAGTCAAAGAATTGATTCGCATGATAAAGGATCTGCGCCAAATGCCAAGTAAGGAAGAAGAACTTATCGAACTTTTTAAATTGGAACCGTTTTTAAACAAAAAACTTTCTACACTATCAGGAGGTACAAAACAGAAAGTAAATATTGTTTTGACCTTTATGTTCGATTGTCCTTTGCTCATTCTAGATGAGCCTACCACAGGTCTGGACCCCGCTTCTTTAATTCATTTAAAAAAGCTACTACAAAAAGAAAAATCGAAGGGGAAAACCATTTTGGTTACTTCCCATATTATGCAATTTGTAGCCGAGGTAGCTGATACCGTCATTTACCTTTTGGAAGGAAAAATATATTTCAAAGGAACCATTGACACCTTAATGGAAAAGACCCAACAAACTGATCTTGAACACGCCATTGCGGCCATAGCAACCACACCTAACCATGCTTAAAATCCTGAAATATAGTTTTTACGACCTCATCCGTAGCAGATGGAGCTATGTGTACTTTCTATTCTATCTTATTCTGGGATTTGTATTACTCTTCTTGAACAATGATGTCTCCAAGGCCGTGATAACACTAATGAACATAATCATCATACTGGTGCCACTTATTGGAACTATTTTTGGGGTTATGTATTACTATAACTCCAAAGAATTTACGGAACTACTATTGGCACAACCCGTAAAACGTTCCTCTATTTTCTTTGGACAGTATTTGGGCGTAGCAGGTTCGCTAACAATGAGTTTGGTATTGGGGTTAGGAATTCCATTTGTGTTGTATGGATTATTCAAAAGCGACGCTATTTTTGATTTCTCTTTACTCTTGGTCACAGGTGCTTTTTTGACCTTGATTTTTACTGCGCTATCCTTTAATATTGCACTCGCCAATGAAAATAAAATAAAGGGGTTTGGGTACGCTGTACTTATATGGTTGTTTTTGGCTGTCATCTATGATGGACTATTCCTAATGTCCTTGATTATTTTTAAAGAATACCCATTGGATAGTTTTTCTTTGGCTGCCACCATGTTCAACCCTATAGATTTATCACGGACATTGATTCTATTAAAGTTAGATATATCGGCACTTTTGGGTTATACGGGAGCGGTTTTCAAACAATTCTTCGGTACACACCAAGGACTCTTCATGTCCATGTTGATGTTGATTTTATGGACCGTTCTGCCCATATGGAGATTGGTACACAAAGCCAAACAAAAGGATTTTTGAAATGTTACGCAAACCCCTTTATTTTATTTTCGTTGTTATCCGCAGTCTTGTGATAGGTATCTCTAGTTCTTAGAGCTATATTGAACAAATTGTTGGTATCAAAATTGCAAGTATATTTCTCTTTTCGTTCAAATTACTGGTACTGCTCCACAATTGCTATAAAATTTTTATTCCTTATCAATAATCAAGACCTTTATAGAATGACAATTGCCGAAGCCAAACTAAAAGAACGTGTAAAGGAACTAACCTGTTTGTACGAGGTAACTTCCATCATCGTAAATTCAGATTACGATCAGTTAGAAACTTCTTTTAAGGCTATTGTACATTGTTTTAAAAAGGCTTGGCAATTCGAAGATATTACGGAGGTACTTCTATCTGTAGGGGAGTACCATGTGAAGACCGAAGGCTTTCGTTCTGACATGGTCAATATAAGATCGGACATTAAAGTCTTTAATAAAGTAGACGGACAAATAGTTGTTGGTTATCCCTCTGAAAAATATGCTGTTTCCGATTTTTTGAAGGAAGAAAAGACCTTACTCGACAATATTAGTCTGGCCATCGGAAACCTCATGGAACGTAAACAAATCCATGATAGCGAAGTTGCAACTCGACGACAGATGGAACGTACAGACCGCTTGCACATACTTGGGGAGATCACTGCTGGTATCGCTCATGAGCTGAATACACCATTGGCCAATATTCTTGGATTTGCCGAACTTTTGAAGGAAAAAGTAAACAAAGAAGAAAATGTGCGTGACCTTAATAAGATTATGGACAATGCCATTTTTAGTCGCGAAATCGTAAAAAAACTGATGTTCTTCGCCTGTGAAATGCCGCAGGAAATGAAACCCGTCCTATTGAAGCCCGTTATAGAAAGTGTATTAAAGTTACTTGCCCCTTCCCTACGCGAAAAAAAGATAAACCTCGCCGCCTCGTTCAGCAACGATTCCATGACACTTAGAGCAGATACCGTACAATTAACACAGGTAATGTTCAATCTTATTATGAATGCGGTCTACTATTCCCCTACAAACGGAAACATAGATCTAAACATATCCGAAAAAGAAAAGGTAATCCGTATCCGTATTTCGGACGAAGGAAAAGGGGTTGCCGTTGAAAATGAAGATAAGATATTCGAGCCCTTTTTTACGACCAAACCTATCGGAGAAGGTTCTGGATTGGGGCTTAGTGTTGTCCATGGTATCATCAATAGTCATAAAGGTAGTATTTCCTATGAATCCAATACGCCCAAAGGAGCTATCTTTACTATTGATTTTCCTAAATTGTAGGTATGAGGTTACGCAAAGAGAACATTCTTATTGTAGATGATGACATCGATATTTTGGAGCTGTTACAGCGGCATCTGAAATCGATAGACTATCATACTTACAAAGCCGTTTCCGTTAAAGAGGCACTTTTTATCCTAAAAGATACACAAATAGACTTGCTGATCACGGACATTCAAATGCCCGAAATCGACGGTCTCCAATTACTGAAATTTACGAACGAACATTATCCGGAAATGCCTAAACTTGTGGTTACCGGTTTCCCTTCGGTCGATGGTGCTTTGGAGGTCTTCAAATCTGGTGCTACTGATTATCTGACCAAACCTTTTACAAAGGAAGAACTGAAAAAAGCCGTCCAAAAAGCAATTGAACAGGTGGCAGGTCAGAGAGTTCCTAAACCTAAAAGCGCAAGTACAAAGGCGAATAGTTATTCTGATATGATCGGTGAATCAGAAGCCTTCCTCAAAGTGACCGACATTATTGAAAGGGTAAAAGATAACAAGGCTACGGTTTTGATAAAAGGCGAGAGCGGTACGGGAAAAGAACTCGTAGCACGCGCCATTCATTATTCCGGTAAGTTTTCCCGAGCACCATTTATTGCGGTCAATTGCGGTGCCATTCCCGAGAACTTGCAAGAGGCCGAACTCTTCGGGTATATAAAGGGAGCGTTTACCGGAGCGAACGAAAATCGTAACGGATTCTTTCAGTCCGCTCAAGGTGGTACATTGTTTTTAGACGAAATAGGAACCGCATCTTTGGCGGTACAAACAAAGTTGTTACGTGCCCTACAAGAAAAGGAAATAACAAAAGTCGGTTCCCGAAAGGTAGAAAAGGTAGATATTCGTATTATCGCAGCTACCAATGCTAATCTATTGGAAGAAATCAAGAACAAAGACTTTAGGGAAGATCTTTATTATCGTTTGACCGTTGTTGAAATTGATGTACCACCTTTACGAGAACGTAAATCGGATATTCCCTTATTGGTCGAAAAGTTCTTGCGAAAATATGGTGTTGAATATAAAGACCGCCTACTTCGTATCTCTCCGGAAGCATTACAAATTCTAGAGCGTTACCATTGGCCGGGCAATATTCGAGAACTTGAAAATAGCATCCAAAGGTCAATAATAATGTCTGATGGGATAATCGATATTAAAGACCTCCCCGATTTATTGAAATATCAAATCGACTTTCCTGATACAGGTTTCCTTCCCCTACGAGAAATGGAAAAAGAGTATGTAAAAAAGGTACTTAACCATACCCAAGGTAACAAGACCAAAGCGGCCGAAATTCTTCAAATAGATCGTAAGACTTTGCGCGATAAACTGGATTAGTCAACTGCGTATAATTTCCCCATTTGGTGAATTTCTCCTCAGTTCAAATAATCATCTTCACTAAAATTAAAATTATATATTACTGATTTTAAGTAAGTTATATTTTTTGGCATGCGCTCTAACCTTTAGGGGCATGCCATTTGCTTTTTATGGTACGAATATAAATGATACAAAATGTTACTGTTTATACCATCAATTCAAAATACAAGAAAATCCCTTGAAAAAAAGAGTTACTCTATTCATAAGATAAAGACCAGAAAGTATAATAATGAAGTTAAACCTGTAAAATGAAAAAGATGAAGTACGGGAGCCTTGTATTCAGCAAAGAAGATTTTGTTATGATAAAACAATATCAGCTAAAAGATTATGCCACTGAGGATTATTCACATAAGAATAATTTAGAAATCTTAGAAACGAACATGAATAATTCCATGATACTGGAACTAGACCATGTACCCGCTGACATTGCCCAATTATACGCTAAAATCACCGTGAAATGTAAATCAAAATGGCAAAAGCCCTTTCAGATAGTTCCCCCGAGCGAAGAAAATATAAAAAGGAATAAAATTTCCGTGCTAAGCAGTTTGGGAGCTTCCCTTATAGGGTTATCAGAAGGGGATAAAATCCAGTTTGGCCTTCCCGGAAGCGTTTTAACACTAACCATTAAAAAAGTAGAACAACGTAAGAAGAAAGTTAAAATAGATATCTCAGAAGATATCATCAAAGAATCCTTGCCAAAAGGATATAGTAATTCATTAACCCTAAATATATAGATATGATCAAGTATGCAATTGCCCTTTTATTTTCAGTTAGTATGTTAAATGCGCAAGTTACCCTTGACCAAAAAGCGACCGATGTTCAAGTCGGTGACGTTTTTGAAATCGGTAAACCTGAGACGAATATATACCAACACATCAAATTCCCCAGAGCGAACTTCATTATAAAAAGAGGTGGTATCGCCAATTATAAAAGAGCAGAAGGGGAAAAAGTAGTTGTGACATCCGTAAAAGAAAAAAAAGATGGTACAACTTTAGTTAAAATCAAGCGCACGGATGGGAACCGTTTCTTTGGAAGCCACACCGTAGTGTCTGCAGATTTCAAAGAAGCCCTGGAGTCCGGGGAGTTGGAGGTATTATAAAATTTTAGTTGGTTGGTTAATGAGGCCCGCCTGGTCTACCAGAGTTTGTTTTGCTCGAATAAAAGACAAGACTAGGTGGGTTTTTACCCAAAAAAAATTTGACCAAGAAATAAGATTAATAACATTTAAAATATAGAAACCATGTTTGCAAAACTCACAGTATCACAAAGAATTCAGACAGGATTTATAATGGCCATGGCATTTCTATTGGTGTTAGGTTCCAACAGGTTGGACCAAAGACATTTTTCAAACATCCAGACAACGGTCAATTCGGTCCATAAAGACCGTGTGATAGTTCAGGACTACATCTACCAATTGAGTGCTATTTTCCATAACAAAGAACTTGAATTGGTTAAAAATGACCTTCCCGACACATCGCAAAATGAAAAAGTGGGGCAACTTCTTATTGATTTTGGAAAAACGGAATTGACCCTTGATGAACAAAAACACCTTAATACATTAAATGTACAATTCGGAAAGCTGCAAGACCTAGAAAAGAGAATCATTAGTCCTTCGACCAATATAGATGCAGGGTTGGGCATCATTGCAGAGAATACACTTAACGAAATAAAACCAAGTCTAGATGCCCTTGCCAAAATACAGTTATCCGAAAGTGAGCAACTAACACAACTCTCACAAAAGTCGCTGGGAATGAACATCATGCTCTCAAAACTCGAAGTGGCCTTTATGATCATCATCGGTATTGCGATGATGGCCCTGGTCTTTTATCCGCTTAAAACATCGCAATCTGAACTAGGGAAAAATAAAAGCGAATTGCAGTCTATAAAATAGAGTAGCTATGAAAAATTATAAACGAAGTGTCTGTTCCACCTGTAGTTACGTATCGTTTTGTTCGCTAACAACGGACAAAAGCAACATCAGCTCCTGTAGCGAATATCTGCACAGATTGGACGAGGAGTATCCACAGATAACTAAAGTACCCATAGAAATATTGAGAAGTAGTGATGGGGAAAACAATAAAAATCTTGTATTAATATAAAACCAATGGTAACAAAAACACTAAAAAAGAAAAGGGTACTGAAACAGGGTATGTTGGAAAACGTCATGCGCCAGTTCAATCATGCGGCGGATAGTATTGATCTCAATCCTAACATCCGAAAAATATTAGAAATGACCAACAACGAACTTGTTGTACATTTCCCAGTGCGGATGGATAATGGCGAAGTAGAAGTGTTTACGGGCTATCGCGTTCAACATAACAATGCATTGGGACCCTACAAAGGCGGTCTACGCTATCATGCGACCGTTGACATCGATGCAGCCCGGGCTTTGGCCATGTGGATGACCTGGAAAACTTCGTTGGCGGGATTGCCGTACGGCGGGGCCAAAGGAGGGATTCAACTCAATCCTAAAAAATATTCGCATAGCGAATTGGAACGTATCACACGTAGATTCACATACGCATTAGGGGATAATATTGGTCCCGAGTTGGATATTCCGGCTCCGGATGTGAACACAAACGCTCAAACCATGGCTTGGATCTTAGATACCTACATGTCAACGAAGCCACCTGCAGAACGTTCCATGAACATGCATGTCGTTACCGGAAAACCAATAGGCGCGGGAGGTTCCGAAGGACGCGATAGGGCAACCGGATATGGTGTTTTCTTGACCATAAAATTTTGGGCCGAACAGAAGAAAGTCGATTTAAGGAATAGGAAATTTATAGTACAAGGCTTTGGAAACGTGGGCTATTGGACATCCCATTTCTTGGAAAAGGAAGGTGCTATCCTGACTGCGGTTCAGGACGCCTCTGGAACTATACTGAATGAAAAAGGTATTTCGGTGGACAGTCTTTTAGCCTATTCCGACGCCAACAACAGAAGTATTTATGGTTTTGCCGGTGCCAAATCGCTGGATAGCAGCGAATTTTTTGGATTGGACTGCGATATAATCGTTCCTGCCGCCTTGGGCAACCAGATTACAGCTGACAATGCAAAGAAAATAAAAGCATATCTGATTGCTGAAGGTGCCAATGGTCCTACGGACGTTGAGGCGGAGGAAATTCTGTTAAAAAAAGGTATAGACATCATTCCCGATATCCTTTGCAACTCCGGTGGGGTCATCGGTAGTTATTTCGAATGGCTACAGAACCGCAATGGCGAAATTTGGCAACTGGACGAGGTCATGGCCAAACTGGAGAAGAAACTGAAAGAATCGTTTTTCAAAGTCATGGAAACGGCAAAAATTCGAAATGTCGATATGCGTAGCGCCGCCTTTATCATTGCCATCGAACGCCTTGAAGAGGCTTATGTACAACGCGGAATTTTCCCGTAAACCGAACCCTTGAATTTAGAGAGTGTTATAAAAGGAATTTAAAATCATAAATAGAAGATCATGAAGTACGGAAATCTAGTAATCGAGAAAAAGGAGTATGTGCTGTTGAAGCGTTTGATGAACCTGTCCGGCTACTATAAAGACGAAACATTTCGAAAGTCCGTAAATAAACTGTTATGCGAACTAGAGACCGCCAATATCATGGATGATGCTGAAATGCCTTATGATTTGGTCCGCTTCAACTCCGTAGTCACTATAGGTTCGAAAAAGGGATGGAAGCGAACATTTCAGGTAGTACTTCCTAAGGAGAGTAATGTGAAAGAGGATAAAATTTCCATTTCAACACCCATGGGTGCCGCGGTAATGGGATATGCGGAAGGAGACAGCATTGTTTGGGAATTTCCATCGGGCGAACAACACTTGACCATAGAGAAAGTAGTTCAAGAGAAAAAACATATAAAATTAGACATTGTATTATGAGCGAACTAAAAACATTTTATGCACACGAATCGGACAACCAGATCATGATTAAAAAAGATAAGTCAGAAGTAACTGTTTGGACAGATGATCTTTCCTATGTAAACGAGGAATTGGAATACCTTTTAAGTCTTGAAGAGCAGCTAGTGCATAATTCAGAACTCTATCGACAGTTACTTACGGTGCGAAGGGAAAACACTTTACGCCTTGCTATGCTACATCGTTATGAGAGCACGCTGGGTAAAGCCATAGAATGTGATACTACGGAATGTGATGCTTACTATTTGAACCATCATGAAAAGAATAGGAATGGCTATTTAAAACATTTAAAAAATTATAGAAGTATAAAAACCAACGTGCTTTCTAAAATTTTATCAAAAGTAAAAATGGTCTGATGTGCTAGATATAACGCTTCGTTCAAATTGATGAATGTCATAATCATAAAATTAAATGTCATGCAAAAAAGGATTCTATTAGCCACCGATTTTTCAATTAGTTCTTGGAAAGCAATTCAATATGCAATAAAACTCTACGAAAATCAGGAATGCGATTTTTACATTCTGAATACCTACGGCAAGGACGTTTACGGTTTGGACAGTTATGCGCTATTGGATCCTGACGAAGCGTTCAATAAATTATCCGAAAATCAATCTAAGGAAGGTCTGGGAGATATTTTGATAAAGCTTTCAAGAAATGATAAGAACTTAAAACATTGCTTTCATTTGATATCCAGATCTGAACGATTTTTAGATGCTGTAAAAATTCTGGCCGTTAGTCTCCAAATCGATATGGTTGTTATGGGTGCAAAGGGAATCACTAATAAACGAAAAGGCAAGTATGGAGAAAATACTTTAGGTATTATTGAGAGTATCCGAAAATGTCCTGTTCTTGTAGTTCCAAAAAATGCAGTATTCGACCAGCCCGAAGAGATTGTCTTGGCCTGCAACTTTAACACGGATTTTGATATCTCAGAAGTAAAACATCTTTTCGAAATTGCCAAAATGAATAATTCAAGTGTTCGAATCTTGAGTTTGACCGATAATGAAAAAATGACCGTACAGCAGAAAAAAAACAAAGCACTAATACAAAAACATCTAAAAGGTATAGATCATGATTTCAATGTGCTTCATGATGTAAAGATGTCATCTGCCCTAAGCTGTTTTATTGAAATTAAGGACAGTAATATGATAAGCTATGTGGATAAAAAACCTTCAGTTTGGGAGACCTTGGGTTTTGGCAAAACATCTCTTGGTAAGTTGGGTTACTTCAAAGATATTCCCGTTCTCGCCCTACATGGTTAGGCTAATAGGCAACTTTTACTAACCACCAAATGGTATTCACGATTTAATATTTGGAACTGTCATCAATTGGCAGCTATTGCAGTAATGGGAAGAAGTGAACTCTTATTAATCAAGAACACATTTAATTTTTTGCTCTAAAAGAAACACAAAACAATATGAAAAAAATATTTACCAATATAAGAGGCGACCTTTTTGGCGGAATTACAGCGGGTATCGTCGCCCTACCTTTAGCATTGGCATTTGGCGTTAGTTCAGGTATGGGACCAAGCGCAGGCCTCTATGGCGCTATTTTTATAAGTTTTTTTGCAGCACTTTTTGGAGGTACGAACACCCAAATTTCGGGGCCGACTGCCCCCATGACAGCTGTTAGTATGGTGGTCATTGCTGGAATTGTAGCTGTAAACGATGGAAGTCTTGAGAAGGCATTGCCCGCCATTCTTTTGGTCTTTTTACTAGCGGGGCTAATGCAAATAGGTTTGGGGTTGGTCGGAATCGGCAAATACATTCGCTATATCCCCTATCCTGTCGTTTCAGGGTTTATGACCGCTATTGGGGTTATTATATTGGTCACCCAAATTATGCCGGCAATAGGTTACTATCCTAAAGAGGATGCTGAGTTTGTAGAACGCTTTAAACCAGAGGCTGAAGAAATCATATTAAGTAATATTCTTAAAGAGGAGACTGGAGAAAATATTTTGGTGCTGGAAGATTTTGAGGAAACCATAACTCGGGCGAATAAGATTACAGAGACCGATATCCTAAAGGAGTCCAGAACATTGGCCAACAACGAAGCATCGGGTGTTATCGGTGCTTTTCAGATGTTACCAAGGGCTTTGCAAAACATCAATTGGCTAGAATTGGCTTTGGCCTTAGCTACTATTTTTATAATCTACGGTTTCAAGAAAATCACAACCTCAATACCTAGTGCTCTGGTCGCCTTATTGGTAGTATCCGGAGTTGCATACGGCTTCAAATTGGATTACCGCCCTATAGAACAAATACCTAGTGGTTTCCCTATACCTAATTTCAGCATCTTTACGGAATTTGAATTAGGCGTGGTTACACCCTACGTTTTTACGGCATTGACTTTGGCGCTCTTGGGGGCTATAGATTCCTTATTGACTTCGGTGGTCGCCGATAATATGACCAAGACAAAACACCGACCAAACAAAGAGTTAATCGGACAGGGTATAGGAAATAGTATCGCGGCCGTTTTCGGGGGCATTCCTGGTGCAGGTGCGACCATACGCACAGTAGTCAATATCAATGCGGGTGGAAGGACTCGGTTATCTGGTATGATTGCAGGAGTTCTACTTTTGGTAGTTCTACTGGCTTTAGGCCCTGTAGCTTCACAGATACCAGCAGCCGTACTCGCTGGAATTTTGGTAACAGTAGGTATAGGTGTTATGGATTATAAAGGATTAAATGCTATTCCATTTTTACCGAAAGACGCCAAGATAGGTCCAATTAAATTTAGTATGGAAGTCGTAATCATGTTGGTGGTACTGGTATTGTCATCCGTTTGGAACTTGGTATACGCCGTTGGGGTGGGCTTGGTTATCGCTTCTTTGATGTTCATGAAAAAAATGGGGGACCTAACAGCGGAACGGTCCGATGTTAAAACCTTAAAAAGAGAAAAAGGTTGGGCAGATGAGGCAGCTTTTCCAGAGGATCTAAAAGAAATGGTTTTCATTAAACATCTTAAAGGTCCATTGTTCTTTGGATCTACCAGCGAGTTTCAATTGTTGGCCGATCAAATTCCGAGAACGGCGAACACGGTGATTGTGCGAATGGGACGAATGCAATACATGGATCAATCGGGCTTGTATACTTTGGAAGATGTCATGATAGATTTGAAAAAATCTAACATAACAGTGCTTTTTGTGGATGTCTTAAAACAACCGCGGTATATGATGGAAAGGGTTAAAATCATTCCGAACCTAATCCCTGAAAAGCATATATTCGAAAACTTCACGGTCTGTCTTTCATGGATTAAGCAAAATATGAAAAACGACACTTTCGAAAAGGAAAAGCTATATGATGGAAAACTTGACACTGCTTAATAGAACTTAACTCCATAGCATAATATGAAACTTCTTATTCCAGTCTTAATACTTCAATTGATGTTAATCTCTTGTGGGAAATGGGAGGAAAAAAATGAACCACACCACGAGGATTTTACCAATAGAATCGTTGATGCAAAAACATTGAAAGAGCTAGAGACAGGCAAATCGTATCTTTCAGTCTATTCCCGTATATACAGCCTTTCGGAGCATAAAACGCATAATCTGACGGTAACAGCCAGTATCCGAAATATGAATTTAGAGGATACCCTGTATATAACGAAGGCGAAGTATCTCGACACACGAGCAACACCGATACATACCTACTTTAGCAAACCTATATATCTTGCTCCTTTGGAAAGTGTTGAAATCGTTATAGACGAGCTTGATCAAGCCAAGGGAACAGGGGCCAATTTCATATTCGATTGGAAAATAAAACCTAATTCGACCGAGCCTTTTTTTGAAGGTGTCATGATCTCAACTTACGGTACCCAAGGCCTATCGTTTACCACACAAGGTAGAAGGATAGAATAGCTAGTAAATCGTATCTTTCCTCTGTTTTTTAATAATATTCTTATATTTCGATAATGGACAAGGGTCTACGGCGACTTCTTTACGACTATCTTTTAAAAACGGGTATGGACGAAACGGCCGTCTCTTACCTGAACCTTTTAATTCTATTGGTCGCAGGTTTCCTTCTGGCCTTTTTATTGGATTTGATTATTTGGAAAGTATTGCGTTCGGTGTCCGTAAGACTGGCGCGTAAATCAAAGACCAATTTTGATAATTTCTTAGTGGCCAACAAAGTGCCCCGTTATGCGGCGCACATCATACCATTGTTTGTTTTGTTCGAGCTTGTTCCCATTGCTTTTATCGGTTTCGAATATGGTGGTGCCATCGCATTAAAAATACTCCAAATTCTATTTGTGGTGCTGACCCTTTTTACGGTCAAAAGCATTTTTAGAAGTACAAATGATTACTTAAAGACTAAACCAAGATTTCGAGATAAACCAATGAACAGCTACATTCAGGTGTTTATGATCTTTGCTTGGTTTGTAGGTATTTTGACGATATTCGCTATAATTACAGGCGTCGAAATTTGGAAGTTTTTTACCGCGCTTGGTGCAGGTTCCGCAATAATTCTTTTGATATTCAAAGATTCCATTCTGGGTCTCGTAGCTAGTATTCAGGTCAGTATCAACGATATGGTACGTATCGGCGATTGGATAACTTTTGAAAAATACGGTGCCGATGGCGATGTCATCGAGATTACCTTGGCCACGGTAAAAGTACAGAATTTTGACAAGACCATTACCACCATTCCAACCTATGCATTGATTTCCGATTCGTTCAAAAATTGGCGAGGAATGCAAGAATCGGGAGGAAGGCGAATAAAACGGTCATTGATTATCAGTCAAAAAAGCATATGTTTCCTCACCAATGAAGATGTAGAATGTCTTGAGAAAATAGAGCTTGTACGCCCCTATCTTATCGATATAGACGAAAAAATAAATGCCCATAACGAAAAGAACAAAATTGATAAGGCCTTGGCCGTAAACGGACGCAATCTTACAAATATCGGAGTATTCAGAAAATATGTACAGGAATACTTAGGAAACCATCCTGCCGTGAACAAGGGAATGACCTTAATGGTGCGCCAATTGGCTCCTTCACCTCAGGGTATCCCATTGGAAATTTATGCTTTTAGTGCCGACAAGCGTTGGGAAAATTACGAATATATTATGGCCGATATCTTCGACCACCTTTTGGCAGCATTGCCTTATTTTAAACTTGAGGTGTTCGAACTTCCCATTTCATTCACAGGAAATTAAAACAATATAGTACCGCCACCTAGAACAAACAATGATAATCAACCACAATAGGCATATCAAGATTGCACTGACCTATTTTCTATTTGCAGCATTTTTAGGGGTTGTACTGCGATTCTTTTCCGTGACAGTAATACCAATTAACTATAAATTCCTTGTGCATACTCATTCACATATCGCTCTATTGGGGTGGGTTTATCTTGCACTTACTACGTTGCTCTATAAATTGTATTTGAGCAATTTGAGTTTAGATAAAAAGTATCGGAATATTTTTAGGTTTACCCAGGTTACCTTGATCGGTATGCTGTTGACCTTTCCTATTATGGGTTATGCGCTGTTTTCAATTATTTTTTCGACACTTTTTTTATTTGCCTCATATTGGTTCGCATGGTTCTTTTTCAATAACGTTCCTATAAGTCTCAAAAAATTATATTCTTATAGATGTATGGCCTCTGCTCTTTGGTATCTCTTAATCTCGAGTTTGGGGCCTTGGGCCTTAGGTGTGATCATGAACACCTTGGGAGTGGAATCTATCTGGTACAGATTGGCCATCTATTTTTATCTACATTTTCTTTATAATGGGTGGATGATTATGGCCCTTTTCGGTATATTTCTTTTTATTCTGGAAAGCAATCAAATCAGTCTATCCCCTAAAAACTGTAGACGTTTTATTTGGAGCATCAACCTTGGGATTGTTCTCTCCTTTTTCTTGTCCACCTTATTTGCGAATCCGCCCATGCTATTGAACTTTTTTGGAGGAATAGGTGGCGTATTGCAGTTGGCCGCATTTGGAATTTTACTAAACGAATGTACCAAGAAGAAGGAGAAAATGAATTCTGTGTTTTCCCCATTTCAAAACCGGTTATTAATGACCGTAGCCGTTTTGTTGATTGTAAAAATGCTGCTTCAATTGCTGACGGCTTTTCCTTATTTCGCAAACCTTGCCGCTACCTATCTCGATTTTACCATCGGCTATCTGCATTGGACATTTTTAGGCGTAGTGACCTTGGGTCTGTTCCTATTTTTGGATTATTTCGAATTGATAAAAATTTCAAGGAAGACATCCTTATTATATTTTATAGGATTTCTCTTGACTGAGATTCTTATTTTTTATAAGGGAATAGCCGCATGGCAAGGTCTGTCGATTTTCGATGGATATTCCAGCGTGTTGGCCGCCGCAAGTTTTTTGATTCCGTTGGCATTGTTGTTACTGGTGCAAAAGGGTAATAGCACAAGAATAGGATAGCGATCAAACGATATCGATTCCGTTAATCTCTTGCATCAACCGATGCGTCTCGGTCAGGGCGACGATGATTTTTTGGTAGTGAAGAATATCCTCAAAATCAAGGGTACGGCCACGACGGTCCTTTAGCCATTTTTGGGCGGGCTGATAGCCGCCAATATAAAATTCCCAGGCAGTCAAGGGTACATTATCGAAATATTGGGTGTCGTTAATCCAGACTTTGCCCCTTCGGCTAGGCTCAGGGTCCGTAGAAGTGTTAGGTTCAAAACCGGGACTTGAACTTGTGAGTTTTCGTTCTACACTATTATTGCCAGTTACGGGGTAGGTAGTGATGTACTCCCCTAATTTGGGCGACTCCAAAAAATGCGATTGCCGCAGTGCACCACCCAGTTGTACCAATTGCCAAAAAACGTTCTGATCGGTGGGATACGGCACCCTTGGAAAATCGATATTTATAAATTCTTTGTACTTCTCGCGATACCCGGGCGAATGCAGTACGGCATAGATATAGTCCAACAAATCGATGGGCGTAAAAGTATCTTTATAATCATTGCGGATTTCTGGGCTGTTGGCCATACAAACATTGCCGGTATCACCCTGAGCGGAGTCAAGGGGTTCGACCACAAATTTTAGACCCAAACTATCTTCAATTTTTTTGATTATCCAAACACTTGCCCAATCTTTATGCGCATGGATAATGCGGTACCAATTATGTAATTCCTCCAAATATTTTGATAAAATCACTTATTGTCATTATTAATATATCAGAACTCTATACCATTTAGGATATCGAGAACGCAATTGTCAAAACCAAACTTCGGGCTACCCTACTTCTTTGCCTCGAACTCAGGGCAGTCCAACCGAATGTCTTGCGTCACCAGTTCCTTCTCCAGTAAATTGCAATAATCCTTTCTTTTGCTTTTTTGATAGAAGGTACAGCCGTAGCACGTGCGTTGTACGGTAAGGATTCCGTTGCGGTTAAGTTTGTAAATCAATTCGCTTAATGTTTTAAAAACGATTTCCAGTTCGGTTATATTAAAATCATCGATTAGCCTTTTTAGGGGATCGGCAAAGTCATTGGTTTCGGCGACTATCTTCTTGCCTAAAGTAGATAAGTGTATGTTGTAACTTCGACTATCCGAAGATGAAAAATCTTTGAGGATCATTTCTTTCTTATCCAACACCTTGATGGCGTCGCTTACCGTGGGTTTGGTAACGTTGAATTCTTTGGCCAGAAGACTTACGTTGCAGCGTTCCGATTTGTGGAAGGCAATAAATATCAATATCTGGATCTGAATGGGACTAAGTCCTACCATTTTGGCCTTTTCCCAAAGTAACACCTTGAATACTTCCGAAATTCGTTGCAGACCGGCGACGATTTTTCTGGAAATATCCATTTGATGTTGGTCCGGATTGAAAACACTGCTGTCCATCATAAAAAAGCCTGCCGAGATTTGTCCGGCAGGCAAAGTTAGTAATCCTAATCAATTAATCGCAATTTTCCATTTCGATGATGACATAGCCGTTTATCTGTATGGCCTCCATCATTTCGTCTGATGCCCGCTCAATATGGCAAAATTGGCATTCCTTCGTAGACAATTCATGGTTTTCCACGGATTTTGTTTTCAAATATTCCTTTTCGAAACCGAATACGGTGCGTTCATCCTTCAAATCGCTTGGTACTAGAATATCGAAGTGCATATTGCGGCCGTCCCTGTGTTTTACATAGGCCCCAAACCGAAACTTTTACAATATCAACTTTTTACGTCGGACATGGAGGCTCCAAAATTGATATGCAATGCATTTCCGCCCGGGGTTACCAATGCGGGAACGGATTTGACTCCCGCAGCTTCCGCTTCGGAAATTCTTGACCTGTTCTCGCCGATGTTCACTATTTCTACATTTTCGGAACCGACCAAATTAACGATGTCATGTTCAGCGCTTACGCAAACGGGGCACCCCGCGTGATAAAAAATGGACTTTTTCATACTTCCTTGTTTTTAAGTTTTTGCAATAGTGCACTGTAAATATAGTAAGGATTCCTAACTATACAAATTATAGGGTATCATTTATTAGTATTTGCCGAAATTAAGTAGGTGAGACCGACACCCGCGCGAACGTTCTCAAATCAAATTGGCAACGATTACCGAACAGCTGAACACAATGCTTAAAATCAAAAGATTAAAAGTTGTTTTCGTTTTTAATTGGGCCAAAACCGCGCCATTGAAAGCCATACACAATAAGGTTACCAAAAAGAGTATAAAGAGATTGATGACTTGATCTACTCCCCTCATCAACAGCAGCATCACTGCGACGGAACCTAAACAGCTCTGACCAATGATGGCAATTGTTGAATAGCCCGTTTGTTGCTTTTTAAATTCGGCCAAAAGGCTTTGGTAAAACTTTAATATTGGGTACGTTCTTTTTTTAGACCCAGAATGGGTCATTGATATTGTCATTGAACTTTTCATCGGTATGAATTTTTGAAATTGCTTCTAATTGTTTTTCGGTAGCGACTTTTTGTATTTCGTTGAACAAAACCCGTTCCTCGAAACGGATGTGCTTTTCCAGTTCCTCTTCAATCAAGCTGAGGGATTTTGAGGGCGCATCTGTCTCTGCAAAAAGCCTATGAAGGCTTTTATGTTGGGATAACGCCATCTGGACCAGCTCGTTTTGATTGCCAAGGATAGGGAATATGTGCTCTTCCTCCAGTTTAAAATGCGGAATCAAATGGGTCGAATAAAACCAGTCCACATATTTTTTAATACGCCCTTCAGAGATTCCCTTTGAGAATCCTGTTCTGATCTTCCAACAGAGCAGTAGGCCGTGATGGTGTTCACGGCTTACTCCCTGTAGTGCCTTGTTGCGCTTAATGGGTCTGATTTTCATAAGTCCTTATACAACGAATTTTTGTTCCAAAATCTCGGCCTTGGGAAACAGGATGTTATTTTCCAAATGGATATGCCGGTGCAGGTCTTCCTCGAATTCCTTGAGCAACGCGAACGCTACACGGTAGGTACTGCATGCATCCGAAGGGGGGGTATAATCGTTACTTAACCCTGCAATAAGCCTAAAGCGTTCGCCCTCGTTCTCATGTTCCTGCATCATCATGGAGATGGGGTTCTTGACCGTGCCGAAATGTGGGCTGTCAAGCGGCTCGTTCTGCCGTTCTGCCTTGACCATTTTTCTCACCCACGGAAAGAGCACCAGTTCTTCTTTTTTCATGTGCATGGCCAGTTCGCCTGCCGATGCCTTGAAATGTTCGTTGATTTCGAAAAGCTCGGGGTGTCTTTCGCCATGTACCTTAAAGAGTTTGGCAAGGTATTGTTTCAGTACCGGTATTTTTCCCTCGACGTACCTGTGGTGCTTTTTCTCGATATAATCGGCCAAGAGATCTAACGGCCACGATTTAAAATCGGCATTATCGTTATTGTTCTGCAGCTGTACTTCATCTATTTCACCGAGCAGCACATTGACATCGAGATCATATTTTTCGGATACTTCTTCAATACTACGGTTGCCCTTGCAGCAAAAATCGATTTTATGGTTCTTGAAAACCTGTGCGATGCGGTAGTCGTCGGCCACCATTTGTCCGATTGTTTTTTCTAAGGTATTTTCCATGTTATTCATGATTTTTAAAGAAATTCGGATAAATTTATCCTGTTTATGTTTAAATTTTTTTTAACGTTTCAAATAGGTCGTCCCCACTTCTAGACCTTCGGTCATTTCTTGAAGACTGGCACTTTCGAGCATGTTCTTTAGATTGTCCCGAATCGCGACAAATTTATCATGTACGGGGCAGGGCTTGTTCGCATTACATTTTTTCAGTCCCAGGCCGCAGCCCACATAAACATTGTCGCCATCTATAGCATATACTATTTCACTCAGTTTGATTTTTTTGATTTGTTCTTTCTCAATTTGAAAACCACCTGCCGATCCCTTTACCGAATCGACGATTTTGTTTCTTGACAGCTGTTGAAGTATTTTAGCAGTAAACGCAACCGGCGAATCGATTTCTTCGGCTATTTCTTTTAAGCTTACCCGCTTACCCTCAAGCGATTGAAGGGCGATGTACATTGAGGCCCTTATACCGTATTCACATGCTTTAGAAAACATTTTAAATTGCTTTGAAATTGGATACAAAGATAATGATAAATTTAATTCGGACATATTTATCCGAAATAAATTTATTAAGAAGGATTTATGGTATTCTGAAATTTAATGAATAGACAAGAATAGATTTAAGGATAATATTTCTATACACTAAATGTTGCCACTTAAAATCCCTGAACCAACTCCTGAAGTTTTCTGGTTTTCGAAATACTAATCTTTTTTCTGATGTATGTATCCACCCTTTTTGTTTAAATTCGGAAATGATCCGGATACATGATTCGGCTGCAGTGCCCACAAGATTAGCCATATCTTCTCTTGATAAGTTTAATCGTAGAAATCCATCAGAATCCTCCCCAAAATTATGCTTGAAATGTAACAAGGCTGTAGTTATTCGCTGCCTTAATGTCCTATGGGACATGTTGATGATTACGTTATCGGCCTCTTTTAAATCATTGGCCATTTGCTCCAATAGTTCAAATGCAAAGTCCGGGTTTCTGTTCAAAATCACGTTAATATTAGTTTTTGGAATAAAACAGACGTTCGAATCGTCCAATGCTGTTGCACTAATATTGGCGAATTCCTTGGAAAAAACCGAAGTTTGGCCTAAGATTTTCCCTTTGGCCACCAATTTTAAAATCTGTTCCTTACCATTGGCAAGGGAAAGTACGGGAAGTTAAGCGACTGGAGACGACGGTGTCCTGATAGGAAGTCCTTGGGCACTGCCCTGTTTTTCGATGCACCGAAAAATAACCAGGGCTTCTTTTATTAAAGGACCTTAAGATTTGATAGGCGGTCAGACGGATTTGCGACCTTAGACGGCAAAGACCCTAGAAGGGTTTGCAAAGGAAGGACGTACTAAAATCCGAGTGGACGACTTCCTTTTAAATTATTTATAATTCCCCTATGTTCTTTGTTCAATTATTTCCACAAAGTCCCAAGAAGGCTTTGTGAAGGAAGACTTATAGTCAAAGTTAAAGTAAGCTTTAATTGAAGTCCTGTCACCGAACGACAAAATCTGGTCGTGACTAAATCCAGTAAGTAATATTTTATTTAACTTCACTATTCTGGCTGATGAAAAAATTGATTTTATGATTAAAAATAACTTAGTTTTAATTCTGACTTCAATTTATATTTCATCATTTGGTCAAAATATACCTCATGAGTTTTTGACCAATCAATCACAAATAGACTCCTTATCAAAAATCTCAGCATATGACGGTGCACTTCTGCCGGCATTGCAAAATTTAAAAATTGCAAAAAATGCGTCGTCACCTTTACTCATGGGCAAAGCGCAAAGTGAGGTGGCCAATATCTACTTTCACAAAGGCAATTACGATTCCGCACAGAGCTATGCCAAAAAAGCGGTTGCTTTGGGCATTGAAAACAAATTACCCGAAGTTACCACCAGTGCCTTACTTTCCATAGGAAACATACATTACTCAAAGTTTGAAGACATTGATGCGATTGAAATCTATCAGCAGGTAGACTCTATCTCTGAATACTCTGGTGAAAAAAATTCTCATGTTGTAAATGCACTTTTCAACCTTGGCAAAGTACTCTTGAGAACTTATAGTGTACAAGATACTTCGTATATAGGAAAGGCAGAAGGTTATTTTAGAAGTGCCATAAAGATGGCCTTGGAAATAAATGATAGAGACGACGAGCACTACGGCTATATAATGCTGGGAAATATTTATGGACAAAGAAGGGAATATCAAGAGGCCAAGCCCTATTTTAAGAAAAGTCTGGCTTATTTTGAACGTAACGGCTCTACAGAAGAGGCTGCTATTATTTATTGGTCTTTGGGGATTATTGAGACAGACTTAAACAATTATAATCAAGCCGATGCCTATTATAAAAAAAGGCTTACCCTTCTCTCCGAGACAGGAGATTCACATCAAATTGCAAACGCCAATCGAGTCTACGCCGGTTTCCTGCAAAGAATTAAAAGGTATAGAGAAGCCATCCCATATTTGAAAAAATCATATGATTATTTTAAACAATCCGATGCCGGTTCTAGTGGTATTTTGTTGGGAGTGACCAAAAGCCTTGCAGAATCCAACAGAAAAACTGGCGACTTTGAACAAGCAGTCAATTACTACAGCCTCTCATTAGTTCTACAAGATTCTCTAGAGGCCCGAAAGCAAAAAAGTCTGGCATTGGACCTGGAAGCCAAATATCGAACACAAAAAAGGGAACAAGAAATAGCGCTACTAAAATCACAAAATGAACTTGCCGAACAACAAAAAAGGAACCAGCGTAATCTCTTTTTGGGAGGAATAGGTTTAACATCCTTGGCAGGGTTGTTTCTCTTTGCGCTTTATAGCAACCGGCAAAAAACAAACAAAAAATTAAGAGAGCTGGATGTAGCTAAGTCAAACTTCTTTGCCAACATATCCCATGAGCTGCGTACACCATTGTCTTTAATACAGGGCCCAGTGGAACAGCAACTGGAGCATGCGGAACTAAGCCAAGAAGATAGACGAAACCTGACCATTGCCCAAAAGAACACCCAACAGCTCGCCACTTTGGTCGACCAGTTGCTGGACCTATCAAAACTGGAGTCAGGTTTTTACAAACTGAATGTCAGTGAAGCAGTATTGTCCACTTTTTTGAAATCACTGGCAGAATCGTTCTTGTTCAACGCAGAAAAAAAGTCCCAACAACTCCAAATTAAAATCTCCATAGATGAAAAACCTTATTGGTTTGATACCGATATACTACAGAAGGTGGTTGGCAATCTTTTGGGCAATGCACTAAAATACAGTCCACAAAATGCCGAGATAAATTTTGAGGCAGAAATAGCACAGGGCAACCTCTCATTATCAGTAAAAAATACGGGGGCCTCCCTTACAAAAAAAGAATTGCAGGAAATATTCAACCGCTTTCACCAAATTCATACCAATAAAAGAGGCACTGGCATTGGACTGGCGCTCACCAAAGAACTGGTCGGATTGCACAAGGGTAACATTGAGGCCAAAAGCAGTGCTAACAGCGTTTCTTTTCACATAGAAATTCCAATACTTGAAGCCCATTACTCCAGCGAAGAAAAGGTGACGGGTCCCATACCAAAAGCTTTTGAAGAAACCTATCCAGAAAATACGCATGCCATTGAGGATGATAGTAAAGTATTCATTAAGGAAAGTGATGAAAGCCGGGATATCATTTTAATCGTGGATGACAACGAGAATCTACGTACCTACGTTTCTTCTATTTTTGATACCGAATTCAATATTATTACCGCGGATAATGGAAACACCGGTTTTCAAAAAGCACGGAAGCAGGTACCAGATCTTATCATAACCGATTTAATGATGCCCGAAGAGGACGGACTGAAATTGACCGAAAACTGTAAGATCAATGACGCTACGTCCCACATTCCCATTCTAATGCTTACCGCGAAGGCCGGTGATGAAAATAGACTGACAGGATTGGAAACAGGTGCCGATGCCTATCTGACCAAACCGTTCAACAACAAAATTTTGAAGCAGACTGCAAAAAACTTATTGGAAAGCCGTAGAAAACTACAAGAGCGTTTTAGTCAAGAGGTTATTTTAACCCCAAAGGATATATCCATCAGTTCTTATGACGAACGCTTCCTGGAGTCCCTTCAAGATGTTTTGGACACTCATTTGGTGGCATCTGATTTTAATTCTAAAGCTTTTGCAAAAACATTGGGTATGAGCAGAATGCAATTGCACCGAAAGTTAAAAGCGCTCACGGGACAGACCACTACGGAATTTATTCGCAGCCAAAGGTTAAAAATGGCAGCTTCGCTACTACAAAAAAGTGATATCAATATCTCCGAAATTGGCTATCAGGTCGGATTTAATGACCATTCCTACTTTACAAAGTGTTTTAGGGAAACATATGGAACCTCGCCCTCTGAATTCAGCAAAAAACAACCTTCTTAAGTCCTTTTCGGACCAAGATTTTCCTGCCCTGTTACATATTTCATAGGCTTTGATACATAATTCATAGCCCTTGGCATCGTGTACCATTATGTTTGCTCCAGAGTTGAATGAATGCCCACAATCCATTGATTCAGCCTTACCGATTGACTAACACAAAACACTTCATAATATCATGAAGAAAAAGAGGTATGAAGGCATACTTGATGAAGTTCCTCGATATGAGATCTATTTGAACGTGAATAAATTGCAAAAGGGAAAATACAAGCTAAAGATAGTGAGTAAAAATAACGTCATCAAAAGCACACATTTCTCTAAAATATAATCCAAGGAGGAAATAAACATCAATAAGGCAAATAATAATTTAAACCTCAACCATCATTATGAAAACAAGTATTATATCTATAAAAACAACACTAGTTTTATTATTGGGAATTTTGTTGGTAAGCTGTTCTGCTGAAGATGGAATGGATGGTGCCACTGGCCCCCAAGGTGAACAAGGTCCTCCCGGTCCTCAAGGTGAACAGGGTGAAGCTAGCAATGTCAATGTTATTGCCTCCCCTTGGATTCCAGAGGAGTTTTCCAACAACTCCGTTAGCTACACAAGCTTCACGGTAACAGATGAAGCATTCACCAGTGAAGTCATAAATTCCGGTACTGTTTTGGTCTATGGCCGAGATGGCGTAAACGTAGTCCCCATACCAGTCGTTTTCAGTAACAAGACCTTTTATGCAGTATTTCCTGAAACTTTAGGAGAAATAATATTTATCGCCCGAACTGTTGATGGCACACCAACATTCTTTGGTGTCTTTACCGATTTCAGATATGTAATCATTCCCGCTAGCAATACCGTTGCAAAAGAAGGGCAAACATTAGATTTTAACAAAATGACCTACTACGAAGTAATGGATCACTTTGGCTTAGCATATTAATTTACATGTACAATCAATAAAATTAAAACACCCATGAAGCTTTTCTTTAAACCAATTATCGTTTGTTTTACCTTATGGCTGCTTGGTTGTAGCAGTGATGACAATGGAAATGGAAAAATCGTTGATGACGATGACGGTATTGGCGGTGAGACCCCTATAGAAACATTGGTAACCTTGTCTCCCGCTAACAATGAATCCCCTGTTTCCAAAACGCCTACAATGAGCTGGGAGAACTACGATAGCGATCAACCGATAACGTATTCCCTGTTGCTCGGAACTTCTGAAAGTACAATGACCGAAATAGATTCGGGACTTACCACGACCATGTATGATATTTTAGAACCCAGTTCCCTTGACTTAAATTCTGAATATTTTTGGCAAATTATTGCTTATGAAGATGGTGAAACGGTAGCGGAAAGCGAAGTTCAAACCTTTACCACCGAGCTCATTTTTCCAAGTTTAATTACTGAAGATGCTGCATATGGTGCTAGAAAAGCTACCGGGGTTGAAGTCTTTGATGATAAAATTTGGGTGATTGGAGGACGCAATGAAGCAGATATTCCCCTTACGGATATCTGGTCCAGCGATGATGGTGAAAATTGGACCTTGGAAGGTGATTTTCCCTTTGGTGGCATCTATGGACATAAATTGATTGTCTTTAACGGCAAGTTGTGGATTTATGGAGGTGTTTCCGAAGGTTTCCTCTCCACTAAAATATTTAGCTCTGAAGATGGTATCGCTTGGGAGGAAGAAACGGAGATCGCGCCCTTTGTACAATATCAATCTTCAAAGTTTGAAGTATTGGGAAATAAAATATTTAGAATTGCAGGATATTCGGGCGATATTGATGACCTATCCCCAGAACGCTACGTGTACAGCAGTATGGACGGCCTTAATTGGAATTTGGAAATAGAAAATCATGGATTTGATACAAAGTACAGTTTTCAGCTTGAAAGCTTGAATGAAAACCTATATTCCTTTGAGCCAAATCCTGAATTGGATATTGAAGAGATCAGCACAAGAACCAGTACGGATGGAGTCAACTGGTCAAGCCCAGCAGTTTCAGAAATTCGCGAGAGAGGCATAAACTCTGTAAGGACAGTAATATTGGATGGTAAAATTATATTGATGACCGCTCCTGTGGATGGTCCCAATAACAGTTCAACCTTTTATGAATCCCCTAACGGGGAAGATTGGGTTGCCACCACGACGGTTGATTCGGTTCCGATAAGAGCCATTTTCTATACATTGGTCAATCTAAATGGAGAAGTTTTTGCCATTGGGGGAACCCAACGGAGCAGTTTTTCCACAACAAACAATACTGTTTGGAAACTCAACTGAACAGAATGTATCACTTCAATTAAATAAACTTATGAAATAAATAGTTAAATTATTAGTGACTATGGTAACGGGAATTTGCACGCTACATGCCCAAAAGTTGCCCAAGCACACAAACATCACTATTTCTAATACCCCCAAAATAAATTTGAGCAACAAAATAGGTGCCAAGCCGCAAAGGATAGACGTAAAAAAAACTTGATAACCATACGATTACCAAGTTTTTGTTACTGTTTAATACTTAAATCTTAGAGCTTAAGGAAGATTGACACCTATTAATAGATAAAAGGTAACTCAATCCCAAAAGCAGAATTAATGACCATAAAAGCGGGATGGCCGCACTGCTCTTTATTACAAATAATACTGAAATATTATAACTCAAAAAACCTGAAATTACAGCAATCAAAACGAAGCCAACGGCTATTTGACGTACGGACCAAAATTCAACCTGTTTTTCCAGTTGCGTTCTACTTTCAATTTTGGACATTAATTTATCCGTAAAATCTACGTTCGTATTTACCTCACTTTTTCCTATGATGGCTTTATAATCTTCCTCTTTCATAAAAAGTATTTTATTTCGTCCCCAAGCAGAAACTCCAGTTCCCGTTTTATGTTTTTTCGTCCACGATGTAAATCCACCCTTATTTTTGAAGCACTGAATTTTGTAATGGTCTCAATTTCGCTAAGGCTCATTTCACAAAGGTAAAAGAGTCGTAACACCAAAGCCTCATCTGATTTCATTTGTTCCATTGCTTTTTGAATGTATACTTTTTGGTCTTCCAATGTAAGGGCTGAACTTTCTTTTATGGTAGTGGTTTGCTCTATTGTGTCCTGATTTTCTTTGATTGAGATGTTTTTTATCCGCCTTTTTAATTCGGTATAACAGGTGTGCCTGTTGCACAAGTTAGGAAAAAATCGGTTTTGATCATTGCCGATCCGGGGATCGATCGTAACTTGAGGTATGCAAGGAAAAAAGGACTACCAAGAAAAGC
>NZ_JAQPCG010000009.1 GCF_028464145.1 Maribacter sp. PR1
CAAGCCGAAATTTGTCATTGACTTTTGATTGATAAAAGAAAAAGCCGCTTAGAGCGGCTTAAAAGGACATGCTTTTTTGAATATTAATGGCTTGTGCAACGGTTACCAATGTTGGCAGTAGTGTTTTTACAATTCCTCCACAAGTTGAATATTATTTCCACAAGTATCATTAAAAACTGCAACTTTTACAGTTCCCATTTCAGTTGGTTTCATACTGAATTTTACTCCAAATTTTGTCAATCTTTCATATTCTTCATCAACACTTTTAACGTCAAATTGAGTGTATGGCATTCCTGCTTCCATCAGTGCGTCTTGATAGATTTTACACGGCTCAAAATGATTTGGTCCTGGTTCCAATAATAATTCTGGTCCATCCTGCCATTCTGAAGAAACCAAGGTTAGCCATCTATTTCCACCTCCTAATGGTAAGTCCTTCTTTTTTAGGAAGCCCAATTTTTCTGTATAAAATTTTAAAGCTTTTTCTTGATCTCGAACTGGAATGCTAATTAGTGTTACTTTCATTTTTGATTTATTTATTAATTTTCCAAAGTTCAGAACTCTGAATCTAATTTGCTTCTCGAAAGTTGCTCTTTTTGAAATTCACTTGGTGATTTCCCCGTTTTAGTTTTAAACAAAGTACTTAATGAACCTAAGCTTTCAAATCCAACAGCAAAACAGGTTTCAGTTACCGACATTCCATTTTTCAGCTGTTCTTTAGATTTTTCAATCCTATTGTTTATTAAGTATTGTCTTGGTGTTAGACCATAATGCTTTATAAATAAGCGTAATAAGTGGTACTTGGAAATAAAACGTAAACGAGATAATAAATCCAAATTCAAATCAGTGTCATAGTTGTTGTCAATATAGTTTCGAACGCCAATTACAGTTTCTATTTGCTCTTTGTTCGAGTAAATAATGCTGTTAATTCTATTTAATTCTCTTTCGTAAAATGTCATTATTTCGTTTTCCTTCATTACTGCCAACGTAGGAATATAGATCATTAATGATCTATTTATCTTCTTATATGCATAACAAGATACTTCTTTTCAAAAATTGAACAAATACGGCATAACACTAGGCTATAATATGTTATCAACCTTTCTATCAAAAAAGGCTACTATAAAACCAAAAACATTTTTTAAAAGTATGTGTACCTCTTTTGCACCAAAGCATGAAGGCATTTTGTTCTATGAGGTGAGAGGATGGGCTTCCCCGATAGAAACAACTCCCCAATCCGGTTGGCCCTGGAGAGTTATTTTATACAGCTATTAAAAAGGTATTCCGGCTAGTTACGTTGCCGTACCTTGGAATCCCCAGTAAGGTGTTGATGTACAACAGTGGCATTGCCTTGATAGTTTAGGACACTGTCGCCACTCGCTTCCATATCAATTGTTCCATTTATGTAGAGGGAAGCTTGGCTATCCCCAGTAAGGTCAATGACAAGGTCAACCACCTGCAGGTCATAGTCCCTTAAGGTACTATCACCGCTTAAACGGGCATTGACATTTTCGGCATACCCAAACAGATCCGCCGTGGAATCGCCGCGAAGGTCCACCCGCAGCCGGTCAACATCCATTTCTCCAGTAAAATGGCTATCCCCATGAACGGTAACGGAAGCGTTATCGGCTAGGATAAGATCTTCAACATTCACAGAGGAGTCTCCGTACACTTCAAAATCCGTAATGTTCCTTGTGGTAATATACGCTCTTAGGGTAGGATTTCCCCGTACGATAACCTTGTTCTCCAGACCAATCTTTAAGGTGTTGCCGCTCTTTAACACGTCAATTTTTCTATGTAGGTTGTCGTTGGCCGTTATCGCTATGCTTTCCTCAGTTTCAGAAAAGCGAACGTACACCTCAAAATCACCGGCTATTTCCAGCTTTTGGTAATCGGAGAAGCCATACTCCACGGTGGTTACTTCGTCCAATGCGGTAAAGACCTGATGATCACAGGAGCTAAAAAGGATTGTTGCGGCCATACAAAGGGCCATGATAATTTTTGTTTTCATTGTGTTTATGATTGATGATGATTAACTAAGTGATCCTACGGGCAACCAACGGAACGCTACGGGTGACCATTCCTCATCTTTGTTCAACGTGTAGACCTGGTTGTTCTGGGTAAACACCCTAACCGTGGCAATGGTTTCGAGCATTGACAGATATTCCGTTTCCATTAGTCCAATTTTTTCTTATACCGGTTGCGCCCCATGTTGAAAACGCCTAGTTTTACCCCGATACCCCCGGAGAAACCGTTGATCCTATCCAAAGGACTGTCCGCCAATTCAATTTCACTGGAGAATCTATACCGTACCCCGGCTTCTAACTGCACATACCTGGAAATATTAAAAAGGACGTTCATCCCCGGTTCCAGAATAAAAACGGCATCTATATCGTCCTCGGTCAAATCCACGTCCTCTTCTTGGACAATGGCGTCATGATTGACATAGCCCACGCCACCCCCTCCGATAAGCACCGGGAAGGATAGGCTTACCTTGGATTTCCCAAAAAGAATGGGCTCCAGATGTAGGCCTCCATAGATGGCAACGATATCATCGTTGCTACGGTTTCTAGGGTTGAAAACATCCTGTTCCGAGTAAAGGACATTGGCCATAAAACCCACCTCGAACTGTCTGTTGGCAACGTAGGCGACTTTTAGTCCGCCAATGTAGGTGTCTTTGTCGTCAATTTCGCCAAAATAGGTGGAAAGGCCCAGATATACACCGTGTACCACATTTTTTCGATCGTTAAAGGTGATGTAATTCTCTTCATGGTCTTGGGAAAAACCAAGGATGCCGAATAGAAGAAAAAGTAGGAGTGCTGTTGTTTTTTGATTGTTCATTGTATTAGGATTGATTGAATGATGTATACTCAAAGACAGTCCATTTTTTTAAGGGTTGCATGGACAAGACTTTTTTAATCGTTAATTGTTACAATTCCCTTACTACCGCTAATGGAAATGTGTCCGGTTTTGGAGTCACCGTAGGTAGCTTCGATTTTTCTTAGTTTTTTTCCATTATCGAGCATATCAGATCGTACGTTTTCAAAATTTTTGGGAAGCCTTACCACGCCCTGTTCTAGGGTCGCATCGAACCGATGTGAAAACTCCCCGACATTCAGGGTAATGTCCGAAGATTCCTGTTCAATGATAATTTGGGCATCGGGTTGCCCGATACCGTAGATCACAAAATCGGTAATTTTTAAGTCGAGCCCCACATCGTCCATTAATTTTTGCAACTTAAAGGTGGAAAATTTTAGACTCCCAAAAACGGAACCGACCTCGTTGATGGCAATCTCGTCCTTATTCGAGTCCAATTCCAAAGCATTGGCCTTACCTATCTTTATCTCACTACCTTCCGTGGTTAGGCGTAAATTTTTGGCCTCGTCCATCGTCAATTGCCCATTCTCCAACATAATAGTGGCATAGTCCAGGTCTTTGGCCCTAATCTTTCCAAAGGTCAGTTTAATATCCGCCTTGTTCAGGCCATCGTTCAACCATAAGTCCCCGTGCTCCAAAACCACATGGAGCGGCCCGGTCCAATCCTCGATAAAAATATCCCCGAACCTATTGGTGATATCCAGTTTGGCTTTTTGGGGCAAAAACACTTCATAATCTATTTGCACCCGGCTCCGGTCCATATCAATGGGATTGGCCTTGTTAAAGAAATCTGCGAACCAGCCAGAATTTCGGTTGGCGATGACGGAAACCACGGAAATAAAACTACTGTTGGATTTTATTTCGGGGCGAATACGGTCTAACAATTCTTTCGCGTCTTCCCGCTTTCTGTGGTTCACCTTTACGTCCATGACCACTTTTACCTTGTTCTGGTCCCAACCGGTCAAGGTAATATTACCGTATTTATTCTCCAATTGGAGTTCGCCGTTCTCCGATAACGAAAAACTTTTTTCAATGGTCTTGGATACCCTCTCTTGTGCCGTGCCCACCATTGTGAGCAGCATTAGGGCCGTCCAAAGGAAGCTTTTATAATGTGTATCCGTATTCATGGTTCGTTTTTTTAGATTCGTTAATCTGATGTAATAAGTTCTCAATGAGCTCAATACGTGTTTTATAGTTGGCCACGATGGCCGCCAGCACTTGCTCGTTGTCCAGGTTGTTGTGCATTTCCTTGCGCAGTACTTCATATTCTGCGTCCAGTTCGTCCATAAAGGATAAAAATTCCGATTTATCGGCATCACTTAGATATTGGTTTTTACGGACCAATTCCACTTGGTAGGCAACCAAATCCTGATAGTGCATATCTATTTCAAGCAATTCCTTGGACACATAGTGTTCCTGCGCCGTATTCGTGTTGAAATATGCCAAGCCAAAAATTGTGGCCAATCCTATTAGCAATGTCACACTTGCCGCAACACGGAACATCGGGCGTTTCCAAAGGGGAATGACCTTTGGGGTGTCTTTTTCCAGTTCTGCCGATATGTGGGCCCATAGCTTGGCCTTGTCCGCAGTGTGCTCATTGAACTCACCGGCATTTTCCCTAATATGTTTTTCAAAATTGTCCATTACAATTCCTTTACGATTTCCAATAATTTCCTTTTGGCCCTGTGGTATTGTGATTTTGAGGTACTGGTGGTAATGTCCAGTATTTCCGAAATCTCCACGTGGTCATATCCTTCAACCAGATACAGGTTGATGATTTGCTTATATCCGTCGGGCAATTGTGCAATGCCCTGTTTTACCTTTTTAATATCCACCGCTTCGTTCCCCATCGTTTCTTCTTCCTGTGATAAGTGAAAGGCGTGTTGTTCCATCGGTACTAGGTCAATTCGCTTTGCTTTTAGATGATTGATGCTTTTGTTGATCACGATCCGCTTCAACCAGGCCCCAAAACTGCTTTCGTATTTAAACCGTTCCAAATTTTTAAAGGCATCCACAAAACTGTCCTGCACAATATCCTCGGCATCTTCCTTGTTACCCAAAAACCGAAGTCCCACATTATACATGGCATCCACGTAAAGGCTATAGAGTTCGTATTGTGAACTGCTATGCCCCGCTTTGGAACGTTCCACTAGGGATTGATGTGTAAATCGAATATCGGTTTCCACGTAATTAGGTTGATGCCTTAAGGTTACACTAAAAGACAAAGGAAAAAAGAAAGGGTTGCACTTGGGACAAAAAAAAGTAAAAAAAGCGCAAAGGGTGCAACCCTGTCATTTTTAACCTGTCCCTTGGTATTATAAAAATTAGTTCAACCCTCAAAAACAAAATCAAAAAATGAACAGACAATTAAATGGAATCTCGCCCGTCCGAAGGAAAATAGGGGTGTTCTGGATACTCCTCATGGGTTCCTTCCTAACCATTGGGCAGACTTCCCATACCATAAGCGGTACCATTACAGATCATGCCAACGGTGAAACCCTTTTTGGGGCTTCGGTGTTTTTATCGGGCACCAGCATAGGCGGCATTACGAATGAATATGGATTTTATTCCATTACGGCTCCCGAGGGCGACTATGTACTCCATATTTCCTACATGGGCTATACCGATATCAATCAGAATATCCATTTGGATCAAGACCTTAAACAGGATATCGAAATTTCCGAGTTTGCCACCGAACTAAACGAAGTGGATGTTATTGCCGAGGAACCCGAAAAGGTCCTCCTTAGAAAACCGGAAATGAGCGTTCTTAAAATGAACGTGGGCACGGTGAAACAAATTCCCGTGGTCCTCGGCGAGGTGGATGTACTTAAGTCCTTACAGATGTTGCCTGGGGTCACCAATAATGGCGAAGGCTCAGGAGGCTTCCATGTGCGTGGCGGGGCCCAGGACCAGAATCTGGTCTTGTTGGACGAGGCCATTATCTACAATACCTCACATATGTTCGGTTTCTTTTCCGTGTTCAATGCCGATGCCATAAAAGATTTAAAACTGTACAAAGGAGGCATTCCCGCACGATTTGGGGGCAGGGTTTCCTCCGTGTTGGATATTCGCCAAAAAGATGGCAACAGCAAGAAATTTGCCCTTACGGGCGGCATAGGGGCCATTTCCAGTAGGCTCACCGCAGAAGGCCCCATGTTTGGCAACAAGGGTTCTTTTTTGGTCGCGGGCAGGCGGTCGTATATCGATCTATTTTTAAAAGCCGCAGGGGAGGAGAATAGTGCCATGTTCTACGACCTTAACCTAAAGACCAATTATAGCATCAATGCCAATAACCGACTCTTTTTAAGCGGGTATTTTGGTCGGGACGGTTTTGAGCTGGGACAAACTTTTACCAGCAGTTATGGGAATGCATCAGGCAATCTACGATGGAACCATATTTTTAATGACCGGCTCTTCTCTAATTTATCCGCCATAGTAAGTCGGTACGATTATGACCTGAATCTCGATTTTGAAAAGTTTGAATGGATTTCGTCCATCAATAACTATAACCTCAAATATGATTTTAAATATTATTTGAACGATGTCTTTACCCTTGATTTTGGGGCAAGCGGTCTCTTTTATGAGTTTGACCCCGGACAGATCCAACCAACTTCGGAAACCTCTTCAATTAACCCACTGTCCTTAGATCAAAAAAGGGCCTTTGAAAGTGGCCTGTACATAAACGCCGAACATAAATTGACCGATAGGCTTACGGCCCAATATGGTCTGCGATACAGTGCCTTTAGCCGATTGGGAGGCCAACCTATATCCAATTATGAAAACGGCCTACCCGTGGTGTACAACTCCCGTTTGGGAATCTATGAGCGGGGAAGGGTCATGGGGGAGACCCAATATTCAAATAGTGAGTCCATTAAAAGTTTCAACAATTTGGAACCTAGGGTTTCCTTGGCCTATTTACTTAATGAAAATGCATCTCTAAAGGCCGGGTTTTCCCGTGCCGCGCAGTATATCCATTTATTGTCCAATACCTCTTCCGTGACCCCGTTGGATGTTTGGACGCCAAGCGGACCTTTTATCAAACCACAATTATCCAATCAATATGCCCTGGGCTATTTTCAGGATTTCAAGGACAAAAAGTACTCCTTGGAAGTGGAGGGTTATTACAAGACCGTGGATAATAGGATCGATTACATCGATGGGTCCGAGCTTATCGGACAAAACACCATTGAGACCGAAATACTAAATGGTGAAATGCGGGCCTACGGTTTGGAATTGCTGTTGCGTAAGAACGAAGGAAAATTGACAGGTTGGATTACCTATACACTTTCCAAATCGGAACAAAGAACACTTGGAGGTTCCGCCGGTGGGCCGGGTATAAACAATGGGGATTGGTACAATACTTTTTTTGACCGCACACACGATATTTCTGTTACCGGGACCTATGCGTTCAACGATCAATGGAGTGTAGGAGGCAATATGGTCTTTCAAACGGGAAGACCGGTGACCTATCCCAATGGTCAATACGAATATGAGGGGATGTCCATTGCCAGCTACTCGGCAAGAAATTCCGACCGATTACCTGCGTACCATCGTATGGATGCATCCCTGACCTACAGACCAAAAAAATATGAAACCAAACGCTTTAAGGGGGAGTGGGTCCTGAGTGTGTACAATCTATATCACCGAAAGAATGCGGCTTCCATATCCTTTGCCCAAAACTTTGAAACCGGGGCCAATGAAGCTACCCGAACCGCCATTTTTGGCATTTTACCCTCAATTACGTACAATTTTAAATTTTGATCATGAAAACATTGATAAAACTATATATACCACTAATACTATTCTTATTGGTGTCATGCCAAGATGTAATAGACGTCGAGTTACAGAGCGGTCCCGAACGATTGGTCGTGGAAGCTTCTTTGGATTGGGAGAAAGGAACTTCCGGACAAAAACAAACCATTCGTTTGACAAAGTCTTCCGCCTATTTTACGACCAATTCCGTTGAAGAGGTCCAAGGTGCGCTAGTTACTGTAACCAATACAAATACAGGCGATTCCTTCACTTTTGAAGATCAGAATAACGGTAATTACGTTGCCACCAATTTTCAGCCCATTATCGGTAATTCCTATGCCTTGCGGATTGAAAATGGTGGGCAGGTTTATTCGGCCACAGAAACCATGACCTCTGTGGCGGAAATCACGGATATTTTCCAGACACGTGACGATGGTTTTAGTGATACCGATTTGGAGGTACATGTGGTCTTCACCGATCCGGAGGTAGAAGGGAACAACTACCTTTTAAGGTTTCAAAAACAGGGTGACCTCTTACCCCTTTTTGAAAATGCCGAGGATGAATTTGTAAACGGTAACGAAATAGATTGGTGGTTTGAAATTGAAGAGGATGAAGTGGACGGATTGGAACCCTTTCAGCCGGGAGATGTTGTATCCATTGAAATGTATGGTATATCCAGGGGTTACTACGATTACATTAAGATTCTTATTGATCAAATGGATGGGGCAGGTTTGTTTTCTTCAACTCCCGTACCTGTACGTGGTAATTGTGTCAATGAAACCAACCCAGAGGACTATGCCTATGGTTATTTTCGATTGACGGAGGTTAACCATGCTACCTATACTTTTACGGAAGATTAATTGGGTTGATGCTGGAAATGCCGGGTTTCTAGGGCCTGGCATTTTTTACTACCATACCACAAAGAATTTTTCATATTCGGTTTCGTTTTTTTTATCCAGGCCATATACGCATTTTGTTTAGGTTTTGTACATGCTGCACAAGTTAGCGAAGAAAGCCATTGTTGATTATTGCCGATTCGGGGAAAGATCGTAACTTTAGGTAGGCATGGAAAAAAAGGAAAATCAGGAGAAGTTGTTCAATAGGTTCAATTTAAGAGATCGCGTACCCTATACGAATTTCTATAAGCGTTTTAAGGGTGTTGACGACTTGTGTTTTCTTTACCCCTTACCAAGAATAATCATGGCAACAGCGGCCAGAAGAGCATCAACCAAGTGGGGCAGTCCTTTATTAAAACCACTAGGGCAAGAACGTGAAATCCATAATCGTCAAGGTGGCCCGAAAACTATTGAAATGGACATTGGCCATGATCAAGACGGGATACCCTACAGGATAGGGCTAATCGAATAAAAAAAGAACATTAACCAAGTTCATAAAACAGTAGATAAGCCCGTACTACAAAACAGCAAGGGTGGCACTTTAAAAGTAATCACATATTTCTATCTAGTGACAGGCCCTATTATAAGCTATAATTCCAAGGGTACTGGTAAATCCAAAATAAAGTATATCACATATCGGATACCCAGCAAGTTATATCAAAAGAAAATATCAATCGACTTTGAAGAACTGGACTAGGGTTTTTCATAGGAGCTATTGTTGAGGATCTATTGTTTTTATTTTGAAGGTACAACTTCAGTTAAAATATCATTTCCTTCTTTGTCGTAGTATATACAAGTCATCCTATCTAGATTTGCAACCCACTTTTCAATTCCTGTTTCCGCACAATGCGTACAAAAGGTAAAATAATCTGTTTCACCTTTTTGGTGAATCTTCAAATACGTTTCAAATTTGGCTTTATCAGAAGTATCCGAAATGGTCAGTTCTTCATATTTCGGTTCGGATTTCGTTTGAAAGCCACCTTTTCCAAAATATATGGTATGACTGTCAAATACCCAGGTCTCAAATTCGGCAACTCCCATTTCCTTAATTTCTTGAATATATTTCGGAAAGTCAGCTCCTGACTTGACTTTTCCGTGCGCACGTTCGATTTGTTCTACTGTAAACATATATATTATCTTTTGGTTTGTTCTTCAATTGAGTGTTCTGATGTCAAGCTAAACACAATTATCATCTAGGTTTTAAATTACGTGAATTTATGGATAAACAATTTGAGAAATCTTCCTGATAATGAAGCAAAGCTAAAAAAGTACTCTAAAATGACGATTATCACAGAATAATTGGGAGGGCTACATTTTTGGGAAAGGCTACAAAACCAGATCTTTTTTCTATTTTATTGTATGGTGCTAGATTTACTGGTGTTAGTGAAGAATTGATTTAATTTAAAACATTAGGAATCAATAAACCTACTCATTTCAATCTGGCTTTCCATAAATTAAGCATACCCACTGACAGAATGATTTATGAGTTATTTCACTGATAGGTGTTTTTATAGAAAAATTTATAAACGTTAAGAATATTCCGACTGTGGTGTTCAATGAGACATATACCCCAATTTAATTAATATAGGTCCACGTAACTTCTTTAATGGGATACTACACTAGCAACAACGGAACTAAATCGTAGCGATAAATAAATAGAAGCCTGTACAGTGGATGTGTATAACCATAGCATTTATTGATTGGCATAGTACTTTTCAATGGTTTATTGGTGGTTTAGCAATACTCAATTTACCCAATGATAGCGATGTACCTCCCCACTTACTTTTCCAGCACACTATCCATATTGTTAAAAGATATCTAAAAACCGTAAATTGACGAAGGAAAAACGATGCTCAAAAGTAGGGGAAACCACTAAATTCCATGATTGAAACTATGACCTAACTTTGAACTTGGGCAGTTCAAATCCGTTTGTAGACATATTGATCCAAATAGTTTTTGCGAAAATTGATCAGGTATGTTAGAGTGGACTAGGTGAAACGATCCTATAATATGCAAAACATTCTGTTTTTAGACATTGAAGTCAATCCCAAAACCAATACAATAGATTATGGAGCAACTTTTAAGGGGCTGGAATTGCATGAAAGAAATAGCAATAGACTGGAGCAATGGATTAAGGAAGCTAAATTCATTTGTGGTCATAACATTATCAACCATGACATTCCAAAGCTAAAAAGTACGTTAGGCGAAGAAGTTTTCATAGGAAAGAAATTTATCGACACCTTATTATGGTCCCCCATTCTATTTGTTAAAAGGCCAAACCATAAGCTTACCAAAGGCTACCGTATTGTCAATGCATCAGAAGTCAATAACCCACTTTCAGACTGTAAATTAACGGAAGACTACTTGACCAAAGAGTTGAACAGGTTTATAGAATTAAGTATAGAGGAACAAAGTGTGTATTATGAACTGCTCAAAAGTAATCCTAGCTTTAGCGGCTTTTTTGAAATGGCTGGCTTTAATGGTTCGAAACTGGTTAAAACACACATTGGTCAGCTACTTGGAGAAGAGATATGCTCAGATGTAGATTGGGATTATTATTCGGAGCGGTTTCCTATTGGTCTTGCTTATGTGTTTACCTTATTAAAATTAGGAGATAACGATGCTGTATTGCCTCCATGGGTTAGACAAGAATATCCAGAAGCTGAAAAAATACTCAATGATATCCGTTTTGAATCTTGCCATACTTCGGGATGCCCTTATTGCTCGAACAAGTTGGATCCCAAAAAAGCCCTGTACGAATATTTCAATTATAGCGGTTTCAAAAAATTCGAAGAACACAGAGCCACCAGTTTACAAGAAGAAGCTATTAGGGCAGGTTTGCAAAAAAAATCTTTTGTGGCTGTATTTCCTACAGGTGGAGGGAAGTCACTGACCTTTCAATTGCCAGCCTTAATGCGAGGTGCTTCCACAAGACATTTGACCGTGGTTATTTCTCCCTTGATATCCCTTATGAAAGATCAGGTTGATAATCTGACGGCACGTTTTGGGATAACCAAGGCAGTTGCAATTAATGGGTTACTGTCGCCTCTTGAACGTCAGGAAGCATTTGAAAGGGTTTCGGATGGAAGGGCAGATTTACTTTATCTGTCTCCAGAATCGTTACGGTCTCCATCAATTTTTAGATTGATATTAACGCGTTCTGTGGGTCGAATAGTTATTGATGAAGCACACTGCTTTTCTAGTTGGGGGCAAGACTTTAGGGTCGATTATATGTTTATAGCCGATTTTATAAAAAAAATAGAATCCGAGAAAAATGTAACACAGATACCGGTGTCATGTTTTACGGCCACGGCAAAGCTTCAGGTAATTAAGGACATAAAATTTTATTTTGAGGACCACCTAGGTTTGGAGTTGGACGAGTTTATTACGAATAAAGGAAGAACCAACCTATCCTATGAAGTAATCAATGTTGAAGACCCTGAGCGCAAAATGAGTTATTTATTGCGTGTACTTGAAGATTGTGAAAAGCCAGCAATTGTCTATGCCTCCAGAACTAAACAAGTGGAAAATGTCTGCGCTTTGGTGAATGAGGCTGGTTTTAATGCCACTTTTTTTCATGGGAAATTGGACAAGGATACCAAAAAGACAAACATGAATGCCTTTATGCAGGAGGAGAACGACATCATTGTGGCTACTTCTGCTTTTGGAATGGGTGTTGACAAGGACAATGTGAAGACTGTCGTTCATTACAATATTTCAGATTCACTAGAAAATTATGTGCAGGAAGCAGGGCGGGCCGGAAGGGATGAAAAAATTCATGCCAAGTGCTACATTTTATACAGTGAGGAGGATTTGAACAAACATTTCAGTCTGTTACAGCAGACCAAACTGAACCACAAGGAGATTAAGGATATTTGGAGAGCTATCAAAGGTCAGGCGAAGTTTAGGGTTAAGATCAGTCAATCCGCTTTGGAGATTGCCAAAAAATCCGGTTGGGACGCAGAAATGTTGGACTTGGAAACGAAGGTAAAAACAGCTATCTCTGCTTTGGAGGATCAAGGGTTTTTGGTGAGATCTTTAAATTCACCTCGAGTATTCGCAGATAGTTTATTGGTTAAAAATTTTGGTAATGGGCAGGAGATTCTTAGAAAAAGTAAAAAAATAACAGATCAAGATAAGAAAGACTGTGGCATTGTTTTGAAACGGATAATCACTGATGGCGAGACTAGGGTAGATTATCTTGCAGATACTACCCAGTTGAGTGCGAAAAGAATACAAGATGTTATCCGTATGCTTAGGGACCATGTGATATTGGGGGATGCTAAAGATTTAACCGCATTTTTGAGTTTGGTTCAATCTAAGAATGGTTCAAAAAGAATACTGGAGGACTATTTAAAAGTAGAAAAGGGCATACTTGAAATGATTACCTCCAATAGAATACAAATTCCATTACGGGAATTAAACCAAAAGTTATTGGATAGTGGGGTTGTGGAGTCCAATGTTGCATTTATCAAAACCTTGCTAACGTATTGGGATAAAAGGCGATTTATCAAGAAGAGCAGAACAGACAGGGAAAGGGATATATATGAAATAGCATTTATTAATCGGGAAAATCTCATTGAAGATATTCAATGGCGTCACGATCTATCGTTGTTCACTTTCAGGTTTCTTGAAGATCTTGCCATCCATAACAAGGAACATACAGGAGGAAAGGAAGAAGTGCCTGTTTCGTTCTCCCTACTTGAGTTAAAAGAATCCAACCAGTTTATGGGGAGTCTGGTAGAAGAAAATACCAAAAAATACGAAATCTGTCTGTTGTTCTTAAATGATATAAAAGCTATATCCCTGGAGGGAGGGTTTATGGTTTCGTACAACAAACTGAATATATCGGAAGTGGATACGGACAGAAGAGTGTTCACTACGGATAACTACAGCAAAATCAAAGAATTTTACCTACATAGAACAGAACAAATCCATATTGTCGGGGAATATGCCAAGAAATGTGTTCAAAACTATGAATCGGCTTTAGCCTATGTCAATGATTATTTCACATTGGATTACGAGGAGTTTTTGGCCCAGTATTTTCCCAGAAAGAAAAAAGAAATACAGCGGTCGATAACCCCAAAACGCTTTATGGAAATCATTCAAGATTTGGATACCGACCAGACCAAGGTCATTGAGGACAACAAATCGGATAATATATTGGTTTATGCCGGTCCGGGCAGCGGTAAGACCAAGGTTTTAGTTCATAAAATAGCAAGTTTGTTGCTGATTGAAGATATAAAGCCGGAACAATTTATGATGCTAACCTTTTCCAAGGCCGCTTCATTGGAATTTGCACAGCGAGTTAGAAGCCTCGTACCTGAATATTCAGGGCTTATCAAAATTACCACTTTCCATGGTTTCTGTTTTCAATTGTTGGGTCAATTGGGAGACCTTGACAAGTCTCAAAATGTAATTCAGGATTGTATTCAAGCTATCAAGGAAGGGGAAATTGATATTTCATCCCTTGAGAACAAGAGTATCCTGATGTTTGATGAGTTTCAAGATATAAATAAAGAAGAGTGGGAATTAATAGAATTGATAATCGAAAAGGCAGAAAAACCACGGGTCATCGCCGTTGGGGATGATGACCAGAATATCTATAGTTTTAGGGGTTCTTCCAATGCATTTATGGGTAAGTTTAGAAGTGCCTATGGCGCAACCTTATACACACTTCCCAAAAATTACCGAAGTTATCCAGCCATTGTAGAGTTTAACAATCACGTTCTGGCCTATCTTAGAAATAGATTAAAAAACCAACGGCTAATTCCCGGCCGAAATAAGGGTGAAGGGCATATCAACATTATTAAATACAGTGGGAAATACTTAGAGAAACCTTTGGTTGAATATTTGGCTGATTCGCAGCTACATGGAAACAAAGCCGTTTTAACCAGAACAAATATTGAAGCCTTGCAAGTGAGCTCCATGCTAAAGGGGCTTGGGTACAAGGTAAAATTAATGGCAGGTTTTGAGGGGTTTCGGATTTCCGATCTGTTTGAAATTAGGTGCTTTGATCAAAAATTGAGCAGTGAGGTTGGGGAATCAGGGATGCTATTTGAGGCAACATGGGATTTGGCATTGGATTGGTTTAGGAATGTTTTCAAGCAAAGTTTGCACTTTGAAACTTGTATGGCCTTGATCAAGAAATTTGACTTTATAAATCCCGACAAAAAGTTATTGGTGGATTGGAGGGAATTCTGTAGGGAAATAAATATGGAGGATGCCATACACCCTGATTCCGAAAGTATCGTCGTATCAACGATGCACAAGGCCAAGGGAAAGGAATACGACCATGTACTCATGTTGGTGGTCGATTATGATTATAGCACTGATGACTCCAGAAGGTTGTTATATGTGGCTAGTACAAGGGCCAAGAAGACCTTGCATATCCATACCAATATTAACTTTTATGATAATGTTGAATCAAAAAACATTACCAGAAATGGGTTCACCGGAGAATTGAGTGAACCGTTGAGCTATGAGATGGTTTTGGGCCATAAAGATGTACGTTTAAGTTCTTTTAACTATCCAATCCCGTTATCAATTTTGAAGACGATTAAAACAGGCGATCTACTCGAAAAGGGTGGTAAGACTTTCGGTAACACTGAAGCTCCTGGTCTGGCTAAGAAATCGCAAGGCAATTTGTTATTGTTCTCAAAGAAGTTTGTTGCAGAACACTATAACCCAATGATCAAAAAGGGCTATGCTATAACCAGTGGCACAGCAGAATATATTGTTTATTGGTACAACAAGAATGATGAAAAAGAGTATAAAATCGTTTTACCTAGGTTGAAATTTGCGAAAAACTAACTTTGGAGAACTGGACTAGGGCTTTTCATAGGATACGTTTTTGTACCCGGTACTTTTTACCTAACTTACTAATTCTACCGATACTAATTCTGCAAGTTTACCGGAAATAAGTTCTAAAGTTTCTTCTGAACTATCTAAACCACTTCTTGAAGCTAATAAAGGACTAACATCTCTCAGCTCTTCGTAAGTCGTACCGTGAACTATTGGAACGAGCTGGTCTGTCGCAAGCAAAGCGGAAAGTTCTTTATCCGCAATTCCTGCATTTTCTATTCTTTCTAAAAATTTAGGTGTTACTAATACGATGCCTATTTTAGATTTCGCAAGTCCTTTATCAATTTCGCGCAAAAGGGAAGTTCCTAACGGTACATCTTTTTCGCTGAACCAAACTGAAACACTTTTAGAGATAAGTAAATCATATAAATCTTTCGTACTATTTTTTCTGTCGTCCCAAGCATGGCAAAGAAATATGTCCCGTAAATCAGGTTTTTTAGATCTTTCCTCTACAATTTTTCTTGCAGGTGTAAGAGTTTTGATTTCGGTAGGTGTATAATATATTGAAGAACCAGAATTTGACCAACTTGGTTTTTTAGTCCTTCCCTTATTTACATTGTAATTACTGCTTCTTCCAGATGTACCTCTGGATGAACTTCCAGAAAAATTAGGTGTATATGTCGGTTCATAGTAGGAATATGACCTCGAATAACCTCGAGATTTATATCTACAAACTGGACAATTCGCTGCCGCACTTGCTGATTTGTGACCTCTAATCGGTGCTGTACATCTTGCCATATTCTTATATTATGATTATTAATTTATTTGCTGGTTATGTTTTGAGTTCTTATGTTTTTTCGGAATTACACATAACTAGTCTATATACCCAACTTTATTAAGCTTATAATGCCTATTTAATTGGCTATCCATAACTTTTGCAATTAAATCCACAGCATACTAATCTAATTGTTCAATAAAATTTTGGGGAGATAACGTTAAATGTAAGAATTTTCTAGAAAGGATGATACGGGAATCTGTAAGGAAATTAAAACAGAGATTTTAAGGGAAGAATATTATCCTTAGCTTTTCAACTTCAAAGTCTAACCATATTAAAAAAAGCACTAAGCTTTAAGTCTCTCGCTTCACAAATTTTATGTAAGGTTTCTACCGGTATTCTATATTCTTTTCTACCTTTTATTTTCCTTACTGTACTTTCATCAATATTATGTTTAGCAGCAAAAGAACTCTGGGATTTTCCTTCATTAATCCAAGGAAGCAACCACTCCTTAGTTATATAGCTACATATTTCCACATTAATGTTTGACATCAAGACAAAGAAATAGGATGGGGAATACAATATCTCGGTCGTTCGACCGAAATTGAGATTTTTTTACTATATTGCATGCTGTTATATAAATTTGCGATTCTTCGTTTAGAACATATTTGAAGCTTTCGCTTGGAGTCCCAACTAGAAAACTGGTAATTTTTTGCAACGGGACAATAAGCAGACGGCTCACGACCCGGGCGTGGGCTCGCTTATCGTTGCACGGTATACCAGTACCGCTAGTTGATAAGTTGAGTTTCGCGCCTTTTTTTGCGTATAATCCACTTACCTTCTTCATAGCGTTTGCCCTTATATCCTTTTTTCGTTGTATCGTATCGTTTAATTAAGGTATTATGGCAGACCGCTTTTACAAATTCTCTTTGCATACCGTAAACGGTTCAGTGCGTTCCCAGTATGGCATCGCCTTTACCGCCTATGACCGTTTGTTCAAGAAAAAACCAAAAAATCCGGTCTAACTTTTACCGGCCGTAACCTTGGGCCTACGAATACACTTTTCCGGTTAACGATTACACCCATTACCCAAGGTTTTATCCTAACATTCATGGCATCCGGTCCTAGTCCGTAACATCGGCCACCCCCTTTGTACGCTTTACATATCCAATCCTGCACAGGTGTTGGACAGCCCTACCCTTGCCAAAAGGTAACGGAAAAAAGGTGTTTCCCTTTCCGGGAATTACACCCTTTCGTCCAAGGGTCGCTCTCCAATACCCACACCCGGAAAGGGATAGGCAAGGCCTGTTTTAATCGTATTGTCTAACCAAACATTCTAAATTATGAATAAAAAATCAACATCCAACCCTAGTCTTACCGCTTTAATTACGGTCCTACTGGTGCTCTCCCCTTTTCTCAATACCATTTTGGAGGCAGTTCCCCCAAAGCGCAGGACACCCAGAAAGCATTTCAGAGTACAGCAGACCACCGTCACGGGTACTATAACCAATCCCAACGATCAGCCTGTTCTTGGGGCCACCGTCCGCATTGCAGACTCCAATACCGGTACGGTAACGGACCTAAACGGTACCTATCGCCTACCCGCCCAAACCGGGGACGTGCTTGTCATTTCCGCTATAGGCTTTAAGACGGAACGGGTTACCGTAGGCCAACAACGGACCATAGACCTACAACTTTTCGAGGATATCACCCAATTAGAGGAAGTCACCCTAAACGCGGGCTACTATACGGTTTCTGAGCGGAAACGTACAGGAAGCATTGAAAAGGTGACCGCCGCGGACATTGAAAAACAGCCTGTATCCAATCCGTTAGCAGCCCTACAGGGGCGGATGACTGGGGTGTACATCCAGCAAAACACGGGACTTCCCGGCGGGGACTTTAACATACGTATTCGGGGCACCAACAGCCTTCGTCTCAATGGCAATGCTCCCTTGTATGTTGTAGACGGAGTTCCTTTTCCGTCCGCCTCCATTAAGGATTCCCGAGTGTCATCCGCAACCGTCACTTCAAGTCCACTGAACAACATCAATCCTTTGGACATTGCCAGTATAGAAATACTCAAGGATGCGGATGCCACCGCCATTTACGGTTCCCGAGGAGCCAACGGCGTGGTGTTGATCACCACTAAAAAGGGAAGCAGCGGAACCGTTAAATTCAACGTGCATATGCAAACGGGAACTGCTCGCATAGCCCATAAAATGGATTTGCTGAATACGGAGCAGTACCTACAAATGCGGGAGGAGGCCTTTGCCAACGATAACCTAACACCGACCCCGGCAAATGCACCTGACCTTACCGTCTGGGACAGAAACCGCCATACGGACTGGCAGGACCAGCTCCTCGGAGGCAATGCCTATATGAACAATGTCCAATTATCCGCCTCTGGGGGCAATGAACGGACAACCTTTCGGTTAGGGGGTGGTTTCCGTAACGAAACGACCATATTGCCGGGCTCTTTTGGTGTCAAAAAAATCAATGGTCTTATAAACCTTAACCATAAATCAACCGACAATAGGTTTACGGCATCCGCTTCTGCAAGCTTTGTACACAACCATTCGGATATGATGTCCGGCCTACTACTATTTCCCGCGCTTAAGCTTGCACCAAATGCTCCAGAGCTTTACGATGAAGACGGGAACCTTAATTGGGCGGACAACACCTGGACCAATCCCTTGGCCGAACTGGAAAAGAAATACAAGAGCAACACGGGAAACCTCATCACCAACGCCAATCTTGCCTTTGAGCTGCTACCCGGTCTGGAATTAAGTTCAGGGATGGGGTACAACACCTTGTTTACCAAGGAATCCCAATTTACCCCATTGTCTTCCATACGACCGACATACAGGGCGTTTATTCCAAGATCGGCCAACCAAAATACCAGTAGCATTAGCACATGGATTTGGGAACCCCAATTGAAATATAAAAGAAAATTTGGAAAGTTGGGGATGAACACCCTGCTTGGGGCCACCCTACAGAAAACCACAAATCAGTTCTTTGTAATCAACGCCAAGGGTTTTAACAGCGATGCATTATTGGAAAATATGCAAGCGGCCACTACCCTTGAAGTTTATAAGGACAGTGAAACAAAATACAAATACCAGGCAATTTTTGCCCGCTTAAACTTTAGCTACGATGATACCTATTTTATAAACCTGACCGGTAGACGGGACGGGTCTTCCAGATTTGGTCCCGGCAAACAATATGGAAACTTCGGGGCCCTTGGTGCCGCTTGGATCTTCTCCAACGAAAAGCCTTTTGAGCAGGGTTCCGTGCTGAGTTTTGGAAAGCTACGTGGCAGTTATGGTACAACAGGAAGCGACCAAATAGGAGACTACCAATACCTCAACCTTTGGAGTCCGGTTGCTCAGCCCTACCAGGACCAAACCGGACTCATCCCTTCCCGGTTGTACAATCCTAATTTTGGTTGGGAGACCAATATTAAAATGGAAGTGGCCCTGGACCTAGGCTTTTTTAACGACCGGCTATTGTTCAGCTCCAATTTCTTTCAAAATAGATCCGGGAATCAGTTGGTTGGCCTTGCCCTCCCAGGGACTACGGGCTTCACTACCATACAGTCCAATTTACCGGCAACCGTCGAAAATACAGGATGGGAATTCCAACTGAATACCAAAAATGTGAGTTCCGACACTTTTCAATGGAACACCTCCATAAACCTTTCCGTTTTACGGAACAAGTTGTTGGAATATCCTGATTTGGAAGACTCGCCTTACGCAAATACCTACGTTATAGGGGAGCCCTTAAGTGTATTTAATGGTTACAGGAACACGGGAGTGGATTCGGCAACGGGGGTGTACTCCTTTGAAGACGCGAACGGGGACGGCTTTCTCTCTTTTCCTGATGATGTACAAGTTCTAGGCAACCAATCGGTGGATTTCTTTGGGGGCATACAAAACTCGTTTCAGTTGGGCAATCTAGGTCTGGAATTCCTAATACAGGGAGTCAAACAAACAGGTTCCAGTGCAGAATTTTCATTTGATCCACCAGGATTTCAGTCCAACCAACCCACCCGTGTCCTGAACCGTTGGCAAAACGAAGAGGATGTTGCCCATGTTCAACGGTTCACCTCCACTTATAATGATGCCGCTTTTAAATATTATGACCTACTGGTTAGCGATTATACACTGGTCGATGCCTCCTTTCTTAGACTACGCAATGTTTCCATTGCATACGACGTGCCTCTTCCCGACAAGTCCAATATCGGGCTTCGACTATATCTCCAAGGACAAAATTTGGTCACCATCACAAACTATAAGGGTCTTGATCCAGAAAATCCAGGGGTGAATGAAATCCCTAATCTTAGGCAATACACCCTCGGACTTCAGTTAAATTTTTAAAACATATGATTATGAAATACTTCAAAAGCTTAATATCCATGGTAAGAAACTTACCATTGAATTTAACCCAAGGAAAAAATAGGCAAGGTTCCAAAGTTACTTCAAAACCCCTACAACAAAAGAAAATCCTTGCCTGTACGCTCCTTCTTGTCATTAGCGTTATGGCCTTTCTTGCTTCCTGTGAATCGATAGCAGTGGATGAGCCTACTTATTTGTTGTCAGATACCTCCGTTTTTCAGGATGAAACTACAGCGGAATCTGCCGTAGTCGGCATCTATAGCCAAATTATGGGCGGAACCGCTTTTGCCAGTGGTGGTAGGCAAAGCGTTACCTATTTAAGTGGATTATCGGCCGACACCTTTACCAATTACTCCTTTCTGGCCGATGAAAACCAATTTTACACCAATGCTCTAAATGCCACTAACAATACACTGGAGCAGTCTATATGGAACCAAGGGTACAACCATATTTATACGGCGAACAGTATTCTTGAAGGCCTGGCTAAGGCTACCGAGATTTCAGCGGATACAAAACAACGCTTGGAAGGGGAGGCTAAATTTATAAGGGCTTTTTTCAATTTCTATCTCGTTAATCTCTTTGGGGATATTCCTTTGGTAACCACTACGGATTATTTAATTAACAGTACGATTTCCAGAAGCCCTGTTGCGGACATTTACGAGCAGATTATTGCTGATTTGGAAGATGCTGAAAAATACTTGCCCAGCGATTACTCCTTTTATTCCGGAATGCGCACAAGACCTACCCGTTTTGCAGCTAGTGCCCTATTGGCACGGACATTTTTATATACAGAACAATGGAGTATGGCCGAACAGGAGGCCTCTAAACTTATAGGGGCCACAGATGTGTTTACCTTGGAAAGTGATTTGGACAATGTTTTTCTGGCTACCAGTAAAGAGGCAATTTGGCAATTGGCATCCATAGACGGGACACGGGATACCTGGGAAGGATACAATTTCATTTTGACCAATACACCACCAATCGCTGTAACCTTGGCGGATGGCTTTCTACAGAATTTTGGACCAAACGATTCCCGGTTGTTGCAATGGACCGGCCATATCACGGATGGAACCCAATCATACGGCTTTCCCTTTAAATATAAAATAAGGGCCGGTGGGACGGGAAGCGAATTTTCGATGGTACTTCGCCTCGCGGAACAATATCTGATACGTGCCGAAGCAAGGGCCATGTTGGGAAATCTTCCAAATGCCCTAGCAGACCTGAACACCATTCGTACCCGTGCAGGGGTTGCTAATATCCAGGCAAGCGAGATTCCAGAATTTAGCGATTTACTTATGGAAGAAAGACATTTAGAACTCTTTGCGGAATGGGGACATCGATGGCTGGACTTGAAAAGAACCGGAAGGGCGAATACTGTTTTGTCGCCCTTAAAGCCGGATTGGCAGGAAACGGACGTCCTATACCCCATCCCCCAACAGGAAATACAAACCAACCCAAACCTCTCCCAAAACCCCGGTTACTAATAATTGTAAAATCATATGAAAACTATTCACATATGTATGCTAATATTGGGCGTCCTGAATTCTTGTAATGCGCAGTTGGGCCAAGGGAATTTTTACCGAGACAGTTTGCCTTTAAGTCCAGAACGTTTTTTTACTATCAGGACGGATGAAGGCACCTGTATGGATTTGGACATTTCACCCGATGGAAGGCAACTGTTGTTTACCCTCTTAGGAAACGTTTTTATCTTGCCCAGCACAGGGGGAAAAGCTGTTCAATTGACCAAGGGTCTATCTTGGGACAGGCATCCTAAATGGTCTCCGGATGGGCATAAAGTGGCATTCCTGAGTGATGGTACGGGTACTGAGAACATTTGGGTCATGAACCTCGATGGATCTGAAAAGCACGTTATTTCCAATGAGGGTCTAAATTCGTTTATTAGCGGTTTTAAATGGTCAGGTCCCGAAAATAAGATTGAGGCGAATGGTTTCAATTATGACCCAAACGGGATTAAAAAACCAGAGTCCAAAAATATATCAACATCCATATACCCTTTGCTTCAAGACTTGGAAATTCCCTACAGCAAAGCCATTGTATCCCCGGACAGGGAGTGGTTGGCCTATATAAACCTAAAGGTTTGGAATGAACGCAAAGATGGCAACAACGAGCTCAAGTTACGAAACTTAAATACCGGCGAGGAGCGCTGTTTGGTCTGTCCAATAGACCAGTGGCGGGAAAACTGGGAGCAATTTACATTTTCCAAGGATTCGAAGACCTTATGGATTGGTTATGGGGGTAAAATACATCGTATAGATATTGCTACGGGGGCTAATCTAATAATTCCCTTTACTGCCGACATTCAAGTCGAAATGGGACCTCCCATAAATCACGTGTTTTCAATAAACAACAATGATGATAAGGTTTCCTATATCCAAAGTGGACATCTTTCCCCAGATGGCAAAAACTATGTATTTAGCGCACTTTCCCAACTGTACACGATGGAACTACCTCATGGGAAACCTAAATTATTGGTAGATCAGACTATAGGTCAGTTCGCGCCAAAATATTCCCCAGATGGGTCAAAGATAGCCTATATCACTTTTGAAAAGGACACCATTGGCAACCTTTGGGTAGTCTCCGCAGATGGGGGCCTGCCCAAAAAATTAACCAGTTCGGTAGGATTTTACCAACAACCCAATTGGTCGCCAAACGGCAAATGGATATCCATAGTGAAGGCTAGGGAACCTTATAACATTGTTAGCTCATCCAAAAATACTGGTCAATTAATGTTGTTCTCCAGCGAAGGAAAAATGTCGAAAACTCTACTGGATAGCGTTGAAATCAACCATGCAGCGAACTTTGTAACCGGTGGAAAAGAAATATCTTTTGTGACCCGTAGCAGGGCATCATACCTTAAGGAATTAAAAACGATGGACCTGGAGTCCGGAAAAACCACCATCCAAGCCCATGTGGACCATTTTGCCAAGGAGGTATCCCTTGCTCCTGATGGACGGCATGTGATATATCGAATTGGCCACAGTTTGTATGTATCCGATATTTCCCTTCAAACGGATTTCATTCCAACATTGGACCGTGGTGCCAAAAAGGGACAAATTGTAAAGGTCAACCCAATTCTTGGAGGGCATGGGGCGCAATGGACAAAAGACGGCAAAAGTTTTTATTATATATCCAAATCCAATATACTTAAATCTTCCTTGTTCGAGATAAGCTCGATTCTTGATGTATCAAATTCACTGGATACATGCATAGGGGCCAACAAAAAGCAGGTAGTTCCCCCGGTCACCTTGGCAAAGATCGTACTCCCGTTCAAAAAAAAAGTAGGCGAGGGTATACTGGCATTAATGGGTGCAAGGATAATCACCATGGACGATATTGGAATCATAGAAAACGGTACACTTTTAATCAAGGATGGCCGAATCATGGATATAGCCAGTTCGGATAGTCTATCCATACCACTAAATGCACTGAAAATCGATGTTAGGGGTAAGACCCTTATCCCAGGTCTTATAGATATGCATGCCCATAACCATCCCCCTGAAAACTTTTTCCCATCGGAATGGTGGGCTTTCAATGAAAATATCAATTTTGGGGTAACGACTGTAAGAGAGCTCAATGCACCATTAAACCAACTAGGTTATGCACAATTAATAGCTTCTGGCAGGGAAAAGGGCCCACGACCGTTTGGTTCAATAGCAATTGCCTCCGACCAATTCCAAATCTCCTCTCTAGAAGAAGCCCGGTTTTTAGCCCGTACGGAAAAGGCAAATAGTGCATTATTCCTCAAGGTTCATGATGCCTATTCAAGAAAAGAAAGGCAGTATTTGGCCATTGCCGCTAAAGAGGAAGGTTTAAATATTACCGGACATGCGTCACCCATAAATCTATATGGCATTTATAATCTATCCATGATTCTGGACGGGTTTACAGGTCGGGAGCATAAAACGGGCAATGGCCGTTTATATGACGATGTAGGGCAGCTATCCACCGTTTCAAAGATTTGCCACACCCCTACCCTAATTACTAATTCCGGGGATTTCAGCCCTATACAATACCGCTATACATCGTTATTAAATTATCAACCCATAAAAGGTTTGGACTACGTTGCCGAGGATAATACAAAAAAAGCTATTGGCAATAAAAATCTGATGGGTAAGGACTCAAGAGGTATGTACTATGCCAAGAATTTAGCGGAACTTTTTAAACGCGGGGTATCTATTACGGCGGGGTCACATGGGGACTATCCCGGGTTAGAGTTGCATTGGGAACTTTGGTTACTAAAACAGGGTGGGCTTTCTGCTTATGACGCGCTATGCATGGCCACCATTCGTGCGGCGGAAGGATTAGGTTTACAAAATGATTTAGGGTCCCTTAAAAAAGGAAAAATAGCGGACTTGCTAGTCTTGGAAAAAGACCCTTTACGGGATATCAAGAATACCTTAACTATCGAGTCCACAATAAAGAATGGTGTCATTTATAAGGTGCAACGAGGTCTAATGGAAAAAGAATAAAAGGATTCAAAATAAGTTTTTGATTTAGCTATTTACCTGTCCGGTGCGTTTTCATAGCAATACTGGGCAGGTATAAATCAAATTATGGCTTTAATCGATATGTAACCAAGTGATTTTGATAGAGAGCAAAAACAGTTTGGTCTACAATTTGAAAATAACGCAATGTTCTATTTTGATATTTGGGGATATAGAAACTATATTGGTAAATTCCTTTTTCTGTAGTGTATACGTCAATAACGGAATTATTGGCAAAGGAATCCCAAGATTCGTTATCCGCTTTTATGGAAGAATTCACATAAAGTTTAGAACCAAAAACACAACTTCTACGATTTACTTTGGTAGGGGGTTTACCAAAGGTCCTTTCCCGGCCCGAATTGATGTGCACCAGTTCTATCTGGGCTTTGGAAATAGTGTCTATGGTTTTCGAAACATAGCGTTCCCGCAATAGCGTATCCAGGCTTATTATTTGGTTCCTGTAATAAAAAATGTGTATGATCTGTTCCCTATCCCTATCAATATGAAGCATACCATCACAACAAAATATTCCATCAACCTGCCTTTTAAATGTAAAGGTTGGTGATACCTGCTTATGCCTATTTTTAAGGGTCAGTTTGGTTTCACTCCTTTCAAGTTGCAAGGTTTTAAACAAGGTTGAATTTTTGGATATGCCATAGAAATCATCAAATGAAAATCCATCATATGCAGTTACTTTGAAGTTGTCGGAAATCAGACTCCCTCTCAACACAATCCCTGCTGGTCCTTCGTGCATATATATCGCAGGAGAATCTATGTAAACCTTCAATCGGGCTGCATTGAACCTTGGGTATTTCGTTGAAACTTGAAATTTTAGATTAAAGTGGGTCGTATCCCTTAAGTCGATATCCGCCATTAATATATGTGCCGGAGCCTCCCTATGGCTCAAGAAAAGATTCTTGTTTGTATTTCCGGCAATATAATACCCATCAAACCCTAAATCCAACACCATTGAAACGGATAATATAAAATTCTTAGTTTCAAATCTGCGAACAAAACCATTCTTTTCTTGGGACCTCCGAGTATTTATCATAAAAAGGACCAAAGGAAGCGAAGTTCCAATAACAACGCTAGCACACAGAACTACCAAGGGTTTTGAATAAGTTTTCATTGTAAACTTTTAGTTATAATAAATAGGCCCCAAGTAATTTGGGGCCTAGATCAACTAATCAAGGATCTCTACGTAAAGGGGTGGACTGATCCGCATCAAAAATCTGATGGAGACCGGCTTCTCCCGGAACAGGAAGTAAACATAGATCTGTATCAGTTACCGGGTTACATGCAACTTGCATTTGCCTCCACGGTTGATTTGGAATCTTGTAATACCCTATTTGGGCCATTTCCTCGGTATTGGAAGATGCGATTGTTGATACATCAACTTCTGGTGCCTGGGTAACAAAAGCGCTCCCTACGGCAAACACGATGACAGCAAAAGCTATCGTTAAACTGGATTTTTTCATGATTATAAATTATTATAAGTTTTCCCTACTCTTTTTTTTCAGGTTTTCGGGTTCCCCTGACCTTATTGCGCAATAAAATATCGTTCCTTAATCGAATCTTGTTTTTTTAAGCCTATAGTCACTGATAAGAATAGCAAATACGGCCATCAGGACGAATGAAAGATTGAAAATGAGATGTTCCTCCCAACCTAGGCTTTCCAGAATCCCTCCACACGAGCAGGGTATGTTTTCAGTGAAATAAAGAATCAGTATGATATAGGTCGTAAACCCCACCATTAAAACCAATGAAGCATATAGACTCAAAAAATGAAACCTTGGTACCAATAACATAGCGGAAACCAACAACTCCGATAAGGGGACCACCCAAACAAGCCAATCCGCTGTTAATGAAAGAACCGGAGATTTGCCTATTTGTACTTTGAAATCTTGGAAGTCCAAGAACTTGCTTGTTGCAGTATAAAGAAATAGTACTACAAAAAGCATTTTAATAAAAAATGCGCTCTTGGGAATATACTTTTTAGATGAAATCATTTCCTTTGAATTGATACCATAAAAGTAACGGAGTACAATTAACCCTTGCGAATAATAAATTGACTTACAGGTATTTAATAGAAAATGTATAGATTAATCTTAAGAGAGTTTTCTTAGACTACTTGGTGTTTGGCCATAATTTTTTTTGAAGACCCTGGAAAAATGAGGTATACTTTTAAAGCCCGTTTTATAGGCAATGGTCTTCATAGGAGAATCGGTATGTTCAATCAACATTTTTGCCTTCCTCAGTCGTTCCTGTAAAAGAAAGCGAAATACCGTGGTACCATATAGTTCCTTAAATCCATATTTCAGCTTAAACTCATTGGTACCAAGTTGATGAGCGAATTCCTTTAATGACGGAAAATCCCGTTCCAGGTTGTTCATGATGATCGTTCGCCCTTTTCGTATTTTTCGGATATCCTCATAACTCAAACGGACACGTTTTTCCTTAGCCTCCAATTTCCCCTTTTTAAAAGTTTCATTTGTATCATTACCCGATGCAGATTTCCTTTTTAGTGATTCTTGCCTTTCTAGGGTATCCCGGGTCTGTAGTACCACGGTAATCAGTATTTGCTTAGGTTTCTGTGGACCACCGAGACAGCTGGTCATATGGCAAAACCGGGGAACCAGAAGTCCGTCTTTAGTGACCAGGGTAAGGTCCAAGGCAGCATCATAATGATCTCGCTTGCCTGCCTTCCGTATAAAAGCATCCCATTGGGTCCTAGATGACGGATGAAGTAAATCCCTAAAATCGTAACCGATAAGATCCTTCCTAAGATAGGACAAAATCATACAGGCTTCCTGGTTGACCAAGCCCACCTTTCCCTTGACATCCAAAAGAAAACTCATTTGAACAAGATGTTTTACCACCCCTTCGGTATTAACGAATCCACCATGCACCAACGATTCCTGAATTTCTTCGGCAAGCATATTCAGCATAATGGTCATGGCCTCCACATTATCCGTTCCATAGGTACTATCCAGTCGATAAAAGAAATTACCCTGTGCCATGGACATCAACATTTTATTGATTTTCGCAAGGTGTGCCTTTCTTATTTTTTCCATGGTTGTATTTTTTTTGGATTCCTGTGATTTATACAACAACAATAGTGTACTAATTCGAGGGCCTTCTCAAAAATGCCTTTGCAGCTTCTATATCCGTAAAATTTTTGGAGGGAATCGGCGGCTTGTTGATATGAATATAAAACTCTGAAATGGCCTTTGAAACTGTAGTTTCCACCAAATATGCAACGGCATCGATAAGCAAGGACCCTTCTACGGCCAGGTAATCCCTGGCGGCTTTATCGATAGACCGAACCTCCCTGATATCGCAGAGAACCGGATAAGATAAACCTTCCTGTAATACAAGTCGATCCTCTACAATCTGAATGGCGGTAGGTAGATTGATCAAGATTCCCTTTTTATAGGTGACGAACAAAATATCTTCTTGAATATGATAGGTCGCATATTCATTTTCTGAAAAAAGTGGCATGGACTCGAAAACTGGTTATTACCCTTAAAGATAAAAAATCATTTAAGCCATGATGGACGAAAACCTTCTTATTACTTGATTCAAAAGGATAGTATCATTATTTATCAAGGATTAATAATTATCCATAAAGGATTTTGAAATATCAATAATCCCCATTTTCCTACAATTACCGTTACATTTTACCTCACTCTAAAAATCATAGTCATGGCAAAGATCAAAAACAACAATTTTCTGAACACCGTACATGAGGTATTTACAGACGCCACCCAAGAAGGGGTCTTACACCTATACGCCCAAGGAAACTCCTTTTCAGGTAGAAAGATCCAAGTAAACAACAGTGAACTGTTTCACTTTGGTACCACGGGCTATTTGGGACTGGAACAGGACCCCAGGTTGAAAATGGCCTCCATAGCCGCCATTAAAAACTATGGCACCCAATTTCCACTGTCCAAATCCTATATCTCCAACCCCTTGTATGCCGAATTGGAAGCACTGGTACACGAGATGTACGACCACCCCATCATTATCACCAAGAACAGTACTTTGGGTCATATTGGGGTCATCCCTAGTGCAGTGGATGACGAGGATGTCATTATTTTGGACCATCAAGTGCACTGGAGCGTACAGAATGCCGCCAAGATGTTGAAATCTCGTAGTGTTCCCATAGAAATGATCCGCCATAACCGGCTGGACATGTTGGAGGATAAGCTCAAAAAGTATATCCATTCCAAAAAACATATTTGGTATATGGCCGACGGCATCTATTCCATGTACGGCGATTATGCCCCCATCCGTGAACTTATGGAACTTGGGAAAAAATATCCCCAATTACGCTTTTATTTTGATGATGTGCATGGAATGAGCTGGACCGGAAAGAACGGTACGGGGTATGTCATGAGCCAACTCGGGGAACTTCCACCTAACGTGCTACTCTTTGGTACCCTAAGCAAAACCTTCGGAGCCAGTGGTGCTCTTTTAGCATGTTCGGACCGGAAACTGCACCAAAAAATCAAAACCTTTGGAGGACCATTGACCTTCTCGGCCCAATTGGAACCGGCTTCGGTAGCAGCTGCAATTGCGTCCGCTAAAATACACCTATCCCCTCAAATCTATGGATTGCAAGAAGAACTGAAAGAACGAACCGGGTACTTTAAGATGTTACTTCAAGAGACCGAACTCCCGCTTATTGACGAAAACAACTCCCCGGTATTCTATATTGGCACGGGCATGCCCAAGACAGGCTATAACTTTGTCAATCGCCTTATGAAGGAAGGCTTTTTTGTCAATTTGGGCATCTTTCCTGCCGTACCCGTAAAAAATACAGGGGTTAGGATCACTATTTCAAGACATAACCAAAAGGAGGAAATCGAGGCTTTGGTCGATGCCATGGTCCATCATTTCCCAAAGGCCTTAGCGGAAACCCAAACTACACCTTCGCGAGTTTTTGCCGCCTTTAACATGGAGTATCATGATAACGACATTCCTAAAATCCAAAGGACGGGAATGAAGGTTGAAATCAAGGAAACCATCGAGCAGGTATCCACGGAAACTTGGAACCGACTTATGGGTGGACGAGGAGTGTTTGACTGGGAAGGGCTTCAATTTTTGGAAAAGGTCTTTCAAAACAATGTCCAAAAGGAACATAACTGGACCTTTAAATATGTTTTTGTTACCGATGCGGATAATAAAATAATCCTCGCAACCTTTTTGAGTTTGGCCCTCTGGAAAGATGATATGTTGGCAGGTGCCAAGGTGTCCAAAAGTTTGGAAGAGATTCGGAAGACCGACCCCTATCACCTTACCTCGAAAGTCCTTTCAACAGGTAGTCTTTTTACGGAAGGGGAGCACTGTTTCTGGGATCAAACCCATCCCAAAGCCATGGAAGCCATAGATATCCTACTACAAACCATGGAGGACCTAGCCGAGAAAAATGAAGCCAAGATGACCGTACTTCGGGATTTTAAACAGAAAAGTCCTTGGCATAATCCAATGCAAGGGCACGGTTTTGTACGGGTCCAGATGCCCGAAGCCTGTTATATACGACTTACCGATGTTCACGATATCGAGACCTACATCAGCCAACTTTCCTCCCGTAATCGAAGGCACTACAGAAAGGATATTATTCCCAATTTGGAAAAGGTATATGTGGAAACCAAGAACCATTGTAACCCCAACCAACTAACACAAATAATGCAATTATTCTCCAGTGTACACGGGAACAATCTTGGTTTAAATACATTTTCATTCCCGAAAGCCCTTTTCCATAACATGAACGAGCACCCCCATTGGGAATTTATTCTCGTCTCCCCAAAGGACCGGGATGATGATATCATCGGGGTAATGTTCTGCTACAAGAATATCGGTCGCATTTATGTACCTGCATTCGTTGGTATGGATTATGATAGGCTTATGGATTTCGGAACCTATAGGGTATTGCTGCTAAAGACCATAGAACGTGCCATAGCATTACACATGGATAAAATAGATTTGGGTATGACCGCAGCGTTTGAAAAAAAGAAATTGGGCGCGACCGTCGAAGAAAAATATGCTTATTTACAGACACAGGACAATTATGCACTGGAACTCCTGGGAATCATGGAAGGCCAATGAAAAAGTTAGTTTGTCATGCAATACCAGAAACTGCTTACGGAATTCGAGGCCCAACTGGACCTGTTGGAACGTGGAAAAGAGGATATTCTGCTCAAGGCCGAAATGGGCATCGTCCTCGTAGAGAAATGGATCAAAAAACTACAACGTCGCATCGTCAAAAAAACATTTGCCACCCAAGATGATGAGATTTATTTCTTTAAACATATAAAGCCCCAAATCTTCAGTAAGCTTATCTATTTTGTAAAGCTTTTCAATATCGAGAGCAAGCGTCCCCGAAGCAACCATTCCACACAGATCAAATACCTTAAGAACCACATTGAAAAACTACAGACCTTCTTCAACGATAATCTGGAATTTTATAATTATTACCGTCGTGGCGCCATGTCCCTGGACGAACACTATTTTGTCCGTGGCAACCGCGACCTTAGACTTCCCCTAGAATCTGTCCATTTTTTAACGGACGAACAGTTTTCCACCTGTCAGGATGCCACGGTTTCGACGATCATGGCCTATGACATGCTCATCGTGTACCTAAAAAGAGAGGTGGATGAGTTGGACAATACCATTGAACCTTCAGAAAATATGCCTATGCAAAAACCATCAAAATTGTTTTGGACCGGAAGCAAGACGGACCTCATTGAATTATTGTATGCCCTACATGCCAGTAGTTCCATAAACAGCGGCACAGCGGACATTAAGGAACTGGCCTCCCATTTTGAGCATTTTTACAATATCGACCTCGGCAACTATTATCACACGTTCATTGAAATAAGGTCCAGAAAGACAAGTAGGACAAAATTCCTGGACCGACTGATCGAAATGCTGAACCTTCGCATGGAGTCCCTCGAGGAGTAATCGAATAGTCCCCACCTATGACCCAAGATGGGAAAAGTACTGTCAGGTAAGAAAATAAGGAGTAGGTATTCAAAATGCTGGCTGTAACTTCCCGTTTAAACAAAATATCAACTGATTTACATCAGATTACCAAAGCGAAAAAATCTTTCCCACCTCTACCCTAGCCTTGGAAAAAGAGTATTCAAACACCTTCATATTTACAGAACGAAAGTCAAATCATGGCAAAGTCGCCGCTAAAAAAAGTTAACCATGGCGGCTTTGCTTTTTTTAAAACCAATGTATTATGTCAGCAACTATTATCACTACGGACGATCTTTATGAATTTAAGGCCGAACTCGTCGAGGAAATCAAACAACTTCTCCAGGCCCATGGAGGCCAATCCAAAAAGAAATGGCTCAAATCACCAGAAGTCAGGGAACTATTGGGAATTTCTCCGGGAACTTTGCAAAACCTTAGAATCAATGGTACGCTTCCTTACACCAAGGTGGGCGGTGTCCTGTATTACGATTATCAAGAGATCATGCAGGTATTGGAAAAGAACCGGGTTCAAAATAGGTTTTAATAGGGTTTGGGAGATGTCAATTATATTACCCATCTGAACGGGGTGTTCCAACAATTTTCTAGGGACGGTCGCTTGAATCCGACCCATATAAGTCTATATGTGGCCCTGTTTCAATTGTGGAACAATAACTACTTTAGGGAGGAATTCTTTATCAATAGGGAGGAAGTGATGGACTTTGCCAAGATAGGATCCAAGTCTACCTACCATCGGTGCATCAAAGAACTCAGCCATTGGAGTTACCTGTGCTATACCCCGTCTCACAATCCCTTCAAGGGCAGTCGCATCAAGATGTTCGTTTTTGGGACAAGTAATGGACAAGCTGTGGACCTAAGCTGTACCAAAATCGGGACAAGCGATGGACAAGCAGTGGTACCTATAAACAAACATATACAAACTTTGGAAAACCATAAAAACAAAAACAAACGGCGAATTTTTGAAAATTCAAATTTCCAGAATAAAGAAAACGAAATCAAACTAAAGGGCACTGTACCATATCGAGACAACCTCAGGACTTCCCGGAAAAAAAATTACGACGAGCCCCTATGAAACACCCTTCGCCACATATCATTTCGGAAGGTGGGGTTCAGTTTGAACTAGGTGGGCTTAGGGGCAATTGTATTGAATACGATTTTAAAAAAATGCTCATCTATTTAGAGGCCAAGGGAAAGCTCCTGTTTGGGAAAAAGTTCAAGATTTACCGAAAGGACTATGAAGTCCTTTACAAACTCTGCAATTACCAGATCAAGGATTGGAGTACCTGCAAGAGACTCGGTATCGACCCTAAAAAGGGCCTATTACTGTCCGGGCCTGTGGGATGTGGGAAGACCAGTTTAATGAAACTTCTACGGTGCATGACCCCCCACTACCCTACCTACGAAATCATCCCAGCACGAAATATTTCTTTCGGCTTTAACCATATCGGCTATTCCATCATCGTACAATATGGGGACCATAGTTTCTATTGTTTTGATGATTTGGGTATAGAACCCACAGGACGCTTTTTTGGGAAGGATTGCAATGTTTTGGGTGAAATCCTGCTTTCGCGTCATGAACTATTTCTAAGCCATCGCGTAAAGACCCATGCCACCACAAATTTAAATGCCCAGGAATTGGAAGAGCGTTATGGTAATCGGGTAAGGTCTAGGATGCGGGAAATGTTCAACTTAATCAGTTTCGATGCTGAAAGCAAGGACAAGCGAAAATAATTCAGAATCAAATTCTTAACTATTGATATTATTAAACCACCCTCGGCGATCGCCGGAACCTACTAATTTCTTTTTGGAGACAAAGTCAAATTAAAGGAGGTAATAAATAAACCTCGAGAGAATTTCGCAAATACATTTATTTGAAATTTATATACATTTGCTCCAGCTCCATAAAAGGTTGATTTTATAGGACTTTTCGAAAAAACCAGATTTTAGCTTCAGCACTTACGTTATGCCGTAGTTAGCCTTGTTTTTTAAATCTTCAATTTCAACTATCATATAGACCGAAGCTAAAATATTATTGGGAACACGAACTCTAACGGCTGTTAGAGTATGCTTACCAATTTCATCAAAAACTTGTACAATAAAATTGGACGAACCATTCATCGCATCTGATTGTTCGGTATTTTCTGAAGTAGAATTCACTAATCCGTGAATTGCAAAATGCTCGTTACCTTGTCAAGTGGGCAAATTATTTTTATAGCAGCTAAACATCCAATTGCGCATAGTTTTTGCATTTTTGTTTTCTTCCAATGTTATATCTTTTCCAAGTTTACCTTTTTTAATCACTTCATTTTGAATAGGAATTTGTCCTGCGGTATAAATGACGTTTCCGGTTCGTTTTGCTGGAATATAATTTGCAACGGATTTTGGTGCTTCTGGTAATTGAATACGCAATTCAATTAATTCTGACTCTATTTTACTCATCTGCCCTTGAATTTGTTTCTTGTAAATGGTACGATCATCGGGACCTCTTTTTGGTACGTTTCATATTTTTCACCAATAGATTTACGAAGGTCTTTTTCCTCCAAATATTTCACAGCTACAAAAATGTAAATAGTGGTTACTAGAGCAAATAGTAAATGCCCAACGGTCATGGTAGGTGTTGCCCAAAAGGCGATGATAAATCCTAGCATTAAGGGATGTCTAATGATTTTATATAGATAGTTGGTTTGAAATTTGGGATTGGGAGTTTGCCTGTTTTTTAGATTATCAAAAATCTGTGCCAATCCAAAAAGCTCCAAATGATTGATCATAAATGTTGATAGCAGAACTATAAGCCAACCTAGAAAATATATTCCAGTTATTATACTAGAAAGAATTGAGTTTTCGACTTCCCATACAATAGTAGTGATAGGTTGCCATTGCCAATAAATTAAAAGCAGCGCTAAACTTGATAAAAGTATATACGTACTTCGTTCCATAGCCTGACTAAAAATGGAAATAAACCATTTTTTAAATGATGGGCGGGCCATTATGCTATGTTGTAAAGCAAAAACACTTAACAATATACTATTAACGTATAGGGCCGAAACCAAAGTGGTTTCGGTACCTGAATCTATTGATTTTGGTACAAAAAGGTTACCTACAAAACCAATGGCATATAAAAAAGCGATTAGAAAAACAAAATAGGCTACAATACCGTAAAGTAAGATGATTGATTTTTTCATAATTAATAATTCTAGTAGTTGATTATTTAATTTTTTGTAACAAAAACAGAATTCGCTATTGAGAACTGAGAACCATCTGTTAATGCTGTTTCTATACCATTTTTCCACATTGTTGCTACTTCATTTGTAGTTGTAGTATTAATCTTATATCCCACCACATACACATCTTCTTCAATAGCAAAAACTGAGTTGGCGGCTGAAAATTCAGTAGCAGCAGTTAATGAAGATTCTATACCATTTTTCCAAATTTTGGCAACAGAATGGCCATTAAATTCAAATCCAACCACATATACATTTCCTTTAGCAACACAAACCGAGTTAGCACGGGTGTTTTGACTGGCAGAACTTAAAGGAGTTTTTAAACCATTTTTCCAAATGGTTGCAGTTGCTTTATTGGTAGCACTAATTAGCTCAGTACTTGCAACATACACATCGTTTTCAAAAACAGATACAGAATATGCTTGACCACTACCATTTGTAGGAGAACCTGCGTCATTTTTCCATAGTTTTGATTGCCTAACATTACTGTTAGATGATGTAATGAAACCAGCGCCATACACGTTGGTTTCAGAAACAAAAACCGATCTTACAACTGAGGCTGCTGCATTGTTTTGAATAGCTATTGGGCTACCATTTTTATATATAACAGCCGCTGGACTGCCTGATAAAGGTCTAGAAAAACCTCCAACATAAACATCATTTCCAAATACAAATATTGAGTTGGCACTTGATTCATTCGCAACAGAAATTAAAGATGTTTCGATACCGTTTTTCCATACTTTAGCCTTACTTTTTGTGCCATCATATTCTAAACCAGCTACATATACATCGTTTCCGGATACAAAAATGGAATTTGCAAATGCATCATTAGTACCATCTGTCAATATTGTTTCTACTCCATTTTTCCAATATTTTGCAACAGTAACACTACCATTTGATTCGTATCCTGCTACGTATATATCGGCTACAAATTGAATTGGTTCCGAGGTTATGGTGTCATCACCCTTGCTGCAAGAAAAGTTAAAGATGATCAGAAGTAAAAGTGCGACTTGCTTAAAGATATTTATCATATTTTTTTAATTACTTAATCTTAATGTCTGTATTTAATGTAATCGGGATGCCTTTTTTTATGGTTTGATAAACAATACAACTAAGCTTTGCTCCATTTATTAAGGTCTTCAAGAGCTTTTCATTGGAGTTTTTGGCAATAATTAGCGCATCGATATGCATAGATTGAAACTCAACTGGCACAGATTTATCAATCATCAAAGAGCCCCTTACATCTACTTGAGCATTCGCTCTTATTTTTGTTTCTAAAAGTTCTATTCCTAATTTATTAGAAATCAATCTTATAGTACTTTCAAAACAAGATGCTAAAGAGGCACATAGTAAATCGCCTGGGTTTGGAAAATCATGATCTCCACCAACTGCTTCATGAACTCCAATCCTAAATGGAACCTTCATTTTGTCATTGATGGAAACCGTTGTTCTAAATGGATCTTGTAAATTAATTCCAATAACCTCTGCAGCATCAGTGATCCACGCTGATGTAGAATCTTTTAGATAGGTGACTTTTAGAAGGGTATGTCTTTGGTGAACGACAGAACGGCCTCTAGTGTGTTTTAAGTTATCGGTTGAATATTCTTTTCTTGACATCATCTGTAATTAAGTAATGATGCAAAGGTTGGAGATATAATGCCTTTTAAGATTTCTTAAAAGTCCAAATAATGTTCTTAAAGGTTCAAAAAAGTATAATTATACTTCCTTTTTAGGTATTCTAAATTTATTGGGAGTTACGCCTTCTTTCTTTTTAAAGGCTTGAATAAAATGCGAACTATTTTTAAAACCACATTCAAAACCAATTTCACTTACGGTCAAATTTGTACCTAGTAACAGCATTTTGGAGTGCTCTAATCTCTTATTGATCAACCATCTACTCGGGGTAGTGCCAAAACAGGCAGTGAACGCACGTTTAAAGGAAGATAGACTTTGTCCACAAAGTTTTGCAAAATCAACTATTTTCAAATCGTATTGAAAATTTTCCACCATTATATTTTCAATAGTTGATTTCGTGTTTTGCGTTATTGAATTGAAAAAAGAGAGTATTTCCTTGTTATTTGAATTAAGAACAATATTAAATAGCAGTTCTTTAAATTTAATTTCTACTAGTTCTTTCGGAATTTCTTCCCCTTGTTTTAAATAATGAAATATACTTTCTATTAATGTTTTAAATGCTTCATTTGTAGTAATCTCGAAAATTTGATTATGCTCTAGCTTGTGATCTAATTCTGCTTTGAAAGATGGATTTTCGGTAATGAATCTTTTGATAAATTTATCAGTGATGAAAAACAGCATCACACAGTAATCACTTTCCAAATACTGCCTTGTAGTGTAAACACCTTTCCGGATAAAAAGAGCGTCTCCTGTTGAAAGTTCATGTGTTTTTTTTGATGTAATCCAATCCTTTTTACCACTTATGACATAAGTTATTAAATGATTCTCTATCCATAACTGATATTCTTCAATATTGAGGGGGCATTTATATTCTACGAATAAAAAATCATTGCCAACAAGTTTGTTGAATTTCGGATGATTTTTGAAGTATTCGTATGCATTGATCACAATGGTGTTTTCAGTTTTTTAAATTATGCCCGACAAGGGTATATGGTCCTCAACCATATACATTCTATCCATCTGATAAAAGTAGGCATTTTAGGCCATTGGTTTTACCAATCTAAGAAACCCATAAAAAACCGGTTTTTCAAACCATTTCAGAAATACAGCAAAGTTTTAAGAATCGTTAGTTTTAAAATACTAGTGCGCTTCCAAGGACCTAGTGCTCTTTGCCGGTTTTTTCCTTTTGTATTCATATACAAAGCAATCAGTCCCATCGAATTGCCTTTCTTCGATAAATTTAAATCCAAGCCGTTCGTAAAACTTATGGGCTTTGGTATTCGACTTTAGCGGGTCTATCAGGATTCCTTCTACAGAAGGATTTCTAAAACACCTTTGAATAGCAAGTTTCATCATTTTTGTTCCATACCCTTGATTGAGGTTCCTTTCTTCGCCAATCCAGATGTCGATCGCTCTTTTGTTCCTTTCAACATTACCCCAATAATTTGTTTCCTCTAAATACGGGTCGATTATTAAGATAAAACCTATCGGCTTCCCGTTCAACTCCGCTATCAATTGCTCTCGCCATTCGGGATTCCGATTCAGCTCGACCTCCCAGTTCAACCCATCATCGGGATCACAATCAATGACATGTTGTTTCGTGTCCCAATAGTTCAGTAGCTCAAGGTCCTTCATCGAAGCTGGTCGCAATTCTATCACGTTTGTATTTTTTAGTCCTAACACACAAGTGCATGCAGTGGTTATTCCAGGTATGCTTTATACCTTTAACAGAAGTGAGGAATGTAACAAATATAGTTCTAGGAGTCAAGGTGCTGCAATTGGAATCAAATAACGGATGAAGATAAATGGCTGTTTACCAATAAATGTTCCTTAACTGGTCCTTGGAGGCTGAAAAATTGAAATTTAACTGACTTCTTAATTTTTTCTGAAATCTTGCGAATAAAACCTTTTTGAACTTTTTCGTCCAAGTCAGCTGGGCAAGAACAACACGAAAGGAAACAAAGCCAGATTTCAAATAAGCCTCAACTCGGTCTTTACAAACTTTGATTTAGGGGAATCACAAACAGGACATACATATGAATCGTGAAGATTCTTAAAAACTGTTCCCGCCTTGATGCCAGCTTTAGGATCTCCATACATCTTATCGTATATTGTAAAACATGATTGACATTGAAATACTATCTTGGAGGAGGTTTCCTCTGTTTTCCTGACAACTTTTGGCTTTTCTACGATTCGTCTCAATTGCTCGAAATAATTCTTGCTCAGCTCCATGAGCAGTCCTGGTAGTTCTATTTTATCAACATCTTGGGCATATGAAAGGTATTTCTGTGTGTTGGGATCAAAATTTTGAAAGTGCAAAACATTATAGGTAGGTCGTACCTCAAACTCTTTTACGATGGCCGGAGGACTATTTTTTTCGATAACTATAGACGAAAAATGGGAACGCTTACCCACATCATTGCTAATCCCGAATGTTAAGCCGTAAGTACTGATATCATTTTGGTCAAAACTGCGGACCAAGAATTTTTTGAGCTCCAAAGCTTCCGTATCATCTACTGGTACGTGCCAATTCATTTCCAATTGAGAGTGGCGCACATTGATTCCCCTTTGGCCTAAAAAGCGTTCAAGTTCTGGTCTGCTCTTTTGTTTGATTCCCTTAATGATAAACGATTTCCAAGGGGTAAAACAAATTTTTCCAATACTATTATCCAAACAAAATCCGCAGAACTCCTTTAAAAAAGAAAGGTCATATCGGTTGTTTCTCCAATATAAACCTAGCCAATATTGGTCGATGCCCATGCGGTTCATTCCTTCATAATACGGAAAGGTGAGGTATGGCACGTTCAATTCCTTTTCTATGGCCTTATTGTTCATATCCAATTTTTTATTGACTACAAAAAAAAGTTCTTCCTCATCAACGATATCTTCGTAGATTTCCTCTATTGCTTTCGAGATGGAAATAATGTCCCAACTGTAAATCAATACTGGGTAAAAGGCCGATGTTTTCCAATGGGGAAGCTTTACATTCAAATACCAATATTCTTCATTATCAGATGCAATGAAATTTAGATTACCGCTAAAAAGCGGTACCAGTCGTTGTTTGGGGTCCGTTATATTTATCTTCAATTTTGGCAGATAGTCAAAACCCTCTAAAATATAGAGATAGGTAGAGCCTTTAAGCCAATAGGTCATGTCAAAAACATCTGCAGAAACATATGAGCTTACAATGTTCTGATATCCCCTATTGGTAACAATATCGGTATTGAATTGAGATAATTGCTCTAGCTGTTGTTCTTCATTGGTATCCTTTAAAGGAAACAACAAATCTTGCCGCGACCCCAAATACACTTCTTTCAAGCCTGCAGTTTCCAACATCAAAATGATGTCCTTTAATTCTCCTGGAGAGGTTACCCCCCCTTTTAATAGAATGCGATGTAGGTCTTCGTTCATATTGCTTACTTTAGTGTGCGAGCTGCAATTGGTTATCCAATAGCGCTTTGATTTCGGGCTTACAACTTCCACAGCCCAATCCTGCCCCGGTGTGTGAACAGAGTGCTTTAAAATCGGAGCATCCACCCATTATGGCATCGGCAACATTACCCTCTCCTACTTGACTGCACGAACACACCAATTTTCCTTTTAAGGGAACCGTATTTGAAGACCCTCTTAACAACTCGTTCCGTTTTTCAGAAAGTTCGATTTCTTCTTCTATCAATCGCTTGAATTCCGCAAATTCATTTTTATCCCCCATTAAAATAGCTCCCTTCAGGGTATCATCTTTTACAATGCATTTTTTATAGAAACGCTTGCTGACATCCATTAAAATAATCTCTTCGTAACTGCTGTCATCCTTGGGGGCGTTTACCATACCGATGCTGCACAGGTCTAGATTTTCAAACTTTAAAATATTCATCAAAACAGAACCATTATAAATACTACTGAAATCTCCCAAAATATAATTGGCGGCGATATCGGCCTGTTCTTCAGCTGCGGAAGTGATTCCGAAAAGAGAATTCTCGAACTCCGCTATTTCCCCTAAGGCAAAAATCGACGCATCACTAGTCTTTAAATAAGAATCGACCAGTACCCCTCGCCTGGTTTCTAGATTCGCGCGTTTCGCCAGTTCAATATTAGGTCGCGTACCAATGGCATAAACAATCGCATGACATTGTATGGTACGCCCTGTTTTTAAATTGACCAAAAGGGAATTAGAGCTTTCCTTTTCCTCAAAAACGGTACTTACTTCGTTATCAAAATAGATGTTGATCCCCCTTTCCAAAACATCTTCAGCCAATAAGCGGCTCGCAATATCATCCAATTGTCGCTCCATCAAACGAGGGGCACGTTGTACAATACTGATATGGATATTAATTTTCTTAAGGGCGGCAGCGAGTTCCAATCCCAATAAGCCACCACCAACGATAACCACATGCTGCTCTTCAGTCGTCATACCGGTTTTTTGTAAATATTGTTTCAATTTATCGGCATCGCCACGCTCACGCATCGTAAACCGACCCGGGAAATCCATTTTTACATCGCTTGGCACAAAAGCCCGACTGCCTGTGGCCATTATGAGTAGGTCGTAGGAGTGTACTGCTCCTTCTGTATCGATCACCTCTTTTGCTATTTCATCAATTTTTGTAATTCCGATTCCGGGATGCAGATTGACATTCAACTTCTGAAGCTCCCCTTTCTTTAGTTTTTCAAGGGATGCCCACGATAATTCATCACTAACATATTCAGGAAGCAACACTCGGTTGTAAAAGGGATCTTTCTCTTTTGAAAAGACATGCAGGATGTCTTTTTTATTCTTTTCTCGATACGACTGTATGAAACGGTATGCTGCTGCACCCGCACCGATTACTATAATTTTCTGTTCCGGTTTTACAAATTTTTCGACTTGAACGGCACAGTATTTAAAGTCAGGTTCTTTTGAAACGGGGTCGACCAAATCATTGGTAATATTGTTAGCACGGCCGAAATCATTATTCAAAACCTTGCCCCAATGCATGGGCAGAAAGACCACCCCCTCGCGGATATCCGAGTTGATAACTACCTTAACCTGCACTTCTCCCCTAAGGCTATTGATTATCGCAATATCCCCTTCCTTAAGCTTTCTCAGATAGGCATCTACCTTGTTCATTTCCAGGTAGGGCTGAGGAATATGGGTCAGCAAGCGTTTTACTTTTCCGGTTTTGGTACGAGTGTGCCATTGGTCACGTACCCGACCCGTATTCAAGATTAAAGGAAATTCAGCATTGGTTTGCTCCGAACTATTATAGAGACTTTGAGGAGCATTAAAGTGAGCTTTTTTATCGTTAGTGTGAAATTCAAAATCCGTAAACAAACGAGGTGTTCCGGGATGTGTCGCATGCGGTACTGGCCATTGAAAACTACCTTCGTTTTTGAGCCGTTCGTAAGATAGTCCTGAAATATCGATGTTTGTACCTTTCGTTAATAGACAATGCTCGTCGTACACTTCACTCGCATTGTTATAATCAAAGCCCTTAAAACCCATGGCTTGACCAAAACGCCATAGAATTTCGACATCAGGCAAAGCTTCCGCCGGTGGGTCGATTACTTTGGGTAGATAACTAATACGCCTTTCCGAGTTCGTCATAGTACCTTCCTTCTCCAACCATCCGGCAGCCGGCAAAAGCAAATCCGCGAATTTAGTGGTTTCGGAGTTGTGCGATATATCTTGTACCACCACAAATGCGGCATTTTTTAAAGCCCGTTCTACTTTGTGTACATTAGGCATACTTACAGCAGGATTGGTGCAGATAATCCAGATGGCTTTTAGTTTTCCATTTTCTAGTGCATCGAACATTTCCGTGGCGGTGTAGCCGGGTTTGGCATTTATTTCTTTACCGCCCCAAAAATCGGATACTTCTTTTCGGTGGACGGGATTGTCCAAATCTTTGTGGGCGGCCAAAAGATTTGCCATGCCCCCTACTTCACGCCCACCCATGGCATTCGGTTGACCTGTTAATGAAAACGGACCACAACCGGGTTTTCCGATTTGACCGGTTAAAAGAGAAATATTTAGGAGTGATACATTTTTAGACACCCCGATTACACTTTGATTGAGACCCATCGTCCACATACTCAAAAACTTACTGGCCTGGCCAATATATTGTGCCGCTTTACGGATTTCAGAAGCCGAAATACCGCACTTTTCAGCGGCCTTCCGAATGGTAAGCGAAAAGGCCATTTTTTTGACAGCTTCAAAATTGACAGTACGCTTACTAATAAACGTTTTGTCGATGTTTCTTTTCTCAATCAACCAACGGGCGATGGCATTGAAAAGAACTACATCGGTGCCGGGTAGAATCTGTAAGTGTAAATCCGCGGCGGCGGCGGTTTGTGTTTTTCTAGGGTCGACAACGATTACCTTTACTTCGGGATTACCCGCTTTACGATTCTCCAAACGGCGGTATAAAATAGGATGGCACCAAGCAGGGTTCGCCCCCGAGATCAGAAAAGTATCGGCCAATTCAATATCTTCATAGGAAATGGGAACGGAGTCTTCTCCTACTGTTTTTTTATAGCCCACCACCGCCGAACTCATGCATAAACGGGAGTTTGTGTCAATATTATTAGTACCTATAAAGCCTTTGGTAATTTTATTGGCGAGGTAATACTCTTCGGTCAAGCATTGACCAGACACATAGAACCCGACACTATCAGAACCGTGTTTGGCAATAATACTTTTAAAAACGGCAGCGGCTCTTTCAAAAGCGGTATCCCAAGTCACTTTTTGTAATCGGTGGTTTCTACTCCAACGCATTTCAGGATGCAAAATGCGGTCGCTAGTATCTTGGGCAACATAATTCAGATTTCGACCTTTAGAACAAAGCATGCCTTTATTCACAGGGTGATCTGGGTCGCCTACAACCGATATTGTGCCTTTCGAATCTACATCAACCAAAATACCACAACCTACCCCGCAATAGGAACAAATCGTCTTTTCTGTTTTCTTTTTCTGCATCGCCTGAATGTTTGATGAAATACAACAAAAACTACATGCAAATTAGAAAATTACGTAGTAATACGTAGTTACAATATGGTAATAGTGGGGCTTAATTTTAAAATATCATTAAAAATAAAAGGGACAAAATAAGAATCTCCAAATGAATTTTTAAAATTTGACTTACACTAAATTAAATTCCTGCGCCTTTTTAGAAAGGTCCATCAAATTTTTGACATCCATCTTTCGCATTAGATTAAAACGATGGGTTTCTACAGTGCGTTTGCTGTTTTGTAGTTTTTCGGAGATTTGTTTGTTGGTAAGTCCTGATAAGACCAACTCCAAAACTTGAATTTCCTTTTTCGTTAAGTCGAAAGGGGTGTTAGTCGGAGTAGTTTTTTTTGAAAATTCAGGAGTCTTGGAACTTGGGTTCAGTAAATTATTTACCAACACATTTGAAATATCGCCGCTGTAATATTTACCACCCTCTTGTACGGTGTGAATGGCTTTTATGAATTCTGCTTTTCCGGTATCTTTGAGCAAATAGCCTTTGGCCCCTGCCGCTACCGATTGTAAAATATATTCTTCCGAATCATGCATTGAGAGAATAATGCATTTCACATCTGGGCTTGAGGCACTCAATTTTTCTACCGCTTCAATACCTGTCATGTTAGGCATGCGAATATCAACAATCAATATATCTGGCTTCTTCTCTTTTACAAGTGAAATTGCTTCTAGACCATCGGCGCCCTCGCCTATAACGTCTAAATCTGATTCGCTTTCCAATAGCGCTCGAATCCCATCACGTACTAGGGAGTGGTCGTCTACTAAAATTATAGTGGTCTGGCTCAAAATTTACGTAGTTATACGCACAAAGATACGTTAGTAGGTAAAAAGTATCAAGCATAATGAGATAAACTCTTTGGCTTGGACTCAATACACTCGTCTAAAAATTCAAAGAGCCGCCCCGACCAAAAAGTGATCATGACGGCCCTTCTCGAAGCATCATTATTGACTCTAATTTATTTCGCCTTTGGAGAATTTAGAAATTTTGGTTTTATCGTCAATTGTACCCAAGCCCAGTTTTGGATATTGGCCGCATCTGCTTTGGTGACGCTTTTAAGTTCGTACATGCCATCGCTGGCGAACATATGGGAGTACCCAATGGCTAGACCGTAACCGTTGAATTGCTTTGCAAATACCAAATCTACTTCCGTGCCCAATGATTTTTCTCCGCTAGGTAATTTCTGTTCCCCACTAAAGTTTAAAACTTTTACTAATAGGCTGGACTTCTCGCTCAATGTAAATTTGACACTGGCATGTACATCGAACAGGCCGATAGAATTGGCATGGTTCCCGACGTAGAAATAATCCATAAAACCATTGAATTTATGATTGGTACCATACAACGGAAAGAAAGCTCCCGTTTCACCCGCTTCGCCATCATTACCACTAATCACTTCCACACCTAAACCTAGGCCGACTTTTGCCGTTGCTTTATAATTTAAGTCGAGACCCAATAAGTAAGCTCCTTTCACATCAACTTGATTTTGCCTTTCACCTATTTGAACAAAAGCATTGAGAGCAGCACTGAAACTTGTTTTTTTGTAGTTCAAATGCGTTCCCAAAGTTTGTAGATTACTTGTACCATCAGGCACACGGGTGTCAGTATCCCCCGTGAAATTCTGGAAGCCGTTGTTTAAGAACAAAAGACTTCCTGATAAATTGGCCCATTGTTGCTTTAAATATGCGTATTGCATTGTTTTATAAGTAAAGAAACCACTTGTATTGTAAGCGGTACCAACGGACTGAAATCCAGATGGATTATCAAAGTCTTGACTAAAGGCCAGACCGATATCTATCATAAACTTTTTCTTTTTGTATTTTAAAAGTCCAACATCGTGATTACGTGCCTGTTGGGCCCAATCCAAGCCTCCAAAAATACGTTGGTCGTCATAGGAGAGTACTTGACGGCCCAATTTCGTGGACCATCCTTTTCCTAAGCTGATATTCGCCCAAGCCTCAAAAACCGCAAAGGAATCATTTTGGTCATCAGGTAGAATTTGTCTGTTCTCTCCCCAAACCATAATATCTTGTAAGCTTACATAAAATTGATAGGAATCAAAAGTATAGCCAGCATTCAATCGTATTCTGGTGGAAACTGCGTAACCAGGATCCGCCGCATCTGGAATGATGCTACCAAAACCATTTCTGTATTCGGTTCGGGGCTTGAATTGCCCGTCTAAAGTAAATTGTGCAGAGGTTACAGTAGCGCATAGCAAAGCTAAGACAACTACAAAATGTTGTTTTTTCATAAGAATGTTCTGTGTTAGGTTACAATGAGAATGGTAGAATGACTCAGGATAACATTTACGAAAATGTTCTCCTCTCTATTTATCACCTCCGGTTAATGCCAGATCTCCTTTCATTTCGGCCTCGACCAATTTTTCGTCCGCAGTCGAGAATTTAATAGCCAGGGTTGTCAAGGCACTAATGACCACAAAACCTCCGATCATAAAATAACCGCTAGACACTGCACTTGATGCCGCAGCTGATTGGGCCGCCTTCATTGCCTCTTCCCCTAAATTGGCGTTGGCTGCCAAAGCATTTGTCTCCGCAAAGGCCGACTTTGACTTCAAAAACATCGCAGCCAGGAACGCACCCACATTTCCCCCTGCACCAACAATACCGGAAATGGATCCAATCGCCTTTTTATTAACAAACGGAACAACGGAAAAGGTTGCTCCCTCCGCCATTTGCACTGTAAGGCTAAAAGCGATCAAGAACACCATTCCTACCGCCAAACTAGTTGTGGTTGAGAAAATAGAGAGCATTAGGCCCTCTGCAGCCAAAATCATGGTAAGAAAGAGAACCCTACCTCTTAGTCCTTTTAGTTTTCCAAATCGATCACCGAAAAATCCGCCCAAGGTACGGGCAAAAATATTCATCAAAGCAAATGACAATACCAAGTTACCTGCCATGGAGCGAGTAAGGCCAAAGGTGTTTTGTAAATAATCGTCCATGGTGCCGTACACGGTAAGTTCCATTCCAAAACAAGCTGCGTATACGATAAAAAGAATCCACACGCGATAATCCTTTAGTACACTCATGAAAGATTCTTCATCTTTTTTAAAGGACGGCATCTTGCCTTCTTTCTTTAGTTGGGCGAAGTTACCTTCGGGGGTATCTTGTGTAAAGAAATAATACACCGCGCCCATCAACATCGCAATTACACCTGCAATGACCATCGAGTACCGCCAAGCAATTTCGTCCGCAACTCCAAAACTAATCACGGCAGCGGCAATCAAGGGCATCCCCAAACGGTTGGCGCCTCCACCCAGATTTCCCCAGCCAGCCGAGGTAGCGTTCGCCGTACCTACAATATTGGGGGCAAACATGATAGAGGTATGAAATTGTGTGATTACGAAAGAAGCTCCGATAAAACCAATGAAAAGTCTACAAATCAAAAACTGCATGGGTGTTTGCACAAAGCCAATAGCAATTACGGGAATTGCACCCAGAATCAAGAGATAGGTATAGCACAAACGCGGACCATATTTATCACATAGTTTACCAATTAAAAGTCTTGCGAATACCGTACCTGTTACCGCTAAGATAATAGAATTCCATTTTTGGTCAGGAGTTAACCCAAGGTCCTTCACGACATCGGGCATAAACGGCACGATACCAAACCAGGCAAAAAAGCAGATAAAAAATGCAATGGATGTTATCCAAAAAGTACGGATAGGCATTGATTTGATATCGGTAAGTTTTAAGGTGGTCGCTTTTTTCTTAGTTGTTTTCATAATACGGAATTTTAGAGATTAACGATTATCAAAACTACGTATATAAATACGTATTTATACGTATTTATATAAAAAACATCATCTTTATACGTATTTTTATAGCGATGAAATAAAGTGTAATCAAAAAATTCAGAATTGATAAAAATACGAGCGTCATATTAAGAAATTCATATTTTTAAGGAAATGCAATACCTAATTAATGAGGAATTTTAAATGGTATTTCTATTAAGGGACATCCAACCCATACTTATAAAGCAGAATGAAGAACACGTTGTACTTCTTCTTCAAAAAAGGAAGGATGCTCGGTCACCACTTCACCAATAACGATAATACCAGGTTTTGAAACATCAATACCCGCAAGCTTATTGTGTATGTCATATAATGTTGAGATAGTACAGCTTTCACCCTTCATTGTGCCGCTCTGAATCAGAGCTATCGGTGTCCACGAACCTCGATATTTATTAACTTCTTGGACAATTTCTATTAACTTTCGTACCCCCATCAAGATAACCATGGTTGTGGAAGACTGGGAAGCATATTTTAAATCCTCAGAAAAGGAACCATCTCTTTTGGTAGCGGTCATTACCCAAAAGCTACTACTTGTATTACGTTTGGTCATCGGTATTCCTTGACTAGCTGGTACGGCCAGTGCACTTGAAATTCCTGGCACGACATCAACAGGAATTCCAAAAGATTCCACATACTCGATTTCCTCATAGGCTCTTCCAAAGACAAAAGGGTCGCCTCCTTTTAAGCGTACCACATGTCCATATGTATACGCATTTTCCACAATCAACATATTAATATCATCTTGAGTGAATGAATGCCGATTACATCTTTTACCTACGTATATCTTTGGAATGGCGACATCAACTTGCGCAAGCATCTCCTCGCTCACAAGAGCATCATACAATATGACATCTGCAGTCTGTAAAACCCTTAAACCCCTTATTGTAATAAGGTCTTCACTTCCGGGTCCTGCTCCTACTAAACTTACTTTTGGATTTATATCGGTCATAATATTCTGATATTAATTAGGTTGAATTATCAAATCCACAACAAGAGTACGTATTTATTTCCAAATAAACATATTAAAAATACGTATAAATACGTATTATTGTATTTTATTTTTAAATCGAAGCAAATGAAAACTATAGTCGTAGTTGGGAATGGAATGGTAGGATATAAATTCTGCGAAAAATTTATTTCTCGTAAAGAAAGCAAACAATTTAGACTAATCGTTTTTGGAGAAGAGCCTAGGGCAGCGTATGACCGAGTGCATTTAAGTGAATTCTTTGAAAACCAAGATGCCAAGGCATTGGAGTTGGCGCCTTTAAATTGGTATACCGAAAACAATATTGAATTGGTCGTCAATGAACGCGTTACTGATATACATCGAAAAAGCAAAACAATTACGACTGGAAGCGATCGAGAATATGCATACGACTACCTCGTTTTAGCTACAGGTTCCGTGCCGTTTGTACCCCCGATAAATGGTGTGGAAAAAGAAGGCGTATTTGTATACCGGACCATTGAGGATTTAGAGGCAATGCTCGCCTATGCGGAAAAAATAAAAAGTACCAAATCAGATGGGAAAGCGGCTATACTCGGCGGAGGACTATTAGGTTTAGAAGCCGGTAAAGCGGTAATGGATATGGGACTCGAACCCCATGTGATAGAATATGCGCCAAAGTTGATGCCGCGACAGTTAGACGCTAGAAGTAGTAATGTATTGCAACTTACCTTAGAATCTATTGGCATCAACATTCATTTAGGAAAGGCCACCAACCGTATTTTAGGCAATGGTGCCGTTACGGGAATGGACTTTGGAGAAGATGATGCCCTGCAAGTAGATATGTTGGTCGTTTCCGCAGGTATTCGACCACGAGATGAATTAGGGAAAACCTGTAATCTGGAAATGGGAACGCGCGGTGGCATTATCGTCAACGATAAAATGCAAACCTCAGACCCGTCAATCTATGCCATTGGGGAAGTCGCGCTATACAATCAAATGATTTATGGTCTAGTTGCCCCTGGCTACGAAATGGCCGAGGTGGCCGTAAATCAGATTCTTGAGAAAGAAGTGGTGATGCAACAAGAAATTGATATGTCAACCAAACTAAAACTAATCGGAGTTGATGTTGCTAGTTTTGGTATTCCTTATATGCCCGCAGACAAAGGGCTTTCCATTATTTATGAAAATAAAACTAAAGGGGTTTACAAAAGAATCAATGTAAGCCATGACGGTAAAACACTTCTAGGAGGCATAATGGTCGGTGATGCCGAAGACTACAGTATTCTACATCAGATGTACCTGAATAATATTCCCTTACCGGATAATGCCGAAGAATTGATTGTTGGAGCCCGAGGGGAAGGCGGTTCTCCTTTTGGTAGCGCAATGGATTTACCTGATACCGCAGTCATCTGTTCTTGTGAGGCCGTAACCAAGGGTGCGGTTTGCTGTTCGGTTTTAGAAGATGGCAATGAAACAGTAAAGGCCATCGCAAAAGCTACCAAGGCAACCACAGGTTGTGGTGGGTGCAAACCCATGGTAGCCGATTTGGTAAAGGAAAGTTTAAAGACTTTAGGCAAGACCGTAAAAGAAAGCATATGCGAGCATTTCGATTATTCACGGCAAGAACTTTTTGATATTGTAAAATTGAGGGCCATAGAAGATTATGACGAACTTCTAGATTCGGTCGGTAGAGGTCACGGCTGCGAAGTGTGCAAACCTGCTGTTGCCGCCATTTTCGCCAGTATTTACAACGAAACCGCAAACAAGCAAAACACGATTCAAGATACTAACGACCGTTACCTGGCAAACATACAGCGTAATGGCACCTACTCCGTTGTACCAAGAGTTGCAGGTGGAGAAATTACACCAAAACAATTGATGGCCATGGGTAGAATCGCTCAGAAGTACGACCTGTACACTAAAATTACCGGCGGTCAACGCATTGATATGTTCGGGGCGAAGTTGCACGAACTTCCTTTAATTTGGGAAGAATTGATAAAAGAAGGTTTTGAAACGGGACAAGCATACGGAAAATCTTTGCGTACCGTAAAAAGCTGTGTTGGCTCTACGTGGTGTCGATACGGAATGGATGAAAGTGTGAGTTTTGCTATAGAAATTGAAAATCGTTACAAAGGTATTCGATCACCCCATAAATTCAAGGGAGGTGTTTCAGGTTGTATTCGCGAATGTGCCGAAGCACGTGGCAAGGATTTTGGTTTTATCGCCGTAGAAGGTGGATGGAATGTATACGTGGGTGGAAATGGTGGCGCAAATCCAAAACATGCCATATTACTAGCCGAAAAAGTAGACAAAGCAACCGCCATTAAATACGTAGATCGCTTTATCATGTTCTATATTAAAACAGCTCTACCGCTGCAACGCACCGCCCCATGGTTAGAAAAATTGGAAGGGGGCATTACCTACCTGCAGAATGTGATAATTAATGATTCTATCGGAATTGTAGATGAATTGGATTACGAAATGCAAGCTTTGGTAGACTCTTACAAATGTGAATGGAAAGAAGCAGTAGAAACTCCCGAAATACGGGAACGCTATACCCACTTTGTAAATTCCGACAAAACCGATGACAATATTGAGTTTGTTTCACTACGGGAACAGAAAATGCCAAAGGAATGGGCATCAAGAAGCTACGAGAGTTGAAATACGAAGTGCAAAATACATAAAAACATCTGGTCCATTCTGTCTGACACCCAAGTAAGGGCAGTTGAGACCTAAAACATAGGAAGCAATGATAACAAATCTAAACACATACGAAACGGTGAAACTCAAAGCAGCAAAAATCTGGTACAAAGCGGCACCGGTTTCAAAATTCCCAAAGAACGGAGGCGCCTGTATCAAATACAAGGACAAACAAATCGCGGTGTTCAATTTTTCCCGTGAAGGCACTTGGTACGCCTGTCAAAATCTCTGTCCCCACAAAATGGAAATGGTACTTTCCCGCGGCATGATCGGAGAAGAAAACATGGAAGCTAAAGTAGCCTGTCCTTTACATAAAAACAACTTCTCCTTAAAAACGGGAAAACACTTGAACGGAGATTTAGATGCCATTGCCACCTACCCAGTTAAAGTAGTAGATGACTTTGTGTATATAGGCTTTTCTGAATAGATTTGACGAAACTTCGATCCATGGCAACTGCGGATAAATTACGGCAAGCATACGAACGATTTGATGCGGCCAATCAAGAGGATCCTAATACGGAAGTTTTTCAGGGAAAAGCTTATCCAAAAGAGGTACTCTATGCACAACGGATGACAGCACAATTAAATAGCTTTGCTCCAAATGCCTCAGAAGTATTACAATTAACGGTACGTAGTCAGCATATTTGCCGATGGGAAATCGCTAGGGACTCTTACGATATGAATCGAGAAGGGTATTTAAGATGGCGCCAAGACCTTAAAAAGTTCCACGCCAAAAAAGCGCGGGAAATTCTGAAGGAAGTAGGCTATCATGAGGAAACCATTGCCAAAGTTGCTTTCCTTTTAGAAAAGAAACAACTCAAAAAAAACGAGGATACCCAAACCTTGGAAGACGTCATCTGTTTGGTGTTCTTGGAATATTATTTTGAAGCCTTCTCCAAAGAACACCCAGAGAACAAGGTTATCGACATCCTTCAAAAAACTTGGCGAAAAATGTCCGAAAAAGGTCATCAAGCCGCTTTAAAATTAAAGCTTTCAGAAAGTGCTCTGATTTTAGTTTCCAAAGCAATTAGTACCTTATAAAAAACCTTGAATATAGCAATGCCGAACAAAAGACATGAAAAACCACTTGACACTACAACCTTTCTACGGATTCGTAAGTGGTATTTGTTGGCACTTGCTGGTATCGCATTGACGATTATTATTGCCCAAGTATTGATTCAAACACATTTAAACACTCAGTTGAACGATTCTCGTGTCATCAATGTGGCGGGTCGTCAACGAGCATTGAGTCAAAAGTTGGTCAAAGAGATTTTACTTCTTGAAGAGGCAACAACCCAAGAGCATAGTAAAAAGCTAAGGTCAGAGATACAACAAACATTATCCGTTTGGAAGGCTTCCCATGAAGGACTGCAAAAAGGAAACCTAGAAATGAACCTTCCCACAGAGGAAGATGTCGAAATTCATTCACTCTTTCTAAATCTTAGTGCGCATCATGAGGCCATGGTTAATTCTACGGAAGCAATCTTATCCCAAGAAAAATCAGCTAGTGATTTCGGTGAGCAAAAGGGCATTCTTCTAAAAAACGAAAGAGACTTTCTGCGTTTAATGGACAACATTGTAAACAAATATGATCAACGCAGTAATGCCAAGGTTCAAAACTTGAAACGGAAGGAGTACTTACTGCTGGCTTTTTCATTGTTAATTTTGCTCCTTGAGATGTTTTTTATTTTTAGACCGCTATCAGTTCAAATTCGTAGGACCATCTCCAATTTGATGCGAACTCGAGAAGAATCAGACCACAAAGCTGTAAAAATAGAAACGCTCTTAAATGAAAAGGAAAAATCATTACAAGAATTACAAGAATTAAATTTTGTGATTGATAATGCAGCGTTATTCGCAAGCGCTAGAAAAGACGGTAGCATTGTTTTTATCAGCAAAAAGTTTCTTTCGCTCTTAAATATCAAAACAGAGCATCTCAACAAACCATTATCAGAGTTATTGACTACGGACGAGGGGCAGCAGCAATACCTAAAAGAGGTGCTGAAAAGCAATCGCAAGAACAGTATTCGCAATGAAGAGATACAGGTAACATCTAACACAGGTGAACCTTTATGGTTGGATATTTCTATCATTCCCATGCATCAGGCGAGCAAGCAACAGAGTATCTTAATCTTATGCTCCGATATTACCGAGCGGAAACAAAACGAACAAAAAGTAGAGCAATTGACACAACAAAACTTTGAAGAACGCATGCTTCAAAAGAAAATTCAGGCGAGTCAAATTGTCGAAGGACAAGAGGAAGAGCGAAAACGTATTGCCAAAGATATTCATGACGGTATTGGACAAATGTTGACTGCATTGCGATTTAACATAGAATCGATTGACTTGAAGAATTCGGAAAAAGCAGCAGAAAAAATTTCTTATTTAAAAGCTTTAACTGCCGACTTGATTAAAGGTGTGCGGACAGCAACTTTTAATTTGACCCCACCAGAATTGAGCGACCATGGCATCTTTCCTGCCTTGCATAAAATGACCATTGAGCTTTCAAAACTTACTGGTAAAACGATTTTGTTTGAAAACAAAGTTGAGGAGAACATTCGTTTTGATTCGCTTGCAGAAACTAATATTTATAGGGTCACTCAAGAAGCGGTTAACAATGCTATCAAATATGCTCAAGCAAATTATATTTTGGTATCCATAAATTTTAACGACGGTGTATTGAGCATTGTGATCGATGATGACGGAAAGGGATTTGACACCTCTATTTTAAATGAAGTTCCAAAGAATACCAGTGAAGGTGGGATGGGACTTTTCTTTATGAAAGAACGCATTAGTTACATTAATGGACGTTTGTTCATAAATTCTGATTTAGGCAAGGGAACACGTATAACCATTAACTATAAAACCGATAAAAGTACGGCATTACATGGAGAGGAATGAACTATATCCTGTTTTTCTCAAGGTGCCTCAACTGAACATTTTAATCGAGGGAGGCGACAATCTTGCAGAAGAAAAACTGACGTTTTTGTTGAAATCGAGACCAAGGGCAAATCTAGAAATGGTTTCTCAAGTATTGGGAAGCTACTATAGCACTTGCCAAAAAATTTGGAATTCAAATGTATTTGGCAGCATACGACTCGAATTATTTGCTATGGAATCACCTGGTCATAGCTACCGCCGATATCATTTCGGTAAACGAGAGAGCTAATCAAGACTGTAGAACGCGAAATATTCTGGTTAATGTAGCCGATAAACCCCCATATTGAGATTTTATATGGGAGGAATCTTGAACAATGGAAATGTAAAAGCGGCTATTTCTACAAATGGGAAGTCGGCTACCACCTCAAAACGTTTGCGTCAATTCTTTGAAGATGTGATACCTTAGAATATCGAAGATTTAATAAAAAACTTTACGGTTATAGAAAAACCATAAAATGGGTGTTTTGAAAAAAAAATTGAAACATTGAATTAGTTTACCAAAGGATTGGTTCAAAAAAAGAGTAAGAATGAAGATTCGCATCAAAGGAAATTCGGTACGGTTACGACTGACCAAAACCGAAGTAGGAGTATTTTGTAAAAAAGGCTTGTATGAGGAAAAAACACATTTCCCCGACAAGATCTTTACCTATTCATTGCAAAAGAAAAACGGCATAGACCATATCGAAGCCAATTTTTCGGATGATAGTATAATTGTAAATATCTCTGAAGATTTGGTAATTGATTGGGATATCAACACAGTTGTAGGATTTCAACACTATCAAAAATTGCTAAACGACGAGACGCTTTTTTTATTAATCGAAAAGGACTTCGTCTGTTTGGATGAGACGATAGAAGACCAGTCTGATAATTATCCGAATCCCTTGTCAAGTAAAACCTAAGATATATAAAATGGGAGGTATTCCGGAAAGCATAACTGCTTGTTATTGTTAAAGACTAGAGGTTCTTGGCTAATTCGAAAGTATGTGGATTTTAAGTAATTCTCATTCTTTTTAAAAACGGCCGTTTTGTCTGACTCTTTCTTAAACCACAAGATTTTCATAAAGAGTGTGCCAAACGTGGTCTCTTTTATTGGTTTCGATAATTGACCTTTTATGGGACACTTCGAGTTTATTTAAGCTACCGTTTATATAAACTTTGGACGTTCTACGAATTCACTACCCCCATATAATTCATTGCGACGTACTAATTAAGTAGTTTCTATTTTACCTTTATTTGAACTTCTAGACTATTACTAAAATGACTTTATCTTAGATTTTTACTCTTTACGAAAAGCGGATTTTGTAAAGAGTAGCTCTTTAACGTGCTATATTTTGATGGATTCAATTTCTACACCAACAGTATGACCGACGGGCGTAATGTAAAGAGTTGTAAAAAATTGTACTTTTTAGAATGTCACCTAATCATTACTAATTATAAATGCCTTTTACGTCTTTGTAGATTTTAAGTACTTCATCATAATAATCTCCTAGAAGGACGAATTCCTTCTTCAAAATATTTTCAAAATCCCTTATAATTTCTTTGGGCATACCATAAAATGTATTTCTTAATACTTCAAAAGTATATCTGTTTTTTTGTTCTACCAGAATTGAATTTATTAAGTATAATTCCTTTAAAAATTTAGAAATTACATTTACAATTAAAGGGTTGCCATGTCGACTATAATTTAAATTATCCAAGCATCGGTTGAAGTAATTTTCATTACCGACCAGCATAGCATAAAACTCATTTTTTAAAGTATCTAGGCTTATGCTAACACCGATATAGTTGGCCTTAAGTAAGTGACGGTAAAATTCAGTATTACACTTTTCAGGAAAAAATTTCAATAAATACTTTTCAGGGTTTACAATATTATGCTGCAAATTACCTCTAATTTGAAAAAGAAGTAAGCTACTATTACTACTTATTAAGTTAAAATTTTCTCTCATTGATAAATGCATGTTATCCACGAATAACTTCATTGGATAATCAAAGTCATTCATCTTTTCATCAAGCTTATAGGTAATGTCTAATTTTTCTTCGACTAAATCAGTTTCACAATTATTATTAATCCATACTAATAAAGATTCGAAAAATTCAATTCTATTTTTTTTATAATCTTCATGGTTATAAAACCTTCTAATGCCCTTATCAGTTATCTGCAATGACAAAGGAGATTCTCTCGAATGTTTTTCCTCTGTAAGAAGGAGTCCAATCCACTCTTTCAAAATATATGATAGCGAGAACTTATTTGTAAATTTAAAATCAAGCTCCTTCTCTAGATTAAAAAATAGCATCAATGAAGTTATATCCAAAGCGAATTTTGGGTTTTCCCTTGTCTGTATTTCCTTGGTCATTGAGGAGGGTATGGTGGTAAACATGTTCTCCTTCCCACTCGTCAAGTACAAATAAGCATCAATGGGATTATTCCTAAAAACTACTCTTACAATTTCAGTAAAACCTAATTGGTATGTATAATAATCATTCAAATGCTTCTCTCTAATCTTCTTTTCTTGCGAGCCCTGCATTCCAAATTGTTCGACTAGAAGCTTTTCAAAATCTTCTATTTTTTCAGGAACTTGAAATGATGCAAAACCCAATTCATTGAGAGGGTTCTGAATTTCCTTTTGAATATCATAGCTAAGCTGTAGCTCATCATTATAAATATCAATGATTTCAATTGTATTAATAAGGCCTGTAAGTTTATTCTCTTTTATAAATTTATCTCCCACCTTTCTTCCTATAAATTCTTTGTGTAGACCTGTATCCTTTTCAATTTTTAGTTCCTCTACTTTTTCAATGTCTATAGAATATTTTACCCAAGCTCCTTTTACAACAACTTCATATTTTTTAAAATAATCTTGACCAAATAAATGCGATATTCCTAAGTAATATTTTCTTGCCTCAATATTGGATCTGTTTGAAGCTAAATTATGCATGATATTCCTTCCTTTCTGAATATCAATATTATTTCTAAGAAGCAACCTGCTAACACCTACTCCAGTATGTTCATTTTCAAATTTTTCCTTGATAGACTTAGAAATGTTACTTATTTCGTCAAATTGCTCTAATTTTTCAAGGCATATTAGATAGAAAAAAAGGTAGCTTTCATCGTTTGGAAAAGATTGATATAAGATGTAATCTATTTCTTTTAGTTCACCCCAATCATTTTTTTGTAGATTTAAATTATGCTCAATTCCTAATAATTCCTTGTCGGGATATTTACTTCTTAAACGATATAATTTCAGTAACTCTAGTAATTGCTTATATACCCCTCTTCCTCCTTCTTTGTTTTTTGAAAGCTGTTGTTCAAGTGAAAGGACATACAATTTAAGTGAAGGTGAAGTTTTAGTTTTATCAACATAGGTACTCATAAAACTTATTGCTTCTTCAAGTTTGCCCAGGTTCAAAAGATTCTCTGAAAGCAAATCTTTATAATTAACATCTAGACTATTATCATCAATCAACCCTCGTAAATCTGAATATAATTTTTCAGAATCAAACTCATTTAAATACCTAATTTGACAAGTAATATTATATAGTAATTTTAGTTCCTTACTACTGAATTCTTTGGAAAGAACTTTTGCACAAACCTCCTTAAACTCCGACTCTGTTAATTGACTATACAAAGAATTTAAAAAGGCATTAAGCAAATTAAATCCTACTCTTTCATCAATAATATTTATAGAACTCAAATACTCCCCAAAGGTTTGGGGGATTTCTTGCTTTCTATTAGACAAAAACAATAAAACGGCTTTGAAAAGAAACAGTTCGCTTATTTTTTCACCTCCATCATCCTCATATTTTTTTACCACAGACAATGATTTTTCAAACTCCTCATTATAATTCAACACTTGACAAAAAGTCATTGTGTAAAACCAGTTTAAATTATGTAAGCTATTATAAGTTTCCTCTATGCTTTTCATAAAGGCTTCATCTTTTGTTTTATAATATTTGAAGTATTGATAAAAAAAGCTCTGGTGGTATATGGACTCTTTAATCTCAGTTTCCTCCAAAGGATTGAGAAATGCTTCTAAAAAAGTTATTGCATCATCAATAATCTGTTCATCTTCAAAAGCGAATTTATAACCAGAAATATATCTAATAGGGTTGTCATTAAATATCTTGTTAATCAACAAGTCGATTGCAACTATCCATGCCTGTTTATTTGGATAAGTAAGAGTCTTGTATTTTTTGAGGTCTATGTTTAGTGTTAGTCCATACTTTTCTAAATCCTCAATAAAGTTTAATCGTGAATTTTTAACTATCCAATAAATCAAGTTTAATTGGAAATTGTAGTCCTCTGAAACCAGCTGGGGTAATTCCAATAATGTTTTCTCAAAGTCCTTTGAAATTAGAAGTTTAGCAAACCATGCATTAAGGTTGTTAGCATCAATCGATATGATTTCCTCAATCAACTGTATGGATTCTTCTTCTTTATCTAAATTCAGATATTCAATGCATGCCTTCTCCTTCAACTTCTTATCTTCTTTATTCAAAAGATAGGATTGCACAAATTCATTAGCAGTTACTTTTATTGAATAATCAACTAATTCGCTTTTACATGTGGCTTTTAAAAAAAGTATTTTGCTTGAAATTTTATTGTCCTTGATTTCACCTTCATTAATTCTAGATTCAATTTCTTCTAAAAGCTGTAAGGCTGTTCTGGGTTTAAACTCATTTATGAGCTGCTCAATAGCCTTTAATTGCGCTTTATACTCATTCAATATTATTGAAAGACCATCGATAAAGTAAGTAACATTATCTCCTATCTGTAAGTTTCCTCCCCTTGTATTTATCTGGCCCTGATTAAAATTCTTATTAGTCATATTTATCTCCAATATGAATATCCCCACCTTTAGAATCAATGTTACCAGTATTTATATTCTTATAGTTCTGGATTGTGTTTTTAGGAAGAATGTCAATAATTTCTTTTAAGTAATTTACATGAACAGGATTATCCTCAATGGAGTTTTCTACTATTGCTTTTACCATTGCTTGTTTATCTTCTTTTGTTGGATTTTCTTGTAACTCTTTCAGAGCTTTTTTGGGCTTTCCATTTTTGTATAATAAAGATTTGAACCAATTGACAGCTTCTTCAGAGGCTTTCTCCCCTACGTTTTCAAAGGCACTTTCTAACCCTTTATTCGCCAAAGTTGTTATTAGGGCTGTTAAGGCTGCTGTTGTGATAATAGGCATGTTTTAGTGATTTAATTCCCTGCAAGTTAAATAATAAACTGTAAGAGAAATCACATAGATATTAACAACCTTCGCAATTAAATTTACTAATTAGTTCAACTGGTCATCAATCTTCTTTATTCCCTTAATCTTACTCAAAAACTTTGCACATGAATCCTGTTCGGTTTTGTAGTGTTCTGGCAGTTAAGCGTTAAGCAAAAACCGAATGGAGTGCACCAACTTTGTTATTAAGGTAAGTCATTTGGACTCAGCCCATCTTTTGTACTGTTCTAGCTCCCTTGGGTTCTTAATTAAATAAATGTTATGGTTGTCGATTAAATATTCTTAACTCTTTACAGAATGCACCATTTGTAAAGAGTCTATTACCTAGTAGTAATTTTGTTATCTTCCTTCAAAGTTTAAATAAACGATTCTTTATCATCTAGGGTGGAGGCATAAAAAAGCCGATAACAAATATCGGCCTAGACTAGCTAACTCAAACTTAAGAACGTATCCATGAATGGAACTGCAAAGTTACTAGGGCTAAATAGAATGACAGAAAGATATAGTTGATCAAATGGTTACTAAATTGTATTTTCCAAGTTCAAATCAAGGATTAATTAGAAATGGATTTATCAGATTTTATTAAGGACGTATATCACGATTTGCCCATGTTACCTAAGGAATCGCCTCCCTGGAAAATAATCAGCAATCTTGAGATAATGCTTGAAGATTTGTTTCCCACGTTAGAATCAAAAAACTATATGGTATCAGATTGTGTAGCGGTTCATGAAACTGCTTTGGTTGAAAATGGTGTAACGCTTAAACCAAACACGATAATTGGACCACGTTGTACTATAAAGTCCGGTTCATATTTTCGAAATGGCGTTTATTTGGTAAGTGATGTAGTTATAGGTGCAAATTGTGAGATTAAGCAGAGTATCATATTGAAAAATTCAAGTGCTGCACACCTAAACTACATCGGGAACTCACTAATAGGGGAGGATGTCAATTTAGAAGCTGGATCTATTCTTGCCAATCATTTCAATGAACGAGTAGACAAAAATATTCGAGTCTTGTTAGAAGGTATGATAGTAGAAACCAATATGGTCAAGTTCGGCTCGTTAATAGGGGATCATTCTAGAATAGGGGCGAATTCCGTACTCAACCCTGGAACTATATTGCATCCGAGATCTATTGTTCCTCGCTTAAAACATATAGATCAAATAAAGTAGAACGAAGTTGAAAAGTTCAAGTAAAGGATGAACTCTAATATATTACTAGGTAAAATTTTGCAACGCTTTTGTGATAGTGGAATCTCAAGAGTAGAAGGGTACAATAGTTTTGAGTATTTACGTGAGACCAGTAATTACGTGTATGTAAAGCGCGAAAATGGTCAGGAAATTTCAATTCCTTTTAAAAAGATCATTGTAGGAATTGAAGCATTCAAATTGAATCCAGAATTATTTAATCTAGGACCATCTGAATTGAGACCATATGGTATTACACATATAACAAGCCCAATTTGGTCTCTTTTGCATTTACTTGCGCCTGAAGAATATGGCAATGGCGACATTTTGTTGGATAGGACTCAAAAAAAATCAAGTCTTAATATATATGGAGTTTTGGAACATGAGTTGGAATTGACATGGCGAATCTATGAACTTGCTTTGAAGGCCTATCATCACGCTGACTACTTATTTCATAAAGGTAGAGGTGAAGAAATGAGAATTGTATCCAATTCAATGTCATTAAAATTTATAAGAATAGTATGCGCCAGAACCTGTGTATTAGAAATTTCTAAATTGATAACTGAAGGGCAAAACAATCATTATAGTTTCTGGAATTTAGTGAATAGGATTAAGAATAAAAAAATTGTCGGAAACATCAATATTTCTGCCAATACTTTGAGCGAAATTGAAAGTTCTTTGTTGAAGAATAAAGACAACATTAAAACATTTAAGACCATCAGAGATAAATTAGTGGCGCATGATGATTTTGATAATTATCATATCCCAAGGCCACTATTGAGTGACTTATTACCATTACTAGAAATGACATACAATATACTTTGCAAACTCTGTGTTGAACAATATCAAAAAGAGTGTCCACCTGGACCAAAGAATAATGTCAGTATGGACTTAGAAAATTTCCTAAATATGCAAAAGTTCAAATAAACGATGAATAATTATTATGTGGTGCTAAAAATAACTATATTGCACCATAATTATTATTTATGCAAACTACTAGAAAGTCAATAACATTTACGGACCAACAGGATAGTTGGATTAAGCTCAGAGTTGAGAAAGGGGATTTCACCAACGATAGTGAATACATCCGTGAACTGGTCAGAAAGGACCAGGCAGAGAATATGAAACTCTTGGAACTCAAACAAGCTATAGATGAAGGTCTACAAAGTGGCCGAAGCCCCTTGAAAATAAGCGATATTATCAAGAAGGTGGATAATGGGGAGCTATAATCTTTCCACTAGGGCTCAATTTGATGTTGTTGGAATTTATAAGTACGGGATAAAGTATTTCGGTACCGAACAAGCTGTTGTTTATTTGACCGAGCTAGAAGATTTTTTGGAAGAACTAGCAGAACGCCCAGAACTCGCCAGAGATGCTTCACTAATTGCCAACGGATTAAAGTTCTATAATTTCAAAGGCCATGTAATTTATTATTCATTTGATAATGCTAGTGAAATATACGTGGTCAGGATTCTAGGTAAAAGAATGAATTTCGAAGAACATTTGTAAGTTCAAATAAACGATTCAAATGACACTGAATGATATAATAGAAGAATTTAAAAATGAGTTTGGTATAATCTCGAATAAGTTTGTTGTCATTGAAGAAGACCTGATTAATTTATCAACCTCAGGAAAAAAATATGTTTATCACCCAGGGGTATATGTTTTCTTCTTGGAAGGTGTTGTTGTAAAGGTAGGGAGACATTTGACTAATAGCCGAAAAAGAGCTCTAGAACATATTAAAGACAATACAAAAAATAATGAGTTCGAGATGGCATCTTTAAAAAACAATGTTAAAGCAAAGGTTTTACTTTTTAACTTAGAAAACCCTGAAGATTATCATTGGTCTGCATCTGTGGAAATGTTTTTGGAAAAGAGGTTAAGTCCAATCATAGAATCAAAGCGAAAAGGCTAAAACTAAAGTTCAAAAAAACGATTCCCTGAAAACATCTATTTAATAGTTTGCATGATTTTTGTAATTTTATTTTAAAGAATTGATATGAGCACCTCTGAATTAAATACTACAAAAAAGGAACTCGTTAGCTGGATACAGTCTTTAAAAGATGATACGCTTGTTGGTTTGCTAAACTCAGTGAAGCTTTCTAGTGAGGGTAAATCAAGCGATTGGTGGGATGAACTTACCGAAAGCGACAGAGTGAATATCCTGAGTGGCATAAGGGATTATCAACAAGGTGAGACGCTCGATTCGAAAGAATTCTGGAACGGCCTGGCCAATGGATAACCACTACAAAGTTATTTGGACCAGACGTTCACTGACAAACGCTTTGGCCATCAAAAGTTATCTGAACAAAAAATTCAGCAAGAAAGAGGTAGTCAATTTCGAACGTTTACTCAGACAGTTCGAACTTACAGTCTCCAACTTTCCTACACTATATCCAGAGTCAAACAAACAAAAGTCATTAAGAAGAGCTGTAATACACAAGAACACCACTGTATTCTACATTTTCGATAAAAATCAGGTGACTGTAATTGCGATGAAGGATAACAGGCAAGAGAAGGCAAGTAAATAACAGTTCAAATAAACGATATTCTCATGTTAAGATTGGGTATCTAGATACCATCCTGCCAAGAAAAACTCCCTAATTAACATCATCGCTTTTGCATTTAATTCATTTCGGTACAAATTCCTATCAAATCAAAACATCAAAAACCAAATTTTATTTTATTCACAAACAATTGATTATCAGTTATTTAAATAGATTATTCTTGTACTTTTCGAGTATCAAAAACCGTCAAATTCTAAAACGTTTACGATATGAGAAAAACACTATTCACTACCTTATTGTTGGCCTTTATTTCCAACACATCGTTTGCCCAAATTGGAGGCATCGAGGATTCCGTCAATGATATTTCCGACACTATCAGGGCCATCTTCCCCATCATTCTAGGGGTCATCTTTTTGGTGGGCTTCCTGTTCAACGCAGGACATTTCTTCGGGGAGAATGCCGACCTAAAAAAAGGGATTACCCGCGTACTCATCTTCGTGTTGATCGCCGGGGCGGTCGTGGGCATCTTTACCTACCTCATAGGCATTGTCGTATAGCATGAAAAAATACGAAGTCTATAAGAACATCCGTAAGCGGGCCATCCTCATGGGACTGCCCATCAACCTTTTTGTCCTGATGATGGTCTCAGTCATCGGGTCATTGCTCGTCATCATATTCTCGTTTAGCCTAACCATGATCATTTCATTACTGGTACTGAACACCGTCCTGTACAGTGTGCTTACCTATATGGCCAAAAGCGCACGTACCCCTTCCCTACCCAAGGTATTTCCAACATCCATCAGCAATAAAAAAATCGGTCTAAGCAGTTATGCAGAAAATCAATCTTAACACCTACCATCCCATATTGGACATCCAAAACCATACGGTCTTTGCCACGAATGGCAATGTGGTGCTCTGCTATCGAACGGAACTTCCCGAGGTATATTCCCTTTCGGAATCGGACTTTGACGAGCTGCACGGTCTTTGGTTCCAAGCCTTCAAATCCTTGCCTACGGGAACAGTGGTCCATAAACAGGATATCTATCAAAAACTGGGCTATGATGCCAAGGTATTGACCCATACCACCTTTTTGGAAAAGGCAACCCATGACCATTTCAAGGGACGGGAGTACCTGGACCACCAAAGCTACCTGTTCTTTATCCTGCCCTTGGACAAGACCTTGAACGCCTCCAAATATATCAACCCTTTTAAAAAGACTGAAAAGGGGCTTCACCGCAAATTGGATATGCAGGTTGCGGGGTTTATGACGTCGGTCAATGATGCGGTCTCCTACCTCAACCACAGTCGAAAAATCCAGCTGACCCCTTTGACCCCCAACACGATCATCGGCCTTACCGAGGTCTATTTCAATGGTTTTAACAAGGGCTTTGATACGGATATCCTTTTGGGCAAAAAGCATATCGAGATCGGGGACCACTTTTTTGATGCCATCACCGTTAACAATGAAGGATGCTTTGGAGGTCCGGTCCAGAGCGGCAAGACCAACGAGAAGTTCACCTCTGACGATTTCACCTTCCATCAGGGCTTTATCGATGGCTTGGGGCTGAATTTGGACGAGAACCATATCGTCAACCACATCCTCTATCTGGACGACAAGCATATCTGGCGCAAACGCTTGGACAAAAAAATTGAGGAACTTGCCAAAAGTTCCAATTTCGGCACCCAGAACAAGGTCGTGCTGAAGAAGATCCAGCACATCGTCGACCAAATCAACCAGGACGATAGCGCCCGTATTATCCGTGGCCATCTCAATATCATTTTCTGGCATACCGAATTGGAGCCTTTAAAACGGATTGCTACCCGCATCAATGCGGAATTCAAGGAACTGGATATTGTCCCGTATTATCCCAAGGGGGAAGAACGCAAGCATTATTTTTTGAATTCCTGCCCGTGCCATGCAACCCATTTCTCCAACGAAGACCTTTATGTTACGGACCTCAAGCATGCCCTATGTCTGTATATCAACAACACCAACTACAAATCGGATGCCCAGGGCATTATCTTTAATGATCGGCAATACAATATCCCGGTCATTAAAGATGTCTGGGACGCGCAAAAGAAACGCATCAAGGCAAGGAACTTTGCCATTTTTGCTCCTACGGGGGAAGGCAAGTCCTTTTTGGCCAATAACATTTTGCGCCAGTATTTTGAGCAGCAGGTCCGTCTGGTCATTATCGACCTGGGAGGTTCCTACGCCAAATTCGCCAAGCTCTATCCCGATACCCATATTGTCCTTCGATATGAACAAGGAAAAAACCTAGGCATCAATCCTTTTTATATTTCCGGAGAGGGTGACCTGACCCCGGAACGCCTGGAGGACCTTACCGTATTCCTTTTGGAGCTGTTGGCGGAGACCGTGACCACCAAAGCCCGGCAAGTGGCCATGAAAAAGGTACTCCTGTATTATTACGGGCACGTACGGGAAGGACATTCTCTGGTCTCCCTCTATCGGTTCATCGATAGCCATAAGGACACCCTTATCCAAGAGCTTCAGATTCGAGAGGCCCATTTCAGTGTGTACGACTTTCTGCATATTCTTTCGGAATATGTGGACGGTGGCTTGTACAGCTTTCTATTTCATGTGGACGAGGACCAGACCTACAAGATCGAGGACAAACGGTTGATTGTATTTGAACTGGACGAGGTCAAGGACAATAAGGAGATCTTGTCCGTGATGCTCAAGTTAATCAAATCCGCCATCCAACGCACCATCTGGCGCAACCGCTCCGAAAGGGGCATCATACTCTTTGATGAGTTTGCCAAGCAACTGAAGTTCCCCAATGTGCTGGAAAGCGTGGAATTCTATTATCAGGCCATACGAAAACAGAACGGGGCCATTGGCATCGTGCTACAGTCCATCAACCAGCTGCCAGAGAATTCCACTTCGGTAAGCATCCTGGAAAACACCCAGGTCATCTATAGCCTGAGAAACGAAAAGGGCTATGACGAACTGCAAAAACGCTTGAACCTTTCTAGCCATGACCTGAACCAATTGAAGTCTATCCGCAATAACCTGATCGGGGAACGGAAATACACCGAAATTTTCATCAAAATCGGCAAGGAGAGCAACATCTTCCGCTTGGAGGTGCCTCCCGAGGTCTATGCGGCCTACCTGACCGACGGTACCGAAAACGAGGTCATAATGGCCCTTTATAACGAATACGATTCGATGGAACAGGCCATCAGAACATTTATTAACCCAAAAAAACAGAAACATGAGAACAATTAAAAAACAAGTCGTTAGGAAATGGGCCCTATCCATGGGGTGTGTACTGACCTTTACCCTATTACTGCCCAGCCGTGCTATGGCCCAAGGGATGCCTGTGTATGATAATACCAACTTTATCAGTTTGGTGAAACAGTTGGTCGAATCCGGAAAACAGACCTCCAACCTGATCAAGACCGTCAAGTTCCTGAAGCAACAAAAGGAGAATTTGGAGAAGGTCAATAATGTCATCAAACAGTTGAATGCCGTTAAGGAACTCTATCGCAACAACCAAAGGCTGTATGAAATCGTCCAGGGCGACCTCCGGGAAATCCTGAATTCCCCCTATATCAAACCTGGTGAGGTCGATCGGGTAACGGAGGCCTTCAACAGTATCATCGACAATTCGGTATCGGCCCTCGAATATATCGACCAGATACTTTCCAGTGACCACCTCAAGATGTCGGATGCGGAGCGTGCGGCCATTTTAAAGGAAAAGGAGCTGGAATCCAAGGAAATGGTCGCTGAAATCGAGAGCAAGACCCAACGCTACCGGGAGATCATCGCCTTTCGAAAAATGCAGGACCTGATCAACCACCGCGAAACTGAATACTAAATGTTTATGGGAATAGGCTTGGAATATGTGGATGCGGTCTTCCAGACCATCAAGGGAAGCGACTTTGCCCAGTATACCCTGACCGGTATGAAGGCCTTGGCCGTCCTCTTTTTTCTGGTCAACATCCTTAAAAAATACAATGAGGGGGTCTCGGCCACGGACGGTCACACCTGGGGCCTGACCCCCCAGGAGCTTGCCAAGAACTTTGTCATCGTCCTTTTGGTCATTTTCTCCTCACAGGTATTGGGTGTATTCGATGGCATTCTGGTCGCCATCGAAGGCCAATACCGGAACACGGCCCCGGCACTCCTCCCCTTACAGCTACAGGATGTGGATTTGGAGCGGGAAGTGGGTGCTTTGGAGGCCGCCAAAAAAGCCATGGCCATGCTCTATGAAGCTTTGGTCACCCCCTTGTACGGCATGAAACTATTGGCCTTTATTGGTGGGGTCCTCCTTTGGTTGTTAGATATTTTTATCTACCCCCTGTTTCTCGCCGAGCGTTTTTTCCTGTTGGGCATCATGCAGGCCTTCTTTCCTTTGGTCATCAGTATGGCCGTCTTTGAAAAATTCAGGACCATGGCCTACGGTTTCTTCAAGCTGTATACCGCGGTCTATATGCTGGTACCTGCCTTTTTTCTGGTGAACGTTTTCATCAACAATCTGTACACGGAGGTCGTCACCCAATTTTGGACCAATCTCTTCGGCACGGACTGGGGCAGTGCTTTTTTTGCTCCCCTGCTCGAGTTGGCCACCATCGGTTTTATCGTGATGCTCAAGTTTAAGCTCTACCGCAAGGCCGTTTCGTTTACTTTAAAACTATTTCAGGGAAGTTAACCCTGGGCTACAACCTATTAAAAGCATACCTGACTTATGAAAACTATAGAAACCCCTTTTAAAAACATCTACAAGGTCCTCCGGTTGAACCGATTTATCGTGCTGACCGTGGTCCTTGGTGGCGTAGTAACCTGTATCGTCTCCGTGCTAATGGTCATCAAACTCCATAGAGAGGTGGTGAACAAGGCCTTTGTCGTGAATGGGGAGGGAAACGTCATCCCCTTGACCTTCGTGGCGCAACGGGAGAACCTGGAAGTGGAGGCCTTGGCCCATCTCGAACTGTTTCATTCCTTTTTCTATGACCTCAATACGAGCAACTATGAACGGAACCTTGAAAAGGCCCTTTGGTTGGGCAACAGTTCCGTGGATGCCCTGTACCGTCAAAAAAAGGCCGATGGATTTTATAACCGGCTCCTGCAATATTCCCTGGTCCAAAAGGTCTTGCGCATTACCTCGGACGTAGCCCTTGACCGGGAGCCCTATACCTTCCGGACCACGGTCATCTTCGAAATCAATCGGGGTACGGTAACGGATACCTACGAACTGAACACCACCGGTAAATTGATGCATGTGGACAGAAACTTTCCTAATAACACCCATGGGCTGTTGATCACGGATTTCTTTGAAAACTCCTTACGAAAACTGGAAAACCCCGAAGCCCTATCGGACCCTAAAAACTAGTATTATGTTAAAAATCGAAAAAAGCAAGATCGTATTCTCCCTATTGTTGTTAACCCTGTTGTTGTTCCTGGGCTTTTACTATGCGATGACCTTTGGCGATGCCGAAGAAAACGGTTTGGAACCCAAGGATATTCCCGTGCCCGAACTGGAGGACGAGCAAAAGCAATACGAATCCAAACTGGAAGCCCTGGAGGCCCTGAAGGAGGAACGGGAGCGAACCGCACCTTCGTTGTACCCCGAGCATATGGTGGATGAAAAGGGCTATTTCAATCCCGATTATATGACCTATGAAAAGCAGCGAATCATCGACAGTATTTACGGGCAGGATAGTACAACACCAAAACTGCGAAAGTATGAGTCCCATCTATCGGACAGAAAGGGCAACCAAGGGGCACCAGAAATGCACCGGGACACCCTAATGGAAGAAGCGGTCAGCAAACGTGTGACCAAGGCCAAGGAACTGGGCCTGGAGCATCAACTGTTTTTTGCCTCCGACCCACTAACCCAGACCTACCTGGATAACGCCGGGACCGATACAGAACTATTGGTACGGGTCGATGGCACCCAAACGGTACGGAATAATTTTCGGTTGAACATGCGGTTGGTCCATGAGGTCCAAATCCATGGAAAAGTTTATCCCAAAAACCTACCCGTATATGGCTTTATCAGCTTCAAGCCCAACCGGACCCTGGTTACCATTTTGCATTTAGGCCAAAAGCCTATCTCATTAACGGCCTATGACTATCAGGATCGCAGTGAGGGCATATATATCGAAAACAATTTCAGGGCCCAGGTGTCCCAAGAGGTCATAGGCGATGTGGTGGATGATATCAATATTGCCGGGGTACCCCAGGTCAGCGGGGTTAAAAAGATATTTAAAAATAACCATCGGTCGCCCAAAGTCACCGTACAGGATAATTACTTGATCCTGCTAGCATATCAATAAAAATAAAATCAACGATCATGAAAAATTACCTCCCTTTCCTCCTACTCTTTCTAGTATCCTTCAAAGCCTTGAGGGCCCAGTCGCCATTGGATACCCTCTATGCTAATGAAACCAAAAATGTCGCCTTGTTTTTTCCAAGTCAAATCCATCAGGCGGTGACGGGAAGCTCCCATTTTGTATTTACGTACAATCGGGAAAAAGGGCAATATTTCGGACTGCTCCAGGCCCAGCCCGGGGCGGAGAGCAACCTATTGGTACTGACCAAGGACGGACGTGTGTATTCCTACTTGCTCAAGTATGCCAAGCACCTGTCCCAATTAAATTACTTCGTACCCGTTCATGAAAGCATTGGTCAAGAGCACTCCCAGGTTGTTCCGGAAAGCACCAAAACCAGGGATTCCATTGTACCGACCAGGAAAAAATACTATGAGAGGGCCGCGCAATACCTCTTGAACCTTCCTAGGGAGTCCATAAAGTCAAATCAAAAATCCGGAATCCAATTGGCCCTGGAACGAATGGTTTATAATGGCCCGGAAGTCTATTTAGTGATGTCCATCAGGAATGCCACGGACATCCCTTTTGAGGTGAACTTCCTTAAAGTGTATGTCACTCAGGAGAACCGACAACGAAGGACCTCCTATCAGCAATTGGAACAGCCGATCCTTTATGCCTTCCGAATGCCAGAAATACTCTTGGTAAATCAAGAATACCGGTTCATACTAGTACTGCCCAAATTCGTTTTGGGAACCAAGGAAGAACTGGAAATTATCCTGCAGGAACAAAACGGTAATCGTGCGGTGGACATCAAAACCAAGCGTCGTTGAACGCGATGATAAAAATTATTTTTGGACATAACCCTAATTTAGAAATCGTTTCTGTAAAGAATACTTTGGACCTAATCAGGTACATAATGCTAATTCGGTATCCAATAACAATAATGCATTGGAATCGTCCCCTATTGCATAAAAGTCATCAATCAGTTGTAACCAATTGTTGGAATTTGTCAGATAGGGTAATCAATGATGCATAACCTTTCTATGTTATAAATGTATTATTTTTGAACTATGAATGTTCTTGCCGTTCTTATGGCTATTTTAACGCTCTCCTTGTCAAGCTTTCCTTGTTGTAATGAAGACAAGGCTACCGAACAGGAACAGCACTTGGATTGTGATCATTCCTCGAATCATGAAGATGGACCTTGCGACGAACCTTGCTCTCCATTTTTTACATGTGGAAGCTGCTCTGGTTTTTCGATTCAGGAAATTCCGATAATTCATTTTACTATTGATAAGTTGCCTACCCTCAACATTGAAGCCATCACACATTTTGTTCTTGGAGACTTCTGTCCCTACCTATTCAAACCACCGCGGATATAATTAAAATAGATCTCATAATTCACTTTGTGTGAAAATTGTCTTTTTTAATTATCTAAAATTTCAAAATGTTGAAACATCTTCTATTGATGCTGATGTTGCTTGTATGTAGCACAGCGGTGACTCAAAACCGATTTGAGGCCACCATAAAAAATATTGAAAATGAAGAACCTCTATACGGGGTTTCTGTAACGATTGATACCTTAAGTAAAGGAGCAATCACGGATATGGATGGTTTTGTGGCCATTACCAATATTCCCGATGGGAAGTATACAATTGAGGTACGATATTTGGGTTTTGAAACCCAAACCCTTACTAGAATATTTCCTTTAACCGAGGAAAGCAACAATAAAATAATTTATCTACACCCTGCCGAAGAGGAACTGAACGAAGTAGTCATACAATCTACCCGAAGTTCAAGGACTTTTCAGGATATCCCAACACGGATCGAGTTTATCGCAGGGGAAGAACTATCAGAAAAGGGAAACATGAAGCCTGGTGACATACGCATGCTTCTCAACGAAAGTACAGGAATACAAACACAGCAGACTTCCGCAACGAGTTATAACTCGAGCATACGAATTCAAGGACTGGATGGAAAATACACCCAATTGCTCAGGGATGGACTTCCCCTATATGGAGGGTACTCCGGAGGATTAAGTTTAATGCAAATTGCACCGCTTGATTTAAAGCAAGTAGAAGTAATAAAAGGAGCTTCGTCCACCCTTTATGGAGGAGGGGCCATTGCAGGGCTTGTAAACCTGATAAGCAAAGTACCCGAGAACCAACCCGAACTTAGTCTTATGGTCAACGGAACTTCTGCCCTAGGTCTGGATTTAAGTGGTTTTTATTCTGAAAAATATGGAAAAACGGGAACGACCGTTTTTGCATCCTATAATCTGGGAACTCCTTACGATCCTGCGGATAATGGATTAACGGCCATTCCTAAGTTTGAACGATTCACCTTAAACCCAAAATATTACATTTATTTTAATGAAAGAACCGATTTGAACGTTGGCTTTAATTATGTTACGGAAGATCGAGTTGGTGGGGCCATGGATTTTGTAAAAGGAGATAGTGGAACTGGGTATTTTGAAAGAAATAAAACCAATAGGCTTTCAACCCAATTACTTGGGAGTCATCGATTAAACGAAAAAACATCATTGACCATAAAAAATAGCATTGGCTTTTTTGAGCGGGAAATTGAAATTCCCAATTACATTTTTGCAGGAAAACAGACCTCTTCGTTTTCAGAATTCAATATTTCCACGCTTCAGGATAAAGCGGAATGGATATTTGGGGGAAACCTTTGGACGGAAAACTTTGAACAGCAACAAGGGGACCAAAACCAAGATTTAAGCTTTAGTAATTATACTTTGGGAATCTTTGCTCAAAATACATGGGACCTAGATAAAAAATGGACACTCGAAACAGGATTTCGAACCGATTACCAAAATAATTATGGCCTTTTTGTATTGCCTCGCTTATCGTTGATGTATGAGCCGAGCAGTATGCTCACCTTAAGGATGGGAGGCGGAATGGGCTATAAGTCGCCCACCGTTTTTACGGAGGATGTAGAACGTTTGCAGTTTCAAAGGGTATTGCCCATCAATATCGATAATACGAAGGCCGAACAGTCGGCAGGTTTTAATTTAGATGGAAACTACAAATGGCTTCTATCAAATGACCTTAGTCTTTCTACAAATGTTCTTTTTTTCTATACCAGCATCAACGACCCCCTCATTTTGACACGATCGACAGATTCAAATTATGAGTTTATCCAACCCGAAGGGAAAATCGAAAGCCAGGGTATTGAGGTAAATATGCGCTGGAAGTACAAAGACCTTAAAATGTTTATCGGTTATACCCTGGCGGATGTAAGTCAGCGTATCCATGGAGCTGTCGAGCAATACCCCTTGGTAGCCAAACACCGACTCAACAATGTATTGATGTATGAGAAACACGAGAGCTTTTGGATTGGACTGGAAGGATATTATTATGGTCCACAGCAATTGAATGATGGAACAATAGGAAAGTCCTATTGGATTTTGGGTTTGATGACAGAAAAGAAACTGGGAGAACATTTTTCTTTGTTCCTGAATTTAGAGAACTTCCTTGATACCAGACAATCAAGATTCGACACTATTTATACCGGTTCGTTGAACGATCCCAATTTTAGGGATATTTATGCACCCGTAGATGGTTTTGTGATTAATGGAGGATTCAAAATAAAACTGTAAAATAAATTCATAACCTTGGCTCTAATAGTAAAAAACGGGTCAATCTTTTGAGATTTCCTTCATACCATATTTAGTACGTTGGGCCCAATTGCGCATTACATCGTTCCTTTAACACTTTCGGTCTAGTGTTTCCGTGTTTTGTGAGGCATGTGCTTGAAAAAGATAATATCCATAGTTACCCTATATCCCTTCTAAGCAGACGGTCAAAGGTTCGAACCCTTTAGCGATCACCTGTGAATAAAGGGCCTTGGAGAGTTTTACTTTCTGAGACCTATTTTTTTGCAAACAATTTGCAAACAGGGTTAAATTTTAACGTTTTTAACATAAATTGAAGGTATTTGTCCTACTAGGTTGACGGATTTTGATGATGGAGTTGCAGGTTTAAGGACTTCCTTATGAAAGGATTTCAACAATGGAGAATATTTCTCTTGCCATACCAACAATCTTCAGTATTCACTAGACCGTGTAACAATTACTTCTATAATTTAATTTCAACAGAACTATCACGCAAAGGAATCACATATGCCCCATTAAGCTTACTATAAGATAAGTTCTTTTCTCCATTCACCCTTAAATAGGCATTTGGTGTAAAATCATTCTTCTCATCTAAAGAAATAGTGACTTGTTTCGTTTTTATATTGTAGGTAAACTGTTTAAAGTTCCCTGCATCCAATGTTATCCAAAGATTACTTGGAGCAATGTAAATTTTTGATTTGGAAGCGGTTGTTATATCCACTTCAACAATATCTCCTTCTACGTCGAGATTACCGCCAAAAGAAAGCCACCCCATATCCTCATCATATGTTAGATAGGTGGCTGAATTTATGGCGTAACCATAAAATCCCGAGCCATAGTCACCGGAAATTCCATCAATTCGTAACGTAGATGGAAAAGAATGAAATGCTGCGGGACCAAATCCATCTTGGGTAATATTCGAAATTCCACCTAACAATCCACCATAGCCCACTTTTAAAAGATAAAGATCATCAGACGTTTTCCGGTACTGTGTCAAAACCGGAATCGCGTTCAAGGAAGACCCATAATGATGTATTTGACGCTCCACCCTGGAAGTTTCCCCAGCCTTTCCTCCATACAAAAAGTCCCAATATCTACGGGCATTGCCATTATAGGCCCAATGTGGCATGGTAGGCATATAGGCCAAGATAGCGTTCAGCGTAATTTTAGCCTTTTCGTCATATCCAAAATAACTTGACCATAAGTATACTTCCTCTTGCCCGGTAGAATCCCAGGGCATTTCACTTCCAAAGGGATAATCCAAAGCACGCCAGTGATTGGCACGATCCTTCATTCGGCTCTCCAAATCACTACTTAATTCCGTATAGCCCTCATTTTTCAAATCCTCTAAAATATACAAGAAAACAGAACCTTCCATCTGACCGAAAACCGAGTAATAAGGTGCCTTTTCCAACATGGCAATACTGGTTTGATAGGCATTTTTTAAATACCATTCCCACGACCTGTTATCCACCAAACCTTCTCGGTATCTAGCCAAGCGGTACATTACCCAATATGCGGCAGCTACATGCGGATAGTTATATGAACGTCCCGGATCATTTGCATGTTCATGGCTCCAGGCTGCCCAAGTCTTATAATTGATATCCTTGCTATACGTTCCTTTTGGCAAAGAATCTGGCTCATAGTAAAATATACTTTTTTTAACCCCATAGGTGTTGGGTCCTTCGTTATATTGAATTCCACCCCATAACGTAGAATCAATAAATTGTTCAACTTTTTTTATCTCGGAAGGTTCTGGCTGAATTAATTGTTTCATAACCGCTGCCAACCAACTACCGGCACCGCCTTCATCACTAAGACCACTAATCCAAACCCGACCATCTTGTGTCATCATTTTCTTTTGCTCGTAGTCGTAACTAATAAAAGACTTTGTTCTATGAAATGGATCATTAGGATCATCAAACCATTGATTCGTTGCCAAGAAATTTCCAAAATCTTTGACCACTTCAGTTTCAGGTTTAATTACTTTATAGTTCACCGTTTGTTGCTTTCCATCAGCGTAAGTAATTGCCAGTCTTGCCCTTCCCCATTTTTTTCCAGTGACGCTATATTTTTGTTGACCTTTAGGGGTCTTGCCCAATTCTTTAAGTTCCAAAGCACCTTTTGGTTCAATGCTAATTGATTTTATTTCGTTTTTATAGTCAATGAACAGTTGTGCCTTCACATCATGGGGAAGTACATAACCGGGAAATCCATTAATAACCGGGATTTCTTCTTTTATCAACGTTTCTTGAACTGCCCTGATGCCTTTAGAAAGGACCAATTTAAAGGAGAAATTTTTTGTCTGCTCTGGCTTCAAGATTAAAGATGTTGGCCTGTTCCACTGCTCCACTCCTTTCCATTCATTTTCAGCATACGCTTTACTATACACCATCCATTCATGAAATCCTTCAAAAACAATACTTCGTGGCGTAGGGTCATCCAACAAAGGACGATAGGCTTCAAAAGACATATTCTCTTTAGGTAGAACCAAAAGCACTGAACCTTCACCGGTTAAACGTTTCACTTCCAAATACCCAGCATCTTTTCCAATATAGGGGTCAAAAAACACATTCTGTGCATGGGTTTCTACCAGTGACTTTCCTTCTAAAATATTATTAAAAACCATAGGAACTCCTAAAGCCCCTATTTCAATAGATTGATCTGAGGTATTCCTTATTTCAAATCGAATGACCAAATGATCTCTATCTAATTCATAATACCTGTTTATGGACACCGGTATATCGCTGGGCAAGGTATTGGACAAATCTGCGCCTGCCAATATATCACTTGAAACTTCCAAAGGTTGAACAGTTGCTCGTTTAGCGGCAGTAGAATAGCTTTTCCATGTTCCATTAGTTTTCTTGATTCTTAGGTTGATATCGCCTAAGTGGTACAAACCGTCCTTATCCCTAATCTCAAGTCGGTCACCAGGTGTAAAATCAAAACGTGGATTCTCTTTGGGGCTTAAACTTGCCACAGTTTGCGAAGCTTTAACCAATTTTAATTCGAACTCTGGAGTTTCAAACTTTTGATAGATTTGTGCAATACCTAAAGTTGGTTCCTTTTTCTCTATTTTACTCCAATAGTCCTGCGCTTGAACCGAAAAAGACATTACAAGAAACAACAGTACATTATAAATTCTAAAGTTCATGATCTTTATTTTTTTCGGGGAAATCATTATTTCAATGGATTATTTTAATTCTATATCCAAATAGACCGAATGATGCCCATAGGTCTCATAAAATGGTTTAAAAAGAACCCCATCGATACTAAACTCCAAATTTCCAGATTCTTTTTGAATCGATTTGCCAATATTTTTGGTATCCAAGGTTACCTTACGCCACTCTTTCAGGGGTTCTGTTTCTTGAGCGGCCAATAATACTGGGCCATAAAACAAACTAGCTATATTTTCTTGGTCCATAATTGGATCTAAATGAAATTCAAAAGGCATTTTCAATACGATAGTGTCACCTTCTTTCCAGTTTTGACTCAACTTAAGATAACTACCTGGAACCGCAGATACTTTTTGCTCCTTACCATTTATTGTGACAAAAAATCCTTTGGTGGCCCATTTAGGCACCCGAACATTGATATCAAATTTCCCTTTGCCCTGTATGGTTAGCGCAGTTTGGTCTTTATTAGGAAAATCGGTTGTTTGCTCTATAGTTACATTATTTTCACTCCAATACAGGGTAGAAGGAACATATAAATTTACATACAAGGCTTGGTTGTCCGCACTTCTAAAATAAATGGAATTTTGAAGTTTGGTACTACTTTCCAAAGCAGTACCGTTACAACAGGTAAACCCTTTCATATCTGGATTACCAAACTCTTTAATAGATCCTGGCCGTAAGGGTACGTGATAGGTGTTCGCAGTTGAATTCTCTGCCACAGATGCCAGAATATGATTATAGAGACCACGTTCGTAATAATCCATCAACTCGGCACGTTGGTCAAAAAGAAATAGGTTCCTAGTCAATTTAAGCATATTGTACGTAGCACAAGTTTCGTTCTGACCACCGGCAGATAATCCATTTTCATAAATTGTTGCTGGCTCACTTATAAAGCATTCTGCATTTGCAGGATTGCGTGCCCCGGCTACGCCACCTATACTATACATATAATCATTTGTGGTCTTGTTCCAGAAATTATCCGCAATTCTGTAATATTCTGGGGTTTTTGAATCCCTGTACATTTCAAGTGCTCCCAGAATTTGGGGTATATGCTGGTTGGCATGAAGACCGCGGAAGGTATCCACATTTTTGGCCAACCCGTGGGAATGTTCCGCATCACCATAAAATACTTTGATATTATCAAAAGACTGGGCGACTTCCAAAAACCTAGATTCATCAGTAAGTCGATATAAGCGGGCCATAACTTCATTCATTCCACCAAATTCCCCTGCAATATAGGTGTTCCACATACTGATAAGCGTATCAGTGGATAACTGGCTCATACGGGCATGCACCCAGGTGCCCATATTTTTTGCGATTTCCAATGCTTTTTCATTTCCACTGACTTCATAGATATCCAAAAGGCCTGCTAAAATCTTATGTAACGTATAGTATGGTGCCCAAATTTTGGTGTCCTCAGTTCCGTAAATGGCTCCCTTTTCCAACATGATGAACTGATCTGGCGGATAAGCACTAATGTATCCCAGTCCCCAATTCCAATAATCCGTTCGAATACCTTCAACACTTAAATCGGAATCATATGTTATTTTTCCAGGTCCGGGAGGTACCGCCACTGGATCGAAAACATGATTGCCTCCATTTTTTGTTGGCTTTCCAGACATTTGGGATAATTTGTAAAGAACATCTACCATGTAATCCATCTTGCCTTCAAAATTTTCTTTTAGCGTTCGATCATAACCGGTACTGGCATATGCCTGAGCAATTGCCGTTAGGTAATGACCGGTGGCATGACCCCGCAATTTAGTTTCCTGACTATCCCAAACCCCCAATTCATTTGCGCCTTTAGGTTGTTCTTGACCAAATGCATTTCGGAACATATACAGGAATTCATCAGGATTGGTCCGCGCAAGAGTTGTAATGAACTTGTCCCTATTTTCTATGAATTTTGTGTGATGCCCATGAACATCATTAGTCAAGGAGACTTGATCAAGCTCAAAAGTTTCCAAAACCCTATTTGGAGTATTAGGAGCTTTTAGGTCTTTTACAACAATATTTGCGACAGCTTGGATATCTGAACCTGGGATAGTACCTATTACGGAATAGTTGCCCGGCTTCAGCACCATGTGGTTATCTTTTGGGGCAGGCCATATAACTCGAACGCTTCTTTCTATCAATCCATTACCATATACCGCCTTTATGTAACGCGGTAAGCGTGGTAGAAAGCCCACTTGGGTTTCCAGCCTAATTGCTGGAACGTCCCTTAGGAATTGATTGTAAAGTTGGGGCGTATCTTCCGGAAAAATGGGAAGATTGCCGTCTTCATCCTCCATCGTGTTCACTACGACTTCCTCCTCTCCCAAAGCGTTTTTATAGATTCTTCTGATTTGGGATTCATTTAAAGGAACTCTATATAATCTAAAATCATGCAAATTAGCATTTAAACACCCGTTCTTAGATGCAATGGATCTGCCGATATTTACTATATTGTCACCTTCCGAACTTGAATCAAAAACTTGGTCAAGTTTAATATCCTCTATACCAATCTGCCCGCTTAATTCTCCATTGAGGTAAAGCTGTAAAAGTTTCGAAGGGGTGTCAATGACTAAAGCCAAATGATTCCAAGTATCCGGCTCAATTGCCGATTGACCCAACAGGCCAACACTTCTATTTTTTGTGATAATCTCTACGTTAGTATTGTTATCAGGACCCTTTGGGCCTACCACTAAATGTGAAGAAATATCTTTACCAAAGTCAAATAGGACTTGGCCCTTTTCCGAAGAAAGCGGATAGATCCATCCTGTAATCGTTAACGATTCCTGTTTGGCGACTACTTTACCCGGAATGGAAACAAATGAATTCCCTTTACAGGATAAAAAAAGAACCTTGCCAAATTGTTCATCTATCGTATAGTGAAACTCCCCCTGGCCTTGAGCATGCAGATTATTACGGGACCAGTCCTTTGCATTTCCGTCAAAAATGTACCTGGCCATCAAACCGGTCTCCCCAATTCCATCAAGAATTTGATCCCCTTGGGCTGTTAAATGCAAGACAGACAACAATGTGAAACCTAAAAATAATCGATATAAGCTTTTATTCACTTTCCAATTTACATTCATTTTGAATGATTATTAATTATAAATTTATCTATTTCAAGGAAAAGCTGATAAGACAGGGTTAATTGTAAAAGTAGTACAATGGTTACCTGAACTTGTCTGTCAATCTTTGCTAGTTTGAACTTATTTCAATTGGACCATCACTGTTCCCAGTAATTATCCATTGAATATCACCTACATTGATACTTTTGATATCCCTTGCCATTCCTTTCACAGAAAAACCACTTTCCTTTGGTTCTATATATTTCCAACTTCCTGTTTTATTACCTAATAGAAGATTTCCATGTGAAACATCTTGTTTACCTAATGAGGGTGTAAAACCTTTAAAATTACCAACAGCCATGATATCCATTACTCCATCAGCATTTACATCTTTGGTCAAAAACGCGAATATGGGTGCCATTTGTAATTCTTTGGGTAATGGTATGGACTCGTAGGAACCATTCATATTATTAAGGTAAAGGGTTGAAGACAATATTTGGACAGTTTTAATTTGAGCCGAACTTAAATCATCTTTTGAAAACACGTTTCCCAAATCATCATTGGCATAGGATTCGTAATTACTATATCTTTTTCGTACTAGTGGCATTTGTTTTTTCAATTCATCCAAAGAATTATAAAGCCATTCTTTCCCGTTTTTAAAATAAGTAATGATAGGATCTATAGAACCGTTTTGATCCCAATCTTTTACAATCAATTTAAGGGGCTGATCTATTGTAGCGGACCATGAACTATTAAGACCCAGATTTCCCGCTAATAAATCCGTTTCATTATCACCGTTTACATCTGCCCTATAAACGGTATTCCACAAACCTGTAGAATTACTCAATTCTTGCTTAATAAATGCTGAATTTTCCTTAAAACCTAAGAAGGTTATGGGCATCCACTCACCTACTACGACCAAATCATTTTGCTTGGAATCCCAACTAGCATCCGTTACCATACCCAAATTCTTTAGAACACCAATCTTAAATATTGGATCATTATTCAAATTAACTCCTTTATTCCATAAAATATAACTATCCGGAGATACCCCATAACCACCAAATCGTGATCTTGTACCAACAAAAACGTCAATTGAACCATCTTTGTTAAAATCGCCAGCTTCAACAACAGAACCGTTGGATTTAGGCAATTCGCCGGAATATCTTATGAAGGTCCCATTACCTACATTTAAATATAACCGATCCAAATACTGGGAAGTGTCATGGGTAAAACCACCACCACTAACTACATATAAATCTTGGTCACCATCCGCATCAATATCAAAAAAAATAGCATCTACATCTTCGAAATCACCATCCCTCTCAATGGCCTGGTCGTAAACCCTTTTAAAATAATTTGAATTTTCATCACTCATTTGCATATACAATGCCCCTGGCTGTCCTTTCGCCCCTGCTACAAAGAAATCTTCCATGCCATCATTATTGATATCTCCAACCGCAATTTTAGGCCCTTCAGTCGACAGTTTATGGGGAATTAAATATTCATTGGCAAAGTCGTCAAAATTGTCTTCTTGATGGACGAAATCAACCACTGAATCTTGTATTTTTTTGAAAATTTTGGTTGTAACTTTCCTTTTATTTTCATCCAAATCACTATTGTTATAATCTAAAATTAGCATAGTATTTATGGCAATATCCTCGCGCTCTTCCGTTTGACCGTCGGACCAAATGACTTTTACTTTATCCACTTTATTTGCCTTGCCCAGCCCAAATAGCAAATTGTCATGGGATGAAGATAGCCAGCCTCTTTCAGGGTGCATTTCCTGAACAATGGATTTTCCCGAAACATCAACAATTACCTTAGCCCCTATACCATTTTTATTTTGTATGTCTCCATTTAGTTTTATTTTCAAATAATTGTTGTCATTAATCATCTCCGAATTGTTTCTGTAAATTGTATTGGCCTGATTAAGGTTATTAACCACTAGATCCAAATCGCCATCATTGTCCAAATCGCCATAGGCAGATCCCATAGAACAGCCTACCAAATCCAATCCCCATTCTTGTGAAACATTTTCAAAGGACAAATCCCCTTTATTTCTATATGCATAATTAGATACTTTGCCATCAGGCATAAGCTGAGCTAATTCTAAAGAGGACTTTTTTTCTTCTGAGGCGGAATTATATGTATAATTGATATAATTAAGGTCGTTTGGCCTTCTTAAAATGCCATTAGTAATGTATATGTCCTTTGTGCCATCATTATCATAATCTGCCAAGAGTACGGACCAACTCCAATCTGTGGCATCAATTCCTACCATTTGAGAAATTTCACTAAATTGGGAATACCCTTTAAATAGACTATCCCTATTAAGTTGTAACATATTGCGAGGAAACTGGTCATAATATCCAAAACCTTTCTTGAACTCATAAATATCATATGGATCAGCACCAGCAGATTTTTTACGAATAACCTCATCTTCAGGTTTCATATCCAAGGTCATAATATCCAAAAGACCGTCATTGTTCACATCTGCAATATCACTACCCATTGAAAAGGTACTTGTGCTAGAAGTGCTCTCCCTGATTCCTTCTTTAAAAGTGCCATCACACTGATTATAATACAGGTAATCATTATCGTGGAAATCATTTGATACATAAATATCCGGACAACCGTTGTTATCCAAATCACCTATGGCCACCGATAAACCGTAACCAGTTGCACCACCAAAAATTCCGGCTTTATCACTTACATCAATATACCTGCCTCCTTGGTTTTCTAATAAACGGTCTCCAGCCAAACTATCCCTGATAGCTCTTTTTTCTACATTCACATAAACATCGCGATTATGTATGGAATGATTTAATTGATACATGTCAAGGTCTCCATCATTATCAAAATCAAAAAAAGCAGATTGTTGCGCGTACCCTTTTAGATCCAAACCATACTCCGATGCTTTCTGGTCAAATGTTCCATCTGTATTATTTAAGAACAATTGGTTCCCTCCTTTGAACATATCACCGTCCCATAAATAATTCACATAAATATCCAACCAACCATCTTGATTTATATCAACTATGGTAACGCCCGTACACCAAATTCCAACACCGATAGGGCCAGCTACTTTAGCTTTCTCTGTAAAATCTTCAAATTCCAGATTGCCTTTATTTATAAAAAGTTTGTTGGATTCTTGGTTTGATGTAAAATAAATATCCGGTAGACCATCATTATCGAAATCTGCCACGGCGACACCGCCTCCATTATGGGCATACAAATACGTGTTGATATTAAAACTATCACTTTCAACGACCGTATTCGTAAAATCAATGTGCGTATCACTAGTAGATAATTCAGAAAACAATTTGACCTTGTCCTTACAACTAAAAAAAACTAAAGCAATCGCTATGCAAATAAAGGTGTTCTTAAAAAATGGCTTTTTTAAATCCATATCTATAGCCCCTCCTTAATCTTGACAAACTGCACCGCATCATTATTTTTGGCTACTAAAAAATAATCCTCACCATCAATATCCATTTCTTTTATATCTCTCACCTGCCCATTCATTCTTAATCCGATTTCATTATTTGGCACAGCTTTGAACGAGCCTTTACCATCATTCAAAAGGCATAGGCCGTAACTGGCATCATACTTCCCAATTTCAGGTTTTACCTCTGAGAGGTTGCCACCCAAAAGCAAATCCTTGAAACCATCGTTATTCACGTCCTTAGCGGCTATAGCGTAAATGGGAGAATACTGGGCCTGTCTGGGTAATGCCTCTAATTTTAAGCCTTCTGCATTGTTCCAAATTACTGCCGACTCTAAATAATTTACTTCATTTACATGGGACGATGATAGTTGTTCTTTGGTGAAGATATCCTGAATTTTTTTTAGCTTGTAATCCTCATATTTTAGAAATTCTTTTTTTAAATATGGAAGTTGTGCAGTTAAATCATGACGCAGCACTAAGGGATAAGCTTCACCATCGTTATAGGTACATATTATTTGTTCAATTGTTCCATTTTTATCAAAGTCATTTATATAACAGGAAATAGGTTTTTCATCAGATGCCTTAAACCTACTATTAAGACCATGATTCCCCAAAATATAATCATCGTCTCCATCATTATCCAAATCCACCGCCTCTATAGTATTCCACCAACCAAAAAATGATGATAGGGCTTTATCTGTAACTTTTTCAAACCCCTTATCCGTCTGTGTAAAAAGTTGAATGCTCATCCACTCTCCTACGATGATTAAATCTTGTTTTCCGTCATTATTAAAATCCGTCCAAACCGCATCCTTAATCATCCCTAACTCTTTTAAACCAGGGGCTAATTCTGCCGAGACATTATTAAATATTCCTTTACCGTTGTTCTGTAAAATATATCCATTTTGAGGAAGTCCATAATTTCTATTCTTTAGTCGTACACCAACAAAAAGATCTATATCACCATCACCATCATAGTCAGATGCACTAACACATGAAGTGCTCTCAAAGGAAGATGTAGGAAGTGTTTGCCCGCTGTCTTCAAAATCACCATGTCCGTCGTTCAAATAGAGACGATCGCTCAGGGCAGAGGAAGTAGTTGGGTATTCATTACCCCCACTAACTACGTACAAATCTTGATCTCCATCTTGATCAGCATCAAAGAACAGAGCGTCCACATCCTCTGAACGTTTATTTTTGACAAAATCATCGATTTTTCTAATTTGAAGCTTTCCTCCTTTTGTCTGTATAAATAGTTGACTTTCAAAACCCGCCGCTCCACAAAGGTAAACGTCTTCCAGGCCATCACCATTAACATCAGCAATCGCCATTTTAGGCCCCTCTGTAGAACTCATTTGAAAAATCATACCGTCTCTATCAAAATCATTAAAGACATTCTCCTTATGTGTTAGACTACCTATACCCTCATTTGGAACGGTACGTAAATCAAAACTTAAGGTTTTGTTCTTTTTTGTATCTTTTTCTTCAAATTGTAATCCTAATTTGCCTTCCTCAATTTCAAGTTTTTGATTAACGTCAATATCCAAAATTTTAGAGGCTTTGCCAGTTGGCCATTCTACAATAATTGAATCGATATTTGTTCTGTGTTTAAGGCCAAAATTCAAAATAGGATCTACGGAAGATTGAAATCCTCTACTAGGCATCTCTCGTAAAACTTGAACTTCCCCTTTTTGATAGACCGATACCTTTGAACCTAATGCATAGGTATTCTTATCCGCTCCCTTTAATTGTACCTTTAAGTACTGCGCATTAGGAGCAATTATCTCCGTATGGTTTCTATAAATGAAAGCCTCTGAATTTACATTGTTGACCACAAGGTCTAAATCTCCATCATTATCCAAATCCCCATAGGCCATACCATTGGAAAATCCCGGTTTCTGAAGCCCCCACTCCTTAGTACTATCATGAAAGCCAATCCCTTTTTGACCAGAAAAGGCAACATTCGAAATAGGTTTAGAAGGTATGATATCTATCAATTTCTTATAGTTAACCCCATTTTCTGTAACCATACTGCGAGCGACTACTTCACTTGATATATAATTTAAATAATCCTGATTTAGGATGTCTTGGTAGACACCGTTTGTAATATAGATATCCTTATATCCGTCAAGGTTAAGATCGGCCATGAGCACACTCCAACTCCAATCCGAAGCTTCCATACCTTCCAACCTAGAAATTTCACTAAATGAAATATCATTATTGGCATCCAAACCATTATTGAGGTGGAACATATTCCTTGTGAATTGACTATGGTAGCCACTTCTTATCTTGCTTTTATAGTTGTTCCAACTCTCAAAGGACATCGATGTCTTTAAACGGGACTCTTCATTTGGAAGCATTTCTGTAACGAAAATTTCCGGGAAACCGTCATTATTTATATCACCTTCATCGATACCCATAGAAGCCATACTAATGGAAGGCATTTGCTCTTCCAATTTCTCGGAGAAAGTTCCATCCGTGTTATTCATATAGATATAATCTCTCTCAAAAAAATCATTACAGACATAAATATCCTGCCAACCGTCGTCATTAATATCCGTAACTATCACCCCTAATCCAAAGCCGATGGTGCTTCCATAGATACCTGCTTTTTCACTTACATCCTTAAAATGACCATTTTCATTCCTATATAACCGATCCCCATTTAAAGAATCCCTAATATGCCGTTCGTTTTTATTTATGTTGAACGAACCTATTGCCCTAAAAGAATTGTTAACAACATAGGCATCTAAATCGCCGTCATTATCATAATCAAAAAATACGGAATGGGTAGAAAGGCCATTATCAGCCAAACCATACTGTTCAGCACTTTCTGTAAAAGTCAAATTTCCATTATTTATAAAAAGTTCGTTTTGCTTATCGTCACCATCAATATCCCCAGAATTACAAACATAGATATCCAAAAGACCATCTGCATTAACATCTACCATATTCACCCCTGTAGACCATGAGCGGTTGCCCTCAATACCTGCCTGTTTTGAAATGTCCTCAAAATAAAAGTTTCCTTTGTTCAAGTATAGTTTATTGGATTGTAGGTTTGATGTAAAATAAATATCAGACAAGCCATCATTATTAATATCTCCAATAGAGACCCCACCACCATTATAGTAATTTCTATATGTAAACACATTAAAATCTTTATCATATTCTAGTTGGTTGACAAAAGAAATACCGGTGTCATCTTTATCCAACAACTCGAAAAGTTTCGTTGTTTCTTCTTTTTTAGCCTCTTGAACACAGCTTACGAAAGACAGAAATCCTATTGTAGCAAATAAAACCTGTTTCCTCATTGACGTTCTTCTTTTAAATTGGTCAAATCAACATACCATAAGTTTATTATTTGGCCACTTGCATCTGGATAAACTGTAATTCTACGATTTCCATTAACCTTTACATGAACATCCTCCTTGTAAAATTTTGGGCTTTTAATCTTGAAAGTCTCTCCCCCATACCATTTATCCAATAGGTTAAGAACATCGAGCATAAGACTATCTCTTTCGAAAATGCCATCCTTAAATTTAGCGTTCTCATAATAAATGGCAGCATTCATTTCATTAATAGAGTCATTTTTAAATTGGGGATAAAAGGTCAAGGTTGCCGGGTAGCTCATTTCATTTAATTCAGTTTGTACCCAATTGGGGCTTTTTTGCCCACCTTGTTTAAATTTTCCTTTAATATTCATATCAAAACTATAGGTTCTAAACTCCTTAAGTGGCATTTTAAGATAAAGCCCTTTGAACAAACTATCATGACGAATCCCTTTGGCCAATTCATTTTTTTCTAAAAGTTTATATTTGGCTTCATTTGATTTAGCACACCCTATAAAAAAAATGGATAGGCTAAAACAGCCAATTATAAAAAAAACTGATTTCGACTTCATCGATTTGTTTTTAATGCCTTAAAACTGAAAGGCTATCGTTCAATTTTAAAAATAGCGTAACTTTTTCGTCGCCTACCTTTATACTTTTTATATCACGGACCTCCCCTTCTACAAATAATCCTGATTGCGAAGTGGTCAAGGTTGAAAAATTACCTTTACCATTTCCTTTAAGTAAAAGAGACCTATTACCGTCGTAAATTCCCACCTCAGGTTTTGACCAATAAAAATTGCCTCCCAAGAGGATATCCAGATTCCCATCACTATCATAATCCAATACCTCAATAGCATATATGGGTGTAAACTGAGCTTCTGAAGGAAGATCTATTTTCACGTATTTTCCATTTTTATACATAAAACAAGTAGTTTCGGTAGTTTGTACTTCCAGTATTTGTGATTCTTCAATGGCTTTTTTTCCAAAAATATCCTCCATTGTTTGACCTTGATAACTCTCGAATTTCAAATATTTCTTCCTAAGATAAGGTAGCTGTGATACCAAATCTGTCTTTCCTATCAGGGGGTATTCCTTTTCACCTTTATACGTTGTTACTATATGTTCCGTTTTTCCGTTTTCATCAAAATCCTTAACATACATTCTAACAGGTTTATTAGTTGAAGCCTTAAACCTAGAGTTAAGTCCGTGGTTGCCGACTATCAAGTCTTGATGACCATCTGCATTTAAATCGGCAATTTCAATTGTGTTCCAAAATCCTTGGCTATCCTTTAATCCAAGTTCTTGAGTACGGTTTATAAAAGAACCCTCTCTATTTTCAAATACGGTTATTGGCATCCAATCCCCTACAACCACTAAATCTTGGTCGTTGTCCCCATCGTAATCAAACCACTTTGCATCAGTTATCATACCTAGGTTTAAAAGACTTGGCGTCAAACTTTCGGTCTTATTGGTAAAATTTCCACTTCCATCATTAATTAAAATGTATCCGTTTACAGGTTGACCATATTCAAACGATTTGGAACGTATACCTACAAATAGATCAATATCACCATCATTATCAATATCAGCGGCCGCTACGCTTGAAGAGTTCTCGTAACGCCTAGTTGGTAAATTTTGGTTCGAAAGTGAATATACCCCATTACCATTATTAATATATAATCTATCCTTTAAGGAGGATGAAGTAGAAGGCAGTTCATTGCCTCCACTACAAACATATAAATCTAAATCACCATCATTATCGGCATCAAAGAAACAAGAATCCGAATCCATACTGGATTTATCCTTTTCGAAACTGACCTGTGGTTTTATATAAAACCTACCGTTAGCATTTTGAACAAACAACCTCCCAGGTTCACCCTTGCCTCCTCCAATAAAAACATCTTCTTTATGGTCTGTATTTACATCGCCCATCGTAATTTTAGTACCTTCGGCAGATTGCATGTGAAACAGTAAGGGGTTACGGTCAAAATCATCAAATCCGGACTTTTTATAGTAATACTCCAGACCCTTAGCGCTCCTTTCAGAATTGAATATGGGCTTAAGATAATTTTGGTAATTCGGTTTCAAAAAAGAACTTCCATCTTCATTGATTCTGTTATTGTAGGAAATGAGAAGAATAGTATCAATAGATATGTTCTTTTCTATTTGCACCGTTAAATCTGGCCATTGAATACGAATAGAATCAACCTTTGAACTTGAACCAAGCCCGAAGTGCAACCTATAGTCTACAGACGATTGATACCCTCTCATTGGTGCCAGTTCTTGATATTGCACGTTATTATCCTGGTATATCGTAACCTGACTACCCAAAGCGAATGTATTGTTGTCCTTGCCCTGCAAGGAAACCGTCAAAAAATGATTGTCTTCACGTAACTTTTCCGAGTTATTTCGATAAACAGAGGCCGGCATGTTCACATTGTTCAATACCAAATCAAGATCACCGTCATTATCCAAATCTGCATAAGCAGACCCGTTAGAAAATGTGGGCATATCAAGCCCCCAAACCTTTGCCTGGTTTTCAAAAGTTAAATCTCCATTATTTTTAAAAGCAAAATTTGGCTGGGGATTAGATGGAATATTGTCTATCAATTCTTTTAAAAAACTTCCCCTTTCTTCAAAAAGACGGCGTGCAGTTATAGGATCAGCATAAAAATTCAAATAATCTAGATCAATTAGATCCTTATAGATTCCATTAGCTACAAATAAGTCTTTTAGACCGTCGTTATCCAAGTCGGCTATCAAGGCTCCCCAGCTCCAATCCGTAGCTTCAACTCCAGAAAATCTGGAAATCTCACTCATAAAAACATCATTAGATTCGCCTTTGTAACCTCTGTTCAATTGTAGGACATTCCTTGAAAATTGTTTGTAATATCCAGCCTTTATATTTGCCTGATATTTATTCCAATCCTCAAAAATTGCCTTTGTCTTTAAACGGGATTCCTCTTTGGGTAGCATTTCTGTTACAAATATTTCCGGAAAACCATCATTATTGATATCTGCCATATCTGCGCCCATTGACCCCAAACTAATTTCACCGATACTATTTTCTAGATTTTCAGTAAAAGTGCCATCCCCATTGTTTATATAGAGATAGTCTTTTTCAAAATAGTCATTGGATACAAAAATATCTTGCCAACCATCTTTATTAATATCTCCAATGGTTACCCCCAAGCCAAAACCTATGGTACTTCCATAAATACCGGCTTCTTCACTTACGTCGGTAAATGTAGAACCGTCATTTCTATATAATTTATTTCCACCATAGGGATCTCTTATTAGACGTTGGTCTTTCTTAAGATCATAGTTTCCAATAGATTTAATGGAATTATTTAACAGATACATATCCAAGTCTCCATCCTTATCAAAATCAAAAAATGCAGAATGGGTAGAAAATCCGTAATCCGCTATTCCATATTCTTTAGCCATTTCTTGAAATACCGGAAATGTACCAGTTTCATCCAACCCTTTATTGATGAAAAGTTCATTATACCTACGCTTTCCTTCAGGCTTTCCTGATTTGCATAAATAGATATCCAATAACCCATCTCCGTTTACATCGGCAAAACTTACGCCTGTTGACCAAACACCTAAGGAATTAAGACCACTTTCATCGGTAACGTCCTTAAAATTAAAATCACCTTGGTTGAGGTACAGTTTGTTGGATACCATACTTCCCGTAAAGAACAGGTCCTGAAGTCCATCATTATTTATATCAGCGACCGCAACACCGCCACCATTATAAAAATTACGATAGGTATAGGTATTGAAATCTTCGGTATACCTTAATTCATTTTCAAAATGAATATTTGTTTGGGAAGGAGATACTAACGAAAATAGTTTGGTTTCATTATTTACAGATTGCTCATTTCCAATTTTTATTTCACATGATAGGAATAGTACTGGAGAAAGTAAAATACAAAAAAATAAAACTTTTCTTTTCATTCGATATTTAGGATAAAAAATAGGAAAGACACATAAAAATAGCATCTTTCCTAATTTAACTAACGCAAACAACAATTTTTAGTTCCTTAATATCCTGGATTTTGAACAAGATTAGGATTACCATTAAGCTGATCTGTTGGTATGGGGAAAACCTTTTTATTGGAATCGGTAATGGTTTTTTCCCACCATTGTGTATCAAATCTATCAAATCTATTCATGACTGTTCTTGCTTGGCATTCAAATGCCAATTCTCTTTGAATTTCATCATAGAGCGCGTCCTCGGTAATAGGATCAATTGCTCCCAAACCTACCCGTTCACGTACTTGCCTAATCAATTCAACCGCCTCTGCACTTGAGTTATCAAGCCTCCATAAGGCTTCTGCCCTCATAAGTACAACATCTGCGTACCTTACCACCGGAAAATCGTTATCCATTGCCGTACCAATTCCATTTTCAATATTATATTTTCCAATACGTGCGCCAGACTGGCTAAAAGCCTTTGGTGTTAATTCATTAATAAAGGGAGTAAATATTAATGGTGGACCATCAGGCTCAGGATTACCCTCCGAATCCACCTCAATAGCTCCATTTGGATCGTTGATAGGTTCACCGGAACTTGTGTATTGTTGACCAACAATAAACATTTCCTTACGCCCATCTGCTTCATCAAATGAGTTATAGAATTCCTCCAATGCCGTATATCCATTCCATGGTCCGTTTTGCAAATCATAAGTTTGCTGGTTTAAGGGGTGTAGGGTCTCCATATGAATCGTAAATTGTGCCCCACTAGACTTGGAATAAGGAACCACCAAAATGTTTTCATTTGAACCTTCGTTCTTTATTTCAAAATTATCTAGATAATTGGGTTCCAAAATAAATTGACCTCCATCTATTATTTGTTGTGTCAAAGTGGCAACTTTATCCCATTGAGCTGTTCCGGTATATATTTCTGCATTTAAATATACTCTAGCCAATATACCCATTGCCGACCAACTATTGATTCTACCGTAAAGCTCACCTTTCGTACCTGTTGGCAGAAGTGGAATCAGTTCTTCCAATTCTGAAACGATATAATTAAAAACTTCTTGCTTTGGTGTTCTCGATGGGTTAGCATCAGCTGTAGCAAACGTTGTAACTAATGGAACATCCCCATAGAGATCCATGGCCATATAAAAATATAGCGCTCTCAAAGCACGAAGTTCGTTAACAGCAGCCTCCGTATCAGCAGTTGATGTTTGAAATTCCTCTATAAGCCTATTACAAGTAGATACTCCGCTAAAACACAAATTCCAAGCCCCATTGATATCACCGGAATTATTTTCCCATTCATGTCTATGTAACCTTGCCCAAAGTCCTCCATCGTCCCATGGACCAAATTTTGCAGGAGCTGCACTAGTTTCTGTAGATAGTTCTTGAAGGTTGAAATAACTTCCAGCATAACCTTTTAGTGGCTCGTAAGCAGTTAAAATAGCCGCCAATTGTGTATCAGTAGTAGTGTATTCCGTTTCCGGTGTCAAATCGCTATAAATCTCTGTTTCAAGATCCGTACAAGAGATGCCAAAGACAAAGGCTAGGGCACCTATAATTATTGATTTTATTTTTAATGTTTTCATGTTGCAAATTTTTTAATTATAGTCCAATGTTTAAGCCTAAACTAACCGTTTTCGTACGGAAATATGAATTTCTATCATCAATACCAGGTGCTAATGGTGAATTCCCATAAGAATAATGTACTTCAGGATCTACACCGGTATATCCGCTTATAACAAATAAGTTTTGACCAGAAGCATATAACCTAAAGCTTTTTATTGGAGAAGTTTTTGCAATCTCAAAGTTATAACCCAAGGTAATGTTGTCCAATTTCACAAAATCGGCTTTTTCGACATAATAGCTATTCCAACTTTCTGGCTGGGTCAATTCTGGCAGGTAATACTTCGTCCTTACTGGATTGTAGTTATTTGATGCAGCAGGAGATTCATAGTATGCTCTATTAATATTTACAAGACTATGGCCAAATGCCCCCCTAATGGTAAAGTTCAAATCCAGATTCTTATAGTTAAAAGAGTTGCTCCAACCCATCTCAAAATCTGGTAGCCCATTACCTGCCACGATTGCATCGTCCTCTTGGTTAATTGTTCCATCCCCATTCACATCTGTAATAATTCTTCTTCCCTGGTCATCCAACCCTTCATAGGTAGGAGCCATGATATCTCCAATTTTCTCACCCTCTTTTACGCGTATTACCAGAATATTGTTTAGTCCAGGAGCGCCAAGATTTCCTAAGAAAATTTGTTCCCTATCACCATCTAAACTCACTAATTCTGTATTAAAAGTGGAAAAAGTAATCCCGGTATTATAACCAAAATCAGGTTTTTGCACTACTGCACCATTCAGCGCTATTTCCAGACCATTCGATTTTAGCTCCCCAATATTCAACAACGTTGTTCCGAAAAAATTAGGTGGAACAGGAACACTAACTGACTGTAAAACATCGGTTGTGTTTCTACTATAAAAATCAATCGACCCATATAATCTAGAATCCAAAAAGCCAAAATCGAGTCCTACGTTTGTCTCCGCCTTTTCCTCCCATTTAAGATTAGGGTTTGGGTTTGAAGCAAAATTTACCCCTTGCAAATATCTACTATTGTTGAAAAAGCTTCTTGCACCCCTAGACAATCTAACACGGCTTTCATAGTTTTGGTTGGGCAGGTTCCCTGTAATTCCATAACCCGCACGAAGTTTTAGTGAACTAAACGGTATTTCATCAAACAGTTCAGCAAAATCAATTCCGCCACTTATAGAGTAAAAATCACCCCACTGTTCGTTAATACCAAACTTTGATGAACCTTCCCTTCTATAGGAACCACTAATAAAAAATTTATCCTCATAGTTCAACATAGCTCTTCCAAAAAATGAAATCAAACGTGATTCTTCTTTCTGACTATTCATACCTGCAAAAGCATCGCTTCCTGTTGCGGTACCCAAACCAAGTTCTAAGGCATTATATAACAAATCATCGGTTATAAAGTTTGTATTAAACGCATTAAAGTTTTCGAATACAAATTGTTGCCAAGAATAACCTCCTAATAGGGAAACCTTAAGACCATTAAAACTCTTTTGATAATTAGCAGTTAATTCAAATAATTCATTTTCCCTGTCTTCGGTTTCCTTTCTTGCACGGCCTTGTTGTCCTGAACCACCTGAAAAACGGGTTTTGGAGGAAAAATATTGGGAACGTAGGTCGCTCTCATATTGAAGCGAATAAAACGCAGTTAAGTCAAGGTTATCCGTAAAATTATACTTGGCCCTTATATTACCAAGTAAGGTCTTAAAAGTACCTTCATCCGTAACTTCATTAGCAATTCCAACGGGATTATGGTATTCTGGAGTACTAGGTTCCCAATATCCATTGGCAGGGTCACCACCATTATAAACTGGAGCAGTCGGGTCGGCTATTATAGCAAACCTTAGCGCTTCATAAGGCTTGAATTGGGCGTTCCTTCTTGTAATACCTCCATTTAATGTTAACGTTAACTTATTGTTTAATGCACGTTGCTCAAAATTGAATCGTGCGTTCAGCTGATCGAAACCTGTGCCCTTTGCTATTCCTTCAACATCCCTGTAATTGATTGAAGCCCTATAATTACCATTTTTTGTTCCGTTGGATATGGCTAAATTGTGAACTTGTGTAATTCCGGTATGCGTTACCAAATCCAACCAATTTGTCTCAAACCCGTTATCTACTCCTCCTGCCTCACGATACTGATCGGGGGTAGAATTTTGAACAAATTTAGCAACGCTTTCCATAGCTAGATAGGTATTGTAGTCAACTCTTGAGGCATCTACACCGGTCGCTTTTTTTGTAGTAACGAGGATTACACCTGAAGCCCCTCTTGTACCATATATGGCTGCAGCGGAAGCATCCTTAAGAACTTCTATAGACTTAATGTCATTAGGGTCGATTAAGGATAGAGAACCGCCTATTACACCATCTATAACAATTAAGGGTTGAGAATTGGCACCAAATGTCGATAGCCCCCTCAATCGTATATTAAAACCTGCATTAGGATCACCACCAGGTTTAGCGATTGAAAGACCAGCAACTTTACCTTGTAAAAGTTGTGCCGGATCGTTGATATTACCCTTGTTGAACTCTTCAGCATCAACACTAGCAACAGCACTGGTAATTTCTCTTCTTTCAACTGTACCATAACCAATACTTGTTACTGTCACCTCACTTAGTTGGGTGAAATCCTCCGTTAACGATACATCTAGTATGGTCTGATTTCCCACTTCTATTTCTTGAGTCTGAAATCCAATAGATGAGAATTGCAATTCATCAGTGGCAGATGCCTGAATTGAATATTTCCCATCAAAATCAGTTACGGTACCCACGGTAGTACCTTTTACGATTACATTGACCCCCATTAAAGGAATATTATCGGTGGCACTTATCACCGTACCTTGTATTGTGCCTTGAGTTTGACCAAAGCCCCATAAAGTAGTCAAAAGTAATAGAAAAGTCAATATCCCAACATTCTTGGGAAATCGAAATTTAAATCCGAAAAGAGTTAGTTTTTTTTTCATAATGTGAGTTAGGTTGTTCGTTAAGTGTGAAAATTACACATGTAAATAAACTGAAGATAATTGAATTTAGCAAGAAAAAAACATAATTACGTGTAATTTTAACACGAAAAAATATTAATATTCAAATTAAATAACAGTTTAATTGATTTTTTGGGAGATATTCTGCTCTTGCTAATTTGTATTGACAAAATGGTGTTAAACAAATAATACAAAGTTCTTGCCGCAGTGGATTGTATTATCTTTAGTTGTGAAAATGAAGAATTTAAAACACTATTGGTCCAACGTGTTTTTAAACCTGAAAGTTGAAAGTAATCATTACTTGTAGAGGTAAAAAAATGAAGGAAATCTGGATAAAGCCTTACCAAGAATTTTACATCATTTGACAGGACTTCATGTCATCTATATGGAAGCAGGCATATTCATTCTAAAAACTAAATCGTGACCCTGTAGTATATACAATTTGGGTAGGTCATTATACATTGATCGGCATTGTCTCTCATAATGAAGAACTCTTAAAAAAATCCAATACAAAGGTTTGGTATTAAAGAAACACCTATATTAATCTATGATCACGATTAAATGGCAGAAAGAGCTATGGCAAGATTAAAAAGAATAGCACTCAGTACGTCCATTAACTATGAACTGTTTCCTGAGAAATTTACCATTTGGCACCTATAATAATTTTAAACTGCTATAAAAATTTGTTATCAACCCAGTATCCTTATCAATAAAGGCAAGTTACTTTGAATTCAGCCAAACCGCCATTTCTCCCATTTCTCTATGTGCCCAAGCAAAATAAGGTATAGCAGTGATTTTTTTGTTTTGACCTTCAATTTGAAAAGTGCCCGTAATTTTACCCAAGCCCTCCAGTAGTCCTTTGTCAAATGTGTATTCAAGATTCATTTTGTCGGGGATTTCTAATGATAATACACCGATAGGATTATCTACCTCTTCGGCACAGTAAACCAATGGTCCCCTCTCCATAGCTATTTTTCCACGATTGGCCATTACCTTATCATTAGCCACTACTTGACGAACGGCCATCTGAAAATTCAATGAGATATGGTCCCCAGCCTTCCACGAACGTTTGCCTAAATCCAAATATCCGTTATTCATGTTCAACTCCTGACGTTCACCATTAACACTCAACCCTACTTTAAGGTCCTTTTTTTCAAGGTATTCATAAAGATTTCCCGGCATTACCTCTCCCCGCAGCCAACCTGGCACCCGAATCTTAAGATTAGTAGTAACTTCTTCCTTATTGTCGAAAGTAAATTCAATTGTGCCGTCCCACGGGTAATTTGTTTTCTGATTTATCATTAAAATTTGGTCGTCTACTTCCACATCCGCCTTGCTTCCAATAAATAAATTCACATACACTTCCTCGTCTTTAACGGCATAAATATATCCAGGTAGGGAGGGTAGAACCCTTACAACATTTACGGGGCAGCAAGAACAATCAAACCAAGGGGAACGTCCGCAAACCCCCTGATTAAATGTTGAAAAACCATCCGCCTCCAAGGGGTTGGGATAAAAGAAAGTATTTCCTTCAAAAGATACTCCGGATAAAAATCCATTATATAGTGTTCTTTCAAAGACATCCATATACTTCACATCCCCATCCAATAAAAAAAGTCTATGGTTCCAAAACATTAACGAAATTGCAGCACAAGTTTCTGTATAGGCTGTAGCATTTGGCAGTTCATAATCTGGTCCAAAACCTTCATGTTTGGGTTCAGCTCCAATACCACCAGTAAGATATATTTTGGTGTCAATTATATTGTCCCATATGCTATGTAAGGACGAATCATACTCATGGGTGCCCTTTATTGCGGCAATATCCGTGGCTCCTGAATAAAAATACCCAGCCCTAACCGAATGTCCTACGGCTTTCTTTTGTTTTACAAAAGGTTCTGCATCCTGAGAATATTCACCATATAAATTATGTCCTTTTGCATTACCGCGTTGGTCTATAAAAAATTTGGCAAGATTTAAATATTTATCATCTCCAGTAACCCTATAGAGCTTTACCAAGCCCATTTCGATTTCTTGATGGCCAGGCACTCCCATATTTTTACCAGGACCAAAAACCTTTTCCACTAAATCTGCATTTTTTATAGCTACATCCAAAAGACTTCTTTGTCCTGTTGCTTCATAATGGGCAACAGCAGCCTCATAAAGATGGCCTACATTATATAGTTCATGGAATGTCTCCAAATTGGTCCATCTATTCTTACCTCCCTTATCAGCAGCTTTTGATGGATCAATAGTCCTATTCGTATATAAATACCCATCATCCTCTTGTGCCAAAGCTATTTTCGCAATTAGATCATCAAGGTATTTTTTCAATTTATCATCGGGATGTACCTGAAGGGAATAACTAGCTCCTTCAATAATCTTAAATACATCTGAATCATTAAAGAATATTCCTTCAAATGGTCCTTCCTCCAATCCCGCAGCTCGTTCAAAATTATTGATTCTTCCTGTTTCCTCGCTCTTTTGAAATGTATAGGGAATAGTAACTTCTCTATTGGTCTCCAACCTTCTTTCCCAAAAATCATCCTCAATACGAACATTTGTAAATGCTATGGGTTGAATTGGATAGTCTTGCTTTTCCTGTTGTGCCCAATTCTCACCAAACATTAAAAATAGCAATATGGTTATCCCATAATCTGGCCTAAACAAAAATATCCTCAAAAAAAATTTCTCTTTATTCATAATCCATAGTTTGCGATACATTTCAAATGATTGAATGTATAAATATTTGTCAAGATTTAACAATTCTTAGTTCATAAAATCGAGGTGTTGGCCTGTCATTAGTGGAAGAAATTTTTATGGCAATAAGCTCGGTGTTACCTAATTTTATTCGAATGGTTTTATTTTTTGTTGAAATTATTTCAGCAGGTTTGCCATTAACCGATATGTCGATAGCATCCAATGAAATGTCATTCAATGCTGAAATATCCATATATTGACCTTCTTGATTTTTGTTCAAAAGTTGGTAAGACATATACCCGCGTGTACTTCTCCAAAACTTATCTTCATCATAACCAGAGAAGCTTTTTTCCCCTTCATATAAATGACCAACTTCAGGCTGTTGTTCGCCGCAACTTACCTTGTCAATGGTTTTAGCCTCAAGAGCGGCTGCAGCCATTTCTTGTTGTTTGAGAATAGCTTGTTTTTCTTTATATTCTTCAGCATTATAGGTTTGAAAATACATTTGGTAGCGCGCATCATGCACTTCAAAAAATGGTTGAAGTTCTAAAGAATCCATGCTAAAATGAAGTTTTCCAATATCTTTTGGTTTAGAAAGGTAGCTATCTTCATCACCAACCAATGCGTAAGCTTCATCCAAAGGAATATACTTACCATGCGTAGCGTGTCCCATGCGGCTGTCATCTGCAAATAAACCATCCAAATCCTCTGTGGAGGTTTTAGCAGCCAGAACAATCGGACCATCAACAAAAGCAACCCAATTAGAACCATCTGGTAAATGTTCTAAATGTGTCGAAGTTTTAAATCTGACTGCAATCTTGTCACCAGATTTCCATTTTCTATTTATCGTTATATAACTAGAAGGTTTTTCTTGTATTTTTTGAATTTCACCATTCACTAAAAACTCAAAATTTTCTGCCCATTTGGGCTGACGTATATTTAATGAAAAAGTCTGTTTCTTTTTAAGGTCTAAAACGATTTCGGATTGATTTTCATACGGGAATTTTGTGCTTTGAGTTAATTCAATGCCTTTTTCCTTCCAATTCAAGGTAGAAGGAATCAATAAGTTTACGAATACATCATTTTCATTATGGCTATATATGAGTTCCCCGTATTTTGTATGGTTTTCCAAACCAGAACCTACACAGCACCACATACTGGTTTCAGGTTGCGAATACACTCTATAGTGATTAGGTCGAATAGGTGTAAAGTATACAAAACCTCCTTTTTCAGGATGCTGACTGGACAAAATATGATTGTAAAGCGTACGCTCATAAAAGTTTAAATAACTCAAATCATTATTATCAAGGAACAAGGATTTGCTTAACCGGACCATGTTATAGGAGTTACATGTTTCCGGACCTTGATTGGATTTTATCATACCACTAAAATCATCGATAGGATTAAAATGCTCCGCCACGCTGTTGCCTCCGAACGCCACAGTTCTAGTTAGTGCTACATTTCTCCAAAAAAACTCAACAGCTTCGGATAAGGCTTCATTATTGGTTAACTCTGCAACTTTTTCATAACCTATAACTTTTGGTATTTGGGTGTTGGCATGTAGTCCGGTCAACTTATCTTCTTCATTCAGCAGTGGCTCCAAGAAGCTTTCATGAGTTAATTTTTTTGCCGTTTCCAGGTATTTCTCATCATTTGTGATCAAATATAAATCGGCAAAAGATTCATTGATGCCGCCATGCTCGGTTTTTAAAATGTTTTGTATTTGTTCATGAGAAAGTGGTTCTATAAGATTAATAAACCAATCCCCCAATTTTATAACAATTGATTTTGCTTTTTCACTACCGGCATACCGGTAAGCATCAATTAAGCCCGCAAACAATTTATGGATATTATATAGTGGCACCCAAGTATTGTTCAGACCAAAACCACTACCATCGATATCACCATTATGGATACGTTCCCAAAACACTTTCCCTTCAGGGATACCGCCGACATAACCATTACCATTTTTAATTTGGCAACGCTCCAATTCCGACAGCATATAATCTAAACGTGTCTTAAGTTCTTCATTACCTGTGGAAGCGTACATCATTGCTAAAGCCGATAAGTAATGTCCGCCAATATGCCCATCCAGTCCAATGCTTTCCCAGTTTCCATAGCGATTTTCTTTTGTGGGAAATCCGGCATCGATTAAATAGGGAGCTAAGAGCCTATCCGGCTCCAACTCAAGAATATACTGCATATCAACATCTTGGGCATTTTTAAATGGACCTTCCAATAGTCTTACATCTTGTAATTCAAAAGGTTGCATTTGTGCAAAAACAGTAAATGAACTCAGTAGAAATAACAAACGGGTAAAACATTTGCTAATAAGCGAATTTGATTTGGCGAAATTTTTTAACTGCATATATAAGGTCTTTTAATTTCCTTTGTAGTCCTTTTAAATAAAAAAAACACCAACAATCCTTTGTGCAAGTTCTTCCAATCGAACGATTATTTGACTATAATTTTTGCACTTCTGAAACTTCAAATATTATTGGTCTCCCTTTAAAAAGGAGCTATGGATATATAGAATCTTCAACAAAAACCACCTATTGTTTCTGACTCAATTAGTATGCCATTCTTAGATGGAAGATGAACAAATGTAACAAATACACTTAATAAATATAGTGGGATTATTTTTATAATTTTAATTTTTAACATTTATATCCTATAGGGACTTCTCAAGTTTGTTAAAAATCAGGCCTTTGCATCAAAAAAAGTAATCAAATATTATTTTCTTTATCCTAATGGTAAATAGCCAATGAAATAAAAGTAAAATTGATTTTTTTCGAATTGATTAATCACTACACGATTACACCAATTCATATTACTTATTAGGAAACTCAAGGTATAGGGTAAATTTGCAAACAATAATAATTAACAAAATTTGTTTTATATTCTTAAAACTGTTCTTATTTTGATGCAGTAAGAGACGTAAATAACCCATCGGGTTACTATTTTCCACATAAAATGACACTTAATACGTATAACAAAGAGGACAAAATATTATTGGCCGTCGATTGCATCATCTTTGGTTTTGATCAAGAAGAGCTAAAAATATTATTGATCAAAAGGAATTTTGAACCAGAACAGGGCAAATGGTCCCTTATTGGGGGATTCTTGAAAAAAGAAGAGATTCTGGACGAGGCTGCAACAAGGGTTCTGCAGCATCTTACCGGACTCAACGAAATTTACATGGAGCAATTACACACCTTCAGCAAGGTAGACCGCGATCCGGCCGATAGGACTTTATCCGTTGCTTACTATGCCCTCATCGACCTGTCTCAACCTGACAAGAATACTCTTCTTAAAGAATCTGCAAAATGGTTCACCCTTAAAGATGCCCCTAAGTTGATTTTTGACCATAATCTAATGGTGGAGAGGGCTATGGCACGTTTACGAAGAAAGGCACTTAGCAAACCCATAGGCTTTGAACTTCTACCTGAAAAATTTACCATGCGAACGTTGCAGAAATTGTACGAGGCAATCTTGGATAACAAACTGGATAAACGTAACTTTATTAGCAAGTTCAATTCCTTAGATATTCTAATAAAACTAAAGGAAAAAGATACGAGTTCATCAAAGAAAGGTGCGTATCTTTTTCAATTTGACGCAGAAAAATACAAAAGAAAAGTGGAGGAAGGTTTTAGTTTTAAACTCTGACTTTAATCTACTGCATCCCTTTAATATCCATTAACTGTCCATAATAAATTATTTGAAATCTAGCCATACTGACATTTCCCCATTTCTCTGTGAGCCCTTGCAAAATATGGTATAGCAGTTATCTTCTTTTTTTGGCCAGCTAGCATGGCAATTCCTGTAATTTTTCCAAGCCATTCAACAACCCTTTATCAAAGCTATATTCGAGAATTGGTTTTTCCGGAATTTTATAGTGAAATGACACCGGAAGGACTATCAGCTTCTTCAACATAGTATACTAGCGGTCCTCTTTCTAATGCAATTTTATCACGACTTGCCCCTACTCTTTCGTTGGACACTACTATACGAATTTCCATTCTAAAGTTTAAAGAAATTCTATCTCTCGCTTTCCAATTTCTTTTACTTAAATCATTGCAAGGTTACTATCAAGGATACCAAGACTATAATCTACCTTGATTGTTGGAGAACAAGAAAATGGGTAAAATTCATTATATTTAGAAAGTGTTTTGAAACACAATTAGTACGGTAGCAATTATATGATTTGACTTTCCTAAAGCCCGTACAAACCAAAAAAAAATTAAGTAGTAGCTGATTTCCAAACCAGCTTGTATTTATTCGTTCCCGCTTGCGGGACGAAGGAATAGCAAGAGGGTGATGCGCAAAATGCGCCATCACAGTTGTTTTCGAGTCTTCAACACGTTGAATACCAGTTAATTGAACACTTACTGGAATACTATGCAAAATCAGGGGCTATAGTAGGCTTTTTTGAAATCTACAGTAAACCCTTTGGGAAGCCCTGTAAACACAAGAAATTTTTGACGCAAAAAATGACGCAATTTCACTAAAAAATAAAATCGCACCTATGGAAAAGCAATCAACAAATGACAGAACGAAGAAGGGAACCGGTGGTTATTCCAATATTACCATAAAGAAAGAAACGGCCACACGCTTTCGCAGTTATTCCAAAAAGTTCAACAAATCCCATAGTGAGGTATTGGTTGGAATGATACAATACTTCAAGGAGAACAACCTTAACCCTTTTGGGGAGGGAACAAAGGTTATCCTTGACAGTATCAAAAAGTTGGAGCGTCAGCTGATGAAGAAATATGATAGGATCATCGCCATTCTCAAGAACATGGAAAAGACCAGTATCTGGCCCACCTATGAAATGGTACTCATTCTTTAAGAGTCCTATGTAAAGGAAGGGAGGAAACCAAGACGGAAACCCGTCCAGATACAGGAAGAACGAATGGATTTTTTGGAGCCCAGAAACACCGTTCCGAAAACAGAACACGATAGAATACTAAAAGAATTTGAAAGCTATAAAAAGCGTTGCAATGAAATCCTCCACAATGTGGAGAAAGTGGAGCCTATTATGGACAAACCACATCTAAAAATCAATATGTGCATCGGGGATTTTGAAAGCCTGAAATATCAATTAAGATAGCGCTTATGTACCTTACCATCTCGGCACAGAAAATGGGCAGTACCTACAACTCCAGTGTAGGGAACTATGTGGATTATCTGGAAAAGGAGAACCAAGATAGGTTGCCCGAACAAAGGGAAGAGTTCTTTGACCAAGAAAATGACAGCGTACGCCCACAAACGGTCATTGAGAAAATAGATGCCAATACTGCAAAACTAAGGCAGAAAGACCCGAAATTCTATTCCATAGTGGTCAGTCCCAACCAAAGGGAACTGAAGGCCATTGGAAATGACCCAAACATGCTAAGGGAATACACAAGGAAGCTCATGGAGGATTATGCCAAGAGTTTCCATAGGAACCAAGAGGTCAAGGCCGAAAACCTGAAATATTACGCTAAGATCGAGCATGAACGCACCTATCGGGGATTTGATAAGCAGGTTCAGGAGAATGCACCCTACCGAGGGGAGATAGCAAGGCTCAGGAACGAGATACGGAAAGTGGAAAGGGGCGAATCCATCGGGAATGTCAATGAGCTTGAAAAAAAAATCAAAGAACAAGAAAGATTGGCCCCACTCAAACAGAACGGACAGTTGGTGGCCGCAGGGATGCAAAAAGAGGGGCCACAGACCCATATCCACATCATAGTCAGCAGAAGGGACGTGACGAACACCTATACCCTTTCCCTAATGTCCAAGCCCAAGGCATCCGAAGTGGAACTGAACGGAAAGACGGTCAAGAGAGGATTTGATCGGGACAGTTTTTACCAAACGGCCGAAAAGACCTTTGAGGTTCAAACGGAACTATGTGGAATCCTATGTGGGGAGAAAGGCCCATGCCAAGGAACCGGGGAAGTTCTTTGCCAAGGTCATGGGACTGCCCACGAAGGAAAAGGACATGGTGTTTAAGCTACTTAAAACGATGGGGGTCAAAGCTCCCAGTATTCCGACCAATAAAGTACAAATGGCGGCCAAGATCATCAAGGCGCTTGGAAGGAGCATCAATAAGGCGAGGGGTACAGGTGAGGATATGGGCTACTGAAATCCAAAAAGTAGGTTGCGCCCTGTCGGGTTTTTGCTTCACACTTATCTATCGGAACACTACAAAAACTCTACAGGATCCATGCGCAAAAGTTGGGGGTAAGATTTGGGGTTCTTATCGTTCTACTTTTAAACAGTTCGGTTTTAAGGGGAGCTTTCACCGAACCTATTATAGCTTATGATCATACAGATGCCGGTGAACACAAAAAAAGTGTATCACATATAGGATGCCGAGCAAGTTATATTAAAAGAAAAAAAGTGGTTTAAGGCAAAAAGAAATTATTATTTAACTTTAGAGAACTGGACTAGGGCTTTTCATAGGATACAATGTTGGCGGTAGTTATTTTTCACTTCCCGATAAGTACTTCATAGTCTTTGGGTATTTCTACTCCTTTAAATTGATTTGTTAGACCGTAAAATATTGTAATGGTCAAAACAAATCCAAAAATCAAAATTGCAGTTGCTTGTTGTTTCGGTGTCAGGTTTAAGAATTTTGACTTCATTTTTTTGTTGTGAATTGCTGCTACGTGCCCAAAAAACGAAAGAATTGCAAGTCCGTAATACGGAATGAAAAATAAATTGAAAGGAAATGAATTTAGTCCTGAAACACCAAAATAAAAATTAGTGTCAAGATGTAGAAAAAGCCGACCACCTAAAACGGCACTTAAATGAATTATGAAAAATATTGCCAAATAAAGTCCTGTCCAAATATGAAGTTTGTCAAATTGAGATGTTGCTATTTGTCGGTGAGTTCTAAAAAGTTTCAGCCCTGAAATAATTTGAACAAGTATTGCAAGCAACAAAACTGTTTCAACAAATATGTTACGATAGAAATGTCGGAAATTGTTCATTATTTCTATGTGTTTGTCAGCACCAAAAATGCTACAAAAATGATTGAATAAATGCAGTCCAATAAAAATCGTTATCGTCAGTCCTGATATGTAATGACTTTTCTTAATTGTCATATTCTACCTGTTTTGTCAACTATCGAGTAATTAGCTTTTGTTCTTTTTGAGAATAGAATCCACTTCAAAATACTTGTTAGTTTTCATACTAAGTGAAAAAGCCGCTGCCGCTGCCGTGAATACGGAGTAGTCCAAAGATGCTTTCAAGCCTGTCGTAAATGTCATGGACAAGGCAAAACACAACAGTAAAATACCACTGAGCTTTGCAAATAGTTCGGTTTTAAATCCAGTGAGCAGACAGATGGCAAAAACTACTTCAAGCACGGTTGCAATAAGTCCGACAAATGGAACAAAAATATCAGGTATCCATGGGAGTAAGGTATGGGTGTAATTTAGAAAGTTTTCCCAATTTCCCCACGCAGAGACCTCTTTGGGCCAAGAGCCCAATCGGTCAAAAACAGCTGACAGAAATGCAGTTGAAAGAGCAACCCGTAGAAATACTTTTATGATTTTTTCTTGAAGATGATTCATAGCTCGTTATTGTAATAGTTTGAAAAATACGTTGCGAGAGTGTCTTCCGTGACTTTTTCGTCATACTTGTAAGCTGGCGATTTCAGGCTTTTCACGCTTTCAACTTTTACTTTTACCGCACAATGCACGAGATATTGAGATCCGTGGTTTTCCCAAAGTGGTTTTCCAACAAAGTCGTGTTCGGGAGTCCCTTGCTGAAAAAGGGTTGCTTTGCCTTCAAGACAGAACCCTTTTCGTCTAAAAAAATCAACCACGTTAATGGCTATTTTCGGATTGATTTTTATATTCTCAACGGTATTAAAAGACTCGATATGTGCAAAAATCACATGATACTCGTCCCAAACATCTAATGACGCTTTAGGAGAAAGATTTGGGCTACCATCAGGATTGACGGTAGCCACAAAACAGAGTTTTGCTTTTTTAATTATTGTTTCAACTTCTTGGCTTATTCTTTTCATTTGACTGGATTATTCTTGTGATTTAAAAGGCTCCAATAATGTTCCTCTACCTATTCTGTTCCACGCGTTGATACAAGTGGCTGCCATGATGATGTCCGCTATTTTTTGGTCGTCAAACAAATCTTTTGCTTCTGTATAAACAGCATCTGTGATTCCTGCTCTGGTGATGTGCGTAACTTCATCTGTCAAACGCAAAATGGCACGCTCTTCATCTGAAAAAAACGGGGCATCTTCCCAAGCTGACAAAGCATGTAGCCTGTATTGTTTTTCTCCTTTCTCGATAGCTTCCTTGGTATGAGATTGGATACAGTAGGCACAGCCATTTATATGAGAAGCCCTGATGTAAATCAGCAAAAGTTCAGCATTGGTAAGTGAACTAGCTCTTAGTTGTTTGTCCAATTCGATGAGAGGCGTGTAATATGAAGGTTGGACTTGATGAATGTCAATACGTTTTGTGCTCATAATTTTTTGTCTTAAATGATTAATGACACAAAAGTATCGGGCTCAAATGAGGAAAATCTTAATCTATTTCAAGAAATGATATCATATGGTATTGCTCCGTATTTTGCTATAAAATTCTGGGGTCATCCCCAAGTAAGATGCAATCACATATTGAGGTACTCTTTGTAGGAATTCCGGGTTTTGGCTAACAAATTTTTGGTATAGTTCTTTCCCCGAATAGCTTAACATGTATTCAAGTCTCCGCTGTGAGGCAATAAATGTTTTTTCCATTATTATCCTGAACAGCGTATTGATTTTTGGGATTTCCAAGGTAAGTTTTTCAAAAGACGTTTGGTTCAAGGTTAATAGCAAGGTATCCTCAATTGCCTGTATATAAATGTTCGATGGATTTTTGTTGATTAAGCTGTCGTATTCTGTTATCCACCAGTTGTCAAGCCCAAAATGGATGATTTGCTCATTGCCTTTACCATCAATATAATATAACCGTACACAGCCCTTTACCACAAAATACTTTGCCGTACAGGTTTGCCCTGCTTTGAGTAAGAAATCCCCCTTCTTTAACACGGTGTTTTTTAGGAAAGACTGAAAAAGTTCGTTTTCCTCTTCGGTCAGTTCAATGTATCTTTTTATATAGGATGATAAATTGTTGTTCACTTTCATTTTGTTGAATGGCCTGTAGAAAACAGTTGCGGTGTAAAAGCATTTCACTTTCAAACCGCCACAAAGTTACATAATTGTAATATGCTCTAGGCAACCACTTGACTGAAATTGCCTATGTATATTGTTAGGCGTTTTCATTTTTTGGAGATGGTGCCATCAATGGAATACTTACCTGCTCCCGTAAATATTAGGCTAACAGCCATTCCAATCCACAGGAGGAAAAATTCATAGCCTTCACCCGGCTGATTCCCGAACCAATTCATAAAAAAGCCATTTTGGATATGAGACGTGAATACAATGCCAAATGCTAAAAAAATATAGCAGACAGCAATCGGTCTTGTAGCTACACCCAAAATGAGGGCAATAGCACCGATAGATTCTAGAACAATGACCAAAAATCCGATAATCCATGGCAGACCAACGGTTTCAGTAAAGAAATCCATTGTGCCTGAAAATCCATAGCCACCTAACCAACCTATAAGTTTTTGTGCTCCATGTGCGAATACCACTATACCTAACATTACACGAATAATAAGTGGTGCATAGGAATCTGTAGTTTGAAATAGTTGACGTTTCATATTTTTCGATTTAATTGTTATAGTAAAATTTTTCTTTGATAATTTTTCCGTCCTTCCATTCTTGGACAGACACTTGGGAATAATTCCGTACGCCCCATTCTTTGTGCGTGTAGTCATAATGCCACTCTACCATAGTCGTATTTTCTCCGAGTGTTACTTTTAGCGGATTGGCACCTCTAAATTCTGTAATGTTGCCAAAAAATTCTTCTTCACGTTTTCGGTTGGCTTCTTTACCAACAATGGGTTCAGATTCATTTTCCTGCATGATGACATTTTCATCATAGTATTTTTCAAAGGCTTCCATGGCCTTACCTTGAAGAACCAAGTCATTCAAGTCTGACATTTTTTCTAATAATTTTGACATATCCTTTGTATTTAAAATTTGATATGACAAAGATCAGCAAGGAAAAGCTATCAGCAATTCACATAGGAGTAAAAAGGATGTTCACATAGATTAACAAAAAGCTAACTTTCTTAGATAAGTTCTGCTCTTATTTTGCTAAGAAATTGCTTTGTTATTCCAAGGTAGGAGGCGATAAGGTACTGTGGTACACGCTGTTCAATGTCACGATACTGCTTACGAAAATTGAGGTATCTTTCTTTTGCGGTGAGGCTGAAGTTTCTAACGATTCGCTTTTGAGAAGCCACATAGGCTTTTTGTATAATGATTCGAAAAAAGCGTTCCAGTTGTGGGATTTGCGCATATAAAAGTTCGAGGCTTTCGTGTGAAAATTGTGCCACTGTTGTTTTCTCCAGGCATTGCACATTGTAGTCGGCAGGTTCTTGTGTGATAAAACTACCCAAGTCAGCTGTCCACCAATTTTCAATGGCAAACATGACGACATGTTCGTTACCTTCTGTGTCTATAAAAAAGGTTTTGGCACAACCCGATATGACGAAGGATTCATATTTGCACACCTCTCCCTGCTGTACAATATACTGCCCCTTTAGGTAAGTTCTAATCTTCACATGTTCTGACAGAACTGTAATTTCTTGCTCAGTCAGATTGATGTATCTTTTTATATAGGATAATAGATTCGTGTTCACTTTTTTTAATTACTGCCAACGCCCTGCTAAACGCAGTGACGTTCTGGGTTTTAAACTAAGTGAATTTATTCACAAATAATTTGAAAGACAATAAGAACGTTGCCAAATTGCCTTTAGGTGACGTTGGGTCGGGTTTTTGGTGTTTTCGATTGTGGGGCCGTAGGTTTCGGGTCCCGACTGCATTGGCAATTTGGTTTAGCTATGAACAGTACGGTAGCAAACTGGCATTTGCTTGTCGCCACGCGCGTAGCGAAATCTTATTGTTTTGTTCTATTTTTTCTTGCCCTGAGCAAAATCCATAAGATTTTGCGGTCTTCATAAAAGTACGCAAACCCTGAGATTAAGCCCAAAGCCCGTAATGTTAGGAGGTTGTGTTATGCACAGGCATTTTTTTAGTCTTTGGATGCTTTCCCCTTCATCCATACAGGCGTAGTGTCCGATTTGTGATTACCGCCAATTATGTCCTTGTATAGTTCAGGTCTTCTAGCATTTTTGTATCTCCAACCTCCCGAAAGTTGGATTTTATCTTTTGTGATTTTTGAAATTGTAATTTCGTCTTCAAAAGATTTGATTTCGGACAAAACCTCTCCATAAGGGTCGATTATCATCGAATTTCCATTTTTTAAATGTTCGCCGTCATAACCAATCGGGTTAGTGAATGCGTAGTAAACTCCATTATCATATGCCCTTGCAGGTAGCCATCGCATTAACCAACGTCTACCTTTGGGTCCGTCAAATTCCATTCTTAATGAAACTGGGTCGTTTTCACGATTTTGCCAATATTTATCATCTACATAATCTCGATGTGGCATTGCAGATGGTGTACAACCTGTTACGTGGGGAGCAAAGATTAGTTCTGCTCCTAGAAGGCTTGTCGCCCGAACGTTTTCTATTACGTTGTTGTCATAACAAATCAAAATTCCACATTTCCAACCAAGTAAGTCAAATAGACAATATTCGTTACCAGCAGACATATATTTACTTATAAAAGGATGAATTTTTCTATACTTAGCCACTATACCGTCTTTAGTAACGCAGATATAAGTATTGAAAATTTCTCCATTATCTTTTTCCACAAGACCAGCCAAAATCGGTATATCGAATTTTTTGGAAATCGCAATTAAGTTCTTCGTACTTTTTCCATGCGGCACTTCCTCTGCTAACTCTGTTATTTCCTCCAGATTTAAATCCTTTGTAAATGTATATGCGGTAATCGACATTTCGTGAAAACTGATTAAATCCGCTCCGTTAGATTTTGCTTTTTCTGTAAGTTTTCGGATTACCGATAAGTTGTATGTTTTATCTCCATTTTTCGGTTGAAATTGAGCAACAGCAATATTTAGCTTATCCATATGATTAACAATTTGAATGCAAAATTATGGATTGATTTCTTATGAAAATTGGACAAACCCGACAATTGATAATTCTTAAATCTCAATAAGATTAACGGCAAGTCGCGGTGTATTTAGATATTTAGAAGGTACCAAGCCTACTGTTTTTTTAAATTCTTTTATAAGATGAGCTTGGTCGTAATAGCCAGCTTGAAGGCTTAAATTAGTCAAAGAAGAAAAACCACTTTGATTTCTCAATAAACTTAAAAAGTAATGTAGTTTAATATTGCTGATGAATTTTTTTGGATTAATACCAATTTGATTGAAAAACATTCTTTGCACTTTTCTCTCATTGATCCCTGCCTCTTTACAAAGTTCATTAACAGAGATGTTACCCCTTTTTTTGTGAACAATTTGAATGGTATTAATTAGAATAGGATTTAAAGTATAATCAGATAATTTTAATTTTTTAGTGAAATAGAAATTTAAATAATTGATTACTTCACTAGGATTTGAGCTTAATTCCAAGCGGTTCTTAAGTTCAAGAATCTCTTTACCAAAAATTAGGTAAGAGTCTTCAAAATCATTAAAATAATTAGTTGCAGAAATACCAGTTAAGCCATATAAGCCAAAAGGTTGAAATAATACAATTACTATAGATGTAGTTCCTTTGATGCTAAAATCTTGATTTTCTGAAATTTGTCCAAAAATGAAAGTTTCGGGTAATGCAGCCTTTGAATTTAGCGAAAGGAATTCCTTTTTTTTTAATGTAAAGACTAGCCCATTATAACCATTTGAAAAATGTCTATATCGTTTTCGACCATTAGACGGAATGTCAAATATTAAATAGTGTTTAATAAATTCACAAAGATTATGAGATGGTGCGAATTGCATAGTATTAATATTAAATACACTAAATATAATTCATGTCGATTGGCTGCTTGTGCATAACGCCCTGCTATACGCAGTGACGTTCTGGGTTTTAAATTATGTGAATTTATTCACAAATAATTTGAAAGACAATAAGAACGTTGCCGAATTGCCTTTAGGTACTGTTGGGTCGGGTTTTTGGTGTTTTAGATCGTGGTGCCGTAGGTCTCGGGTCCCGACTGCATTGGCAATTTGGTTTAGCGGGGCGTTGGGACGGATGCCCAAGGGGCGGGAATTGCGGAACAATGTAGCGACTTGGTTGGGGCCGGAGGCTTTCAAATGTTCGTTAAGGCAGATAGTTTACAAAGTTAAAGGGACATAGTTTACACCATATTTTGACTTCAACAATTGACAAATAGTTCAATTTACCTTGACCAGATAGTTTGTTTAGAATATCATTTGCACGAGCTTCCTCTTTTAATAAAAGTGTATTCAATCCGGCAATGGATTCCGTCCTGGTGTAGTTTCTTTTAATGGAACCTTTTTGATGATCCCAAAATATTTCGGATATTGAAAAACCAGTTGCGATGGAAGTTGTTTTTCGCAAATGGGTAAGGCGAAAAATGATAGGGTACGAGCCATCTTTTTTCGCTCTTCTGTTATCCAATAACAGGGTCAAATACGTTCTCATTTACTTCAAGTTAGAAAAAAAATTTGCAAACAAATGCTTGATTTCATTTGATGTCAATTGAGGTCAATTGAGGTCAAAATAAATGTAACATATTGAATTTCAATAAAATATATTGATTTTGGTTTTTGGAAGATTTACCCTTAAAGCGGCGGTTGAGCATCCCCCTTCAAGACAATGAACCAATTACATTATGCTTTACGCTTTGTACCTTATACCCGATGGTTTCCTTTTGGGGCAATATTCATTCTTTATGGAAAATATGGTGCTGTGTTGCCGTAAAGTAATCCAGAAACACCCGGTTCAAAGGATGTCCGTTACCCGCTGCCCGTACGCCGAGTTTTGGATATATGCCGATAATGGCCTTTGAAATAGAGGGTACCGAACCGGATGCTCTTTGATGTATTTTGGTCTTCCATGGAATGGGAATATCCTGAGCCTTATTTATTTTTGTCTGTATTTGATGGGCATAATCTTGTAAAACACCCAGTTCTTCGTGAAGTAAGCTTTCAAGGACCGTAAGGGAGGTACCTTGCCGGTTCATCTTTTGGGCTTCCATTAAAAAATGTTCCGCCATGCCGATATAGTTGACCCATAGGGTCAAATCGGAAAAAATCGAAAAGGGCACCTTGAATATAGGCTGTGGCAAGTATAATTTGTCATATAAAAAACTGTATTTCGCATGAACCCATTCGGACCGAACCGCAAAGGAATGGGTCGCGGTGGCCTTTAGCCCCATGGTCTTCCAGTCCTCGATAATCTGTACCTGCTTTATTGGAAGTACGAAGGATCGTACCATGGGTTCCCCATTAGTGTCCACCACTTCCCTACCCGATTCCCAAATCTTAGCGTTTAAGGTAAAATGGGTAAGCAAGGGTGCACCTGTGGCATAGCGCCATTCCCCGGAAACCACGTACCCTTCCCCATGTCGTTCCGCGATACCCGAAACCCCTCCACTTCCTCCGAAAATAGGTTTTTTCGAACCAAGAAAGATTTCCTTGGCCACGGTCGTTTTAAGGTTGCCCACAAAAAAGTTGGCTCCGCTGCACAGGGTCACGGTCCATCCAAGACTGCCGTCAATCTGGGCCAAAATCCGTAATGCTTCCAAGCCCTGCAACAAGGACACTTCCATCCCACCGTAAACCTTAGGCACCCATAGGTTCCAGAGATTTTTGGAGGCAACTTCCTTTAACACCTCATCCACAAAGTAGTCCCTTCCAAAGGTCAGCTTCTTAAAGGCCAGCATAGGTTCTATCGCTTTCATTGTCCAGTATTTTTTTCCATTCGATATATCCAGAAACGGCTACTACGAATAAAAACGCGGTGAGCCCGGCATAGATATATAACCCCTTATATAGTAAGAGAGGTATGGATATCAGGTTGCTGATGTTCAAATATATCCAGTTTTCGATCTTTCGTTTGGCCATCAGCCACATCCCTGCCCATGCAAAGGCACAGGCCAAGGCGTCCCAAAAAGGCACATCGGAATCGGTATGTTGGGAGAGCCAATAAGCCATCAACGCAAAGCATCCGAGAACGATGCCCAGGGCAATAATCTTTTCTTTACGTGTTGTATAGGAAATCGGAGCTGCCTTTTGCCGTTTTCCCATTTTCCAATAGAACAGGCCGTAACAGCTCATCACAAGGTAATAGAGATTGAGGAGGATGTCGGCATAGAGACGGGATTGGTACATCACCCAAAGGCTGATCAGTATGGCCACGATCCCGAAAAAATAATTGTTCACGTTGTTCTGTCGTGCCAATAGCACTTGAACGACACCGAAGGTCGTACCCACCCATTGTAAGATATTTAATTGTGAAAACAGTTCCATGATTTTCGAGTATGGTCTATAAACGACATGGAGACCCAAAATGGAACACGGGCCGCAATGGCCCATTTACATTCCCTACGCCAGTATTATCTGGATCAGGTGTGAAGTCCTCGACTTCCGGGTATGATCTCAGCCCTTGTAAAGGGCACCCCATGTTGGGAATAAAGTTAGGCAATCCCAAGGACTTTCCGACCTTGATTTCGGGGTGCGCTATGGAATCGTGAAAAATCCAACAACTTTAGGTCCCTTTGGTATATCCCTGTTCCGGACCCTTAAATATCGACCGTACTTCCCGGTGTACCTTGAGGTAATGTTCGTGCAATTCCTTATCCGTAATATGTACTGGTTTTGGCAGGCCCTTTTGGATATTAGGCTTGGGAAACCGCACCTTTCGGTCCTTCCCATCCGCAAAGACCACAAACTCCCCTTGTAGTAATCGAAAGAAAACCTCCGCCCTACGTTTGGACACCTCCTTCTCCCCTTCCGTGATGCGTCGCTCCAGGCTCAGCCCCGAACTTTTGCTCACGCTACGGGTAGGCATTTTGACCAGTTCAAAGAAGCGCTCATAATATCTGGCCGTATCCGGATCGTTCACCTTGCCAAAGAATTGATAAGACAGGTTGGAGAGGATGGCCTTGCTGGCCTTTTCCCCGTACATCATATCGTTCTGGACCTTGTCCTGCAACACGTATACACTTACAATGTCATAGCTTCGCAGTGTGGCCGGGATGCGGTGCATGTTCAACAACCGGAGCGTCGAGGCCTCTTCCAACAACATGAAGGAAGGTTTGCGGTAGCGCTGGCTCATCTGTTTGGATATGGTATGGATGATGGTGGCGATGACCGGGGAAAGGGAAGCGTCCTTCTGTGGATTGTTCACCAGGGCGATGACCGAGGGATGCCTTTCATGATTGAGGTCCAGGGGAAGCTCGTCTGCGGAGAGTACCATGAAAATTTTTCGGGTGCTGATCTTTTTGATGGCATTGGCCAAAGTACTCAACACCCCTGCCGTCTGCCGCTCCGACCCTACCCCGCTGACAAAGGCATCGGCCATGGCACGGGAAGTGATATTTCCTCTTAAGAACTTTATCAGGCTTTTAATCCCCAATTGTTGGTACAGGGCCATCAGGTGCGGCAAGGTACAGAAATCGGGGTAATCCGTTTTGAGCCGCCATATGAGCCCACTGATCAGGCCTTCCGCCGCATCCTTAAAGAAACGGGAGGTACTGTTGTCATCGGAATCCCGGTGCTCCATCAGGTTCTCCAATAGCACCCGGGACACCTCATGGACACTTTCCTCATCGGGCAGGTATCTCGGGGCGATGGGATTCACCCGATTATAGATCGGTCCAAAGGAGACGATATGGAAGGGTACACTTTGATCCTTCCACAAAGGGCAGGCCATTTCCGTGATCTCGAAATCCTTATAGTCATGGATGATCCCCGAGAAGCCCTGTTGACTAAAGTGTTTTAAAAAACCATAGATCACGCTCTCGGTCTTCCCGCTCCCGGCCGAGGCCATTACGGACACTCCTCTTCGGATGTTGCCCAATATCAAGGGACGGCCCCTTACCTTCAATTTCACCTCAAAGACCTTGGAAGGCTTATGGGTGTCCCTGTAATAATCCACAAGGGCAAAGCTCACGGTATGTACGAACAAAATGGGCAGCCACAGCCACAAGGAGGTTTCCAGAAAGGAGGCCCAACCCCAAAAAATCCAACTGACTATGGCCATAGCGACGATCAGCCCCAACATCAGGACCGTCCCATATTTAATGTACCGAGTGGCCAGTAAGGATAGCCCTGCCCCTATAATTAAACAAACCCCTATTTCCATCCATCCCAGATTTTCCATTGTCCTATGTGTTATATTCCTATCGAACCCGATTCCAGGGCCTTTCCGATACCCCGTTTCAATTGCATTAAGGCCTTATAGGCCAGCTGAGCCTTGTTGACGGGAATGTTCGGTATGTTAATTCCCGCCTTGAACAACAATAGTTTTGCCGCTTGCCTTTCATTGTGGGGAAGGCCCAAAAGTGCGGTAAAAAAACGTTTGGGATCCTTGTCCAAAAGGTTACGGGCATGGTAGGTCTCCACAAAGTTCCTGCGGTATCCGAACTGCCGATCGAATGTCTTTTCGGCTGCCCTATAGAATTTGTCCCGGTCAAAGCCCTGTTTGACCTTCACGCCGTGCAGGATGGTCTCCGAGGTCCGGAATTTGGATCCTGGGGACAGGCTATGGGTATTGGTGGCATCCATCCGGCTAACAATGATATGGATATGGCTTTGGTGGCCCTTTTTGGCCATCCCGGGAACGATGCGTTTACCTTGCAATTGATGTGGTGCCTCCTTTTCCAAGGCCTGTATCTGCTCCCGCAGCTTTGCGACATCCCCTTGTTCCCTTCCTTCGTGGATGGCCCTGGTCCTATTTTGAAGTTCCAATATTTTGCTGGCAAACGCCTGGTTTTCTTTGACCTCCCGATCTTTTTCGGAATAGGTGCGTTCCCGCTCCAGTTTTGCAAAATAGCGGATATCCCCTACGGTCACTTGCCGGTCGCGATAAAAAGAGGCGGCATAGGTCTTCATGACCTCTCGGGTATATTGCCGAAGCTTTTGGGGGTCGTTCCCGATATGTTCGAGTTCCCGTTGGGAGGGGCTGACCACTAGGGAATAGAACTTGGGCTCGTGCTTTTTGAGCTTGGCCGTATTGGCATCGATTTCGGCAATGACCCGTTCCACATCGATATGATTTTCCTCTTGATTGAAATAGTGCTCCTGTTCGCCAGGTGCCTTTCCTTCGTTTTCCTTCTCCAGATAATTGACAAAATCCCGGACGCTTCCCCGAAAATTGTTACCTAATTGTTGGCGTGTAATGGCGATGTACATGGTTATCTATTTTTGAGTTTTGTTCGGTATTTCTCGATTGCCCCGGCATTGAGCTCCACTTGGAGATGGTCCTTGCCAAATGGGTTATGGAACACGGAGATATGGTCCAGTACATAGGCAAAATCATCCTTAAGTTCTTGCAATTGTTCCTCCAAACGGTCATAGCGGATCTTGGGAACGGTAATCTCCGTATCCAAGGCTTCGGGTTCGGTGGTCTCCTTGTTCTCCGTCAACCGTTCCTCGATAAAATCAAAATCGGTGTCCCATTCCTCTCCGTTGGATTCCAGTTCCTGTTCAAAGAGCGCCTGGATCATGCTTACGGTAGGCAGGGTCTGTTCCTTTTCGATACTGCGCATGATGGCCACCACGGCATTAAAGCGCCGTTTGATCAGGTATTTTAAGCTGGCAATGGTCTCGTGTATCCGCTCGTCGGGGGAGATTCCGTTATGCTCGAAAAATTCCACCATGGCCAATAGGGTCATGGAATGTGATTTCCCTTGGCGTTTGGAAAAGCCCTTGAATTTCGTGAGTACCGATCGTTTGATGCACACGGTCCGAAACGGTTCCTTTTCGTATCCCTTATCCATTTTTTTAGCTTAAAAATTTATTGTTTTTATTGGCCCCAGCGCATTTTTACGTTAAAAACGTTCCAAGGCCCAATCTCTTAAAATATCACATCCCCTGTAAACAGGGGTTCTGCGAAGCAATCCTGATCGGTAGGACGCGCGAGCGTGCTACCCTCTTGCTTCTCCTTTTTGTCCCGCAGGGACAAATAGGATTCGCACAACATGACCCAAGGGTCGGTTGCTTATGTTCTAAAAATCAAATCGAAGGGTACGGACTTTGGGAAAGTCAAATCAATGTAGCTATCCGTACGTAAAATGTGTTGTTCAACAACATGGTAAATATATGGAATTTAAGGGTTTAATAGGCCAAAAAGCCCATCATAATAAATGGGCCTTTTTGGCCTTGTTTGAAGGCTTCCCCTTGGGGTTCGCTTAGCATCGTGGGCTAACAATTACATCAACCCATGATCGGCAAAGCTGTAATATCCGCCATCGGGTGCCAGGATGATATGATCCAGTACCCTGACGTCAAAAAGTTTGGCCGCCTGTTGGATTTTTTCGGTCAATTGCCTGTCCGCTTGACTTGCCCTTAGTTGACCCGATGGATGGTTATGGGCAAGGACGATGCCCGTGGAAAGGGTCTTTAGGACTAGGGCAAATAGGATGCGCATGTCCACCAAGGTACCGGTAATACCGCCCGTTGATAGGGGGTAGATACCTTTGACCCTATTGGACTGATTGAGCAATAGGACCTTGAAGGTTTCATGAAGTCCAATGGTCTTTTCGTCCCAGTTCTTGAAAAGTACTAGGGCTACATCGTCGGAACTGGTTATGGATGGGGATTTCAGGGTACTGATTTTTTCCCTGTAGCTGATCTGTATTTCGTTTACTTTATGTCCCATAGGAATATGCTTTGGGTTGAAAATGGAAAAAGGGCACCCTAAAGTGCCCTGTCACTTTGCTTAGTCCGCACCTCCCAATAACAGGATCTCACTGGCCACGACTTCGTTCACATAGCGTTTGTTACCCTCCTTGTCCTCATACGAACGGGAGGTCAGTTTCCCTTCGATGGCGATTTCCTTGCCCTTGGTCACGAATCCCTCGATGATGTCGGCCAATTTCCCCCATCCGATGACGGTATGCCATTCGGTATTGGTCACCCGATCCCCTTTGGAGTTCGTGTAGTGTTCATTGGTCGCCATGGTCAGGCGTGCCACACGTTTTCCCTTGTCAAGATTTGTGATCACGGGTTCTTGCCCCACGTTTCCGATCAACTGAACTTTGTTTCTCAATGTACTCATACGAAAAAGTTTTAAGTGCCTGCTCGGTGCAGACGGGTTAATGAATTCCCCAATTATTTTTGTATTTGGTTTCCCAAATTTTAAGGGGCGTTTGTTTGGTTTCCTTCGTGCACAGCACCATAAAAGAAGGGGGTTCTGTCAAGGCTTTTGACCGTAAATCGGGAGGGTCCGCGACGTAGCAAATCCTTTGGGGTTTCAAGGAAGTGGATACCCGATTTATGGACAAAACCTGTCTTGGCCTTGACGGGTTCGACAGGGCCTTAGGAAGTCCTTCGGACCCAAGGGCCAGCGAGCGTACGGGTAGTTAAGCGAGTGCAGGTATTGGCGTTCTGATTGGAATTCCTTGGACCCTGCCCGGTTTTTCGATGTCCCGAAAAACCATCAGGGCTTCTTTTATTATGGCCCCCTTAAAATTTGATGGGCGGGCGGACGGATTTGAGGCCTTCTTCCACAAAGCCCCAAGAAGGGTTTGTAAAGTAAGGGGGCAACAAAAATCCGTTCGGGCGACTTCCTTAAAAAAGCATAAACCTAGGTTACTTTGTGATGAATCGAACCTATCTTCCCATAGGTCCATAAGCACCTGTATAACATCCTTACCTATCCTGACCAAAATTCTTTTTATTCCCGATCATGCTTTCCCATAACCTCGCATACATTTGGGCAGTGGTCAGTTGCATACACCAACCTTGACATCCATACTATTTCAGATGGTGCTGCCTAAGCATATTTTGATAAATGGTTTCAATAATAGGGCACTAGTTGATGCATCAATGGCATGCTTTAGGAGTAAGGTACCATTGGATACAACGCGGACTTAAAACTGATTTGGATTCCCTAAAATCTAAGCAGTTCACCCCCTAAATTTTAGTGTTAAGCGTATAAGGGCAATCAACCGTTGGTCGATGAACGACAGGTTTAATGGATGTTCAGGGAATCGAGCAGATTTCGTCAGTACATGGATACCGTTCGTAGATAAAACACGCTATTTTTTATAAATCATTCAATATTTGTACAAAACCCGAATAAAGAATTATGAAAACACTTTTACTTTTTAAGGAAATCTATAATGAAGCGTTTAAAAGTATTCAGAATTATATCGTGAAGCACTATTTCAAGGCTTTTACCATTTTTACCATAGTAATGTTTGCTATTGTATTGTATGCTTTTCTATATAGGTTAAGTACAGGATTTGTATTTTCCAATATCTGAGAATTAACCCAGGAAGTTTTAAGAATAAAGTACTTTTGACTACATCGCTCTTTTTTATTTGTGCCTTGATACTATTGATCCTAATCATGACCCTAGGCATGTAGAGGAACCATTTGCATAATTTGCTCCGTAGCAAAATACTTTATACCCTATACACATCTTAACATAAGCAGGAAAGCTATTGAGTTTTTCCGAGCTTTTCGAGCCATGGTTCATGCGGAACTAGCCAAAACTTCGGTCAGGAAAAACGGAATCGATAGCTTTCCTTTAGCAAGAGGACTCCCGCCTATTATTTGCTCAGGAATGAAGCCCTTCGACATCCCTCAGGATAGGCTTACCTTCCCAGTCCCAATAGCTATCGGGATCCGTGCTTTTTTAAAAGAACGTATGGACCAACTAGGGTTTGTAGGTTGGCACCCCCTCTTCAGTTTTCCCTAGTAATTTTCACATCTCAATTTTAACATTTTTAACAACTTGATTATCAATATGTAAGAATATATATTGATGATTATTTAAAATTAGTCTAAATAAAATTTGTGTAAAAAAACACAGGGCTTTAAATTCGCGGCTCATTATTTAGAATAATTATAAATAAAATAAGTTATGAATAAAATCTACTTCGTATATATCTTCATATTTGGTGTATATAGCATGAGCTTTGGGCAAAATCCTTCTATTGAAGGAAAAGTGCTTTCCGATTCCGGCGCTCCGATAGAGAACGCCAATGTCATTATATTAAACTCGACTATTGGTACAATTACTAATACCAATGGCACTTATAAACTAAAGGGAGTTAGCCCGGGCAGGTACACCGTACAAGCTTCCTATATAGGCTATGAAACTATTGAAAACACAATTACCGTGAGGGAAGGAATCGCCGTAGCGCTGAATTTCACCCTAGGTGAATCCGCCACGCAACTGCAAGGTGTGGAAATCATAGGTCGAAAGGAACGAAACTATAAAAACACAACTTCTTTTGTTGCCACAAAATCCGCAACAAAATTGGTTGACGTACCCCAAGCCGTAAGTTATGTAACCAAAGAAGTTATATTGGACCAAGCGGCATTTACGGTCAACGATGTAGTTAAAAATGTCAGTGGTGTTAATCAGTTTTCATTTTATAATGATTTGACCATGCGGGGGTTTCGTGTTCAGGGGCAACGTAATAATAGTATCCTTTTAAATGGCTCCCGCATGATGACCAGTTTTTGGAGCCAACAGATCATTCCGCATGTGGAACGTGTCGAGGTGATAAAAGGTCCTGCATCCGCCCTATTCGGTAATGCCTCTCCAGGTGGAACCATAAACACGGTTACCAAGAAACCACTAGAAACAACCAAACAATCCATCAGTGCAAGTATGGGGAGCTTTAATACTTTTAGATTATTGTCCGACTTTACAGGGCCAATGACCAAAGACAACAAGTTGTTGTATCGTTTAAATATAGGGTATCAAAACACGGACGGTTTTAGGGACTTGCAATTCAACAAGAACATTGTTGTTGCCCCATCGTTTTCCTTTATCCCAAACGAAAAGACCCGTTTGAACTTTGATGTGGTCTATCAGGACAACAAAGGTCGTTTAGATCGCGGACAGGCCGTTTTTGGAGACGGTAATCTTTACTCAACACCAATTACTACCTCCTTAAGTGCAGAAAATGACTATTTGAACGAACAAAACTTAAATGTTACCTTATCGTTTCAGCATAAGTTCAATGAAAACATAAGTTTTAATAGTTCCTATCTGAATTCCTCTTATGACGAAGACCTATTGGAGCATAGAACTGCCAATAACTTTTTAGCGCTCGGGGATGGTTCTTTTGATATTACCCAAGTAGCCATGCGGGTGTTTATCCGTAAACGATCTTGGAACAATCAGAACTTTACGAATTACCTCAATTTTGACTATGATCTTGGCAACTTAAAAAACAAGTTGTTGGTGGGCTATGACTATTTCCAACAAGAACTGGAACCCGGGGGTTCTCAATTGGAGGCTAATGCCTATCTTTTACAAAATGGAACCGCAACCAATTCGTTCAATGTCGCCAATATTGATAATTATGTGCTTGACCAGGATGGAAATCCTGTCGCCAATGTAGCACCTTTTGATTTAACCTCTACCAACGGGAATGCCATGCGGGACATGAGCACTTACGTGTATTCCATTAGAAACTATGATCGGTACAAACAGACCGGTAATGGTATTTACCTACAAAACCAGTTCAGCTACAAAAAGTTCAATCTTTTGGTAGGCCTTAGGTACGATGATTTTACCGATTACTTAAATTACAATACCGTTGCGGAAGAAAAAGTAAAACAGGATGCTTTTTTACCTAGAATAGGTATGGTCTATAAGGCAACACCAAATATAAACCTATACGGTACTTGGGTTAAGGGATATCAACCCCAAACGGCTACCGAAATAAATAATCCCGAGGCTGGAGGACCCTTTGACCCTTTGACCAGTGAACTGCTCGAAGCCGGGGTAAAATCAGAATGGTTCAACAAAAGACTGAGTGCTACTTTGGCCCTTTACAGCCTAAACCAAAAAGGAGCTTTGTACAACGCCAATGACTCCAGTAACTCCGATTTACTACAACAGGTCGGTGAAGAAAAATCGGAAGGTGTGGAATTGGATGTTTATGGACAGATCTTGCCCAATTGGAGCGTTATTATGAACTACGCCTATAATCATGCCTATTTTACGGAGGCGGATGAATCCACGATCGCTATTTTTGGCGATCAAAAACCCAATGCTCCAAGAAACACTTTCAATTTTTGGACAAAATATATCATTGACCGTGGCGATTTCAACGGTCTTGGCTTTGGACTCGGGTATGATTATGTAGGGGAACGAAACGGTTCTATTGTCAGGGACCCGCAGTTGATTCCTATTTTTCCAAGCTATGGATTGGTCAATACCGCTGTGTATTATCAGGTTGATAAATTTCAGATACAATTGAACTTTAACAATGTATTCGACAAGACCCATTGGGTAGGAGGATATGATTTCTTGAGAGCCTTCCCAGGGAGACCCCGAAATATAATGGCAACCGTCTCTTATACCTTCTAGCATTGAAACTGTCCAAAAAAAAACTGTTTAAAATCCATAGTTGGATAGGTACCAAGTTGAGCATACTCTTTTTTGTAGTGTGCTTTTCTGGTACTATGGCCACCTTGAGCCACGAAATGGACTGGCTCTTTATTTCAGCGATCAGGGCCAAACCGCAAAAGGAGTTTGCTTCCAGAAATACAATTCTTGCCAACCTTAAAATGCAATATCCAGACGGTCAGGTTTCCTATTGGATGCGCACGGAAGAACCTTATTTGTGCGATATTATCTACGTGACGGATAAGGGCAGACAAACCTATGTCTTTGCCAATCCTTATACAGGAAAAATACAAGGGAATGCCAACCTCACCTTTCAACGCTTCTTTAGGGATCTGCACTATTTTCTGTTCATGCCCTTTTATCAATTTGGGTATTTGATCGTGTTGAGCTTTGCCTTTCTTCTGCTGATTTCTTTTTTGACTGCTTTGTTCTTCTATAAAAAATGGTGGAGAAAACTATTTGTACTTGAAACAAAAAAAGGTCCGCTTGTATTTTTCAGAAGTCTTCATAGGCTAGTGGGATTATGGTCAGTTCCCTTCTGCCTCCTGTTTTCGATTACCGGGATATGGTATTTTGTAGAACGTACCAATATTGCCAACGTAGGGACAAAGGTGAACCCTAAACTCCCAAAATTGCAAGACTATATTGTCACGGATAGTGTGGACCTTGCTTATGATATCGATTATGATAAGGTGGTCGATGCAGCTCAAGAAGCAATTCCGCATTTCAGGGTAGCGGACATGAACATACCTGCTAATTATGACAGCCCTGTTTATCTAAGAGGCAAATCAGATGTCCCATTAGTAAGGCAGCGGGCCAATCGGGTGTATGTAAATCCATACAACTATGAAGTGGTAAAGGTTCAAAATGCCAAAAAAATAAGTAATACCATGTGGTTGAACGACATTGCCGACCCCCTTCACTTTGGCTATTGGGGAGGACTGGTGACCAAGGTCATCTGGTTTTTTATGGGGTTGGGGGTTTCATCATTGGTATTGACAGGAATATGGATTACCCTAAAACGAAAGGCCCTACAAAGGAAAAAACGGCAAAAACCCATATTGGGCAAATGGAAATTTTTGAACTGGGGTATTTACCTATTTATGATGCTCAGTATGTATGTGCAATTGGTTGGTCGATATCATACTTCAATTAGGGGTATAGTAGTTATAAGCCTTGGTTGGATGTTGTTTTTATGGCTTACCTATTATGTTTTTGTTTACCGCTTGAACAAAACAGTCAATACCTGACTTCAATTAAAACAGGTTCTCAAAATACCTATGAACAGCATTAGACTGTAGCTCAATTATGTCACTATTCCAAACGTGCCTATTTTTCTGTAAACGGTAGGAGGGCCAGTATGACCACTGCCTAACCATGGGGAAAGTCCTTTGGATCGACCCAGACTTGAATGCCCTGGTGTCCCTGAGCGGTTCCCTTTCCGTTGTGCCCATTCGACATTTCACCTATCCATAGGAGAAACTTAAGCTGGATATGATGCTTGGTTTTTTGAGGTGACGTAAATTGATTCCTGATATAATCAAAAGGTACAGCCCCCAAAGCGGCATAACGTTCCCCATTCCAATACAGAAGGTCCTCCAAGAGTGCAACGGTCGGTTATCATACGGTAGACCTCCGAAGCACCTAATCCTTTTGGAACGATTCATTCTGGCTATAAAAGCGTACCTATTTTACTTGGTAAAAAAAATTATTAAACTTTTAACATAAGATTTCTTGGTAAACTTTGGTTTAATAGACGACTGGTCATATATTTGTCCTTGTTTTTATTAATGACCGTTGAAAGCGAGTACAAAACATATCGAGAAATCAGATCATCTGGTAGAAAAAGGACTTAGTTTACTTTGGTCCAAGGGATATAATGGGACTAGCGTAAATGACATTGTCAATGCGGCGGAAGTTCCTAAGGGTTCTTTTTATTTTTATTTTGAATCCAAGGAAGATTATGTCGTCAAAGTATTGGAGAAGTATTTTGAAAATAAAAGAAACAATATTATCAAGGATATTTTTAATGATTCCGATAAGGCTCCCAAAGCCTGTATTTTAAACTTTTATAGACTAAGGGTCAAGTACATAAAGGAGCAATTGAATTGTACATTAGGCTGTATGGGCTCCAATATGGGAACCGAAATGGCTGAACACAGTGAGAAAATAAGAACCACCATCGTAGCCGAAGAAAGAAAAATAAGATTACAAGTCAGGGATGTCGTCCAAAAGGCACAAGAAGCCAAAGAAATTACAAACCCTATTGAAGCTGATAAAATAGTTGATTTTATTGAAGATTCATTTAAAGGCATGTTAACCTCAATGAAAGAAACCAAAAGTTCCGAGCCATTGGATAACTTTATAAAGTTCTTATCCGTTATTCTTAATTAATTTTTTTTACCACGTAGATAACCAACCGGTCAACTATATAATCCAATCTAAATCACAATGCATGAATAAAAAGATGAACAAAAAAGCTGAAAATTAATAATCAACTGGTCAACTATTCAACAACGCAGACCATTCAGACCCATTTAAAATTTTAAATAAACAATTAACCCTAGTTGCATTTCCGAGTTTGTTATATCCCTAAAAAAATTTAATTTTTTTTACATTATTACTAACCGACTGGTCAACTATTAATAATCCAAAAATGAAAATAGAAATAATAAAGATTAATTATCGCAAAACTATAATCGGCATAGTACTACTCTCGTCCTTGGTATTAATCACTGCATGCACGGAGTCCAAGGCCTCTGATCAACAAGCAGCGCTACTTCCCGTTGCCTATATACATCCGATCAATGAAAGTATACATGATTGGGAAGATTATATTGGCAGGTTCGAAGCCTCGGAACGCGTCGATATTCGTTCAAAGATCAATGGGTACATTGAAGATGTACGCTTTAAAGATGGGGATGCCGTAGCGAAGGGTCAAGTACTCTTTGTTATAGACCAACGTCCATTTTACATTGCCCTAAAACAGGCTGAAGCCCAAAAATTAGAAGCAGAGGCCAATTTAAGCAGAACAGAAAGTGATTATAACCGTATTGCATCGGTACAGGATGCCAGGGCGGTCTCCAGTGAAGAGGTGGAACAGCGTCAGCAAATAGCGAAATCCGCCGAAGCACGATTAATGGCCGCTAAAGCCAATTTGGCGCAAGCGCAATTAGATCTTAGCTATACCGAAATTAAGGCACCCATTAGTGGTATTATTAGCGAGGATTTTATAAATAAAGGCAACTATGTAACTGGGGGCTCGTCCAATGCTACCATACTAACGAGCATCTTGACAATCGATCCGATTCATTTCTATTTTGAAGGGGATGAAAAGCACTTCTCCAATAACATCCAGGGCAATAATGCTCAAAAAGTGAAAGTAAAACTATCTGACGAAGACGATTTTACTAGAGAAGGTATGCTGGATTTTGTCGACAATCAAATAGACAAAAGTACAGGTACCGTAAGGGAACGGGCTGTTTTCGATAATGGTGAAATGAGCTTGCAATCAGGTATGTTCGGTAGAATTAGGTTGGTTAAAGACAAACAACCTGCCCTTCTAATTCCAGATGAAGCCATTGGCTCGAATCAATCTCAAAAAATAGTCTATACGATCGATGAGAACAATACAATTAAAGTGAAACCTGTTCAGCTGGGTAAACTCTATAATCATAAGTATAGAATTGTCCTCGACGGGATATCCAGTGAGGATAGAATTGTAGTGGGCAATCTACTTAAAATAAGACCCGGAATGACCGTTGACCCCAAAAAAGATGCTTTTCAAATCACGAACGAAGATGCCGTAGCCAGCGCTCAAAAATAAAATATTCAACGTATCGAAATTCACCATCTGGACTCATTTTTTGGGCCTAGTGAAGGATTTCTATTCCTAGAAACAAAGCAACAACTAACAAGACAAACATGAATTTTAGTCATAGTTTTATAAAAAGGCCCATTTTATCCATTGTCATATCGGTCATTATATTGATTGTAGGTGGATTGGCCTATTTTTCACTTCCGGTGTCCCAATATCCCGAAGTTGCACCGCCAACGGTAGTGATACGGGCCATGTACCCGGGTGCCAGTGCGGAAACAATCTCCAAGACGGTTGCCACCCCTTTAGAGCAGGAAATAAACGGTGTAGAAGGTATGATCTATATGCTCTCCCAGGCCACGAACGATGGGGCCTTGGAAATCACCGTTTCATTTAAACAAGGGATAGATGTAGATGCGGCACAGGTTTTAGTACAAAACCGCGTAGCCATTGCCGAACCACGATTACCCGAACAAGTACGAAGACTTGGGGTGACGACACAAAAAAGTGCACCCGATCTTATGATGGTGATACATATGATATCCCCTGAAAGTACGTACGACCAAACCTATTTGGCCAATTATGCCAATTTTCAGATTATTGATAAACTATCAAGAATTGATGGGGTCGGGGCTGTACGCATGTTCGGTGGTGACCAATATGCCATGCGTATTTGGTTAAATCCGGATTTAATTGCAAATCTAGACATGACACCCAATGAAATTTTACAGGCCTTACGAGCGCAAAACGTCCAGATTGCCGGTGGCACGCTTAACCAGCAACCGCTTACGGACCAACATGCCTTTGAGATTAACATTCAAACGCAAGGAAGATTAAACTCTATTGCCGAATTTGAAAATGTAATTATTAGGAACGGGATTGATGGAGAACTGGTACGGATCAAAGATATAGGTAGGGTAGAATTAGGAGCGGCAGGCTATGCCACAAAGGGATATTTGAACAAATTTCCTGCAGTAGCATTACCTGTATTCCAGAGACCGGGCACCAATGCCTTGGAGACTGCGGATGCTATTAAAAGTACGATGAAAGAGGTCTCGGAAGATTTTCCCGTAGACATAGAATACCGTATCGCATACAATCCAACAGAATTTATACAACAATCTATTGATGAAGTTGGAGGTACTATTTTTGAAGCCGTTATACTGGTAATACTGGTAATCATTCTATTTCTACAAACTTGGAGGGCCGCTATTGTTCCTATCCTAGCCATACCTGTTTCTTTAGTTGGAACATTTGCCGTCATGCAGGCGCTGGACTATTCCCTAAACAGTTTAACCTTGTTTGGTCTTGTGCTGGCCATTGGTATTGTAGTAGATGATGCCATAGTCGTGGTCGAGAACATGGAACGGAATTTAAAGGCTGGCCTGGGTGTAAGAAAGGCAGCTGAAAAAACCATGACCGAAGTTGGCGGGGCCTTGATAGCCATGGGACTTGTACTTGTTGCCGTATTCATACCCACACTATTCCTGGATGGTATAAGTGGGAAGTTTTACAGTCAGTTTGGAATTGTAGTAGCCGTGGCCACTCTAATTTCCGTGTTCGTTTCGTTAACATTGAGTCCGGCAATATCCGCCCTTGTTATGAAACCTCATAACGGCACACCGGCCCATACCGATGTAGCCAGGATAAGTATCGTACCAAAATTCTTTGCCAAGTTCAATAAAGGCATGGACTGGGTATCGGATAAATATGGTCGTGTTACCACTCGCTTTATTCGAAAAAGTAAAGTCGTAATGCTAGTGTATACAGGACTAATAGCACTAACTGTTTTTGCCTTTTACAGGGTGCCGACAGGTTTTATTCCAGAACAGGATCAGGGATATTTTATATCGGTCATACAACTTCCGCCAGGTTCATCATTGGAAAGAACCGATAAAGTGGTACAACAAGCCATTGACAGTGTTTTAAATATTGATGGTGTAAAAGATGCCATTGCGTTTACAGGTTTTGACGCCGCCACATTTACCAACTCATCCAATGCCGGAGTAATTTTTACGGCTTTAGAAGATTTTGAGGTACGACAAGAAAAAGGTATTTCATATAATGGACTGCATCAATCGATTGCAGGCTCCCTGGGTGCCATAGACGATGCTTTTATCATCGTAATTCCACCTCCACCGGTTCGAGGTATCGGTAGTGCCGGTGGATTTAAAATGATGCTTCAAGATAGGGCCGGCTTGGGTAACGAGCAATTGTTACAATCAGGTTATGAACTGATGGCAGCCGCCAATCAAGACCCTGCATTAACGAATGTGTTCACTTTTTTCAATACCAGTTCTCCTCAGTTATTCTTTGATTTGGATAAGGAGCGAGCGCAAAAACTAGGTGTTCCCATCGAAGAGATTTCCAGTGCATTAGAGGTGTATATGGGGTCCGCCTTTGTGAACGATTTCAACCTTAACGGAAAAACCTTTAGGGTAACCGCCCAAGCAGATGGTGAATATCGTTATGCTCCGGAAGACCTTACACGTATTCGTGTAAAAAACAAAGAAAACAGCATGCTTCCCCTAAGTGCCATAGGGAAATTGGAGCATATTTCCGGACCTGCAAGGGTCCCGAGATACAACCTCTACCCTGCTCTGGCCTTATCGGGGAATGCATCGGCAGGCTTTAGTTCTGGTGAATCTTTGGCAGCTATGGAACGATTGGCGGAACAGATTTTACCCGAAGGAGTTGATTACGAATGGACAGAAATTGCATACCAGCAACAAAATAGTGGAGATACTGCCGTTATCGCCTTTTTACTTGCCGTATTGTTCGTGTTTCTATTATTGGCGGCCCAATATGAAAGTTGGGTATTGCCATTAGCGGTAATTCTAATTGTTCCTATGTGTTTGCTTTCTGCTATGTTCGGCGTTGGGCTTGTAGGAATGGACAACAATATTCTTACACAGATCGGCCTTGTGGTATTGGTTGGCCTGGCGAGTAAAAATGCCATTCTGATCGTAGAGTTCGCCAAACAATTGGAGGACCAGGGCTACAGCCTGGAAGAAGCGGCCAAAGAAGCTGCGCGATTACGATTACGCCCAATTCTAATGACCGCATTCGCCTTTATTCTCGGGGTAATACCCTTGGTAATCGCACAAGGTGCGGGAGCCGAAATGAGAAGATCCTTAGGTACCGCAGTGTTTAGCGGTATGCTTGGGGTTACGTTCTTCGGCTTACTATTCACACCCGTTTTCTATGTGCTATGTAGAAAACTGGTAGTTAAAAACAAACCACAACTAAACGCTTAATTAAAAATGAAATATTTGACATACATAACAGTGATAACAGCCCTCTTCTTGGTAATGTTTCAAGGGTACTCCCAGATAGATAGTTTACAAAAATGGAGATGGCAGGCATCACCACAAGAGAATGCTGCTTTGTTCATTGGTAAAGATACGATCACTAAAACGGTACAACCCTTACTTGGTAACAAAGAATGGTGGACCTCTTTTGGATATCCGGAATTAGATAGCTTGATAGGGCTAGCCATTAAAAATAATATCGATGTAAAAATAGCCCAAACCAAAATAGAACAGGCAAGGGCACAGAAAAGGATTGCGATGTCTACGTTGTTTCCCGCAATACGATTAGAGCCATCCTTTTTGCGGCAAGAACTTTCGGGCAATAGACCCAACCCTTTTGGTGGACAGTTAAGCCGAGTGAACTTAAATAGCTTTGAAATGCCCTTGACCTTGAACTATAAGCTGGATATATTTGGCGAAAACATAGATCAAGTAAAAGCTGGCAATCTGTTGACCAATGCTAATGAAGAGATCAAAAAAGAGGTTATACTGCAAGTAATAACCGAGGTAGCACAAAACTACTTTTTATTACTGCAGTTGGATGCCGAAAAGAATCTTCTAAAAGACACCGAACAAACACGTATTCATAATCTAGAAATTACAACGATTAGAAACGGTGCCGGCTTGGTAAGTCAAATAGATGTCCTTAGGGCCAGATCTGAACTATCTTCGGTACAGGTTCAACAAAAGAACAACGAAAAGATACGTACCGAGATTGAATTGATTCTGGCTTTATTAACCGGAGCCGACGCCACCAATTTCACCATAGCACCTACAACGATCCAATTTATGCCCCCTGAAATTCTACTTTTGGACAAAGACCTTATTCCCATGGCCAGACCGGATTTAAAGGCGGCGAAATTGCGACTGGAATCCTCCGAAAAATTAGTGCAAAGTCAGAAGAAACAGCTCCTTCCCGCTTTTTATCTTAGTGGGTCTTATGGTTATCTCTCCGGTGACAGTTCAAATCTAATTGAAGATGACAGTAAAAACTGGGTTGCAGGTATCACTGCTTCCTTACCCATTTTTGAAGGCGGAAAAAAACGTTCGGAAATTAAACTGAGAAAAAGTGAACTGGAAGAAAACAGAGAAAAATACAACCAACAACTTTTGCTCTCGTATCAACAAATTGAAAACTCATATGCCCAACTAAAATGGATACATGAACAATTATTGGCACAACAGGAATTTGTAAGTGCAGCCTTGGATGCGGCAAGTTTAACAAGTGAACGCTATAGAAAAGGCCTGGTGAACTACATTGATGTAGTGGATGCCGAAAGACAAGTTTTAGAGGCGGAACAACTGAGTGTTCAGCTATTCGGCCAGGAATTGATCGGTAGGGTAACCTTGATAAAGGCACTTGGTCTGACCCCTTAATTATCGCGTGCAGACTATTAAAATAAACACCATAGTACTATAAACACATTGAAAGTGAAAAAAAGTTCAGAGGGAATAATTTTGATCGTAGACATAAGTGGTTATTCCAAGTTTGTTAAAGAGATAGACAATGAAATTGGTGCTGAAGTTATCTCGGACCTGTTACATACCATCATAAAATCGAATTACCTATCCTTTAGGATTTCAGAAATTGAAGGCGATGCTATTCTGTTCTATAAACTGGACCACATTTATCCTATAAACAAGATACTACAACAATTTGAAGTGATGCTCAAAGCGTTCTACAAAAAGATTGATTACTACAAAAACCTATACCATAATGTTACACGTTTGTCCTTAAAACTAGTGGTGCATTATGGTACCATAGGTAAGTTTTCAATCGATGGGTTTAACAAGTTGTTCGGGAATACCTTAATAGAGGCACACAGGCTATTAAAAAATAGTATTCCCTATAGAACGTATGCCTTAATTACCAAAGCCTACCATGAAAAACTGGAGGAGCTAGGACTAAATACGGGTATGCATTTACATACAATGCAGTACCATGACCGTTATGACATTGGCAATCTTTATTATTCATTTTACCCCTATAAAAATTCATCCTATCGAATAAAAAATACACTAGCCATTGCATAATTAAGTCCTTGTATAAGTCCTATTTTTTATTCCGAGCGGTAAGTAATCCCGATAATAGGCTATAGGACCTAAAAATTGAAATAAAAAGTCTATTGGCAGGTATAGTGGTAATATAGATGTATTTGTAGTTTTCCAAGACATGTAATTTGAGGGGTCAATTCGAGACCAATAATTAACCACGTATTACCGATTGTAAAGGAAGGAAAGAACTATTGGATGGAGTTGCAAGAAATCAAGCAAAAGGAAGTTAAGAAGAAGCATAGAGCAATGCTTCAAGCTAAGGTAAGGTGAGTGCATTGCCTTTACGGATGGAAAAAACACAATAATCAAGTTCAAGTTGTGAAAAAAATAGTGAAGGTCTTGAATAATCATCCATCAAAGTTTTCGTTATCCAATTTAGAAATGAATCTGAAAATGGGTGTAATAATACATGAAAATTTGTGGGCGATTAGGCTTGCTACAGCATGTTAAATTTTGGCGTTCTTTTATAAATTTTCAAACGCTTTTCGTTTTTTATTGAACTATTTTAGCCTATTCGAAGAAAGTGCTCCGTTATTTATGTTGGAAATAATTCAAATAATCGCCCTTATTCAGGGCTTGTTTCTTTTAAGTGTTCTGCTCGTCAAACAAGAAAGTTACAAGCGGGTAAATTTCTTACTGCTTCTTGGATCCATTATTGCAATGCTTTTGAACATTGTCGGAGATGATGATTTCAACCTGTTTTTTCCTAATGCTGATTGGTATTTTTTCCAATCCCCTTTAATCATTACACTCTTCTTTTTACTCATAAAGTATCACAATTCCAAACAAGATAAATTTCAACCAAGGGATTTTCTCTACTTCATTCCATATGTGTTTTTCATCACACTTCAAATCATAAATGACTTTAACGGCTTAGGTGAGAACATTTGGATAATGCTAGGAGAAATTCTAGCAGGCGTAACCCTATTGGTTTATTTAGGGTATACCATCTATACTATCATCAAAAATAAAAAGGAAAGGTGGATGCTGTTTTTTATAGTGCCCTATGCTTTTCTGAACTTAATAGACGAAGTTTCATTTATTATAACAAGCAGCCATGATAATTTTTCCTTCTTGGAAAGTTATGGCATTATTGGAATATCGGCGTTACTTCTTTACATGATACTATTTAAGCTGGTCGTGTCCCCAACATCCGTACTTCCAAAGGCCGATATCAAGGCCTATAAAACTTCAAGCCTAAGCAAATCCAAGGCAGAGGCATATAAAAAGGAGTTTTTGAGGCTTATGGATAAAGAGAAGCTTTTTATCAATAGTAATCTAACGGTCAACCAAGTAGCTCAAAAGATGGGTATTCCAAGACAATACCTATCCGAAGTCTTGAACGTATACTTAAAATCCAATTTTCAGGACTACCTGAACAAGTACAGGGCCGAGGAATTTGTAGCATGTCTCAGGGATGAAAAATTCAAGAATTATTCCATCATGGGTATTGCCAACGAAGTTGGTTTCAAATCAAAATCCTCTTTCAACACTACTTTTAAAAAAATATACGGGGTAACACCCAGTGAGTTTAAAAAGACATTGGCTTCAGTAATTTAGACCTTGCCTTTCCCCTACTCTTCATAGAAGAATAACATTCCAAATTCGATTTCAAAAGCCTCTAAGAAATTAAAGAAGCTTCCCTTTTCCTGAAATTGGATTATTTCTTTACATACAATTTGTACAGCAGAGTTTGGGAAGGCTATTTGGAATAGATAACCATATCTGGTATTACCCAATCTGCAACCGTTTATTTTTGCTTTCCTTAGGTTTTAAAGCCACAACTTGAACCTACCGATCATCACTGTACCAAAAACAAAAAACAGCCCCAAAGGGTAAGGCTAGCATCTTTCCAAGTACGAAAAGCGCATTTAGAACCTTTTGAAACCACACTGCCCATAGAATTTAATTACCTACAAATCAGTTGTTTAAATTAAAAATTATCATAAACAGGTACTGAAAGCGGATTCAAGACCTACTCCATTTTAACCGCTATACATGCACGTCTAATTTTACACCGGTTGAATGAAAACCTTAATCTAAAAAATTTCTAGTAATTATGACAAGAACAAAGCGATCAAAACCCTTTAGGTCCAAAAAAAGGCAGGCCTTATTTGTGGTGATACTGTTGTGTCCAGTATTCTTTTTTGCACAGACCAAATATACAATCAGTGGGGTGGTCAAGGATGTTGCCAACGGTGAAACACTCTTGGGGGCCACTGTTTTTTTAAAAGGTACTTCGATTGGGAGCACGACAAACGAATATGGTTTCTATTCCATCACAGCGCCTGAAGGCACTTATACCTTGACCATTTCCTATTTGGGATTTACAACTTTTGAAAGGGATATCAACCTTGACACTGAACAAAAGTTCGACATAGAGCTCAAAGAGGATGCCGCTCAATTGGATGAAGTGGTCATCACCGCTGAAAAATCCAAGAAAGTAGACCTTCAGACACCTCAAATGAGTGTGGCAAAACTCTCGACCAACGAGATCAAACAGATACCTGTTGTTTTGGGGGAGGTGGATTTGATCAAGTCCATTCAATTATTGCCAGGGGTTACCAACGCCGGCGAAGGTGCGTCGGGCTTCAATGTACGTGGAGGTGCGGAAGACCAAAATCTCATTCTTTTGGATGAAGCCATTATTTACAACGCCTCCCATTTGTTCGGTTTCTTCTCCGTGTTCAATGCCGATGCCATTAAAGATGTCAAACTATATAAAGGTGGTATTCCTGCACGTTTTGGAGGACGGGCCTCTTCAGTACTGGATATACGTCAAAAGGATGGGAACAGCAAGAGATTCCAACTAACTGGCGGTATTGGCGCCATTTCCAGCCGTTTGGCCGCGGAAGGGCCCATGTTCAAGGACAAAGGTTCGTTTCTTATGGCCGGCAGGGCCGCCTATGCCAATATATTTTTGGCCTTGGGCGGCGAAGATAGCAGAGCCGGATTTTACGACTTGAACCTGAAAACAAATTATGAAATTGATCAAAAGAACCGACTGTACCTATCCGGTTATTTTGGTAATGACAACTTTAACCTGTCAGGAATTTTCACGAATTCATACGGAAACCTTTCAGGAAACCTGCGATGGAACCATATATTCAATAACAAGTTATTCTCCAATGTATCCCTCATATACAGCCGCTATAATTACAACTTGGAAATTCCTATTGAAGGAATTGATTGGACCTCGGATATCAGCAATTATAATGTGCGTTACGACCTAGGGTATTATGCTAGCGAAAAATTAAAGTTTGATTTTGGGGTAAATGGTATCTACTACAACTTTAATCCAGGCAAGCTCAACCCTTTGGATGCGGATTCCGGTGTCAATCCAGAGAAATTGGACGATAAGTTTGCTTTGGAAGCCGGAGTATATGCAGGTTTGGAACATAAAATTTCCGATAGGCTCACCGCTCAATATGGCTTGCGATTCAGTTACTTCAATCGATTGGGGGAGCAAACCTTAAACAATTACGCCGATAATTCACCTGTGGTTTACAACGAAGAATTGGGCATTTATGAGCGTGCCGACCCTATTTCCACGACCCCTTACGGGAAGGGAAAAAGCATAGCCACCTTCAACAATCTAGAACCGCGCTTTGCACTTTCCTATCAGCTTAACGAGAAGTCTTCCATTAAGGCAAGTTATAACCGAATGGCCCAATACCTACATTTAATCTCCAACACCACATCAGCCACGCCGTTGGATGTTTGGGCACCTAGCGGAAAGTTTATTGAACCTCAGATTGCAGACCAATATGCTGTAGGCTACTTCAGAAATTTCAAGGAAAATATGTTTTCCATTGAAGCCGAAGCTTATTACAAAACAATTGACAATAGGGTGGATTATATCAATGGCGCAGAACTTATAGCACAAAACACCATAGAAACCGAAATTTTAACTGGTGAAGCCCGAGCCTATGGATTAGAGTTTTTATTGCGAAAGAACAAAGGTGATTTTACAGGTTGGGTGTCGTATACATTGTCAAAATCGCAACAGCGTACACCAGGCGGAGCAGCAGGCGGATTGGGCATCAACAACGGGAAATGGTATAACTCGAACTGGGACAGAACCCACGACTTTTCGTTTACCGGAAGTTACAAACTCAACGAAAAATGGCGATTTGGGGCCAATATGGTATTCCAAACCGGGCGACCTGTCACCTATCCCAACGGGCAGTTTGTATTCAACGGACTATCCGTAGCGACGTATTCTGAAAGGAATGCAGATCGATTGCCGGCCTACCACAGATTGGACCTTTCCGCAACCTTGATACCTCGAAAAAATAAAAATAGAAAATGGCAAGGCGAATGGGTATTTGGCATATACAACGCTTATAACCGAATGAATGCAGCCTCTATTTCCTTTGGTCAAAATCAAGAGACAGGCGTAAATGAAGCCACACGTACTGCCATATTTGGTATTGTCCCATCAGTAACCTACAACTTTAAATTTTAGAACAATGAAAAATAGAACTATAACCATATATAACAAATTAGGGGCACTCCTTATACTACTAGGATTATTGAATTCGTGTACCGATGTCATAGACGTCAATGTCCCCAACGGTGGCACACGATTGGTGGTCGATGCGTCCATTAAGTGGCTAAAAGGTACCTCGGGAGAAACACAGACCATTCATCTAAGGGAATCAACTTCTTATTTTGATAAGGATACAGATGTCCCTGTAGTGGGCGCCTCAGTAACGGTAACCAAGGATAACGACGGATCAATAGTTGTGTTTGCCGACCAGAACAATGGTAGTTACATGGCAACTGATTTTGTTCCAGAAATAAACGTATCGTACACTTTGGAAATCCTGTACAACGGCAATTCCTACACAGCAACCGAAACCTTGATGGCGGCACCTGAAATTAATCGAATTGTGCAAACCGTTGAAGGTTCCGATGATGACAAGGAAATTCAGCTTCAAGTATTCTTTGACGACCCCGGAGCTGTTGAAAATTATTATTTGGGCGAATTTATTCCATCCAATTTACCCATCCCGTCCCTTGCGGTCATTAGCGATGAATTTACGGATGGCAACGAAAATTTTATTGAGAACGATAATGAAAACTATGTTGCCGGAGCCACTGTAGCTATTAATGTGTATGGTATTTCACAACGCTATTATGACTTTTTGAACATATTCATCCAACAATCTGGAAGTGATGAAAATGGGCCTTTTCCAACTACCCCGGTTCAGTTAAAGGGAAACTGTACCAATGTCGACGATCCCAACGAGGAGGTATTGGGATTTTTTAGGTTAGGTGAATATGATACGACCTCATATACGATTGAACAACCTTAGGATATAAGGTGGTTCTAAGGGACGAAAATGCCTGTTTGGAAATTTTGATGATTGTACACGCATCCCGAACCACCTTAATTTTTCCAGCCACTTTCCGCAGACAGATATGCTCGAAGATATGTGAGTATCCGATGGACTCCCGGAAAGCTTAATACCAAAATTTTTAAAAATGGATCCGAAAAAATTCATCAACATCAGCACGAGGAAAGCATTTGGACATCTAAAGGGTTGTTTTAAAAACAAGATAGGTGAAGCCGTCAGTACCAATGATGCTATAAAAAGAATCCTCATTTGTAGACCGAATCACAGACTGGGAAATTTACTGTTGCTTTCCCCTTTGGTCCAGGAATTGGAATCCATATTCCCGAACAGCGAAATCGACCTGCTGGTCAACCATTCCTGTGCCATTCAATTGTATCAAAATTATGAGAATGTCAACGTCGTTATTGCATTTCCGAAGAAACCCTTCAAAAGTCCCATAAAGTACATAAAGACATTCATACGGTTCAGAAGCAAGAATTATGACCTGGCCATAAATGCCGTCAAGGAATCTTGTACGGGAAGATTGTTTACGAGCATTTCAAAGGCAAAGTTCAAGTTCGTAGGTAATGGGATAGCGGATAAAAAGGAAAGACATATCGCAAAACAAGTGATTTACTCCTTTAGGGAGTTTTTGCCCAGTATAGGGGTCATGCCAAATGATGCGGTGCTGGCCAACTTAGACTTGAGACTTGCAAATGAGGAACTCATACATGGTGGCAGTTTGGTCTATGACATAGTAGAAAACGCACAACCGACCATTTGCTTATACACACATACCATTGATACCAAACCCTATACAGAAGCATGGTGGCTTGACTTATATGCACATTTACAGAAAGCATTTCCGGATGTAAACATTATTGAAATGCTTCCAAAAGAAAACAGCTCCAAAATTGGTTCCAAGGCCCCTGTTTTGTATTCCAACGATGTAAGGGAATTGGCGGCCATGATTGCGAACACAGATGTTTTCGTTGGAGCCGATAGTGGTGTAATGCATCTGGCCAGCTCGTCCCTTACCCCTACCATAGGTTTATTCTCAGCTACGGATACAAAAAAATATAGGCCTTACAACGAGGGTAGTCTCGCTGTCAACATCAATGAGGTTGAAATAGATGCGCTGATAGCAGTTGTGAAAAAGACGCTATACCCAAATCTAAACACTTCAGCTTGAGACTCATGGGAAACATCATAATTTCACAAAGAAGATTGTTTGGTTTTAGAGCTGTCGTTGCGCTTGCATTTTTGAGTTCGTCACTAACGTATGGTCAGGTGAAACCTCTGACTTCATCTCAAAATACCCATAAGACAGCAGGAGATGTTTTGCTTTTTACAATACCTGCTTTGGCTATGGGTTCTACATTCATTTGGCAAGATGGTCAAAAAGGAACCTATCAATTTTCCAAAGCCTTAACTGGCACCCTAGCAGTAACGTATGGTTTAAAACTGGTCATAAACAAAGAGCGGCCGAATAAAGAAAACAACTATAGTTTTCCATCCGGTCATACTTCTGTTGCATTTGCCAGTGCTGCATTTGTGCAAAAGAGATACGGTTGGGAATATGGCATTCCTGCCTACCTCTTGGCAGGATATGTTGGGTATACAAGAATCAAAGCAACAAAGCACGATGGCTGGGATGTGCTAGCGGGTGCCGCGATAGGTATTGGAATGAGTTATTTGTTCACTAAACCGTATGATGGGAAAAAGAAGTTAGGAATTTCTTCAGGCTTTATTGAAAACACCCCTACCATTGGTTTAACCTACAAATTTTAATGCCTAAGGAAAGAGATTACTTAGAAAACAACGGATATGGAGAAACATTTTGAGTCGGTCATACCAATTCCGGCACACCATGAGGAAAAGAACAACACACAAAATATTATAAATAATGGTTAGGATAATAACACTCTTGCTTTGTTTAACTACATCATTGATGTACGGCAATGCTAAAATCACAGTAACAGGAAAAATCCTGGAAAAGGATACCAATACCCCGTTAGAATACGCCACTGTTTCCTTTACAGAAACAGGACAGACAAGCCCAAAATATGGGGGGATCACAGATGAAAATGGGGTTTTCTCGATTGAAGTGGAGAAGGGAACGTACATCATAGAAATTGAGTTTATTGGTTTCAAACCATTCTTTCTAGATAATAAAAGGATTGAGAATGATCTGGATTTGGGGACACTCTATCTTTCAGTAGATGCGCAATCGCTAAGTGAAGTCATAGTAAAAGGCGAGAAAGGGCTATTTGAAAACAAATTGGACAAAAAGATCTATAACATTGGTCAAGACTTAACGGCACAAAGCACAAATGTACTTCAAGCTTTAAATAATGTGCCTTCAGTTTCGGTTTCGGTAGATGGTGGTATTGCGCTTAGGGGCAATAGCAATGTACGTATTTTGGTAAATGGTAAACCATCTGGATTAGTGGGCATTAGTGATGCCCAAGGGCTGGAGCGCCTATCCTCCAATGCTGTGGAGAGTATCGAAATTATAACCAACCCATCCGCACGGTATGATGCCGAAGGTGCTTCAGGAATTATCAATATCATTCTCAAAAAAGGAAGGAATCTAGGATTTAACGGTTCTGTCCAGGCAGTTATGGGAGTACCCGAAACCTTCGGTATTGGAGGTAATTTAAACTACCGGACAAATAAATTCAACGTATTTGCAAACGTCAATTTCGAAGATGCCAAACGCCCGGGCCACGAGTCCGTAAACACGACATTTTTAGACGAAACCACGGGAACAGCAACTGATTTCTTGTCCCAGCGTCAAGACATCACCCGTGACGGGTCGGAATATACCATGGCCCTAGGGGTCGATTACTATTTCAACGAGAAGAACACGCTCACTTTTATGGGCCTATATGCCAATGAAGACAATGACAACAACGGGCTTTCCACTTTTAACACTTTTGATGTTGATGGAACATTGACAAGTACAAGATTGCGTGACCAGAGGGAGCTAGAAGAAGATTCCAGTGACGAGTACACACTGACCTACAAATCCATCTTTGATGAGGATGAAGAACATGTATTGATGGTTGAAGCCAAATATGACAGTAATACAGAAATAGAATCGGCAACCTTTGAAGATACCTATAGCTTTGGAAATTTTGAAGATGCCCAAGACCGCACTGCAGCCGAAGAACGACAACGCAATTTATTGATACAAGCAGATTATGTGTTTCCATTTTCTGAAACGGGGAGTTTTGAAGCAGGCTACCGTAGTACAATGCGCACCATAAAATTCAATTCCATAGTTGAAAAATTCAATTCCGACACCAATATCTGGGAGCTTGACACCAACTTGAGCAATCGTATGGACTATGGCGAAGATATTTACGCCGCTTACTCACAATATGCCAATGCTTTTGGCAAGTTTACGTTACTTGCTGGTCTGCGTTTGGAAATAACCCATATTGATGTTACGCAATTTACGTCCGATATAAGCTTTGACAAGAATTACGGCAACCTGTTTCCATCCTTCCATTTGGGCTACCAGATTACGGAAACCAGTGAACTCAAAACGAGCTATGGCAGACGAATAAGTCGCCCCAGCTTTCGTGAATTAAATCCGTTTTCGGGCTATTCCAACGATTTGAACCTTCTTTCAGGAAACCCGGATCTGGACCCTGTTTTTACGAATTCCCTTGAGTTGGGGTATGCTAAAAACTGGGCTGGAGTATCGTTGGAGACCATAGGTTATTTTCAATATTCCAAAGACATTGTTCAACTCATAACCACCAATTCAGGTATGGTAAATGAGGAAAACATCCCCATTTTGATTACCAGACCCTTAAATGTAGGCACGGAAAACAGATATGGTCTTGAAGTATCGTCCATTTACAGCCCAGCAAATTGGTTACGGGTCAATGGTACTATAAACTGGTTTCGTTTTGAACAAAATGCCAGCTTTGACAATACCCTTCTGGACCTCAATGACAATGATGCCCATATTACTCAAAGGCAATCCCTGAATACCACTTCATCCAGTTGGTTTGCCCGATTATCCCCAAAGATTTCCTTGCCCAATGATATCGATGTGCAAATGGGCCTTCAATACGATGCTCCCTTTAGGGAAGCCTACACCACAAGGCGCGGTATGCTTGTGGCCAATGTGTCGGTAAACAAAGAATTGTTTAAGGGCAGGGGAGCCATCAACCTGAATGTCTCCGACCTATTCAACTCAAGGATCAGTCGCCGGGAGGCTTCCAATACAAGTTTCCTGTCCAATTCTGAATCCCAATACGTTGAGCGTCAATTCAACCTAACGTTCACTTATAGATTTAAAAATACTGTAGAAAATCGTGACCATGATAACAATGAAGATTATGAGGAAGACGATTATGACGAATCATAGCGAATCATAAAAAGATTGGACAAATGACAGAAAAAGATAAAATACTGGTAACGGGAGCTACGGGTCATTACGGGTATGCGGTTATTGCATCGTTAATTGAGAACGGGGTGAATCAACGTTTGATTTATGCCATGGTAAGGGATTTTACCAAGGTTGATGAATTAAAGGCCTTGAATGTAAATGTAGTATTCGGCGATTATAATAACTACGGATCCCTATTGATGGCATTTTCCGGTATGGACAAATTACTATTTGTTTCAAGCAATGAACTGGAAAACCGCAGTGAGCAACATATCCAAGTTGTGAATGCGGCCGTGGAATCCGGCATTAAATATATTCTTTACACCAGCCAGGAGCATAAAGAAGTGAATTTTTCCCTTATCGAGTTTGTACTAAGCTCCCATTTGGCAACCGAATATGCCATCAAAGGAAGTGGCATTGACTATACCATATTGCGCAATGGGGTATATATGGACCTATTGCCTTCATTCTTGGGTGAGAACATTTTTAAATATGGTATTCACCTACCCGCAGGTAATGGAAAAATAGGCCTTGCGCTACGAGGTGAAATGGCGGAAACGGCAACCAAGGTCCTGCTCTCAAGTGGGCACAAGAATAAGACCTATAGTGTATCCGGGGATAGTTGTTCCTTTTCAGAGATCGCAGAATACATTTCCCAAATCACTGGCAAAAATATCACCTATTTGAGCCCTGGCCTGGATACTTTTCTCAATACCGTGGTAAATCAAGGAATGTCCCAAAAATGTATCAAAATGATTGGTGGTTATGCCGCAGCCACAAGACATGGAGAATTGGAAAGTGACGATGCGCAAATGGAAAAACTATTGGGTCGAAAGCCCGTTACGGTCAAACAATTTTTGGAGGAAAGTATTGCTTGGAATTATTTGAGCAGCGTAGGGTAATAAACTGGTTTAGATGAGATTACTAAAAAGCATTCATAAAACAACTCCCTACCGATTTAATAGTAACCCATCAAATCACTGCCTGGTCTATCCTTTATGGGATAGAAGGATGAAAATAAAATTACTGTTTAAATAAACTAAAATGAATAAAATATTTGTACTCTTTCTATTCTTGTCCGTTTTAAAGGTTCACGGACAAAGCGCTTTCATTGACTCAACGAATTCAAAGGTTCACGGGCAAAACGCTTCCATTGACTCAATAATAAACAAGAAACCCACTGAATTCAAATACAAATCGCTCTTGATCCCATCTATTTTGATTGGATACGGAGTTATTGGTCAAGAAAGTCGCACTTTAAAAGATATCGATAACAGCACAAAAAATGAATTTAGGGAGCATGATGACAAGAAAACGAACATAGACGATTTCTCCCAATACAGTCCGTTTTTATCTGTATATGCCTTAAATGCGATGGGCATACAAGGAAAACATAATTTTAAAGATAGGACCATTGTATTGGGAACGGCATATCTTATTATGGGTGGCTCAGTAAACATCCTAAAAAAAACCACAAAAGTTACCAGACCAGATGGCTCATCCTCAACCTCGTTTCCTTCGGGGCATACGGCTACGGCTTTTATGGGTGCCGAATTTTTGTATCAAGAATATAAGGATATATCAGTTTGGTACGGAGTTGCCGGCTATGTGGTAGCTGCTGGCACAGGTTTGTTTAGAATGCACAATGAAAAACATTGGCTTACCGATGTTGCCACAGGTGCGGGAATAGGAATTTTAAGTACCAAAATTGCGTATTGGTTGCATCCATTGATCAAGAAAACAATTTTCAAAGACAAGGAGAAAACAGCTGGCATTGTGATGCCCTTCTATAATGGAAGGGAATATGGATTGGGATTAACATTGAGATTCTGAAGTATGTTAAGGCATAGTGTAAAATTGGCCCATTTTGTACTTGTAGCAAGTACTGTTAATTTCCTATTCTTTCATTATCCTTTTTTTAAATATGTATTTACGGCACTCGATTATCAAAGTTTTGGGGGTATTACCATTATTGTCTCTTTGGTCATTGCAATGCTGGTTGCAAACGCTTTTGCATTATATCTTATATTTTTTCTTTCCCGATTTGTTGGAAAATTGGTATTGGCCTTCTTTTTCATCATCAATGCAGTTGCCATCTATTTTGTAAATACCTATCACGTCATAATAGACCCAACAATGATCGGTAACATTCTGAATACCAATTACGAAGAGGCCAGCAGTTTCCTCTCTTTTCGATTGCTACTATATGTGATTTTATTGGGTATTATTCCCGTAATCCTTATAATCAAGGTCAAAATCAGTAAAGAAACCTTCAAACGGTTTTTAATTCATTTTTCTTTGACATTAATTTTCCTTATCGCTATTGTTTTGGTTAACGGTGGCAATTGGAGATGGATTGATAAAAACTCACCTCAATTAGGTGCCTTGGTAATGCCCTGGTCCTATATGATAAATACCTCAAGACTTTACATTAACAAGAGCAAAGAAAATGAAAAGGAGATTATATTGCCCGATACGAAAATAACGGACAAGGTAAAGTCCATTGCAGTTTTAGTCATTGGAGAATCTGCACGAAGTGAGAACTTTTCACTTTACGGGTATAAAAAACCTACCAATCCCCTATTGTCTGAGGTTGAAAACCTTCATAGTTTCAATGCAACTGCTTGCGCTACATACACAACAGCAGGCGTAAAGTGCCTCTTGGAACACACAAACTCCAATAAGCTTTATGAGATTTTGCCCAATTATCTATATCGAAATAATGTAGAAGTTATATGGCGAACCACAAATTGGGGGGAACCTCCTGTGCATATAACCAACTTTTTAAAAAAAGAGGACTTAAAAGACAGGTGCAAGGGTCAAGGGTGTAATTATGATGAAATTCTATTAAAGGGGTTAAAGGAGCAAATTTTAACAAGTAAAAAAGATAAAATATTGGTCGTTTTACACACAAGTACCAGCCATGGGCCATCGTATAACACGAGATACCCACCAGAATTTGAAAAGTTTGCGCCAGTCTGTAAAAGTGTTGAACTGGGCGAATGTTCCCAAGAAGAACTTATAAACGCCTATGACAACACCATTGTTTATACCGATTATATCCTTGCCAGTTTAATCAAGGATTTAAAAGAGTTGAAGGAATACAACAGTACGATGCTGTTCGTTTCAGACCACGGAGAATCGTTAGGGGAATATAATTTATACATGCATGGAATCCCAGCTGCTTTAGCCCCTAAGGAACAACTGGAAATTCCTTTTATAGTATGGTTATCCGATGGCTCCAAAAAACTGAATTCAAAAGAAACACTATCACAACATCATGTTTTCCATAGTATCCTGAATTTCTTGGCAATAGAAAGTCCTATTTATGATGAAAACCTGAACATATTTAAATAATTTAAAAGACCCTTTCAACAAAGTGAAACTGGTCTTCTAAACAAAGCCATCGGAATAAAAGCTATCTAAATTTGTCATCAGTTAAATCTTTAAGGTAAAAATTATGACAACAGTAAAAACAGCATTAATTACAGGAGCAAACAAAGGGGTCGGTTTTGCAACGGCAAAGAAATTATTGAAACTCGGGTATTACGTTTACATTGGAAGCCGTGATAAGGCCAACGGACAGCAAGCGGTAAAACAACTCAACGAATTAGGACTAAATAACGTTGATTTCATTGAAATAGATGTTATTGACGAGCTATCTGTCCAGAAGGCAAAAGTGGAGTTAGAGAGTAAAATTTCCAGTCTAAATTTATTAATAAACAATGCGGGAATCGGAGGGGAATATCCTCAAAATGCTTCGGAAATTTTGATAGATAATTTACGGACGGTATATGAAACAAATTTTTTTGGTGTAGTCCGGGTCACGCAACACTATATGGAACTTTTGAAAAAATCAGATGAACCGAGAATTGTAAATGTTACAAGTGGTTTGGGTTCGCTCACCAACCATAGCGACCCAACCGCCCCTTTTTACGACTTTTTTAAAGACATGAAAATGACTGCATATTGCAGTTCCAAAACTTCTCTAAATGCATTTACTGTATTTTTGGCCGATGAGTTTAAAGACACACCTTTCAAAATCAACAGTGTTTCCCCAGGATTTGCAGCCACCTCTTTAACCAATTTTTCAGGGACAAGCCCCGATGAAGTTGTCAATGCCATTATTAAATACGCAACGCTTGACCAAAGCGGGCCAACAGGAAAATTTGTGGGGGAAGAAGGGGAATTGGCGTGGTAAAAAGTATTTCACGTTAACACTAATTGATTTATTATTATTATATCATACAAGCACAATGGAATTTCAATTTAAGTATATAACACCAGACATTAAGCTATCGTGCAACGAAGGCGAAGAGTTTAAAATGGAACTTGTATTTGACTGCCATATGCTTGTGTGGTCTATTTCGGGTGAAACAAAAATCATGCAAGCAGACCAAACCTATATTTTTAAAAAGGGGGATATTTTTCTTATTCCAAGAAACCAGCTAGCAACCATTATCAATTACCCTACAAACGGAGTTCCTCATAAATTAGTTATCATGCATTTGACTACTGACAGGTTAAGAAATTTTTACATCAACTTAAACATAAAATCCAAACCTTCTTCAGTACAAAAAATTCGTTGCTATAATAATCATCCTTTATTAGAAAGTTGTATTGCTTCGCTGATCCCATACTTCGATTTACGGGAAACATTTCCTGAAAACATTGCTTCCTTAAAAATTACTGAAGCAATAAGTATTCTCAGAAATATTGACAAAGACATTGACAACATATTAGCCAACTTTGCAAAACCTCACAAAATTGACTTAACTACTTTTATGGAAAAGAATTTTATGTTTAACCTACCAATGGAAAAATTTGGCTATTTAACAGGTCGTAGCTTAACAACTTTTAAGAGAGATTTCCGTAAAGCATTTAACACACCACCGCAAAGATGGCTTACTAAAAAACGTTTGCAATTAGCACATTATCAAATTGCCGAGAAAAAAAGGAAACCTGTTGAAGTATATTTAGAAATAGGCTTTGAAAATCTATCTCATTTCTCATATGCATTTAAAAAACAATTCGGATATTCCCCAACAGAACTGACCAAATAAAAAACTACCCGCTAAACGTAAAATATTATGGCAACCTGTTTATATCTAAGATAGTTTTTTATAAACCAACTAAAGTAGTTTCATTCTCGTTTAATATATTGCTTTTACTTCCCATCTTTTAGTAATTGATCGTTTCAAAATAAAAATATCATCAATGGAATTATTAGTACTGTGTTGATCTCGCAAGAAATACGAGGAGTCGGATTAGGACTTGTAATAGAAATCGGCGAACAAGAAGCAAAAATTATTGTTAAGGGTCGTAAAATGGATTTGTGGATGTGATGGATTATGGGAACTACTAAAAGATGGCAAATTTGCACAGCCAAATATTTCGCTGTATTAGGTTGGAGGTCAGTATATTGTTATGCTCTTTTTTTCGGCGAAGATGGTACACCATGCCTGTTTTCTGCAGTCTAGCACTAGTATTTTTTTTAATTAAACAATGCCCTGTATTGCAGTGGGGTTTTTTGGGTATTCTTTTTGAACATTGTACTGAATGATTGGGGGCGCTCAAAGCCCAAATCAAAAGCTATTTCCTTAACACTTAAATCGGTAGTTGAAAGTAGTTCTTTAGCTCTGTCAATTAAGGATTCTTGGATATGTGTCTGCGCATTTTTTCCGGTAACATTTCTCAACAGATCACTCAAATAATCAGGGGACACGTTGAGCTTTTCCGCAAAAAAGTTAACTGTTGGCAGACCCAAAAGTGCAGCGTCACTTTTTAGATAGGAGTCGATCAATTCTTCCATCTTGGCCACTAAATCATTAGTTACTGCACTGCGTGTAAGAAATTGCCGATTGTGAAAACGCTTTGCATAATGGAGAAGCATGTCAATATGGGAAACAATCAAATCTTGGCTATAACCATCAATATTGTTTTTGAGTTCATCCTGCATTTGATGCATAAGATGCATCATTATTTTGTCCTCTTTTTCAGAAAGGTGCAAGGCCTCAGCAGTGGAATAAGAGAAGAAACCATAATTTCCAATGACCTTACTCAACTCATAATGCCGAATTAGCTCGGGTTTGAAAATGAGCATATAACCCGACACTGGACCATCAGTAGGATTGATAACTGAAAAAATTTGACCAGGTTTGGTAAAACTCATGACGCCCTCATCGAAATCATAATTACCTTGTCCATATTTGAATTTTCCCGAAGATCCTTTCTTACAGGCTACACAGTAAAAATCATAGAAAAAGCTGCTCCAAATTTTGTTGTCATCAAACTTCAGAAGTTCAAAATCAATCACACTTATCAAAGGATGATGGGGCTTCGGTTGGCCAAATAAACTATGAAGTTCAGAAATTGACTCAATTCTATAGGGAGCAGCTTTTTTCACACTTAGATTATTCAAAATCAGTAGATAAAGATACGTCTTTCCATTCTTCCATTTCTTCCCTTTCCTTGTTACGGACTTCCAGAATAGCATGGTAGCTATCGGAACCCAAGGGGAGATGCAAAGGTGGATTAGACATTCCGGTAATTTGAAGTAACACTTCGGCCAATTTTTTGGGGTCACCTAATTGTTGGCCATCAAATCCCGTAAACTGATTCACCTGTTCATCTATGTCATAGGCGTCAATTTTATTTTGCGCAACATTGAGGGTATCCCTACTCATAAAGTTTGTACGGAATGTTCCCGGTGCAAGGATGGTTACTTTTATTCCAAAAGGAGCGACTTCTTGGGCAAGGGCTTCCGAAAGTCCAATGACCGCAAATTTCGATGCATTATAACTTCCATTACCGGCATAGCCCATATAACCCATCACAGAAGAAGTATTGATGATATGTCCGGATTTTTGCCTGCGTAAATGTGGCAAAACGTTTCTAATGACATGGGCCATTCCAAAAACATTTACGTCCATTGTTTGCCTAAACTCGGAATCGCTTAGTTCTTCGATATTGCCCAAAAGGTTGTAGCCCGCATTGTTAACCACAACGTCTATTCGACCAAATTCTTCAATACCTAGGGAAATTGCCTTTCCAATGTCCTCTTCTTTAGTTATGTCCAATTTAACAGGAATTAGACGATCTTTGTAATCCCCAATTTTTTCTAAGAGTATTTCCGTATTTCTGGTTGTTGCAATTACTTTCCCTCCGCTTTCTAAAACTGCTTTAGTTATTTCAAGACCCATCCCCTTGGAGGCTCCTGTAATGAACCAAACTTTCTGTGTGCTCATACTATTTGTTTTTTTTACAAAACTACAGGGCACATAGATTTATGACGTTTTCAAATCAAGGATAAACGTTTTTAAATCCAAGTTTGGTTGATTTTTTGTTACCGTTAACGGTCTGCAGAGTCCGTATACTTTTATATTCCTTTGTGTTATTTTGATTTTCCACAATAAACACACAACCGGCACATGCCAATAATTTCCCTATTTGAGTAGGCCAACACCTGCTTAAAAAACTCTTTTTTATTATATGTCGTCTTTCAAATCCTTGTGCTCAATTACATAAGCCATGAGTTCGGCCATTTTGCCATCACGAAACTTCCATACATCACAGTACGAGTATTGAATGCCTTTTCCACTTTCATTCATCACTGTGATTTGGCCCATTGCCGTAAGGTAATCGTTCTCGGCAATCAAATGTTTGACCTCATTTTGTGGTGGTTCAATATATTCATTAAGCATCCATTTTCGGACCGCTTCCTTTCCATTTAGAATCTGGTCACCTACAAATATCCATTTGGTATCATCCGTGCAGTATTGAAGAAATTCTTCATAATTCCCTTTGGAAACAGCTTCATTTGCTTTCTGTAGAATTATTTTATTGGTATCTGTCATAATAGTGTTCTGTATTTACATTATTAATATCCATCTGCATTTTGAAATAATAGAATATCATGAAAATTTCAATAGATAAAAAAATTTAATTGATTGTTACTCTAATTCAGGAAATCCGAGATTGCCCTTGTCATTTGTTCGGGTCTCTCCTCTTGAAGAAAATGACCGCAATCCTTAATTTCCATCATTTCATGTTCATGAGCATTATGGGACAGAAAATTGTCCAGAATGTCATAATTAGCGGATGATGCAATTCCCATTGTTGGATTTTTAATTTTAGAAGAGGTTTTCTGTTCTGCAATATCTTGACCAAAGGTTTGGTACCAGGCATTGGCAGCTGTTATATTTTCCTTATGGTTATAGTGTTTAAGGTAGACTGATCGGTCAAAATCACTGATGCCCTTTTTATTGATGAGCAACTTTTCAAACAGGTGGTCCAACAACAACCCAAAACGTCCTTCCAGTAGCTGTGCTGGGAGATCGTTTAACTGGTTAAAAGCCACCCACCAAGGGTACACAGGAGTCCCTACGGGCAACATGGGCAGCCGATACATATTTTCATCAGGGGGAGGCGTATCCAGAAGGATCAGTTTATCAATGTTTTCTGGATGATTGACAGCAAACGAGTATGCAACATTGGCTCCAATGTCATGTCCTACTATATGCACCCTATCATATCCTAAAGCTGCTACCAATTCCATGATATCATCGGCCATATTCTTCTTGGAATATCCTTCTTCAGGTTTATCACTATCGCCCATCCCACGCAGATCGACCGTAATTACACTATATTTTTCGGCCAAGAAGGGCATAATATGGTGGTATGACCACCAGGTCTGGGGCCAACCCGGTAACAATATCAATGGATTGCCGCTTCCTCCCGTGACATAGTGGATGTTTATGCCATTGACCTTTTGCAAGCGACTGGAAAAACCTGGTATTTGTTTTATAAGACTTTCTGTTGCGTATGGATTCATATTAATATGGTTTTATTCATTTAATCCGATGGCGCCCTTAAAGGAGATCCATGCGAAATTCCTACTATCGTTTTTGGCAACATCCCCGGATTCGACGGCGTAGATTGCAGTCTCAATGACCGATCCGAACAAATTGAAAATCCAGGGGATGGTCAGTTCGGTGTTGATGCGTTCAGCCTTTTGAAGGTCCTTGATAAGGTTAAACCATTTTGATTTGACATCATCGGATTCAAATTCCTTTTTTCTGTCCAAATCAGAGAAGTTACTGCGTTCGTAGATTCTTTTAACGAATGCATAATTGGCCCCTTGCTCAATAGCGGCAAAAAGCATGTTCCTTATTTTTTTAATGGGGCCCGGGTCACTTTCATAAGCTATTATCATAGCCTTGTTACAACTGACCAACATCTCGTTTTTGCACGATTCGATCAAGTCATCACGATTTTCAAAATAGCGATGCAGTGTTCTACGGGAAACCCCAGCTTCTTCGGCAACCTTCTCCAAGGTATCCGACGGGTTGTTCCTAAAACATCTCACTGCGGCAGTTATAATTTTCGCTCTAGTGCTTTCCATGACCCAAATTTATGAAATATGTCTCAAATATGTGACATACTACTAAAATTAAATTTATTAGTAGTTTGATGTATTCCACAACCGAAAATATCTTTTCGGTAATTTAAACGCCATTCACAAGGTTCTAGGAGACTGATGCATGGAAGAATACACGGAACGCTTTACGAAAAAAGAAGGTAATCTTAAGAACAGTTGTTACAAAAACCGGAAATGACAAGATTATGAACTTTGGCAACATAGCCTTCCGGTAACGGCACGGCCAAATCCCTTTCCAAACACTCGACCTTACCGCAGTGCAAACATCTGAAGTGAATATGATTATGGGAATGCACTTGTTTCTTCCCACTGCAATTGTGGCAAATTGCAAAATATTGTTTTCCATCATCCCCAATGACCTTGTGCACTTTTCCATCCTCACAGAACCTATTCAGTACTCTGTAAATGGTGGCCCTGTCGATATCGGAACCAATATTTTCTTGTATCATATCGTGGCTCAGTGCATTTCCAGATGATTTGAGAACTTCAAAAATTTCCGCTGTTGAGTGTGTATTTCTACGCTTCATATTTTTATTGCGACTCTATTGCAATATTACAAAAACAATACTACATTTGAAAGATTTATAATGCGACCTTGTTGCGATAATATTTGATGGATAGGAAGTGAATCTATTAGGCTTACTAAATAAAATAAGATGACGGATACGAACAGTTTTGATGCGATCATAGTTGGCGGGAGCTATGCAGGTCTTTCAGCTGCAATGGCTTTGGGGCGTTCCTTGCGCCATGTTTTACTAATTGACAGCGGCATGCCTTGCAATGAAAGCACACCACATTCACACAACTTTTTAACACAGGACGGAAAAACACCAAAAGAGATTTCAATGCTTTCCAAGCATCAAGTTGAAAAATATGGTACGGTTAAATTTTACAATGGGATTGCCAGTAGTGGGAGGAAAAGAAAAAATGGCTTTGAAATCACAACAGACACAGGGAATAAATTCAATGCTAAACAATTGATTTTTGCAACAGGGATAAAAGACATGATGCCAGACATAAAGGGATTTGCAGAATGTTGGGGTATTTCTATTATCCATTGCCCTTATTGCCATGGTTATGAATACCGCAACCAAAACACGGCCATTATTGCAAACGGGGCAAAAGCATTCCACCTTGCTTCATTGGTCAAAAATCTAACAGATAACATTACGATTTTGACCACGGAAACGGCTGACTTTAATTCAGAACAACTTGATAAACTAAACAAGCACGGTATAAAAATCATAGAAACAAAAATTTCCGAATTTGAACACAAGAATGGACACCTACGAAATATAGTTTTTGACGACACCACTAAAATATCTTTTGATGCTGCATATGCTGCGGTTCCTTTTATACAACATTCAGATATTCCGGTTTCTCTTGGTTGTGAACTTACCGAACATGGCTATATAAAAGTTGATAATTTCCAAAAAACTACCGTACCGGGTATCTATGCCTGCGGTGATAATTCAAATATGATGCGTTCCATTGCCAATGCCGTTTATAGTGGCAATATAACGGGAGCAGTGGTAAACGGAGAACTATCAAATGAGCAATTTTAATACAAAACCATATCGATGATAGAAGTTTTTATAACAGACATTCAAAATAAAGCCCAAGCAGATCGTGTTTTAAATATAATCAAAACTGAAACCGCTGACTTGAAAATCAACTACGATTTAAACGAGACAGCTTTATCATTTCCTTGAGGAAATACAATTTTAAGAATGGAAGGAGATGTAATCAATTCCGATGAAATTATAGCAATCGTAAAGGGATCAGGTTTTAAATGTGAAGTTTTGAAAGACAAAATTTGCAAATAATCTAAGGGTAACTATGACAGAATTTTGGGAATCAAGTTTTCGGGACAAGTAAGAAATGTGGGGATGGAAACCAGCGGATTCAGCAATTGAAACTGTAGCTTTATTTAAGAAAAACGGTTTAAATAAAATCTTGGTACCGGGGTTTGGTTATGGAAGAAATGCCAAGATTTTTGTCGACAATGGATTTGAGGTAGCTGGAATTGAGATTTCCGAAACTGCAATTGCAATGGCAAACGAGCATTTGGGAGAACATATAAAAATACATCATGGACCTACCAGTTCAATGCCGTTTGATCAAGAAGTGTATGATGGAATATTCAGCTATTCTTTGATCCATTTATTGAACCCCAAAGAACGAACCAAGTTGATAAAGGATTGCTATAACCAACTGAGACCCGGCGGCTATATGGTTTTTGTATCCATCTCGAAAAAGGATTTTAGATATGGTGAAGGGGAAGAAATAGGCAAAGACACATTCAAAAAGAATTATGGTGTTACCCTATTTTTTTATGATTCGGAGTCAATTCGATTGGATTTTGGCAATTATGGCCTAGTGGAGGCCAAGGAAATTAGGGAACCCATAAGGAATTTGGGAGACCACCCCTCACAACGGTTTTGGTATATTATCTGCAAAAAGTGATTGGTAAAAAAGTCATTTGAATACTAATATAGTGTTCGCCTAAAGCTTGATGGGCTTACAACCCTTCATGATATAGTATGAAAAGCCACTCCCCTATTCTATAATTGTTTGTATAGAAAACTCACAATTATCATAGCCTTCCTGCCATTTATATTTCTTCATCTTCTTGAATCTGTTGTTGCTTGAAATAAACCGATATAGGAGTTTTTATAAGGCGCTGGCAGTCCATTTGTATTTTTTAAATACACCAATCCCAAAAAATCAAAACCACATTTTTCGTAATAGCTTATGAGTCCAGGGTTGTTTCCAACGGTATCCATGCGGATATATTTTTTGTCATTCTCCTTGGCGTATTTTTTTGCCCATTTCAGAATCTTCCTAACTAAATTTTGCCCCCTAAAATTTGGATTGGTCGCAATACGATGAAGGTAAATAGAAAGATCATTATTTCGTTCTTCCCAAATTTGCGCATCATCAAAAGTTATCGCCCATACACAAGCAACTTGGTTATCAATCAATAGTTTCCATTGTCTATTTTCAGAAATCTCTGTTTTAATGAGTTTGCTTTCAAACTCCGGCCAATGCATGGTAAACTTGGTTTTTTGAAAATCCCGCGCAACTTTGTAGAGACGAAATATTTCATCTATATCATCCGTATCACAGTTCTTTATTTCCATAACTTCCTATTAATTGGCTTGTTTACATTGTATTGGGGCGCTCAAGAAACCTAGTGTTGTTGTACATCCTTGCAGCTAGTACTTTCAGATAGCAAGCACTTCCCGATAAATATAAAAAAAACTTTGGAGTAATCTTTTAGATATTTATTATTTTTGTAATGAATATTACAAAATGAAAGGAAGACCAAGTATTCATCAAGACAAGGACGTAATCCGAAAGGCCCAAGAATTATTTTGGGAAAAAGGATTTAATGCCACTTCCCTCTCTGAGTTGAGCAAAGCAACCGGTGCAGGAGCCGGGAGCCTTTATAACACGTTCAAAGGAGGAAAAAAGGAACTTTTTAAAAAATCACTCCAACAGCGAAGAGAGGATTTAAAGGAGTTCAGTCTTCAATTGGAAAATAGCGATAATCCCCTGGAGTTGATCAAAAATCACTTTCGCACCATCGTTAATGCTGACCATAGGTCCCATTTAAGGGGTTGCATTGTGGCCAATACCATCATTGAAATGACCTTTATTGATGATGAATTGGAGAATGAAGCGATAGAAATTTTAAAAGAAACAGAAAAGCTGTACACGGCTACCATTCTAGAAGAACAAAAAAAAGGAAATATTAAATCAAAAATACCGGCAACTACATTAGGGAAATATCTAATAAGCCTTTGGTGCGGAATCAACTCATTACGGCGAATTTATCCAGATCAAGAAATTTTGGAACAGCAAATTGAATTACAGCTACAAATAATCAACTAAAAAAATTTAATTATTTTTTTAATAATCGTTACAAAAATAAAATGGATTTAAAATTAAAAGGGAAAAGAGCATTTATTAGTGGATCGACACAAGGCATTGGCTTTGCCATTGCACAACAATTATTAAAAGAAGGGGTTGATGTAACCATAAACGGAAGACACAAATTAAGGACGGAAAAGTCAAAAGAAAAACTACAAGAGCGATTCCCCAATGCAAACATATCAGCAATATCAGCGGACTTTTCCAAGAAAGAGGAAGTCGAAGAACTTCTTACGCAACTTGAAGACATTGACATTTTGGTCAACAATGTTGGAATCTTTGGGGTAAAGGACTTTGGGAGTATTACAGATGAAGACTGGTACCAGTACTTTGAAATTAATGTAATGAGCAGTGTCAGACTATCTCGCCAACTATTGCCCAAGATGCTGAATAAAGAATGGGGACGAATTATTTTTATCAGTAGTGAATCAGGAGTAAATATACCTGAAAACATGATCCATTACGGAATGACAAAATCTGCAATGTCAGCCATTGCAAATGGACTTTCCAAGTTGACCAAAGGAACAGAGGTTACTGTGAACACTATTTTGGGCGGACCAACCTATTCTGATGGGGTTGCAGAAGTAATTGAACAAATTGCAAGGGCTCAAGACTTGGATATTGAAGAAATGAAAACCGCAATTTTACAACAATCAAATCCTCATATGCTATTACAGCGATTTATTGATCCAAGTGAAATAGCGCATTTAGTATCGTACGTATCCAGTCCTTTATCTCTTGCTACAAACGGAGCATCTTTAAGAGCAGATTCCGGAGCATTAAAAACCATTTGAGTTATAAGCGGAAAACATCAGCAAATCACTGTAATCTGATTCTTAAAATCCCTTAACGACCCTATTCTTAGTTAAGAATGTGCTCTGGAAATTCCTTGATTACAAACCGTTAATCGGAAAAAATCTTTTGGTATAAACCTCTTGATAATTTCAGGGAAGTGTTTCGCAGTATCGAGGGCCTAACCGATATTCGTCTCCTCCTCCAATAGGTCATCCATAACCTTTTTGAGAAATTTTGTCTTGCTCTTCTTTACTTCCTTGAGAAACGGCGAACCATCATACGTATTGGAGATATTCCTCCCTCCCCATAGTGCAATTTCTATTAAGGCAGGTATTAAATCAACTCCTTTTGGGCTCAACCTATACAGTCCTTTTACCTTATTACCTGGGTAAGGTAATTTGATGATTATTCCGTTATCCTCTAATAGCTGTAATCTATTCGCCAATATATTCGTTGCTATTTTTTCCGCCGATTTTGTAAAATCCCCATAAGTACGGGATTTATGTAACATTAAATCCCTAACAATCAGTAATGACCATTTGTCTCCGAAAATATCCAATGACGAACTTATAGGGCAATCGGAACGCATTTCAGTTGCTTTCATAAATTTTGATGTTTTTTACTTGCATATTGAAAGTAATTATATATTTTTGTACTTGCATTTTGCAAGTGTTTAAATTAATTCATCACTTGCACATTGAAAGCAAAATTAATTATTTAAAGTAAAAAGATATTACATCATGACAAAAATTTTAGTTACGGGTGCCACAGGCGTGGTTGGAAAAAGTACAATTGAACATTTGTTAAAGAAAAATGTTCCTGCAAGTCAAGTTATCGGACTTGCTCGGAATAAAGAAAAACTGAAAGACTTAGCAGCGAAAGGCGTGGAAATACTTGAAGGTGATTATCTTGACTACAATTCCTTACTACGTGCATTTGAAGGTGTTGACAAAATAATGCTAACTAGTGCAATAGCTTTTACAGACCGATTTACTCAGCACTATAATGTTATTACCGCTGCGCGACAAATGGGCGTAAAGCACGTGTTCTATATGTCCATTATGCGCAAAGAAGGTTCCGGACGCATTATGTCCGAAGTCACGGAATCGGACCTTTTTACGGAACAAGTGCTCAAATCCTCAGGACTAGATTATACCATTTTATATCATCCACCTTTTGCCGATCTTCTATCGTCCTACTATGGTCCCAATCCTTTCGAAACTGAAATACAAGTTCCGGCGAACAAGGGAAAAATGGCGCCTGCGACAAGAGATGAATTGGCGGAAGCCCACGCTGAAATACTTTCTACTCCAGGACATGAAAATAAAACGTATTCCTTAGGCGGATCCCATGCTATTTCGTTTTCCGACATAGCAAAAATCCTATCGGAAATCAAAGGACAACCGGTTCCCTTTACCACCATTACAGCCCAAGATTATATTGATGGGATAGTTGGCCAAGGGGTCCCTCGTCATGTTGCCGAATTTATAACAGGTTGGGTATTGGCTATTGAAGGAGGTGAATTCGAACATCAATCAGGTGACTTAGAGCGATTATTAGGTAGAAAGACAAAAACTTTCAAAGAGCTCATGGAACCAACTTTAGTTTAAAATAATTCCAAGTTTTAATAAACGAAGTGGCAGAGAATATATGTTTTCAGCCACTTCGCTTTAATGCTAACAAAGTAAGACTCTAAAAAAGAAGCACATGAAAATGGGAATTATTGGTGCAGGGCAGATAGGCAAGGCACTTGCAAAGAAATTGATAAAAGCAGGCTACCCTGTAATCCTTTCAAATTCAAGGGGCATGGAATCATTACAACCGCTTGTGGAAGAACTCGGAACATTAGCCACGGCTGGTACAAACGAAGATGCCTGCAATGCGGATGTAATAATTTTAGCTGTGATGTGGTGGCATATACCCGATGTCCTAAATAAGCTTAAGAAACAGCTTAAAGGAAAAATAGTCATTGATGTAAGCAATAATTTTACAAAGGACGGCGATTCTCCCAAATTGGAAAAGCCAACGGGTGTTATCGTTGCAGAACTAATACCTGATACTAAAATCGTCAAAGCATTCAACCATTTATTTGGAAAGTGGATTGAAGCAGAACCTATAGTAGGGAACGGCAAACGTGTCAGCTTTATTTCAGGGGACTACGTATCTGCCAAAGAGATTGTGGGGAAAATAATAACAGAATTAGGATTTAAGGTGATTGACCTTGGTAACCTGGAACAAGGGGGCCGCATAACCGATGTTGGGAATGCCTTATCCGGGTTGAATTTGGTCAGTTACCCAAATTAATTTTAATAAAAATTTTCATGAAAGCATTAGTTTATCGTCATAAAAACACCTTAAATGACTTTAAAATCAGATTAGAAGAAGTTGCCGATCCAAAAATCAGCGATACCGATATTCAAGTCGGTATTAAAGCATTCGGGGTTAATCCGGGAGAGGCATTATTCAGGAGAATTTTAGATGCTCCTAAAGGCGAGTACCGTATTTTAGGATATGAATTTAGCGGGATAGTAGAACAAAAAGGAGCGAAAGTATCAGGGTTCGACATAGGTGACCGAGTGTTCGGTATAGGTGATACTTCACGGCAGGGAGCTTATGCAGAGCTTATAGCGGTAGATCACCGTTTAATAGCGAAGATACCCGACTTTGCACCTTATGACCATGCAGCGGCAGCTCCAGTAGGAACTGTGACTGCTTATCAGTCCCTATTCCGCTTTAACAATAAGCTCCCCTCTGATGTGAAGACCGTTTTAATTTTGGGAGCAGCTGGAGGCGTAGGGTCAATGGCCATTCAATTATTAAAAGCAAAGACGAACGTAACGATAATTGCAACTGCTTCCAAGCCACAATCGCAAAACTGGGTCAAAGAACTTGGTGCGGATATTATTGTTGATCACCACTCGGATGTTTTAAAGCAACTGAAAGAAGAAGGGATTGACCAAGTTGATTTTGTCTTTGCCGCCAATGGACTCAAAAATGCCATATCTTGGCTTCCAGAGCTCATCAAACCTTACGGGTATCTTGCACCAATCGAGGGACTGGGCGATATAGATATCTGGCCATTGATGAACAAATCTGTAACCGTCTTCTTGGAAATGGTTTTTTCCAAGTCCATTTTTGGGGTAAATCAAGAAAGCCAGGGAGCTATACTCCGTGAATTGATTGGACTTTTGATGGAAGGTAGGATTAAGTCGCCTGTTAAACAGACATTTAGCGGTTTGAGCGTGGCAAATATACTTCAAGCACATTCAGCTCTTGAAGAAAGAAGCACCGTCGGAAAAATTGTAATAAACCTTTGAGCCAATAAATTCCAAGAAACTACATTGGAAAATGGTATGAAGGTTCACCTCAAGGATAAACGTATTGAAACTTAAGATTACAGTTGCTTTTTAGTAGTACCATTGGCTTAAGGCCATAGGTTTGTTCGCCCACATGTAAATTCAGTCTACTGATATACTCGCTTACTTTTGCCATAAATTTCCTGATGGGAATAGAACAACTCTTGTTTAAATGACCTCCTTCTCGTATCAATAATCTTTCAATTCCTTTTGCTCAATTACAAAAGCCTTGAGTTCGGCCATTTTGCCATCACGGAATTTTCATATATCACAGTACGCGTATTGAATACTTTCTCCACTTTTGTTAACCACTGTGATTTGACCAATTGCTGTAAGGTAATCACTCTCAGCCATCAAATTTATGACCTCATTTTGCGGCGGTTCAATATATTCGTTGTGCATCTATTTTCGGACAGCTCCTTTTCCATTTAGAATCTGGTCACCTACAAATACCCATTTCGTATCGTCGGTACAGTATTGAAGGAATTCTTCATAATTACCTTTGGAAACCGCTTTATTTGCTTTCTGTAGAATTATTTTATTGGTTTCAGACATCATAGTTTATTTTTACCTGATTATTGTCAAGGTTATAGGCCAGCAGGCATAATGTCCCAAAGGTCGCAAATGCTGATCGGTCTTTTTTGTCTGTCGGAATTTACTTTCTTCCCATCAGTGCTGTCGGTGTCTGGCCATATTGTTTTTTGAAAGCATAGGAGAAATGTGACAGGTTTTCAAAACCTGTTTCCAAATACACCTCAACAGGTTTCTTGTTCTTTTCGGTCAGTTGGTAGTGGGCCAACGCCAAGCGTTTCTGGGTCAGCCAACGCTGTGGGGTTGTATTGTAAATCTTCCTAAAATCCCGCTTGAAAGTTGTCAAACTGCGCCCTGTCAAATAAGCGAACTTTTCCAATGGCATATTGAACATAAAATTCCTTTCCATAAAACCTGACATATCAATTTTATGTGGTGTTTGAAAGTTGGACAACACATGGTCAATGTTATTGTCAAGGGTTCTCAAAATACTGATTGCTTCCGTGATTTTCAGTGAAGCAATGGTTTCCGGAAATTGCTCTTGTATGTCAAAATAAGGTAGCAATGAAGCAAGGCAACTTTCCAATAGCGGGTGCTTGCCAAAACTTCGGATGGTTTGTGTGCCGGAACCTGTTGATTTTACGTCCAGATTGGTGTAAAAATCCCGCAGCCTCTCAATGGAAAGATGCATTACAACTGATTTATGTGGTTGTCCGTCTTTTGGGTAATTGATGATTGTGGCCAACTGATTTCTTGGAATGAGGAAAATGTCGCCTGCTTTAAATACATAAGTTTTATCGGCTTGAATAATCTTTGTTTCGCCCGAAATGAACCACACAAGCATATGGTGGTCAAACACGACTTCTGTCTTAAACAACTTGTCTTCGTAGCAAGAAAGTTTAATGTCTTCTGTTATGTATTTTAGTTTGAAATCCATACGCTTGTGTGATTGTAAATTTACAAATCTCAATTAGGCCGGAACGTTATGCCTGTAATTTCTTCACTTAATTCCCACAAACGCTTTGCATTAGTTTCATCCAAAGAATAAGGTTTTACACCTGATGAAAATTCTTGCGCTAAATACAATTCGGCTATATTGTTGTCTTCGCAATACACACCTCCGATATTGTTTAGTAAGGGACTTGTAGCACACCAAATTGTTGTAGACGCGCCTTGGGGAATTGTTTTGAGTGAAGCCGCGACTTCTGGCGACATATTTCCCTTTTCATCACAAAAGCCCATTTGTATAAACAATTCCAACGGTGCTTCTCTTGCTAATTCTGTTCCGCCAATAGAACCAGGATGCAATGAATAGGCCCTTACGCCAAATTCTTTGGCACGATTGTCCAGTTCAAGTGAAAATAAATTGACTGCGGTTTTGGATTGCCCGTAACCTTGCAAGGTTTCATATTCACGATGTTCAAAATTTGGGTCATCAAAATTGAAAGGTGCAAATTGATGTCCTTGAGAAGAAACATTTATTACCCTTGCACCATTGGCTTCCTTTAATGCTTTCCATAATTTGGCCGTGAGTTGAAACTGTGCCAAATAATTTACTGCTAATTGTGATTCAATTCCACGATGGTCTCTGCGTAACGGAACCCACATAATTCCTGCATTGTTGATAAGCAAGTGTAAAGGTCTACCAGAAGCTAAGAACTTTTCAGCAAATGTGTCAATGGAATGATGATCTAGTAAATCCATTTTTTCTATTTCTACGTTGTCAATGCCTTGTAGATTTCCCTCAGCTTTTTCAGTGTTCCTCGCTGGAACGATTACGGTTGCGCCGGCGTTGGCAAGTGTCTTTACCGTTTCCAAACCAATCCCTGTGCTACCGCCTGTTACAATGGCGATTTTTCCTTTCAGGTCAATTCCTTTAATAACTTCAGTTGAAGTCGATTTTGCGTCGAAGCCATAACCTATTGGTTTCTGTAATGCTCCGTTGTAATTTGTCTGTCCCATTATTAATTATTTTGTTAAGACAAAAGTAGAGGGCAGTTAACTGGTCAACTATGTTCAAAAGTCCGAATTTACTTTGTTCAAAAGGCCACTATTTTCGAAAGTGCAGTTCCGGCAAATATGATTCATTATGGTATGACAAAAACCTCACCTTGCGCTATTGCAAATGGTATTTCAAAACTTACAAAAGGAACAGAGGTCACGGTTAATACAATTTTGGGAGGCCCACTTATTCTGAGGAGGTTTCACGAGTCGTCGAGAAACTTGCTAAAACTCAAAATCTTGACTATGAAGAAATAAAAAATAGTATTTTACAACAATCAAATCCGCATATTTTGTTAAAAAGATTTATAGACCCTGCGGAAATAGCAAATTTAGCAACTTACCTATCGAGCCCCTTTGTCAATTGCTTTAAATGTAGCAACTTTGAGAGCAGATGCGGGAGTTCTAAAAACGATACCGATCTTTGTATGCAGTTATTCAAAGAAAACGTACTTCGTCGCTGCTCTAGGATTTGCAAGCAATGTGATGCATAGAAACAGGGAGAGCAATAAAGTTGACAGCGCATTTGATTATCTTAAAAATGGCAATCAATACGCTGATGAAATATTAGACAAAGTGACACATAGTTTAACTCGGATTAAATGACAAAACAATATAATAACCCATTCATTCTTGCTTTAAAGGCGCGTAACCTTACCGTTGAAGTTCACCGTCATTCAGCATATCAAATTGTCTTGTCAAACGATACTCCCTTTAATTCAACCATTAATGGAACTTTATATGAAAGCATTCACGGTTTCCTCATAAAACCGCATATCCCGCATTTTTGCGTGGCAGAAAAAGGTACATTGAATGTTTTAAATATAGAGCCCTACTCCAATATCGGGTTGGAACTGGCAAGTAGGTTTAAAGAAGATCAGGGTAATATTGTCTTTGACTCGCCACCCGAAACGAATTCCTTTTTTCAAACACCCAAGGATAGTTTGGATGTTACCAAAGTAGTTGATGCTTTGCTCTCCAAATTACCTTCCAATAACTATGATGAAAGAGTAACTAAAATAGTTGAATACATCAAGGTAAATTACTTTAGATCCGATATCACACCGCAAACTTTTGCAGATATTGTTTTTCTTTCTCCATCCCGTTTAGCATCTCTATTTAAGCAGCAAACCGGTAGTAGTCTTTCTAAGTATTTATTATGGACCCGGCTACGTCAGGCCATCTATATCACGCTTTCCGATAAAGATAAAAGTCTTACTGATATTGCTTACGACACCGGATTTTATGACCTGCCACAATTGAATAAATATATGTATGAAATGTTTGGGATGCCCCCTACAGCCTTAAAGCACAATAGTGATCTGATTCAGGTCTACTAGCATAAAATTTTTAAAGACATCACATACTACGCCGGGTATCCGCATTTTATGTTGGTACCTTTTTTCTTTTCCACAAAGCAACTTTAATGCTATCAACATACAACAGTGATTTGATACAAGTTTGACCAAACCCTTCTACGCAACTTTGTAATATCATTTTAAACCATTAAAAATTATATTATGAAAGCAATAGTTTATAAGCAATTCGGAAGTACAGATGTTTTACAACTCGTAGAAGAACCAAAACCTACGGTAAAAGCAGATCAGGTCCTGATAAAAGTGAAAGCATTTTCCATTAATCCTATGGATTGGAAAATCAGAAAGGGAGAAATGAAACTTATGTCCGGTGCAAAATTTCTCAAAAAAACCGGAGCTGACTTTTCAGGCATTGTGGAAGAAACTGGTTCTGGAGTTGGCCACCTTAAAAAGGGAGATGCCGTTTTTGGCGTCGTAAAAAACCTAATGAAAGAAGGTGTTTCTGCAGAATACATTACCGTAACCGCTTCATTAGTTTGGAAAAAACCAACTGATGTCAGTTTTTCCTAGGCTGCCTCCATTCCTGTAGTTGGTACGGCAGCGGTTACAGCGTTACAAAAAATGGGAAACATTAAATCAACAACTACCATTTTGGTAAACGGCGCGACTGGTGGTTTCGGTATGTTTTTACTGCAATTCTTAAAACAGAAAGAAGCAAAGGTAACAGCAGTTACAAGTACAAAAGGAATTGAATTTGCAAAAAAATGGGGTGCAAATAAGGTGATTGACTACACAAAAACAAATGTTCTTTCACAGAAAACCACCTACGACATTGTTATCGATTTATCTGGTACAATGGGATACAAAAATGCCAAACAACTATTGAACTCAAAAGGCTTGTTTTTGAATCCAACTCCAAAACCAATTGAAATACCAACTTCGCTTTTCAAAAACCTATTTACAGCCAAAAAACACATTGTTATACTCTCCAGTCCATCAACAAAGCATACCGAGGTTTTGATAGGTTCGGTAAAAAAAGGATTTCAAATTGAAGTCAACAAAGTATTTCCGTTTACCCAATTCAAAGAAGCCTATCAATACGCTGAAAAAGGTGGTATCATTGGAAAAGTAGCAGTTGAAATTAATTAGGGAACACACAAAATATGGGTTTGATAATAGCCAAAACCTATATCGAACCACCTTCAAATAATCATTAATAAATCATAACAATGTTAATTAAAATAGACAACACTATTAAATATGGTAAGCAGCATGGGGGCTTTGGAATACAAATTTTATATCCGGGACTTATGTTGCCCGAACTGAATGACACTGGCTATGCTACCATTGGAAGAATAGATCAGGCACGTATAACACCGGGTACTCTTATCCCAATGCATCACCATAAGAACGATGAAATCCTTACGTACTTACGCAGTGGTAAAGTAAAGCACAAGGATTCTGAAGGACATTCTGATATAATTTCCAACCAAAAATTGATGATGATGAATGCGGGCTCAAATTTTTTTCATGAAGAAAAAACTTTGGAAGAAGATGGAACTCTAGAAGGGTTGCAAATTTTCATAAGACCCGAAGTCGATGGATTAAAACCACAAGTGCAATTTCATCAATTATCAGAAACTTACAGTATTAATCAATGGCGAAAAATAGCAGGCAAAGGAGATGATTATCCATTGCAAATAAGAAGCAATACTTGGATAATGGATATGCAGTTGCAAAAAGGGGAAGAAATGTTTTTGCCCGAGCTATCTATTGAAAATACCTCATTTCTATTTTATGTCTTTAAAGGAGAAATACAGTTCAATGCCAATGTACAAATAAACACAGGCGAAAGTACTTTAATAGAAAATGAAAATCCAATTTTCGTGGCATCTGAAACCACTGACATTGTTTTATTTATTACCCAAACAGATGCAAAACATTTTGATGGTGGTATGTATAGCGGTAATCTTCAATAAATAACCAAACAGAGCTATACAACAGTGATTTAATACAAGTTTAACTCCTTCAATCACTGCAACTTTGGAGTATAAATGATTAATAACTAGTAAAATGAAAACAACAAAAAATAACAAGAAGGATTCCAACAAAAATCCTGAAATAACGGTCACAGTGATTATTGACTCGCAAATAGAGAGAGCATTCGATTATATAGCTCCAATCAATCTAACGCACATCTTTCGTGGAAATTCATTGATTCCGGCAATTGTAGATACTAGTGTAAAACAAGGATGGGATAAAGCAGGATTAAAAAGAACGGTTCACTTTGCAGATGGTTCTACTTCTCAAGAAAGTCTTTTAACAGTCAATGCACCAACTTCCTTTTCATACAAGAATGAGGATTTTACCTCAAAAGTCCTTTCAGCATTACTTAAAAGAATTGAAGGGGAATGGCAGTTCACTGATTTAGGAAACAATCAAACAAAAATCGAATGGACCTACCGCACAGTTCCAACAAACTTTTTCGCGAGGATTATGGTAAAGTTGGTATTAATGAAGCAGTTGATGTCAGTACTTAAAAATGCTATGGACATTATTGTAAATGATCTTGAAAGCGGACAACTTGAAAAAGGAACTACTTGGAACACTAAAGAGCAGAACAGTGATTTGATACAAGTTTGAAGATGAACTTGTTCGCAACTTTGTAATGTAAATGATAAACATCAACAAAAAATATAAACAGATGAAAAAAATAGTAATACTAGGAGCCACTGGAACAGTGGGGAGTAAAATTTCTGAAATCCTTCTAAAGGAAGGTAATGATGTAATCGTAATGGCTAGACATAGTGATAGGTTACAAAAATTTAAAAGTATGGGCGCTGAAATAATTATTGGTGATGTAAATGATGTAAACACGCTTACCAATGCATTCAAAAATGCAGATAGTGCTTTCCTCATTTTACCAGACAATGCAAAAGCAGAAAACACAAGAGCATACCAAAGACAAGTCACCAGCAACTATATAGAAGCTATTGAAAAATCGGGTATCAAATATATTGTAAATATGAGCAGCCTTGGTTCTCACATGCATGAAGGTAATGGCATTATGGGTGGTACTGGTGAGCAGGAAGTACGATTGAACCAATTAAAGGATGTAAATGTATTACACATTCGTTCGGCCTATTTCATGGAGAATTTTTTAAGAACAATTGGTTTGGTTAAATCTAAAGGAATCAACGGTACAGCTGCCGATGGAGACCATGCCATACCAATGGTTGCTACGCAAGATGTAGCCAAAGTTGCAGCGGCACGTCTTTCAAATCTTGACTTCGCAGACAAAAGCGTTCATGCAGTAATGGGACCAAAAGATTATACCTACAGAGAATTTAACAATATCATTGGTAAAGCTATTGGAAACCCTGAATTACCTTATGTACAAATTCCGGTAGACCAGGCCAAGCAAGTATTCCTAGGAAATGGTTTTTCTGAAGACTTTGTTGACAATCTGTTGGGGATGGCGGTTGCTATCAAATCAGGCATGATGAACTATCAAAAAAGGGATGATTCAACCACTACTCCAACAACGGCAGAAGAATTTGTAAATGAAGTTTACTTGCCTATATATAACAAGCAATAAAAATCAAAAGGTATTAAGTCTTTCATGAACGATAAATGTTCACCATTAACTGAACAGCTTTTACCACAACACTCTAAACATAAGAAAAATGAAATCAGCATTAATAACAGGAGCCAATAAAGGCATTGGACTAGAAACTGCAAAACAGCTATTACAAAAAGGATTTTATGTGTATCTCGGAAGCCGCAACAGACAAAACGGATTGGAAGCCGTAGAAATATTAAAATCAGAAGGACTTACCGATGTAGAGGCAGTACAATTGGATGTAACGGATGAACATTCGGTAAAGGCTGCCCGTGATAAAATCGGAAAGAGAACCGATGTTTTGGATGTTCTCATCAACAATGCAGGAATCAATGGAGGTCAACCACCCTACTCTGCACTTGAAGCAAGTCCAGATCAACTTGGGGCAGCGTTCGAGACCAATGTCATTGGCGTAGCGAGAGTTACAAAAGCATTTATTGACCTCTTACGGAAATCACCAGTACCAAGAATCGTAAATGTAAGTACCAGCGTAGGTTCGCTATCACTACAGAGCAATCCCGATTGGCCAGCTTATAACTATGCCAAATATGCAGTGTACGCTTCTTCAAAAGCTGCGCTGAATATGTACACCATTCATTTAGCGTACGAATTACAGGGCACTTCTTTTAAGGTAAACTCGGTTTGTCCGGGCTATACAAAGACTGATTTTACCAGCAATAATGGAGGTGACGTGGAAACTGCCGCCAGCCGTATAATAAATTACGCGCTAATAGACCAAAATGGGCCTACAGGTAAATTTTTCAGTGAAGAGACCAATCCTGAGACAGGCGAAATCCCTTGGTAACAATTAACATACTAAAAAATGCGATTAAATTCCCTTCATTTCAAAACAGTGATTTGATACAAGTTTCTCCTCTTTAATAGGGGCAACTTGCTTACTTAATAATCTAAAAATAAAATACAAGTATCATGAAATTATTAGAAAAAATACAGTTAGGAAATCTAACATTAAAGAACAGAATGGCTATGTCCGCCATGACCAGAAGCCGTGCAGATATAAACGGTGTAGTAGGTGATATTACAGTTCAATACTATACGCAAAGAGTTAGCGCAGGTTTGATATTTACGGAAGCCATCAGAATAAGTGAAGAAGCGACCGGTAGCCCATTAACGCCCGGCATTTACACAAACGAGCAGATCGAGGCGTGGAAAAAAGTTACTAAATCTGTACACGAAAACGGGGGTATCATCATTGCCCAACTTTGGCATACAGGTCGTGCTGGGCATTCCATTGATAGAAATGGCAAACTTCCTCTTGCTCCATCAGCAATTCCTATTAAAGGAATGCAACACTTTACCTCACAGGGCATGAAAGAATACGAAACACCTCAAGAAATTACTTTAGAGGAAATCAAACAAACCATTAGTGATTATGGGCAGGCCGCTAAAAATGCAATAGCAGCAGGCTTTGATGGGGTAGAACTTCACGCCGCAAATGGGTATTTACCTAACCAATTTTTAGCAGAAAGTGCCAATCAAAGAACCGATGAATACGGCGGTAGCATTCCAAATAAAGCTCGTTTTGTATTAGAAGTAATGCAAGAATTGATCGATGCCGTTGGAGGTGACAAAGTAGGGATCAAAATTTCGGTATACCACCCATACGGAGATATGTTTTATGACGACCCGGTTGGAACATACAACTATCTAATTGACGAACTCAATACATTGGATATCGCTTTTGTCGAACTAATGAAAAAAAACCCATTCTTTCCACCACCTGCTCAATATCCAACAGACGATGAAGTAGAACTATATGGAAAAAGAATAAAGCAAACTTTAATCGCTAATACTGGCTACGACAAAGCATCTGCAGAAGCAGAGTTAGAAAAAGGTATTGCAAACATCATTTCTTTTGGAACTTTATTTTTGGCAAATCCAGATTTACCAAAACGATTCGAACTGGATGCCGAATTAAATGAACCAGACAGAGCCACTATGTTTGGCGGCGGCGAACAGGGTTATATTGACTATCCATTTTTAGAAGAATAAAAAAAAGTAAAAACAATAAGATGAAAAATATATTCAAATTCGTACTGATGTTGGCGGTGTTCCAACTCATTGGCACAAATACAAAGGCACAATCTGTTCCAGACAGTACCATGCAGCAGATTAAGGATTTCAGGGCATTTTATGAAACCCTGGGAAAGGTATATCCACCTGACAGTACGGTCACTGTAAACGAAACGACCATTTCAGGAGTAAAGAGTTATTGGTTCAATCAAGACTTGCTAAATCAAGGGGAAATCATTGTTTATCTGCATGGGGGCGTTTATACCTATGGTAATTTTAATACCTATCGTGCCATGCTGACCCATTTGGCCAAGTCATTCGATTCGTCTATTCTATACATTGAATATTCGTTATCCCCGGAACATCCATATCCTACGGCCAACAACGAAATATTTAAAGTGTATAAGGCGCTGCAAAAAAAGTACAAGAACCATAAAATAACGGTGATGGGAGACAGTGCTGGCGGTGGCTTGGCAGTAGCATTAATAAAGGATGCACAAAAGGCCAATCTGTCAATGCCTGCGTCTTTGGCGCTGATCTCTCCCTGGATAGATTTAAAATGTGCTAATGATTCCTATGAGACCAAACAAGAATTGGACCCAATTCTAAATAAAGGCTTTTTATACAGCCATGCATTGATGTATTCTTCCAACAATATAAAATCGGCAGACCCCAGTGAATTAAAATTCAAAAAATTTCCTCCTGTTTTCTTATTGGTTGGTACCGACGAAGTATTGAATGATGATGCCAGAAATTTTTATGCCTACATTGATCCCATTCAAGAGAAATCAGAATTTAAGGAGTATGATGGGCAAAAACATGTCTGGCTATTTTCCCATATTGATTCCAAAGAATCAGTGGAAGCAATAAAAGACATTAAGCAGTTTATATTTTCAAATTAAAATTTGGCCAAGAACATTATAGCGACTCAGGATTTCCAGCACTATTCTGGTAAAATTCCGAGTCGCTCTTTATTAACATACTTACGGTAATACATCAGTGACAAGTGAAATTCAACATATGCTTGTGAAATAAATAAGCTTGATAATGTTAACGTGGAAAACCTGAGTCAATTTTAAAATGTTGAGAAAGGTTTGACTTCAAAAAAACCTTAGATTTAAACAGAACAACCTTAGAGTTGGTCAATATTCCGGATAGACGTCTACCTACCTTTGTCTTATAATTTACAAAACAAGCATTATGACTAAAATTGCAATAATTACAGGAGGCAGTAGAGGTATTGGAAGAGATACTGCACTACAATTAGCTCGAAAAGGATTGGACATTATCATCACCTATAAATCCAGCGAGGAAGAAGCATCAGAAGTTGTTTCTGTAATTAGTGAAATAGGCTCAAAAGCACGAGCTTTTCAATTAGACCTAGGTAAACCTATCGGTACATTTGATGTATTTATTAGTAACGTTTCTGAATATTTAAAAAAGACTTATGGAGAAGCTAAATTCGATTATCTTATCAATAATGGAGGTATCGGAGGACATACTTCAGTAGCTGAAGCAAGCGAAGAAGAATTTGATTTAATGGTTAACGTACACTTTAAAGGTGTTTATTTCTTGACCCAAAAGCTTTTACCTTTCATTAATAATAAAGGAGGAATCGTAAATATCTCCAGTGGTTTAACCCGTAGGACTTTCCCTAATACAAGTACTTATGCCACGGTAAAAGGAGCTGTAGAAGTGTTTACCAGAGTATTGGCGGCTGAACTGAATGAAAAGAAAATCCGTGTAAACACAGTTGCGCCAGGGGCCATTCAAACCGATTTCAATGGAGGGGTTACACGAGATGACCCAAAAATGAATCAGGCAGTTTCAAGTATTACAGCCTTAGGACGTCCTGGATTACCGGAAGACGTTGGAGGTGTAATTGCATTTTTATGTACGGATAATGCCTATTGGATTAACGGACAACGTTTAGAAGTTTCCGGTGGAATGGCATTGTAACTGTAAACTATTGTAAACAAGTGATAAGTTATGGGCGATCAAACTATAAAAACAATTAGTCAATATCATAAAATGAGAGGGCTTTCAAAGCCCAAACATCCGTTAGTGAGCTTGATTGACTATAGCGAAATTGCCCATGAATCTACGGTAACAGAAATAAATACAGTTCCGGAATTTTATGCTATAGGGTTTAAGAAAAATATTCCTGGAAAATTCAGGTATGGTCAATCTAATTTCGACTTTGATGAGGGAGTTATGTCGTTCTTTTCCCCAAATCAGGTCATATATTACGAAACTCTTAGAGAAAAGCACGAATTACAATCATCGGGATGGCTATTATTTATCCATCCCGATTTTCTTTGGAACACGAATTTGGCAACGGAGATTCGGAATTATGATTTTTTCGGATATGCCATTAATGAAGGGTTATTTTTATCGGTTGACGAAGAAGAAATTATGTCACAGGTTTTTGAAAATATAGCTAAGGAATATCGTTCCAAAATTGATGAAATGAGCAAAAGTATCATTCTGGCACAAGTAGAATTACTGTTGAAATATGCCAAACGCTTTTACAAAAGGCAATTTATTACCAGGGATAAAACAAATAATAGTATTCTGACAAAAACAGAAAAATTACTATCAGACTATTTCAGTAAAGGACTCTCTTTGAAAAATGGGTTACCCAGTGTAGAATATATCGCAAATGAGTTACATCTTTCTCCCAATTATTTAAGCAACTTGCTAAAACAAACTACTGGAAAGAGTACCCAAGTGCACATTCACGAAAAGCTTATCGAAAAAGCCAAAGAAAAACTTTCTGGTTCTTTCTTAACGGTAAATGAAATTGCATATGAGTTGGGATTTGAAAGACCTGAATCCTTTAGCAGACTTTTCAAAGATAAAACAAGTATCTCTCCTCGAGAATTTAGAAAGAAGTTTCAAAATTAAATTATTTTCTTACAAAGATTGGCTACTATAGTATAAAAGCCCATTTTGTGGTAAAAAAATAATCTATGAATATGGAAAATTTAAAACAATATTTTATTGACGAAATTGGTTTGACTGAAAAGCATTTCAATCGGTTGAAATCTTTGGTGGTACAGAAGAAGTTAATCAAAAATGAAAACTTAATAACACCGGGAAAGATTTGCGATTTTATCGCTTTTGTGAAAACCGGAATTTTAAGATATTATATAGATGATGATGGGTCTGAAATCAATATTGATTTTCACGTTGAGGGAAGTTTTGCCAGTGCATATTCCAGTTTTTTGACACAAAAACCGGCAATTGGATATTTGCAAGCCTTGGAAAATTCAGAATTATATATAATTCCCAAAAGCACATATGAAAAGCTTTTAGAGGAATCATCGGATTGGTATAAACTCGCAAAAGGTATCAGTGATGATTATTTCTTGAGAAAATGCAAAAGACAAACTTCCCTATTAATGCATCCTGCTAAAGACCGATTTGATTTATTAAAGGAAACCTATCCAAAAATCGAACAGCTAGTTTCCCAATATCACATTGCATCCTACTTGGGAATAAAACCCGAATCGTTGAGCCGGATTAAATCCTTAACGTACATCAAGAAATAAAAGTTTAAACATATATACTTTCGAGTCCTAAAAATTAGAATTATGGGACTTAAAGAATTTATTATTCTGGTAGCGATTATATCATCAGTGACAAGTTATGGCCAATCAAGAATGCCTGATAAGAAATATGTAGAAATCAATAGTCAAAAAATATGCTATTATGATCAAGGAAAGGGAGAAGTTATCGTATTGCTACATGGATGGCCTCAGACTTCCTATACGTGGAGGAAGGTAATTCCAATCCTTTCAAAGAAATATCGGATTATCGCAATTGACTTACCCGGAACAGGCTTTAGTGCCCCCACCTCAAAATATGATACAAAAAGTATTGCAACTATTATAGATAAAGTCGGATTGAGCCTCGACATATATTCGTTTCATCTGGTAGGTCATGATGTTGGAGCATGGGTTGCAGCAACTTATGGACTACTCTACGAAAACAAATTGAAGACATTGACCCTCATTGAGGCCGGTATTCCGGGATTAGTCGATTCTTCCTTATTTGTTCCTAAAAATGCTGATAAAATTTGGCAATTTTATTTTAATCAAATTAATGACCTTCCAGAAGAATTGATTTCAGGAAATGAGAAAACATACTTATCATGGTTCTTTGATAAGAAATCATTTGTGAAATCTGCCATATCAAAAAAAGATTTGAATATTTATTACAAGGCTAATAAGGGTAAAGAAAAATTAAAAAATGGCTTTAATTATTATAGAGCTTTTAATACAAGTAGTGCTGAGAACATAGCATTTAAAAAAAATATTTCTATCCCCGTTTTGGCTATTGGCGGAGATCACGCTGTAGGTTATGGAGTTGGAAAGTCGGTTGAAGAAATTTCAAGTAATTTGAATTCTATATCTATATCTGATTGTGGTCATTATATTCCCGAAGAAAAACCGGAAGAGCTTTGTGAGCTGATTTTAAATTTGATAAATACTAAATAGCCAGTAAGATTTTCCCTATATTTTAAATACTATACTTCAGAAACTTCATTTCATTCTAATTTGCATAGTGTCAGAAAGAACTGTTATAGGGCAATCAACTATCTAACTCCGTCAAAATGAAAACAATTTAATGTAGTGCGCATATTCAAACCGGAATTATCCCAGTTCTATTTTTTCCTGCCAATCAAAATTTCCTATTCTTTTTGAGATTAGCCAGCAGTTATTCTCTCGCACGTATGTATCTTGGTAAACAGCCCCAATGTTAGTCCTTATTTTTTTGCCGTTCTCCGTACCGATTAAAGTAATCATACAATATGAAGTTCCTGAAGCACCGTCGCCGTCGATAGTAACTATCTGTTGACCATTTAAGTGGTAGACTGTGTCAATTTTTTTAAGAAACTCGCTAAACGCTTTGGACATTTCATTTCTACCCTTCAGTTTCAAAATTGTTGTTCCCTCAGCAAAAGTTTCTGATATTCCATCCTCAGTAAATAATTGTACTTGGTTATGAAAATCTTTTTTATCCGCCAAGATAGAAACGTCATCGATAAGTTTTCTTAGAGCGATTCTATCCTCTAATTCTTTATAGTTCATTATATTTTGTTTTATATAAAAAGGCTAATAGCGATAATCGCAATGTATAATAGCCTATTAAATTGTTAAATAAAGGCTGTCCCAAAATGGAAACAGCCTTGTAATAAAATAATTAAACAACAGCAAGTACAATCTTACCCTGAGAGTGACCTCGTGCTGCTCTTTCATGTGCCTTTTGAGCATCCTCAAAGTTAAATTCACTGTCAATGGCCACACGTATTGTTCCATCATTAAGCAAGCTAGCAATTTCCGCAAGCTGGGCTCCATTGGAGCGTACTTGTGTTGAGGAGACTGTGACGCCAAGTTTCTCTGCTTCTTCGCTACCAGAGAATCCCAATGGAAAAATTGGAAACAAAGCACCACCAGGTTTAAGAGTACGCAAGAAACGACCTGTTTTCGGACCACCAACCGAATCTATAACAAGGTCGACATCATGAACTACCTTATGTGCATCAGTCTTGGTATAATCAATAAATTCGTCAGCACCAAGATCACGCAAAAATGCTTCCTGCTTTCCGGAAGCTACGGCTATTACTTTTGCTCCTTTCCATTTTGCCAATTGCACCGCAAAGTGCCCAACACCACCTGCTGCTCCATTTACTAGGACGGTTTTGCCTTCAAGTGGCACTGGTTCATGCATGTTGGGCTGAAGTGGATTCTGCTCGTTATGCCCTAATTCTATCATAAACTGCCATGCGGTAAGAAGCGACATTGGAGCTGCTGCTGCATGTGCATGATCAATTCCTGCTGGTTTAATAGCGAGTTCTGAAGCAGAAACGTTTACGTACTCGGCATAAGCCTTACTGTCTCCGGCAAGACCACTGGGAAAGCGAACCATAGCATACACTTCATCTCCGATAGAGAAGTTTTTAACATCGTCAGCAACTGCTTCTATAACGCCCGAAATATCTGTTCCCAAAAGTATTGGAAACTGCACTTTTGGTTGCCATTCCGGAGGCAACATTTTATATCCCTCACGCAGGTACCAGTCGGGGGGATTAAGACCAATTGCATGTGTCCGAACGAGAACTTCACCTTGTTTCAATTGGGGAATTGGGGCGTCTTCATAACGCAGTACTTCAGGCCTACCAAACTCGTGTTGCTGAATGACTTTCATTATTGGTGTGTTTTCAAAATTATCTGTTTTATTTTCAATTTGTTTCATTTTTATTGTTTTTCATGAGCCAAAACTAGATTATATATATCTTTGCGACAAGTATGTACTTTTTTGTATCCTACTTACTAAAAAGTATGTATAACTGATTACCAATACTTTGCAATTCAATAAAAATGAAAAAAACACAAAAAGAATGTCCAGATACTCCTACCTGCTCTGTTGATTATGCATTTAAACGAATAGGAGGAAAGTATAAGGGTAGGATTTTATGGTATTTGCATGAACATATGATCTTACGATACGGAGAATTAGGCAGGAAAGTGCCAGACATAACCACCAAAATGTTGACCCAAACGCTACGGGAATTGGAAAAGGACAATTTAGTTGACAGAAAAGTATATCACGAGGTACCTCCCAAGGTGGAATATTCTTTAACAGAAGTTGGTAAGGAGTTGATTCCGTTCATCAGCTATCTTAAAGAATGGGGTGATAAGCAAATTGAAAAAACCAATCCTTAAAATATCCTAAACGCGGTTATGAGAACAGCGTAAAAAAGAGTATTTAGAAAAAAGCAAAATAGCGTTACTTATTCTTTATAATGTAATCCAACTTCAGCTAAGCGCATTTCCATTCGCTGTTTTTCTTCATCGGTATTCATTTTTTTGAAACCAAACTTTGGAGCTATTCGGGATAACAGTTTTCCTAACTTCGATATTCCGACTACAATTTCATCTTGACCACCAATTAATCCTTTAAAAACCTTTTGAGCGAAAAGTTCAGAAGTCATCATGGACATATTTTTACCTTTGTTCATTTGAGTATCAACGGCAGGAGGAACAACCTCTACTACACGGATCGACTTTTTTTGAAGATTAAATCTTAAACCTTGTGTAATAGCTCTTAGACCAATTTTACTGGCACTATATGAAGATGATTGTGCAGATGGAATAAAGACATAGCCACTAGTAACATTAACAATGGTAGCATCAACATTTTTATCTAAGACAGGCATTAATTCCTTAATCAATGCCATTGGTGCTACTAAATTTATTGCTAGTTCAGATTCCAAAGTAGTTATATATTGGGAATTCATAATATCCGTAATGCTATAAATGCCAGCATTGTTAATGAGAACATTTAGTTTAGGAAAATGATCAACAATTTCTGTTTTTAAAGTTCTTCTTCCTTCTTCAGATGAAATATCGGCTACAATTGTATGCAGTAAGGGAAATTTTTCTTGAGCTTTATCAAGCGTGGTTCGGGTTCTGCCACAAATGATTACCTCGTTCCCTTTGTTTAAAAATCTAAATCATTTAAAAATTCAATCGAATTTGTTATTGCGCTTGACCAAACCATTTGGTCAAAACGTAACATCTCTCTATCAAGAAATCCGTATTCTTCTGGAGGTTTAAAAAAATTTTCAGCAAAGTCTTTGGTTATAGGATGTAACAACATTTCTACTCCTAAAACTGACCCGTCCTGAATAAAGGCTACTGTTTTTTATACGAATTATTTCAAAATAAAAACCTCTTCAATTCTCATATTGAATACCTTCGAGATATCATACGCCAATTTAAGGGAGGGATTATATTTTCCCTTTTCCAAAAAAACAATAATTTCCCTACGTACACCGACTTTCTGTGCAAGATCAATCTGAGTTAGATTCTCTCTTGCACGCAGTTCCTTAATCCTAGTTGTCATCATCTATACCTACTTTTGAAAGGTACAGGCGAATAAAAATAAAAATGAGGGTCATACCCATCATTCCAATAGCTATTACCAGTTTGGCTTTATTTACTGAATCGACAGAAAATATATCGAGTGCAAACATACCGATCAGCCACATATAAATCGAAATACTGAAAGCCATGGAAGCAGCCTTTTGAGTAATCTTTTTTGAGAGTTCATCTTCAGCGTTTAGTCCCGATTTAGCATCCTTAAGCGCTTGAATACCAGAATATATTACAAATCCGACTATGATCAGCATGACTCCAATGGTTCCGTAGGCCAATTCATTAAGTGGCCTGGTTGTCTTGAATATCCAAAAGCCCATTAAACCCAAAATAAAGGCTGACACAGTAAACTTTACTATGGCCAATTTTTTTGCTTTCATAATTATGTTATTTATTTCTAACATACTTTACAAGCTATTTTTTTGCAAAATTCGTGCATTACTTGATTTAGTGGATGGGAAGGATTATAAGAACCACTAAAAATGGAAAATACAAAGAGTTACCAGAAATAACATTAAAACCCCATTCCGGCCTCCAATGCTTGTTCGTATTTCGATTGGTCAAAACGATATAGATTGGGAGATTTGTTTGCCGATCCGGTTCTTTTTTCGGCAAGTTTGACCAGAAAATCCTGCTTGGTTATTTGTTTATAAAAGTTTCGCCTGTCAAACGTCTTATCTAAAACAGACTCGTACAATTTTTGAATTTCGGCCAAGGTAAATTTATCGGGCAAAAGATTGCCTATTGGTTGATATTTTACTTCCCTTCTCAATGTTCTTATGGCCAGGTCTATCATTTCATTATGATCGAACAATAATAATGGAATTTCGTTCAATTCCATCCAACGACATTCTTCCGTATATTCATCCGGGATGGCCTTAACTTTGTTAATATCCAATAGGGCATAATATCCAACGGACAACACTCTATGCTTTATCGGAATCTTGGACAAATCCTCCCCTATGGATTTCTCAATTAGTTTTGTCGTTTCCAATTCATCGTAGTGCTCACATCGGTTGATTTCTCCAAATACATTAAATTGTTGTAGAAAAACTTCTTTAAGACCTACTCTCTCCTGCAGTATTCTTTGGGCGGCGGCATTCAATGCTTCCATTTTCTTGATTCTTCCACCGGGCAAGCTCCAATAATCAATATTCTTCCATTTAGATAAAAGTACCTTAACGGTTGAGCCATCAAAGCCGAAAATCACGCAATCAACGGAAACTTCTTTCAAGCAATTTTCCAAATACGTTACAATCATAAATTCAAAATTATTTATGCGTAATTCATACGCATTAAAAAAAACAGTATGTTTGCGTACAATATACACACAAAGCTATGTATTCTATTACATATTAAATCATGCTCAATGAAAAAATCATTATTATCCTTACTGATATGCTTTTCTTCTGCACTAATGTACGGTCAAATCCAACCCGAGGAAAATCGATTTAAAAAAGTGGTTCTGGTCGAAAACCTGAACGAGCCCATGGAAATGGCGGTTCTTCCCAATGAGGATGTCCTTTTTATCGAAAGACATGGTTCCGTTACACTTTATGAGAACCTTACCCAGAAGACCACCGAAATCGCAAATATTGAGGTAAGCACAAAATATGCGGACCCCGAAAATGGTACTCAATCGGAAGCCGAGGATGGGCTTTTAGGACTTTCAATAGACCCTGATTTTGAAGAAAATGGATGGGTGTACCTATACTATTCCCCTGCCGGAAATGACCCCAAAAATATTCTGGCCCGCTATAAACTCACTGATAAACGACTGGATTTAAAGAACGAACAAGTACTTCTGGAGATACCCACCCAGCGTACCAATTGTTGTCATACCGGTGGCTCAATAGATTGGGACGCCAATAAAAACCTCTATCTTTCTACAGGTGACAATACCAGTCCCAGGGAATCTGATGGCTATTCCCCTATTGATGAACGCATGGGACGTTCTGCCTTTGACGCACAAAGAACTGCTGCCAATACGAATGACCTAAGAGGTAAAATTCTTCGAATCCATCCAGAAGCCGATGGTAGTTATACCATCCCTGAAGGAAATCTTTTCCAAAAAGGAACACCAAAAACAAGACAGGAAATATACACTATGGGACACCGAAACCCTTTTCGTATTTCGGTCGACAAAAAAAATGGGTTTTTGTATTGGGGTGATGTAGGTCCGGATGCCGGTAAGGATTCTATCAGTAGGGGGCCGGCGGCAGAAGATGAGTTCGGGCAGGCTCGAAAAGCAGGCAATTTTGGCTGGCCCTATTTTGTTGGAAACAACAAACCCTTTTGGGATTTTGATTTTGAAACTAACATCTCCGGAGAAAAGTTTGACCCCGAGAAACCCACAAACGATTCTCCCAATAATACCGGTATGACAGAACTTCCTCCTGCTGAAAAGGCCTTTATCTGGTATCCAACTACGCAATCCAAGCGATTTCCGGCCCTTGGGACCGGAGGTAAGAGCGCCATGGCCGGGCCTGTATATTATAAGGATGAATTTCCAAATGCCAAACGACCTTTTCCTGACTATTATAACAACAGACTTTTTATTTATGAATGGATGCGCGATTGGATCATTACGGTCAAAATGAACTCAAAAGGTGACTATGCCCGTATGGAAAGGTTCTTGCCAAACCTGAAACTGGACCACCCTATTGATATGACCTTTGGGCCCAATGGGGATTTATATATTCTAGAATACGGACAAGGTTGGTTTATGGGAAATCCCGAATCCAAATTGGTAAGGATAGAATATAACGGTGGTAACAGAAAACCAATAGTAGTAGCATCCGCCGACAAATTAGTTGGTGCTATCCCCTTGCAAGTGCAATTTTCTTCAAATGGAACCTTGGATTATGATAAGGACAGCCTAAATTATGAATGGGTAATAAGGGACAGGTTGAATAATTATATCGCTAAACTATCCGAACCAAACCCTTCCTTTACTTTTGATACAATAGGAAACTATAAAGCTACCCTGACGGTAACCGACACGGAAGGTAACCAAGAGACCGAAGAACTATCTATTGCTGCTGGAAACGACCCACCTGTAGTCAATTTGAATCTAACGGAAGGGAATAAAACTTTTTTCTTTCCGGGTAAATCCATCAAATACAGGGTAGATGTCAGTGATCAGGAGGACGGCAGTCTCGAAAAGAAGATCATTGAACCAAATAGGGTTAAAATTAGTGCCCATTACCAAGATGCTCTCGACAACACTCCCCCATCACAGGGTCATCAAAAAGCTCCCATTACCTATACGGCAGGTAAAAGCCTTATGGAGAAAAGTGACTGCAGGGCTTGTCATTTTGTAGATAAAAAATCGATAGGGCCAGCGTTTACTTCTATTGCAAAAAAATATAGTACTGATTCGAAAGCAATGGATTATTTGTCGAACAAAATTATTAAGGGGGGTTCCGGAGTATGGGGCGATGTTGCCATGAACGCACATCCTACCATAGGATTGCCCGAAGCGGAGCAGATCGTCCAATATATATTGAGTTTGGAAAAGCCTAAGAACATTCCCGCTACCATGCCTACGGAAGGCACGCTTACCATCAAATTGCCCGAGGGAGTGGACGCCCAAAAAGGGGTATACAGGCTTTGGGCCAGTTATACCGACAAAGGTTCCAATGGTATGCCGCCATTGACAGACTCTAAATCTATCATTTTGAACAACCCGACCCTGATCTTGGGAGACGCGGATGAGGCATCCAAGGAAAACATGAATTTTAAAATGGGTGAGATGAATTTGCTCATCGTAACCAATCCAAATACGTTTGCCATGTATAAAAACATTGATTTAAGCCATATCCAATCCATGGCTATGATCGTAGTGGCCCCTATAAAGCAACTTAATTCCAATGGGGGGACGATAGAAGTACATATCAATGCGGAGGACGGACCTTTAATTGGGAAAACGGAATTCATTGAACCTTCCGATGATGACGTATTTTCAACGACTAAACCTCCTGCTCCCATTATGGTGCCAATATCTCCCACGACAGGTATACATGACGTTTATTTTGTCTTTAGGAACGAAAAGACCGATGGAGCTCTGTTCGTACCTATTTCGGTCACATTTATACCAGAATAAACACCCTTAACTTTTAAAGCATAAAGAATATGAAAACAACACGTCGCACATTTTTAGGTCAGCTAGGAGCTACCACAGCCGGTCTTGGATTAAGCACTTTAATACCGCAGTCATTATTCCCAATGGGGATGGACAACAAGTTCAGTTTTGAAATCTCTTTAGGCGAATTTTCGTTCGCTTCGGAGCTTTATTCAGGTAAAATGACCAACATGGATTTTCCTGCAAGGGCAAAAGAAGTACATGATATTACCGTATTGGAGTACGTTTCCGGTTTTTTCAACGGTAAGCATACCGATGCAGGGTATATGAAAGAGTTAAAGCAACGTTGTGGTGATTTGGGCATGGTGAACCATCTTATTATGGTAGACGGTGCAAATATTACCTCCATTAACGATAAGGAACGAAATGCCGCTGTAGAAGGCCATTTTGAATGGGTTGAGGCTGCCAAGTATTTGGGCTGCACCTCCATAAGGGTAAATTTAGGGGATGCCATGGGCGCATTGACCGGAAAGGTTGAGCCCGGAACTCCAGAAGAAATAGCCAATGCGGCCGTAGACGGATATGGAAAACTTTTGGACTTTGCAGCTAAAGCGGATCTGAATGTTATTGTTGAAAATCATTTTGGTAATTCTACCAATGCAGATTGGTTAGTAGGAATTATGGAACAACTTAATCAAAAGAATAAGGGCTTCTTGCCTGATTTTGGAAATTTTTGCGCGGAGCGAACTGTTGCGAAAAGCATGGATTTTAAGGACTTGATCGGCACTAAATGTCTAAAGGAATATGATAAATATGAAGGTGTTGCCAAAATGATGCCGTACACCAAAGGGATCTCTGCCAAGACACATAGGTTCGATGATAATGGATACGATCTTGAAACTGATTTTATTAAAATGTTCAATATCATAAAGGATTCCGGATGGACCGGTGGATATGTCGGTATCGAATATGAAGGCGGCCTAATGCGGGATATGGGCGGGGACATGAACTTTTTATCTAACGACGATGGTGTAAGGGCTACAAAATTGCTCTTGGAAGAAGTGTTGGAAAAATTGGGGAATGAATAAAATGCTAAACTGTGGAATTGCAGCAAAAGACTGTATTTTAAGTTGAGGAATTAATCGCCTCAATAAATGTCACCGGGGGAAACTCCAAACAAAGGGAAAACCTTGCAAAATCAATAATTTGCAAGGTTTCGTTGTTTTTGGACCCTCATTTTTAATTGATATGTAACTCATCTAGTTTTTTGCTTCTTTTACCACTTGAAAGCCCCTGCCATCAATTCAATTTCCTGATTTTTAATACCTATCTGCTGCGCCATACTTTTCCAATCCTTAACTACAGCTAGGACTTGGTTAAGAATAGTCCGCATCTCTTTTTCGCTTAAGCGAAAATATATCCCTACACTTTTAGCTAAGTCAAAGCTTAATGCGTTATCATCCATATCTATATTTAGAGATAACCCATCTTTTTCTATGGACGGGTTTAAATCATAAGCAGGCGACAATGTCCAACCCTTTTTGGTTAATATAAAACCGTGATTCCGTAGGTGGTCATCCGTATTTGAAATAGCGATATTAAACACAATTCTACGCCAGAGTTGGTGCAAATTAGCTTCCACGTCAACCCCATAGTTTTCGATAAACTCAACAATTTCTAAATAACTAGATGTCGTATCTCTAATAATATCTTCCGTGTTTCCGGTCATTGTCATCGCTGAGGCAAAGTGGATGCGATTGCCATTATCCCTATCAAATCGCTTGGTAAGGAATGTATGGTATTGACCGCTTATCTTTTCTATTTTAGAATTTGCCATTTCTATACCGGAAGCAACGGCCAATTTATAGGCTAGATATTCCCAAGCTGCTTTATCCACTACATCCGTTTTTGAAGGAAATTTGGCTATCCACAAATTCTTCTGTGCATCAAGTATGTTTGCCTTTGGTCTTGCTCCACCCAGAGAGGAACCAGGTGCTATCAATACTGCTATCCATTTTCTAATAGCATCACTTTGTTCATCATTTTCTAACTGATTTACTGCTTCCTGAAGCTCACCGAGTGATGACCAAGGTGGTGTTGGGCTTTGTGCATCGTTATCTAAAAATGGTCCATCCAAATCCGTTTTAAATCGTAACGCACCCATTCTGCTTTCGTCAAAAACCCCAAGCAGATAATCTATTTCATAAAGTGTAGTCGCTTTTTCCTCCTTTGCTCTGGCATCTTGAGCAGCTCTTCGCTTCATTAATGTTTTACCCCAAGTATCGGGCATGCTATCTAGGAAAATCCCAAAATTCACTTTGTTTTTAGGATATTGTGGGCCAGAATAAAAATCTATGTCTGGGTCTAGCAATCGTTGTGCATCGGTCTTTAACCAATCTTTATCATACTCAAAGTTGAACGCCTTTTTCCCTTTTGCGAAATGAGCAGAGAGCGTACCTATAAGAGTCGGTTCTTCTAAACCAATCCAGTCTGCAAAAACGTGTATGTCAAATTTTCCTCTAGCCATTTTTCTTATAATAAATCAAGGTCCTGTAGTTTCCTTCCGAATTCATCATCCACAGCTAGTGTCTTGAAATCGTCTTCCAAATTCAAAACCCTGAAAACATTAAAATAGGAACCTATGGCAACCGCTGGGTCGCCCTTTTCAATTCTGTACAACGTTGTACGATTAATTCCGGCACGCTCAGAAACTTGCTCGGTTGTGAGCTTTCTTCGCTTTCGCGCAAGCTTTATATTCTCTCCCAACTGTTCAAAAATCTTGAGATACTTTGGTAAAAGAACTGCTTTCTTAGGATTCATTTTGTTTCATATTTACCACAAATATACTATTTTTGTTGATAGTATGCAACATTTTATTACTTTTGAAGTATGTATAGTATTTTTAATCAAGACCACGGATTGGCCATTAAAATGGGTGTACCCTATGTATTTCGTTTCCGCCCACCCAACAAGAATACTTTGGACGAACTCAAAGAAAATTATATTTGGTTTTCAGATAGGGATTCCTTGAATGACGAATTAGACTCTAATCCAGAATTTGTAAAACTTTCAAAACACCCCTTAGAACTCAAATTACTTTACAATACAGTTGCAGAAAGTATGCTTGACCCGAGAACTAAGGAATATTTCGATAGGAATATGACACCAGAAAAGCTCCAGGAATTTGCCACCACCAAAATAAAACCTTTCGTGTCCAGCTTTGGAATTGCCTGTTTTACAATGTACCCAATGAATAAAAAGCTTTGGGAAATCTATTCTGAAAATAACAAGGGTGTATGCCTACATTTCGATAGTAGCGATGACCCAACTTTTTTCCATAATATCCTTCCCATACATTATGTATCTGAAATCAAGGAGCGGGAATACAGCCCAATTTCACAATCCGATCATATCATTGATTTGTTCTACAAGAAAACCGAGGATTGGTCTTACGAAAAAGAGCTTCGGCTTTTGAAGGACAGAACCGGAAGAATTAACTTCAAACCTTCCTCTTTATTGAATGTACTTATTGGATATGACGCCGAAGCAGATTTTATAAATCAGGTTGTTACTACAGTCAAAGAGCATTACAAAAACGTAAAAGTTTTTCAAGTGACCGGACCAGTATCGATAGGGAAGTTATCCTATAAACCGCTATACATTCCGAAATGAGGATTTAAAGCATTTGACCACCTATTACACCACCTTTTAGAACACCCATTGCACTACCTGTCTTTACTCAAATATCGACTTCACTTCCTCATGGACCCGCTCAAAATTATCCTCTAAATCAGACACTGAAAATTGCTTCGACCTTTCTGGAATTTCACGATGAATCTTCTGCAGTAAGAACTGCTCTTTTTCATCCATTCCATCTGCATAGTTTATAAACTGGACCTGTTTCGACCGAAAGAAGACTTCCGCCCTAATTTTTGGGATTTCCTTCTCCACTCGTAATACGTGTGTCTTGTCCTGAAATAAGGTACTTATTATGTTTTTGTTAACCGCTTGAACAAAATAGTCAATACCTGAGTTCAATTATAAAAGGTTTGCAAAACATTCATGAACTACATTAAACTGAAGGTAAATTATGCCTATGGAAGGTACAGAACCATTCACCGAACGCTACACCTTTTATATGGCTTTAAATGCTATTGGATGAATGCATAAAAGTACTGTCAATAATCCAGTTAACAATGCTTCAACACCAACCATTTAGTGGTGCTCCGGGGTGGCAGAACTAACTTACTCTAACACGATACTTTAATAACCGGATACTTAGATTATTTCAATAAGACAGGGTAACCGAATAGTTAACCTTTACCTTCATATTATTCGTAAAAAATAGATATAGTAATATCCTATTTTAAAGAACAATACATAGCATCTTAAACAAATAGAAGCTTGGGTATTATTTTCAACTCCTTAATAGGTTGAACTATAAAAAAGTATCACTTAAATGAGAAATAGCTATCTGTTTTTTCCCCAACCTTCCAATATCTGTAAAGCGGGTCCTAAGGGTTCAGTATCGTCATGCAATCGGTAATGTACTTGTGGTGGGAAACCCTTAATTTCTATTCGCTCAATTATATGATGCTCCTGCATCTGTTGTAATTGTTCGAGTAGCACTTTTTTAGATACTCGCGGCATTTTACGCCATAATTCAATAAATCGTATTTCTTTTTCTTGGAATAGATGATATAAAATAAGTGGCTTCCATTTGCCAGAAAGTAGATCTAAACTTCGCTTTAGCCCACAACTTTCAAACTCTTTATAGTTCATGATCAAATTTATAAGTGGGTTACCTAAAAGTAAACTTCTTTAAGAGTTTAAAAGGTGTCACTAATTTAGTAAATATAAATTATTCATTGAAAAAACGAATTTATTATGGAGGTTCAATTATGGCGTAATGCTACTGTATTATTACATTTAAAAGATAAAAAAATCCTAATAGACCCGATGTTGGGAGAAAAATCCTCATTCGGAGTTTTTCCCTGGACTCAGGACAACCGTTTAAATCCATTAACAGATTTACCATTTGGACCCAAAGAATTAGATGACTACTTAACAAACCTAGATGCTATTGTGGTAACCCATCTTCACCCAGATCATTGGGATGCGACCGCCATTGAGATTTTGGATAAGAACCTACCGATTATATGCCCTGTTCCTATTGCAGAAACCATAGTAAATTATGGCTTTAAAAATGTAACTGGAATTGAAAACAACACAACATTCAAAGAAATTTCTATATCAATAACACAGGGCTTGCATGGAATCGGGGAGATAGGAAAAAAAATGGGAACTGTAAATGGCTTTGTTTTTTCAACAAAGGAAGAAAGCATTTATTTTGCAGGAGATACAATATGGTGCGAGGAAGTAAAAACCGCAATAAACTTGCATAATCCACAATATGTCGTAGTGGCAGGTGGAGCGGCCACATTTGAAATCGGTAAACCCGTGACTATGACTTCGGATGATATTCTGGCATTATGCGAGAGTTTTTCTGAAATCAGTGTAATAATAACACACCTTGAGGCTGTTAGCCCTTGTACAGAAACCCATAAATATATCTCTGGGAGAATTTTAGCGAATGGGTTTTCCAATAGGTGTTATATTCCAAAGAATGGAGAAAACCTTACTTTTAATTAATAGGCTTGTCCAATATAAAATCTAAAATAGCTTGCGCGTGAATCTTAGTGGTGTCAAAAACTGGGGTTGAATCAAAGTCTTTCTCATTAATTAAAAGTGGAATTTCGGTACACCCAAGCACAATGCTTTGCGCTCCTAGTTGTATAAGGTTATTAGAAATTTTAATGAACTCCCTTTTTGAATTTTCTTTGATGATACCCTTTCCCAATTCCTCTTTTACAATATATTGTATACGTTCAATATCCGTAGATTTTTCAGGGGTTAAGACCTCTATTTTAAATTCGTTAAGTTTTCTTTGGTAAAAATCCATCTCCATGGTAAACTTTGTCCCTAGTAAACCTATTTTATTTATTTTCCTCGAATTAATCTCCTGTGCAGTTGCGGTTATAATATTTATAATAGGAATGTTAATTATTTCTCGAATCTCATCGGTAAATAAATGTGCGGTATTAGCGCATAATGCAATGCCGTCAACATTACTTTTTTTCAATTCCTTACAAGCATGTAAGAGTAAATCAAACGAACTAACCCACCCTTTGTTCTGAATATCGGCAAAGTTCAGAGAATAAAGAATAATTTCAGCAGATTGAAACCCGCCCAATGCTTGATTGACTCCTTCATTAATATACCGATAATAATCTAGAGTAGATGTCCAACTAATTCCACCTACCAGTCCTATTTTCTTAATTAGACTAGGGTTTTTCTTCAATTGTTTGCAAGTTTTTCTTCATTACAAAAAAATGAAAGATTTCCCTACCAATTTGAAAATTATGTTCCCCAATTTCTATAAACCCACTTTTGTCATAAAAATTTATAGCTCTAGTGTTTTCTTTGAGTACCGAAAGCCAGATGTCTTTAAATCCCAATTGTTTGCTTTCTTCAAGCAAATGATGCTGTAACCCCCCCCCTATCCTCATAGATAAAAAGTCTTTGAGAATATATATTTTTTGAAGTTGACATACAGGTCCGTTTAAAATAAACTCTGATTTTGAATTTAGTTTAAGTTTGGCATAGCCAGCAGGGATTCCATTTACTATCGTTACCCAATATCTATTAGTAGGTTTCGCAATGCTATTTTCTATTTTATCAATAGAAAACGTAGCTTCAAGATAATCAAGTAAATCCTGCTCATACCTAAAATAATGGGCAAAGGTTTCAGAAAAGGTTGTTCTACCTAAAAGAGCTATGGATTTAGCATCTTTTTTATTTGCCTGCCGGATTTCGATGTTGTTCATTTTAATCTAATGCTATTGTAATCTTTAATCGTTGATATTGTCTTTTGTTTTTCGTTCCATCATTCTTTTAGGGTTTTCAATTTCTTTAAAACCAAATTTTTGATATAGTCCGTGTGCATCAGCGGTGTCAAGTTTCCATTTTTCAACATGCTTTAATTGAGGGTGGTTTACAATGTAATTCAATAACCTTTTAGAGTACCCTTTTCCTCTTTCTTTTTCTATGATGAAAACGTCTGACAAGTAAGCAAAAATGGTATAGTCCGTTATTACTCTAGCGTATCCTATCTGCTCATTATTCATATAAACCCCAAAGTTTATAGAATTCTCAATGCTATTTTCTGTCTGCTCGATTGTTCTTCCTTTACCCCAATAGGAGTTAGCAATAAAATCAGTTATCAAACGGGCATCCAATTTATTCTTTGTGGTATCGATTGTTATTGCTTTCATTTTATATTTATTCGATTCATTGAAAAGCAGCTTTAATGGTTTTTAATGTTAGCTTCTTGTTTTCACTTTCATTGATGAGTGAAGCAATGGCAATACCGTGTATTCCGACTGAAAGCAATGGTGTAATATCATCTAACCGTATCCCTCCAATAACCAATAGAGGAATCGTTGGAGTATCCATTTTCTGTAGATTTGTAACTAGCTGACCAATCTCATTCAAAGATAAAAAATCCTCAATTTCGGGTTTTGTTCTTGTTTTACGAAAAGTACCCAATCCAATATAATCGGCGATTCCATTTGATTGATGAAACTTGGCTTCTTCCTCATTATATGCGGTTGCTCCAATAATTTTGTTACTTCCTAGTTCTTTTCTGGCAATTATATGATCCATGTCCCCATTGCCCAAGTGAACGCCATCTGCATCAACCTCAATTGCGATGTCAAGATGATCGTTTATGATTAAAGTTGTATCAAAACATCTACATATCTCTTGGGTTTCCAATGCGATATCAAGCATTTCTGAACTTTCCATATCTTTGAGCCGAAGCTGTACCAAATCAACACCTGCTTCACAGGCTTCGAGCGCCAACTGCTGATGTGTTTTACCGGGCATATTTTGTGTGATAAAATGAATTCTGGATATTCTATTTTGTATCATAACGTATTCGGTTAAGCAATGCCAAGTAAAGACTCACTACTTAACATATATTGATTGAGTAATTCTTTTGATTTACAATACGCCTGTTTCATATTTAAACCAAGTGCCAGTCCGGCAGTAATGCCCGCAGACAATATGCAACCCGTGCCATGTTTATCAAGGCCAGTAAGTCTTCTGGATTCTAGATAGTGTATATGTTGATTCCACCACAGGTAGTCAATTACATATTCCTCATTTTCAGAAACTGATTTCCGCAGTACAGCGGTATGTCCATTAAATTTGTGAAAGGAAAAATCAGCACCCCAAAGTTTTGAGTATTCCTCCTTGTTTGGTGTAATTAGATCAATAAGTGCAATCGTACTTAATAACTGTTTTGGATAAATATCATTCCAAAAATTAAATCCACTAGAGCTTTTGAATATTGGATCCCATACAATTTTTAAGTTGTGGTCGTATTCCCTTAAAAGTTTGACCAACCATTTCAAAGTGTCGGAATCTTTTAAGATTCCAATCTTTACGGTTGTTATAGTGTGAAGGGAAAAAATGACGTCTATCTGATCTTTAATCTCTTTTTGTGTTGACCAACGTATCCCCCGAATCTCAGATTCATTTTGGATGGTCAAGGCACTCATTACACCAAAGCCATAGACATTGAAATGCTGAAATACCTTTATATCGGCTAGAATCCCTGCGCCAGCTGAAGGGTCAAACCCTGCTATGGATAATACTTTTGGTTGCTTCATAGATAAATGGACGATCCTTTTTTTGTAAATTCTTCTGCCTTTTCCTTTAAACCTTTTTCAATGACTTCAGCTTCTGTAGCTGCTTTTTCATTGGCCAGCTCTCGTATCTCTTGTGTAATTTTCATCGAACAGAATTTAGGGCCGCACATACTACAGAAATGAGCAATCTTCGCCCCCTCTGCAGGTAAGGTCTCATCATGGTATTCACGAGCTCTATAGGGGTCTAGGGAAAGGTTGAACTGGTCTTCCCATCGAAACTCGAACCTTGCTTTACTTAATGCATCATCCCTATATTGGGCCGATGGAAAACCTTTTGCCAAATCTGCTGCATGTGCTGCAATCTTGTAGGCAATCAATCCATCCTTTACATCTTCCTTATTGGGCAAACCTAAGTGTTCTTTAGGGGTTACGTAACAAAGCATAGCAGTACCGAACCAACCGATCAAGGCTGCTCCAATTGCGCTCGTAATATGGTCATATCCCGGGGCTATATCCGTAGTGAGCGGTCCTAGTGTGTAAAAAGGAGCTTCGTGAGTAAGTTCCAGTTGTTTTTCTACATTTTCCTTAATTAACTGCATCGGTACGTGTCCTGGACCTTCAATCATTACCTGAACATCATATTTCCAGGCTATTTTTGTGAGTTCTCCCAAGGTTTCCAATTCAGCGAACTGTGCTTTGTCATTGGCGTCTGCTATACTCCCTGGTCGTAGTCCGTCACCTAATGAAATGGAGACATCGTATTTATTCAATATTTCGCATATTTCAGAAAAATGGGTATAAATAAAATTTTCCTTATGATGTGCCAAACACCATTTTGCCATGATGCTTCCTCCTCGAGAAACAATACCCGTAAGGCGTAAAGCGGTAAGCGGAATATATCTTAATAGAACGCCAGCGTGTAACGTAAAATAATCTACTCCTTGTTCCGCCTGTTCTATAAGGGTATCTTTAAAAAGTTCCCATGTCAATTTTACAGGGTCACCATTCACCTTTTCCAAGGCTTGATAAATAGGCACAGTACCCAATGGCACAGGGCAATTTCGTATAATCCATTCTCGGGTTTCATGGATGTTTGCCCCCGTAGATAAATCCATTATGGAGTCTGCTCCCCAACGGCAAGCCCATACCGCTTTTTCCACTTCTTCTGCAATAGAGGATGTCACTACGGAATTACCAATATTGGCATTTACCTTGGTAAGGAAATTACGCCCAATCACCATAGGTTCTAGTTCGGGATGGTTAATGTTGGCAGGAATAATGGCACGCCCTTTCGCCACTTCGTCCCTAACAAACTCCGGAGTAATATTTTGAGGGATGTTAGCGCCCCAACTTTTTCCAGAATGCTGATTATAATCATCCATCATCAGGTTTTCCCGTACAGCTATGTATTCCATTTCTGGAGTAACAACACCCTGTTTGGCGTAATACATTTGCGTATGGGATGGTCTTGTGGAACGTTTGGGTTTTCGAATATTAGGAAATCGTAAGGTATCCAACGTACTATCTTTTAAACGTGTATTCCCGTATTCAGATGATGGTTGTGACAGCGCTGTTATTTGCTTGTCTTTTGCTAACCAATCCCTAACATAAGGAAGACCTTGTGTTAAATCAATAGTGGCTTTTGGATCGGTATATGGACCACTGGTATCATAGAGGAAAACCTCTGGATTCACGGTGTTCTTTTCTGTTCCATTTATAGTAGTTTTAGCTTGTTCAACGCCCCTGAAAGGAACCTTTAGACCAGTAGTTGTAGTGGTATAATGTTTTTTTGATTTCGGAAAAGAATCTCTTGAAATAGGTTGCTTATGATCGGCTAAAACCGGATTCTTTGTGTCCATTTGTTTTTTGAACAAAAATCATTAAATAGCTATAAGTAGGATAGTACAAGGTGGACATCCGACTAAAATGTCCAATTTATACTATTTAAAACAGTGTGTTTTACCGTTATTTGTTGTTTTGGTAACAACAAAAATAAATGACCATATATATAATTGGTGCGGGGGCAATTGGTAAGGTATTGGCAGTTTGCCTAACACGACAGGGTAAAAACGTTCAGCTTATTCGAGGAAGCGTTGATGACGGTAGTTGCTATAGTAAAAGGTTGACGTTGAAACTTAAATCAGGACAAGGATTAACAGCGGATGTAAAGTTCAATTCTTTAAGCAACTTCACTGAATTTAATGGTCTAGTGGTGCTCACCAATAAATCCTTTGGGAATAGGGGGCTTGCTGAAAAACTTAAAAACAAAGTCATTAATACTCCTATTGTTATCTTGCAGAATGGTTTAGGTGTAGAAAGACCATTTATTGAGCGTGATTTTCATGAGGTTTATAGATGTGTGCTATTTGTAACCAGTCAAAATATTTCAAAAAGTGAAGTAAGTTATAAACCTGTAGCAGAATCTCCCATTGGTATAATCCGGCAGAATAATTCAGTTTTAAAAACTATTGTGAAGGAAATTGACACACCGGAATTTAGATTTGTTGCTGAAAAAGAAATCGATAAAATTATTTGGAAAAAGGCGATTGCAAATTGTGTATTCAATTCCATATGCCCATTATTGGAAGTCGATAATGGGGTTTTCCACAGAAACACGGAAGTGTTTTTCCTGGCGAAGAGAATCATTAAGGAATGTGTGCTCATCTCAAGGGAAGAAGGGATTGATTTAGTAATAAAAGAGGTCGAGGATCAGGTAATCTCCATCAGTCAAATGTCCGACGGTCAGTTTATTTCCACATTGCAGGATATTCGAAATAAAAGGGAAACAGAAATAGACACCCTAAATTTTGAAGTTGTCAGGATAGCGAAACGAATGAACCTAGAAGCACAAGTCCAGGAAACAAAGTTACTTGGGGAATTAGTTAAAATAAAATCAGAATTAAACAGATAGATGTATCAAATATTTTCCCCACCAGAACATTTACGACATATTATACGCTATTACTGGCTACTTGATTTAAGCGTAAAAGAGCGTGGATTGACGGAATATATTTTTGCCTATCCCTATGTGAATTGGGTTTTTACCCTTGGGTCTCCCTATACGGTTAAAGATAATCAGTTTGACCCTATAGTTATAAGAGATACACGCATTCTGGGACCGAGGACTAATTTTGCGGAATATTTACACCCCGAAGGAAATCTAGCCTTTGGAGTGACCTTTCAATTTGGAAGCACCTTGCCGATTTTTAAGGAAGAAACCAGCGTACTAACCAATAAAATTATTTTACAGGAAGAGATACTACCTGCCTTCAATTGGTTGACACCTTTTTTTGAAGAAGTCCAACCAGATGTTTTTATTGACACCTTTAATAATCAAATTGAAAAACTTTCTCGTGGTAAAGATAGAAATGGGCAAGTACTATGGAATCAATTTTTAGGACTTATCATAGATGGAAAAAATTATGCATCATCCGCAAGTCGAATGTCCAGAATGCTCAAAATAAGCCAAAGACATCTTCAAAGAATAACCATGCAATATGCTGGATTCTCTCCCAAGCAGGTACAATCAATGATTCGCTGTAGGCTGGCAATTAAGCACATTCAGAAAACGGGGTGTACCCCTGATTTTTTCCACTATGGTTTTTATGACCAAAATCACTTTATCAAAGAGGTTAAAAAATGGTCGGGACACACTCCTAATTCTCTTCTATCCTTACTCCACTAATTCTATAAAATTGGATTTTCAACTTTCTATTTTATGGTTAGCACTTTTTATGCTTTGCTGCGTAATCACTAAGTTCCTCATAAATTGGAATGAGTTGACTGGCAATTTCCTTTAGTGGATAGTCCACTATTGGTGGTACTTCTGCATGCACCGTTCTTTTAACCAGCCCGTCCTTTTCCAATTCTTATGAAAACCCAACAAGCACTTTACCAGTTTATCAATTGTTATGTGATTTACAAACTCAAAATTTAAAGGACAAATTATTCTTAGGTCTTGGTCCAGTGGCTAATAGTTTTGATTTCATTCCAAGAATTGAGTCCTCCGACATAATTCTCAGATATGCAACAAGTAATATTAGGGAAAGTCAAATACTACAATTGCGAGAACGTCTTAGTGATGATATGGAATTAATGGCGGCTATTAAAAATTAAGTCACCAAAGAAATATACCAAAGTTAATTGTTTTGGTAAATTGGGTTAATCAGGTGTTAATTGACCTTGAAAACAATCGAAAACCAAAAAGTCAATTAAAAGGCATACCTGAGGAAGATAAATACCATCGGGCTAGCTAGGACCAACAAGGTGATGCACCTCTCCGCCATTGCCTACAACCTGAATAAGCACTTGTAATTCGAACAGAGACAGGTGAAAATAGTTTTGTTAAAATCGGAGAGGAGATACTTAATGATAACATTAGGGTAGCCAGTGGAGAAATAGAAGCCAAAGCCGATGTATTGGGTCAAAATGATTTTTTTTTTGGAAAAGAGGAGTTTCCCTCTATAACTTAAGACTCCTTAATTAATAATTCTGAATTTAAAACAACGTTTTTTCAATCTTTAAATAATCGGATATTTTCAGTTGTTCTAAGAATACTCGTGCCGTAATTTATCCTGGATTCTTATATTTGCTTTGAAAGTCAATTCGAAGCTATTGCTATCCATTAGACCGTCAACAATTCGGTCAACAGATTTTGACAAAAAGGTTTAATCCCTTAAAATAAGGTGGTTTAGGAAACAGGTTTGAATCCTGTCGAGGTCACTAAACGGGATTTTTCACAAATCGAGTGGAAATTCCCGTTTTTTATTTCCCTCAAATTACCTGAAAACGAGCGGATTGTAGCAAAAATTTCATTGACCCGAAAAGTTTGAACTAGCTTGTTTTTGAAGTCATACCGAATCCCGTCGGGGAACACCATATATTGGATGGCCCGTTTGGTTTCCAAATCTCCTAACTTCCACAATGACGGTAAGTTACAGGCATAATCAAGTGCCATTTTAACCGACTTCTTAAGGTTTGAACTATTTATTCCCTCATCGCCCAATCTTGTTTCCAATTCCCTTTGTTTGGTCTTAAGTTCAGGCATGAAAAGGTCGTACTGTGACCTTGTAATTTCGTTCAGAACGACATACCTTCTTTCCAAGGTATCTATCTGTTCATTGAGCTTATTGAGTTCGTTGGTCAACCGTTTTTGGTCCTGAAGTGCTTCTTGGTTCTTATCAATTAAGGTATCATGGATTATCTCGGTCAGGGGTTCGATAAACTTTTTGTCAGCTATGGTATAGTTCCCCAACAAGTCCAAAAACTCTTCATGGAGCTTTTTGGCACTCCTGTTTTCCTTACTACCCTTTCGTCTGTTCTTATAATAATACAGCCCCTTTTTCCTCACGATGAATCCAGTATATGGTGTACCGCATACCGAAGACTTTACGAACATCTTCAATGGCAGGTTTTCATCATCGAACGAATACTTCCGGGGCGATTCACCCACATGAAGTAAATTATGGATTTTAAGAAAGACCTCTTTTGAAATTAGGGCTTCATGCTTCCCTTGGATTACCTCTCCGGGAATAAGACTGTTGACGATCAGTCCACAATAGAAAGGGTTTCTAAATAGGTCGGTCAGTTTTTTTGCCCTGATATCCAAGCCCTTTTCTTTCAGCCTTTCCGCAATCTCGACATGGGACATATTGGCGTTCGCTTTCCATAAAAAAGCCTTTTTCAATAATCTGCCCTCTTTGGTAATCACGAAATTTGGAGTCTTTCCCTTACCGGGATTGGTGTTGGTATATCCGAATGGATAAGCGCCCGTCCAATATCCCCTTCGCAGCTTTTCCTGCATTCCAGTTATGGATTTGTCCCTGCGGACTTGGTTGTCAAAGTGGGAGAACATATGATACAGGTTTTCCTGGAACGTACCCGCACTTGTCGTCACATCGATTTCTTGTGTGGCCGAAATGACGGCCACCCCCTGCTTTTTTAACTGCTCACTAATATAGGCACCATTCGCGCCGGTTCTCGAAAACCTGTCGTAGGAATAGACAATGATATAGCCGATGTTCTTTCTCCTCTTTACATAGTTCAGCATTCGTTGGAATTCCCTACGCTCATCGCTCTTTGCCGATTCATAGGTTCCCCCAAAATATTCAATTACATCCAATTCTTTACGAAGCGCATACTCTTGACAATATTTGAGTTGTGTGGTCAAACTGGCATTATTATCAAATTGCTCTTTACTGGACACACGGGTGTAAATAACGGCCGTTTGGTTCTTTCCTATGATCCTTCCCTTTTCCTTTTTGGCAAATTGACTGAATACCTCTAAGTTCATGTGCTTCCTTTTTGGACATGGTCACAGACTATGTTGGCCAGTTGTTGAAGTTGCTCTACGATTTTCTCTGCGTCTTCTTTCGTGTAATCTTCAAAACCTTCGTAAGTCTTGAGCCATGTACTGTTGAATGTTCTTTTTTTCTGCTTTAGCTCAATTGTTGGGTTTGACATTTCCCGTAAATGTCAGCAGCTCCTGGATCTTGTAGGTCACTACCGTATTTGTAAAAGCAGGCTTTAATTTACCTTTTTTATTCGATTTAATCCCTTGTGGGATTACCATTTTATCCCATACTTATGAGCTGTTGGTTAACAACCTTTAGTTTTTTATGAATGATTGACTTTTTTCCTGAATGTCCGGTTCACACAGACAATTTTCCCATGGCTTTGCTTGATTTCCAGATTTTGAAAATCATGTTGTTTCAGGATATCTATGATACGCTCTCCCGTATCCAATCGTTCCAGACCCTCGATGATATCTACCTCCCCATTCTTGATGGTCAGTTTTATGGACAGAAACCTCTTATTCCGTATCATCTCCAATACCTGAATTTCAGAGTGAGACAATCCTGAAGGATATAACTTATCGGTCTTTTCCATACGTTCCGTTTTCATAACAGCCCCTAAAGATTGAATCCTTTTCCTTTCTTTTTTCTTCGCTTTTTGCGCTTTAAATTATCCCAATCCACCACTTCCAACTTAAAAGGGTTCCACGGATTGTCCTCGACCAATGGGGCTACCCATCCAATTCCTTGATTTTTTGCCACATGGTGTTCTGGTTCTTCAAGAGCATTTTGAGCCCGTTCAGCATTTCCTGCTGGCACCTCGATAACTCTTTGTGTTCCATTTGCGATCGCTCCAGCAGAATTTGCAGTTGCTCCAATTGCATTGTTATTTTCGAGAACAATTGCACGGTCTCTTGTTTGCTCATAATCGATATGTTTTACGATACTGTTCCATGAAAACCTTTTGCCCAAGGAGCTTCCATTATAGATGATGCCCTCATATTTGAACGATACTCCGGACACTCGGCCCGTGGTCTGGCTGACATTGAATTTGGGGGAGATATTTTGCGTTTTGAGCAGCTTGATAAATTCTGCCGTGTCCGTTGCCTTTGAAATGGTGGCCCCGATTTTATCCTGAAGGATAAGCTTGGTCGGGGCAGTAACTGTTCTCAACGTTTTTTCAATTTCCTTTTGGGTGAGCGATTTTTTGGTGTTGGCCTTTCCCAAGACTTGGGTCAGTCCATATTTCTTTTCCAGATCATTGAGTACTTCCCTGCTTCTTCTCTTGATGTTGCTGTCGCTTGAGACCCTGCCCGAATACCTGACCCTGTTCGCAATGATATGGATATGCTCATGCTCGGTATCGGTATGGCGGTACATGATGAACTGGTTGTTGTCAAACCCCATTTTCATGAGATAATCGCATCCAAACGAAGCAAAGTCTTTATCATTCAAACTGTCCGAATAGGGAAGGTTCAAGGAAACATGAAAAACGGCCTTGCCCAATCCAGGACGCAACTGCCTTATCAGATTGAACTCATTGGTCATGTTGACCGAGGTAGAAGGTTCGATATTGGAATCGATTACATACCCGACCCCTTCTTCCACCTTTTTTTCATTATAGGCCAGAACCCCATAAAAATCTTTACCGATTACAATCTTACCTATCATCGTTTGCGATATTTGATTTGAGGTATTGCAATAGAATTTTTACCTCCTCTAATTGTTTAGAAATACTAAATGGGTCCCAAATACCTGAGTTTACAACCCTAGTGAGTTGGTTCAGATTATTTCCTATTCTACTCAATTCAACAAAAAGTTTTCTGTCCAATGGGCTGACCATCTTTTTTGGCAAAGACTTGCCAGTGACTTTTCGTCGGATATATTCTGCTATGGACAATCCCATGACTTCAGCATTCGTGCATGCCATACAGTATTCATCAGCGGTCATCCTGACATTGACCTGTATTGTTTTCAGATTACTCAATTCTTTTTTTGGCCTACCCATTTTCAACGGATTTTGTGAGGATCACAAGGCTGCTACAAACGAAGTGCGTAGGGTTTTTGTTAGCAAAAACACAACTTGCTTCATATTCTCCGATATAAAGTACTTTTTCAATTATGTTTTTGGATTATCCATTTGTTTCTAAGAAGAAATACCCCTTAACCGATCGATAAGTTCATTGATGTCATTGGGATGGAACAGGACACGTCCGCCAATAGGTATCTTTTTGAGCAACCCTTTCTCCATCCAGGAATAGATGGTCGGTCTGGTCACTTTGAATTTTTTGACCAAATCAGCAATCGTCAACATTTCATTTTCAGTTTGATTTTCATTATCCTTATCCTCCAGTTTTGGAGCTAGATTGTTTTTGAGAGATTCTACAGGAACGTATTCCTTTAATCCATCGTCGTCCATGATGAATATGCGCTTCATATTACTGGTATTTGTTGATTTATTTTATTGAACAAACCTAGCAATATTGAACAGCATTTAACCCGTTTGCCATACATCAGTTTATGTATGGCAAATCAAGAAACATTCAAAATAAATTTGTATAGGGAATTGAGGTTAAATCTAAAATAGGGATATTAAGCCCCCAAGAGGCTTACCTATTCGATTCCTTCAAGGGTGTTGCCAAAAACATTGTTTTTGGCAACTGCCATAGAAATGTGGGTAGGGAGAAAAAGAATTCGGTTTACGCTAAAACTCGGACAATCTCTAGCTGTTGTCTTCTTTCTCCCTTCCCACAAATGTTTTACAAAAATTTCAAGCTACTTCAAATACATTTATTTATATAAGCATGATTATACAAATGTATATATCTGTCTCGTCCTGAAAAAAGTTGTCACTCAAAGCGGTTGATACTATAACAAGTTTACAGCCTGTCATTTGGGACATTTTTGAAAGGTCCATAGGTTTTCAAAATCATCATTAAACTTATTTTTAACCATTCTTGTTTTAAGAATAGGGAGAATTATACCATTGCGGAATACAAGAAACATCCAACCTTTTCTTCTTTCTCCCTTTCCACAATGAGCACCCAACAGGGATGCCCTCTCAAGCCAAAAATGTAGTGGTTCATTAATGGATAGTGGCCAATTTGATGGGATGCAAGGAGTTTTTAAGTCGGTGAAAGATATAATGCAAGAGGTGACTTTTTTCGACCTCTTTCGTTTATGCACGGCACCTAGGATGTTGAAAATCTGGACTGAAAAGGAAGTCCTTTCAACTTCGGCATGGACAAAAAAATATTGGAAAACCGTAAATTGGTTAAAAAAGCAATACTCAAAAGAAGGAAAGAACACCAAATTCAAAAGTTGAAGCAACTGGAAAATTATATTAGCAACCTGACTTTATTGACTTTAAAAGCTGTGCTTCGCAAAACAACCATCAGAATAAATTCCAATTTTAATTAAGACAATTATATACCTGAGTGTACCTGCCTCAATTCATAAAAATAAAAGTCAGTAATATCATTGCCTATGTTTTTTTCCTTTTGCTTTCGTTGAGGGAAATAATGGAATTTTAACTCATGACCGATTCAATAAAAATAAAACCAATTGCTAAATAAATCCTCTTCTTTCGGCTACAATTTTTAGATATCGGTATGTACCCACATATTAGAAAAGATATGCTTAGGATAAAGTTCTGATGGAAGGAAAATACTGGAAATATTGCCACCCTATGGGAATGAAGTTCCGAAGATTGCTACATCATTTACTAGTTATAAATTTCTCTTCTACTTTTTTGTCATTATAAGAGATTTTAAAAATTTATGAACCAATTAGGGGTAGCCTTGAAAATAACGAAGCCATCTCATGATTTTCGACTAGTTCAGTCTAGTTTATTACAATTATAGTTGAAGATTTACATTTTGGAGGAAAAATCGAATGCTTTTGAGACACCAATTGAAAATAATTGGCAGTTATATCTATCACTATTTTGGGCATAAAGTACGAATCCTTTGGTGCCTCCACTCTCCCCACCATGCTGCGGAGACCATGAACCTATTCGTTAACCATGCTCATTTTTTTCTTGAATTTCCTTATGCAGATTTTGTCCGTACCGCAACGTGTATGCTCTAGGGTGTAATCCAAAATTGTTTTTTTCCACCCTCTTGTTGGATATTACTTATGCTACTTTTATCCATATTGGAGAACTTGTGCTGAAAAAAGGACAATTTGGTTTTCTTGGCAAACTTATATTGACTCCTTCGCACCATCGTATGCATCATGGTAGAAATCCCCTGTATATGGACACCAATTTCTGTAACCTTTTAAATATATGGGACAGGATATTTGGAACATATGAACATATCAAGACGAGGATGATGAACTTCCCATCCAATATGACATAACTCGGGAAATGGACTCAGGAAGCTTTTTTGATGTCTATTTTGGTGAATTTAAGTCGCTTTACAAAGATGTAAAAAATGCTCCGGGCTTAAAAAACAAAGTTCTATACTTGATAATGCCCCCGGGGTGGAGCCACACAGGAGGGCATCTAACTGCAAAAATTGATTTCGAACAATTTTTGAATCAAGATTCAAAATAGACACCAACAAATCTTACATAATTGTCTTAAGCTCGTATATATCTAATCCGTTGAATTGTTGGCTAAGAGGTATAAAATTTTACCAGACCAGTTATACAGTGAAGGTATTTAACCCCTTTCGGATGATGTGCCCGAAGGTATATTATTAAAAATCAAACCCTCCTAACATGTAATGATTGGTTGATAATAATTTCAATATCGCCTTTCAAAAAGTTTGAACTTTGTCCTCTTGAGTTTGTGGACCACCTCCAGACCCGAATAACTCACCAGTCTCCTAATGCTCCCAAGGGATTGGAACCCATCTGTTTCTGCCAATACTCGTACAATAGTAAGTCTACGGATTCCCTTTATCCGTGCAATTTTGTCCACCCTATTTTGAAGTTCCCTTTCCTTCTATACCCGTCAAGGTAAAAATTCCCGATTCGTATCAAAATATTTCTTTTTCGAACCCCTAATACAATTCAGTTTATAAAAATTGTAACATGCTTAATCTATCAACATTTTTGGAAGACAGTGCCCTTCGACATGGGAAAAGACCCGCGTATACTTGCCATGGTAAGACCTATACCTTCTTCAGTATAAATGAAGAGGCCAATAAATTGGCCAATGCCTTAATCACAATAGGCATCCGTCCCGGGGACAAGATTGCCATAAGTTGTCCCAATCTTGTGCAGTTTCCCATCGTTTATTATGGAGTTCTAAAGGCGGGGGGAGTAGTCGTTCCTTTAAGTATCCTTCTTAAGAAAAATGAGATTGCCTATCAATTGAAAGACAGTGACAGTAAGGTATATTTTTGCTTTCAAGGAAATGAAGAGTTTCCAATGGGGAAGTACGGGTGGGAAGCATTCAGGGAAGTTAACGACTGTGAGCATTTTTTTATGATCATGCCCGAACCTCAAAATACTTTACCGATTGATGATATCCAAACATTATCATGGCTGGTCCATAATCAATCTCCATCCTATGAATCCATACCGACCAAGGCGGAGGATATTGCAGTGATTATCTACACTTCAGGTACCACTGGAAGTCCAAAGGGAGCTGAACTCACCCATGCAAATCTTTTTTTAAATGCCCTGTTATCCGCCAATAGCATCCTTGGGTTACATACCAATGATGTACAATTGATAACCCTCCCTTTATTCCACATTCTTGCGATGACCGTACAGATGAACACCTGTATTTTTAAAGGTGTTCATTGTATTCTTGTCCCCCGTTTTGACCCTGAAAAAGTACTCGAACTAATCGGTGAGTATGGGGTGAGTATTTTTGTGGGCGTTCCGACCATGTACTGGGCATTGCTCGATTACTTGCGCAACAGACCTGAAAAACAACCGGGCGAACATAAGTTACGCCTCTGTATCTCTGGCGGGGCCTCATTACCCGTAAAAGTGCTGCAAGATTTTGAAGAGCTTTTCAATGTGCTGATTTTAGAAGGGTACGGTATGAGCGAAGGATCACCCGTTGTCACTTTCAACCATCGCCAAATTGGCAGAAAACCCGGGTCGGTGGGCACTCCCATATGGGGTGTTGAAGTCAAGGTGGTCGATCAAGAAGGCAACGAAGTGCCAACTGGCGAGAAGGGAGAATTATGGTACCGTGGGCACAATGTAATGAAAGGCTATTATGGACTGAAGGAGGAAACGGAAAGAATACTTACCAATGGGTGGCTGCATTCGGGTGACATTGCCATAAAGGACGATGACGGGTTTTTCTATATCGTTGACCGTATCAAAGATATGATCATACGCGGTGGAAAGAACGTGTACCCCCGAGAAATAGAAGAGACCATGATAAGGCACGAGGCCATTTCTCAGGTATCTGTAGTTGGTGTGCCATGCGAAAGATTGGGTCAAGAGATAAAGGCGTTCGTCGTCTTGAAAAATGGTAAGACCGTGACTGGGGAAGCGATCATTAAATGGACTAAGGAAAAAATCGCTGCATACAAGTATCCCCGTGAAATCGAATTCGTAAAGACCCTTCCCCTTAACGCATCGGGAAAGATCTTAAAAAAAGAACTGCGTAGGTAAAACGCTGCGAACTGAATTTTATAAAAACAGATTAGAACATGAAAAACAATAGGTTTTCTACCGATAAAATAAAGATGAGACCTTCAATTTTAAAAAGGGTGTTTGTGTTTTTATTGGTGTCAACGTTGGTAATACTGGGTTGTGCACCGAGCAAAAAGGCATTCATTGACAAGGGACAGCAAAAAATGTACAATGAAAGGTATGGCGAACATACGCGCAATGTTATGGATGTTTACCTGCCGGCGGGGCGTACCCCCGATACTCCGTTCGTGGTATTGATCCATGGGGGCGCTTGGGTACAGGCAGGAAAGGAATATGTGCGAGACATTCAAGATACATTGCTGGATCATGGCATAGCCGTTGCGAACATGAACCATAGGTATGCCAATGCGACCGATACCCATTATAAGCAAATGTTGCAAGATGTTGACCATGCCTTGGCCTATTGCAGCGAACACGCCGAAGAATGGGGCACACGGGATGAAGGATTTACCATGGTCGGTGCCAGTTCTGGGGCGCACCTCGCCATGTTATCTTCCTATACCACATCAAAGTCCATAAAAGCGATTGTCGATTTTTCGGGCCCCACGTATTTTGATGATACTGATTTATTGGACTATGCAGTAGAGGCTGGATTGATAGAAATGGTTCAGATGATGACGGGCAAATCATATGACAAAGAAAAACCACTGGATTCAGCATTCACCGATTCAAGTCCATTGTCACATGTCAAGGATATTCCTGTATTGATCATACATGGTACCTATGATGAAGTAGTACCCTTTTCCCAATCACAGATATTGGACAAAAAGCTCACATCGATGGGCTTTGAACATAAATTCCTAAAGATACCGAACGCCGGACACGATCTTGACCTTGATGATTCCGAAACCAAAAAGCTTGTCTATGGTGCAATGGTAGATTGGGTCCTAAAACATGGATATGACAAATAGAGCCCATGGACGGACATAGAAGCCTTATGAACCGATATGAATGTAAAAATAAACTGAAACTCTAAACTAAACAAACATGAAAAATCTATTAAAAAAAGGTTGGTTGCCGTTGATTGTTTTTCAATTATCGATCTTAGCAATGTTTTCACAAACCAGAAAAATTATCGGTACCGTAGAAGGAACGGATGGTGGTGTCCTGCCCCTTGCCACGGTCATAATAAAAAACACCAACAACTATGCGGTGGCAGACGAGAATGGGGCATTCATCCTTGAAGACGCACCAGAAGGAAACGTGGTCTTGGTGGCATCATTCATCGGTTATGTCCAAAAGGAAGTTGAGGTCGGCGGACTGACAAACACTATTACTATTGTGCTTTCCGAGGCCAATACGCTGAACGAGGTGGTCGTTACAGGTGTTTTCGATAAACGAAAAAGGATGGATGCATCGGTGGCCATTACCACACTGGGCGCAGAGATACTTGAGAACCAGGTACCTAAAAGTGCTTCGGATCTTTTGAAGAATGTTCCCGGCGTATACGTGAACTCATCTGTGGGCGAAATCAGGAACAGTGTTTCCTCACGGGGCATTACGGTAGGATCGACCGATGGCAGCTTTGGATACGAATACGTATCCATGCAAGAAGACGGTCTTCCGATTACAAATACCACCTATTTTAGTTACGGTCCTGACTTTTTTCTCCGTTCAGACGTAACACTGGCCAGAGTAGATGCCGTCCGCGGGGGCCCTGCTTCGGTTACAGCGGCAAACGCCCCTGGGGGGGTATTCAATTATATTTCCAAAACTGGAGGAAGCAAATTTGAAGGGGAAGTAAGAATGAAGTATGGCCTTTTGGGCAATGGCAAGAACAGCCAGGAAAGGATCGACATTGGTTTTGGGGGACCTTTGGGAAATCGCTGGTTCTATAGTATTGGTGGATTTTATAGATACGACGAAGGGGCGCGATACCCTGGTTATCCCATGAACAATGGGGGGCAGATTAAAGGCAATTTGATGAAGTCCTATGACAAGGGTAATGTAAAAATTTTCTTGAAATACCTTGATGACAAGAATGGTTTTGCCCAGCCCATGCTCACCGTTGGCTATAGTGATCCAGAATTAGCATCTAGTTTCGATAGTGGCAGTGCCACTAATTTTCCCGAAGGATTCCAATATTCAGGTGAAGACTTAGTAAACGGGGGTACCTATGACTTTAATTCAGAAAACCAAGTCAAAAATAGATACCAATCCATTGCGTTGGGCTGGGACCATGATTTAGGAAATAATTGGAGTTTGAGCAATGCCACAAAATTCTCGCACAACACGGTACTTTACAATACTTTGGGGTCGATGATACCTTCATCGATAACTGATTTGGTTCCATATTTCTTTCTGGGTGGTTTTGGTGCCGGCTATCCTGGGGCCTTCACTTTCCGCGATGCCAACACAGGTGAAAACTTGGCCCAAGTCGATGTCACTGGTGGAGTGCCCACGGTCACCTCCAGTTCATTACCGGGTCAGGATGTACTCTCCAACTCCATCCTATTGCTTCCCTTGAGCTATTATGACAATACGGTCACCGAATTCATGGAACGTTTTTCGGTTAATAAAAAAATGAACAATATGAACTTTAACTTCGGTGGTTTCTATGGTTATACCAATGCAGAGCGCTTTTCAGGAGGGGACATAGCCTTGGGAACCATAGAAAACCATCCCAAGCTTTTGACTCTGAACTTTTCTGGCACTCCTCTTTATGGGGTCGATGATACAGGAACTCCCATAACCGGACCCTCTGGCGAATATCAATTTACAAACTCTACCGGAGTGGGACAGGGAACCGGAAACTTGGGAGCTTATATCTCTTTTAAAGCAAAGCAAAAACAGGGAGCCTTGTTTTTTGGCCATGCTTGGAACATCAACGAAAAAATGACTTTTGATTGGGGCCTGCGTTATGAAAACGTCAATATTGACGGGGAGAATATTAGGCCCTATCTTATAGGATCCCCCTTTTCTACAGGGGGTACTGATGGTAACCCTTTTACCACCTACAACAATAATGAGTTGGACTCATTGGCCACATTTAAGTTCAATTACAAGATCAACACGTTCTCGTATTCTGCCGCACTAAATTACAAGTTCAACGAAAAACTTGCTGTTTACGGACGATATTCACAAGGTAAAAAAGCACCGGATCTTGACTTCTATTTTACCCTAAACACCCCAGAAAACCTCGCATTGTACCGACCAAAAGTGCGAAGTACAGAACAGATTGAGTTTGGTCTAAAGGCAGGGTTCGGTAAATCAAACTTATTTGTTACGCCATTTTTCAGTGTTTTGAGTGGGGTGCCAGTTGGCCAAATTTTTCAAGATTCTGATGGTACTTATTACTTTCCACCAAGAACCTATGCAAAATACAATACCCCGGGTATAGAGATTGAGACCAATATTTTTATAAACGACAATTTGAGTTTGAGGGGAGTGGCCACGTTTCAAAAATCAAAATTGGATGAATACAATATTTGGGTGGCCAATGCAAATGGCTCCGATGATGATACACAAATATCGTATTCAGGCAATGAGGCGGAGAACAGTCCACGGGTAATGGCGAACATCGCTCCTACCTATTCCAAAGGTAATTTCTTTGGTTCTGTCGTCTGGTCCTATATGGGCAGCAGACAGGCCAATGCCGCAAATGTTTTCAAGTTACCGGCTTTTTCAGAGTTCAATCTTAATATGGGCTATAATTTTTCCAAGCGTTTCCAGTTAAGTTTGAACGTGAACAATCTATTTGACACCTATGGTGTAATGACCTTTCAACGCCCTGGAAGCCTAGGGCAAGTGTTGGGTGGTAATGCCAGTTTTTCAAAAGCCGAATACGATGCGGCCGTTACCGCAAATACCCCGTATTCTACCGTTGCCATACAGCCTAGGGCTTATTACTTGACCGCAACTTACAAATTTTGAAGATATTTCCAATCAGATATTAAAACAGATACATCCAATGAAAAGATTGAAAAAAATATTGAAATGGACGTCCCTGACCCTATTGATGGTTCTAGTAATCGGATTTTTATACTCTTACTTTATATGGTTGGCCCGACCGGGTAGTGTTTCCTATTTTTCCGACATTGAAGACAGTCATTGGCACACCGTTGACATGGGCAACGAATCCATGTGCAGCGATGGGTCGGAGTATTTCATCTTTGTTCGGAAAGGTAAATCCGATAATGTCATTGTCCATTTTTCAGGGGGAGGTGCCTGCTGGGACGATAATACGTGTACCAGGCCCATCACCCTATACAAGGCCTTGACCGAAGGAGACTCCAAAGATCTTAAGGCCTTTTATTTTCCCATCGAACTCGACTTTCAGTATAAATTTTTGAGCGGCATCTTTAACAACAAGGAACAGGAGAACCCGTTCAAGGATTGGAACATCGTCTATATCCCCTACTGTACGGGCGATTTCCATATCGGGAACACCACCACTGTTTATGAAGCGGATGGTAGTGAAATGGAAGTGCACCATAATGGTAGGAACAATGTTTTGACCGCTTTGGATTGGGTGTATACCAACTTTAAGGCCCCAAAGAAAATATTGGTGTCAGGTGAAAGCGCCGGTGGCTTTGCCTCGGCCTATTGGGCACCCGCGGTGGCAGAACATTACAAAGACCTTCAGAGCATCTATCAATTGTCGGATGGATCGCAGCTCACATCCGACCGATGGCTCACTATCTTGAACTCGGTCTGGAAAAGCGACAGTCGGTCGTTGCTTAAATTTGACATCGGCAATGATGCCTATGCAGATGCGCTGCTCAACCGTTATGATTCGATCAATGAAAGGATCAAACACTTGAATAGCCATACCTTGTACGATGTTATCTTACCAAGGTTCTATGCATCCCTGAACCATCGCCAGACCAATGATACGGGGTATATTTATGAATGGTCGGAACACATGAAGGCATCAATCCAGCGACTCGATAGTTCGGATATCGATTATCAGTATTTTTTGACCAATTGTAGGTACGATTCGGAAAAAGTGGCTACCCCTCATACTTTGCTGGGGTCCGATTCCAGCTTATATCACTGTAGGTCGAACGATTTGAGATACATTGATTGGCTGCGAAAAAATATATTGGATGATGAGCACATATCGGCGGGTAGCGATTTATTGTATGCCAAAAATAAATATTGATGAAGAAATTCTTATATATACCCTATGCTATTTTAATGGTGCCTGCTGTTTTGGTATTTGCACTGATGTTATTCGGCACATTTGCCAATTGGCCCATGTATCTTGGTGGTTATACCGGTCTGTTGCAATCGCATTATTCTGCGCAGATTCTAGTTGTGATTTTCGTTTTTTTGGGTCTGGCATTCCTAGTTTTCAGGAAAAAATCCGCTAAATTGACAAAATATTTGTTCTATGGAACAGGTGTCTTGTTCGTGGCACAGGTTTTTGTCATTGCCACACTCTACCGCACCGCTTTTAAACACCAACTTCCCTTATCGTTCACCCAGGCATTGTCAACCAACTTTGGGGTGCAGGGACCGCATGAGACCTTTTCTTATCTGGAATTGGATGGGAAAAAATATTTATTGGATGTTTATAGGCCTTTCGAAGGTGTAAAAAGGTCCATTCCCGTCATACAGGTACATGGTGGGGGCTATGTGGCTGGATCTCGTACTGATGACCGGCACCATGAATGGTTCACCAAAAAAGGTTTTACAGTTTTTGATGTTGACTATCCATTGGCAACCGATGATATGCACACCTGGGAAACCGCTGCAAATGCCATAGCTACAGCTGTAAGCTACGTGGTCGAGAACGCCCAAAAATTCAATGTGGACACGTCGAAACTTATTCTCTACGGAGGATCTGCAGGTGGCGGCCTAGTCATTCAGGCAGGTTACGGCCTAGTCAATGGTAATATTACACCCTATTCTCAAATAGAGCCTGTGTCGCCAAAAGCCATCATTGCGATTTTCCCCCCTGTCGATTTCACGGGGATGTGGAAGATGGCAGGTCAGGGGGTGTTGGACATGCGCTCCAATGCCATACAGTTTGTCGGGGGTTCCCCTGATGAATTTCCCGAGCGTTATAAAAGGTTGGATATCGTCAATTCCTTGCACAAGGGTCTACCAGAAACACTTATCATCACAGGTTCCCGTGATCATGTTGTACCAATTGAAGGAGCCCGAAAACTGCTCCGAAAGGCAGAACGGCTTCAAGTTCCCATCTCATATCAGGAGGTGCCATTCGGTGAGCATAGTTTTGAAGCAAACGCAAACAGTCTGAGCGGGCAGATAAAATGGCAGGCGATGGAAAAATTCCTAACAAAAAACAAGCTCATGGATTCCCATTGACTCAACCCGACCATGAACGCCTATTAAAAAACCTTTTCTGCTTTCAGACATCTTCCAGTTATCAATACTTGTTATTTAATATAATTTAATAATACAGATGAATATCTACCTTATTTTTAGTATATTAGGTTTTTTTTTACCAAATAGACAACAAATATCATGGATTTGATATTGCCTTACATTAATCCCGTAAAGTTTAGAAATGCCCTGATTGCCAATTATGGGTTCTCCAATCAAGAGGCATGGAATTCAAATCTTTTGTCCATGCCGAAGGAGCTGGGGAAAGGCTCCCTACATCTATTCATAAGAAATGATATCCACTTCTTTAGGGGAAAATGGAGTTTTAAGGAAGAAACCCTCTTCTATTCTGATGATCCAGTCGGCAAAAAAGGATTTGTCGATTTTAGGATAGGGGCCAATGGTGAGATACAATCATGTGCCATCGAAAATAGGGAAAAGTTCGAATTCGAGACAACCAAAGTAGATGGTATGAGGATTTTTATCCCAGAAAAATTTTTACCCGCCGCCAAAAACAAGGTCCATTCCCAATTTGAAAAATACTGTCTCGACAGCAACATCATAAAACTACTTGAAAACGTATTCTCCATCGACCATGAAGATACCCGTAACATCATGCTCCTCGAAAGCAAAATACTTGAATTTGTCCATTTTTGGAGTGAGTTCCTATGTAGAAAGGAAATCGACCAGCACTTCGAAGGAGTCAACGACCATCAATTGAATTGTGTAAAAATAGCACTTCATATACTCAATGAGGATTTATCAAAAACAATGACTATTAAGGAATTGAGTCGTAAATCCGGCATCAATGAATGTGATCTTAAAAAATGTTTCCGCACGGTCACAGGCTTACCTGTCAGGAAATTCATTATCAAGAGACGAATGGAAAAGGCCAAACAGATGATTGATAGTACCGACTTGCCCATATATGAAATCTGTCAGGAAATCGGATACTCCAATCGCCACTACTTCGCCTCGCTCTATAAAAAATTCCATGGCATGAACCCTAGCGAAGACAGAGTATGTAAAGGCCTATTTGGTTCCTAGAGGAGCTGTATGATAGTTAGATTTTTATATTTAATGTTCTTGGGCCAAAATGGAAACGCTGGACAAAATATACCACCTCCACAGGTTAAAATTGAGCATGACAAAAGAATTATTAAACAACTGAATAACGATTTTAAATTAAACAAAAGATTAGTTTTAAGTGGACCTTTGTATCTATGTTATAATGTAATTTGTTGAATTGTTGCTAAGATGTATAAAATTTTACAGGGTCATTAACAAAGCGAAGGTATTTAACCCGTTTCAGATAATGCGACCATGGGGAATCAAGGTGTTTATGCTATTAAAATCAAGCACTTCTAATATGAATTGATTCGTTGATAATAATTTCAATATCTTCCTTCAAAAAGTTTGAATTCTGTCCTGTCGAGTTCACGACACTCAAGAAACCACGCTCTTCTACAGAGCGTGGTTTTGTGTTTTAAGACATGCCTAAAGCCAAAGCTTTTGTAAACGGATTGAAATACAAAATTAGGCCCGCTTTTCTCGGGCTGTGGTTTCTTATTTGCAACATTAAACTTCAAGGAAAACCCAAGGAAATCCTGTCGAGGTCACGACAATCAAGAAACCATTCTAAGAAAGAGCGTGGTTTTTCGATTTAAAATCTGTGTCACTTATTGTGTCATTTTTTCAAATAAGAAACAGCGGTTATTGTATGGTGCGTATCCCAAAGGATATGTAATATACGCATTGTTATCACCATTACTGGCCATAAGATAAAGTTCTTAATCCCTCAAATCTTCCATTTCTGCAATGGATGAATTTAATTTATTCAATATTCCGCCATACATAGTCTTTACATCTTTACGGTGAATGGACTTACTAAAAATACTCATCAAAAGCGCAAAAGTTAGAACAAAAATAGTAGTACCGAGATGAAGTCCGAAAAACAAATCACTATGCGCACTAACTTTTTGGCGCACGTCTATTAAACTATCTGAAAACCAAATTCCAAAATAGAAAGTAAGAATGAGAATGGGGTATACAATTCTGTACATTTTTCCGTAGCGCTCAATAGATTGGTCAATCCAAACTTTAAAGGACTTTAAAAATAAATAACTGCTTTGGCCTTTATCTATTTTTTCTAAGTTCTTCAGTTCGTTGTAAGCGGTATAGGCAATGTACAGCATCATTATTAAGACAATACTGCCAGCCAGTAAGGCTCCTGCAAAGTAGGCACCCATAAATAAAAGGGAAGAGACAATTATAATGCCCCGTATGTTATTCAAGAACATCTTCTTGAATTTAGCCATAATATGCAACGACTTTTTGTCGTAAAGGTTATTCACTTTTGGAGCGATTAAAGATTCCGTATCTAGGAACCCTTCCTTCCATATGGTTTCAATTGACTTTTCCATCTAATATTTTTTTTAGTCGTTCCTTAATTCGCTTGATGCGTACCCCAATATTATTCGGGTTTGTGCCAATAATATCTGCAATTTCTTGGTACGACTTTTCTTCCAGATAAAGCAAAATTACTGCCCTGTCCACTTCTGATAATTGCCTAATACCGTAGTAAAGCTGATTAAGCGATTCATCGGCAAAAGCACGGGATTCTTCGGATACTTCTTCTGCCAAGAGATTAGAAGCACTGTACTGTTGGTTGTTTTTTCTTTTTTTCAGCAATGTCATGCTAACGTTCAGTGAAATTCGATACACCCATGTAGACCATGCTGATTGCCTTTTAAAGTTATTTCTGCTTTTCCAGATTTGCAGGCACACCTCTTGATAGTAATCCTCGAAATCTTCTTGAGTATCTGTATACGCCCTGCATATCTTTATGATTATTCCTGAATAAGGCTGAATGGAGGAAGTATAAAAATCGTTGCTCACTTTTTTGTTTAAAGTCCAAATTCCAAAAATGTTAAACCATATTTCCTGAAGATAAAGCTTTTGCATCAAGATTACGTCCTATGAGCAGTCCAATAAACATGCCAAGTGACATTCCTAATGCAATGCCTTTGGACCGCTCAAGTCTAGATAAAAAAACAACTCCAAAAAGCAATCCAAAGGTCATCCCCAAAGCTATTCCAATCTTCGTGTAATACCCTTTAGTTGTTAAGGAAAAAGTATCCTTTAAATATTTTTCAAATTGTGTAAGTGCCTTTTTATAATATTTTATATCATGAGCAATTGTAGAGTCCAGATTAAGCCTTTTCAATTCGGTCTCTATCGCCTGAATTTCAGAGGCTGATAAATCTCTATCTTCCAACCTGTTCAAAATTCTAATGAATTCTTTGTATACCTTTATTTCAGACTTTTTACTCGTCTCAGAAACTAAACTTTGAAAATAGTCTAGTGCTTTTTTTAACGTCATAATTTTAATCTTTTCTTGGTTAGTGGCTCAAGTCAAAGATTATTACACCCCATTGAACTATTTTTTTTAAAGGATTGCACTTCATGAAAAAGATTCTTAGTTTGAATATTGGTGGTAATGTGATTGTACAAGATTGGTTGCGTGTTCCAAGTACTTTATTTAGCAAATACAAATTGAATAGAAAATCCGTGATTTTCGTAAGCAGGCTTGAACTAGCAATTAATTTTATACGGTGTTGGCAAATCGTTATTTTTTAAACTCCTAGTGTTTTGGTTATTAGTACTTTGTATTTTTTAGAATCGTTATTAAATTTTCTAGTTGCCGTAATCCAAATAATTATTCCAAAAGCGATAACTAGTCCACCTAAAATATAAGTTAGAGATTGATTGTCTGTCGCTAGGAATAGCCCTAGAACAAGTCCCAATCCAAGAATTAGATGAGTAACTATTATTAATTTGATCAAAAAGTGCTGTTTGAATGAAATTTTAACTTCAGTTATATTCTCAACATTATTTTCTATGAATTCGCCATTAACAACAGTCCAATTTTGGAATGCATAATACCAAGGGTACAAAATCCTCTTACGGAAACTAAAAGTATTAGTGTTTTTGGTTTTAAATGAAAAACCTCCAATAGAGTTAAGTTTAGATGTTAGTTTTTCAATAACTTCTTTCGGTGGTTTTTTTAATTTGAAATTCCAATTTTTCATATTTCGATATTGTTTTTTTAATGTTTGCCAACGTCTGTTATATGCCATATCTGCATACAACCTTATTACCTTCCTTTACCAAAATTTCAAAACGTTTATGTACTTCATTACTTGTAACGTACCCACAGTCTCCTTCAAGTACAACACCATTTTTTAAGACAAAATGATATTTATAACCACCTTCAGTTTGCTCTAATGAATAATGAATGGTGTTTTGTTCCTTAGCTTCAATTGGACCAAAGTCCAACCCTGCATTGGGAAGGGTTACTTTGGCTGCTTGAATGCTTGTATTGGATATGTTTTTAACAGTTACACTAGGCATTACATAAAAGCTGATGAAGTAAGCAGCAACAGCAATTAAAGAAAGTACAATTGATATTTTTAATACTGCTTTCATTTGGGTTCAAGGGGCATATATCGGCTCGAGGATATGTACGGTTTTTGTAGGGCGGGGATCGTCAAGCTCGCTTGTGAGTTCTGAGAACCCAAAAAAGCCGTAAAGGAAAAAAGCCCACTATAGTAAAGGGCTCGATACCCTGCAACAATCGTATATAGCATCGATGAAAAAGCAGTAAGTCGAGTATCTTTAAAATGAACTAAAAATTAAAGATATGATTACCCAAATTACTGCTGTACCGAAGTTATACATTGGTATCG